>JBDRCF010000024.1:0-241139 GCA_043821985.1 Pseudomonadota bacterium
ACATCGGCTCGCGAAGTATCGGATGGCTGGTTGGAGGTGGCGGTCATGTTAGGTCTCCAAAATCAGGGAGGAGTAGACGTGCTTGAGGGTACTTCGAATCTTGCGTTTCCTTGAATACTAATATAGATTGAACACTCATTCCAGATTGTGCGATCAATCTAGAATGAGTTGACGGACACAACCCTTTGGCCGTCAATCTCGCACGCTTATGGCTGTTCATCCGTTCCCCTGAGAAGGGGGTTGCTGTCTCGACAACACCAGCGTCCCAGATCAGAAACGGATGAACAACCTACTGAAACATCACAACTAGGCACGCGCCGGCCGAATGGCCTTGAACAGCGCCAACGCCTGCGCGCGCTGGCGCGCATGCTCGACGATGGGCGCAGGATAGGTCTGTCCGACGATCACGCCAAGGCGCATCTGTTCGCTGACAGGCAGCCGCCACGGTGCATGGATGAATTTGTCCGGCACCTGGGCGAGTTCGGGCACGTAACGGCGGATGAACACGCCTTGCGGGTCGAATTTCTCGGATTGCGCCAGCGGATTGAAGATGCGGAACCAGGGCTGGGCATCGCAGCCGACCGAGGCCGCCCATTGCCAGCCTCCGCTGTTGGCGATCGTAATCGATCAGCCTGTCGGCGAAGTAACGCTCGCCGAGCCGCCAGTCGACCAGAAGATCCTTGGTCAGGAACGAGGCCGTGACCATGCGTAGCCGGTTATGCATGTAGCCGGTCTGATTGAGCTGGCGTATTGCCGCGTCTATCAGTGGATAGCCCGTACGCGCCTCGCACCAGGCTGCAAAATGCCCCGGCGGATTCGGCCACGGCAGCGCGTCGTACTGCGGCTTGAAGGTGTGGCCCGCCGCGACGTCGGGGCGATGCCAGAGGATCTGGTGGTAGAAGTCGCGCCAGACCAACTCGGACAACCAGGTCTGCGCCCCGTGCCCGCCCTGCCGCCAGGCCGCGGCGGCAAGCTGGCGGATGGACACCGTGCCGAAGCGCAGATGCGCCGACAGATACGACGGTCCCTTGCGTGCCGGAAAATCGCGCGTGGCCTGATAACGGTCGATCCGCTGCAGGAAATCCCCGAACAACTGCGCGCCGCCCGACATGCCCGTCGGGAACCCGAGCTCACGCAGATTGGTGGGGACGAACCTCATTTCCCGCAAGGTGGGAACCGGTGTCGACAATGCTGACAGCTGCCCGGCATGCGCTTCAACCGGGTAGGCTTGCAAATGAAAAGGCGTCAGTTTTTTCAGCCAGGCATTCTTGTAGGGAGTAAAGACGCTGTAAGGGGTACCGCCAGCTGTAAGCATGTCCCCACGCTCGAAGATGACCGCATCCTTGTTGTGATGGACGGCCGTGCCCTGCGCATGCAGGGCGGTTTCGACAGCCGCGTCGCGCGCCAGGGCGGCCGGGTCGTCATCATGGTTGAAAAACACGGCACCGACCCCGAGTTCAGCTGCCAGTCGAACGATCTCGTCGCGGGCCACGCCATGCCGCACGATAAGCCCGCCGCCCCGGGCCTGCAGGGCGCGCTGCAATTCGGTGACGCTGGCATAAATGAACTCGACCCGCCGATCGGCCGGGTCGGGGAGCGCATCCAGGATGTCGCGGTCGAATACGAACACGCAGGCCACCTGCCGGGCGTACTTGAGCGCGTGATAAAGCGCAGCGTGATCGAAATCCCGCAGGTCGCGGCGAAACCACACCAGGGCGCGGGCATATTCAGGCATGGGGCGAGATGGTCGCTATAGTGGAAAGGCAAGTTGAAAAAAGTGGTGCTTGCCGGATTTGAGGCAGATTACAATGGGAACGTAACCATGGATACCGTCAACCTGACCCACAACTTCCTGATCGCCATGCCCGGCATGGTTGACCCCAATTTCAACGGTACCTTGACCTATATCTGCGATCACAGCGACCAGGGCGCGCTCGGCGTGGTGGTCAATCGGCCAATCGACCTCGAACTGTCGACGCTGTTCGAGCAGATCGGGCTGTCACTGCCGGAACGCCTGCACCACGACACCGTGTACTTCGGCGGCCCGGTGCAGACCGAGCGTGGATTCGTGCTGCACACGCCGCCGCTCACTTTCAGTTCCACCCTCACCGTCAACGACGCGGTCAGCCTCACCACCTCGAAGGACGTGCTCGAAGCCGTGAGCCAGGGGGCGGGACCAGAAAAATTCATGGTGTCGCTGGGTTACGCGGGTTGGTCGGCCGGCCAGCTGGAAGACGAGATCAAGCAGAACGCCTGGCTGTCGGTGGCCGCCGACCCGCAGGTGATTTTCGACCTGGCCCCCGAAGAACGCCTGCCTGCCGCGATGAAGCTGCTGGGCATCGACTTCGACAGCCTGTCAGAAGAAGCCGGGCACGCTTGAATCCGGAGCATACCCACGGCACGGTGCTGGCCCTCGATCTGGGTCTGAAACGCACCGGCGTGGCCTCGGGCGATCTGTCGATCGGGATCGCGCATCCACTCACCGTCATTCAGGCCGACTCGACCGATGCCCGGCTCACCGCCATCGGCAAGCTCGTGACCGAATGGCAGCCGGTGCTGCTGGTAATGGGCTTGCCCACCCACGCCGACGGCAGCGAACATGACATGACGCGGGTGGCCAAAAACTTCGCACGCAAATTAGAATCCCGCTTCAATCTCCCGGTCTTTCTGGTGGACGAGCGCCACACCAGCACGGAAGCCGAATCCGAGCTCCATGCGCGCGGCATCCACGGCAAGAAAAACAAGGCGCTGACGGATGCCGTCGCCGCTCAACTCATACTGCAAGGGTTTTTCGATGCACGCCTCACTGCCTGACGCCAACACACTGATCGCACGGCTCGCCGACGCCATCGCCCCCACCCTCACGCCCGACACGCTGATCGTCGGCATCCACACCGGCGGCGTATGGGTGGCCGAGCGCCTGCACGGGTTGCTGCAGTGCGCCCAACCGCTCGGCACGCTCGACATTTCGTTCTACCGCGACGATTTTTCGCGCATCGGCCTGCACCCGCAGGTCAAGCCGTCCAACCTGCCCTTCGATCTCGAAGGCCGCGCCATCCTGCTGGTCGACGACGTGCTGCACAGCGGACGCACGGTACGCGCGGCGATGAACGAACTGTTCGACTACGGCCGTCCGGCATCGATCCGGCTGGCCGTCCTGGTCGATCGCGGCGGCCACGAGTTGCCGATCCGCCCGGATTTCGCCGGCCTGACCATCACCGTGCCCGACCACCAGAACATCAACCTTTCCCGCCTCGACGACGGCCATCTGACCCTCAGCCTTGCATGAACCGACAACTCACCCAAGACGGCAGGCTGCGCCACCTGCTCACCCTCGACGGCCTGCCGCGCGCCATCATCACGCAAATCCTCGACACCGCAGAATCCTTCATGGACGTGGGCGAGCGCGAGGTGAAAAAAGTCCCGCTGCTGCGTGGCAAATCGATCTTCAATCTGTTCTTCGAGCCCTCGACGCGCACCCGCACCACCTTTGAAATCGCCGCCAAGCGCCTGTCCGCCGACGTCGTCAACCTCAACATCGCGACCTCCAGCCAGACCAAGGGCGAAGCGATTCTCGACACCGTCGACAACCTCGCCGCCATGCACGCCGACATGTTCATCGTGCGCCACTCGCAATCAGGGGCGGCGCATTTCATCGCGCAGCACGTGGCGCCCCACATCTCGGTGGTGAACGCGGGCGACGGCCGCCACGCGCACCCCACCCAGGGCCTGCTCGACATGTTCACCATCCGCCGCTTCAAGGGCGAGTTCCACAATCTGACCGTGGCCATCGTCGGCGACGTGCTGCATTCGCGCGTGGCGCGGTCGCAGATCCACGCGCTGACCACCCTGGGTGTACCGGAAGTCCGTGTCATCGGCCCGAAAACCCTGCTGCCTACCGGGGTCGAACAGATGGGCGTCAAGGTGTTCCACGACATGGAAGCGGGCCTGCGCGGCTGCGACGTGGTCATCATGCTGCGCCTGCAGAACGAACGCATGAAAGGCGCACGCCTGCCCAGCGCGCAGGAATACTTCAAGTTTTTCGGCCTGACGCCGGAAAAACTCGCGCTCGCCAAGCCGGATGCCATCGTGATGCATCCCGGGCCGATGAATCGCGGCGTCGAGATCGCGTCCGAGGTGGCCGACGGCCCGCAATCGGTGATCCTGCCGCAGGTGACTTACGGCATTGCAGTGCGCATGGCAGTGATGGCAATGCTGGCAGGGACGGGGAACGCATGAAGATCCATATCAAGAACGGGCGGGTGATCGACCCGATGAGCGAACGCGACGAAGTCGCCGACGTCTTCGTGGCGGCAGGCAAGATCGTCGCCATCGGCCAGGGACCTGCCGACTTCCACGCCAACCGCACGATCGACGCAACGGGCCTCGTCGTCTGTCCCGGCTTGGTCGACCTGTCGGTACGGTTACGCGAACCCGGCTTCGAGTACAGGGCCACACTCGAATCGGAAATGCTCGCCGCCGCTGCCGGCGGGATCACCTCGCTCGCCTGCCCGCCCGACACCGACCCGCCGCTGGACGAACCGGGCCTGGTGGAGATGCTGAAATTCCGCGCCAAGAACCTGCCGGGACCCCGCGTGTATCCGATTGGCGCAATGACGCAAAAACTCGAAGGCCAGATGCTCACCGAAATGGCCGAGCTGACCGAAGCGGGCTGCCGCGCCTTCACCCAGGCCGACGCACCATTGACCGACACCCTGGTATTGCTGCGTGCCATGGAATACGCCGCCACTTTCGGCTTCAGCCTGTGGTTGCGGCCACAGGACGTGTCGCTGGCTCGCGGCGGCGTCGCGCACGACGGCGCGGTCGCCACGCGGCTTGGGCTGCAGGGCATCCCGGCGCTGGCCGAAACGGTGGCGCTGGCAACCATCCTGCAACTGGCACGAGAAACCGGCGCGCGCATCCACCTTGCCCGTTTGTCGACACGCGAGAGTATTGCCATGGTGCGCGCCGCCAAGGCGCAGGGCCTCGCCGTGACCTGCGATGTGGCCTGCACGCACGTGCATCTATCGGAAAACGACCTCATCAGTTTCGACCCTCATCTGCATCTGGTGCCGCCGCTCAGAAGCCTGCGCGACCGCGATGCCATCCGCGAAGCCTTGCGCGACGGCTCCATCGACGCGCTGTGCTCCGACCATACTCCGGTCGACGAGGACGAGAAGCAGGTGCCCTTCGGCGAGTCGGCCCCGGGCGCCTCGGGGGTCGAACTGCTGTTGCCGCTGACGTTGAAATGGGCGCGCGAGATGGGCGTGCCGCTGATGCGGGCGCTCGACCTGATTTCCTGGAAGCCGTCACAAATTCTCGGTGTACCCGGCGGCAACCTGTCGATCGGCGGCTACGCCGACCTCTGCATATTCGACGAGTCCGCCGAATGGGTCGTGACGTCCAAAACCCTGGCCAGTCAGGGCGACAACACCCCTTTCCTCGATCATCCGATGCAGGGCCGGGTACGCTACACAGTGATCGACGGCCATATCGACTTTGAAGCGCCCCGCTAGCCGCGGCGACCTGCATGGCGGATAAGCGTTCCGCCATGCGCCGCCCCCCCTTCCTGCCGCTGCTTCTCAGCCTGCTGGCCGGCGCGACGGCCGTCGCCGGCTTCGCGCCGTTTGAATTCTGGCCCTTGCCCATCCTGAGCCTGGCCGTGCTGTTCGCGCAGCTGTCGCGCACCCCGTCCAGGCGGACCGGATTTCTGATCGGCCTGGCCTGGGGGCTGGGATTTTTCCTGGCCGGCGTGAGCTGGGTATTTGTCAGTCTGTGGGTATACGGCGGCATGTCCATGTGGCTGGCCGGACTCGCCACTTTTTTGTTCTGCGCATTCCTTGCGCTGTTTCCGGCGACAGTCGGCGCACTGCAGGCCGGGTGGCGTCACACACCGGCACTCAGGACCGTGCTGTTGCTTCCGCTTGCCTGGAGCGTGACGGAATGGAGTCGCGGCTGGATATTCACCGGCTTCCCCTGGCTGGTTTCGGGTTACTCGCAAGTGCCCCATGGCCCGTTGGCCGGTTATGCCCCCCTCGTCGGCGTGTACGGCATCTCGTTTCTGCTGGCGCTGATCGCAGGCCTGCTGGCATGGAGCATGACGCCGCGCACCTCACCGGCGTCACGCGTCTGGGCGGCGGCGGCCATCGTGGCACTGGGGGTCGGCGGTCAGGCCTTGCGCGACATTCAATGGACCACACCTGACGGCGCACCGACGTCGGTAGCGCTGCTGCAAGGCAACATCCCGCAGGACATGAAGTGGCAACCCGACAAAACCCGCACCACGCTGGGCAGCTATGCGCGCATGGCCGCAGCCTCGCCCGCGCGTCTGATCGTATTGCCGGAAACGGCGCTGCCGCTGTTCGAGTCCGCCCTCCCGGACGCCTATCGCGCCGAGCTGGCCGCGCTCGGCCGGCACAACGGCGGCGATGTGCTGGCCGGGCTGCCGACCGGTTCGCTCGATGGCGCCTACTACAACAGCGTCGTCAGTTTCGGCAGCGCGCCCAGCCAGCGTTACAGCAAGGTGCACCTGGTGCCATTCGGCGAATACATCCCGCTGAAAAAGGTGTGGGGCTGGGTCATCGAGGTCCTGCACATCCCGCTCTCCGATTTCGCGCGCGGCGCCATCGACCAGCGCCCGCTCGCCATCGGCGGCCAACGGGTGGCCGCCGACATCTGCTACGAGGACGCGTTCGGCGAGGAAATCATCCGCCAACTGCCGCAAGCGAGCGTGCTGGTCAACGTCAGCAACCTGGCCTGGTTCGGCGATTCGCTGGCACCCTGGCAGCACGCGCAGATGTCGCAGATGCGCGCATTGGAAACCGGGCGCATGATGCTGCGCGCGACCAACACCGGCCTCACCGCGATCATCGACGCGAAAGGCCGGGTCCTGGCCAGCCTGCCGCTCTTCACTGCCGGCAGCCTCGCCGGCGAAATTCAGGGCTACGCCGGCAGCACGCCGTATGTGCGCTGGGGCAATGCGCCGGTACTGACGCTGTGGGGGAGTTTGGGGATCGTCCTGCTGGCGACCGCACTCAGGCGGCGGCCCTGACCCGCGTGGCGTTACGGCCGCCGCGCTTGGCTTCCAGGAGCGCCGCGTCGGCGCGTGCCAGCGCCTCGTTTTCCTCGCGGTCGTCGCGACTGAATTCGGACATGCCGCCGCTCCAGGACAGCTTCTGCGTCACGCCCGGAATGAGCTCGACGCTCTCCGGCATCTTGGCGCGCAGGCGCTCCGCCAGTTCCTGTGCCCGATCGAGCGGCGTGTAGGGGAATACCACGCAGAATTCATCGCCGCCCAGGCGGGCGATGAAATCGCTATTGCGCAGGCAGGCCTTCAGCGCATTGCCGAACTTGATGATGAGCTGATCGCCCGCCTCGTGGCCGAAGGTATCGTTGACCTGCTTGAAATTATCGATGTCGAGAATCAACAGGCTGTGGGTCCAGCCGTCCTTCAGCGTGCCAAACAACTCCTTTTGCTTCTCGTCGAAGCTGCGCCGGTTGTTCACCTTGGACAAATGGTCGATCCGGGCCTGCGAGGAGACTTCCTTCTGTTTACCCAGCATAACCTTGCCCAGTTTCAGCATGGTCTCGAGCGGTGCCTGGAACTCCGCCAGGCTGACCGGATAATCGGCGCGCAAACGCTGCTGGCGCAGGTCATTGGTGAGCTTCACCAGCGTGCGCAGGTTGTCGCTCACCCGGTTGCGCACCCCCAGAATGGTGGCCGTCACCAGGATGGCGATGATCAGGCTGGCCACCAGCCAGCCCAGCAGATAGGGCGCCATGCTCTCGATCATTGGCGTGACTGGGCGCCATACGGCAATCTGCCAGGGCGTTCCGGCCAGCGCAATCAACGTGGGACGGGCGTTCCGTTGGATCGCCTGGTTGCCGCGCCGCATCAGCACCATGGCGGACTCACCGCCCCCGTTTTGCTGCAATTCGGCGTAGGCGGCGGCGTCCGGCAACGGCAGGGTGTCGAACAGCGCCTGCAGTTGCGGCACGCTCTGTTCGACGATGACATAGCCGAGTCGCTTGCCGTCGGCGCCCGTCACCGGGTGCGACAGGGACAGGTTGAAGGTGGCGGTGGCCGTCGCCCCGCTACCGCGTCCGGCGTTGGCCAGCAGCTGGCGGGTGTCGCCCGGCAGGAAACCAGGCAGCAACTGGCGCTGTCCATCGGTGACGAACAGCACGGTCGCATCCTGATTCAGGGCTTGCAGGTTGGCCGCCTGCGCCTGGCACACGTCAGGCGCAGCGCTGGCAAAACACGCCAGCGTCTGCGGATGCGCGGCAATCCGCGCGGCGCTGCGCTTCATGGCGTCGGCGAGGAACTCGATCTGTGCCGCCATCACCGGCTTGCCCAGTTCTTCCGGCGCCGTTTGTGCCTGCGGCCGCGTCAGAAAAATCACGGATGCGACGAGCCCGGCCAGCAGCACCAACGCTGCAGCCAGGATCAGGCCAAACCGTGATATCGACGTATGGGGCATGACTGCGCCAGCCGGCTCTCCAACCTCTTAGTATTTGTTTCTCCGCAATGACGGGCGCCCAGACTCCAGGCAACCCGCCGACATGGTCTTGATACAGCAAATTCCATGCCCTGATGTGTGCGCACCCGGCAGGCGAGCCTGCCGGGTGCGTCTTTTACCGGTATGTAAAAATATCCGACACTACTGGCGGCCCGTGCTGCCGAATCCACCCTCGCCGCGCTCGCTGCTTGAAAACGCTTCCACCACGTTGAATTCGGCCTGCATGACCGGGACGATGACGAGCTGGGCCAGCCGTTCCATCGGCGTCAGCTCGAACGCCTGCTGCCCCCGATTCCAGGCGGACACCATGAGCTGGCCTTGATAATCGGAGTCGATCAGCCCCACCAGGTTGCCCAGCACGATGCCATGCTTGTGGCCCAAACCGGAGCGCGGCAGGATCAGCGCGGCATAGCCCGGATCGGCCAGATGGATCGCCATGCCGGTCGGAATCAGCTGGGTTTCGCCTGGCGCCAGTACGATTGGACCATCGATACAGGCACGCAAATCGAGCCCGGCAGCACCCGGCGTGGCGTAATGCGGCAGCTGATCGCGCAGGCGAGCGTCGAGAATCTTCACATCCATCTTCATTTTCGTCGGAATTTCGTCAGTTGAGCAGGGTTGCGAGATGGCGAACCAGATGGCGCGCCTGGGAGAGTTTGTCGGCACGCGAGAGCGGATGCCGGCCTTGATCGTCGAACAACACCAACTCGGCGCTGTCCTGGCCGAGCGTGTCCTGCGCCAGGTTGCCGACCAGCAGCGGTAATTTCTTTTTCAGGCGCTTGGCCTCGGCATGTTCGGCCAGCCGTTCGGTCTCGGCGGCGAAGCCCACGCAGAACGGCGCGTCGGGCAAGGCAGCGACCTCGGCCAGGATATCGGGGTTGGCCACCAGATTCAGGGTGAGGCCCGCGGCACTTTTCTTGATCTTCTGCGATGCCGCCGCATCCACCCGGTAATCGGCCACGGCTGCCACCGCAATGAATACGTCGCTCGGCAATTCGCGCAGGACGGCATCGCGCATTTCGGCTGCGCTTTGCACATCGACCCGACGCACGCCTGCCGGTATGGCAAGGCAGGTCGGGCCCGAGACCAGGCACACCTCGGCGCCCGCCTCCGCCGCGGCCTGGGCAACCGCGTAGCCCATCTTGCCGGAACTCAAGTTGGTCAGGCCCCGCACCGGATCGATCGCCTCGAAGGTGGGGCCGGCCGTGATCACGACCCGCTTGCCCGCCAGCACGCCCTTTCCCAACAGGCCGTGCAGAGCAACTTCGATGTCGGCCGGCTCCAGCATGCGTCCAAGACCGGTTTCGCCGCAGGCCTGTTCGCCCGTCGCCGGTCCCAGCACCTGTACGCTGTCATCGTGCAATTGCGCAAGATTGCGCTGGGTCGCAGCCGCCGCCCACATTTCGCGGTTCATCGCCGGCGCCACCGCCAGATTGCAGGTGCGCGCCAGGCACAGTGTCGTCAAGAGATCGTCGGCACGGCCGTGCGCGAGCTTCGCCAGGAAATCGGCCGAGGCCGGCGCCACCAGAATCAGATCGGCGTTACGCGACAGGTGAATGTGCGCCATGCCGTCGCCGCTGGCGGCGTCCCACAAGGACGTCAGCACCGGCCGGCCGGACAGCGCCTGGAAGGTCAGCGGCGTGACGAACTGCTGCGCGGCAGCGGTCATCGCCACCTGCACCTCGGCGCCCGCCTTGACCAGCAGGCGGCACAACTCGGCAGCCTTGTAGGCCGCGATGCCGCCGGTCACTCCCAGAATGATTTTTTTGCCTGCCAGCGACACGGTCTCGATTCCCTGCCCGCTTTCCATGAAAATGGCACATTCTACGGGAGGGGAAGGGTCATGGCGATTCGGGACTGGCCGGAAGACGCGCGTCCGCGCGAGAAACTGCTGAAACAGGGCGCCACGGCCCTGACCGATGCCGAGCTGGTCGCGGTTTTCCTGCGCACGGGCGTCGTCGGCAAAAGCGCGGTCGACCTCGGGCGCGAACTGATCGAACGCTTCGGCGGGTTGGGGGGGTTGTGTCGTGCCGACAGGAAATCCGCGTGTGCCGCACCCGGCGTCGGCGAAGCCAAATACGCGCTGCTGCAGGCCGTAATGGAAATGGCTCGGCGCACGCTGGCGGAAGACATGCAGACAGGCGACGCGCTGACCTCGCCTACCGCCGTACGCGACTATTTGCGGCTCATCCTGCGCGGCAAGGAATACGAAGTGTTCTGCTGCGTGTTTCTCGACGCGCAGAACCGTGTGATCGCGGTGGAAGAGCTGTTTCGCGGCACCCTGACGCAAACCAGCGTCTACCCGCGCGAAATCATCAAGCGCGCGCTTTCGCACAATGCCGCGGCACTGATCCTGGCGCACAACCATCCCAGCGGCGTGGCCGAGCCCAGCCATGCCGACCGCTCGCTCACCCGGCAACTGGCAGATGCGCTGGCGCTGGTCGACATCCGCGTACTCGACCATTTCATCGTGGCGGGCGCGTCCTCGCTGTCGTTCATGGAATCCGGCCATCTTTGAGGGCCAGCTGAACTTGCCTCGCACTTGCAAGCTGTGATATAAATCGCGGTTCTCGGGTTAACCCCTTTCGTTAACCCTCACTGGTTAACCCTTAATTTTGGAGCAGCATCATGGCTCGCGTATGTGTCGTGACGGGCAAGAAGCCCATGGTCGGGAACAACGTTTCCCACGCCAACAATAAAACCAAGCGTCGTTTTCTGCCCAACCTGCAATACCGCCGGTTCTGGGTCGAGAGCGAGAACCGCTGGGTTCGTCTGCGTTTGTCCAATGCTGCCCTGCGCACCATCGACAAGAACGGCATCGAGGCCGTGTTGGCCGATCTGCGCGCCCGTGGCGAAGCCATTTAATCTAGCGAAGCGGTTTAAGGAGCAAAATCATGGCTAAAGGCGGACGCGAAAAGATCAAGCTGGAGTCCAGTGCGGGCACCGGCCACTTCTACACTACCACCAAGAACAAGAAGACCATGCCCGAGAAAATGGAGATCAGCAAGTTCGATCCCAAGGCTCGCAAGCATGTGATGTACAAGGAAACCAAGCTGAAGTAATTCAGCCAGTTGCCAATAAAAAACCCGCCGATCGGCGGGTTTTTTATTGGCCCTTCGACGGGATGGCCCGCAGGCCACCCGTTCGGCATCAGGCATAACAGCGCAGGCGCACCGAGAAATCCTTCAGCGACTGGATGCCGCTTTCTTCGGCGCGTTTGCACCAAGCCTGCAACTGGTCGAGCAGCTGCTCGCGGCTGGCAGTGGAACGGCCCCAGATGGCGGCGAGTTCCTGGCGCATGCGGTAGACCGTTTGCAGGCGTTCGCTCTTGCCCAACAGCGTGTCGAGTTCGGCCTTGTCGGACGCAGCCAGTTCGGCCGGCTCCTTGTGCAGCCAGCGGCGGAAGCTGTCGAAGTTCCAGTTCTGCGGCAGATTCGCGCCCGCCTTCAACTTGGCGATCTCGGCCTTGCTGTCCGCGCGCACGCTTTTCACGAAGCGTGTCATCACGTCGTAGCGGTGGGTGATGACGGCCTGCAGGGTATCGAGGTCGCACAGCGGCTTGGCCGGCAGCCATTTCACCGTCGGCGCCACCTTGCGGATGGTGGCGAGGCCCACATAGGACATCAGCTTGATATAGAGCCAGCCGATGTCGAACTCGTACCACTTGTTCGACAGGCGTGCCGACGTGCCATAGGCATGGTGATTGTTGTGCAGCTCCTCGCCGCCGATCAGGATACCCCACGGGATCACATTGGTGCTGGCATCCTCGCTGGCGAAGTTACGGTAGCCCCAGTAGTGGCCGATGCCGTTGATGATGCCGGCAGCAGTCACCGGAATCCAGGCCATTTGCACGGCCCAGATGGTCAGGCCGATCGGACCGAACAGGATCAGGTTGATCGCCATCATCGACCAGATGCCTGCGGCCGAATGGCGACTGTAGACATTGCGCTCCATCCAGTCGTCGGGCGTGCCATGGCCGTATTTTTCAAGCGTCTCGGTCACCTTGGCTTCGGCGCGATACAACTCGGAGCCTTCCCAGAAGACTTTCTTGATGCCACGCGTCTGCGGGCTGTGGGGATCATCGGGTGTTTCGCACTTGGCGTGGTGCTTGCGGTGAATGGCGACCCATTCCTTGGTGACCATGCCGGTGGTCATCCACAGCCAGAAGCGGAAGAAGTGGCTGACGATAGGGTGCAGATCGACGGCGCGGTGCGCCTGCGAGCGGTGCAGAAAAATGGTGACGGCAGCGATGGTGATGTGCGTCAGACCGAGCGCGACCAACACATATCCCCACCAGGGTAAATCCAACAAGCCTAATTGCATGATTCAGAGTTCCAAAAAAGGACAATAGCGTCCTATAATTTACGGACAAATCCCATAAAAATCAAGGATTATTATCAATCGAAGACGGGGTCGCCATATGCACAACGCGTTGCGGAAAGGGGATCTCGATGCCGGCAGCCTTGAAACGTCGCCAGATCGCCCAGTTGATGTCCGAACGCAGATTATTCTGTCCCTCGCTGGGGTCGCGTATCCATACAGCCAGTTCCAGAAGAATGCCATTATCGGCAAACTCCTTCAGAAACACCCTAGGCGGGCTGTCCGGCTCATCATGCACCACCCGGATATGACTGTTCGCCGCCTCCAGCATCAAGGCCTCGGCCTGCTCCAGATCGGTATCGTAGGACACTTGGATCGGCAATGCGATCCGCACGTTGGGTTTGGACAGCGAATGGTTGACGACCGTCTGGGTGATCAGCGTCTCGTTGGGGACGATGGTTTCGGTACCGTCGAGTGCCCGCAACAGCGTGTAGCGCGTATTGATCTGGCTGACCTGACCATATTTGTTGTCGACCGTCACCAGATCGCCGATGCGCACCGAACGGTCGAGCAGGATGATGAATCCGGAAATGTAATTGCTGGCGACTTTTTGCAGGCCGAAGCCGATCCCCACGCCAAGCGCACCGCCGAACACCGACAGCACCGTGAGATCGATCCCTACTGCCGGCAAGGCCACCAGCACGGCCAGAATCAGCAGCACGGTACGCGCAGCTTTCGACAAGGCCATGCGCAACGACAGATTCATCTGCGTGATGCCCATCAGGCGGTTCTCGACAAGACGCGCCAGCGTCAGCGCAATGATGAGCGCCGCCACGATGACCGTCCCGGCCTGGAACAGCAGCCACAGCGAGAAGCGGTGGTCGCCCGACTGGAACGAGAGCGCCTCCATCGCCGCATGAATGCGCGGTAGCAGGCCGGTGATATGTAGTGCGAACGCGCTCCAGATCAGCCAGGCGGCCGTGCGTTCCCACAACTTGAGCGATTCGCGCGGCTTGAGCGCGTAACGCAACGCATAGATCACCAGCCGCACGCCCGCCAGCGCCAGCAACAACGGCACGGCCAGATCCAGCAGGTGCGGTTTGGCCAGCCAGTGATGGGCCAGGTCGCGCCCGAGCAGCAACACCAGCAGCATGAAGAGCGGAAATCCCACCCTGCGCAGCCCTGCGTGCCAGACGGTATCGGTCCTCGCGAGAAAGGGGGCGATCAAGCGCATCGCGCCCCAGGCCACGAGGGCGCACGCCGCTAGTACGCCCATCTGCCACAGCAGATCGACGTTCTTGCTGTCGTCGATCAGGCGCGTCAGAAGGTTGTCAAAGGGAATGGGCTGATCCAAAGGCGTCGTACGGGAACGAGGTGACCTGGATTATAGCGGCCCGCGCGCCGCCAAGCAGACGCTCATAGTGACGTCGGTCTCCGCTTAGAAGTTGTGCGTAAACTGCGCCGACAGGATGTCGACGGCGCCTTCGTAGGTTCCGCTGAGCGTCACGCCGCTTTCCGTCTTGTTGATGCGCGTATCCCGGATGAAGAGGTGGGCGTATCCGAAGTCGAGCGTGCTCCGGTCAGACACGCGATACTGTCCGCCGAACGCGATCCAGGTGCGGTCACCGTCGGGAATGCGCGCCGTGCGGTAGGCATCGGACACGGGCGTCTGGTCGTAGGCCACGCCGCCGCGCAAGGTGATCCTGTCGTTGAGGTGGTAATTGGCGCCCAGCGAATAACGGTAGGTATCGTCCCAGTTTTCGGTAGTCAATCCGAGCGTCGAACCATTGTTGCGCACGATGCGCAATTCCTTGAAATCGCTCCAGCCGGTCCAGGTGACGTCGGCCAGCAGATCCCACTGCGTGTTCAGCTTGTGAAACAAGCTCAGGGAAGCCGAATCCGGCAGGGTGAGATCGGCCGTCACCCCGCCGTTCGCCGCGGCCATCGCACTGAATGTGGCATCGCCTTTCAGGGTGTGATCGACTTCCGAGCGGTAAGCCAGACCAATCCGGGTCGCCTCGCCCGGTTGCCACAGCACGCCCAGATTGAATCCCCAGCCATAGTCGTCACCGTGGACATTGGCCGTGCCTGGCGCACCGGCGAAGTTGGTCAGCGTCGCTTCCGCATACTGGATGCTCAGTCCGGCGCCAAGCGAAAGCGACTCGCTCGCCTTCCAAGCAATCGAGGGATTGAGGTTGACCGTCTTGAGTTCGGACTTGATCGCTTCGGTACGTCCTTTCCAGGTGCTGTCATATTCGGTCTTCAGGCCGAACGGCGCATTTATCCCGATTCCGAGATGCACATCCGGCGTCAGGCGAAAGGCGAAGTAGGCATTGGGCACGAAGGCAAGATCGCCGGCATCGCCGCCGTTGCCGCCCCCGATCGCAGGGCTGACGGTTCCGCTGAACTTGGCCTGCGGCTTGATGAGATGACCGGCCAGCACAAGCTGTCGGTCGGGCAGCAGCGTCATACCCGCCGGATTGAAAAATATCGTGCTGGCATCCTGCGCACTGGCGGCCTGGCCGGCATAGGCATTGCCCAGGCCGCTGGCGCTTTGTTCGACCAGCGCAAAGCCGGCCGCCTGGCTCAGGTCGGCGAATCCGGCCAGAGCCAGGCCGAGCATCAGTTGTTTACGTGGAAACGAAGGCATGAAGTATCTCCCTAATCGGTTT
This sequence comes from Pseudomonadota bacterium, assembly GCA_043821985.1. Lineage (GTDB taxonomy): Bacteria > Pseudomonadota > Gammaproteobacteria > Burkholderiales > Thiobacillaceae > Thiobacillus. The sequence continues at coordinate 15,512 of JBDRCF010000024.1, forward strand.
TATGTGGTCAGCGTGCGAAATCAGCATACATGGCCTCGACCGCTGCACGGTAACGGTCGAGCACCTGGTTGCGTTTGATTTTGAGGGTGGGGGTCAGGAGGCCGTCCTCCAGCGTCCATGGCTTGAGATCAGGATGCAGCCGCCGAATCTGGGCATAGCCGGGAAAATGCTTGAGATGGTGCGCCACGCGGTGGGTCAGCGCCTTCATCACCTTGGGATCGCGCAAGGCCCCGGGGTGGCGGGGATCGACGTTGAGATGCGCGGCAAATTCCTGCCAATGCGCCTCGTTGAGTACGGTCAGCGCGGCCAGATAGGGTTTGCCTTCGCCGACGACCATCACCTGTTCGAACAGGGGGTCGAGCAGGATGGCGGATTCCATGTCGGTCGGCGGCACCTTCTCGCCGTTGTTGAGCACGATGATATCCTTGATGCGCCCGGTGATGTGGTAGTGGCCCCAGGCATCCACCGTGGTCTGATCGCCGCTATGCAGCCATCCCTCGCTGTCGATCATGGCGCGGGTGGCGGCCTCGTCCTGCCAGTAGCCGCGCATGACGCAACGGCTGCGTGTGAGCAGTTCGTCATTGTCGCCGATCTTTACCTCGATACCCGGCAGCGGCGGGCCGATGCTGGACGGAATGTTGGACTCCGGACGGTTGACGCATACCACGGGGCTGGTTTCGGTCAGTCCGTAGCCTTGGATGATCGGCACGCCCAAGCCGATGAACATGTGCGCGATTTCCGGCGAGAGCGCCGCCCCGCCCGAAATCGCCAGTTTCAGCCGGCCGCCCAGTTTTTCGGTAACGTTGCGCGCGACCTTCCGGTCGAGCGCGGACCACAACCAGAGCGCCGGGCTCCACCCTGCCCGCCCCTGGCCACGCTCAAAGCGCCGCCAGCCGACCCGCACTGCCAGTTTGAATATCAGCCTGGCGAGCAGGCCCTTTTTCTCCAGGCTGTCCTGGATGCGCCCATACACACGTTCGTAGATACGCGGCACCGAAATCAGCACGGTAGGGCGAATGGCCTGCAGATCCTGCGCCAGTTGGGCGATGGAGCGTGCATAGACGACTTCGGCACCGACCAGCATCGGCAGGTAATACCCCCCGGTGCGCTCCAGCGTGTGCGACATGGGAAGGAAGGACAGGAACACCTCGTGCGGATCGAAATCGGCACATTGCGAGGCATAGAACGCGTTCCACAACAGATTGTCGTGCGTCAGCATCACCCCCTTGGGGCGCCCGGTCGTGCCCGAGGTGTAGACAATGCTGGCCAGCAGGTCGGGGGTGAGATGACGTTCGGGCACCGGCGTCCCCGCAGCGCCGGCCAGCCAGTCGGCCGCCACCACGAAACGCGTGCTCCAGTCCACCAGGCCGCCTTCGGGCGCAGTCAGACTGACGATGTGTTGCAGGGTCGTGGCCGACCCGGCGATTTCGGCCAGTTTCTTGTGCTGGAACTTGCCTTCGACCAGCAGCAGTCTGGTGCCGGAATGATTGAGGATGTAGGCGGCGCTCTCCGGACGGTCGTCGAGATACAAAGGCACCGTGACCAGGCCCAGCGCCAGTGCGGCCTGGTCGAAAATCACCCACTCGACGCTGTTTTTCAGCATCACCGCCACGCGGTCGCCGGGAACCAGCCCCTCTTTCGTCAGCGCAGCCTGCCAGCGCGCCACCTCGGCCGCCACCTGCAGCCAGGTGAAGCTCACCCAGGTATCGCGCACCTCGTCGAACTGGCGGTAGGCCACCTGATCTGGCGTTGCCGCGACGCGCGCACGGAACAGGCCGCACAAGGTGCCGAGCGTATCGGGATGGAAGGGCAAATCTGCCATGTCAGCTTATTCGAACGGCCGGGGGAACGCCGCATTGATAACTGCAAAGCCAGGGTGGGTCAAGCAGTGGCCTTGGTCAGAACGGCAGCGAAGAAACCGTCCGTTCCGTGCACGGCGGGCGACAGCTCCAGCATGGCGCCCGTATCAAGGTCGATCTTGTTCTGCGCCAGCAGTTCATTGACCGGCAGCAGGGCAAATCCGCCGTCCGCCAGCAACGTCTCGACGATGGCCTCGTTTTCCTCCGGCAATAGGCTGCACGTGGCATACACCAGCCGGCCACCGGGTTTCAGCAGCTTCGCCGCTGCGCGCAGGATGGCCGCCTGTTTCAGGGTCAGTTCCGCCACACTCTCGGGTGACTGGCGGAATTTCAGGTCGGGATTGCGGCGCAGGGTGCCGAGGCCGGAACACGGCGCGTCGACCAGCACGCGGTCGAGCTTGCCCGCCAGCCGCTTCACCCGGGTATCGTTTTCCGACGCAATCAATTGCGGCATCACGTTGGACAGGCCTGAACGCGCCAGCCGCGGCTTCAAGTTGGCGAGCCGCTTTTCCGCCACGTCGAACGCATACAGACGGCCGGTCGAAGCCATCATGGCGCCGATCGCGAGCGTCTTGCCGCCTGCACCGGCACAGAAATCGCACACCATCTCGCCGCGCCGAGCCCCTAGCAGTAAGGCCAGCAATTGACTGCCCTCGTCCTGCACTTCCAGAGTGCCGTCGAGAAACAGCGGATGGCGATTGATCGCCGGATGATCCTTGAAGCGGATGCCCCACGGCGAATACGGCGTCGCCTCGACCTTGAAGCTCGCCTCGCGCAACTGAGCCAGTACGGCGTCGCGGCTGGCCTTGTGGGCGTTGACCCGCACGTCGAGCGGCGCCGGCTGCTGCAGGGCACGGCCGAGCGCAAGGATGTCAGCGTCGTTCATCGACGCCTGCAGTTTTTCGACCGCCCAGTCGGGCAGTTCCGCATTTATCGCCAGCGGCAAGTCGTCCGTCTTGGCATTGCGAATGTGGTCGATCAGTTCGGGTTTGGCGAATTTTTCCAGCGTCGCTCCGCTCATGCCACGCGCCTTGATCAACCAGGCGATGATCAGCGTGCGCGGATTGGCCGCCGGCACCACCACCGACAGATAACGGTAGCGCCGCAGCACGCCGAACACCGCTTCGGCCACGAACGCACGGTCATGCGAGCCGAGTTTCTTGTGCTCGCGAAAAAACGCCGACAGTACGGCATCGGCCGGGCGATTGAAGTCCAGCACCAGATCAAGCGCCTGGGTGGCAAGTTGCAGCAACGGCGGGGTCAGTTCCATCAGGGGGCGGCAGGCAGGTTGGCAGGCGGCAGGGTCATTCCCGCCGGGTTTTACTCGTCTTCGCCGAGTTCGGGATCCCAGCCCATTTCGCGCGCGCGTTCCGTGGCCATCTTGTACAGGGCAGTGTGGCGCTCGCGCAGATCGGGCGGCAGACGGCTGGGCAGGTTGCCGTACTTGTCCCACTCGGCCTCGATTTTTTCCGTCAAGGCCTGCATTTGTCCCAGTTGCCAGCCGGCGCAGTCCTCGCTCTCGGGGATGAAGCCGAACAGCCAGCCGTCGAGCACGACGCGCGCCAGCATGGTGACGCCGTGCTTGTCGTTGTAGAACCCGGCATAGGTCATTTTGGTATTCATGGTGCGTTCTCTGTCGTTCTGATTTCGTCGTACGGAAACGCGCAGGCCCAAACGTACATTGAGGCCGAACGCGGGAATGGCCGCGCTTGGTCGGGGTTCAAGGACTAACGGTCAAAGGCCGACAAGGATACCTCAACCTCAATCCGGACGCGCATGCCCCAGCCATTCACGCCAGATCCCGACTGTTACCGCAAGCAGCACGGGGCCCAGGAACAGCCCGATCAAACCGAAGGCATGGAGTCCACCCAACACGCCCAGAAAGACCAGCAGGAACGGGATCTGCGTCGGGCCACTGATGACGAGCGGACGGATCAGGTTGTCGATCCAGCTCACTACCAGCGCCCCCCACAGGAACAGGCCCAGCGCCGCACCGGTCTCGCCGTTGGCCAGGAGGGTCAGGGACAGCCCAATCCAGACCACCGGGCCGACGAAAGGAATCAGCGACACCAGGGCGGTGATCATCCCCCACAGCGCGGGCGCGGCGAGCCCCGCCACCCAGTAACCGAGGCCGGCAAGCGTACCCTGTGCCAGCGCGGTCAGCACGATACCGAACACCACGGCCCGCACGGTCACGCCGACCGCCTGGATGTAGCCGCGCGCCGCCTCGCCCAGCCAGCGCGTGGCCACGCCGCGAAACTGCGCCAGCACGCTGACGCCGTGTCGGTACAGGAAGAACAGCGCGAACACCGCCAGACCGAATTTCGCCACATTGCGCCCGACACCGCCTGCCAACGATTTCAGCGCGACCGTATTGGTCAGGCCCAGCGCATCGAACTGCGCATGCACCCATTCCGGATCGGCCTGGACGCGCTGGTACTGCTCGGCCAGCCACGCCCCGCCCGGCCAACTGGGCACCACGGCGGGCAAGGGTGGAAGCCCATGCGCGGCGAACTGCTTGAGCGTGGCCGAAGCCGCCGCCACATCAGCCGCCACCGTGAACATCACCCACACCAGCGGCAGCAGCAGGGTCGCCGTCACCCCCAGTGTCATCAGTAGCGCGGCGAGATTGTCGCGTCCCGGCATCCGGCGGCATACCCACTGATGGAGTGGCCAGGTCACGTACGCGAGGATCCCCGCCCAGGCCAGGGCAGCGAGAAAGGGCGACAACACCCAGATCGTCAGCCCGAATATGGCGACGAGGAATGCAAATCCCACGATACGCCGAGCGAGTGGAGAATCGGTAGAAGTCGGCATAGTTGGCCTTCAGCCTTGATACCCGCAAGGATACTTCAGCGCGCTCCCGAACCCAGGTTTATCAGCAGGCAGCTCCCACCTCCGTCACCGCCCTCAGCCTGGGACAACTGGTTTTCGCGTCACCCACAGGCTGGCAAACATGAAGCTGGCGATGATGAGGCCGACGATGCCGAGCGACAAGCCCACCGGGATCTTGTAGAAGTCGACGATCAGCATCTTGGTCCCCACGAACACCAGCACCATGGCCAAACCATATTTAAGCAGATGGAAGCGGTCCGCCATGCCGGCCAGCATGAAATACATCGCACGCAATCCCAGGATGGCGAAGATGTTGGACGTGAACACGATGAAAGGGTCGGTGGTGATGGCGAATATCGCGGGAATCGAATCGACCGCGAAAATCACGTCGGAAATCTCGATCATGACGAGCACAAGGAACAGCGGGGTAAACAGTCGCATCCCGTTTTCGCGCACCCAGAATTTCTCGCCGCGATAGTCCGCCGTCAGGCGCATGTGGCGCTTGATCCAGTTGAGCATGGGATTCTTCGCCAGATCCGGCTCGACCTCGGCGAACATCAGCATCTTGATGCCGGTGACGACGAGGAAGGCACCGAACACATAGAGGATCCAGTGGAACTCCTGCACCAGCCAGGCACCCGCCAGGATCATCACGGCGCGCATCACGATCGCGCCGATCACGCCGTAGATCAGCACGCGCCTCTGGTATTCCGCCGGCACCGCGAAGAAGCCGAAGATCATCAGGAAGACGAAGATGTTGTCGACCGCGAGCGATTTCTCGATCAGGTAGCCGGTCAGGAACTCCATCGCCTTGGCGTCGGCCACCTCGCCGCCGTGCGCGCCCTTGAGATACCACCACAGCCCGAGGTTGAACAGCAGGGCGAGCGAGACCCACACGACCGACCACGCCGCCGCTTCCTTGAAACCGACCTTGTGCGCCTTGTTGCCGCCGACCAGGAACAGGTCGACGGCCAGCATCACCAGCACGAAGCCGACGAACGCCGCCCACATCCAGGGCTCGCCAATATGCAGGGTAGCGTCCACCGACTACTCCGCTTACTGCACCGCGCGCAGGGCAGCGATACGCTCTTCCAACGGCGGGTGCGTCATGAACAGACGCTTCCAGCCCTGCGGGCTGCCGCCGGCGATGCCGAAGGCCGCCATCTTGTCGGGCAGCGGGTGCGGATGCAGGCTGTTCAGGCGCTCCAGCGCGGCGATCATGGCACCACGCCCGGCCAGGCTGGCCCCGCCGCGGTCGGCGCGGAATTCGCGCTGGCGCGAGAACCACATGACGATGATCGACGCGAGGATGCCCAGCACCAGTTCGGCCACGATCATGGTGACGAAGAATGCAGGGCCATGGCCTTCCTCGTTCTTGAACACGACGCGGTCGACCGTATGGCCGATCACGCGCGACAGGAACATCACGAAGGTGTTGACCACGCCCTGGATCAGCGCCAGCGTCACCATGTCGCCGTTGGCGACGTGCGCAATCTCATGCCCCAGCACCGCCTCGGCTTCTTCGCGCGTCATCTGCTGCAGCAGGCCGGAGGACACGGCAACCAGCGAGCTGTTCCGGGTCATGCCGGTGGCGAAGGCGTTGACGTCCGGCGCATCGTAGATGCCGACTTCCGGCATCTTGATCCCGGCGTCCGCCGCGTATTTTCGGATGGTTTCCATGAGCCAGAACTCGGTCGAATTCGACGGCGTTTCGATCACCCGCACGCCCATCGATTTCTTCGCCATCCACTTGGAGATCGCCAACGAGATGAACGAACCACCAAAACCCATCACGGCGGCAAAGATCAGCAGCGACCCCAGATTCAGTCCGTTCGCGGTGAGATAGGGTTCGACGCCCAGGATGCGCATGGTGAACGACAGCACCAGCACGATCGCCAGGTTGGTGGCGAGGAATAAGACAATACGCTTCATGGTGTTCTCCTTTCATCCCTGCCCGATCGGCCGGGACCATTGCACGACATACGTGCAGAGAATACAGACTGGACAATAACAATAAAATTCGATTTTTATAATGCTATTGTTCGCTTTTATCGAATTATTTCGGCGCCATGCTCAATTACAAGCATCTGTACTACTTCCGCACCGTCGCCAAGGCGGGTGCGCTCAACCGGGCCGCCGAGAAGCTGCATCTGACGCCGCAGACCTTGTCCGGGCAGATCAGCACCTTCGAGGAACGCCTGGGCGTGACACTGTTCCGGCGCAGCGGGCGGCGGCTGGAACTGACCGATGCCGGACGCACCGCGCTGGTCTACGCCGACGACATTTTCCAGGTCGGCGCCGAACTGGAAAACGCCCTGCAAAACCGTCTTGCGCCTCGCGCTCATCCGTTCCGGGTGGGCATCGCTGACGTCGTTCCCAAGGCGATCGCCTACCAGTTGCTGGCCCCTGCGCTGGCACTGGCCGAGCCGGTCAAGCTGGTGTGCCGGGAAGACCGGCTGGAACAACTGGCCGCCGAACTATCCATCCACCGGCTCGACATGGTGCTGGCCGATCGTCCCCTTCCCGCCACGATGGATATCAAGGGCTACAGCCATCCGCTGGGCGAATGCGGCATCGCCTTTCTGGCCGCACGCGCAATCGCCGACACGCTGGAAACAGACTTCCCCGCCAACCTGCATGGCGTTCCGCTGCTGATCCCCGGCGAAGACAGTGCGCTCCGCGTGCCGCTGTTGCGCTGGCTCGAACGCAAGGGCATCCAACCCACCATCGTCGGCGAATTCGACGACAGCGCACTGATGAGCGCCTTCGGCCAGGCGGGTGCCGGCGTGTTCCCGGTCCCGCTCACGACGGCTCAGGACGTGATGCGGCAATACGACGTAAGCGAGCTGGGGCGGACGCATGAGATACGCGAACGTTTTTTTGCCATTTCGGTGGAACGGCGGCTGAGTCATCCAGCCGTACTGGCGGTCAGCGAAGCGGCGCGACAGCGGTTCCGGCCGCAGGGCGATTAAGCACATCCGTCAACCAGCACACCGCTTCCGCTGGGGGCATGATCCGAAAACGCGCCGCACAGCGGCGACGCAAGCGGAGCACCGCGCGATCCTTGCTGACCAGTCCTTGCGCATGGGCTGTGGTGGCCAACTCGATGAACTTCTGGTCGTCTGCATCACGACAACGCGGCAGGTCTGCGACGACAGCTGCCGGCTCCAATACGGCCAGGGCTTGATAGCGCGCGTACAGCGCCGCCTGACGTGCCGAATCCAGCCCAAACGCCGGATACGCCAGTACGCGCCGCCACTCGTCGAGTGTGGCGCTCGTCACCACGCAGCGTATGCGCCCCGCTTCCAGCGCATGCAGCAGGGGACGCGTCGCCGCATCGTCGTAATGCAACAGATCGAGCACCACATTGGTGTCGAGCACGATGCGTGTGTCACTCAATATCGGTGTGCCCGGCGATGAATTCGCGCACCCAGTGCTCGGGATGGGCGCTGGAGAAACGCCCGACGATCTCGCCCTTGACGAACAGCAGGACGGTGGGAAAACCGCGCAAGGCATAGCGTCCGGCAAGCTTCATGTTGGCGCCTTCGTCGACTTCGACCTTGGCCATGTGGATCTTGCCGGCGTGGTGCGCGACGACACGCTCGAGCACGGGTGTCAGCGCACGGCAAGGCGGGCACCAGTCGGCCCAGAAATCGACCAGGATGGGAAGCGTGTGCGAGGCTTCGATCACGTCGTGATCGAAATGCTCCAGATGGGTATCGAAAATCAGGCCCGGGCCGCGGGCAGGAGTGGAATCGTTCATGGTGATTGCGGTCAGGATATCTGATCCCTATTTTGCCTCAAGGGCGCATGATTCCCGCAGACACGCGTCATGTCTCGCCCGCGCACAGGCACGTGCGCAAAAAATGCTTAACCAACCGGGAGCCGGACTGCTAACGTAACGCCATGGACGAACGTTTTTATCGTGAACAGGAAATCGCGCGCTGGCCGGCATTTCTTCCCGCCGCCACCTACAACCTTGCGCACACTCTGCTGGCACGGGCCGGAAAATGTCTGTTCGTGCCGATTCGCAGCCTGCAGTACATGGCAGTGCTGGATGCGGAGGAGTTCATTTTCGTCGACAGCCAGAACAAGGCCTGGGTCGAGTTGGCCTGGCAGCACTTCCATCCCCAGGCGCGCGCATCGCTAGACGAGCGCGTGCCGTTCGAGGTCGTGCATTACCTTCCCCAGGCGGCGGAAACCATGAAACGCCTCCCGGGAGAATTCCATCAGGCCCTGCTGTTGCTCGCCGAGCGCCAAAAACCGGATGCGCCCGCCACTGTGATCGCGCTTCAACCCGGGGACAAAAAACCTCGCGACGACACGTCAATCTGACGCGCCGCCGAGCGGGGCGTTCGTCTCACTCCTTGAGTTTCGAAATTCCCAGCGCACGCAGCGTGAGGTTTTCGTAAAAGGGCCCGACATTTCCCTTCTTGATCTTGCGCAGGAAATACTTCTCGAACGCAATCTTGGCCAGGTGCACCCACTTGCCTTCGGAGAACCAGTTGACGTTGCGCGGTGGAATCTGCGGCAGCGCCACGAACGCAATGCCGGTGTCGCCGAAATCGGCCAGGCAGACTGCGTTCCAGGTGGCCTTCTCGGCAGGTTCCTTGCCGTCCAGCAGTGCACGGATGTTGTGCGCGGTGGCCGTCACCATGGATTCGATCATGTAGCCGGTCTTGGGCACGCCGACCGGCAGCGGAGTGGCTTCGACCGGGGGAATGGCGACGCATACGCCGACGGAGAAGACGTTCTTGAAGGTGGGGTTGCGCTGATAGGGATCGATCAGGATGAAGCCGCGCGGGTTGGTCAATCCTTCGATGCCAAGGACGGCGTCCACGCCCTTGAAGGCGGGCAGCATCATGGAGTACTTGAACGGCAGCTCGTGCAGTTTCTTCTCGCTGCCATCCTCGTTCACCTCGGTGACGAACATCTTGCCGGCTTCGACCTTGGTGACCTTGGCGTTGCAGATCCATTTGACGTGCTTGTCGCGGAAGGCCGATTCGATCATGCCCTTGGAGTCGCCTACGCCGCCGAGGCCGAGATGGCCGATGTAGGGTTCGGCGGTGACGAAGGTGATGGGCACCTTGTCACGCAGCTTGCGTCGGCGCAAGTCGGTTTCCATGATCATGGCGAATTCGTAGGCGGGACCGTAGCACGAGGCGCCCTGGACGGCGCCCACGACGATGGGGCCGGGGTCTTTGACGAAGGCCTGCCAGTTGTCGTTGGAGGTGACGGCGTGGTCGACGTGGCAGACGGACTGGGTGTGGCCGCTGGGGCCCAGACCTTCGATCTCGTCGAAAGCCAGTTTGGGGCCGGTGGCGATGACGAGATAGTCGTAGTCGATGCTGCGGCCGTCTTCGAGTTCGATGCGGTTCTCGGCAGGGTGAACGCGCTTCGCGGCGACGGGGATGAAGTCGATCTTCTTTTTGCTGAGGATGGGTTCGATCGGCAACTCGATGTCCGCACGGGTACGCCAGTTGACCGCCACCCAGGGATTGGAGGGAACAAAATGGAAGGTGGGGGTGTTGGAGATGACGGTGACGCGGTCTTCGGCGCGCGCATTCTCCCGCATCTCGAACGCCATCGGCATCCCGCCTATGCCGGCTCCCAAAATTACGATGTGGGCCATTTTCAGTCTCCTGATGGTTGTGTTTGCACAGTTAACTTCTTTTTTATACGTCAACTGACCAGGTTAGCAATCAGAATCGGTTCACTGCTCAAGTAAGCAGTCCTGCACGGGCGGGCCGCATCGCGGCTTGCATGGCTTTTCACGGTCGGTGGCCGGATCGACAAAGGACATCAACGCGAGCGGCCGAAAACCGATCACATCCTGCTGGCACGGGGCAAAGGGGCAGCATGGCCGCGCCTCCCCGGCAATGCGCATGCAGGCGTCCGGTTAGCCCTGCAGGCGCTTTGAAATGCCAAAACCGCTGTGTCATACCCGCCTAATGCTTTAAAATGCGCCCACTATGCAAAAAACACTTTCCAAACTCGCCCTCGTCTGTCCTCTCTGGGTTTACAGGATGCTCCCCTTTCTCCGCTGGTGGCCTTCGGTCAACGGCAGTACGACCCGCGACGATGCGATGGCGGGACTGACCGGCGCCCTGATCGTGTTGCCCCAGGGCGTGGCCTTCGCCACCATTGCCGGCATGCCGCCCGAATACGGCCTTTACGCGGCAATGATGCCGGCCATCATCGCCGCGCTGTTCGGCTCGTCATGGCATCTCGTGTCCGGGCCCACCACCGCCATTTCGATCGCCGTGTTTGCGTCGGTCAGCCCGTTTGCCCATCCTGGCACACCCGAATTCATCAGCCTGGTGCTGACCCTGACCTTCCTGACCGGGGTATTCCAGCTCATTCTTGGCCTGGCGCGCATGGGCGTGCTCGTCAACTTCATTTCCCATACGGTCGTGATCGGCTTTACCGCCGGCGCGGCCATGCTCATCGCAGGCAGCCAGATCAAGAACTTCTTTGGGGTCGGCATCCCGCGCGGCACGCCGTTCTTTGAGATCCTGTCCTTGTTCGTCCAGCACCTTCAGGACATCAACCCCTACGTCACGGCGGTATCCGTCATCACGCTTGCCTCGGGCATCCTGGTCAAGCGCTTCATGCCCAAGTTTCCCTACATGATCGCCGCCATGCTGGTCGGCAGCTTTGCGGCGCTGTTCTTGAACGCGCGTTATGGCGTGGAGATCACCCACATCAAAACGGTCGGCGCCCTGCCGTCCGGCCTGCCGCCGCTGTCGTCGCCCGACTTCTCCTTTGGCGCGCTGAACCAGATGCTGTTCCCGTCCCTGATCATCACCATGCTGGCCCTGACGGAAGCAGTATCCATCTCGCGTGCCGTCGCCACGAAATCCGGGCAACACATCGACGGCAACCAGGAATTCGTCGGCCAAGGCCTGTCCAACGTGATCGGCAGCTTCTTCTCCAGCTACGCGGCCAGCGGGTCGTTCAACCGTAGCGGGGTCAATTACGCGGCAGGCGCACGCACGCCCCTGGCCGCCGTGTTCGCGTCGGTATTCCTGCTGATCATCCTGTTGCTGGTTGCGCCGCTGGCCGCCTACCTGCCCGATGCGGCCATGGCCGGGATCCTGTTTCTGGTGGCCTGGAGCCTGATCGACTTCCACCATATCAGCCTGCTGCCCAAGATCAGCCGGCAGGAAACCATCGTCCTGTGGGTAACGCTCATCGGCACGCTGATCGATCTGGAAAAGGGCATCTTCTTCGGCATCGCCTTGTCACTGGTGTTCTACCTGTATCGCACCTCGCGGCCCGCGCTCGAACCCGTGCTGCCCGATCCCGATCCGGCAAGCTACCATTACACGCCCCTCGATGGCCGGCCGGAGTGTCCGCAGATGAAAATGATGCGGATCAATGGTTCGATCTTCTTCGGCGCAGTCGCCCATCTGCAACAGCAATTGCAGGAAATCGAAGAATCGGAACCCGAGCGCAAGCATCTGGTCGTAATGGCCAGCGGCATCAATTTCGTCGATCTGGCCGGAGCCGAGTTTCTGGCCGAGGCTGCACGCCAGCGGCGGAAAATGGGCGGAACCCTGTCTTTTTACCGCATGAAGAACAGCCTGGCCGACACGCTGAAGCGCGGCCATTTCATGGACGACGTCGGTGAAGAAAATCTGTTCCCGGCCAAAACCCGCCCTGCCGAGATTCTGTATCCGAAGCTCGACAACGAGATTTGCCGGAATTGCACCGTACGCGCCTTCCCCATCTGTCATCAACGCCTACCCAACGGAGAACCTCGCTCATCATGATCCGCAAAAACCCGTCCGGACATTTACCCGTCGTACATGACACCGCGTTTGTCGATCCCACCGCCATCCTGTGCGGCAAGATCATCGTAGAAGAAAACGTGTTTATCGGCCCCTATGCGGTCATCCGCGCCGACGAGGTGGACGACAACGGCGAGATGGAGCCCATCGTCATCGGCGCCCATTCCAATATCCAGGACGGCGTGGTCATTCATTGCAAGGCGGGCGGCGGCGTCACCATCGGGCGAAGCACCTCCATCGCGCACCGTTCGATCGTGCATGGCCCCTGCACGGTGGGCGATAACGTTTTCGTCGGCTTCAACTCGGTGCTGTTCAACTGCATCGTGTCCGACGGTTCGGTCGTCCGCCACAACTCGGTGGTGGAAGGCTGCACCGTGCCGCCGGGCTTCTACATCCCTTCCACCGCCAACATCCACTCCGATGCCGACCTGGCGACGATCGAGCGCGTATCGCCGCAGGCCGCCGACTTTTCGGAAAGCGTGGCGCAGGCCAACCACGAGCTGGTCAAAGGCTACAAGCGCATCCGCAACGAATTCTGAGTTTGGGAAGATGTCCCCCCGGACATCATTCCTCGCCCCGTGGCGCCGCAGCGGTCAGCCACTTGGGTAATTCCCTTCCGCCCGCATTGTCGATGATGTATTGACGGATCAATCGCCGCACGACCTGTGACGGCGTCAGGTCGCGCTGCACGCAGATTTCTTCGAACAGTTTCTTTTTCCTGGGATCGATCAGAACGGTGAGCCGGGCTGTACGGTTTTCCATGGCGACAGAATGACGACTTGACATGTTAATCAGATTAACATTGTAGTTGATTTGGTTTGTCAATAGAATCAAATCTGGCTCGGCTACGCGCGTACGTTCAATGTCACATTTGGCATCCCTTGACGCTCATGTCCTCGATTTGGCTTGGGCCGGGGTGCTTTACTGGTTGGGATTGGGTTTTTCAGCGCTACTGCTGCAACGTCGGCACGGCTTGCTTACCCGCCTGATTTTTCCACTGGGCGCGCTGGGCGCATTGTTCATCGCAGGCATCGGCGTCGCCGGCCTGTTGCTGCCTGCCTCGACCATGGTGCTGCCCATTGGCCTGCCCGACCTGCCGTTCCATCTGCGGCTGGACGCCTTGTCCGCCTTCTTCATGGTGTTGCTGGGCGGCGCCGCATTCGGCATCACCGTGTATGCCTGCGGCTATTTCAGAAACATGGCTGCGGGTCCGCTCGCCCTGCTCGCCCTCTGGTACCACCTGTTCCTGGCCGGCATGGTCACAGTGCTGCTGGCAGACGATGCCTACGCGTTCATGGTGGCTTGGGAGGTGATGGCCTTGTCGTCCTACTTCCTCGTCACCACCGACCACAAGATTCCCGAAATCCGCCGCGCCGGGTTTCTCTATCTGCTGATCGCGCACGTCGGCGCAGTGGCCCTGCTGCTCACCTTCGGCGTGCTGCAGGGCGGCCATGGGGACTACACCTTCAACACCATGCGCCTGGCGGAGATGACGCCGTTCTGGTCCTCGGCAGCCTTCCTGCTGGCGCTGTTCGGTTTCGGCGCCAAGGCGGGCCTGGTGCCGATACACGTGTGGCTGCCGGAAGCCCACCCCGCCGCGCCGTCGCCGGTATCGGCCCTGATGTCGGGCGTGATGCTGAAGACCGCCATCTACGGTCTTCTGCGCATCACTTTCGATCTGCTCAAAATACAGCTCGGCTGGTGGGGCACGCTGGCATTGGCGCTGGGTCTGGTGACCGCACTGTACGGCGTGATCTTCGCCGCCGTGCAGTCGGACATGAAACGCCTCCTGGCCTGGTCCTCGATCGAGAACATCGGCGTGATCATCGCCGCCTTCGGCCTGACGCTGATTTTTCACACTGACGGCAAGGGCGCTCTGGCCGCATTGACGTTGACCGCCCTGCTGTACCACGCCCTCAACCACGCGTTCTTCAAGGGCTTGCTGTTCGTGGGCACGGGCTCCGTGCTGCATGCCACCGGCGAGCGGCGCATGGGCCATCTGGGCGGGCTGATGCGCTACATGCCATGGACGGCCTGGCTCACCCTGATCGGCGCGCTGGCCATCGCGGGCCTGCCGCCGCTCAATGGCTTCGTCTCGGAGTGGCTGTTGTTGCAGGCTTTCCTGTTGACGCCGGGACTCACTCAGCCCTACCTCAACATGGTGATTCCGGTGGCGGCCGCCACCGTGGCGCTCGCCGCCGCGCTCGCAGCCTACGTGATGGTGAAATTTTATGGCGTCATTTTCCTCGGACAGCCGCGCGATCCGGGACTGCAACATGCACACGAGGCAAGCTGGCCGGAACGCCTGGGCATGCTGTGGCTGGCCGGCGCTTGCATCCTGCTGGGCCTGTTTCCCACGCTGGTCATCCAGTGGCTGGAACCGGTCGTGCTGATGCTGACCGGACAACGCCTGCCCGGCATCAGCAATTGGCTGTTGCTGACGCCGGTTTCGGCCGAGCGGGCAAGTTATGCGCCGCTGATTTTCCTGGCGGGCGTCACGGCGGTGGTGGCGCTCACTTATCTGTGGGTACGCCGCGTCTATCACGGCAGGGTACGCCGCAGCGAACCGTGGGATTGCGGCTATCCGGAACAGGATGCGCGCATGCAGGACAGTGCCGAAGGCTTCGGCCAGCCCATCCGGCAGATCTTCGAGGTCTTCATGCGGGTGGAACGCGAAACCCCCGATCCCTTCGACCGTCACCCGCATTACCGCGGCGACAGCCGCGACAAACTCTGGCTGCTGATATACCAGCCCATCGCCGACCTGACTGCGTGGTTGTCGATGCAGGCCGCACGCCTGCAACATGGCCGCATCCAGTGGTACCTGATCTACAGCTTCGTCACCCTGATCGTCCTTCTGGTCTTTACACGATGAGCACCGGCATCCTCCTGCAAATCGCCCAGACCCTGCTGGCCATCCTGCTGGCGCCGCTGCTGATGGGCTGGGTCAACCAGTGCCGCGCCTGGCTGCAAGGGCGCAGCGCGCCGCCCATCACCCAGCCCTATCGCACCCTGCGCAAGCTGTTCCACAAGGACGCGGTGATCGCGCACGATGCCTCGCCGCTGTTCCGTTTCGCGCCCTACATGATCTTTGCCTGCATGGCACTGGCAGCCGGCATCGTGCCGACGATCGCCAACGATCTGCCATTCTCGCCGGCGGCGGACGTCATTGCCCTGGTGGGCATCTTCGCGCTGGCACGGGTGTTCCTGGCGCTGGCGGCCATGGACATCGGCACCCCGTTCGGCACCCTCGGCGCGCGCCGCGAAATGCTGGTGTCCTTCCTGGCCGAGCCTGCACTGCTCATGGTGTTCTTCACCGCTAGCCTGATTTCCCAGTCCACCGAACTCCCCATCATCGTCGCCACCCTGGCGCACAAGGCCTTCGCCATCCACCCCAGCCTGGCGTTCGCGGCGGTGGCGTTCTGGATGATCTCGGTGGCAGAGAACGCGCGCATCCCCGTGGACAACCCCAGTACCCACCTTGAATTGACGATGATCCACGAGGCCATGATCCTGGAGTATTCCGCCCGGCATCTCGCCCTGATCGAGTGGGCGGTGGCATTGAAACTGTTCACCTATTCCGCGCTGGGCATCGCGCTGTTCCTGCCCTGGGGCATCGCCCACCAGGGCGATATCGCCGCCCTGCCTTTGGCGCTGGCCGCCATCGTGACGAAGCTTGCCGCCGGCGGCGCCGCACTGTCGCTCATGGAAGCCGTCTCCGCCAAGGTGCGCCTGTTCCGCGTACCGGAGTTTCTCGGCACGGCCTTCCTGCTGGCGGTACTAGGCATGCTGATCCATTTCCTGCTGGAGGTGTGAGATGGAGCCGAACGCAATTCGCGCATTGAACGTCGGACGTCGAGCATCATGATGGCACTGCCCTACCACCTGCAGATCGTCAACCTGCTTGCGGCCCTGCTGCTGCTGATCTCGTTCGCCATGCTGTCGCAGCGTCGCGTCGTCGGCCTGGTGACCCTGTTCGCCTGGCAGGGTGCGGCGTTGGCCTTGTCCACGGCCATCGTCGCCTGGTCCACCGGCCAGCACCACCTGTATTACTCGGCGGTCATGACCCTGGGCCTCAAGGTGATCGCCATGCCCTGGTACTTCTACCGTCTGGTGAAAAAATTGAACGTGAACCGGGTCGTGGAGCCGATGATCAACATCCCGACCACCATGCTGATCGGCATCGTGCTGGTGATCTTCGCCTTCAACCTGGCGCTGCCCATCTCGGAAATGTCCGGCACGGTGACGCGCTCGACCCTGGGCATCGCCATGGCCTGCGTGCTGCTCGCCTTCCTCATGATGATCACGCGCACCAAGGCCATCCCACAGGTGATCGGTTTCCTGTCCATGGAGAACGGCCTGTTCTTCGCCGCCACCAGCGCGACCTACGGCATGCCCCTGGTGGTGGAACTGGGCGTGGCCCTGGACGTGCTGGTCGGCGTGTTCGTACTCGGCATCTTCATCTTCCAGATCCGCGAGACGTTCGACTCGCTGGACCTGAAGCACATGGAAAAGCTCAAGGAAAAATAAGTCATGGAACTTTTCTGGCTACTCGGCATTCCGCTGACAGGCGGCATTTTCCTGGCGCTATGGGGCTACCGACGCCATGCGCCGGAGATCAACGCGCTCTTCAGCCTGCTCACACTGGCGGTGGCGGTACTACTGACTGTGCGCATCGTCGAAACCGGCCCGATGATGGTGGGCAACGGCTGGTTCTTCATCGATTCATTCAATGTGTTTCTGGTCGCGCTGACCGCCTTCGTCGCCTTTACCACCGCGCTGTTCTCGCGCCCCTACATGCGTATCGAGCAGGAGCACGGCCGGCTCAACGCCACGCGCCTGCGCCTGTACCACAGCAGCTACCAGATTTTCATCGGGGCCATGCTGCTGGCGCTGACCACCAACAACATGGGCATCCTGTGGGTGGCAATGGAGGCCGCGACGCTCGCCACCGTGCTGCTGGTTTCGCTGTACCGCACCCCGGCCTCGCTGGAAGCGGCCTGGAAATATTTCATCCTGTGCGGCGTGGGCATCGCGCTGGCGCTGTTCGGCACCATCCTGCTTTATTTCGCAGCGGAGAAAGTACTGGGCCCGGGCGGCAATGCGCTGTTGTGGACGCACCTGAACGGCGTGAAGGCTCAGCTCGAACCCACGGTGCTGTCGCTGGCCTTCGTCTTCCTGCTGGTCGGCTACGGGACAAAAGTGGGCCTGGCACCGCTGCACAGCTGGCTGCCGGATGCCCATGCCGAGGGCCCGACGCCCGTGTCCGCCGTGCTCTCCGGACTGCTGCTCAATGTCGCGCTGTATGCGGTGATGCGCTCCAAGGTGCTGGTGGACGGCGCACTCGGCAATGACATGGCGGGCACGCTGATGATGGGTTTCGGTTTGCTTTCCGTCGTACTGGCGGCGTTCCTGATCGTACGTCAGACCGACGTCAAGCGCATGTTCGCCTACTCCTCCATCGAACACATGGGGCTGATCACGTTCGCTTTCGGCATGGGCGGCGCAGTGGCGAACTTTGCCGGGCTGCTGCACATGACCATGCACTCGCTCACCAAGTCCGCCATCTTCTTTGCCGTCGGCCACGCCACGCAAAAAACCGGCACGCAATTGATGGATGACATCCGCGGCCTCATCAAGACCAACCCCACCCTCGGCTGGGGCCTGATGCTCGGTACCGTCGCCATCCTCGGCATGCCGCCGTTCGGCGTGTTCGCCAGCGAATTCCTCATCATCACCACCGCCATGCACGAGCACCCCTGGGCCACGCCCTTCCTGCTGTTGGCGCTGGGCGTGGCCTTCGCAGCCATCTTCGGCAAGGTGCAGCCCATGGTGTTCGGCGAGACCGAGCTGCCGAAGCTGCCCTACCAGCCCGCGCAGACGCCGGTGTTCCTGCATCTGGGCCTGGTGTTGATGCTGGGCCTGTTCATCCCGCCGTATCTCGCCGCCTGGTACAAGCAGGCGGCCCAGCTGCTAGGAGGCTGAGATGAAGATCGGCGATCACGATTGGCGCCTCGACCCCATCGGTCCGCATATCTGGCGCGGGCGCATGGAAACCGGGCAATTGCTCGCGCTGTCGCGTGCGGTCAAGGATGAAGGCGGACAGCTCGTCGCGCTGTGGGGCTCGGACGACCGCCACCTGAACGGTAGCTTCGGCATTCATGTCACCCTGCTCACCGGCTTGGGATTGGCCTGGGTGAGTTGCGCCTTGCCGACGGAGGCGCCCGCCTATCCCGATCTCGCGCATATCTTCCCGCAAGCCGACCGCATGCAACGCGCGGCCTTCGACCTGCTTGGTATCACGGCCACCGACGCAGTGGACGAGCGCAAATGGCTGCGCCACAACGCCTGGGCCGCAGACGAATTCCCCCTGCGCAAGGATTTCTCACCACCCACTGCTCACCGCTTACCGCTCCCGGAAGTCGATGCCTATCCCTTCATCCGCGTGCAAGGCGACGGCGTGCACGAAATCGCGGTCGGCCCCATCCACGCCGGCACCATCGAGCCGGGGCATTTCCGCTTCTCCATCATTGGTGACCGCATCCTCAAGCTGGAAGAGCGCCTGGGCTATACCCACAAGGGCATCGAGAAACGTTTCGAGGGCATGGATATCGCCACAGGCGCCAGGCTCGCCGGACGTGTGTCCGGCGATTCGCACAGCGCCTATGCCTGGGCCTATTGCATGGCCGTCGAGATGGCGACCGCCAGCGCCGTGCCCGAGCGGGCGTTGTGGCTGCGCGCCCTGTTCCTGGAAATCGAGCGCATCGCCAACCATCTGGGCGATCTCGGCTACCTGGGCAACGACGTGGCGCTCGCGTTCGGCTTCGTGCAGTTCTGGCGTCTGAAGGAAGACTGGCTGCGAATGAGCGCAAAGCTGTTCGGCCACCGTTATCTGTTCGATTGCATCACGCCGGGCGGCGTGGTTGCGGATATCGACGCCGCGGGGCAAGCCGAGCTCGACGCCCTGGCCAGCCGCATCGAGATCGAAGTGCGCGAACTCAAGGCCATCTACGACGAGCATGCCACCTTGCAGGACCGCTTCGCCGATACCGGCATCTGCAAACCCGAACTGGCTGCGCAGTTGGGCCTGACCGGGCTGGCCGGCCGCGCCAGCGCCCAGGCCTGGGATGCGCGTACGCAATTTCCGCAGGCCCCCTACGATCAGCTGGATGTGAACATGGCGACCCAGCGCCGGGGCGATGTGCTGGCGCGCGCGGAAGTGCGCTTTGCCGAAGTGTACGAATCCCTGCGATTGATCCGCGACATCCTCAAGCGCCTGCTGGCGGGCGGCATACAAGCGCCGCTCCAGCCGGTGCAGGCTGTATGCGAAGGCCTGGGCTGGGTGGAAAGTTGGCGCGGCGAGGTGGTGGTGGCAGTACGAATTGCGGCCGACGGCACGCTCGACCGCGTGCATCCGCACGATCCGTCCTGGCAGAACTGGCCGCTGGTGGAAGTGGGCGTGCTGGGCAACATCGTGCCCGACTTCCCGCTCATCAACAAATCCTTCAACCTCTCCTACAGCGGACCGGATTTATAAGATGGCTTCGTACCTGATCCTCCAGAAGATCCTCAAGACCGGCTTCGTCTCCGAACCAGCGCCCCAGGCCGACCCCGCACTACGCACGCGCGAGCAGACGCTGCATGCGGAAATCCTCAAGGTGTTCGGCCAGGCGGTGGCGATCCGTCATGTCGACGCCGGTTCCTGCAACGGCTGCGAACTGGAAATCCATGCGCTCAACGGTCCGCACTACAACATCGATGGCCTGGGAGTGAAGTTTGCCGCCAGCCCCCGGCATGTCGACGTGCTGCTGGTGACCGGCCCGGTTTCGCGCCACATGGAAGCCGCGTTGAAGCGCGCCTATGAAGCCATACCGGATCCCAAGTGGGTGGTGGCCATGGGCGAGTGCGCCTGCACCGGCGGGATGTTCGGCGAGAGCTACGCGTCGTGCGGAAAAATATCCAACGTCATCCCCGTCGACGTCGAAGTGCCGGGCTGCCCGCCCACCCCGACTGCGTTGCTGCAAGGCATCCTGGCCGCCGTCAGCAAGGGGGCGCCCAACGCGGACGGCTAGCAGAAGCTCCATACGTCCGACAGAGGCAAGTAACACCGCGGAACCCACATATCGTGCCGCCCATCCTGGCGCCGCCTCGCACGGCCATCCTGTCTAGTGTCTAGGCTTTGGGTTTCCTGCCGGGGCTGGCGGCCGGGATATAGCCCGAGATCCGATACAGCATCCCTTCGCTTTTCTTGCCCTTGACGAAGCGCGTGGAGTGACACGCGATGACGTCCCCTCTTTTCGACAATTCGGCCAGATGAAGCCGTACGTCTTCCAGCGGGATTCGTGTCGCCGCGGCGATCTCCGCGTCGAACTGCTCGCCGCGGCTTTTCAGGTATTGATGGATTTTCTGCATATCAGACGCACCTGATTTCATGAGTGACGAGGCCTTAGAGCATGCAGCCTGCCTTGCCCAGGGCAATTCAGCCCCCTCGCGCAAGCTGGTAACGATTGCTGAAAAGTCGAGTGGAATCCGATCGGCAAGCGCACTCGCCCGTTTTTCCAGCTGCCCCCAATCGAGGGGACAATCCGACCCGGCGCATGCAAAGGCAATATGGTTGTCGCCGCCGGGGACCGTCCCCAAATGCACGTGTCCTTCGAAGATTTCGTTCAACAAGGCCAGGTGCCTGGACCAGTATTTCCGGGGCCCGGCAAAGTTGGCGACAAGCAGGCCGCCTGGACGGAGCCGGTTCCGTGCCGCCCGATAGAAAGCGCGGCTGAGAAACGTCGGGGCGATGCCTCGGGCGTCGAAGCCATCCAGCAGCAGCACATCGGTATCGCCTTCAGCCATGGGCAGGTACGCGGCGGCATCGGCCTGGACGATCGCCAGGCGCTCATCGTCGGGTACGCCGAACGCCTGGCGCAATGCGATGACGTCGGGGTTCACTTCGACCACGGTCAAGCGTGCACGGGGCAGGTGGCGATGGCAGAACTTGGCCAGCGACCCGCCACCCAATCCGACCATCAATACATGGTCCGGATTCGGCGCGAACAGCAGAAAAGCCATCATTTTGCGGGTATAGGCGATATCCAGGGCGAAAGGATCATCGATGCGCATGGAACTCTGGATGAAATCCAGATTGAACAGCAGTTGCCGCGTCTCGCCGTCGTCGATGATGAAAGGCCTGGCGTAGCGCCCGTCCAGAATCTGTTCGTAAAGTCTCACAGGATCGCTCTGCGGTGGCTCAAGCACGCACACCTTGACCGGTGCGCCCGCCACCTTGCCAGGCAACTCCAGCAACGGGGGGCGACTCATGGAGACAGCGATGGCGGAATGGGACAAGTGTGACGAAGGCCTATAAACGTGTCTGCCAATTAGGCATGGCAAAAAGCGCGACTGATCAAATCACATCATTAAATGACATTCTCATGATAATACAATTATCATATTATCCCTACCCCGCCCATCACGAGTCCCGCCATGGAAAACCGTACCGCCAGGATGACCATCCTGATCGATCCGCTCAAAAAGCAAATCTTCGAGGACATCTGTACACGGCAAGACCTTACGTCGTCGCAAGTCATCCGCAAGCTGATGCGCCAGTACATCATCGATCACTCGGGTTCGCGAGAGTTGCCCGAATGGTTGATCGGGCATGCCGCCAAGGCAGGAAACCCATCGAAGTGAACCAGCGCAAGGACGGCAGGCCGGGCAGCACGCAATGACGGCAAAACAGTCGTTCTTTTATTGGGAAGGCGAAACGCTGGTGCTCAATGTCCTGGGCAGCCCCCGTTCGAAACGGGATGCCATCGGCAAACCCAAGGGCCATCAACTCAGAATCAGCGTCACCGAAGTCCCGCGCGCAGGCAGGGCAACGGATCACATGGTGCGATTCCTGGCTGGGGAATTCGGTGTGGCCCCCGCTGACATCGAAGTCGTTTTCGGTCGCATGAACGTGAACAAGCAACTGCGCATCCACTCTCCCGCGCGGCTGCCATCCATCATTGCCCGGCCGGAAGTGCGCTGAAATCACCTGTGGACATGTCCACAGGTGATTTCAGGGTTCTGGCTTTAGCGCGTCAGACCGGCGTACAGCATCGGCAATTTCTCCGGCAGCCGCTGAACGTGGTCGACCACCATGTAGTTCTTCTGCCCGAAGATGCGCGACACATAGTTGTCGGCGCGCGGGTCGAGACTCATGCAGTAGGTCGTCACGCCGTTGCGGGCCACTTCCTCCACCGCCTTCTTGGTGTCGTAACGCAGGTACTGCGGATCGCGCACGTCGATGTCGGCCGGCTCGCCGTCGGTGATGACGATCAGCAGCTTCTTCGCCGAGCGCTGCAGTTTCAGGTGATGGCCGGCGTGGCGGATCGCCGCGCCCATGCGGGTCGACAGCTGGCCGGTCATGCCGGCGAGCTTGCCCTTCGGCACCTCGTCCCAGTGCTGGTCGAAGTCCTTGAAGCGGTAGTACTCGACGTCGTGGCGGCCGTCCGAGCAGAAGCCGTGGATCGCAAACGGATCGCCCACCTTGTTGATGGCGTCGGCCAGCAGCACGCAGGCCTGCTGGGTGAGCTCGCGCACCGAGTATTCCTGGTCCTGCACTTTCTCGTTGGTCGACTCGGACAGATCCAACAGCACCAGGATCGAGAAGTCGCGGGTCTTCCGCACGCTGCGCATCATGATGCGCGGGTCGGGCTGGTTGCCCAGCCGGATGTCGATGAAGCTGGCGATCGCCGCGTTGATGTCGATCTCGTCGCCGTCCTCCAGCTTGCGGATGCGCTGCACGCCCTGCGGCTGCATCGCGTCGAGCAGGAATTTCATGCGATGGATTTCGCGCTTGTACTTGGCGGTGATGTCGTCGATCACCTGCAGGTCGCCCGACTTGGCGCGTTTCTCCAACACGGTGGCCCAGGCCAGACGCTCCAGCTGGATCTGGTAGTCCCACTCCGAATAATGGAAAGGATCGGACACCGGCTCCTTGCCCTCCATCTCGTTGAAGCTCTTGCCGTTGCTCTCGTCGCCGATGTTCTCGTAGGGATAGAGCTCGGTGCCGAGCACCCAGATCTCCTCGGCATCGTCGCCGGCGGTCTCGACGTCGATCTCGTTGGCCATTTCCATCACGCTGACGTACTTGCGCACCTGCTTGACGGAGTCGTAGCCGGCGCCTGCGGCCTTGTCGAAATCGAATTCCTCGAATTCCCAGAAGTAGCGGTTGTCGTCGCGATACGGCGCGCTGAGGATGTCGGTGCGCGCGTTGAACGGGATTTTCTTCTGGGTCAGGCTGTGCGCCAGCTGCACGCCGATTTCCCACGACGTGTGGTGGGTGTCGAGCTTGTCCTGCGCGGCGGCAAACAGCATGCGGCCCTCGTTGATCCAGGCATCGTCATCGCGGTAGCGGTCGTCGAGCAGCGCGCGCGCCAGCCGGTTCAGATAATCGCCCACGCTGTTTCCCATCGCGGGCGTCGCGCCATGCAGCTTGCTCCAGAGCTGCTTCAGGCCGGGAAAGCGGCGGATCGACAGGGCTTCGACGCGGGCGTCCTCGATCACCGAAATCACCGCCATCTGCATCGGGTTGAGCGCTTCGGCGGAAATCGGCTGCTTCGTTTCCACCACATGCGCGGCGCAGTGCGCGGCGGTGGCGCGATAGAGTTCGAGACCCGACACCGGCTCCTGTCCGTCGACCGACCAGTCGTCGAAGGCATCCGGCATATGCAGCAGGTAGTCCTCGATGTAGGGCCGGTAGCCTTCGCGCGATTCGAAATCGCCGGAGGTCGGGCGCATGAAGAAGTCGCGCGCCCACAACGCGCGCAGATACATGTTGATGCGGCGCTGCACGTCCACCAGCAGGGTGCCCTTGCGCTCCTTTTGCAGCATCGCCAGCGACTCTTTCGACTCCAGGCCGAAGTAGCGGATCTGCTCCTCGTAGTTGGTGCGATGCGCATGCGCGCCCCACAGCGCCCAACGCCGCAGGCCGCCCAGGGTCAGGTGCAGGAACAGCACTTCCAGCTTGTCGAGCATCGGCCGCACGCCGCGCGGCGCCTGCGCCAGCAGTGTGTTGATGAACTGCAGGTACTTGAGGAACAGCTCCGCATCGCCCAGCCGGTTGGCCGCGGTCGGCGCGCTGGCGAGCAGCAGCTCGATCACCGCGCCCGAGGTTTTCGACGCCATCATCAGCGAAGCGGTGGCGAGATCGGCCACCACGTCCTCGCCCACTTCCTTGGCGACCTGCGGTGCTTTCTCGATCCAGGTTTCCACCAGCGAATCGCCACGGCCCAGTCCGCGTATGGCCGACACGCCCTTGAGATAGTTGTCCAGGCCGCGCGGACTGAACACCTTGGTGGCGTCGTGCCACGCCGCGTTCAACGCGCTACGGGTGTGCTCGGACAGGTCTTCCAGCAGTTCAGCGTAGTCTTCGAGTTTGATCGACATGGTTTGGTGAGCAGTAAGCGGTTAGCAGCGAGCGGAAAGCGTTGAGGTCAGCGATTTATCCGCTTACCGCTCACCGCTTACCGCCTCTCCATCAAAAGAACGTCGACACTGCCGCGTCGAGCGCGTCGCGCATGTCGGGATCGTCGGTGATCGGGCGGACCAGGGCGACGCGGCAGGCGGCCAGCGGGTTGACGCCCTTGGCGATCAGCGAGCCTGCGTAGATCAGCATGCGGGTCGACAGGCCTTCGTCGAGGCCGTGGCCCTTGAGGTTGCGGCTGCGCTCGGCGATCGACACCAGCTTGCCGGCGACGTCGGCGTTGACGCCGGACTCGTGGGCGACGATCTCGGTTTCGATGGCGTGCTCGGGATAGGTAAAGTCGAGGCCACCGAAACGCTGCTTGGTCGACTGCTTGAGATCCTTCATCAGGCTCTGGTAACCAGGATTGTAGGAAATCACAATCTGGAAATCCGGGTGGGCATGGACCAGTTCGCCCTTCTTCTCCAGCGGCAGCACGCGGCGGTTGTCGGTCAGCGGGTGGATCACCACGGTGGTGTCCTGGCGCGCTTCGACGATTTCATCGAGATAGCAGATCGCGCCGTGACGCGCGGCGATGGCAAGCGGGCCATCCTGCCACTCGGTGCCCTGGGCGGACAACAGGAAACGGCCGACCAGGTCGGACGCGGTCATGTCCTCGTTGCACGCCACCGTGATCAACGGCTTGCCGAGCTTGTACGCCATGTACTCGACGAAGCGCGTCTTGCCGCAGCCGGTGGGGCCCTTGAGCATCATAGGCATGCGCACCGAATAGGCGGCTTCGTACAGTTCGACTTCGTCGGCGACGGGACGGTAGTAGGGTTCTTCGGTGATGCGGTACTGGTCGACGATGTTGCTCATGAGGCTCCTCCAAGGAAAGGCTTATTCATCCGAGAATAACGCGCCGGGCTGATCAGCGCGGCATTCGCGGGCAAACAAAAAGCCCCCGCGCCCTGCGGGCGACGGGGGCTTGAGGGCCTGTTAACGCTAATTTCGCAGCTGCGTTGCGGCGAGAAAGCGATGGATGCAAGGCGCGGTGCGCTGGCAAGGGGCATCCCTTGCCAAGCGGCGCAACGCCGCAGACGCACTTTCTCGCCGCAACCCTTCGGGACGAGGCCTAGTCGGGCGCATTCCTTTGTCGCGTGCCTGCATCCCGAATTGACCTCGTCGCAGGTGTGAAATTAGTGTTAACAGGCCCTCCTGGTCACCCGTCGCGACTTAAACAGTCTTGCCGCGGAAAATCACCATGGCCGCGCCCTGGGACTGATTGAAGTTGTTGTAGCCAATCAGACGGACGTGGTTGTTGGGGTTGGCCTTGCGGCAGGCTTCGGCTTCGCCGAGGATGCGGTCGATGTCGGTCTCGCCGAACATCGGCAGCTTCCACATGTACCAGTACGAGTCCATCAGGTGCTCGGGCTCGGTGTGCTCGATGGCCGGGTTCCAGCCTTTCTTTACGAGGTACTCGACCTGCTTGCGGATGTTGTCCTTATCCATGGCGGGCAGGTAGGAGAAGGTCTCGAATTTGCGGCTGGCGGGATCGCTCAGGCGGCTTTTGTAATCCATCACTTCAGACATTTCATTTCCTTTCGGTAAAAGTCAGGGGCCAGGGGTAAGGGGTGAGGAAGGTGCGCACATGCTTCACCCCTCACCCTTCACGCCTCACCGATTTACTTGTGGGCGACGTCCAGCTTGTCGACGGTGTCGAATTCGAACTTGATCTCTTTCCACGTTTCCATGGCGATCTTCAGTTCGGGGCTGTGCGCGGCGGCAGCGGTCAGGATGTCCTTGCCTTCCTTCTCGATGGCACGGCCCTGGTTGCGGGCTTCCACACAGGCTTCCAGCGCGACGCGGTTGGCGGCGGCGCCGGCGGCGTTGCCCCAGGGGTGGCCGAGCGTGCCGCCACCGAACTGCAGCACCGAGTCGTCGCCGAAGATGGAGACCAGCGCGGGCATGTGCCACACGTGGATGCCGCCGGACGCAACCGGGATCACGCCGGGCATGGAGCCCCAGTCCTGATCGAAGAACAGGCCGCGGCTACGGTCTTCCTTGATGAACTCGTCACGCATGGTGTCGATCCAGCCCAGGGTCGCTTCGCGGTCGCCTTCCAGCTTGCCCACGACGGTACCGGAGTGCAGGTGGTCGCCACCCGACAGACGCAGCACCTTGGTCAGCACGCGGAAATGGATACCGTGGTGCGGGTTGCGGTCGAGCACGGCGTGCATGGCGCGGTGGATGTGCAGCAGCATGCCGTTGTCGCGACACCAGTTGGCCAGGCCCGTGTTGGCAGTCAGACCGCCGGTCAGGTAGTCGTGCATGATGATCGGTGCGCCGATTTCCTTGGCGAACTCGGCACGCTTGTACATCTCTTCGGGCGTGGGAGCGGTCACGTTCAGGTAGTGGCCCTTGCGCTCGCCGGTCTCGCGTTCGGCTTTCAGGGTCGCTTCGTGGACGAAGGAGAAACGGTCGCGCCAACGCATGAAGGGCTGGCTGTTGACGTTCTCGTCGTCCTTGGTGAAGTCGAGACCGCCGCGCAGACACTCGTACACGGCACGGCCGTAGTTCTTGGCGGACAGACCCAGCTTCGGCTTGATGGTGCAGCCCAGCAGCGGACGGCCGTACTTGTTCATACGGTCGCGTTCCACCTGGATGCCGGCGGGCGGGCCGCCGCAGGTCTTCACGTAGGCGATCGGGAAGCGCACGTCTTCCAGACGCAGGGCGCGCAGCGCCTTGAAGCCGAACACGTTGCCGACCAGCGAGGTCAGCACGTTGACGACCGAGCCTTCTTCGAACAGGTCGATCGGATAGGCTACAAAGGCATAGAAGCAGGTGTCGTCGCCGGGCACGTCTTCGATGCGGTAGGCGCGGCCCTTGTAGTAGTCCAGGTCGGTCAGCAGGTCGGTCCACACCGTGGTCCAGGTACCGGTCGACGACTCGGCGGCCACGGCAGCGGCGACTTCCTCGCGATCCACGCCCGGCTGCGGGGTGATCTTGAAGCAGGCCAGGATGTCGGTGGCCAGCGGGGTGTAATCCGGGGTCCAGTAAGTCTGCCGGTATTCCTTCACACCGGCGTTATAGGTTTTAACAGCCATGATTTCCTCCTACAGAAAGGGGTCGGGTTTCCGTGTAACGCCCCAGCGGCCTGACACGATGGAACGCATCATGCAGGAGTCAAATCATCAATAACAGTCGATTTTTTCTATTTCCAGGATAGACTTTAATCTATGATTAATTCCTGTATGGGGTCATGCCATGCGTAGCCACACCACCTTCCGCCAGCTGGAAATCTTCGAATCCATCGCCCGCCTAGGCAGCTTCACCCGCGCCTCCGAAGAGCTTTTCCTCACCCAGCCCACCGTTTCCATGCAGATGAAAAAGCTGACCGAAACCGTCGGCGTGCCGCTGATCGAGCAGGTCGGCAAGAAACTCCACCTCACCCCCGACGGCCAGGAACTAGCACAGGCCACCCGCGAAATTTTCGGCATCATGGACCGCTACACCATGTCGGTGGCCGAGCGGCAGGGCCTGAAGCAGGGGCAGTTGCGCCTGATGGCGATCACCACCGCCTCCTATTTCGCGCCGCGCCTCTTGGGCGAATTCGCCAAGCTCTATCCCGGCATCGAGGTCAGCCTGCGCGTCACCAACAAGGAGCAGGTGCTGGCCAGCATCGCCGACAACCTCGACGACCTGTATTTCCTCGGCCAGCCGCCGGAAGACATCGACGTCATCGCCACCCCCATCATGGACAATCCCATCGTCGTGGTCGCCGCGCCCGACCACCCGCTGGCGCGCAAGAAGAAGATCACCCTGCAACGCCTGGCGCAGGAACCCTGGCTGATGCGGGAAAAAGGCTCCGGCACTCGCAACGCCATCGAACGCCGCTTCGACGAAAACGGCATCGCCATCCGTCCGCGCCTGGAGCTCGGCAGCAACGAAGCCATCAAGCAGGCCATCCTCGCCGGCCTCGGTATCTCCGCCCTCTCCCGTCACGTGCTTACGCTCAACCAGCCCGGCCAGTTCGCCGTGCTCGACGTCGAGGGCTTCCCCATCCTGCGCCACTGGTATGCCGTCTATCCGGCGGGACGGCAATTGTCGGTAGTGGCGCGGGCGTTTCTCGACTATCTACTGGGGCGGGGCGAGGCCGCGCCTGCTGCGGCGGGCAAGAGGAAGTAGCGAACCGGAGTAAGGCTGAACAAAAGGCACCGGTGTCCACGCAAAAAGAAAAATCCTATCAATCAACGATCTAGATAAGATTTCCGGACTTCTTGTTCATAAAACAAGCCAGTTCACGATACGCGAACAAAAACATATCTTGAACAAATGGATTTGTTCATCTATTCTCATGTTCACGTAACGTGAAAATCACTGAAAGATGAACATGGCTCATGGATTGTTACACATTCCAGGTGAAGCGGAACATTTGCTGCAGCGGGCCATAGAGACACTTCGCCAACTAACGGGCATCAAGGCGCAAATCGGCCCTTATCCAACTCAAGGGCTACTCGATGTGGGAGCCGACGCCATAGTCGAATTTGAAAAAGGCACAGAGCGCGTCAAGTACGCCGCTGAGATAAAACTAACAGCCGTTGATCGCTTCAAGATTTTGGAAACCTGGCAGGATGGGCGCGACGTTTATCGAGAACCCAGGATGCTGGTCGTGCCTTACATGACAGCCGAGATGGCAGAGCGTTGCAGGCTACTGAAAATCCCGTTCCTCGATGCCGCCGGCAATGCCTATTTGGATGCCCCCGGCTTGTTCATCTACGTTGCCGGCCGGAAAAAACCCGACATCCCTGGATTGACCGAAAAAGTTGCGCTACACCAGGCGTTCAAACCAACGGGGATGCGAACCATCTTCGCACTGTTGCTGAATCCAGCGCTCGCCGGAAGAAATTACCGTGATATTGCCAAGGCAGCGGGTGTCGCGCTGGGAACAGTCGGCTGGGTATTAAGAGATCTGAATGCCAAAGGCTATCTCCACGAAGTCTTGCGCGGTGAAAAGCGTTTGTATAACCCCGACCGTTTGATGCAGGAGTGGGTTGCTTTTTACCCCGTGAAGCTACGCCCGAAACTGAACGCCCATCGCTTTCGCGCCCCTCATCCAGACTGGTGGAAGAACATCGACCTCGGTAAATATCAGGCCCGCTGGGGCGGCGAGGTCGCGGCAGACAAGCTGACCGGATATTTAAAACCTGCGACCTTCACCATTTACCTGCATGGCAAGCCCGACCGGCTGATCCTGGAGCAACGACTCAGACCTGATATGAATGGGGAAGTCGAGATCCTGGAAGCATTCTGGGACGTGGCTGAAGAAGCCGCCTGGCAAGATGGCTATCCCAACGACACCGTTCCGCCACTGCTCGCCTATGCCGATCTGATGGCAACCACCGACAGCAGGAATCTCGAAACTGCACGGATGATCCATGACCGTTATTTGGCCAACGCTGAAAATCAGGCCTGACAAGCCGCTTGAGGCTACACAGCTGGAGATCATGCGGCACGTGGACCACGTGGCTCGCAGTCTCGACCTCCGCTACTTTGTGGCTGGCGCGCTGGCCCGGGTCATCCTGCTGGAGCACGTATACGGACAAAGACCCGGCCCAGCCACACGGGATATCGATTTTGGGGTGACGGTAAAAGATTGGCCCGCGTTCCAGTCCCTGAAAAATGAATTGATTGGGACAGGGGCATTTGAATCCGCACCAGGCATTGCACAACGGCTAATTTACATACGCAGCACTCATCACTCCTGGATCGATCTCGTGCCATTCGGAGGCATTGAGCAGGATGGCAGAATGATCGCCTGGCCGCCTGATCGGGCCATGGTCATGAACGTAGCGGGATTCAGCGAGGCCGCCGATGCGGCCATCGAGGTCGAGATTGCCCAGGATTTCACTTTGGCGGTTGCTTCGCTCCCCTCGCTGGCCGTGTTGAAGCTCATCACCTGGCTGGATCGTTGGCCGGAAAACCGAGGGAAAGACGCCCAGGATTTCTTCAACATCCTTTCGAGATATGCCGAGGCGGGGAATATGGATCGTCTATACGACTCGGAACGGGATTTGATGGCGAAGGTAGGCTTCGATCCCGACCTGGCTGGTGCAGGCCTGCTCGGCAGAAAGGCAGCGCAACGCTGTCTGCCCGAGACAGCGTTGCTCATCACCCAATTGTTTTCAGACAGCAAAGCGTTTGAGCGATTTACCGGCCACGTCCTCAGCGAAGTACAGATGGCTAGCGATAGCGCCAGACCGGAAAAGGTGAGGCGCTATCTGGACCTGTTCATCACCTCATTCAGCGAGTGTTTGAGGAAACGCTGAACCACTCCTTCGACATCTCAGGACGAACGGCAAATTGTTGATTCCGCTCGTGGTGAGATTGTCGAACCATGAGCGGAATCAACTTGTTCAGCGCCTCCTTAACCAGCCCACAATAACGACAGGCATGAATCCAGATAGCGGCGGGATGCACAAGTCAGAGTCGTCGTGGCCTTCGGTCTTTTTTATTGCGATGCTGATCCCTTATCACTACTCGCCCTCAACCAGCCCGGCCAGTTCGCTGTGCTCGACGTCGAGGGCTTCCCCATCCTGCGCCACTGGTACGCCGTTTATCCGGCGGGACGGCAGTTGTCGGTAGTGGCGCGGGCATTTCTCGACTATCTACTGGGGCGGGGCGAGGCCGCGCCGGCTGCTGCGGGCAAGCGGAAATAGGCGCGCAAAGTGACGCCGTTTAACTGGCTATAAAGAAACGATGGCCACTTCACCGCCCCACCCGCCCATGCCCACCAACGTGAAGCTCCTCCTGGCATGCCTGCTGTGCCTTGCCGTCATCACGGGGCTGGTGCTGCTTGTCCGGCACTTTTCCTAGGCTACGCTGAAGGTTCCAACGGTTGCCGCAAAGGAGGCAACAAAATGAAGCTGAAACAGAATATGGGTATGGCAGACAAAGTCATCCGCCTCGTCGTGGTCGCGGTCATCGTGGTCCTGTATTTCACCGGCCAGATCACCGGGCTCGCAGCGATCATTCTCGGCATCGTCGCGGTGGCGTTCCTGGTGACCAGCCTCATCGGCTGGTGTCCGACCTACGTGCCTTTCGGCATGTCCACCCGCAAGACGGACAAAACGCTGCGCTAGCGGCGCCGCACCCCGCCCTGGCCATGCGCCACAACGCCGGACATCCGCATCCAACGCCATGAACGGCCTTGCCGCGCAATACGCCCTGTTTCTCGCCGAAATTGCCACCGTCGTGCTGGCCGTCGTCGGACTTGCCGCCGCTCTCGTCGCCCTGTCACGCCGCAAGGCCAAGCACGCCGGCCAGATCGAGGTGACGGACGTCAACCGCCAATTCGAGGCGGCCGCGGACAATATCCAGGCCGCGCGGCTCCCCAAAAAAGCCCTCAAGATGCTGCACAAGCAGCGCAAGGCCGAACGCAAGGCCCAGCAGAAAAAGACGGAAGCGGAACCCTGCAGCTACCTGCTGGACTTCAAGGGCGATATCCGGGCTTCTGCGTTTGTGGCCCTGCGCGAGGAAATCAGCGCCATCCTGCACGTGGCCAAGGCCGGCGACGCGGTGTTGTTGCGGCTCGAAAGCGGAGGCGGCATGGTCAAGCTACGGCCTTGCCGCTGCCCAGCTGCTCCGGCTGCGCGACGCGCAGCTGCCGCTGACCGTGATGGTGGATACGGTGGCCGCCAGCGGCGGCTATCTCATGGCCGCCGTCGCCGACAGGATCGTCGCCTCGCCGTTCGCACTCGTCGGCTCCATCGGCGTGATCGCGCAGATCCCCAACTTCCACCGCTGGCTGCAGGCCCGGGATATCGACTGGGAACAGTTCACCGCCGGCAAATTCAAGCGCACCGTCACCCTTTTCGGCGAAAACACCGAAACCGGCCGCGCCAAGCTGCGCGAGGAACTGGAGGAAATCCACGCGCAGTTCCGCGCGTTCGTGCAAGACCGCCGCGCGCAGCTCGACATGGACAAGGTCGCCACCGGCGAGGCCTGGCTCGGCAGCAAAGCCCTGGAACTGGGGCTGGTGGACGAACTCGCGACCAGCGACGAAATCATCCGCAGCGCCTGCCAGCGCGGCCGCGTCCTGCACGTCAGCTTCCAGCGCAAGCTCGGCCTGCCCGAGCGCCTGCGCATCTCGGCCCAGTCCGCCTGGGATGGCATCTGGCAGCCGCCCTACCCGCTTGGCTGACCAAACCCCGGCCAGTTCACCGTGCTCAACTCGAGAGTTTCCCTATCCTGCGAAATCGGTACGCCGTCTATCCGGCCGGGCTGAAGCTGTGGTGGTGGAAAGGACGTCTCGGGATTACCTGCTAGGGCGGGGCGAACGGCGCCGGCAACGCAGAGCACGAAAAAGTGAGCGAGCCGAATCACAAATGTTGTCTGGCTGAAATCGGCCATGAACAGTCGTTCACAGCGGTTTATGCAGATGTCCGGTATCTAATCCAAAGTCGCCTTCAACGTGCCTTAGCTAAGCTGAAGCCGACGGCCGAAGGACGGAAGCTGTCGGCTTGAGCGCGGGGCTAGGCGTCACTGCACTAGCCCCTCCATGCGTGCGAATAGGGAATAGATGATTTCTTGACGCCTGGCGCGCCTTCCGCGATCAGATGCGGCTCGAGTCACGGCATCGGTGTACTCATGAAACTCTGCTGGTCTTCCCTCAAGGTTGCCGGATCGAGCAGCGTCCAGGAGTTCAGTGAGCGTGGTTTGTATGGCGACTGCGTTCGAGAAGCTCGCTCGACCAGTTGCGCGAAGAAACTGAACACAAGCGCCGAAAATCGAGAAAAAGTTACTCTTCGTTTTGATCGTGGTTGCATTGGCCGCTGAGGCAAGCGTTCTCACCAAGGAAATCGCCGCATTGAATTCGTACTCGTATCGCGCCTCATCGGGGAACTCAACCTCAAAACGCGCATAGGCGTCTTCAAGAAGGTCCTTCTTGTTTGTGACGCCCTCGACCAGTAGCAGCAGGAGCTCGCTAGCGAACTCGACGTCGAGCATTCTCCGGATATCTCTTGCGGTAAAGAGCCCGAGTTCCTGGAAAAGGGGATTGTCGGCAAACCTTTCGGCGGCTTGCTTGAAGCGCCCTTTGTATCTGGAGTTTCGAAGCTCCTGGTCGTTCAGCGAGACGTTATTGGTATTGAGTCGAACAAACAGATCTCGAATCTCCGCATCATTTGTCTCGCTCAGTCCTCTCACGACGAGCTTGTAATTCCAAAAGGCTTGCTTTTGCTCTTCATCAAGGTCTCGAAAGTACTGGCCCTGCCAATAGTCGTTGGTGGGAAGTGGCACTTCGTTATCAATGAACATCAGGATAGATGTGATTCTCTGCTGACCATCCACAACTACATACTGTTCTTGGCCAGTAGTAGTGTCTAGGACGCTCTGAATGTAGACCTCAGGGAATGGAAGGCGGAGCAGGATGGTAGAAATCAGTTCAGATCGCTCAGGCTCGAGCCACACAGGTCTTCGCTGGAACTTAGGCGAGATTTGCAGACTTGCATCTGCGCGGCGGCCACGAAGCCAAGCAATGGTCTGAAGGCTTACGTCGTATTTCATGTGAGGATTCCTCTTTTGGCCTCGGTAAAGCCTCGGCGATAGTAATCGATCATTTCAATTTCGTTCTTGAAGTACATCATCTTAACTTCGCGGTGCCCAATTTCCGGACCCGAGAGTTTGTTCAGCATGCTCTTGAACTCGTAGACCTTGGGATGCCCGAATTGTGGGATCCAGACCGGGCATGCGAAGCCGCTGTAGATATTTTGGCCATTTCTGACCAATCGGGACCTGCTCTGGTAGTCCAGCGCGTACCACCTATCGCGATGAATACGGCGCATTTCATCCCAGGTTTCGTAGTACAGCCTCGATGAGATCACTGCTACGTCAATATCCGACTTCCTGTGGTACTCAGCCAGGAGTTTTTCGGGATTTAAGCTATAGCGCCAGTTGCCGCTGCCCACGATAGAGATGTATTCAGCGTCGGGAAGATGGGCCTTGACCTTCTTTCGAAAGGACTCATACGCCGCCTCATCAGGAAGGGCGTGCACCGTTGCTGAGAAGACGAAGTCTCTCGCAAGTTGGCCGGGCTCACACTGCGCCAGTGCGCGCTTGAATTCGGAGAGGTTCTCAGGCAAAGGCATTAGCTATGTGACGCCTAACGTTCAAGCGCCGATCGCGGAAGCAAACGAAGATTGCTGTAGCGGGTCGGCTGGAGCGCAGGCTTGGGCATATGGCTAGACATGGCTGTGTTGAAAGAAGTTAGGCACGAGACCCTCACGCACCTTGCGCTCCCAGAGATTTAGCCATGTGCCGCCCATTTCCCAAAAAGCACGACATCGCCTCAGATATCCGAGAACTGGCTCAACGTGGCCAGCGCGGAGCAAAGCTTTGGCGAGCTGCATTGTCGGACCGAAGGTGTTGAGTTGAGGTGAGCCAGAAGTGTTGCCCGAGGCGGCAAGCTCGGCTATAGCAGTCACCTCATCGCCGTCATTGAGGGCGATGAGGCCGAGCACAGTGTGCCCAATATGGATGGCATTACCATAGTTCCAGTTCTCTTGGAACGAAGGCGCCAACGACAGACAACGCTCGGCATACGACTTTGCCTCGGCGAAGCGCCCGAGGTGAAATGCAGCAGCTGCCGCAGAGGGTAAGTGAACAAATACTTCAGCATCGCTGTTTGCCGCAGCCAATTTTTCTAACTTCACAGGTGCACGGTCGAGGGCGATCTGAAAAATTGCCAGATCCTCCTCGGCAGAAAATGGTGTCTCCTCAATTTCTTCTTCGTAGGACATCTGAGTACTCATAAATGCGCCCAACAGTTAATCAAGAGCCCCATGGATCCGGACATTTATTAATATAGAGACGGCTGTCATGGAAGCTTATCTTGATGATTTCTAAAATTATCTCGGTGCTCGGTCTCTATATTACGTTATGAAAAAGGAGACCGGCGGCTGAAGGATTATGCATCTGATTAGGACACTCAAATATCGGCGAGAAGTTTGAGATAGGATTTTGAATAGGCCGCTTTCCCCGCATCAACGGTCGTTCGGTGAGCAAGCCCCGACCATCTCTTCCGGGTCGATTCCAGGCCTCGTGAATCCCACCCAACTCGTATAACTTTGCACATCGTCCCTATCGCCAAGGATCAACGCACCATGCCTACCCTCACCTTAGTCATCGGCAACAAGAACTACTCATCCTGGTCGCTGCGGCCCTGGCTGCTGCTGCGGCAGGCGGGCATTCCCTTCGAGGAGGTGCGCATTCCGCTGTACGCACCCGGGTCGACTGAAGCGCTGGCAGCGTGGTCGCCTTCGGGCAAGGTGCCGGCGCTGCACGACGGCGACCTCCGGGTGTGGGATTCGCTGGCGATCTGCGAATACCTCAACGAGCGTTTTCCGGACAAGCAGCTGTGGCCGGCCGATGCGGCGGCGCGGGCGGTGGCGCGCGCGGCGAGCGCCGAGATGCATGCGGGCTTTTCCGCGCTGCGCGAGCACATGTCGATGAACATCCGGGCGCGGCGTCCGGGCCAGGGGCGCACGCCAGAGTGCCTGGCGGATGTCGAGCGCATCCTGGCGATCTGGACGGATTGCCGCGCGCGCTTCGGCAGCGGCGGCGATTTCCTGTTCGGGCGCTTTGGCATTGCCGATGCGATGGTTGCGCCGGTAGTGCTGCGCTTCCAGACCTATGGCGTGGCGCTGGAAGGCGCCGCGCGCGACTATGCGGCGGCGGTACGGGCGCTGCCCGCGCTGCAGGAATGGGTGGCGGATGGGGTGGCGGAAACCGAACGTATCGCGGCATTCGAACGCGACGAATAAGTCGACGGTGCGCGGGGCGCGCGCGCCCCTGCTCTCGTCATTCGTGCGTGTTCGGCGCGAGGCGCGCGTCGAGCGCTTCTTCCATGGCGCTCAGGGCGGTGCCCATCACAAGTCCCGCGCAATAGTGATACAGGAACAGTTCGCAGGCCACCGGTTCGGTCAGGTCGTCGCGCCCGCCGCTGGCGAACGCGCGCCAGGCCAGGATCAGCTGATCCTCGGCAAGGCTGTCGACACAGCACCATGCCTCATCGGTCAGCACCATCTCGAGGCCGCGATGCCGGGGCAAGCCGAAGCGCAGCGGCTTGCCGAGCCGGATCAGGGCGAGCCGCACGCGGTTGTAGCACGACGCCGGGATCGTTTTCGGCATGACGCGCAGGGGCTGCGGATCGTCCGGCACGGGGCGGATGGCTAACCGAGAAGCGGTGTGCGCAGGCCTTTCATGACGCCCCGCTGGAGTCGCTGTCGGCCTTGCCTTCGCTGAACACGCGGCTTGCCAGGATGTCCTCCGCCTCGATGGTCATGAGGTCGGCCTTGGACAGGGTTTTCGAGCTGCTGGCGAACAGGCGGTTGGCCTGGCGCAGGCGTGCGCGGTCGAGCGCGTTGCGCACCGAGCGCGCGTTGGCGAAGTGTTCGAGCGTCATGCGCAGGGTCAGGTACTTGTAAAACGCCTTCTCGGCGTCCGCGCTGAAGCGGTAGTTCTGCGCCGCCAGCATCAGCTTGGCGATGGCGAGCAGTTCTTCCGCGCTGTAGTCGGGGAAATCGATGTGGTGCGCGATGCGCGAGCGCATGCCGGGGTTGCTGTGGAAGAACTTGTCCATGCGGTCCTTGTAGCCGGCCAGGATCACGACCAGGTCCTCGCGGTTGTTCTCCATCACCTGGAGCAGGATTTCGATCGACTCGGCGCCGTAGTCGCGCTCGTTCTCGGGTTTGTACAGGTAGTAGGCCTCGTCGATGAACAGCACGCCGCCCATCGCCTTCTTGATGACTTCCTTGGTCTTGGGCGCGGTGTGGCCGATGTACTGGCCGACGAGATCGTCGCGCGTGACCGACACCAGATGTCCTTCGCGCACGTAGCCGAGGCGGTGCAGGATTTCGGCCATGCGCAGGGCGACGGTGGTCTTGCCGGTGCCCGGGTTGCCGGTGAACGACATGTGCAGGGTCGGCGTTTCGGAGGTCAGCGCGAACTGCTTGCGCAGGCGGTCGACCAGCAGCAGCGCCGCAACTTCGCGGATGCGCGTCTTGACGGGCTTCAGCCCGATCAGTTCGCGGTCGAGTTTGTCGAGGACCTCCTGGACGTTGGAGGCCTGGAATTCGGCTTCGATATCGACCGGGGCGTCGTCCGCCAGGATGGCGGGCGCATCGCTCTCCAGCTTGTTCGTGTCATTCATCACCACACTCCGATTGCCTGATGGCGACACCGCACGCGGCGGCGACTGTCGCGATGCGGTGGCACTATCGATCAATGTTTTCCGGCCGGCGGCGCGGGACATGCCTCGGCCCGCGCCCGCCGGAACGCCGGTCGCTCAGTAGCGTTCGCCTTCCGACTTGTCCGTCGCATAGGAATGCACGGTGTAGTGGACGGTACGGCCCGGGCCTTCCTGCCGCACCAGGCCGAAGCCGGGCTCCTTCTTCGGCCGGTTGACGAGGTAGGACATGCGCGGCGATTCGACACCGCGCGAGCTGTCGAACGCCGTCACCCGGATGTAGCAATTGGGAAAGGTCTTGCGGCAGTTGTTGATCTCCATCAGGATCCCGGCCGGATCCTTGAGGTCGAACATGGGCATGCCGAACATTTCCCAATAGGTGTTGCGCGGGTGCGGATCGTCGGTGTACTCGACGTTGACGGCCCAGCCGTGGCTCAGCGCGTATTTGATCTGCGCGGTGATCTGCTCGTCGGTGAGATCGGGCAGGAACGAGAACTGACCCTGGGTGAGGCGGTTGCCTGGATTGGTCATCATGATGCGGTCTCCTTTTGAAGTTGTCAGACGCTGGCCGTGGTGGTGGGCACGAAGTCGGGGGTGTCGGTCGACGCGTAGTTGAAGGTGATGTCCTTCCACGTGTCGAGCGCGGCCTTGAGCGGCGTACACCACTTGGCGGCGTTTTCGAGGATCTGCGGCCCTTCGTTCCAGATATCGCGGCCTTCGTTGCGCGCCAGCACCATCGCCTCGAGCGCGACGCGGTTGGCCGTGGCGCCGGCCTGGATGCCCATGGGGTGGCCGATGGTGCCGCCGCCGAACTGCAGGATCACGTCCTCGCCGAGGTAGGTCAGCAACTGGTGCATCTGCCCCGCATGGATGCCGCCCGACGCGACCGGCATGACCTTGTTGAGCGAGGCCCAGTCCTGGTCGAAGAAGAGGCCGTTTTCCAGGTTCATCGGCGTGTGCGTGTCGCGCAGGGTGTCGTAGAAGCCCTTGATCATCAGCGGGTCGCCCTCGAGCTTGCCCACCACGGTGCCGGCATGGATGTGATCGACGCCCGCCATGCGCATCCATTTGCAGATCACGCGGAAGTTCATGCCGTGATTCTTCTGCCGCGAGTAGGTCGAGTTGCCGGCGCGGTGCAGGTGCAGGACCATGTCGTTCCTGCGCGCCCACTTCGCCATGCTCTGGATCGCGGTGTAGCCAATGACGAGGTCGATCATGATGACGACCGAGCCGAGACTCTTGGCGAACTCGGCGCGCTCGTACATCTCCTCCATCGTGCCCGCGGTGACGTTGAGATAGTGGCCCTTGACCTCGCCGGTGGCGGCTGACGCCTTGTTCACCGCTTCCATGCAATACAGGAAGCGGTCGCGCCAGTGCATGAAAGGCTGCGAGTTGATGTTCTCGTCGTCCTTCACGAAGTCGAGGCCGCCTTTCAGCGCCTCGTACACGACGCGGCCGTAGTTGCGGCCCGACAGGCCGAGCTTGGGCTTGGTGGTGGCGCCCAGCAGCGGGCGGCCGAATTTGTCGAGGCGCTCGCGCTCGACCACGATGCCGGTCGCCGGGCCCTGGAAGGTCTTCAGGTAGGCGACGGGGATGCGCATGTCCTCCAGGCGTAGCGCTTTCACCGCCTTGAAGCCGAACACGTTGCCGATAATGGACGCGGTGAGGTTGGCGATCGAGCCGGGCTCGAACAAATCGAGGTCGTAGGCGATGTAGGCGAAATACTGCGCCTCGTTCTTGGTGCCGGCGCCGGTGTTCGGCACCGGGTCCACGCGATACGCCTTGGCGCGATAGAGTTCGCAGGCGGTGAGGCGGTCGGTCCACACCACCGTCCACGTCGCGGTCGAGGATTCCCCGGCGACCGCGGCGGCGGCTTCCTCGGGATCGACGCCTTCCTGCGGGGTGATGCGGAACAACGCGATCACGTCGGTGTCCTTGGGTTTGTAATCCGGTTCCCAGTAACCCATTTTCTTGTACGGGATCACGCCCGACTTGTAGCGTTCCTTGCCTTCCTTGATGGTTTCCGATGCCATGGCTGTTGTCTCCAGAGGTTGAAAAAGCCGCGCATGTGCGCGAGGTCGTGGCGGCAATACCCTTCCTGACGGAAAGGTGTTGCATCAACACGGTGCGTTTGATGATGCAAAATAGGGCGCATCAATAACAGTCAAATTTTTCAATCCATTCGATAGACGAAAGACGATCACTGGGAGACCAAGCATGCGTCACAGCACCTTGCGACAACTGGAAGTATTCTCGGCCATTGCCCGCCTGGGCAGCTTTACGCGGGCGGCGGAGGAACTGTTTCTCACCCAGCCGACCGTCTCGATGCAGATCAAGAAACTGACGGACGCCGTGGGGCTGCCGCTGTTCGAGCAGATCGGCAAGAAGATTTACCTCACCGACGCCGGCCGCGAATTGCAGCAGACCTGCGGCGGCATCTTCGAGCACTTTTCCCGTTTCGAAATGACGATCGCCGACATGAAGGGGCTCAAGAAAGGAACACTCAGGCTCGCCGTCGTCACTACCGCGAAATATTTCGCGCCGCGCCTGCTGGGGCCGTTCTGCCAAACGCATCCGGGTGTGGACGTGTCGCTCAAGGTATCGAATCGCGAGCGGATGCTCGAGCGGCTTGCCAGCAACCAGGACGATCTCTACATCCTGGGCCAGCCGCCGGAAGACGTCGATGCGGTGGCCGAACCCTTCCTGGAAAATCTGCTGGTCGTGCTGGCGCCGGTGAACCACCCGCTCGCACAGGCCAAGAACATTCCACTGACGCGTCTGGCCGACGAACCGTTTCTGGTACGCGAACCCGGCTCCGGCACGCGCGCAGCGCTGGAAAGGCTGTTTGCGTCAAAAGGCGTCATCCCGAAAGTGCGCATGGAACTGGGCAGCAACGAGGCCATCAAGCAGGCCATCGTGGGCGGTCTCGGCATTTCGGTGCTCTCGCGTCACACGCTCTCGCTGGATGCACCGATGAAACACATCGCCATCCTGGACGTCGAGGATTTTCCGATCAAGCGGCATTGGTATGTCGCCTATCCGCGCGGCAAGAGGCTTTCAGTGATCGCGCAGGCGTTTCTGGAGTATCTGAAGCAGGCGCCGACGCTGACGCCGCTGTAGGCGCTTCGCCCCTCCGCACGCACCAAACAGGGGCATTGCCGTTCGTCATGGCGGCGGCAGGCCCAGGCGGTATTCCATCTCGCACGGCCCGGGTTGACGGAGTATATTTTCTCCGCCGCCGCATGCAATCCTCGTCCGCTTCATCGTCCGATGAAGTTGATGACGCCAGATGGCAATCTGTCGCAGCAGGCTCTACCCTGAAGAAATGTTTTCGGAAGGAGGCGCATCGTGATTCCAGGCATGTCGATATCCGCGTTCACCGAGGTTCACGTTGCCATCAGCCTGATAGGCATCGCCGCCGGCGCCGTCGTCCTGTTCCGCATGCTCGGTACAAAACGACCCGGCGCCTGGACAGCGCTTTTTCTTGCAGCCACCGTCTTGACGAGCGTGACCGGATTTTTCTTCCCGCGCGATCACGTGTTGCCGTCCCATGTTGTCGGCATCCTGTCGCTGGCGGTGCTCACGCTTGCGATCCTGGCCCTTTATTTTTATCGACTGGCGGGAGCATGGCGCTGGATCTATGTCGTCGGCGCGGTGACCGCTCTTTATTTCAACGTTTTCGTCGGTGTGGTGCAGGCGTTCCAGAAGGTGTCGTTCCTGCAGCCGCTGGCGCCGACCCAATCCGAGCCGCCCTTCCTTGCCGCCCAGGCCGTTGTGCTGGGGCTGTTCATCGTGCTGGGCTTCATGGCAGTGAGAGTCTTTCGCCCTGATATCCGGGTATCCGCAGTACGCCCGGACTGATCCCGGATCACCCCACCGCCTGACACGGAGCGCTTTCCCATGCCTCTTCCCACGCCCGAGCCGCTCACCCTGACGGCGCGCATCAGCCAGATGTTTCCGGTGTTGACCCCGGCGCAGATCGCGCGCATTGCCGCGCATGGACATGCGCGCAGCATTCGGCCCGGGGACGTGCTCATCCAGGCGGGCGCCGAGGTCGTGCCTTTTTTCGTGGTCACCGGCGGACAGGTCGAAATCGTCCGGCCTGCAGGCGCCGGCGAAGATCTCGTTGCCGTCCACAATCCCGGTCAGTTCACGGGCGAAGTCCAGCTGATCTCAGGCCGCCGTGCGCTGCTCACGGCGCGCGCCAGCCAGGCGGGCGAGGTGATCGAACTCGATCGCGAACATCTGCTGATGCTGGTGCAGACCGACAGCGAATTGAGCGAAATCATCATGCGTGCATTCATCCTGCGCCGGGTCGAATTGATCGCGCACGGGTTCGGCGATGCGGTGCTGATGGGCTCCAACAATTGTTCCGGGACGCTGCAGGTCAAGGAATTCCTGACGCGCAACAGCCATCCGTATTCGTACATTGACCTTGATCACGATGCCGACGTCCAGGCCTTGCTGGACCGGTTCCAGGTCGTAGCGGGCGATATCCCCGTGCTCATCTGCGGCGGCGACGTTGTCTTGCGGAATCCGACCAACCAGCAGATTGCCGACTGCCTCGGTTTCAACAATGCGATCGACCAGACGCAGATACGCGATGTCGTCATCGTCGGCGCCGGTCCGTCGGGGCTGGCGGCAGCCGTCTATGCCGCGTCGGAAGGGCTCGACGTGCTGGTGATCGAAGCCAACGCACCGGGCGGGCAGGCCGGTTCGAGTTCGAAAATCGAAAACTACCTGGGCTTTCCCACGGGCATTTCGGGCCAGGCGCTCGCCGCCCGCGCCTACACACAGGCGCAGAAATTCGGCGCCCAGGTCATCATTGCGCAACACGCCGCCCGGCTCAACTGCGAGCGCAAACCCTACACCGTCGAGGTGAGCAACGGCCTGCGCGTGCCGGCACGTGCCGTCATCATCGCGACGGGCGCCGAATACCGGAAACCCGCGCTCGACAACCTGTCCATCTTCGAAGGGGCCGGCGTGTACTACGGCGCAACCTTCATGGAAGCCCAGTTGTGCGCCGGCGAAGAGGTCATCGTGGTGGGCGGCGGAAATTCAGCCGGGCAGGCTGCGGTCTTCCTCGCCCAGACCGCCAGGCGGGTGCACGTGCTGATTCGCTCGGATGGCCTGGCAGAAAGTATGTCGCGCTACCTGATCCGACGCATCGAAGACAATCCCGCCATTGTCCTGCACACGCAGACAACGATCGTGGCCCTCGAAGGCAGCCATCATCTCGAACGCGTGCGCTGGCAGGCGCGCCATTCGGGAGACATCGAAACCCGGGCGATCCGCCACGTTTTCCTGATGACAGGTGCCGCGCCCAACACGCAGTGGCTCGGCGGCTGCGTCGTGCGCGATGACAAGGGATTCATCAAGACCGGGGCCGACCTCTCTGCGGACGAACTGGCTGCGGCCCATTGGCCGCTCGGCCGCGCGCCCCACCTGCTCGAAACCAGCGTACCCGGCGTGTTTGCGGCCGGCGACATCCGCGCGGGCAATATCAAGCGGGTGGCATCCGCTGTCGGCGAGGGATCGATTTCGGTCTCGTTCGTACACCAGGTACTCCACGAGTAAAGGAGACGTCATGGCAGCACAATCCCCCTGCGACCATATCGGCGCGATCGCGGCCGTCCAGCATGCGAAAAACCAGGCATGCGAGGAATGCATCAAGACCGGCGACAGTTGGGTCCATCTGCGGACCTGCCAGACATGCGGCGCGACCTTGTGCTGCGACAGCTCGCCCAACCGCCATGCCACCCGGCATGCGCAGATGAGCGGCCATCCGGTGATTGCTTCGGCGGAGCCCGGGGAGCGCTGGCTGTACTGCTATCCGGACGACGCCTTCGCGGATTACTGACTCGCGCGCAGACCGATGACCGAAACCCCGGACTTCGCGGCAACGGGCATACGTCTCGACCGCCCGGTCGACGACGATCTGGACCACATCCTCGGCCCCGCGCAGGCGCCGATCACGCTGGTGGAATACGGCAGCTACGCGTGCCCGCACTGCCGTGCGGCCAATGAGCGCATTACCGAAGTCCGCAACCAGCTGGGCGAGCGCCTGCGCTATGTGTTCCGCCATCGGCCGCTGATCGGCAGCGACATTGCGCGGCCTGCGGCCGAACTGGCGGAGTCCGCCGCGAGCCATGCGCAGTTCTGGGACGCGCACGTGACCTTGATGACGCGATCGCCGGACTTGACCGAGGACGATTTGCGGGCGGTGGCGGACACGCTGGGCCTGACGCGAATGGATGCCGACAGGG
The DNA here is from genome assembly GCA_043821985.1 of Pseudomonadota bacterium. Taxonomy (GTDB): domain Bacteria; phylum Pseudomonadota; class Gammaproteobacteria; order Burkholderiales; family Thiobacillaceae; genus Thiobacillus. The sequence continues at coordinate 59,953 of JBDRCF010000024.1, forward strand.
CGCGCGAGGTGGCCGAACGGGCGCGGCAGCACGTGGCGCGCGACATCGATAGCGCGCAGGCCAGCGGCGTGCGCTACACGCCGACGTTTTTCATCAACGGGCGCCGTTACGATGGGCCCTGGGATGAGAGTTCCTTTACCGATGCGATGCTGGGCTCGCTCGGGCATCGCGTTCGCACGGCCGCGCTGAGCTTCGCGAGCTGGGCGCCGTCGGCCGGCATCCTGCTGCTGCTGGCCTCCATCCTTGGCCATGGTCCTCACCAATTCCCGCCTGGGCGCCGATTTCGAAGCCTTCTGGCACACCGGATTCGGTTTTGTATTCGGCGGGACCGGCTTCCGGATGTCCTTGCTGCACTGGGTCAACGATGCGCTCCTGACGATCTTCTTTCTCGTCGTGGGACTCGAAATCAAACGCGAATTCACCGTCGGCCACCTGGCCAGCCGCCGCGCCGCCGCCTTGCCGATCGCGGCCGCAATCGGCGGCATGGCGGTGCCGGCGCTCATCTACCTCCTGCTCATCCCGGCGAGCCCGTGGTCGCCTGGCTGGGGCGTGCCGATGGCGACCGATACCGCCTTCGCCGTGGCCCTGGTCGCGATGCTGGGCGCTCGCGTGCCGGTGGAGCTACGCATCTTTCTGACTGCGGCTGCGATCGTCGACGACATCGGCGCCATCATCGTCGTGGCCATCTTCTATTCCGGCGATCTGCATGCCGGCTATCTCGCCGCCGCAGCTGCACTCACCGGCGTACTGGCCCTGCTGAACCGAGCGGGGATCTATCGTGTCCTGCCCTACATGCTGACCGGGGTTGCACTATGGGCCTGCGTGCATGCCGGCGGCCTCCACGCCACCCTGGCCGGCGTCATCCTGGCCACCTTCATCCCGACGCGTCCGCCACCCGACTACACGACCCTCGCGATGCAGGCCGAAGCGATCCTGACGACCGAGGCCCGGCACCGCGGCGAACACTTCCGCCGCGGGCCGTCCGCACCCGCGCTGCAGGCGCTGGACGCGATCCACGATCGCCTGGAATCCCCGGCGGACCGCATGCTGCGCAATGCCGCGCCGCGATCCAGCTATCTGGTGCTGCCGATCTTTGCCCTGGCGAATGCCGGGGTCCCTCTCAGCACGGATGTGTTCAGCCAGCACGGCATGCTCGTGCTCGCCATCGTGGCCGGCCTGTCCGTCGGCAAGCCGCTGGGCTTCGTCCTGGCGTCCGCCCTGGCCGTTCGCCTCGGCCTCGCGCACAAGCCCGAGGCGTATTCCTGGCGGCAGCTCGCGGGCGCCGGGACCTTGGCCGGCATCGGCTTCACCATGTCGCTCTTCATCGCCGGGCAGGCATTTCCGCTTGCCGGTGATTTCGCCGTCGCCAAGATCGCGGTGTTCGCCGCCTCGGTGCTGTCATCCGTACTCGGCGTGGCGATGCTTTGGCGCACGCAGGCAGGTAAAACGGCGCAAGCGGCATAAACTGGCTTCCCTCACGTCCGCCTCCGCAGCCACTATGCGCCACAGCGACTTCAGCGATGAATTCCCGCTCGATCCGGGTCTGATCTATCTCAACCATGCGGCGGTATCGCCCTGGCCGCGCCGCACGGCAGAGGCGGTGCAACGCTTTGCCGAGGAGAACCTGCACCAGGGCGGCCGCGATTACCCGCGCTGGCTGGAGACGGAAGCCCGCTTGCGCGAACAATGCCGGAGCCTGCTCAACGCCCCTTCCGCTGAAGACATCGCACTCCTGAAAAACACGTCCGAAGCGCTGTCCGTCGTGGCGCATGGCCTGACCTGGCAGGCGGGCGACAACGTGGTCATCAGCGACCAGGAATTCCCGTCCAACCGCATCGTCTGGCAGTCGCTGCAGGACCAGGGCGTGGAAACCCGCTGCGTCGACCTGTCGCGCGGCGCCTCGCCCGAACAGGCGCTCGACGCGTGCATGGACGGGCGCACCCGCCTGTTGGCGATCAGTTCGGTGCAGTACGCCAGCGGACTGCGGCTGGACCTGACACAGCTGGGCGCATACTGCCGCGCGCGCGGCGTTCTGTTCTGCATCGACGCCATCCAGAGCCTGGGCGCACTGCCGCTGGACGTCCAGGCCTGCGGCGCGGATTTCGCCATGGCCGACGGCCACAAATGGCTGCTCGGGCCGGAGGGCTGTGCGGTGTTCTACGTCCGCGCCGAGGCCCGGGATCGGCTACGGCTCAGGCAGTACGGCTGGCACATGGTGGAACACCATCTGGATTTCTCCCGCCACGACTGGCTGCCCGCGACAAGCGCCCGTCGCTTCGAATGCGGCAGCCCGAACATGCTCGGCATTCATGCCCTGAGCGCGAGCCTTGCGCTGCTGGCCGAGGTGGGCATGGCGACGGTGGCGGCGCGCGTGCTTGAAAACAGCGCCTGGTTGATGGAGGCCTTGAGCGAACTGCCCGGCGTCGAGATTCTCACCCCGCGGCAGCCCGGACGTTATGCCGGGATCGTCAGCTTCCGCCATCGCCGCATCGACGCGGCAGACTTGCACCCGCACCTGCTTGCGCGAAATGTGATCTGCGCCCAGCGCGGCGGCGGCGTGCGCTTTTCGCCGCACTTTTACACCACCGGGGCGCAATTGGCGGCTGCGGTCGCCGCGGTCGCCGAGATCATTTCCGGCTAGGCGGGTTGCAGGCAATGGACGCTGAATAGCGCGTCGTCGTCCTGCCATACGCGCAGGCTGGCCAGCCCGGCTTGCGCCGCCAGCGCCTGGAACTCCTCGACGCTGAACTTGTAGGAATTCTCGGTGTGGATGCTTTCACCGGCCTGGAATTCGAAGCAGCAGCCGTCGATCCGGACGCGCTGCGGCGCGCTGGCAACCAGATGCATCTCGATCCTGCCCAGTTGCGCGTTGTAGAAGGCTTCATGGCGGAAGGCCGCGAGGTCGAAGTCGGCATCCAGCTCACGGTTGATCCGCGTCAGCAGGTTCAGGTTGAACTGCGCGGTGACGCCCTCGCTGTCGTTGTAGGCGGCATGCAGGCGCGACGGGGCTTTCTTGAGGTCGACACCGATCAGCAGCCGGCCCTCGGGACCGATGATTCCGGCAATGCGCCGCAGCAGATCGCAGGCCTGGCCGGGGTCGAAGTTGCCGATGCTGGAACCGGGGAAGAAGGCGGACCGCTGCTTCGCCGCGACGACACCGGGAAGCGCGAGCGGCTTCGAATAATCGGTGCAGATCGCATGCACCTGCAGTTCCGGATGGTCCTCGGCGATGGCCCCTGCCGACATTCGGAGCGGCTCGCGCGAAATGTCGATCGGCGCATAGGTCTGGGGTTGCAGCGCATCGAGCAGCACGCGTATCTTGGTGTCGCTGCCGCTGCCGAGCTCGAACAGCAGGCCGTCGTTGCCCAGCATCTCGGCCATGTCCTCGCCATGCCGCTGCAGCAGATCAATTTCAGTACGCGTCGGGTAGTATTCCGGCAACCGGGTGATGGCATCGAACAGCTGCGATCCGCGTTCGTCGTAGAAGAATTTGGGTGACAGCCGCCGGGTTTTCCGGCTCAGCCCGGCGATGACGTCCGAGTGGAAATCCGCCGGCTCGGGATGCAGATCATGGAAGTGGAAATTCGGAAGCGCCGTTCCCATCATGCGTCCTCCGCCAGCCGGATTCCCTGAAACTGCCAGCGCTCGTGGGGATAGAAGAAGTTGCGGTAGCTGGCGCGGACATGATCGGCGGCGGTGACGCAGGCGCCGCCGCGCAACACCATCTGGCTGCACATGAACTTGCCGTTGTATTCGCCGAGCGCACCGGCGGCCAGGCGAAAGCCCGGATAGGCTTGGTAGGGCGAGGCGGTATGCTCCCACACGTCGCCGTACATCTGCAGCAGGCCGGTCCCGGGCGGTGCGGGTGCCGGATGCAGCCTGCCGCTGTCGCGCAGGTTGCCGCCAACGGCCACTCCGCGCGCCGCGATTTCCCATTCGGCTTCCGTGGGCAGCCGTTTGCCCGCCCAGGCGGCATAGGCGTCCGCTTCGTAGTAGCTGACGTGGCAGACCGGTTCCGCCAGGTTCAGCGGGCGCATCCCGCCAAGCGTGAATTGCTGCCATGCCCCGTCTTGCGATTCCCAGTACAGCGGGCTCGACCAGTGCAGGCGTCTCGACGTCGCCCAGCCGTCGGAGAGCCAGAATGCGGGGTTGTCGTAGCCGCCGTCCTGCATGAACGCCAGGAACTCGCCGTTGGTCACCGGGCGCGAGGCCAGGCGGAACGCGTTCAGATAGACCCGGTGGCGAGGCTTTTCGTTGTCGTAGGCGAAGCCGCTGCCCGGATGGCCGATCTCGTGGATGCCCCCGGGGAGCGCGATCCAGTGCAGGGTCGGTGCAGTAGCCGATGAGGTTTCGGGCAGGTCGCCGCGGTAGGCGGGACGCAACGGGTTGGCGCTGAAGTTGAGCTTGATGTCGGTCAGCAGCAATTCCTGATGCTGCTGTTCGTGGTTGAGGCCGATCTCGAGCCGCTGCTGCAGGGCCGGCCATACGTCGTCGCCGGCACGCTGCAGCAGCGTCAGCATGTGTTCGTCCACGTGTGCCCGGTAGCGGATGATGTCGTCGACGCCCGGACGCGACAGAAATCCGCGTTCCTGGCGGGGATGGAATTTTCCGATCTGCTCGTAATAGGAATTGAACAGATAGCCGAACCGGGGATGGAATTCCGCATAGCCCGGCAGGTAGGCCTTCAGCAGGAAGGTCTCGAAGAACCAGCTCACATGCGCCAGATGCCACTTGGCCGGGCTGGCCTCGGGGGCGGTCTGGATCACATGGTCCTCGCGCGTCAGCGGTGCGCACAGCGCTTCGCTCTGCAGTCGAACGTTCAGGTAGGCGTTCATCCAAAAGCTGCGCTGTTCATCCGGCAATGCCGGCATTGAATCGGGAATGACCATGGTTTCTTGATTTGCCTGCTTGAATGTCAGAACATCGCGTGGTCTTTGTTCCGTGCCGGGCCTGCCAGACGGAGGGCCTTCCGGTGCACACACTGCGACGCATAGTCTACTAGGATCATAGTTTGCCGCTTGCGCTTGTAAAGTTCGACGGGAGAATCATGGACAGACCGACCGCGTCTCGCACGGAACCCTGGCCCAGCCTGCCGCTTGAGGCCTGGCGCGACACCTACGCGACCGTGCACCTGTGGACCCAGATCGTCGGCAAGATCCGGCTGGTGCAAAGCCCATGGATCAACCATGCCTGGCATGTGACGCTGTATGTGACGGCACGCGGCCTCACCACCACCGCCATCCCATATGGCACCCGGACGTTCCAGATCAATTTCGACTTCATCGCGCATCGGTTGACGATACAGTCGAGCGACGGCGGAATGGCGTCCTTTCCGCTCCAGGCGCAATCGGTGGCCGCGTTCTATGCGCGCCTGATGGCCGAACTGGATGCGCTCCAGCTTCATGTGGACCTCCACCCCCTTCCTTGCGAAGTCGCCGACCCCCAACCCTTCGACCAGGACGAAACGCACTGTGCCTACGACCCCGAGTTCGCCACCCGATTCTGGCAGATCCTGGTTCAGGCGGACCGGGTATTCAAGCAGTTCCGCGCGCGCTTCATGGGCAAGTGCAGCCCGGTGCATTTCTTCTGGGGCGCACCTGACCTGGCCGTGACGCGATTCTCCGGACGACCGGCCCCGCGGCATCCCGGCGGCATTCCGAACCTGCCGGACTGGGTGACCCGGGAAGCCTACTCGCACGAAGTCAGCAGCTGCGGGTTCTGGCCCGGCGGCGGCCCGATTCCCTATGCGGCGTTCTATTCCTATGCCTATCCCGAACCTGCAGGCTACGCCAAGGCGAAGGTCGAACCCGCCGCTGCCTTCTACAGCACCGAGCTTCGCGAGTTCATCCTGCCCTACGATGCCGTGCGGCAGGCGGTGGCGCCGGACGATGCACTGCTCGCCTTCCTGCAAACGACGTATGACGCCGCCGCCGACCTGGGCGCCTGGGATCGCGCATCGCTCGAACGTGATGGCGATTCGATGGGCCCAGCCTGATAATGTCCAACCGAAAAGCGCGCAAAGCCCGGCCGATTCCACGCATCGCCCGCATGGCCTTGCACTTCATCCCCATTCATTCCGGATCGATCCGCCATGCCTTCCCTCACCCTCGTCATCGGCAACAAGAACTACTCGTCCTGGTCGCTGCGGCCCTGGCTGCTGCTGCGTCACGCGGGCATTCCCTTCGAGGCGGTGCGCATTCCGCTGTACGCACCCGGGTCGACTGAAGCGCTGGCGATCTGGTCGCCTTCGGGCAAGGTGCCGGCGCTGCATGACGGCGACCTCCGGGTGTGGGATTCGCTGGCGATCTGCGAATACCTCGCCGAGCGTTTTCCGGACAAGCAGCTGTGGCCGGTCGAGCCGGCGGCACGGGCGGTGGCGCGCGCGGTGAGCGCGGAGATGCACGCGGGCTTTTCCGCGCTGCGCGAGCACATGTCGATGAACATCCGGGCACGGCGCCCGGGCCAGGGGCGCACGCCGGAATGCCTGGCGGATGTCGAGCGCATCCTGGCGATCTGGACGGATTGCCGCGCGCGCTTCGGCGGCGGCGGCGATTTCCTGTTCGGGCGCTTTGGCATTGCCGATGCGATGGTTGCGCCGGTGGTGCTGCGCTTCCAGACCTATGGCGTGGCGCTGGACGGCGCGGCGCGCGCCTATGCGGCGGCGGTACGGGCGCTGCCGGCGTTGCAGGAATGGGTGGCGGATGGGGTGGCGGAGACCGAACGGATCGCGATGTTCGAACGCGACGAATGAGGCGATGGTGCGCCGGAACCACTATCACGTCTATGTGATCGAGCTGTCGAGCGATGTGCTTTACGAAGGCCGGTTCAAGAAAGCCAACCCCGGTTATGTCATGGGCAAACCCTGTCTCTATGTCGGGATGACGGGCCTGGACCCCGACGTGCGGTTCGACAAACACAAGGCCGGCATCCAGTCCAACCGATTCGTCAAGGAATACGGTCTGCGCCTGTTGCCTGAGCTTTATGAACTCTACGGCCCGCTGTCGTATGAGGATGCCCGCACCCTGGAGGTTGAGCTGGCGATCGATTTCCGCGAAGCTGGATACGGGGTTTGGCAGGCGTGATCCGGATGCTGCACGACCGCCGCGGTCATGCCTTGTCGGGAATGAACGTCAGTACCGCGCCATTGTTGCAGTAGCGCAGGCCGGTGGGCTTCGGCCCGTCCTTGAACACATGGCCATGGTGGCCGCCGCAGCGTGCGCAGTGATACTCGGTGCGCGGCAGCAGCAGGGTCAGGTCGGTCTTGGTTTCCACGTGGCCGGGAAGCACATCGTAGAAGCTGGGCCAGCCGGTGCGGCTGTCGTATTTGAACCGGGAGGGGAACAGCGGCAGACGGCAGGCCAGGCACACGTACAGGCCGCTGCGCGTTTCGTGATCGAGCGGACTGCTGAAGGGCCGCTCGGTCCCCGCCTCGCGCAGGATGTCGTACTGTTCCGGAGTAAGCCGCCGCTTCCACTCGGCGTTGCCGAGAACCAGCCTTTCGATGCGTTCTGCCGCCCAGGCCGGCCCGGGCAGGGCGAACTGCATGAGCGCCGGCGTGCTGGCCGTCAGTTTGATGAATGTCCGTCTGTCCATGATGATTCACCTCGTACGAGCCGGTTCGCACCGGTCTATCTGTCCACATACCAGGCCGGGAACTGTTGTCGCAGCGCGGCGATCTTCGGCAAGTCGTTGATGACGATATACGGCTGGTTGGGATGGCGGTCCAGATAATTCTGATGGTAGGCCTCCGCATCATAGAAACCTTTCAGCGGCACGACCTGGGTGACGACGGGGCGCCTGAACACGCCCGCCGCCTGGAGCTGGGCGATGTAGCCGTCGGCCACGCGCTTCTGGTCGGCGTTGGCATAGAAGATCGCCGAGCGGTATTGCGTGCCGGCATCCGGCCCCTGCCGGTTCAGTTCCGTCGGATCGTGCGCGACGGAAAAGAACACCTTCAGTAGCTGCCCGTAGCTGATGCGCGCCGGGTCGTAGAAAATGTGCACCGATTCGGCATGGCCGGTCCGGCCGCTACTCACCTGGCCATATGTGGCCGTATCCGCATTGCCGCCGGCGTAGCCCGACACCACCCGGGTAACGCCCTTGACATGCTCGAACACCCCCTCCATTCCCCAGAAGCATCCGCCGGCCAGCACGGCCGTCTGCATGCCGCTCGCACCGGCGGGCGAGGTGTCGACGACCGGGTCGGGCAAAGGTGCGGCGGGCGACGCGTACGAACACCCCACCCACGCAATACCCAGGATGGATGCGATGACTGCAGCAACAAGACGATTCATGGTGCACCTCCTTTGCCTCGATTCGGAAGACCGGCCGGGTCGAATGCCTGGCCGGCACGCGCATGCCGGGATACCACGGCTGCATCCTATCCCTGACCATAGCCCTTGGGGGGTCGGCTTTCTTTCGACTGCGCATCCGGGGACATGGTTTCCTTGGTCATGTCGTGCGGACAGGCTCCGGTGCGTGTGAATCCCTGTTGATCTGGCTCGATGGCCCGCTAGTATTCAGGCCATTACCTGAGAACTTTCTATTGTCTTACTACCCCAATGGGCACCCCTGCCCGGATTTTCTTTCATGCGCCGAAACAAGAATGCCCTGATGTCCCGCCTCGCCACAGTACTGGGAATGAATTCGGGTACGCTGCCCGCGCTCGCCGATATCGAGGGGTCCGTCTTTGCCGGTTTCAGGCAGGTGCTCCAGAAGGGCCTGCTGATCTTCGCGCTCATCATCACGATTCTGTTCGCCATGATGTTCTATCAATACCAGCGTTCGGCCGAGGCTGTCCACTCGGTGGAGCATACACGGCAGGTCATCGCCTACATCAACGCGCTGCGCACCTACCTGCTCAACCTGGACAATGCGGTCCGCCAGTACGCCGACTCGCAGAACCGCACCGATCTCGACCCCAGCCTGATCTGTCGCCCATCATCGTGCCCCAGTGCCGGACAACTGATCGCCCTGATCGGCAACGACGGCTCCCAGGCGGCCCGCCTGGCCCCCTTGCCGGCCCTGCAGGCCGCCCTGGAAACCGGGTTCAGCGCGCTGCAGCAAGGCGCGGTGGGAGGTGCCACTACGGCGTCCGGACAAGAGTTGGGCGGGTTCGACAAATCCGCCATCGAACAGATCCACCGCATCCTGATCGAAGCCGAACGGGAGGAGCTGAATCAGCTGGAAACGCGCGAGGCGGCACGCGTCCACGGCGAAAGCCTGTCGTCGGCGCTGCTGGGAATCGCCGGATTATGGACAGGCCTGGCATTGTTCGGGCTGTACCGGGAAACCGTCCGCCTGATCCGGGCCGGCATTCATGCCGAGCAGACGATCCGGCAGCTCAGCCTGCGCGACCCGTTGACGGGGCTTGCCAACCGGCGCTTCCTGCAGGAAAACACGCGGCACATGATCGCCGGCGCGCGACGCGCGCGAACGCAGATGGCGGTGCTGGCTGTCGATCTGGACAACTTCAAGGCCGTCAACGATCAGCACGGGCATGCAGCAGGTGATACGGTGCTCGTGACAGCAGCCCAGCGGATGAAGCAGTTGCTCCGCGAGGCGGACGTGATCGCCCGCTTTGGCGGAGACGAGTTCGTGATCGTGCTGGTCCAGGTCGACGATGCGGAGGCCGCGCGCGAGGTGGCACGCCGCGTGGTGGACAACCTGCGGCAACCTATCCCGCTGACGGGCGGGGCCAGCGCGCACATCGGCGCATCCGTGGGAATCGCCATGTGCTGCGAGGACGGCGATACGCTGGATGCCTTGCTGAAGAAAGCCGACGCGGCACTTTACGCCGCGAAACGCGACGGCAAGGGCACGTTCCGCCAGGCCGACGTCCAGCCTGTATAAAGCCGTTCGTGCATCGATATGTGGGCCACCAGGTAACGCTCACTTAAGACAACGATGAGTATCCAGTCCAAACGATTCGGTCTGCAGCCGCTGCCTGATCTATGCGAGTTCATGGCCCGCTCACGTATGACGACGCGCGGAACCTGACATGGTCCGGGCGGCTGATTTTCATGAAGCACGGGTATGAGGTTGCCAGCTTGAGCCGGTTTATTTGGTGAGTGCCATGAACAACTGCGGCAGCCGTTCCGGCAGGCGCTCGACGTGGTCGATGACGGTGAACCGGCGACCGAAGATATCGCCGACGTATTCGTCGGCCTTGGGATCGAGGCTGATGCAGTAGGCGAAGATGCCGTCCTGGTCGAGTTCCTTCACTGCCTGCCGCGCGTCCTCGATAAGCAGGCGCTCGTCGTGGGCATCCACGTCGGACGGCTTGCCGTCGGTGAGGATGAGCATGAGTTTTTTGTCGGCCTGGCGCGCGCCGAGGTAATGCGCGGCGTGGCGCATCGCGGCGCCCATGCGGGTGGAATAGCCCGCCTCCATCGCGGCCAGGCGCGCTTTCACGTCGTCGTTGAAGTGTTCGCCGTAGCCCTTGATGTGCAGGTAGCGCACGTCGTGACGGGTGTTGGAATGGAAGCCGGCGATGGCGAACGGGTCGCCGAGTTTCTCGATCGCCCAGGCCAGCAGCGAGACGGCTTCCTGTGAGAGTTCGAGAATGGTCTGGTCGGAGCCCGCCGCCTTGTCGTTGAGCGACTCCGACAGATCGAGCAGCAGCATCACGGCGATATCGCGGCCGTCGGTGCGGTGACTCATGTTGATGCGCGGGTCAGGGGTGGCGCCGCCCTTGAAGTCGATCAGCGAACGGATCGCGACGTCGAGGTCGAGTTCGCTGCCCTCCTCCTGGTAACGGATGCGCACCTTGTCCTGCGGCTTCAAGAGGTCGAGCATCTTCTTCAGCCGCTTGGCGAGCGCGCTGTGCTTGGCGAGCAGGCGGTCGATGTCGGCCGCGTTGCCGCTGGGATGCAGCGCCTCGTAAACGCTGGCCCAGTCGGGGCGGTAGGTCTGGCTGCCGTAGTCCCACTCGGGATAGTGGCGTGGCGGCAGGCCGCGGATTTCCTCGCCCGGCTCGATCTTGCGTTCCTGGTCGAAGGCTTCTTCCTCGTCGCCTGCCTCGATGAATTTCCACAGCTGGCGGTTGTCGTCACGGTAGTCGACCACCGTGTCGTCGAAATGCACGCGGGCGAACTGGTCGCTCTGGCGACGGGTCTTGGCAACGTAGGACAGCGCCAGCGCGGCGATGTCCTTCGTGCTGGAGTCACCCTTGTCCATGATGGCGTGAAAGCGGGCGACATAATCATTGAGGTCGGTGTCGGTGTAGCCGTGCTCCGGATCGAGCAGCGCGCGCGACAGCATCGCCATGCGGTGGCGCAGGCAGGACGTGGTTTCCGGGTCGCAGGCGGTCTCCAAGGGCTGGGGATGCAGCGCAAGAAACAGGCGGCGCAGGCCGGGGTATTCGCGGATCAGCAGCGTCTCGATGCGGCAGTCCTCGAAGAACTCGACCGCCATGCGCTGGAACGGGCTCCAGTTGTCGGCGACCTGCGCTTCGGACCAGCGGCGGTGGCCGACGATGTGGGCGAGCGTGGCACGGTAACGGTCGAGGCCGGAGATGTCGCCTGCATCGTCGTACACGTCGGGCAGGCGGATGCCGAGCTTGTCGTAGTACGGCACCGGCTTGCGGAGCTCGTCGAACGCGGTCGAGTACGGCACCAGCTGGTCGCTGTCCTGCCACAGGCCGCGCAGGTAGAGATCGAGCTTGCGCTCGACGTCGACCAGCAAGGTCCCGTGGCGCTCGCGCTGCAGCACCGCGCGGCTGTCGGCCGACTGCAGGCTGAAGTAGTCCTTCTGCCGCTCGGGGTGACTGCGATAGTTGCGGATGCCGTATTCGACCCAGTTCTTCAGGCCGGCCAGCGTGAGCTGGCTGAGCAGGGCCGGCGCCTGCGCGAAGAATTCCGGCAGGCCGGGGCTGGGGAAGGTGGTGTGGTGGCCGTGGATGGAGCCGGTGGTGCGCTCCATGAAATCGAGCGTGATGTCGAGGTAGTGCTGCAACAGTTCCTGCGACTGCAGCCGCCGCGCCACCGGTGCCAGTGTCTGCAAAAAAGGCGCGATGGCACGGCCGTTGGGCGACTTCTGCATGCGCTGGATCAGCGCCATCACCGCCGGCAAGGCGGATTCGCCGACCGCCTTGGCGGTGGACGGCCACTCTTCCATGAACGCCAGCATCGGTTCCGCGCCGCGCCCGAGCTTGCCGATGACCCGGCCCGCTTCCAGGTAGGCGTCGCGGCCCTCGGGCGTGAGCACCGACAGAGCTTCCGCCATGCAGTCCTCGAACACCTCCTCCACCTGCGGAAAGCGGGTGTCGAGTTGCTTCCAGTAAGCAGCCATGAGGGGATGCTGGTATTCGGTTTCGATGCTCACGTTGGGGACTTAAGCGAAGGTCGCGTCAATGGCGTGGTCGAGCGTTTCGCGGATGTCGGCGTCGTCGGTGATCGGGCGCACCAGCGCCATGCGGCAGGCGTCGCGCGGCTCCACGCCGTCCTTGATCAGCGTCGCCGCGTACACCAGGAGGCGCGTCGAAATGCCTTCATCGAGACCATGCCCTTTGAGGCTGCGGGCGACGCCGCCGATCTTCACCAGCTGTGCCGCCACCACTTCGTCCATGCCGGTCTCCTTCGCCACGATCTGCGCTTCCAGCGCGGCATCGGGGTAGTCGAAATCGAAGGCGGTGAAGCGCTGCTTGGTCGACTGCTTGAGATCCTTCATCAGCGTCTGGTAGCCGGGGTTGTAGGAAATCACCAGCTGGAAATCGGGATGCGCGTGGATCAGCTCGCCCTTCTTGTCGAGCGGCAGGGTGCGGCGGTGGTCGGTGAGCGGATGGATCACCACGGTGGTGTCCTGGCGCGCTTCGACGATTTCATCCAGATAGCAGATGGCGCCGATGCGCGCGGCGGTGGTGAGCGGGCCGTCGAGCCAGCGGGTGCCGTTGGCTTCCAGCAAATAACGCCCAACCAGGTCGGATGCGGTCATGTCCTCGTTGCAGGCCACGGTGATGAGCGGCTTATTGAGCTTCCACGCCATGTATTCGATGAAGCGCGACTTGCCGCAGCCGGTGGGGCCTTTCACCATCACCGGCAGGCGGTTGCGGTAGGCAGCCTCGTACAGCGCGACTTCGTTCTTCTGCTGCTGGTAGAAGGGTTTCTGCTCAACCTTGTACTGGTCTTTGTCGATCATGATTTGCTCCTTGTCCGTGAGACGAGAAAGGTTTCCTGTCCCGGAAGAAAAACGCCTCCAGCGAACCGGAGGCGTTTCTCGCTTGCATCAATGTCGTGCTTGATTACTTGTGCACGCCCAGCTTCTCGCGCCAGCCGGGGTACAGCATGTCGGCGTCTTTCGGGAAGGACTCGAACGCGCGGGCGAATTCCTTGTGCGTTTTCGCCCACTCGATCGGGTCGGCTTTGGCCATCCAGCACTCGTAGGACTGACGCAGCGAGATCGCGCCGGCAGCCGGGCTGTCGATGTGGCCGTAGGAGCCGCCGCCAGCGGTGTTGATGACGTTGCCGTGGCCGAGGTTCTCGAAGAAGCCGGGCAGACGCAGCGCGTTCATGCCGCCGGAGATGATCGGCGTGGTGGGCTTCATGCCGAACCATTTCTGGAAGTAGACCGGGCCTTGCGCTTCGTCACGCTCGATCATGTAGGCGATGTTGCGGTCGTCGCCTTCGCCTTCCATCTTGCCGTAGCCCATGGTGCCGACGTGGATGCCGGACGCTCCCTGCAGACGCGAGATCTTGGCCAGCACGAACGCGGTGTAGCCGCGCTTGGCGGAAGGCGAGGTGATCATGCCGTGACCGGCGCGGTGGTAGTGCAGGTACTGGCTGGGGTACTGACGGCGGGCGGTGGTGATCATGCCCGGGCCGCCGACGAAACCGTCGACCAGGAAGGCCAGCTTGTCGGCGTCGGAGCCGAAGGTTTCCAGCGCGTAGTCGGCGCGGGCGCACATTTCATAATGGTCGTCGGCGGTGATGTTCATCGAGAACAGCTTGGCCTGGCCGGTTTCATCCTGCGCACGCTTCAACGAGTCGTACACCAGCGGCAACACTTTCTTCAGCGGGCAGAACACCTGGTTGCCCTGGGGTTCGTCGTTCTTGATGAAGTCGCCGCCCAGCCAGAACTGGTAGGCAGCCTTGGCGAAGGGTTCGGGACGCAGGCCCAGCTTCGGCTTGATGATGGTGCCGGCGATGTAGCCGCCGTTCTCGACCGGGCGACCGAGGATGCGCCACAGGTCGGAGATGTCCTTGGCCGGGCCGTCGAACAGCTGGATGGCGCGATCCGGCACGTAGAAGTCGATCATCTTGGCGTGTTCGATGTCGCCCATGCCCTGGTTGTTGCCGATTGCGCAGGTCAGGAAGGACACGATCATCATGCGGCCGTCGATGACGTTGCGGTCGAACAGGTCGATCGGGTAGGCGATCCGCATGTCTTCGGTGGCTTCGTCGATGAGGTACACCAGCGCGTCGACACCCTTGGTGGAGTCGTCGGTGGTGGAGACTTCGACGTTGGTGCCGGTGGAGGACTCGGCGGCGAAGTGGGCAGCCGCTTCCAGGTAGCCATGGCCGGCCTTCGGCTTCATCTTGTAGGCGACGAGGATGTGCTTGCCACCCTTGATCAGATCTTCCTCTTTCAGGCTGAGGTCGGCGTAACGTGCGGATTGATCCATTGCTTGGCTCCTGCAGTAAATAAACAAAGCGTCAGGAGCAATGCCCCCGGACACGACAGGGGTGGACTATACGCAGGGGCTTATATAATTAAAATTCAATTGTTATGATAAAAACCATATCATTATTCTTATACATCAATGCGTCGCCTGACACTTCGCCAATTCAGGGTATTTGAAGCAGTCGCCCGTCACCTGTCGTTTTCGCGGGCGGCCGAGGAGCTGCATCTATCTCAGCCCGCCGTTTCCATGCAGGTCAAGGGGATGGAGGTCATCCTCGGCCTGCCGCTCACCGAACAGTTGGGCAAGAAGATCTTCCTGACCGAAGCCGGGCGCGAAGTGCTGTACGCCAGTCGGGCCATCACGGCGCGCCTGGACGATCTGCAGGCCAATCTCGCCCAGCTGCGCGGCATGGACAGCGGTCAGCTCAACATCGCCGTGACCACGACCGTCAGTGCCGTCGCCACCGACATCCTGGCGCGATTCCGCGGCAAGCACCCCAAGGTCGCCATCCACCTTGACGTATCCAACCGCGAATCGGTGCTGGGGCAGCTGGCGGCGAACCGCATCGATCTCGCCATCATGGGTCAGGTGCCGGACGGCCTGGATCTGGAGGCCACGCGCTTCCTGGACAATCCGCTAGTCGTGATTGCCCCACCCGACCACCTCCTCGCCCGCAGGAAAAAGGTGTCCATCCGCGACCTGGCCTCCGAACCTTTTCTAGTGAGGGAATCCGGCTCCGGCACCCGCGGCGCCATGGAGCGCTTTTTCGACGACAAGGGCCTGGAACTGCGCACCAGCATGGAAATGAGCAGCAACGAGGCGATCAAGCAGGCGGTGCAGGCCGGGTTAGGCCTCGGCATCCTCTCGCTGCAGACGCTGGAACAGGAACTGGCGCTCAAGCGGCTGGCGGTGCTCAAGGTCGAAGACTTCCCCATCATGCGCCACTGGTACATCGTGCACCGCACTGACAAACGGCTGTCGCCCGTGACACAGGCATTCAAGGCCTTCGTGCTGGGCCCGGGACACGCAGCGGCAAAAGCACTGCCTTCCTAGCCGCACGGCGCCCCGACGCGCTAGAATTGCCGCATCGGGGCGCCAGCCCCCGATGTCTGAGCACGATGCTCACAAGACGGTGTCCCGTCCAAGCCTGGTTTTCTCTCGATCCATACGACTTGGAGATTCAACCGTGGACACCGACCCCGCCGCCGCACCCGCGCCCGTCACCCTGGGCACATCCTTCAAATACTGGCTCAAACTCGGTTTCATCAGCTTCGGTGGTCCCGCCGGGCAGATTGCGATCATGCACCACGAACTGGTGGACAAGCGCCGCTGGATTTCCGAGCAACGCTATCTGCACGCCCTCAACTACTGCATGCTGCTGCCCGGACCCGAGGCGACCCAACTGGCGATCTACATCAGCTGGCTGATGCACGGCATCCGCGGCGGCGTGATCGCGGGCGTGTTGTTCTTTCTGCCGTCCTTTCTGCTGCTGTCGGGGCTCGCCGGCCTGTATCTCGCCTACGGCACGCTACCGCTGGTACAGGGGGTGTTCTACGGCATCCGGCCCGCGGTGGTGGCGATCATCCTCTTCGCCGCGTGGCGCATCGGCAGCCGCGCCCTGAGGAACGACGTACTGTGGGGCATGGCGGCGCTGGCGTTCGTCGGCATTTTCGTTTTCAACGTCGCATTCCCGTGGATCGTGCTGGCCGCCGGCTTGCTCGGCGCCCTGGGCGGCAAACTCGCGCCACACAAGTTCAGGACAGGCGGCGGCCACGGCACCCGCCACGCACAGGCCGGCCCGGCAATCATCGACGACGACACCCCGCCGCCGGCACACGCGCGCTTCAGTTGGCGCAGATTCGCGCTCACACTCGCTGCCTTCGTGCTGATCTGGCTGGGTGCGATGGGCACACTCCTGGGCATGCCCGCTCTCCAGGCCATGGGCGCGTTCTTCACCAAGGCGGCCTTCCTCACCATCGGCGGCGCGTATGCGGTGCTGCCCTACGTCTACCAGGGCGGGGTCGAGCATTTCCACTGGCTCACCGGCCCGCAAATGATGGATGGCCTGGCACTGGGCGAGACCACGCCCGGCCCGCTGATCATGATCGTCACCTGGATCGGTTATCTCGGCGGCGTCTCCGGACAGGTCGTCGGCAACCCGGTCGCGGCCGGACTGGCAGGTGCAGCGGTCGCAACTTTCTTCACTTTCCTGCCGTCCTTCCTGTTCATCCTGGTGGGCGGCCCACTGGTCGAAGCCACCCGTGGCGAACTGGCCTTCACCGCGCCGCTCACCGGCATCACCGCGGCCGTAGTGGGCGTCATCCTCAACCTCGCGGTATTCTTCGCCTGGCATGCCTTCTGGCCGCACGCCACGGCAGACGTGCCGTTCGCCGGCGGTTTCGACGGACTCCCCGTCATCGTCGCCGTGGCCGCGTTCATCGCATTGTCGCGATACAAGGCCGACATCATGGCGGTGATCGGCGTGTGCGCCCTGCTCGGGCTGGCTTATTCGTTTTTCATGTGAGGATCGTATGGAACCCGTTGCTCAACCCCTAAAGGACTCCGATCCACTACGCACTGAAGTGCGTGTGGAGTCGTATGCCCTGAAACGCTGTGGATGCGGCAGTCCGACCGACAAATGCCCGGACCTGCCGCGCACCCTCCAGCCTGCCAAGGTTAATCCCGACAACACGCTGGTGTTCGACGTGCGGCGCGAGGCCGATTACGCCGCGTCAAACGAGATCATCCCGGGTGCGCTGTGGAAAAATCCGGACAAGATCGACGCCTGGATCGGCGCCCTGCCGCTCACGCAGGACGTGGTGATCTACTGCGTGCGCGGCGGCACGGTGTCGAACAGCGTGGTCGACCGGCTGCAGGCTGCAGGCGTCAAGGCACGCTTCATCGAGGGAGGCCTCGAGGCATACAAGGTGGCCGGCGGGAAGATCGCGCGCAAATAACCCTCTCTTCGAAGTGAGTAGTTGACTAATTTGCTTGGTTATTCTATTGTGCGTCATCGCAATTAATTATTTACGGCAAGGACTGCATCATGGAACGCGAAATCAACGGCAAAATGGTCGAGACCGATCCCGAAGGCTATCTGGTCAACCTGGAAGACTGGTCCGAGGAGCTGGCTGTCGAACTGGCCAAGGAAGACAAGCTGGAACTGGGCGAAGACCACTGGAAGATCATCCACTACATGCGCGAATTCTTCTCCCAGAACGGCACCGCACCCAACCTGCGCTTTCTGCAGAAAGGCCTGAAGGAAGAATTCGGCCCGGAATGGGGCGAGAAGAAATTCCTGTTCGATCTGTTCCCGTTCGGCCCCGCCAAACAGGCTGGCCGCTACGCCGGCACCCCGAAGCCGACCGGCTGCGTTTAAGTTCTCGTCAGCCCGTCAAAAGCCCCGCCCTGCGGGGCTTTTTTTACGGCTGCTCAGGGATGGCTGCGGAACATGAAGTACACCGCCCCCACCAGGCACAGTGCCGCCCACAGGAAATCCCACTTCAGTTCCACTTTCATGTACAGCACGGCGAACGGCATGAATACCCCCAGCGCAATCACCTCCTGCATGATCTTCAGCTGCGGCAGGCTCATCACGGTGTAGCCGATACGGTTGGCCGGCACCTGCAGCAGATATTCGAACAAGGCGATGCCCCAACTGGCAAACGCGGCGATCATCCAGGGCTTGTTGTTCATGTCCTTCAGGTGCGCATACCAGGCGAAGGTCATGAAGACATTGGAAAAGGTGAGCAGGATCAGGGTTTGCAGGGAGGCGGGCATGATCGACGTCCGGAATCGCACGGCGCCATTGTAGGGAATCCGCACGCCGTCAGGCTGTTAAAATGCGGCCTTTCGCATTGCAAGGGTCAGCATGATGAACGCGCCTCAGGTGGGTGTGGTGATGGGGTCTTCCAGCGATTGGGAAGTCATGAAACATGCGGCGATGCTGCTGAAGCAATTGGGCATCCACTTCGAAGCCAAGGTGGTGTCCGCGCACCGCACGCCGGATCTGCTGTTCGAGTATGCCGCCAGCGCCGAGGCGCGCGGGCTCAAGGCCATCATCGCCGGGGCGGGCGGCGCGGCCCATCTGCCTGGCATGATCGCATCCAAGACCATCGTCCCGGTGCTGGGCGTGCCGGTGCCGTCGAAATACCTCAAGGGCATGGATTCGCTGCTGTCCATCGTACAAATGCCGAAAGGCATTCCGGTCGCCACCTTCGCCATCGGCGAGGCGGGCGCGGCCAACGCGGCGCTGTTTGCCGCCTCGCTGATCGCCCGTTACGACGACGCCCTGGCGACCCGGCTCAACGAATTCCGCCGTAGCCAGTCGGACACGGTGCTGGCGATGGACCTGCCCGATGTCGAGTAAACCGCTGCCCATCCTGCCCGGCGCGACGCTCGGCATCCTCGGCGGCGGCCAGCTCGGCCGCATGTTTACCATCGCCGCGCGCACCATGGGCTACAGGGTCATGGTGCTCGACCCCGATGCTGCCAGCCCCGCTGGACAGATGGCTGATGCGCACCTACAGGCGGACTATGCCGACCATGAGGCGTTGAAGCGGCTTGGCGAAGCCTGCGCCGCCGTCACCACAGAATTCGAGAATGTCCCCGCCGCGAGCCTGATCGAACTGGCGAATCATTGCCGGGTATCGCCCGGCGCCGACGCCGTCGCCATCGTGCAGGACCGCAGCCACGAGAAATCCTGGCTCGCCCAGAACGGCTTCGCCACCGCGCCGTTCGCGCTGGTCTACAGCGAGGGGGACCTCGATGCCGGCATGGCCGACGTGGGGGCGCCCGCACTGCTCAAGGTCGCGCGCTTTGGCTACGACGGCAAGGGCCAGGCCCGCGTCAACACGCGCGAGGAAGCGCGCGCCGCGTTCCGCGAATTCGACGGCCAGCCCTGCGTGCTGGAAGGCTTCGTCAAGCTGGAACGCGAGGTGTCGGTGGTACTCGCCCGCAGCGATGCCGGCGAATGCGCACTGTTCCCGGTGGCCGAAAACCGCCACGAGAACGGCATTCTCGACGTCTCCATCGTCCCCGCCCGCGTGCCGGAAAGTCTGGCGCATCGGGCGTGCGAGATGGCGCGCGACGTGGCCGACAAGCTCGGCTACGTCGGCGTGATGGCGGTCGAGTTCTTCGTCGCCGACGGCCGCCTGATGGTCAACGAAATCGCACCACGCCCGCACAACTCGGGCCACTACACCCTCGACGCCTGCGTCACCGACCAGTTCGAGCAGCAGGTGCGCGCCCTGTGCGGCCTGCCGCTGGGCGACACCCGACTGCTGTCGCCGGTGGCGATGGTCAACATCCTCGGCGACCGCTGGCAGGGCGGCGGGCCGCACTGGAACACGCTGTTGGCATACCCGAACATCAAGCTGCACCTGTACGGCAAGCAGACCGCTCGGCCGGGACGCAAAATGGGCCATTTCAACGTACTGGATGCCGATGCGGGCGCCGCGCTGCAGTTGGCCGAACAGATGCGCGATGCGCTGTAGCGCACTCACTGGCCCCCGCCTCCTTCAAGCGCTTGCGCTGCTGCTCGCCGGCGGCGCGCCTGCCGTGGAAGCGGCGCAGCCGACCCTGCACATCGGCCCGCACGCCTTCCAGATCGAAATCGCAGACACGCCACGCGAGCGTGCGCAGGGCCTGACCGGGCGTTCCTACCTGCCCGCCGATAACGGCATGCTATTCGTATTCGAACGGCCGGGACGCTATTGCTTCTGGATGCGCGACACGCCGCTGCCGCTGTCGATCGCCTTCATCGACGCGACGGGCCGCATCGCCAGCCTCGCCGACATGCAGCCGCGCACCGAGACACGGCACTGCCCGAGCGTCGACGTGCGCTATGCGCTGGAAGTGTGGCAGGGCGAATTCCAGAAGCGCGGGATCACGCCGCGCATGCGGGTGGACGGCTTGCCGAAATAGGGCGTGCTAGGGTGCGATCGATCGCACCCGGAGCTCCATCTCGCGGCCCGCGTCGTCGCTACGCAGCACGCGCACCGGCAGGTAGTGGCGATCGATCGCCAGCCAGGCCTCGAAACGGCCGTCGTCATCGGCCACCCGCGTAATATGCAGCGTACGCAACGTACCCAGCG
The DNA here is from genome assembly GCA_043821985.1 of Pseudomonadota bacterium. Taxonomy (GTDB): domain Bacteria; phylum Pseudomonadota; class Gammaproteobacteria; order Burkholderiales; family Thiobacillaceae; genus Thiobacillus. The sequence goes on from JBDRCF010000024.1 coordinate 80,668, forward strand.
CAGTATCCAGCCTGTCCTCGCCGCGCACTTCGTAGGTGTAGTCGCGCAGTTTCTTGCCGTTGAACACCTGGTAAGTCAGCCGTTGTCCGTCCGGCGGCGGCGCCGTCAGCGCAAACTGGAAGAACAGGCTCAAGACATCCTGTACTTCGCCCTGATAGGCAAAGTGGCGCGGCGTCCCCTTCCCCGGCATCAGCGTGAGCTGTCCCTGCGTGGAGTCGAAACGCGCGCTGCTGTATTTGTCGCCGCGTTGATCCCAGAACTCCCTGGGCTGCAAACCGTGCGGCGTGATCCGGCCGCGGCTGGTCTGCACGAAGCGCCCCCGGTAGAACAGACCGGTCAGGCCGGTCGCCCCCACCACGCTGGTCAGCGTGTAGTGCGCCCCGTCGTTCACCCACACCAGGGTCTGCTCGCCCGATGCCAGCCCGTAGCGCACCTCGAACCGCAGGTCGATGCGCGGCGGCAAGGGGTTCAGAGGAACTGGCGGCGCAACCGCGGATTCGACAGGTGGCGGAGCCGGGACCGTGGGCTGCGCCGTGAAAGCGGGCGCGGTGTCGGCCACGACGGAAGCGGCGGGCGCTTCAGGTGCAGCCGCCTCGGCAGGCGGTTCGGGCGGGGGCGCTACGGGAAGCGGCGAAGGAGGCGGTGCAGCCGGCCGGGGGACTGCCGGTTTATGCACAGGCCGGGGGCGAGGGGAAGGCGAAACGGCTGCAACGACCGGCGCCGGGGTCGAAACCAACTCCACGTCGATCGCCGCCGGCCCGGGAGGCGCAGACTCGTGCGGAAGTCGCCATTCCAGTCCGCCCAACAGGCCGCCATGCAACAGCAGCGAGATGGCCAGCGCCCACCACCACAGGCGAACGCGGCGCCCCACCCGCTCAGCCTTTGACGCTGGCGCGTACCAGACGCTGTTCGATCGTGACGCCGTCCTCGCTGACGCGGATTTGCACCGGCAGATTGTTGCGTGCCGGCGCCACCCACACCGTGATGGACTTTTCGTCGGGTTTCTGCGTGATGCGTTGATACTGCTGGGTCGCCATCGCGCCCAGCGGCGTCCGGATGGACCCGCCATCGCTGCGCATATAGTGGTAGTCGTTGAGATCGCGTCCGCTCACGACCTGCAGGATGTAATCGGCAGGCAGGCCGGGCGCGAACATGAACTGATACAGCTGGGACAACTGATCCTGCGCTCCGTCCTGCAAGCCCTCCACCCGCCGCGACTCGCCTTTGTACTGGTACGTGATATTGCGCTGTTTCCAGTCGAGCCGGGCCGTCGCCAGCTTGTTGGGGGCGTCGCTGCGGGCGTGCTGGAACTGCATGGGCCGCAGGCCTTTCGGCGTCACCACCCCCGTGCTTTCCAGGTGGATATTGCCCGGCCACAGCATTTGGAGCGGGCCGCTGGCGCGGGTTTCGCTGGTCAGTACATAGCGGGTGCCGTTGCGGGTGAAGGTATCGGTCACCTGGCCGAGCTTGATACCGTTGCGGTAGAGATCGTACACCACGTTCATCTGGGACGGGCCTGCCGCCTGGGCAGATCCCGCAACCAGCGCGGCAGCGAGCAGGAGGGTCTTGAGCATGGTCACGTCCCGGGTGATAACACAGACTGTGACGCCAAATCGTCCTTCAAGTTTACGTGACCATGCACATTGATCAGCCGGCCCTCGGCAAACCAGCGGATGGCCTGGGGATAGATGCGATGCTCCTGTGCCAGCACCCGCGCCGCCAGCGTGTCCGGCGTGTCGTCCGCGCGCACCGGTACGGCCGCCTGGATGACGATGGGACCATGGTCCAGGTCGGCGGTGACGAAATGCACCGTGCAGCCGTGGATTTTCACGCCTTCGGCGAGCGCGCGCTCGTGCGTCTTCAGCCCCGGAAACATGGGCAGCAGCGACGGATGGATATTCAGCAGTCGGCCCTCGAAACGCGCGATGAAAGCCGGGCTGAGGATGCGCATGTAGCCGGCCAGCACCACCAGGTCGGGTCGATGGCGCTCGATTTCATCGGCCAGCAAGGCGTCGAAGGCCGCACGGTCCGGGTACTGCGTATGATCGAGCGCGACCGTGGGGATGCCTTGCGAACGGGCATATGCCAGCCCTGCCGCCTGCGGCCGGTTGCTGATGACGGCCGCGATGTCGATCGGTAGCTGCGCCTCGATCATTGCCTGAAAGTTGCTGCCGCGCCCGGACAGCAGCACGACGACGCGGCAGGTCACGAATAGATCACCTGCTCCGCGCCATCAGGACGCGCGACGATTTCGCCGATCTGCCACACGGTTTCGCCACTGGCCTGCAAATGCGCCATCGCGGCGGCGGCATCAGATGCGGCAACGACCACACACAGGCCGATACCGCAGTTGAAGGTGCGCAGCATTTCGGCCGGCTCGACGTTGCCGGCCTGCTGCAGCCAGTCGAACAGCGGGGGCCGCGTCCAACTTGCCTGATCCAGCTTTGCCGCCACCCCCTCCGGCAGGCAGCGCGGCAGGTTGCCGGTGATGCCGCCGCCGGTGATGTGGGCCATGCCCTTGACGTCGAGCTTCGCCATCAGCGCCAGCAAGGGCTTCACGTAGATTCGCGTCGGCGCCATCACCGCATCGGCAAAGGGACGTCCGTGGAAGTCCGATTTCAACCCGATGTGGCTGATGTCGATCAGCTTGCGGATCAGCGAGTAGCCGTTGGAATGCGCGCCGCTGGACGCAAGGCCCAGAACGACGTCGCCCGGCACGATGGATTGGCCGCCGATCACTTTCGACTTTTCGACCACACCGACTGCGAAACCGGCAAGGTCGTATTCGCCTTCCGCGTACATGCCGGGCATCTCGGCGGTCTCGCCGCCGATCAACGCACAGCCGGCCTGCTCGCAGCCGGTGGCGATGCCGGCGATCACCGCTTCGGCGGTGTCGAGCGAAAGCTTGCCGGTGGCAAAGTAGTCGAGGAAGAACAGCGGCTCGGCGCCCTGCACCAGGATGTCGTTGACGCTCATGGCGACGAGGTCGATGCCGACGGTATCGTGGCGGTTGAGTTCGAACGCCAGCTTCAGTTTGGTGCCGACGCCGTCGGTGCCGGAGACCAGCACCGGCTCCTGGTATTTCTTGGAAATCTCGATCAGTGCGCCGAAGCCGCCGATGCCGGCCAGCACTTCGGGACGCATGGTGCGTTTGGCCAGCGGCTTGATGCGCTCGACCAGTGCATCGCCGGCGTCGATATCGACGCCGGCATCTTTATAGGAAATGGAAGACACGCCCGGCTCCAGAATCAAAAAGTGCGCTATTTTACCGCCTATGCACACGATCCGACGCCCGGGCTTCCCCGGCAACACTCCCTGGCTTGCCTTCGCGGTATTGCTCGTCTCGGGCGGACTGGTCTACCTGTTGGGACCCATCCTGACGCCGTTCCTCGCGGGCGCCTTGCTGGCCTACATCTTCGACCCGCTGGTCGACCGGCTGGAAACACGCGGACTGTCGCGCACGACCGGTACGGTCGTCGTCATCGTGCTGGCAGGGCTGGGGGTGTTGGCCCTGTTGCTGGTGGCGCTGCCCTTGTTCCAGGGACAGTTCGCCGAATTGAGCCAGCGCGTGCCGGCGGCCTTCGACCTGCTGCGGACCCGCTTCCTGCCCTGGCTGCAGCAGACCTTCGGCATCGGCATCGACTTCAATCTGGCTGCGCTGAAGACCTGGCTCACCGAGAAGGCCACCCAGAACGGCACTGCCTGGCTGCCCTCCCTGCAAACCGGCGCACTTGCCATCGTCGGTGTACTGGTCAATCTGTTGCTGATCCCGGTCGTGATGTTTTATCTCCTGCGGGACTGGGACGTAATGGTGGCGCGGATCGCGACCCTGGCGCCGCGTCGCTGGCTGGGGACCGTCACCCGCGTTGCCCGCGACATGGACGCGGTCGTCGGCGAGTTCCTGCGCGGCCAGCTGGCGGTGATGGCGACCCTGTCGCTGTATTACGCCCTTGCGCTATGGGCGGCGGGACTGGATTACGCGTTGCCGATCGGCATCCTCACTGGCGTGCTGTCCTTCGTGCCGTTCCTCGGTTTCGGCCTCGGCGTGATCCTGGCGCTGCTGGTGGCGCTGCTGCAATTTACCGACTGGACCGGGGTGGCCTGGGTGGCAGGCATCTATCTCGCCGGGCAGGCATTGGAAAGCTATGTCATCACGCCGCGCCTGGTCGGCGAGCGCGTCGGCCTGCACCCGGTGGCGGTCATCTTCGCCTTGGCGGCATTCGGCCAGTTGTTCGGTTTCGTCGGCGTGCTGCTGGCGGTGCCGCTGGCGGCGATCCTGCTGGTGGCGCTACGCGAATTGCGCGGCGTATACGAAGCCAGCGACTTCTATGCCGGCAGCTATAATGCCGGCTCTTTCGATTCCGCTTCGTCCACCATGTCCGCACCCCTCCTCGGCCAACCCTTACTTGAATCCCACATCGCTTCGCTGCCGCTGGTTCACCGCGGCAAGGTGCGCGACATCTACGCCGTCGGCGACGACAAGCTGCTGATCGTCACCACCGATCGCCTGTCGGCCTTCGACGTGGTGATGCCGATCCCCATCCCCGGCAAGGGCGAGGTGCTGACCAGGGTGTCCGCCTTCTGGTTCGACAAGCTGAAGGCCATCGTGCCGAGCCAGGCACTCGACATCGCGCCGGAGTCGGTCGTGGCGGATTCCGAACGCGATCAGGTCGTCGGGCGCGCCATCGTGGTGAAAAAGCTGAAGGCCTTGCCGATCGAAGCGATCGTGCGCGGCTATCTGGTCGGCTCCGGCTGGAAGGAATACCAGGCCAGCCAATCGGTCTGCGGCATTCCCCTCCCCGCCGGTCTTGCGCAGGCCGGCCGCCTGCCGGAACCCATCTTCACGCCATCGACCAAGGCGGCGCTCGGCGCGCACGACGAGAACATCGCGTTTGAGCAGATGGCCACCCTGATCGGCCCGGATCTAGCCACCCAGGTACGCGATGCCAGCCTTGCCCTGTATAAATCTGCCGCAGAGTATGCGCTCACACGCGGCATTATCATCGCCGACACCAAATTCGAATTCGGGCTGGACGAAGCCGGCAAACTGGTATGGATCGACGAGGCGCTGACGCCCGATTCGTCGCGCTTCTGGCCGGCCGATCAATACCAGCCGGGAAGCAGCCCGCCCAGTTTCGACAAGCAGTTCGTGCGCGACTGGCTGGAAGGCAGCGGCTGGAACAAGCAGGCGCCAGGGCCGGCGCTGCCCGCCGAGATCGTGGCCAAGACCAGCGAGAAATACCGCGAGGTGATGACGCGGCTGCTGGCTTGAACGCCTGCTACTTCAGGGTATCGTTCAGAAACGACGCAACCGTCTCGACCATTTCGCCCTCGTGGCCGGTGTAAAAATGGTCGGCGTGCGGGATCACCACCTGTTTTGAATGCCCGGCCGTCAGGCTGCCTTTGCGCTTCGCCGCGTCCTTCAGCACCGGCGGCAGGTCGTTGTCGCCATACATATCCAGCACCGGCAGTTTCAGCCCGGCATAGTCATCCTGTTGCAGTCCCAGGCTCGCCCATGCTTTCACCGCGGCATCAGGCTGGCCGCTGAAATAGGCGCGGCTCATGCGCGAGCCCATACTGTGGGAGACGACGGCCAATTGCGTGTAGCCTTTCGCCTTGAGGAAATCGACGGCCTGAGCGATGCGCTCGGCCGCTTCGGGAAAGGTCGGGGGGTAGGCCTCGGCCTTGGCGTCGGCGGCGAGGACCGGCATCTGGATCGACAGCGTGGCGAAGCCGCGATCGGCCAGTTCGGTGCGCAGCGTGCCGACCATGCCCCAGTCGGGGTGAATGCCACCGCCGTGGACGACGATGGCCGCCTTGTCGCCTTCGACAGGCGTGAACAACGCAAGAAACTTGTGATGGCCGCGCGGGGTCTGCAAATAGACCGGATCGCCCACCACCAGTCCGGGAACCACCTCGTCCGCCCACTTTTTTTCGCGCGCATAATCGGCCGCCGGCTCGGCAAACGCAATGACGGAGAACAAGGCCACCAGGCCGCCCATCAGACTCATCCAAATGTTTTGCTTCATCTCGGTTCTCCGCAGAGTTAAAGTTAACGCTCCATTTGCCCGATAATTCTACGAAATCGTGGTTTTATCAACCATCCAGGTAAATATAAAGTGACCGCCAAGCCGTTGCGCATTGTGCCCTCTTCTGCACCCTCCACCCCGCCGCGCGACTCGCGGTCGCGCGGCGCCGCGCGCGTCGTCATCGTCGACGACCGGAGCACAGCGCGCAGCCTGCTGGAAGGCCTGGCCCGTACGCTGGAACCGGGCGTGATCGTGGAAAGCTACGCGGATCCGCTCGACGCCCTGACGCACATGCTGAACAAGGGCACGCCCGATCTCATCATCACCGATTACCGCATGCCCGGCATGGACGGCATCGAGTTTACCCGCCGTATCCGTGCGGAACGCCGTCTGGCCGATGTCCCCATCATCATCGTCACCGTGGTCGAGGACCGCCAGATCCGCTACCAGGCGCTGGAGAATGGCGCCACCGATTTCCTCACCCGCCCCATCGATCCGCAGGAATGCCGCGCCCGCTGCCTCAACCTGCTGGCGCTGCGGCGCAGCCAGAAGATGGTGTCGGATCGCGCGCAATGGCTGGAGGACCAGGTTCTGCAGGCCACCCGCGAGGTACGTACGCGCGAGCGCGAAACCCTGATGAAACTCGCCAAGGCAGGCGAATACCGCGATCAGGAAACCGGCAACCACATCATCCGCATGTCGAAGTATGCGCGCCTGATCGCCGAGGAACTCAAGCTCACCGCAATGGAATGCGACGAGATCGAGGCCGCGGCGCCCATGCACGACATCGGCAAGATCGGCATCCCCGACGTGATCCTGCTCAAGCCCGGACGCCACACCCCGGAAGAACAGGAAATCATGCGCCGCCACCCGCTGATCGGCCACGAGATCCTCGCCGACAGCCCGTCGCGCTACCTGCAGATGGGCGCGGTCATCGCGCTCGGCCACCACGAGAAATTCGATGGCAGCGGCTATCCGCAAGGCCTGGCGGGCGACGCCATTCCGCTCGCGGCACGCATCGTGGCCGTGGCCGACGTGTTTGACGCGCTCACCTCCGATCGGCCCTACAAGCGCGCCTGGTCGTTCCAGGACGCCCTCAAGTATGTCCAGACGGAGAGCGGCCACCATTTCGACCCCGACTGCGTCCGTGCGTTTGAACGGCGCATCGACTCCGTGGTGGCCATCATGCGCGTGCTTGGCGACAAGCACGCGTAATGCATGAAGGCCATGTTTCCCATTTCGACACCCCGATTTCTGCATTATCTGATCAAACGGATTCGTAGCCGGCCGGACACCGAATGCCAGCAGGCCCTGATCCGCGTCGTGATCGGGTTCGTCTTTCTGGCCTATTTCTCCAGCGATTACGCCGTTCTGGATGACGCCATTCGCGGCCCGGCCCAATTCATCAGCATCCTGTTCACCGGGACCGCCATCCTGATCGTCGCGTTTTCGCTGATCAGCCTGAAGATTTCCCCGGTACGCCGCCTCGTCGCGATGTCGCTGGATTATGCGACGTGTTCCTTCCTGCTGGTCTATACCGGGGAGGCCGGCAGCCCCCTGCTGGTGGTGTATCTGTGGGTCACCCTGGGAAACGGCTTTCGCTACGGCGTCAACTACCTGTACGCCGCCACCGCCATGGCGATCGCGGGGTTTGTGCTGGTTCTCGCCCTTTCGCCCTACTGGAGCCAGCACATGTCCATCGGGGTGGCCTTCCTGCTGTCCATGATTGCCGTGCCGCTGTATTCGGCGTCGCTGCTGAAGCAGGTCCATTCCGCCATCCAGCGCGAACGCAAGGCCAACCAGGCAAAATCCAGCTTCCTCGCCAACATGAGCCACGAGCTCCGCACCCCGCTGAACGGCGTCATCGGCGTTGCCGACCTGCTGGCGGAAACGCGGCTCGACAAGGAGCAGAAGGAATTTGCCCAGATCATCCGGGCATCGGCCAACACCCTGCTCGAATTGATCGAAAACGTGCTCGACATTTCACGGATCGAAGCCGGCAGAATTTCCACGAACGAAGAGGATTTCGACCTGCACCGCATCGTGAACGGCACGATCGCGATGATGGAAACGCAGGCCCAGGGCAAGGGACTGGTGCTGGCATCGCACATCGCACCGCAGACGCCGTTTCATCTGCATGGCGATGCGCGCCACCTGCGCCACATCCTCATCAACCTGATCGGCAATGCCATCAAATTCACCGAGCACGGACGGGTGGACATTTATATCCGCCCGATCGGACAAGCCAGCCCGCAACGCCTGCGCTTCGAAATCGTCGATACCGGCATAGGCATTTCCGAAGCCGCGCAGTCCCGCGTATTCGACAGTTTCACCCAGGCGGACCCGAGCATCACGCGCCGCTTTGGCGGCAGCGGACTGGGCACCACCATCGCCAAACAGCTGGTGGAAGCGCTCGGCGGCCAGATCGGCTTGCATAGCCGCGAAGGGGAAGGCACGACCTTCTGGTTCGAATTGCCGTTCGCGCTGCAGGCAAGCCAGGCCGGCCCCGTGCCCGAACAGTTCGACGCGCCGATGCGGGTGGCGATCCTGGCGAGCGGCGAACTCGCGACCCGCATCCAGACCGTGATCCGCAACTGGGGGGCCGATACCGTGGCGGTCGACAACACCACCCGGCTAGCCGCCGAGTTGTCGGCCTACCTGTCGGGCGGCACGCCCCTGGGCGCGGTGGTGGTGGAACGCAGCACCTTGCCGGGCGATCCGGTCGCCTTCCTGCATCTGCTGCGCGACGACCCCAGCCTGGCGGCCCTACCGGTCATCCTGATCGAATCCGATGCCCGCGTCACCCTGTCGCGCGATACGCATCTGCTCCGCGAAGGCTACGCCTCGGTGCTGCGCACACCGGTCAACACGACCTTGCTGTTCAACGCCATCCATGCCGTCACCAGCCACGACACGCCGTCCAACGTGGTCTCGCTGGCCAACCACCTGCAGGCGCAGGCAGGACATACGCCGGGGCTGAACATCCTGGTGGCGGAAGACAATCCGGTCAACCAGCGGGTGATCCGCGGCCTGCTGGAACATGCCGGGCACACAACCTATCTGGCGCATGACGGCGAAGAAGCGCTGACCATGCTCGAATCCGGCGACCAGCCATTCGACCTGGCCATCATCGACATGCACATGCCGCAGTTGTCCGGCCCCGAGGTGGTGCAACGCTGGCGTTTCATGGAAACCGGCCATTTGCCCGTCATCATGCTGACCGCGGATGCGCGGGGCGAAGCACAGACGGCTTGCGAAGAAGCAGGCGCAGACACCTTCCTCACCAAGCCGGTCAACAGCCGCGAGCTGATCGAAGTGATCGCCCGGCTGGCAGGGCAGTCGGCACAGACCACGGCGACGGCTCCTGCACGCGCGCAACAGGCAGCGGACGAACTGGACGAATCGATTCTCGACAATCTCGCCCAGCTTGGCGGGCCGGGCTTCGTCGAGGACCTGCTGGTCAGCTTCGAAGAAGACAGCGCCCGCGCATTGCGCAACATCGAGCGCGCGCTGGCCGTCCAGGATTATGGCCAGTGGCACGACCAGTTGCACATGCTCAAGGGCGGCGCCCGCGATGTCGGGGCCAACCAGCTGGCCCAGTTCTGCTCGGAAGCCGAACGCATCAAGCCATTCGAACTCGCGACGCCCGTGGCCCAGGCCAGGCTCGATTCAGTGCGGGACGCCCTGGCGACCGCTCAAGCCACGCTCGTTGCCTATCAAACCAGCAAATTACGCGCTGAGCACAACTGAATCGCCGGTATGTGCGGTTTCGACCTTGCCGGTCTGCCGCATCACCAGGCGTTCCATCATGCGCAGATCCTTGCTCTCCAGCCGCAGCGCCGCATCCACCCAGATTTCGGCGATCCGCATCAGCTCGTCATGTGCGATCGGCTGGGACAGTTCGCGCGCCGCCCGTAATGCCAGGGCGCCATTGCGCTGACGCGCCTCCTTGCGGATGAAATCGTAGACCGCCTGTTCGCCGCTGCCCGGATCGACCAGCACATCCACGGCGCCCAGTTCGTACATTTCCTCGGCCGTATATAGCTTGCCGCTGAGAATGACTTTCTCGGCCTTGGTGTAACCGATCTTCCTGCCGAGCAGGGTCATGGCGCCCATGCCGGGGAACAGGTTGAACAGTATTTCCGGAAAGCCCATTTTGGTCCCGCGTTCCGCGATCAGGATGTTTCCCGAAAGCGCGCATTCGAAGCCGCCCCCCAATGCGTCTCCCTGCACCAGGGTGATGGTTTTCAGATTGGGGCGATTCAAATGCAGGGCATTCAGAAACAAGGGGCGGATGCAGGCCTGCGCATATCTGCACAGGTTTTCGCGGTCACGCGCCTCGATCAGCTGGCGAAACAGATTGAGGTCGCCTCCCAGGTTGTAGATCCCGGGATGGCCGGAGGCCACCACCACATAATTCACGTCGGCGCATTCCGGATCGTCCACGCGCCGGGCCACGTCACCGAACCAATCGACGATCTCCCGCAGCAAGGTCCCCGTGAAACAGGGGCGCGGCGCGGCGTTCATGTAGCCCCAGGCAACCTGGTTGTGCTCGTCGTAATACGTCGTAAGTTGACTGTAATCGTTCTGCTGTGGTTGCAGGGTGGTCCGTACAGCTTGCAGGTGCGCCATGATGCTTTCTCCACGAGGACATTGATCGGGCATGCGACGAATTTTCGGCATGTGTCCAAAGACTAACGCGCGGCTTGCGCCCGCTCAAGCACGAAATTGAACCTCGCGGCATCACCCCATATCTAGTGGGAATCCATGCCTCAGAACGCTAGATCAAGGTTGTGGAAGGAGATCCCTAGAATGTCCATACCATGCGCAGCGCGAGCGTAAACAGCAACAGTGCAAAAACCCGCTTCAAGGGACGAACCGGCAGCCGGTGGGCCGTGCGCGCACCCAGGGGGGCGGTCAGCACGCTGCCCAGCACGATGCCGGCAAGCGCCGGCAGATAGACGAATCCCAGGCTGCCGGCTGGCAGGCCGCTCGCCGTCCAGCCGCCCAGCACATAGCCCGCCGCGCCGGCAAACGCGATCGGAAAGCCGATCGCGGCCGAGGTGGCGATCGCCCGGTGCAGCGGAACGTTGTGCCAGAGCATGAACGGTACCGACAAGGTGCCGCCACCGATACCGACCCAACTCGACACGACGCCGATCACGCCGCCTGCCAGCGAGGTCCCGATGCGTCCGGGCAGGCCGCGATGCGGCGCCGGCTTGAAATCCAGCCACATCTGGATGGCCGCGTAGAACAGGAAGACCACAAAGAATATTTTCAACACCGTGGCCGGCATCCGCGCCGCCAAGGCCGCGCCCGCCAGCGTGCCGAGCACGATGCCGGGCGCGATGCGCCGCACCAGCGGCCATTCGACGGCCCCGCGGCGATGGTGCGCGCGAACGCTGGACAGGGACGTGAACAGGATAGTCGCGAGCGAGGTTCCCAACGCCAGCTGCGGCTCCATTCCGACCGCCTGGCCATGCGTGTGCAGCAGCATGATCAGCACCGGCACGATGATGAGGCCGCCGCCAACGCCAAGCAGGCCAGCCACGAAACCGACCACCAGCCCCAGCCCGCCGTAGGCGGCAAACAGCGGCAAACCGCCATAAGGCGCCAATGCAGCCAGTTCGACCATCAAAGATGCTTGACGATGAAGGCGTACTCGGCCGGGTCGACGGGGGTGATGGACAGGCGATTGCCCTTCTGCAGGATGCGCATGTTGGCGAGTTCGGGATAGCCGCGGATTTCGGACAAGGGCATCAGCCGCGTCTTTTTCACCAGTTTCACGTCGACGTTGAACCAGCGGGGCGTTTCCGGCGTGGCTTTGGGGTCGAAGTACTTGTTCTTCGGATCGAACTGGGTGGCGTCGGGATAGGCCAGCACGCTGACCTCGGCCAGCCCGGCGATGCCGGGTTCGGCACACGAGGAATGATAGAACAGCACCTTGTCGCCGGGCTTCATCTGGTCGCGCATGAAGTTGCGCGCCTGGTAGTTGCGCACGCCGTACCAGGCGACGCTTTGTTTGGGCATGGCGGCGAGATCGTCGATGCTGACGTCGCTCGGTTCGGATTTCATCAGCCAATAACGCATGTCGATTTCTCGTTGTTCCTGAAACACACCGCTCCCGTGCAATCAGGGCGGCAAGGCCTCGCAGGCGATCAGACCACGCCCCGCGTTTGGCGAAAAGACAGGGCGGCAAATACGGCGCCGACGACCACACCGCCAATTGCATCCAGGACGACATGTTGTCGGGTGGCAATCGTCGACCAGATGATAACCGAGCACTGGAGTGCGCTCAGCCATTGCAAGGTTCTCGGCGCGTCGATCTGGCCAAACAACCGGTTAAGCCAGAAGGCAGAAAATACGGCAGTTGCCACATGCAGCGAGGGAAAGGCATTGCTCGACGCATCCAGGCCTTTGATGATTGCAAACGCCGGGTACGCCTTCAAGTCTATGGGAAATGGCGGAATGCTCGTTGGAAAAAGCCAGAAAACCGCCAGGCAGAACACGCACAGCCCACCCATCCAGAGGCCGAAACCGCGCAGGGCACGCAGATTGCCCATCAAGGCCGGCGCCAGCGAAACATAGACCCACAGCGAGACGTAGGCCGGAAATGCCGAAGGCGAAAACCCGATCCAGGTGTCAAGCCAGGTCACGGGCATGACGAGGGGTGGCGTGAGCGGATTGTGGAGAACCGTGAAATAGCCCCAGAAAAACAAAACCATGAAGGTCATGGTTCCGAACGCCTTGAGCGGCCACAGGTAGACCACGCGGTCAGCAATCTGATGGTGCCAGGAGGGTGCGAGTGAAGACGCCATCGGTGATTGCGATTACCTGAACAAACGAAACGCTAATTCTGGATAGCCCGGAGGCCGTCGGGAAGCCTTGGGGCCAGGTGGGCGATCGGGTAAAATTTGCGTAGTATGAAATCCATTGAACTGATACGCAATTTTCTCACTGACCGACAAGGCATTGAGACGGCAAAAGTTGTTCCTGAAGCATTTTTGGCTGATCTCGGTGTTGACTCCCTGATGATGCTCGAGCTGGTCTTCGAATTCGAAGACCAGCTCGGCATCAAGCTTCCCCAAGACCTGAAGAGCCCGAAGACCGTCGGCGAAATGGTGGCGCTGATGGACGGGCTGATCACCAGCCAGAAGAGCTGAATCATGAGCCAGCGGCGTGTGGCGATTACCGGCCTCGGCCTGGTCAGTCCTTATGGTGGGAATCTTACCGATTTTTTCTCCCGCCTGGCCGCCGGTGAATCGGCCATCCGCCACCTGTCGACCGATGACCAGCCGCAGCCGCTTTCCCTCCCCTTCGTCGGCTGTCCGGCCTTCGACCCGGATGCCGAACTCGGCAAGCCGCTTGCCTCGATGATGGACCGCTTCGCCCAGCTTGGCATGGCCGCCGCCTTCGCGGCCTGGGCGGATGCCGGTCTGCCGCGCGCGCCCGACGCCGAGTCACGCGACAGTTGGGGCGTCGCCTGGGGCACCGCGCTGGGCGGCACGCTGGCCTACGAAAAGGGCTACCGGGATCTGTGGCAGCGGGGCCGCGACCGTCTGCCGCCGCTCACTGTCCTGCTCGGCATGAACAACGCGGCCAACGCCCACATCTCGATCCAGTTGGGCCTCGGCGGCGTCAGCATGAGTCATACGGTGGCCTGCGCCTCGTCGGCCATCGCCATCGGCGAGGCCTTCCGCCGCGTGCGCAGCGGCGAAGCGCCGGTGATGCTCACCGGCGGCTCCGACGTGCCACAGGCCTACGGCGTCGCCCGCGCGTGGGAAGCCTTGCGGGTGATGGCCCCCGGCGACACCGACACCGCTGCGTCCGCCTGCCGCCCGTTCGCCGCCAACCGGCGCGGCCTGGTACTGGGCGAGGGCGGCGCGGCGCTGGTGCTCGAGGACTGGGACCATGCCGTCGCCCGCGGTGCCCGCATCCACGGCGAAATCGTCGGTTACGGCACCAGCTGCGACCACAGCCATCTGGTCCGCCCGGACACCGCCGGTCAGGTCCGCGCGCTGAATGCGACGCTGGCCGATGCCGGACTGGCCGCATCCGACATCGATTACATCAGCGCCCACGGCACGGCGACCGCCGAGGGCGATCCGGTCGAGATCGCCGCGCTCAGGGCCGTTTTCGGCGAGCGCGCTGAAACGCTGCCGGTCAGCGCCACCAAATCCATGCACGGCCACCTGCTCGGCGCGGCCGGCGCCATCGAGGCCATCGCCACCGTGCTTGCGCTGCGCGAGCAGGCCATCCCGCCAACCGCCAACCTCAGCCCGGACACCCTCGACCCGGCCTGCAGCGGCGTCGACCACGTCTTCAGCGGCCGGCGCGGCGTGCCCTTGCGCACGGCGCTGTCCAACTCCTTCGCCTTTGGCGGCAGCAACGCAGTGCTCGCGTTCCGCGCCGTCACCCAATAAATCCACGGAAAGTCCGCCATGTCCGAAGCCATCCCCCCGCAAACCGTCGACACCCTGCTGCCCGAAGTCGCCGCCCTGATCGTCGAAGCCCTGAACCTTGAAATGGCCCCCGAAGAAATCGAGCCGGATGCGCCGCTGTTCGGTGAAGGCCTCGGGCTCGATTCGATCGACGTGCTGGAAATCGCGCTGGTCATTTCCAAGCGCTACGGTTTTCAGCTGCGCTCGGACAATGCGGACAACGTGCGCATTTTTGCCTCCCTGCGCGCGCTGACCGCCTACATCGCCAGCCAGCGGACAAAATGACCGTGAGCCCGATCCAGGTGCTGCGCGGCCTGGCCCTGGCCGCCCTGATGGCTGCCTGGGCCATCGCCGCCTATTTCGGCAGCACCGGGCAGGGCAGACCCGACCTCAACACGGCCGTCGGCGCAGCCCCCTTCGTCGTCGTCCTCGCCATCCTGCTCTGGCGGGTACGGCACCCGCTCGGAATAGCCGCTGGCGGCCTGCTTGTGGCCGGCACGCTGGCCTGGCTGTGGCCATCGCTCCGTCAGAACGTTGCATTGCTTTATTTCATCGAGCACCTCGGCACCAACCTGGCGTTTGCTGCGCTGTTCGGCAAGACCCTCATCGGCCCCGGCGATCCGCTGATCACCCATTTCGCCCGGGTCGTCAACAACGGTGTGCTGTCCGGGCGCCAACTCCGCTACACCCGGCAGGCCACGCTGGCGTGGACCGGCTTTTTCCTCGCCAACGCCACGCTGTCGTCGCTGCTCTATGCGCTGGCGCCCCATGCCGTCTGGTCGTTCTACGCCAGCCTGCTGACCGCGCCGCTGGTCGGCCTGATGTTCGCCGCCGAACACCTGTGGCGCATGCGCGCGCTGCCGCCCGAAGAACGTCCCAGCATCGCCGACGTCGCCCGTGCCTGGCGCCATCGCGCGTCTGTCAAGGGTTCATGAACGCGCTGCCCCTGATCACCGATCTCGGCCTCGACGGCATGATTGCCTGGCTGCCCGCCGGGCCGCGCCGGGTGCGCGATTTCCTCGCCGACGCCGAGGCCCTGGCCGCCCGGTTGCCGGCCGGCACCACGCTGCTCAACATGTGCCACGACCGCTACCGCTTCGCAGTCGGCTTCGCCGCTGGGCTGATCAGCGGCAAGATCAGCCTGCAGCCCGCCTCGCAATCGGCCGAAACGCTCGCGCGCATCCGCGCCGATTTCCCGGATGTCACCTGTCTGTGTGACGGCGACTTCGATAGCCTCGACCTGCCGCGCTGCGACTTTCCCGACCTCTCCACAGCCGACCCGCAGAAAATCACCGACATCCCGCGCATTCCCGCCGACCGGGTGGCCGCCATCCTGTTCACCTCCGGCTCGACGGGCCTGCCACAGCCGCATCACAAGACCTGGGGCCGACTGGTCGCCAACGGCCGTGCCGAGGCGGCGGCACTCGGCCTCGACCGGACGCCGCACACCCTTGTCGGCACCGTGCCGGTGCAGCACAGCTACGGCTTCGAATCGACCTTTCTGCTTGCGCTGCACGGCGGCTGCGCCTTCTGGTCGGGCAAGCCCTTCTACCCGCAGGATATCGTCGCCGCGCTCGACGCGGTGCCGCGGCCGCGTCTGCTGGTGACCACGCCTTTTCATCTGTCGACGCTGCTTTCGTCCGGCATCGGCCTGCCGGCCATCGACCAGATGCTGTCCGCCACCGCCCCTCTGTCGGCCACGCTTGCCGCCGAGGCGGAAGCGCGGACCGGCGCACCGCTGCACGAAATCTACGGCTCCACCGAAAGCGGCCAGCTGGCCAGCCGGCGCACGACCGACGGCGCGACCTGGGCGCTACTGCCCGGCGTCCGCCTCGAGCAGGACGCGGACACCACCTATGCCTGCGACGGCCACGTCGAAGGCCGTGTCGCGCTGTCCGACGTCATCGAGCTGCTGCCGGACCGGCGTTTCCTGCTGCACGGCCGCCACGCCGACCTGATCAACATCGCCGGCAAGCGCACTTCGCTCGCCTATCTGAACCACCAGATTGCCGCCGTGCCGGGCGTGGTCGATGCCGCGTTCTTCCTGCCCGACGACGAGGCTGCCGGCGGCATCACGCGCCTGACCGCCTTCGTCGTCGCGCCGACGCTGGACAGCCGGCAACTGCTGGCCGCGCTGCGCCCGCGCATCGACGCCATCTTTCTGCCGCGCCCTGCGATCTTCGTCGACGCCTTGCCGCGCAACGGCACCGGCAAGCTGCCGCGCAGCGCGCTGCAGGCCCTCTATACCGAGAAGACACGCCATGCCGGCCGCTGAATTCACCTGGGTCGTTCCGGCCGACCACCCGGCCTTTCCCGGCCATTTCCCCGGCCGCCCCATCGTGCCGGGCGTCGTGCTGCTCGACCAGGCCATCCTGTTCGCGGAAAGCCTGCTCGGGAAAAAGATCGAGCACTGGCAGATCGGCAATGCCAAGTTCCTCAGCCCGGTCGGTCCGGCCGAAACCCTGGTTTTTTCCTTGCAGACCACGCCGCGCGGTTCCATTGTCTTTACCGTGAAATCCGGCGTGCGCGACGTCGCATCCGGTAGCCTGACCCGGCCCGCAGCATGAGCAAACAGGCAACGCCGGGCTGGATGCGCCAGCAGGAACGCAGCAATCTCGCCATCCTCAGGCTGATGGTGTGGATTTCGCTAACCTTCGGCCGCACCGCCGGTCGCGTCGTGCTTTCCGGCATCGCACTCTATTTCACCCTGTTCGCCCCCAGGGCGCGCCGTGCCAGCCGCGCCTACCTGAAGCGGGCGCTGGGACGCTGGGCGAACTGGGCGGACGGCTATCGCCATGTGTTCAGCTTCGCGACCACCATCCACGACCGCATCTATCTGCTCAACGAGCGCTTCGACCTGTTCGACATCGAAGTCGTCGGTGCCGAGGCCCTGCACGAAGCCCTCGCCAGACAGCCCGGCGTCATGCTGATGGGCGCCCATCTCGGCAGCTTCGAGGTGCTGCGCGCGGTCGGTCGGGGCAAGGAGGGATGCAAGGTGGCGATGCTGATGTACGAGGAAAACGCCCGCAAGATCAACGCCACGCTCGAAGCCATCAACCCCAAGGCCACGCAGGACATCATCCCGCTCGGCCGCATGGAGTCGATGCTCGAAGCCCGCGACAGGCTGGAAGCGGGGTATCTTGTGGGGATGCTGGCCGACCGCTCGCTCGGCGACGATGCCACGGTGGGCTACCCGTTTCTCGGCGAAACGGCGCTCTTCCCGCTGGGCCCGTGGCGCCTGGCGGCGATGCTGCAGCGGCCCGTGTTTTTCATGACCGGGCTGTACCTGGGCGGCAACCGCTACCAGCTCCATTTCGTGCCGCTGGCCGATTTTTCCGCGACGCCGCGCAGCGAACGCGATGCCGCCATCGCCGACGCGATGCGGCGTTATGCCGACTGCCTGACGCGCTTCTGCCGGCAGGCGCCCTACAACTGGTTCAACTTCTTCGATTTCTGGCAGGAAAAATGATCCGACAGCTGATCGCGGGCCTCGTCCTCGCAAGCCTTGCGGCCACCGCACACGCCGCCTTCAACATCGACCAGCTGATGGGCGCCCTCGCCCAGCACAAGGGCGGCCGCGCGAAGTTCGTCGAGAAACGCACCCTTGCCGTGCTCGACCGACCGCTGGTCGCCACCGGCGAGATGACCTACACCCCGCCCGATCGCCTGGAAAAGCGCACCCTCACCCCCAAGCCTGAGACCCTAGTGCTCGACAAGGACCAGGTCAGCATCGAACGCGACAAGCGTACCTACTCGATCAGCCTCGCCAGCCGGCCGGAAGCGCTGGCCTTCGTCGACAGCATCCGCAACACGCTGGCTGGCAACTGGGCGGCGCTGGAGAAGAACTACACGCTGCAACTGAGCGGCAACAATGACAACTGGGTGCTGACCCTGACGCCCACCGAGCAGAAGATCGCGGCCCTGCTGCAGCGCATCACGGTCAGCGGCAGCCAGGACCAGATCCACACCATCGACTACCTGCTGGCCGACGGCGACCGCTCCGAACTCAGCATCGAACCCCTCGAGCCGCGATGACCCCACGTGCCTGGCGCACCTTGCTGCTGTGGTTGCTCGCCATGCTGGCCGGGGCGGCCGTGGTCTGGAACAGCCGCTTTTCGACGGACATCTCCTTCTTCCTGCCGGCACGGCCGACCATGGCGCAGCAGGTCCTCGTCGACCAGCTCAAGGAAGGTGCCGTCTCCCGCCTGCTGATGCTCGCCGTCGAAGGCGGCGATGCCGCGCAGCGCGCCGGACTGTCGCGCGAATTGCACACGCGGCTGGCCGCCCTGCCCGAATTCGTCTCGGTGCAGAACGGCGATGCGCGCAGCGAGGACGCCGCGCGCGATTTCCTGCTCAAGCATCGCTATCTGCTCAGCCCGGCGGTGACGCCGGAACGCTTCACGGTCGACGGCCTGAGAGCCGCCATTTCGAACAGCATCGATCTGCTCGCCTCGCCGGCCGGCATGCTGCTCAAGCCTTATCTGACCCGCGACCCGACCGGCGAGCTAGTCGAACTGCTCGGCGGCCTCAACGCCGGCGCGCAACCCGACAGCCGCGATGGCGTCTGGTCCTCGCACGACGGTCAGCGTGCCCTGCTGCTGGTCCAGACCCGCGCGCTCGGCTCCGATACCGACGGCCAGGAAAAGGCCATCGCGCTGATCCACGAGCAATTCGCCGCCGCATCCCGCAGCGTCGGGATGCAGGGCCTCACGCTGCAGCTTTCCGGCCCCGGGCTGTTCGCCGTCAAGTCGCGCGCGACGATCAAGCGCGAAGTCACACGCCTGTCGCTGATCAGCCTCAGCGCCATCGTCGCCGTGCTGCTTTTCGTCTACCGGTCGCCGCGCATACTGCTCCTCAGCCTGCTGCCGGTCGCCAGCGGCGCGCTGGCCGGCATCGTCGCCGTCAGCCTCGCCTACGGTACGGTCTACGGCATCACCGTCGGCTTCGGCTCGGCGCTGATCGGCGAGGCCGTCGACTATTCGATCTATTACTTCGTGCAGTCCGGCCGGCTCGGAATGACTGAATGGCGCCAACGCTTCTGGCCGACCATCCGGCTCGGCGTGCTGACGTCCGTGTGCGGCTTCGGTGCACTGCTCTTTTCCGGCTTCCCCGGCCTGGCGCAGCTCGGACTCTATGCGCTGACCGGCGTGCTGACCGCCGCCCTCGTCACCCGCTTCGTGCTGCCGCCGCTCGCCGGCGCGGCATTCCAGGTGGCGGTGCCGGCGCATGTCGGCAATGCGCTACTCGCCGGCCTGCGCCATGCCCGGATCCTGCGCGGGCCGGCTATCGTTTTGGCGCTGGCCGCCTTCACCTATCTTGGCACCCAGCGTGACCAGCTGTGGCTTCCCAACCTGTCCGCCCTGTCCACCGTCAGCGCCGCGGATGCGGCGCTCGACGCCCGCTTGCGTGCCGACCTCAGCACCCCCGACGCGCGCTATCTGGTCGTGGTCACTGCGCCCGACCGCGAAGCCGCGCTGCAGGCGGCCGAACGGGCTGGCCAGCGGCTCGACCAACTGGTCGCCGACGGCGTGATCGGCGGTTATGACAGCCCGGCGCGTTTCCTCCCCAGCGCCACGACGCAGGCGGCCCGCCGCGCCAGCCTGCCGTCGCCCGACGAACTGCAGCGCCGTCTGCAGGCGGCGCTGGTCGATTCGCCGCTCTCGGCCAACAAGCTCGCGCCGTTTATCGCCGACGTCGACGCCGCCCGCCGTCAGCCGCTGCTCGGCCGGCACGATCTCGCCGGCAGCGGATTGGCGCTCGCCGTCGATTCGCTGCTGCTGCAAGGCGCCAACGGCTGGAGCGCACTGCTGCCGCTGCGCCCGGCCGGCGGCGAACAGGGCGTGGACATCCCGGTCGCGGCGGTGCGCGCCGCGCTGGCCAGCAGCGGCGCCCTCTTCATCGACACCAAGGGGCAGTTCGACGCGCTCTACGGCGATTACCTCCATCAGGCCGTCTGGCTCTCGATCGCCGGCTTCGTCGCCATCGTCGTTCTACTCCTCGCCACGTTGCGCTCGCCGCGCCGGCTGGCCGGCGTGCTGCTGCCGCTGGTGATGGCGGTGGCCCTCGTCATCGCCGGTCTGCACCTCGCCGGCGAGCGCCTGCAGCTGCTGCACCTGGTTGGCATGCTGCTGATCGTCGCCGTCGGTTCCAACTATGCGCTGTTCTTCGACCGCATCGCCGGCGGTGCAAATCTCGATACCGCCACGCTGATGTCGATGGCGGTGGCCGCCACGACCACCGTGATCGGCTTCGGTACGCTGGCGCTGTCCTCGGTCCCGGTGCTGCATGCCGTCGGCGTCACCGTCGGACCGGGCGCCCTGCTCGCGCTGCTGCTGTCGGCGGTGTTCGCTTCGCGTGAGGCCTGAGCCATGCCGCAGCCCTGGAAACCCGCCCCCGCGCTGAAGGCGAGCTTCGCCCTGCATGGCGCCGCCGCGCTCGGCACCCTGGCCCTGCCCGCCGCCTGGCCGTGGGCGCTCGGCGCGGTCGCCGCCAACCATGCCGTGCTGACCCTGGCCGGCCTGCTGCCGCGCTCGACCCTGCTCGGCCCCAATCTCACCCGCCTACCGGATGCCGCCGCCGCGCGCCGCGAAGTCGCGCTGACCCTCGACGACGGCCCCGATCCGGAGATCACCCCGCGAGTGCTCGACCTGCTCGATGCCGCCGGAATCCGTGCCAGCTTCTTCTGCATCGGTTGGCGCGCCCGGGAACATCCCGCCCTGTGCCGCGAAATCGTCGCGCGCGGCCATCGCGTCGAGAACCACGGCGATTCCCACTCGTGGGCCTTTGCCGCGTTCGGCCCCGGCCGCATGAAGGCCGACATCGCCGCTGCGCAGGCCGCCCTGTCCGACATCACCGGCCAGGCGCCGCGTTTCTTCCGTCCCACCGCCGGCCTGCGCAACCCCTTTCTCGACCCGGTGCTGGCGGCGCTCGACCTGCGGCTCGCCACCTGGTCCCGCCGCGGCTACGACACCCGCGAGGGCCGGCCCGACATCGTGCTCGGGCGCCTGACGCACGGCCTCGGCGCCGGCGACATTCTGCTGCTGCACGATGGTCACAGCGCCCGCACGCCGGCGGGGCAGCCTGTAATCCTGTCTCTGCTTCCGCCCTTGCTACACCTCCTGACCGAACAGAAACTAAGGCCGGTTACGCTGGTTGATGCCACGGCATGAGCCGATTCGTTGAAGACATCAGCGACGTCTCCCCCAAGGCAACAGCTTTCAGTGAGGTAGGTTGGATGTGTGCAAACGGCCAGGAGCGGTCGGTCGAAACATCCCCGTATTACGTCTGCTTCACTTGCGATAGCGTGCGCTGATCTAGATCGCCAGCGACATGGAAGTGTCATTCCCCCGGATCGAAAATGGTTTCGCTTCTGGTAGTTGAGAGAAAAGAACGGGAGCATAATCCGAAAGCGGCCTGTCTTCTTTTGCATAACGTAATAGCGTGACAGACAAACAAACATCTTTATAAGAATCAGAACGATAGACCGATTAGATGCCTGTCTCTATATTAAAAAAAACGTCCGGACCCACGGGTCTCTTGATTAACTGTTTGGCGTCATGAACAGCCGTAGCACTGTGCCTCCGTTGGAAGTTCTGCACCCCGAATCGTTCAAGGTTCGGTGGCTAAGGGCGGAAAACTGCATGAGAGCGAAGAAGTTAGCGAACGCACTGGCCATCTTCGAGGAGCTTGCAGCAGAAGGCTATTCGGAGGCTTATGTTGAGATAGGCAACATCCTCGAACAACGGGATTCGAGAGTCAGCAGCGCGGATTTGGAAGCAGCCAGAAGTTGGTATATGAAGGCAATCGAGGAGATCGAAGATCCTGAGGCATATATTGGGTTAGCTAGGTTGGCGCTCCGGGGCCATAAGGATGCCGGCAACACCGACGATGCTCTCGAGTATCTCAACATCGCCGCAAGGGCGAATAGACCAGTTGCATTTATTATCCTCGGTACCCTGTACCACACTGGCAAGGTCGTTCCTCGCGATCTAAGTAAGGCAGCCGATTTCTATACGAAAGCGATTGCAGTGGGCTACATACTGCCGTTGTTCTACCTGGCCAAAATTGAATTGGAACTGGGTCACTACATAAAATTCTTGCGCCTGCGCTTGAAAGCATTTCTCAACGCTCGCAAGCTGGCGGAAACTGATCGCCATGATCCTAGGTTGTGGCACGTTTGGTGAACGTCCTCTTCGGCCAAACAGCAGACCTTCTCGGTGCCACTCTGACGGGCCGCTTTGGGTCGATTGCACGCATTCCCGGATCAGCAAACCGGACGTCCGCCATGATCAACTTGGGTTCAACAGAACTGAACGATTAGGCCGTTGCGAATGCTTTCGTTAACGTCATATTGTTTTTGGCTGTTCAAACCATCCGTCTCAGGGCATCCGCAATGCCCCCCGTCAACCCGGGGATAAAAGTTTCGACTTGATCAGGTCAGGCCGGCAGTCACGGCTCTGCTAGAATTTTCGATTCCTCATCCCGGATACACTCTTGACCCCGCTGCTTCTTTCCGCCTTCACCGCCACCAGCTGCCTCGGCCGCGGGCTCGACGCCACCCGGCACGCCTTGCGCAGCGACCGTAGCGGCCTGGCGCCGTGCGCCTTCGAGACGGTGCAACTCGACACCTGGATCGGCGAGGTGGCCGGCGTCGATGACGAGAATCTGCCCGCGGCCCTGGCCGACTACGACTGCCGCAACAACCGCCTGACGCAGATGGGGCTGGAGACCGACGGCTTCGGCAATCGGGTGAGAGAAGCCGTCGCCCGCTACGGCAGGGCCCGGGTCGGCGTGTTTCTCGGCACTAGCACTGCCGGCATCCTGCAGACCGAGCTCGCCTACCGCCGTCGCGACCCCTCCACCGGCGCCCTGCCCGACGACTTCATCTACCGCACGACGCACAACTCGTTTTCGCTGACCGAATTCACCCGCGCCTATTTCGGTCTCGAAGGCATGGCGATGGCCATCTCGACCGCCTGCTCGTCGAGCGCCAAGGTGTTCGCCGCCGCCGCGCGCCAGATCGAGCTGGGCATGATCGACGCGGCCATTGTGGGCGGCGTCGACACGCTGTGTTTGACCACGCTGTACGGCTTCGCCTCGCTGCAGCTGACCTCGCCCCGCCCCTGCCGGCCCTACGACGCGGGGCGCGACGGCATTTCGATCGGCGAGGGCGCCGGCTTCGCCCTGCTCGAACGCGCGGCCGGCGCCGCCCCCGGTTCGGTGCTGCTGCTCGGCGCCGGCGAGTCGAGCGATGCCTACCACATGTCCTCGCCGCACCCCGAAGGCCTGGGCGCGAAACTGGCCATGGAAGCCGCGCTGAAATCCGCCGGCCTTGCGCCTGACGACATCGACTACATCAACCTGCACGGCACGTCGACGCCCGCCAACGACGCTGCCGAAGGCAAGGCGGTCGCCGCGCTGTTCGGCGACCGCGTGCCCTGTTCTTCGACCAAGGGCGCGACCGGCCACACGCTGGGCGCGGCCGGCGCGATCGAAGCTGTGATCTGCGCGCTGGCGCTCACCGACGGCCTGCTGCCTGGCAGCCCGGGCACGGTCACGCCGGACCCGGCGATTCCCGTGCAGTACCTGCTCGAGAGCCGCAGCGGCCGCGTGCGCCGCGTGCTGTCGAATTCCTTCGGCTTCGGCGGCAGCAACTGCAGTCTCGTCTTCGGGGTCGCCGCATGAGTTCGCTCTTGAGCGCCTGGATCGAAGGCATCGGCTTCCTCGCCCCCGGCCTGCCAGACTGGCCGGCTGCACGCGCGGTGCTGCGCGGCGAGCAGCCGTTCGTCAGCGCGCCCTCGATACTGCCGGCACCCACCCTGCTACCGCCGGCCGAGCGCCGACGCGCCAGCCGCGTCGTCAAACTGAGCCTGGCCGTCGGCCTGGAAGCGGTCGCCGATGCCGATGCATCGCAACTGGCAACGGTATTCGCCGCCTCCGGCGCCGACGGCCACAACTGCCACGCGCTGTGCGAACAGCTGGCGAGCGACGACCGCCAGATCTCGCCGACGCGCTTCCACAACTCGGTGCACAACGCCGCTGCCGGCTACTGGGGCATCGCCACCGGGGCGATGGCGCCGTGCCAGGTCCTCTGCGCGTATGACGCCAGCTTCGGCGCCGGCCTGCTCGACGCGCTCGCGCAGGTGGTCCTCACACGCCAGCCGGTGCTGCTGATCGCCTACGACAGCGAATACCCCGAGCCGCTGCACGCCAAGCGCGACACGCCCGATTGCGGCGGCGTCGCGCTGCTGCTCGCCGCCGAACGCAGCGTGCGTTCGCTGGCGGGCGTCCGCGTCAGCCCGACGGGCGGCACAGCCGAGAAGCTGGTCGACGCCGGGCTGGAGGCGCTGCGCACGAGCATCCCGGCATTACGCGCGCTGCCGCTGCTCAAGCGGCTTGCGAACGGCGAGCGCGGGCGTGTCACGCTCGATTACCTGCCGCCGATGCAGCTCCTGGTGGACGTCGAGCCGTGCTAGACGCGCGCTGGATCGCCGCCCATATTCCGCATCAGGGCACCATGTGCCTGCTCGATGCGGTGCTGGAATGGTCGGACGCGGCGATCGTCTGCCGCGCCGTGAGCCACGCCGATCCGGCCAATCCGCTGCGCGCCGAAGGCCGCCTCGGCGCCGCCGCCGGCATCGAATACGCCGCGCAAGCGATGGCCGTGCACGGCGCCCTGGTCGCCGGCGACGATGCGCCGCCGCGCCAGGGTTATCTCACCAGTGTGCGCAGCGTCGCACTGCACGTCGCCCGCCTCGACGACGTGGCCGGCACGCTGGCGGTGCGCGCCGAACGCCTGTCCGGCGACGGCAACCACATCCTCTATCAATTCTCGCTCGCCCACGCCGGCCGCTGCCTGCTCGAAGGCCGCGCCGCCGTGGTGCTCGACGCCACGGCTCTATGAAAGTCGCCGCCCTATGAAAGTCGCCGCCCTGTGAAGGAAACCACGTCATGAAACGCGCCCTCGTCACCGGCGGCAGCGGCGGCATCGGCGCCGCGATCTGCAAGCGCCTCGCTGCCGACGGCCATCATGTTCTGGTCCACGCCAACCGCAGTCTCGACAAGGCCGCCGCCGTCGTTGCAGATATCCAGGCCACCGGCGGCAGCGCCGAGGCGGTCGCCTTCGACGTCACCGACCGCGCCACCACCGCCGCGGCGCTCGACACCCTGCTCGAAGGCGGCGCCATCCAGATCCTGGTCAACAACGCCGGCATCCACGACGACGCGGTGTTCCCCGGCATGTCGGGCGAGCAGTGGGACCGCGTCATCGACGTCTCGCTGAACGGATTCTTCAACGTCACCCAGCCGCTGACGCTGCCGATGATCCGCACGCGCTGGGGCCGCATCGTCAACGTGTCGTCGGTCGCCGCGGTCGCTGGCAACCGCGGCCAGGTCAATTATTCGGCCGCCAAGGGCGCGTTGCACGCAGCCAGCAAGTCGCTCGCGCTGGAACTCGCCAGCCGCGGCATCTCGGTCAACGTGGTGGCGCCCGGCATCATCGAGACCGGGATGAGCGAAGGCGCATTCGATGCCGAGGCGATCAGGAAGCTGGTGCCGATGCAGCGCGCCGGCCAGCCGGAGGAAGTTGCCGAGCTGATCGCCTTTCTGGCGTCCGACAAGGCGGCCTACATCTCCGGGCAGGTCATCTCGATCAACGGCGGGATGATCTGATCTAGATACTCAGGCGGCGCGCCGGATCAGCGCCTGCAGTCGTGCCAGTTTCGGCGCCACCATCGGCACCGTCAGCATGGTGCTCGCCACCGCCATCAGCAAGAGGGCAGTGAAGGTTTCGCTGCTGATGATTTCCTTGTCGAGCAAAATATTGACGAAGATGATCATGATCAGCGCCTTGGTCTGCAGCAGCCAGCCGATGATAGCCGCCTCGCCCGGCGTCCAGTGCAGGATGCGGCCGGCGATCCGGATGCCGATCAGCTTGCCGGCAACGGAGGCAACCAGCAGCAGCGCCGCTGCAAGGAACACCGCCTCGCCGCCAACGGCCCAGTTGGTGCGTAGCCCCGTGGATAGGAAGAAGACCGGCATGATGACCAGCAGGACATGATGGCGCAGCAGGTCCATCTTGGCCTGGTCGAACCATTCGGCTTCCATGATCGCGCCGGCGAGGAAGGCGCCGACCATGAAATGCAGGCCGGACCAGTCGGCGCCGAAAGCGCAAACGGCCAGCCAGATCAGCGCGACGTACCAGCGGTCGCGCTCGGCGATGCGCGCCATCAGCCGGCGGAAGAAATAACCGGCGACGGCGAAGGCGACGAGGAAGGCCAGCTGCCGGCCGACCCGCTCCCAGTCCATCAGGATCAGGGCCAGCACGCCCCAGATCGCGACGTCGTCGAGGCTGGCATAGCGCAGGATGCGCTGGCCGATCGGCTGGCGCAGGATGTCCAGCTTTTCCATGAGAAGAATCAGGATGGGCAGGGCCGTCACCGCGCAGGCCATGCCGACGCCGAGCACGAATTGCCAGGTCATCGCCTTCGGTCCCATCCAACCCGCGAAGCCGAGCAGCACGGCCGCCGCCGCGCAGCCGAAGACGAGCGGCGTGCCGAGCGCCAGGCCGGCGGTGATGCCGGACTCGTGCCTGTGTGCCCAGGCCTTCTTCAGATCCAGCTCGATCCCGGCGATCATCACGAACAGCATCACCGCCCACCAGGCGATGCCATTCAGCGACTGCACGACGGCCGGGTTGAAGACGAAGGCGTAATAGTCGGGAAAGGCGCGGCCGAGGATGCCCGGCCCCAACAGGATGCCGGCGATGATCTGCACGACCACCAGCGGCGCGTAGTAGTCCAAGTTGCCGAAGCGCCAGAGCAGCCACGGCACGGTGAAGATGATCGTCATCGCGATCAGGAAGGTCTCGGGCGTACTCATGTCTTGCGGCCGGTGTATTCGCGAAAGATTCCCAGGGTGACAGAGCAGTTCACGTCGGCAAAGCCGGCCCGGCGCAGCGCGTCAAGAATGCGCTCCGGTTCGATCGCGGCTTCGATGGTGTCGCCGTAGTACGCCCACAAGCGTTTGACCTCGGCCTGGCTGCGCGTCAGCCGGGCGAGCAGCGGGACGATGGTGCGAATGTGGAAGCGCAACAGTACCCGCCCCGCGCGGCTCGCCGGACGGCTGATTTCCATGATGCAGACACGGCCGCCCGGGCGCAGCACGCGCAAGTACTCGGAAAAGGCCAGGTCCAGATCGCCGACGTGGCGCAAGGCGTAACCCATCGAGACAAAGTCGACGCGATCATCGGGCAAGGGGATCGATTCCGCATAGGCCTCGATGGTTTCAACGGCGACTTTCTTGCGCAGTTCGGCGAGCATCCCGGGCGAGGGGTCGAGGGCGATGACACGCCCGGTCGGACCCACCAGTTCCTGTCCCGCAACGGTTACCAGTCCGGTGCCGGCGGCCACGTCCAGCAGCGTCATGCCGGCCTGCAGCCCGTTGCGGTGCAAAACTTCGCGCCGATACCGGGCACCGCTGCCCAGTGCGGTGAGTCCCTCTGCGCGGTCGTAGCCGGGCGCCGCCTGGTCGAACATGTCGCGGGTGACGGCACGCCGCTCCTCTTCATTCGCAAAATAGGCCGTCAGGCGCGCGTCTTCCTTCAGGGCCGCCTGGCGGGGGGTGTTTTCGTTCATGGGAAGGGTCATGGAGTGGGTTTCAGAAGCCGCCGCCCGACCAGCAGCGGCAGGCGCAGCACAAAACCGATGAACAGCCGCGTATGCATCCAGGTCAAGAGCGCATTGTCGCGCAGGTACTTGAAATGCGAAACGCCGCCTTCTTCGGCGGACAGATAGCGCACCGGCGCGTCGAGGTTGAGCGGCCGCACCCCGGCCCAGCACAGGCGGACGACCGCCTCCGGGTCGAAATCGAAGCGGCGCATGAAACGGCTGCGCCGCATGATGCGCATCAGCGGCGCGATGGGATAGACGCGGAAACCGTACAGCGAATCGCCGACGCCCATCCACAGCGTCTCCAGATTGGCCCAGCCGTTCGACACTTTGCGGCCGTTGACGCGCAAGGCCGGCGCCTCCGGCCCGAACACCGGCTTGCCGAGCACCATCGCCCCCGGTTCGGCCTGCGACGTGGCCATGAAGGTGGGGATCAACTCGGCAGGATGCTGGCCGTCGGAATCCATGGTCAGCGCATGCGTATAGCCGGCGGCGGCGGCCTCGGTGATGCCGGCCAGCACTGCCGCACCCTTGCCGCGGTTCTGCGGCAGCACGATGACGCGCAGGCCCGCATCGGCGACGGCCAGCGCCTGCAATGACTGCGCCGTGCCATCGGTGCTGCCGTCGACGACGACCCACACCGGCGTCCACTGTGCGCGCGCCGCCCTCACCGTTTCCAGCACCTGGGGGCCAGGGTTGTAGCTGGGGATCAGGACCAGATGGGTCGGCGAGGGCTGGAGCATGGTTTCAGGAAACTGCGGCGGCTGGGCTCAGTTCCGTGCGGAAATAGGCCTCCAGCTCGGCGGTGAAGGCGGGAATGTCGGCCGGCGGCGGAAAGCGCCGGCCGAGGCGGATGCGGCAGGACAGCGGCAGCACCGGACGGCGCCACAGCGGCCACGCCTTGCCAAGATAAGGCGTGGAAAATTCGATCAGCAGCGTCTGCACCGGCACATCGGAACGCTTGGAAATCAGGCCGGCGATCGGCTGGCAGGCGTCGACCGGGAACTGCATCGTCCGCGTCCCTTCCGGAAAGATCACCAGCTGCGCGCCGTGCCGCAATTCCTCGCGCGCATTCAGGATCATCTCCAGCGGCGCATTGTTGCGGATGTAGCGCGCCAGGCGGGCCGCCGCGCCGAACAGGATGTTGTCCAGCAGGCTCGCCTTCATTACGCAGACGGCATTCGGCAGGCGCGAGACGATCATCACCGCGTCGAGCAGGGAGGGATGGTTGGCCGCGACGATCAGCGGCCCCTGGCCGCGCAGACAGTCTAGCTCGGAGAGATCGAAGCGGGCGGCACACAGCCACGTCAGCAGAAACAGGTAGCCGCGAAAACCGCCGGAAATGACTGCCCGCCCCAGCGGCTGGCCGATGCGGCGCGGCAGCAATGGGTGGAGCAGCATCGCGAATGGCAGCCAGAGGAGGCAGATCGCCGCCAGCGCCCCCAGGCCGATGGCCATGGCGATCATTTCGTAAGCGGCCCACAGCGGGTTGCGCGAACGCCGACGTTCACTCATCGACGCGCACACGGGTCGGCGACTCGCCGAATATCCAGGAAACGGCTGCTTGCCGTGCCATCAGTCCAGCCCCAGCGTATGCGAGGCCATTGCCTCGATTTCGAGCAGCAGGTCGGCGCGGCAGATGTCGGCCTGCACGTAGAGCACGTCCGCCCCGCCGAGCTGCGGCGCGAGCGTATCACGGATCACGGGAAAATCGGCCGCATGACGCACATAGACGCGATAGACCAGCTCACCGAGCGCGAAAGGCCGCGAGCGCGCCGCGCGATTGGCCTCGGCGACGACCGCGGCGATGTTGGCCATCGCCTCGTGGCACTGGCCGGCAACGTCGTCGGGATGCACCGTCTGGTAGCCGACGATGCTGGCGGTGCCGGAAACGAACAGGATCTCCTGCCCGGGCGGGTGCACCAGCGCCGCGCGCGAGAAGAGCGGCGTCCGCGGTCCGTATTCGGCCGGATACTCGCAGGCGCTGACCTGGCGGGGATTCTCGAGCGGCACGGCCGGCGTCGCCCCGGCCAGGAAGGCGATCGACAGCGGACCGCCGGCCAGGCCAAGGGCGCAGGCCGCCGGCACGTTGCCGGTAGCGCTGCGGTGATGGGCGATGAACGCGTCCTGGCGGCCGATATTGAACTGGCGGTAGCGTTCCAGCCCATGCGTCACGGCATTGATGTCGGCCATGTAGTTCCAGATTCGCCACAGATGCGGCAGCTTCTGTGTGTCGAGCAGGCGGAAGATGCGGTGGTAGGCTGCCTCGCTCGCGGCCTGCAGCGGCAGGTGGTCAGCCAGCGCGGCAAATTCGGCCTCGTCCAGATCGATGACGCCGAACAGGATGTCGCCGGCCCGCCGCCAGGCGATGCCTTCGCTCTCACCGTGCAGACACGGGCCGGCCAGCCGCCAGGTTTCCTGAACGACGGCCCTCTCCGCCCCGAGCAGGGGCGCGCAGATCGCCTGGATCGGCCATCCGGACGCAGCCGCGGACACCGCCTGCCCCAGCAGGGCGCCGCCGAGTTCGCTTCCGGTAGGACGTGAAGTGGGGGGCGACGAGGAATGGAATTGCAGCGTCACTATGCGTTGTACACGGCCGGATCATCGACCTTGCGGATATCGAGGCGCCGTTGTTTCCAGGCCATGAAGGCGCGTTTGGGCTGGAACACGTTGGCGAAGTAGTAGAGTGCCTTGAAGATCCAGATCGAGCGCCAGATCGGCGTCCTGCCGAAGATGTCGCCGGCCAGCACCGACAGCAGCGCCTCTTTCACCCGGAAGACGTTCTTCGGGCCCATGAAAAAGTCGCGCATGATCGGGTTGGTGATCCGGTAGATGAACCAGGAGAACTGCTTCGGGCCGCGCCGCATCAGCGCATCGAAACGCTTCAGCGCGGCCGGCGCGGCCGCAGGGTTCGCCAGGCAGGTGTCGACGGCCTCGGCGCCGATCACACCGCTGTTCATCGCCAGCCACACGCCCGACGAGAACACCGGATCGATGAAGGCATAGGCATCGCCGAGCAGCAGGTAGTTGGCCCCGTGAGTGCGTTCGGCGACGTACGAGAAATTGCCGGTCGCCTCGACCTCGGTCATCAGGTTCGCATCCTTCAGGCGCAGCGCCAGCTCCGGACAGGTCGCGATGTTGTCCAGCAGGAACTGCCGCAGGCTGCGCGTCCCTTTGGTTTTCATGTGGTACGGCCAGGTCACCATGCCGACGCTGGTGGTGTCGTTCATCATCGGGATGAACCAGAACCAGCCATGATCGAACCAGAAAATCGTAATGTTGCCCTCGTCCTGGCCGGCGTGGCGCCGGGCATGGGCGAAGTGGCCATAGACCGCCGAGCTGTTGTGTCGGGGGTTGCGGTGCTTGATCTGGAAACGATGGGCCAGGAAGGTGTCGCGGCCGGAGGCGTCGACGACGAAGCGCGCCTGCCATTCCGTTTCGCGGCCGTCGTCGTGGCGGGCGCGGACCGTCGCCGACTGGTCCGGCTGGAAGTCGACCGCGTTCACCTTGCAGCCCTGGTGCACCTCGACGCCCTTCCTGCCGGCGTTGCGGATCAGGATGTCGTCGAACTCGGCGCGCTTGACCTGGTAGGCGTGAGGCATCGACTTGTCCCAGGCGTCGGCGAAATGGAAGACCTGGGTCCGGTCGTGATAGGGCGAGACGAATTCGGCGGCCCATTTTTCCATGCCGACCGCCTTCACTTCATCAGCCACGCCGAGCCGCTCGAACAAGGACAGATTGGCCGGCAGCAGCGACTCGCCAATGTGGAAGCGCGGATGCCGCGCCTTTTCCAGCAGCACCACCCGATGGCCCTTTTCCGCCAGCAGCGGCGCCACCGTCGATCCGGCGGGCCCCCCACCGATCACCAGTACATCGCACTGGCGACGTTCCACCCTTTGATCTTGCTGTTCCATTGGCTCAACTTTCACGGTCTTTCCCGCCACGGCAGGCGGGATGCCTTTCACCGTGTGCAGATCGCCCTTTGCAGGCAACGAAATTATACCGGGGGGCTTCAGGCGCGCCTGATCAGGGTGCCGACCCCTTCCGGCGTCAGCACTTCCAGCAGGAGGGCGTGCTCGACGCGGCCGTCGATAATGTGCGCAGTTTTGACGCCGCTGTTCACCGCATCCACCGCGTAGCCGACCTTGGGAATCATGCCACCCGAAATGGTGCCGTCCTCGATCAGTTCGTCGACCTCGCGCGGGGTGAGCCCTGTCAGCAGTTGCATCTGCTTGTCGAGCACGCCCGGCGTGTTGGTCATGAAAATGACCTTCTCGGCTTGCAGCACGCCGGCGATCTTGCCGGCTGCGACATCGGCGTTGATGTTGTACGCATTGCCTTCGGAGTCGGTGCCGAGCGGTGCCACTACGGGGATGAAGTCGCGTGCGTCGAGCACCTGAATGATTTCCGGGTCGATGCTGGTGATCTCGCCGACCTGGCCGATGTCGAGCATCTCGTCGGCCTTTTCCTTGCTGCGCACCAACATCTTCTTGGCGTGGATGAAGTTGCCGTCCTTGCCGGTCAATCCCACTGCGCGACCGCCATGCTTGTTAATCAGCGTGACGATGTCCTGGTTGACCAGGCCGCCGAGCACCATTTCCACCACATCCAGCGTTTCCTCGTCGGTCACCCGCATGCCCTGGATGAACTCGCTCTGCTTGCCGATGCGTTGCAGCAGGCCGGCGATCTGCGGCCCGCCGCCGTGCACCACCACCGGGTTCATCCCCACCAGCTTCAGCAGCACCACGTCCTTGGCGAAGGCCTCCATCAGGTGCCGCTCGGTCATGGCGTTGCCGCCGTACTTGATGACGATGGTCTTGTCGTAGAAGCGCTGGATGTAGGGCAGCGCCTCGGACAGGATGTTGGCCTTCTCGGCTGCGGTGTGGAGGGGGGTCATGATGGCTCCGTATAAGATTGCGCGGATTTTACGCCAATAAAAAGGCGGCGCGCGGCCGCCTTTCAGGCCCGAAACCGCCGGTTTACTGCACGGCCAGGCGCCTGGCCGCAGCCGCTGCTTTTTTCGGTAGCACCAGTTCCAGCACGCCATCCTGATAACGGGCGCTTGCGCTTGCCTCGTCGACCTCGTGCTCGAGCGCGAAGCTGCGACCGACGCGGCCGACATAACGCTCGCGGCGCAACACTTTCTCGCCGTCCTTCTGCTCGGTGAGTTTTTTCGTCTCGGCGCTGATCGATACGGTATTACCGTCGATGGTGATATGGATATCGTCCTTGTTCACGCCCGGAATATCGGCGTGCACGGCGTAGCCTGTTTCATCCTCTTTCACATCCATGCGAATCTGCGGCATGTCCCTGTCCAGCTTCACCGGGCGGAAAAAGCCGCGGAACAGGTTGTCCAGGGAATCGGTTTCGAACGGATCGTAGCGGGTCATGTTAGACATCGTGTCCTCCTTCTGGTTGACAAACGTTGCGGATACGCATGATCTGGGGCAGCCCATCCGGCTTTTCAAGAGGCTGGCTTGTCCCTTTGGGCAGCAGCCTCTAAAGTGCCTACGCCCCCGCGATGCGGGAACAAGGATCATTTGATGAGCACACTCGACGCGCAGACCTGGTTGGCCGACCATGGGGACTATCTGTTCCGGGTGGCACGACGCCAGTTGCACTCCGACGAACTGGCCGAGGACGCCGTGCAGGAAACCCTGCTCGCCGCGATCGCCGCCCAGGCCCGCTACGCAGGCGATGCCAGCCCGCGCACCTGGCTCACCGGCATCCTCAAGCACAAGATCGTCGACCTGATCCGGAAACAGATGCGCGAAGTCGCGCTTCCCTGCGACGAAGAGGGCGAGGAAGCCGTCGACCTCCTGTTCAAGCAGGATGGCCACTGGGCCGAACCGCTGCGGCCCTGGGGCAATCCGCAGGCCGAGGCCGAACTCAGCCAGTTGCGGCGCGTGCTGGACGAGTGTGCCGATCGTTTGAAACCTGCCATGGCCCAGGTGTTCAGCCTGCGTGAGGTCGCCGGCATGGAAACCGAAGAAATTTGTAAGGAACTCGGTATCTCGCCGACCAACTGCTGGGTACTGCTGCATCGCGCACGATTGTTCATGCGGCAATGCCTGGAATTGAATGGCTTTTCGAAGGCAGGTGCAGCATGAAGTGGATACCGACATGCAAGGAAACCACCGTGCTCGCCTCACGTGCGATGGACGCGCGGCTGCCGTTTGCAGACCGGATGGCCATGCATCTGCACTTGGCCATTTGCGAGAACTGCGCCCGCTTCGCCCGGCAGCTGCAGGAAATGCGCCGCCTGTTCCGCGCAGACGCAGATGCCGGCGATGAGGCAACGGGACTCACCGACGCGGCCCGCCAGCGCATCGCAACCGAATTGCAGGACAAGCTCGATCGCTGAGCGTGTTGCAAGAAGCCGGAATCCCCCGGCGTTGTCGTAACTTTTTTTAAATAGTGCTAGGAGAAAAATCGTGTCGAAAAAAACCCTGTTCGCCGCTGCTGCCGGTTCCGCGTTCGTTGCCAGCATGGCGGCCGCCCCGCTCGCCTCCGCCGCAAGCAACCCCTTCGCTCTGTCCGCACTCTCGAGCGGTTACCAGGTGGCCGACAACCAGGCCGCCAAGCCCGCGGACGGCAAATGCGGCGCCACCAAGAAAAAAGCCGAGGAAGTCGAGATGCGGGCCACCGACAAGAAGATGCCGGAAGGCAAGTGCGGCGAGGGCAAGTGCGGCGCCCCCAAAAAAGCCCCCAAGGCTGACGGGATGAACAAAGGCGACATGAAATAAGCATGAAGCCCCTGCGCCTGTCCGGTGCGGGGCTGGGCTTTCGGCGCGAACTCATCCCGTCGCTGAAAGCCCGCGTCCCTGACGCCATCGACTTTTTCGAGCTTGCGCCGGAGAACTGGATCGATATGGGCGGCGCGCGCGGCCGCGACCTGCGCAGCTTTACCGAGCGCTACCCGTTTGTCTGCCACGGCCTGTCGCTGTCGCTCGGTGGACCGTCCCCGCTCGACGACATGCTGCTGCACAAAACCCGGCAGTTCATGGACACGCATCAAATCGCGCTGTTTACCGAGCATCTATCGTATTGCTCGGACGACGGCCATCTGTACGACCTGCTGCCGATCCCTTTCACGGAGGAGGCCGTCCACTACGTCGCTGCACGTATCCGGCGCACACAGGACATCCTGGAACGCCGCATCGCCATCGAGAATGCGTCGTTCTACGCGGCCGCACCGGTCGCCGACATGGACGAAGCGGGCTTTATTCGCGCCGTGCTGCAGGAAGCCGACTGCGACCTGCATCTCGACGTCAACAACGTCTACGTCAACAGCGTGAACCACCGCTACGACCCGCTCGACTTCATCCGCGCCATGCCGACCGAACGCATCGTGTACCTGCATATGGCGGGGCATCACAACGAAGCGCAGGATCTGCTCATCGACACCCACGGCGCCGACGTGATCGACCCGGTATGGTCGCTGCTCGACGAAACCTACCGCGTCCACGGCGTCGCCCCCACGCTGCTGGAACGCGACTTCAACATTCCACCGCTGGCCGAGCTGGTGCGCGAGGTCGAACATATCGCGCGCATACAGGCCGCCCACCGTCCGCATGCCTTTGTCGCCCGCACGTCCTGAATTCCAGCGCTACCAGTTCGCCTTCGCGGCGCATATCCGCGACCCCAAGGCGAATCCGCGTCCGCAGGGCGTGGACGCACGGCGCATGAAAATCTACAGCACGCTGCTCTACGACAATATCGAGGGATTCCTGCTAGCGTGCTTTCCGGTATTGCGGCGGGTGCTCGGCACGCGCAGGTGGACACGGCTGGTGCGCGCGTTCTTCAGCACGCATCGCTGCCGCACGCCCTACTTCCGGCAGATCCCCGACGAGTTCATCCAGTTCCTGCAGAACGAATGGGATGCGCCGGAAAGCTACCCGCCCTGGACGCTCGCGCTGGCGCACTACGAATGGATCGAACTGGTACTGTCCGTGTCGGATCGCGTCGCCGATCGCGACATCGATCACGCGGGCGACCTGGTCGATGGCTTCCCCATCCTGAACCCGGTACTGGCCAATCTGCATTACGACTGGCCGGTCCATCGAATCGGCCCGCGCCGCAAGATACGGCCTGCGGACACCTGCCTGCTGGTATTCCGCGATGCGGCCGATCAAGTGCAGTTCAGCGAAATCAATGCCTTCACCGCACGCCTGCTGACCTTGCTGGAATCCGGCACGCTGAGCGGCCGCGCTGCCTTGCAACACATCGCCGCCGAAAGCCGTCATCCCGACCCCGCGCTGATCCTGCAGGCCGGTGGCGCGCTGCTGGAGGATATGCGGGCGCGCGGCGCGATACTCGGCACGGCGGTTTCACCCGCTCACGCCCGTTGAATAACGGGCGCGATCGACGGAACCGCTCAGCGAGGGTGCTGCATCTGCATGGCGCCGCCCATGGCGCGCGCTTCGGCCTTCACCTCGACGGTCTGCTGTTTGCCGCCTGATTCGATCACCAGCGTGAGCGGGATGACCTCGCCCGCCGCGATCGGTTTTTTCAGATTCATCAGCATGATGTGGAAGCCGCCTGGCTCCAGCGCGACGGTCTTGCCCTTCGGTAGATCGACCGCCTTCACTTCACGCATCCGCATCACGTCGCCGTCCATTTTCATTTCGTGCACTTCCACCCACGGCACGACGCTACTGGAAACGCCGACCAGGCGCGCATCGGCATCCGACTGGATCTGCATGTAGGCGCCGCCGACGGGCTGGCCCGGCATGGTGGCGCGTACCCATGCGTCGGTCACGCTGATATTGGCGGCCCAGGCCGTCTGCGCTGCCAGGCTGAAGACTGCTGCAATCATCCATCCATGTTTCATTCCGGTTTCCTCTTCTCTCAGAAATGCATTGTCAAACCCAGGGTCCCCGCCCAGTCAGCCGTCAGTTGCGTGCCGTGCACATTCTGATACAGCGGCAGCTGGACCAGTCCGTAGACCTGGGCATTGTGGCCGATCGGCACCGCCAGGCCCGGGGAAAAATAAACATATTTTCCGCCGCTGTCGGCCGGTTCGGCATTGCTGCCCGAATCGTGTCCCCGCCAGAGCAGATTGATTTGCGCGAGCGCATGCACCGTCCCGAGCGGATAGGTTACCCCCGCGTCGAGACTGATATGGTCGCCCGGCTGGTAATCCTGCCGCTCGCTGACTGCATGCTGCCAATTCATCTGCGTGTGCCAGCCCGTTTGCGCAAGATGGCCGGAGACGAACCCGCCCGCGATCACGTCGGTGGAACCCGACCCCGGCTGCAATGATCGTTCCGCCAGTTCGCCGTCGGCATTGCGCACCTTGGTCGAACCCGTCGGCAACTTGACGCCGCCGATCAGACCGTAAGCCTGGCCATGCGCGGACTGTGCATCATCCAGCCGCAGGTGCGCCAGCACACTCACGTCGCCGAGCCGGGTGAAGTTCCAGCTTTCCGGTTCGGGGCCGCCGACGCCGTTGAAGACGTGGGAATGGTCACGCGACACCAGCGGGGCCTGCAACGTCACGCCCAGGGAAGAACTGAAGGCATGGCTCACGCTGGCGACCATATTCCGGTTGAGCGTCTTGATCTCGTCGTGCTCGCCTGTCACGCCTGCGGCCGTGGTCTTGTCCGTACCGGAACGCAGTTGATTCTGGTGGATCATTTCCATGCGCAGATCCAGGCGGGTGGCGTTGTCCTGCCAGGGCGTCTGGGTATCCCAGTCGGTGTTGATCGTGCAGAACGCCGAACCGCAACTGGCGGCTGCGACCATCGGGAGAAGCAACAGCGGTAGCGCAAGGCCGGTCTGCCAGGTGGGGTTCATTCGTCACGTCACGCAGGGGTTTCAGTCCGTGCACGATAACAAATTGTCCACCCCCGGCAGTGCGACATATCGTCGCATGTCGTACGCATCCGTCCATCCGCATTTCCTCGACATGCCGCACACCGCCCAGCCAGACGCCGTGCGGCATGCGCGAAAGAATGCACGACGTGCTGGCGCCCGGAACGGCATGCAATCGTGGCGCCAACCGCATGGGTTGCGGCGATTTGTCACATTCTCGGTGGCGCGCGGCTTTTTTAGACTCGGGCAAAATTTCAACAACGCCGAGAAGAACATGCTGTTTCCCAGAAAGCCTCTCCCCTTCGCCCTCTCGCTTGCCATGTCGGCGATCTGGAACCCTGCGGCCGCCCAGAGCGACGCCCCGCCCGTCCTCCCGGAGACGCCACTCATGACCGTCGTCGTCGTGGGCGCACCGGATTCCACCGATGCCGAACTCAACAGTGTGACGCTGGATCCGGCAAGCCTGCAGCCCATGCATGCCGCCACCAGTGACACGGCCAGCCTGCTGCGGGACATTCCGGGTCTTAGCCTCCAGGGCGCCGGCGGGGTGTCGAGCCTGCCCTCGATTCGCGGCCTGGGCGACGACCGCCTGCGCATCAAGGTCGATGGCATGGATCTGATCGCGTCCTGTCCCAACCACATGAACCCGGCCCTGTCCTACATCGATCCCACCCGGGTCGATGCCATCAAAGTATTCGCCGGCATCACGCCTGTCAGCGTCGGCGGCGACAGCATCGGCGGCACCCTCATCGTGGAGTCGGCCAGACCGCAATTCGCCCGCGCCGGCGAAGGCCTCCTGACCCGGGGCTCGGTCGGCACCTTCTACCGCAGCAACGGCAACGCCATGGGCGCCAACGCCGCCGTCACGGTGGCCGGCGAAAACCTCAGCGTGACCTATACCGGCTCGACCGCGCAGTCGGACAACTACAAGGCGGGCGACAACTTCAAGACGAGCACGCTCACGGGACGACCCGGACATACGCTGCCGCTCGACGAAGTCGGCTCGTCCGCCTACCGGTCGATCAACCAGGCGCTCGCGATCGCGCTGCGCAACGAGAATCACCTGTTCGATCTGAAGCTGGGCCGCCAGCATATTCCGTACGAGAACTTCCCGAACCAGCGCATGGACATGACCGACAACACGAGCGATCAGGTCAATCTGGGCTACACCGGGCAATACCAGTGGGGCGTTCTGAAGGCGCGCGTCTATCACGAGCAGACCCGGCACGAAATGAACTTCGGCGACGACAAGCAGTTCGTGTACGGCACCGCACCGGGCATGCCGATGAACTCCGACGGGAAGACAACTGGCATATCGGTCAACGCGGATATTAGGCTTTCCGAACGCGACACCCTGCGGGTCGGCAGCGAATACCAGGCCTATCGCCTGGACGACTGGTGGCCGCCGTCGGGGACGGGGGGCATGTCTCCGGGCACCTTCTGGAACATCAACGACGGCCGGCGTGACCGCTATGCCCTGTTCGGCGAATGGGAGGCGCGCCTCACGCCGCAGTGGACCAGCCTACTGGGGCTGCGCCACGAAACGGTCAGGACCGATGCGGGCGATGCGGCGGGCTACTGCACCAGCGGCATGTGCATGGGCAACCAGCTCGTCGATAGCGCCAGCTTCAACAGCCAGGACCACGGCAGGACCGACCGCAACTGGGACCTGACCGCGCTGGCGCGCTACACCCCGGACGCCACGCAGACCTACGAGGCGGGCCTCGCGCAAAAGACCCGCTCGCCCAATCTGTACGAACGCTACACCTGGTCCACCTGGCCCATGGCGGCGATCATGAACAACTTCGTCGGCGACGGAAACGGCTATGTCGGCGATATCAACCTCAAGCCGGAGGTGGCGCATACCCTGAGTCTTGCTGCCGACTGGCACGATGCCCGGCAAAAGGTCTGGGGCGTGCGCATCGCGCCCTACTACACGCATGTCCGGGACTACATCGACGCACGCTGCAACGGCGCCAACTGCCCCGACGGACAATTCAACGTGCTCAGGTACGTCAACCAGTCGGCCCGGCTGGTTGGCGTCGACCTCTCGGGCCACCTCCTCGCCGCCAGCACGCCGGCGTATGGCGATTTCACCGTGAGTGGCATCGTGAATGTCACCCGCGGCGAAAACCGGGATACAGGTGACAACCTGTACAATATCATGCCGCTGAACGCGAAGCTGGCCCTGACGCAGAAACGGGGACGCCTGACCAACACGATCGAAGCGCAATTCGTCGCGGCCAAACACACCGTCTCGGATAGCCGGAACGAAGTGGAAACC
Organism: Pseudomonadota bacterium; assembly: GCA_043821985.1. Lineage (GTDB taxonomy): Bacteria > Pseudomonadota > Gammaproteobacteria > Burkholderiales > Thiobacillaceae > Thiobacillus. Next base: position 120,905 of record JBDRCF010000024.1, read on the forward strand.
AGCGGCTACAGCCTGTTCAACCTGCGCAGCAGCTACGCCTGGAAGCAGGTCCGCCTCGATGTGGGCATCGACAATGTGTTCGACAGGGGCTACGCGCTGCCGCTGGGCGGCGCCTATGTCGGGCAGGGGCATGACGATGTCCATCAATGGCATCCCCTGGGGCATCGCCGTGCCCGGACCGGGCCGCTCGATCTATGCCGGCGTGAACTACCAGTTCTAGGAACATTGCAGCGAGCTTTAGCCCCACCGCGAATCCGAGCCCCGCGCACTGTATGCACGGGGCTCGTTTCATTCAACGCCCCCCATTCGACGGCCGGCAGCACGGCAAAAAAATCCCGCCGGAGAGGCGGGACAGGCTTGGAGCAGAGCGCGGGTAAAACGCCTGCACACTTTAAAGACGGCGCGCGGTGCGCACAATTGGACAAATTGCCGCAGCCCGCGGCGCCCGGCGACACGGGTATTACAATGCCGCCATGTCGTCAGCGACCGATTCCACCCTGTTGTCCACCCTGCCCGCGCGTGCCCTGCTGGGGCGTCTGCTGGCGGTGCGCCTCTCGCTGATCGGCGGCTGGGCGGCCGGCATCGTCTGGCTGCACTGGGGCCTGCGCATCCCGATGCCGCTGGTGCCGATGGGTGCGATCCTGCTGCTCATGGGCATGTTCTCGGTCACCACGGCATGGCGGCTGCGGCTGGACTTGCCCGCCACCCAGATGGAGTTTCTGGCCCACCTGCTCGCCGACCTCACCGCGTTTGCGGTGCTGGTGTTTTTCAGCGGCGGCGTGACCAACCCATTCGTCTCGCTCATGCTGGTGCCCGTCGTCATCGCGGCGATCAGCCTGCGCCCGCGCTGGGTGTGGCTGCTGGCGGCGGTGGCAGGGGGCTTCTACGGCCTGCTGCTGTTCTATTTCCAGCCGCTCGCCGTGACCGACCCGATCGCCGCCTACGGCATGCATCTGGGCGGCATGTGGTTCAACTTCCTCATCAGCGCCGGACTGATTGCCTTCTTCGTCACCCGCATGCATGCCGCCCTGCGCACGCGCGACCAGGAGCTGGCCGCGCTGCGCGAAAAACAGCTGCGCGACGAACGCATCGTCGCGCTCGGCACGCAGGCCGCGCTGGCCGCGCACGAGCTCGCCACGCCCCTTGCCACCATCCAGACCACGGCACACGAACTCGCGCGCGAATTCGCCAACGACCCCGACATCGGCGCCGATTGCCATCTGCTCGAAAAACAGGCGCAGGCCTGCAAACAGATCCTCACCCAGCTTGCCGCACGCGCCCAGGACAGCGCGGCGACCGCCCATCCGCTCGATGCCTGGCTCGCCACCCTGGTCGAGCGCTGGCAGGTGCTGCGCCCCGACGCCCATGTCAGCCTCACGCTGCTGGGCGACAGCCGCGACTTCATCCCGCCCGAGGGCCTGGAGCAGGCGATCCTGAATGTGCTGAACAATGCGGCCGACGTGTCGCCCCATGCCGTCGAATTCGCGGCCACGGTCAGCCGCGACGCGCTGGCGATCGATATCGCGGATCGCGGCCCCGGCTTTACGCCCGAACAGAAGGCGCAGGCGGGACGGGTGCTATTCAGCGGCAAGCCGGGGCGCGGCTGGGGCATGGGCCTCGCGCTCACCCACGCCACGCTGGAACGGATCGGCGGCACACTGACCCTGGCCGAACGCCACGGCGGCGGCACCCGCGTGCGCATCACCTTGCCTTGGACACATCCCGTATGAACATGAAATTGCTGATCGTCGAGGACGACGCCGACTTTGCGGCAGCCCTGTCGCGCGCCATGGGCAAGCGCGGCTTCGAGACGGCCGTGGCACACAATGCAGTGGAAGCCCGGTCCGTGGCCGCGGCCTTTTCGCCCAGCCATGCCGTCGTCGATCTCAAGCTGCCCGGCGAATCGGGACTGGCTGTCGTGGCCGCGCTCGCCGCGCGCACGCCCGCTCCTGCCATCGTGGTGCTCACCGGCTACGCCAGCATCGCCACCGCCGTCGAGGCGGTCCGCCTGGGTGCACGACACTATCTGGCGAAACCGGCGGATGCCGACGAGATCCTCGCCGCACTCATGCGCGACCAGCCGGATGCCGCGCTGGAAGTCAGTCCCGAACCGCTATCCGTGGCACGGCTGGAATGGGAGCACATCCAGAAGGTATTGAACGAGCATGACGGCAACATCTCGGCCACCGCGCGCGCATTGAAGATGCACCGCCGGACCCTGCAGCGCAAACTCGAAAAAAACCCGCCGACGGCGGGTTGACGCTGGAGTCCGTCAGGCGGTCTAGCCGCCGCTGCCCCAGTCGACCCATCCGGTATACGCCGTCAGCAGCACCAGCAGGCCGAACACGATACGGTACCAGGCAAACACCGTGAAATCGTGGCGGCTGACGAAACGGATCAGGCCGCGCACGGCCAGCAGCGCGCTGATGAACGAGGCCGCGCTGCCCACCGCAAACAGGCCGAGGTCGTCCGCGCTGAAAAGATGCCGGTTCTTGAAGACGTCGTAGAAGGTCGCGGCGAACATGGTCGGGATCGCGAGGAAGAACGAGAACTCCGTCGCCGTCTTGCGCGACAGGCCGAAAAACAGGCCGCCGATGATGGTCGCCCCCGAACGCGAGGTGCCGGGAATCATCGCCAGCGCCTGCGCAAATCCGACCTTCAATGCATCGCGCCACGTCATGTCGTCGACCGTTTCCGCACGGATGACGTGCTTGCGCCGTTCCGCCCACAAAATCAGCACGCCGCCGATGATCAGCGCGGACGCGACGACGATGGGGTTGAACAGATAGTGCTTGATCTGCTTGATGAAGAGGAAGCCCAGTACCGCCGCAGGCAGGAAGGCCACGATCAGGTTGATCGCCAGCCGCTGCGAGGCCGGCTCGGTCGTGACGTTGACCAGCGCATGTCCGAGGCGCGCCCGGTATTCCCACACCACCGCCAGGATCGCCGCAAACTGGATCGCGATCTCGAACACCTTGCCCTTGTCGTCGTTGAAGTTGAGCAGCTGTCCGACCAGGATCAGGTGCCCGGTGCTGGACACCGGCAGGAACTCGGTCAGGCCCTCGACGATGCCGAGGATGAACGCGTGCAGAAGGATGGTGGGATCGGTCATGGCAAGGGGCTGGGCATGAAAAAAGGCGCGCCGGCCTGGCGCCTGCGAATTATACGCGGAGGCCACGACGTCTTTGTGACCCCGCAGGCCGTCAGGAAACGGGAGCCGGCTCGGACGGACAGGTGGTCACCCGGTTCCTGCCCTGCTGCTTGGACTGGTAAAGACAATCATCGGCGCAGGCGATCAGTGCATCCAGGGTCAGCTGCGACGGCGTGCGCTGGGCGATGCCAAAACTTGCCGTCACGGCGCTCGCGCCCGCCTCATTCGGAACGCGCATGCCCGCGATCGCGGCACGCAGCCGCTCCGCCAGCTTTGTCGCCTCATCCCGATCGGTTTCGGGCAGGAACACGATGAACTCCTCGCCCCCCCAGCGGGCCAGCACATCGCCCAGGCGAATGGATTGCCTGAGGATGGCCGCCGTCGCCTTCAGCACGTCGTCGCCGTGCGCGTGGCCATAGGCATCGTTGACCTGCTTGAACAGATCGATGTCGAGCAGCATGACCGACGTGGGATGCCCGTGGCGAATGGCGTGGCTCCACAATGCATGGGTCTTGTCGTAAAAGGCGCGCCGGTTGTTCAATCCGGTCAGCGGGTCCATTTGCGCCAGCCGTTCGGCACGCAACCGTTCTTCCTGGCCGACGCGCAGCTGGTAGGCCAGTGCCAAGGCAAGCAGTGTGGCGTCGAGCTGCATGCCGATTTCCACGGCACGGAACGTCCAGCTGTTGTGCGGGATAAAGCCCCAGACCGACAAGGTCGTCAGCAGGGCGCCCACCATCGCCGAGAGGGCGGCGAGGAGAAAATACTGCGCCGGCTTCTGCCCGGTGCGGGCCGAGATGATGCCCAGCAACAGCATGATGCTGCTGAACAGGAACGCGAAGCTGAATGCGTCCAGCAGTGCGTATTTCTGGCTACCCAGCAGAATGGCCGCCGCCAGCAGGATGCCGAAGATGACGCAAAACCCGATGACCGCCTTGCGCACCCGCGGGAAATACATCTGCAGATCGAGAAAGCGGATGGCGAACAGCAGGCCGGACACGCCATACAGGAACATCAGGACCGGGTTGGACCATTGCTGCCAGGTGGTCGAATCGGGCCAGAACCAGGCGAAACCATGGCCGGTATAAGCGACGTTCATGGCAACGAACATCGCCAGGTAGAGCGCATAGAGCAGGTAGCGTGAACTGCGGAGGCTGGCGAAAAGAATGGCGTTGTAGGCCATCAGGGCGAGCAGGAAGCCGTAGACGATGCCGTAGCTGAGCTCCTGCTGCATTTGCCTGAGCCGCGACGTTTCCGGGCTCAGCAGATAGATCGGCGCGACCATGGGGTCGGGTGTCTCCAGACGGATGAACACATCGCTGGTCCCCGGCTCGAACGTATGGTCGAACACGAAGTAACGGCTGTCGACCGGACGTTGCGCGAAGGGCAGCGTATCGCCGGCCCGGTACCGTTCGACCGTCCTGCCGCGATACTGGACGTAGACCTCGACCTGGTCGAGCCAGGCGATTTCGATGGACAGCCTTTTTTGCAGCGGTGCGGCGGTCGGGTTGTCCACCGCAAAATGGATCCACGCAGGCTTCGAACCGATGCCGAAATTCAGGACCGGGCTGTTCCCCGGGGAGAATTGTCCTGCCTGGTAGGCCGCAATCGCGGCCGGCAGGGTGAGCCGCCCGTCCTGCTCTTTCAGAAACTCCGTCGACAGGCCAATGGCCGATTCATGATCGAGGACGGCCGACAGCGGTGCCGCAGCCACCGGTGCGCTGCCAAGCCATGCCAGCATGGCGGCGAGCCGAAAGACCCATCTGAACAATCTGCTGTGCAAGTTCGGCTGCCGGTCGTGTACTTGGATGTCAGATCTTGCGGTAGACCTCGGCGCCCTGTTTCACGAACTCCACCGCCTTCACTTCCATCCCCTTGGCCAGCGCATCGGCTTCGTTGAGGCCTTCCTTCGCCGCGTACTCGCGCACGTCCTGGGTGATCTTCATCGAGCAGAAATGCGGGCCGCACATCGAGCAGAAGTGCGCGACCTTGGCCGATTCCTTGGGCAGGGTCTCGTCGTGGAAGGACTTAGCCTTGTCGGGATCGAGGCCGAGGTTGAACTGATCGTCCCAGCGGAATTCGAAGCGCGCCTTGGAGAGTGCGTTGTCGCGAATCTGCGCGCCGGGGTGGCCCTTGGCAAGGTCGGCGGCGTGCGCGGCGAGCTTGTAGGTGATGATGCCTTCCTTGACGTCGTCCTTGTCCGGCAGGCCGAGGTGCTCCTTGGGCGTGACGTAGCACAGCATCGCGGTGCCGTACCAGCCGATCATCGCGGCGCCGATGCCCGAGGTGATGTGGTCGTAGCCGGGGGCGATGTCGGTGGTGAGCGGGCCGAGCGTATAGAACGGCGCTTCGGAACAGGACTCCAGCTGGATATCCATGTTCTCCTTGATCAGCTGCATCGGCACGTGGCCGGGGCCTTCGATCATCACCTGCACGTCGTGCTTCCACGCCACCTGGGTCAGTTCGCCGAGCGTACGCAGTTCGCTCAACTGCGCTTCGTCGTTGGCGTCGTAGATCGAGCCGGGACGCAAACCATCCCCCAGGCTGAAGGCCACATCGTAGGCCTTCATGATTTCGCAGATCTCTTCGAAGTGGGTGTAGAGGAAGGATTCCTTGTGATGCGCCAGACACCACTTGGCCATGATCGAACCGCCGCGCGAGACGATGCCGGTCATGCGGTTGGCGGTCATCGGCACGTAGCGCAAGAGCACGCCGGCATGGATGGTGAAGTAGTCGACGCCCTGCTCGGCCTGCTCGATCAGCGTGTCGCGGAACATTTCCCAGGTCAACTCTTCGGCCTTGCCGTCGACTTTTTCCAGCGCCTGGTAGATCGGCACCGTGCCGATGGGCACCGGCGAATTGCGGATAATCCACTCGCGCGTCTCGTGGATGTTCTTGCCGGTCGACAGGTCCATCACGGTGTCGCCGCCCCAGCGGATCGCCCAGGTCATCTTCTCGACTTCTTCCTGGATGCTGGAACCGAGCGCCGAGTTACCGATGTTGGCGTTGATCTTCACCAGGAAGTTGCGGCCGATGATCATCGGCTCCGATTCCGGGTGGTTGATGTTGTTGGGGATGATGGCGCGGCCGCGCGCGATTTCGCTGCGCACGAACTCGGGCGTGATCTCGTTCTGCAGGCTGGCGCCGAAGTTCTGGCCGGGATGCTGGCGGTCCATCAGCGCGGCGAGCTTCGCGCCCTGCGGGCCAGACACCTTCAGCGATTCGAGATAGGCGGTGCGGTTGTTGTTCTCGCGGATCGCGATGAACTCCATCTCCGGCGTGATGATGCCCTGGCGCGCATAGTGCATCTGGCTGACGTTCATGCCAGTCTTGGCGCGGCGCGGATGGCGATGCAGGTCGGGAAAGCGCATCGCCGCGAGTTCGGGATTGGCGGCCTGCTGGCGGCCGTATTCGGAACTCAGGTCGGCCAGAATTTCGGTGTCGCCGCGCGTCTCGATCCAGCGCGTGCGCAACGCCGGCAGGCCGGTGCGGATGTCGATCTTCGCCGTCGGATCGGTATACGGGCCGGAGCAGTCGTAAACAAAAATCGGCGGATTCGGTTCGGAGCGCGCGCCGCCTGCGCCGTTCTCGCCGCTGAACATCAGCGGCGTGTCGGCCTGGCTGATCTCGCGCATCGGCACGCGGATGTCGGGCTGGCTGCCCTGAACGTAGATCTTGCGCGAGTTCGGCAGCGGCTGCACCGCCGCTTCGTCGACGTGCGCGGTGGCGGCTAGGAATTTAGGGTTGGCGTTCATGGCGGGCGCTCCAGCAGAATTAGGATGGAGGCCGCTGAGTCAGCCTCGCTATTTAGTCCACGGGAGGCCTGTCAGCCTCCCTACGGCGGTTTCAACCGCATCAGGTTCGAAGGGTATGTCTCACTCCATTCGGCGTGACGGCCGTCCGGAGACCCCTGGCGAGCGGCTCAAGGTAGCGGAATTGTGGAATAATTGCAAGGCAATCCCCCATCTAACTTATTGATATTCAAGGGTACCGCATGGACATGGAACAGGCGCGCTACAACATGGTGGAACAGCAGATCCGCCCCTGGGATGTACTGAATCAGGATGTGCTCGACCTGCTGTTCAAGGTGCGCCGCGAGGATTTCGTGCCCGAAGCGCACCGTGCGCTGGCCTTCGTCGACATGGAAATCCCGCTCGGCCACGGCCAGTCGATGTGGACGCCCCGGCTGGAGGCGCGCGCGCTCCAGGAACTCGTCATCCGCCCCACCGACCGCGTGCTGGAAATCGGCACCGGCAGCGGCTATCTCACGGCGCTCCTGGCCGCCCAGGCCGCCGAGGTGGTGTCGGTCGACATCGTGCCCGAATTCACCGCGGCCGCCACGCAGAAACTGCGGGCACACGGCTTCGACAATGTCGCGCTGCATCCCGGCGATGCCGCCCACGACTGGCCCGACGAAGCCGGCTTCGACGTCATCGTGCTCACCGGTTCGACCCCGCTGCTGTCGGACGCCTTCCGCCGCCGCCTCCACGTGGGCGGCCGCCTGTTCGCCATCGTCGGCGAGGCGCCGGTGATGCAGGCGCAACTCATCACCTGCACCGCCCCCGGCGCCGCACGCAGCGTGACGCTGTTCGAGACCTGCGTGGCGCCGCTGCTGAACGCGCCGCATCCCGCCGCCTTCGTATTCTGATGCGCCAGTTTCGCCCCCCCGAACTCGCCGCCCACATCCAGTCCGGTCATACGCCGGTGTTGCTCGATGTGCGCGAGCCGTGGGAATGGAACCTCTGCCGCCTGCCCGGCGCGATCCTGATCCCGATGCGCGAACTGCCGGCACGCCTGTCGGAACTGAACAAGGATGCCGAAACAGTAGTCATCTGCCATCATGGCGTACGCAGCTATCACGCGGCGCGCTATCTGGAGACGGCCGGGTTTGTCGACGTCGTCAACCTCGCGGGCGGCGTCGCCGCCTGGGCCGACGAAGTCGATCCGGCCATGCCGCGCTACTGAATACCTCTATCTAGGACTGGACCACCATGCAATTCAAACCTCTGTCTCTCGCCCTCGCCCTTGCCCTGGCGCCCGCCGCCCACGCAGAAAACCTGTCCGCCGTCTTCCAGGACGCGCAGGCCTACGATGCGCAGTATGCCGCCGCCCGCGCCGCCTACCAGGCCGGCCAGGAGAAGGCGGTCCAGGGGCGTGCGGGACTGCTGCCCAACGTCAACCTGGGCGGCAACGTCCAGTACAACAAGATCGACTCCAGCCTGCCCGGCGGCGACGCCGACTACGCGTCCAACGGACTGTCAGTGAACGCCACGCAGCCGCTGTTCCGTAAACAGAATCTGGTGCAGTACGAGCAATCCAAGCAGCAGGTCAAGATCGCCGAGATGCAGCTGAAGGTAGCGGCACAGGACCTGATCCTGCGCGTCGCACAGGCCTATTTCGACGTGCTGCAGTCGCAGGACAACATCGCCTTCATCAATGCGCAAAAATCGGCCATCTCCGAACAGCTGGCGTCCGCCAAGCGCAACTTCGAAGTCGGCACCGCCACCATCACCGACACCCATGAAGCGCAGGCGCGCTACGACCTCGCAGTGGCGCAGGAAATCGCCGAGCAGAACAGCCTCGCCATCCGTCTGCGCACGCTGGAAAAACTCATCGGCAAACCGCCCGGTGCGCTCGACATCTTCGTGGAACCGGGCGAACTCAAGATCGAAGCGGAGTCCATCGACACCTGGGCTGCACGCGCCACCGAAGGCAACCTGCAGGCCGAGATCCAGCGCATCGCCAAGACCATTGCCGACCAGGAAGTCGAACGCAACCGCGCCGGCCATTACCCCACGCTCGACGCCGTCGCCGGCTACACCATCAACAACAACCAGAATTTCGGCACGATGCAGGTGGATACCCGCAGCGCCAGCATCGGCGTGCAGCTCAACCTGCCGATCTACCAGGGCGGTCTCGTCAACTCGCGCGTGCGCGAAGCCGTCGCCAACCAGGAAAAGGCTCGCCAGGATCTCGAGGCCGCGGCCCGCGACGCCAGCCTGCAGGCTCGCCAGGCCTGGCTCAACGTGAGCAGTGGCGCGGCCCGCGTGAAAGCGCTGGAACAGGCGCTCACCTCCACCCAGGCCCAACTCGACTCCACCAAACTCGGCCTGCAGGTCGGCGTGCGCACCAGCCTCGACGTGCTGAACGCCGAACAGCAGGTACTGTCCGCCCGCCGCGATCTGGCCGGCGCGCGCTACGCCTACCTGCTGGCCGGCTTGTCGCTCAAGGCCGCCGTGGGCAGCCTCAATCCGGCCGACCTCACCGAGATCGACCAGCATCTGAAACCCACGGTGCAATAAACCGCCGACAACCTACGGACGGGGCATTCAAGCCCGTCACGAGGCGACACGCCGCTTAAACAGGAACGAGCTTGGCCACGCGGGCCGCCGCGCCGCGATGGCGGGCGGCAAAGGCCTGTCCCGCCTCGCCCATCCGGGCACGCGCCGGGGCATCGTCCAGCAGCGCCAGCGCATCGCGCATCAAGGCCGCCGCATCGTCGACCCGCCGTACCGCGCCGGTCTCGATCGCGAGGCGCGTCGCCTCCTCGAAGTTGAAGGTGTGCGGCCCCACCAGCACCGGTCGCCCCACGCTCGCCGCTTCGATCAGGTTCTGCCCACCTAACGGCATCAGGCTGCCGCCGACGAAGGCCACGTCGCAGGCCGCGTAATACGCGAACAACTCGCCCAGGCTGTCGCCCAGCAGCACGCGCGTCCGGCTATCCAGCGGCGCCTCGCCCAGCACGCTGCGCCGCCGGTACGCCAGGCCGGCCGCCTCGATCAGCGCCGCCACCTCGTCAAAGCGTTGCGGATGGCGCGGCACCAGCACCAGCAGCATGTCGTCCGGCGCAGTCTCGGCAAACGCGCGCAGCAGCGGCGCCTCCTCGCCCTCGCGCGTGCTCGCCGCGAGCAGCACCGGGCGCGATCCCCATTGCGCTTTCCAGGCCGCCCCACGTGCCAGCAACGTGTCCGGCGGCGCGATATCGAACTTGAGATTGCCGGCGACGTGCACGGTCTGCGCACCGAGTGTCCGCAGGCGTTCGGCGTCGGCGTCGGTCTGCGCGGCAACGACCGCGATCCGCTGCAGGCACGCCCGCGTCAGCGCAGGCAGCCGTGCATAGCCGCGCGCCGAACGCTCGGACAGCCGCGCGTTCGCCAACACGATCGGCACCTGCCCGCGCGCGGCGGCATGGACGAGGTTGGGCCACAACTCGGTTTCCATCAGGATGCCGACGCGCGGCCGCACGCGACGCATGAAACGGCGCATCGAACCGGCATAGTCGTAGGGCAGGTAGACGATGCGCGCGAAATGGCCGTACAGCGATTCGGCGGTGGCGCGCCCGGTCGGCGTCATGCAGGTGAGCAGCAGCGGCGCGTCCGGGTGTGCGTCGCGCAGCGCCTGGATGAGCGGCTGCGCCGCACGCATCTCGCCGACCGACACCGCATGGATCCACAGCGCGCCCGTGGCCGGCACCGGGCCGAGTGCCAGGCGTTCGCCCCAGTGCTTCAAATAACCGCGCTCGCGGCGCCCGCGCCACAACAGGCGTAGCGGAATCAGCGGCGCCGCCAGCAGCAGGGCCAGCCGATACAGACTCCAGTCGAATAACAGGCGCAGGGTGGGCATCACCGGATTGTAAATGGGCGGGTGCTAGAATCGACGCCACTTTGGAGGCCAAACAATGAAAATCCTGCTCACCGGCGCGGCCGGGTTTATCGGCATGCACGTCGCGCAAATCTTGCTCAAGCGCGGCGACGAGGTCGTCGGCATCGACAGCCTCAACGACTACTACGATCCGGCGCTCAAGCTCGCCCGGCTCGAACAGCTGAAGCCCTACCCCAACTTCCGCTTCGTCAAGGACGACATCTCCGACCGCATGGTGATGGAGGACCTGTTCGAGAAGGGTCACTTCGACGCCGTCATCAACCTCGCCGCGCAGGCCGGCGTGCGCTACTCGCTGAAGAATCCGCACGCCTACGTGCAATCCAACCTGGTCGGCTTCGCCAATCTGCTCGAAGGCTGCCGCCACCACGACATCAAGCATTTCGTCTACGCGAGTTCATCGAGCGTGTACGGCGCCAACACCAAGATCCCGTTCTCGGTGCACGACCCGGTCAACCATCCGGTGAGCCTCTACGCCGCGAGCAAGAAGGCCAACGAACTGATGGCCCATACCTACTCGCACCTCTACGGCCTGCCCACCACCGGCCTGCGCTACTTCACCGTCTACGGCCCCTGGGGCCGGCCCGACATGTCGCCATGGCTGTTCACTTCCGCGATATTAGAAGGTCGCACCATCGACGTCTTCAACCACGGCGACATGATGCGCGACTTCACCTACATCGACGACATCGCCGACGGCACCGTGAAAGTGCTCGACCGCATCCCGCAGGGCAACCCGAACTTCGACCACAAGCACCCCGACCCCGCCACCAGCCACGCGCCCTACCGCATCTACAACATCGGCAACCACACCCCGGTGCAGCTGATGGACTTCATCGGCACGATTGAAAAGGCGCTGGGCCAGGAGGCGAAGAAGAACTTCCTGCCGATGCAGGACGGCGACGTGCAGGCCACCTATGCGGATGTGTCCGACCTGATCCGTGACACCGGCTTCAAGCCGGCGACGACGCTGGAGTATGGGATCGGGAAGTGGGTGGAGTGGTATCGGAAGTACAAGAAGCTGGGCTGACTCCAAGATGCTTGACGCGTAGCGTCACCGTCTTTGCCAATGAATAGCCGTGTTTGTTTTTCGAATCATTGACCCACCAATGGGTTGGCCTGATCACGGTCGCGTTGGATTGCAAGACCGTCCCGGTTATGGGGCGGTTTCGCTGTTGAACATACAAGGAACGAAATAGCAGCCTATGAACCCATTGAACGGTGTGGCGCTCCTTTACAAAAGGGAGGCTAACGTTCCGTTGGCCTTTCTCGGGACTTGTTTTTCCCTTCGGCATGCAACGCATTTCTTGACTGCAGCCCATTGCGTTCATGAATTGACTCCGGATCAGCTTGTCGTCGTGAGTCACCTAGATCAACGAACACGACTAGTAACGAACGTTACGAGACATCCGCACGCCGACATTGCCATTCTCAATGTCGACCCAGTGGCTGATGACGGCGTTGAGTCCTTCTGGAACTCAGTCGGGAATTTTTCGTTGGGCGAGGAATACTTTGCCTTTGGATTCCCCGAAGATGCGCTGGGGCCTAATGAAGGCCGCCCCACACCGCGCCTTTTCAAAGGTTACTTTCACCGCTTCATGCCGCATCAAAGCCACATGGGCTATCGCTACATCGCCGGAGAACTAAGTACTCCTTGCCCTGGTGGCCTCAGCGGCGCCCCCCTATTTAGGCCTGGTGCGCCGGTCATGCTAACCGGCATCGTCGCCGAAAATTTGGAAAGCTCAACACTTCTAGACACACAAGAACGCGTATTGACGGATGGCCAGATCTTCAATGAACACTACCGTTCAGTGGTCAATTTCGGAATCGCTGTCATGCTAGAGCCGATCAAAGATTGGTTAGATCAACATGTGCCGCCGCGAGCCCATGCTTAGCAAGTGGCTACAGATGTCATTAAACGCTAAAGGGGCCAGGCCCGATTAATGTTCGGGAGAATTGAATTTGAACCCGGCTTCTCCAATTCCCAAGCCTGCGACGGCGGTCGAATACGGGATTGGGAAGCGGGTAAAGCAGTATCGAAGACGTAAGCGGAGCCTGGCATGGATAACGTAACCCCGGAAATTCTGTACCCGCGCCTGCTGCGTCGTGTACGCGCATTTCTGTTTGACTCTGTCATATTCGTCATCTTGCTCTATGCGTGGCTGGCAACCCTGCCCGTCTTTGAGAACGCTCAGCCCCTTCTAAAAATCTCACTCTTGGTCATTCCCATTGTGATTCTTGAGCCGGTCTTGGTCGCCTTTACCGGGGGTACACTGGGGCATCATTTCATGGGCCTGAGGATTCGCGATGCGTCGTCCGATCAAAACATCGGCGTTTTACAGGCCACCGCGCGTGCAATCATCCGAACCCTCCTGGGATGGCTGTCCTTCATTTTTGTGCTGGTGACCAATAAGCATCAGGCACTTCACGATTACTTCACCTCAACCGTCGTCATACTTCGAAGCCCGGAGTCTCTTCCTGCACATGAGAGATTTGTTGCGCGCGCCGAAGGTTGCGAGCAGTACAGATATCCGTCGATAGCCAGACGAATTGCAGTGATTCTCATATACGTTTTTCTTGGCTTTCTAATGCTCGTTGCTTTGAGCATGGTCGCGCTGTCTGAAATTTGCCTTAATGGCGGACACTGCACGCCCGGTGAGATGGCGGTTAGCCAACTGCTAAGCATTTTCTGGCTGCTTTCACTTGGGGCCAGCATCGTACTCGGATGGAAGGGGCGCCTGTACGGTTGTCGCCGTTCACCTTTACCTCGATGTGAGGCAGCTGACGTCTGATCTGGAACAATCAGAGACAGATTACGTTTCCTGAGCTCAAAGATGAACAGCCCAACGGTTAAAACCTAGCTGCCCGGGGTCGTCGCTATGGCAATGCTCATGGAGCAACTGGACACCATCATCGTTAACACCGCGGAGGCAGAGAGCTGCGGTGACGCCGCTGCAAATCAAAAGGGCCTGACTCGATCTACCCACCGAGTCAGGCCCCTGATTTTGCATTGATGTGAAGGGAAGAATTGTTGCGCGCTGGCCCTAGGCTTTGGCGGGGTAGGCTTCCTTGGCATGCCGCGCCGCTGCGAGTTCCACTGGATCGTAGGCCTTGCCGGACCACAGCATCTCGTAGGCGATTTCTTCGTTGCCGTTTTCGCATAGTTCGAGCGCTCGCCGGAACAGGGGCTGGAAGGTCTCCGACTTGTGCGAGCGCTCGTGGAGTTCGAAGGTCGTCCAGAACGTCACGATCAGCGCTTCGCGGCCTTTCATGGGGCTTTCGACTGCCTGTCCGATGGTCGAGCCTTCATTCGACACCTGCCCGGAATTCAGCGCGACGAAGCCGCCGACGAAGCCCGTGTCGGAATGATAGGTCTTGACGTTTTCGCAGAGGAAGGCGACGCGCTCCTGCAGGTCCTCGACGCTGTATTCGGGTTTGAGCACGACGCGGTTCACGGTCACAATGCCGTCGGGGGGGAAGTTCGCGATCAAGCCATTCATTTTCTGCTCCTGTGGTGATTGAAAAACATGCCAGATGAGTGCGGCCACAGGATATGAAGCGAAGAAGTATTTATCAAACGATATTTATCGGCATTTACTATCGTATTAATCGATATATTGCGCGGCAAGCCGGCCGTGCGAAGAACCTTTATCGGCCCAATGAATCAGCCCATACTGACCGATTCGCCCTTGCCTGATGTCGATTGAATCATTTGAAACCGCCACCCCACCTTCCACGATGAATCCCGCCACGGTTAAACGCTACCTGCCCTGGGTCGTGGCCGTGGCGCTGTTCATGGAGCAGCTGGACACCACCATCGTCAACACGGCAGTGCCGGCGATGGCGCAGAGCCTGCAGGTGACGCCGCTGAGCCTGAAGGCGGTGGTGGCGAGCTACATCCTGAGCCTGGCGGTATGCATTCCGGTAAGCGGCTGGATGGCGGACCGCTACGGCACGCGGCGCGTGTTCAGCATCGCGGTTGGCCTCTTCACCTTTTCCTCGATTCTGTGCGGGCTGGCGCTGAACGCGCCGATGCTGGTCGCGGCGCGCATTCTGCAGGGCGTGGGCGCGGCGATGATGATGCCGGTGGGCCGGCTGACGATCATCCGTACGTTCCCCAAATCGGAACTGCTGCAGGCGATGAATTTCGTCATCATCCCGGCGCTGATCGGCCCGCTGCTTGGGCCCACGGTCGGCGGCCTGATCGTGCACTGGGTCTCCTGGCGCTACATCTTTTTCGTCAACGTGCCGATGGGCCTGCTGGCGCTGTGGCTGGCGCAGCGCCACATGCCGGATTATCGCGGCGACACAACGCGCCCGCTGGATGTCGTCGGCCTGGTCCTGTTCGGCAGCGGCACGGCGCTCTTGTCCTGGCTGCTGGAAATCTTTGGCGAACACCGGATCGACGCGACCTCGGCGGCCGTTTTGCTGCTGCTCTGCATGAGTCTGCTGGCCGCGTATGTATGGCATGCCCGCGAGACGCCCCATCCGCTGTTGCGCCTGAGGCTGTTCCGGGTACGCACGTTTCGCATCTCGGTGATGGGCGGTTTCGTCACGCGGCTGGGGGTGGGCGGGATGCCGTTTCTGCTGCCGCTGCTCTACCAGCTCGGCCTGGGCCTGCCGGCGTGGCAGTCGGGCCTGCTGATGATGCCGACCGCGGCGGCCGCCATGGGCATGAAAATCATCGCCCCGCGCGTGCTGGCGCGCTTCGGCTACCGCCGCATCCTGATCGTGAATACGGTGATGATCGGCGCCGTCATCAGTCTTTTCTCGCTGGTGAATCCGGCCACGCCGATCGCGCTGATCGTGCTGCTGGGTCTGTCCATGGGCTTCTTCAATTCGCTGCAATTCACCAGCATGAATTCGATGGCCTACGCCGATATCGATACGCCCGATTCGAGCATGGCCAGCACGATCGCGAGTTCGCTGCAGCAGATGTCGATGAGCTTCGGGCTGGCGTGCGGTTCGCTGATCGCCGGCTGGTATCTGGGCGACCTGCCGCAAACCGACCGCGTGGCGGTGACGACCGCGCTGCACCATGCCTTTTTGACGCTGGCCGGGCTGACGATCCTCTCGTCGCTTTCGTTCTGGTCGCTCCGCCCCGGGGATGGCGAAAGCGTCAGCCGGGGATCGGTGCGCGTGGTGGAATGAGCGCGGAAAACGAGCGGGCCGGCTTCGCGATTCGCCCGTCTATCGCTCCACTTCCTGCGCGCTGATCATGTTCTGGTAGAGCAGCGCCGAGATGACCAGCGTGTCCTGGCTGTTCACGTTCTCGAATGACAGCCCGTGCAGGAGGGTGGGGTTTTCATCCACCGTGGGACGCGACGCATTCACCGAACGAATCGTGCAGTCCAATACGAGCACATGCTCGGCATCGCCGATCTTGACGCGGAATTTGAGCGTGAGCGGGCTGCCCACGTCACCCATCTTTTCGCTGGCGGCGAGCAAGGCGCCGCCGAGGCTGATGTCGCGCGCAACGCAGGCATGGCCACGGCCCCCTTCGGCGGTGGCGTGACAGATGATATTGATCCGCCCGCGCGAACTGCCGCGCACGACCAGTCCGCGCACTTCCTTGGGATAGGCGAGATGGATGTGCGGGTAGGGCGTATTGGTGACACGCTTGGCCATCGAGGTGAAGGCGTAGGCCGTTTTCCCGCTGAACAGGCGCACGACGAAATCCTGTCCTTCACGCACCAGCATCAGGCTGCCATTGATGATGGGCGTGGTCACGATGACGCTCTGGCCTTCCAGGTAACCGATCAGGGTGACGAAGCAGCGGGACGGTTCGACATCGGACTGGAACTGCAGCTGTATCGTATCGCCGATGCCCAGCTTGATCTGGTCCAGCGACAGCACACCGGATTCGCGCTGGGCCGAGGCCGGCTCGCCTTTGCCGGCTTTGGCGGATGGATCCTCCGGGCCGCAGGATGCCGGCTTGTCTGGGGCGATTGGTTTGTGCTGTTCTGACATGGCGCGTCCACGTGACAATTTTTTCGATACGGCATGATGGCACGTCAATTTGCCGGGGCCCGTCCCGCGGCCTGGGCAATGCCCGCATCGGGTTCCCGGGCGGGTGCAATTCGACGTTTCGCCGTGATGCCTCCTGGTCATCATAACGATGCCGGCCATCGGCGATTCCTCTCCCTTTGCCGCGCCGGCCTTCCAAGTAAACCACACTCGCCGCGTAACGTTCACATGTCGCATGCCGGCCTGTCGTCATATGACGACAGGCTCAATCCGTTCTATCTTTTTGTTTTGTAGGAATATTCCAAAAATAGACCCATTCCGCTGTCGTCGTCAGGCGACGTTTTGGCCTGTTTTTCCCCTTGGTCGCGTCTCTCGAATCCCTTATATGACTGTTTATCAACGGGTTTTCTGTGCTGGCCCATCTGTTGCTTTTCCACCCGTGCGTCCAGTTCCGGCCGCAACCACACCAGAGCGTTTCACCCAGATTCACCCAGATACAGAGAGAGACCCTACCCATGCTCAAATCCTTCATGCAACCCGGCACTGCCAGCAATTCACGAACTGATTCGACCCGGACGGGCCATTCGGGATATCCGAGCAAACCGGCCGAAGCCGCCAAGCCTGCCGAGCCAGCCAAAGTGGAAACGGCCCCGGAAGTCATCCCGTCCACGCGTAACGAAGAGGGCAGCAAACTCATCGTCGGGCCGAACATCAAGCTGAAGGGCGCCGAGATCACCGATTGCGAAATCCTGGTGGTGGAAGGCCGCGTGGAAGCGTCGATGAACAGCCGCGATATCCGCATCGCTGAAGGCGGCGTGTTTTCGGGCAAGGCCGAGATCGACGTGGCGGAAGTGCACGGCACGTTCGAGGGCGAGTTGACCGCCCGCAAGCGGCTGGTGGTCTATGCCACCGGCCGCGTCAACGGCACGATCCGCTACGGGGCCTTGATGGTCGAGGAAGGCGGCGTCATCACCGGCAACATGGCGATGCATACGGTCGGCCCCAGTCTGGCCAAGCTGCCGGACGCCACGGCGTCAACCCCGGTGTCTGAAGCGGTTCAGGAGAAGGCGGCGGAACTCGAAGAGATTCGTTCCGCGTCCACGTTCAGCCGCAACCAGCGGCGTAGCTGACGGGCCTGAAGCGGAGCTGTCTGCGATAGGCGACAGTTCCGCCCGCATCCATCTTCGGGACGTTCATCCCGTCTCCGGTCCCCATACTCGTCCCATCGACCCGCCAAACAGGTCTGTCCATCCCGCCGGAAAATGAACGGCCGGACTGAACTCAGTCCGGCCGACCGGCTCAAACACCGGGTAGTCGCAAACGCATCATGCAGGTTCGATGCGATGCCATCGACCGCGTGTAAATGGGGCGTCACACACGCCGCGTTTTCGATCGGCAACGCCCTGCGAATTTTCCAGCGAACTGCCTTGTCAAGGAATCATCGCGGCCCCGGCTGCGTTTTTTGCTGCACTGTCTGTCGACGTCGGGTCCCGTATGTTCATCGTTGCGCTCGCTTGCGTCCTGCTTCTTGCTTCGACCACCGTCACCCACTACGAGGCGCTCAGCAGCCTCAACACGCGGCTGGTGTCGCTCGCCATTCCCAACCGCAGCAAGCTCTTGGTCGTCATCTCGACGGCCTTCATGGCCCATGCGCTGGAAATGACGCTCTACGGTTTGACCATCTATCTCCTGACGAAATATTTCGGCGTAGGCGCCCTCAGCGGGCCGTCCGGCCATTCATTGGCAAGCTGTCTTTATTTCTCTGCGGAAACCTATACCTCGCTCGGCTTTGGCGATCTCACGCCCGTCGGTCAGATCCGGATGATTGCCGGGGTGGAAGCGCTGAACGGCCTGCTTCTGATCGGCTGGTCGGCGTCGTACACTTACATTGCCATGGAGCGTTTCTGGAACCTGGATGCGGCACGGCGCCACCAATGAGCGCACGGGCATCGAGAGGTCGGCTTTTCCATGGCGCTCCGTGTCAGCCGTTCGATGCCGCCAGTGCGTCCGCCTGGTCCACGCGCTCCCAGCTGAAATCCGGCTCGGCCCGCCCGAAGTGGCCGTAGGCTGCGGTCTTCCGATAGATCGGGCGACGCAGGTCGAGACTCTCGATGATGCCGCGCGGGGTGAGCCTGAAGGTGCGGCGCACCATGGCTTCGAGCGTGTCGTCCGCCACGGTCCCGGTGCCGTAGGTGTCGATCAAGAGGGACACCGGTTCGGCCACGCCGATGGCATACGCCAGCTGGACCAGGCAGCGTTTGGCATAGCCCGCCGCCACGAGATTCTTGGCGATGTAGCGCGCCATGTACGCCGCCGAGCGATCGACCTTGGTCGGGTCCTTGCCTGAAAACGCGCCGCCGCCGTGGGGACAGGAGCCGCCATAGGTGTCGACGATGATCTTGCGCCCGGTGAGACCGGTGTCGCCGTTGGGGCCGCCGATCTCGAACGGGCCGGCGGGATTGACCCACAGCTTGAAGCCCGGCGTGCGCAGCGCCATGGGCACCAGCGGATCGACGATTTCGCGCGCGACTTCCTGCGCAACCCACGCGGGGTCGAGGTCGCGCTCGATCTGGGTGGAGATGACCACGTTCTCGATGCCGGCCACCCGCTGCCCTTCATAGGCCACCGTCACCTGGCTTTTGGCATCGGGACGCAGCCAGGGCAAGGCGCCGGACTTGCGCAGTTCGGCTTGTTTCTGCACCAGGCGATGCGCCAGCCAGACCGGATAAGGCATCAGGTCGGGCGTCTCGTCGCAGGCATAGCCGAACATCAGGCCCTGGTCGCCGGCGCCGATGTCGCCGCCCGCGAGCGTGATGCCTTTGTGGATCTGGATGGACTGGTGGTTGAAGCGCACCTGCACTTCGCAGGTATTGGGATCGATGCCGGTTTCGGTGTCGCGATAGCCGATGTCGCGCAGCACCTGGCGGGCGATTCCCTCGGCGCGCTCGCGAACCTCGTCGAACAGTTCCTTGCGGACGGTCTTGAACTCGCCGGCGATCACCACCAGGTTGTCGGCGACGAAGGTTTCGCAGGCCACCTTGGCCTCGGGCTCCTGGGCCAGAAAGGCGTCGAGGATGGCGTCCGAAATCTGGTCGGCGATCTTGTCGGGATGACCTTCCGAAACGGATTCGGACGTGAACAAATGGCGGCGGGTATGCATGGTCTGTTTCCTGTGCAGCGTGATGCGAAGAAGGATCAAGCCTCGCGTGCCGCGAGGCGCCACAGCGACGTGACCTCGGCGGCGCGGGCGGCGTGCAGCGGGTCGGTTTGATCGGCAGCGCGCGGATGCGCAGGGTGGGTGTCCAGCCGCGCCACGACGTTCAATCCGGCGGCGTCGAACGCATCGAGCAGCCGCGCGCGCGAGCGCAGGCCCAGATGCTCGGCCAGGTCCGACAGGATCAGCCAGCCTTCGCCGTTCGGCTCCAGATGTGCTGTCAACCCGTTCAGGAAGCCGAGCAGCATGCGGCTGTCCGGATCGTAGATCGCGTGTTCGAGCGGAGAATGCGCGCGCGCGGGTAACCAGGGCGGATTGCAGACGACGAGGGGCGCACGCCCCGGCGGGAACAGATCGGCCTCGACGACATCCACCCGTCCCTTCAGCCCAAGCCGGGCGATGTTCTGGCGCGCGCACGCCAGGGCACGCGGGTCCTGGTCGGTGGCGACGACGTGCTTGACCCCGCGGCGCGCCAGCAGCGCCGCCAGCACGCCCGTCCCCGTGCCGATGTCGAAGGCGAGCGCCGACGAAGGCAGCGGCGCCTCGGCCACCAGCTGCAGGTACTCGCCGCGCACCGGCGAAAACACGCCGTAGTGCGGATGGATGCGTTCGCCGAGCGCCGGAATGTCGACGCCTTTCTTGCGCCACTCGTGGGCACCGATCACGCCGAGCAACTCGCGCAGCGAGACCACCGAGGGCACGTCACCCGCACCATAGGCTTCGGCGCAGGCTTCCTTCACATTCGGCGCGCGCCGCAGGGGAATGCTGTAATCCGCCTCCAGGGGCAGCAACAGCATGCCGAGGGTGCGGGCGCGCTGGGACTGGGCCTGGCGATAAAAATTGAAGGCCTCGATCGGCGACGCGGCGGGCTTGCGCGGCTTGCGGTCGATGCGGCGCGCCATGGCCTGCAGCAACTGGCGCGCGTTCTGGAAGTCGCCGCGCCACAGCAGCGCAGTACCCTCGCTGGCCAGGCGATACGCCGCATCCGCTGCGAGGCGGTCGTCCGCAAGCATCACGCGTTTGGGCGGCGGCGATCCGCTTTCCGAGCGCCAGCGGGCGGTCCGGCTCTCGTCGGCCTCGGTCCAGTTCAGCACGGCAGGAGGTGCGTCAGGCTGAGGGTTCGTCACAGCTTTGCGCTGCGTCCGCCGTCCACTGCCAGGATCTGTCCGGTCACGTACTGGGTATCCATCGCGAAGAAACGCACTGCCAGCGCGATGTCGTGGGGATCGCCGGCGCGCTTAAGCATGGTGTGCGAGACGATGCGCTGGCGCGAGACCTCGTCGAAGTTCGCATCGTCCTCGGGCCACATGATCGGCCCGGGCGCGATGCCGTTGACGCGCACTTCCGGCGCAAGTTCGCGCGCCAGCGACTTGGTGAGCCCGACGAGGCCTGCCTTGGCGACGGAATAGACGACGTAGCTTTTCATCGGCCGTTCGGCGTGGATGTCGGTGATGTTGATGATGCAGCCATGGCGTTTCTTCAGTTCGGGCGCGGCGGCCTGCGACAGGAACATGGGCGCCTTGAGGTTGCTGCCCATGAGGTCGATCCAGTCCTTTTCGCCGATGGAACCGACCGGCGTGGGATAGAAGCTCGACGCGTTGTTGAGCAGCACGTCCAGCCCGCCGAAAGAAGAGACCGTCTGGTGGACCAGGCTCGGCAGGCCGCCGGTGTCGTTCAGGTCGGCCTGGATCAGCGCCACCGAATCGGGGCGGAGGGCATTGAGTTCGTTCTGCAACGCGCGCGCCTCGGCGGCCGAACTGCGATAGTGGATCATCAGGTTGGCGCCGGCCGCGTGCAACAGGCGCGCCGAGGCCGCGCCCACACGCCTGGCCCCGCCGGTAATCAGTACGACTTTGCCATGCATCGGGATTCACCCTTATAGTCCCTGGATTGCGCATTATCCATGAACTCGATGCTGCCCGCCCCGACTCCCGACGCCTTTGCGCACAGCCAGCGCGTGACCGCGCATCTGCACGCGCTGATCGACGACGCGGGCGGCTGGATTCCGTTCTCGCGCTATATGGAAGCCGCGCTCTACGCGCCGGGGCTGGGCTACTACACCGCCGGCGCGACGAAATTCGGCACGGCTGGCGACTTCGTCACCGCGCCGGAACTGACGCCGCTGTTCGGCCGCACGCTGGCACAGGCGATTGCACCCGTGCTGGCCGAGACCGGCGGCGAGGTGCTGGAACTGGGCGCGGGCAGCGGCCGGCTGGCAGCGGACGTGCTAGGCGAACTGGAACGGCTGGGCACCATGCCGGTGCGGTATTGCATCCTGGAAGTGAGCGCCGACCTGCGCCAGCGCCAGCAGGAAACGCTTGCGCGCGAGCGGCCGCATCTGCACGAACGGGTGCAATGGCTGGATGCACTGCCCGATCACTTCCGGGGCGTGATCCTCGGCAACGAGGTGCTCGATGCGCTGCCGGTGGAACTGGTGCATTGGACGGAAGACGGCGTGCAGACGCGCGGCGTGGTGCGGGAAGGAAAGTCCTTCGCATGGCAGGACCGGCCCATCGCCGACCCCGTGCTGCGCGCCCGCGCCGGGACGATCAATCAGGCACCGGGCTATTTGTCCGAGATCAATCTTGCCGCCGACGCACTGATCGCCTCGCTCGCCCGCACACTCGACCGTGGCCTGATCCTGATGATCGACTATGGTTTTGTCGCCGCCGAGTACTACCATCCACAGCGCCACATGGGCACGCTACGCGTACATGTCCGTCACCATGCGCTCGACGATCCGTTTTATCTGCCGGGCCTGTGCGACCTTACCGCGCACGTCGATTTCAGCGCGGTGGCGCGTGCAGGACGGGACGCTGGGCTGGAACTCGCGGGCTACGCGAGCCAGGCGAGTTTTCTGCTGGGAAGCGGGTTGACCGAATTGCTGATGCAGACGCCGCCCACCGATGCGGCGGCTTATCTGCCGCAGGCCAACGCCGTGCAGCGCCTGGTGTCGCCCGCCGAGATGGGCGAGCTGTTCAAGGTGATCGGTTTTGCCAAGGGCGATCTCGCCCCACTTGCCGGTTTTGCGCGCGGTGACCGCCGACACGCCTTGTAGATCACACCAGGGGCAACTGCGCGCCCTCTTCCGGCGGCAGGCGCGTCACCCGCACCGCGTGCAACCGGCGGCTATCGGCACGCAGAATGCTGAACTGAAAGCCGTCGAATTTGACCGACTCGCCGCGCTTGGGCAAATGGCCGAAACGCGAGACGACGAGGCCGCCGACGGTGTCGAATTCCTCGTCGGAAAAATGCGCACCCAGGACCTGGTTGAAATCGTCGATCTCGGTGCCCGCCTTCACGCGGAACACGTCTTCCTTCTCGCGGATGATGTTGTCCTCGGTCTCGTCGAAGTCGTATTCGTCCTCGATGTCGCCGACGATCTGCTCGAGCACGTCCTCGATCGTCACCAGTCCGGCCACGCCGCCGTACTCGTCGACGACGATGGCGATGTGGTTGCGGTTGGAGCGGAATTCCTTCAACAGCACGTTGAGCCGCTTCGATTCGGGAATGAACACGGCGGGGCGCAGCATGCCGCGGATGTCGCTGTCGGATTCGGCGTAGTGCCGCAGCAGATCCTTCGCCAACAAAATCCCGATGACGTCGTCGCGATCCTTGTCGATGACCGGGAAGCGCGAGTGCGCGGTTTCGATGACGTAGGGAATGAAGACTTCGGGCGCATCGTTGATGTCGATGACGTCCATCTGCGCGCGCGGGATCATGATCTCGCCGACGCGCATCTCGGATACCTGCAGCACGCCCTCGATCATCGCCAGGGCATCGGCATCCATCAAACTGTTTTCGTAGGCGCCGTGCAGCAATTCGATCAGCTGTTCACGGTCTTCGGGTTCGCGCATCAGCCAGTGGGAAATGCGCTCGAGCAGGCTCGGTTTGGGGGGACTACTGTCGGACTCCATTTTCGTCAGGAAATGAAAGATAAGGATTAGGAATGCGGAATCGCCTCAGTATAACGGCTTCGCGCGATTCCATGATGTCCGCGTCCGCCGGGTCAATGTGGTCGTAGCCCTGTAGATGCAGCACGCCGTGGACGGTCATGTGTGCGTAATGATGCTGCAGCGGCTTGCCCTGCTCGCGTGCCTCGCGCTCGACCACCGGCGCGCAGATCACCACGTCGCCGCCCAATATTGCCCGCCCTGATTCATCGCGGCCAATCTCGCCGTATTCGAAGGTCAGCACGTTGGGCACGTAGCCCTTGTCGCGGTAATCCTGGTTGAGTGTCTGCGCCTCCTCGGCGTCGACGATGCGCACGGTGATCTCGGCGGCATGTTCCAGCGCGGCGGCGACCCAGCGGCGGATCTGCGTACGAGTGGGAAGCTCATTCGCCTCGCTGGCGAATTGCACCGACAGGCTGAATTCAGGACTCAATGCTTGTCCGTCTCCGCACGGCGCGCAGCGTAGGCGTCGACGATCCGGCCGACCAGCGGGTGGCGCACCACGTCTTCCGACTGGAAATGGGTGAAGGCGATGCCGCGCACGCCTTCCAGCACGTCGTTGGCATCCATCAGGCCGGATTTCACGTGCTTGGGCAGGTCGATCTGCGTCGGGTCGCCGGTCACCACGGCGCGCGCGCCAAAACCGATTCGCGTCAGGAACATCTGCATCTGCTCGGGCGTGGTGTTCTGCGCCTCGTCGAGGATGATGAAGGCATGGTTGAGCGTGCGTCCGCGCATGAAGGCGAGCGGCGCCACCTCGATGGCGTGGCGCTCGATCAACCGCGTCACCTTGTCGAAACCCATCAGGTCGTACAGCGCGTCATACAGTGGGCGCAGGTAGGGGTCGACTTTCTGCGTCAGGTCGCCCGGCAGGAAGCCGAGGCGCTCGCCGGCCTCCACCGCCGGCCGGGTCAGCACCAGTCGCTTGACCTGCTCGCGCTCCAGCGCGTCGACTGCGCAGGCGACGGCGAGGTAGGTCTTGCCGGTGCCGGCCGGGCCGATGCCGAAGGTGATGTCGTGACTGCGGATCTGCTCGATGTATTCACCCTGACGTGGCGTGCGTGCACGCAGGTCGGCGCGGCGCGTACGCAGCGCGGGACCTTCCTCGTCGGCGCGGCCGCGTGTGAGTTCGACCAGGCCGAGTTGGATGTCGTCAAGGCTCAACTCATCGTGCGCGCGGTTGTAGAAATGCTCGATCGCCTGCGCGCCCTTCTCGGCCTGCGCGGCATCGCCGCTGAAGCGGAAACTCGAACCGCGGCGGCCGATGGTGACGTCGAACGCCGCCTCGATCTGGCGCAGATTCTCGTCCATGGGGCCGCACAGATTGGCCAGCCGGCGGTTGTCTTCCGGGGCCAGCCGCAGTTCGACGATGTCGGTCTTCAAACGCTTACGGTCTCGGTGATGGCGATGTCTACGAACCTGCCCATCAGGCGCAACGGGTCGGTTATGGGGGTGAGGATCAATTCCAAGGTGGCCTATGCAGAAAGAAAAAATCGGGCGCGTCATTTACGCAACCCGATTTTACTCTAGCCGGCAGGGAGAGGCCGTGTTTGTCCCCGGTCTTTATGCCTGCTTGCTGCGGCGAGCCGCCCAGCCTACCAGGCCCAACCCGGCCAGCATCATGGCGTAGGCCTCGGGCTCCGGAACAGCGTTCACGCTCACCTGCAGGTTGTCCATCGCCCAAGATTCGTCATTCAGGCTCTGGATGCCTACACCTTCGATGGTGAAGGTGAAGACGGCCGTGGACGCGGTGTGCGCGATGCTGCTGAACTGTGGATCGGCACCCAGATTGTAGGCACTGTCCGTGTAGTAGCCGCCGGGACCGCTGAACCCGAGGTCCGCGTGTCGTGCCAGTTCCACCCCGGCAGGCGGCACATAGCTCTGGATCTGGGACAGCATGGCATTGGCGAACGATTCACGGAAGATCTGCTGCCCGTCCAGGGTGATGCGGAAGTAGTCGCCGGACGGGTATGTTCCTGTGCCATCCAGAGAATCGATGGCGGCGAACAGGAAAGCGATGCTCAGCGAGTCGTGGGCGGGAAGATTGTTGAGGGCCAGGGTGACGGTATTCCCGGTCATGCTGCGCAGGAAACTGCTGCCGAACTGGTTGCCGGCCGGACCCAAGCCGGCATAACCCTGCACACCTGTGAGGCTGGCCGAGCCAGGTGCGATTGCTGCGGACAGGCCGCTGTCGAAGTTCGTCGAAAAGACGGTAGTGGCCGCTTGGGCGGAGGCAGCGCCCAGCAGTGCAGCAATAGGAAGCAGCGCCTTGATTTTCATTCTTGTCCCTTGGAGTTGATAACTCACGCACTTGCAAGCCGTGTACCACATATCTCAAGGCCTGTCGATTCAATGACTTACAAGAGCCAGCGATGGGGGCCCTGTAAAATTTGTCGACACAAACGCCATTGGTAGGCCGCCCAAGCCCACCGGGAAGGGCACTGCCCTGCCATGCCTGATAGCTCAAATACGCACGACTTCGCCGCGCAGGCTGTGCGGGTAGGCCTGGGTGATGGTGACGTCGACGAACTGGCCGACCAGGCGCGGCTGGCCGGCGAAGTTGACGATGCGGTTGTTGTCGGTGCGGCCGGCGAGTTCCTCGGCGTTCTTGCGGGCATGGCCTTCGACCAGCACGCGCTGCACGGTGCCGACCATGGCCTGGTTCACCTTCTGCGCCTGCGCCTCGATCTGCGCCTGCAGTTTCATCAGTCGCTGCGTCTTCAGTTCGGCTGTTACGTCGTCAGGGTAGTCCGCTGCCGGCGTGCCGGGACGCTTGCTGTAGATGAAGGAGAAGCTGGCGTCGAAATCGAGGTCCTCGATCAGCTTCATGGTCGCCTCGAAATCGGCCTCGGTCTCGCCGGGGAAGCCGACGATGAAATCCGACGACAGGCACAGGTCGGGTCGCTGTTCGCGCAGCCTGCGCACGATCGACTTGAATTCGAGCACGGTATAGCCGCGCTTCATCGCCGCGAGGATGCGGTCGGAGCCGGACTGTACCGGCAGATGCAGATGCGACACCAGCTTGGGCAGGCGGCCGTAGCACTCGATCAGGCGCGTCGTCATTTCGCGCGGGTGGCTGGTGGTGTACCTGATTCGTTCAACGCCGGGAATCTCGTGCACCATTTCCAGCAGGAAGGCGAAGTCGGCGGTGCCGCCCTCGTCCAGCGCGCCCTGGTAGGCGTTGACGTTCTGCCCCAGCAGCGTGACTTCCTTCACGCCGCGGGCCGCAAGGTCGGCAACTTCGGCAATGACGTCGTCGAACGGGCGCGAGACTTCCTCGCCGCGCGTGTAGGGCACGACGCAGAAGGTGCAGTACTTGGAGCAGCCTTCCATGATCGAGACGAAGGCGGATGCGCCTTCGATGCGCGCCGGCGGCAGGTGGTCGAACTTCTCGATTTCGGGAAAGCTGATGTCGACCTGCGCACGCCCGGTCTCGCGCTTCTTCGCGATCAACTCGGGCAGGCGGTGCAGCGTCTGCGGGCCGAACACGACGTCGACGAAGGGCGCGCGCGACACGATCGCGGCACCTTCCTGCGAGGCGACGCAGCCGCCGACGCCGATGATGAGATTGGGGTTGGCCTGCTTCAGGTGGCGCACCCGGCCCAGGTCGTGGAACACCTTTTCCTGCGCCTTCTCGCGTACCGAGCAGGTATTGAACAGGATGACGTCGGCATCGTCCGGCGTGTCGGTCGGGACCAGGCCTTCGGCGGCGTTGAGCACGTCGGCCATCTTGTCCGAGTCGTACTCATTCATCTGACAGCCGAAAGTTTTGATGTAGATCTTTTTCATGGGGATGCCGGGACAGTGAATAGACTGGGGGCGGGAATTTCGCTGCTGGCTTCGATCAAGTGCGCAGCGAGAAAGAATGGGGCGAATCACCGGCCCCCGGCGCATGGATCCGAATAAGCCATTGATTCAAAACAATTAAAAACAGTGGGCTGTAATCATATCATGGCTTTGGACGCGCCACCCGCTTCCCCGGGTTTCGGCGAGGCGGGAACTGGCCAAGCTCATTCGAGCAATATCGCTTCCCCGTTGCCCGGGCAGTCGGCATATTTGGCGGAAGTAAAGATGTTGTTCGCGCACCTTGCCGGCGGCCAGCATCACCTTTCCTTTGCCTGCCTTCTGATTACGTGGAACCCACTGAAGCAGGCGCCTGGTCGGCAGCAGTTCCAGCGCGGCTGCCCCCTTCCGCTTCCCCGGCCTCCCTTTCGTGCATATGCGCCTCCAAGGCACGCTCCTTTTCCACCAGTTTTTTGAAGCGCTTGGTATTGCTGCTGTACTCGCGTATCCCGACATAGAAGACGACAACCCCGGAGAAGACCAGCAGGAATCCGCTGACCACGAAGAACGGGTGGCCGATCAGCTTGATGAATGCGATGCCAAGAACCGCCATGGCAATGGCGGTCCGGCTGTAGGCCAGAAAGGTTCGCTTGTTGGCCAAAACCGTGCGATCCAGCGCGAGCCAGTCGCGCAGGATCATGGATTCGCGTTCGAATTCCAAGTAAGGGTCGTCGATCACACGTTACCTCGTCAAATCATCTGTCGTTAATCGGGCTGGGACGAATATTGCATTTCTATGACGCATGAGCGGCCAGATTGTTCCAGCATCAAGAACCGGGCCTTATTGCCGGTTGCAGGTCGGCAGTGTGCCATTGGCAGAAATGGAAGCGGCCTGCATCGCTGCAGGCCGCTCGTGTTCTGGTGGTGATGAGTGGACTTGAACCACCGACCTACGGATTATGAATCCGTCGCTCTAACCGACTGAGCTACATCACCCCGGGATTGCTTTTCCGGCTAGCGACCGCCGAAAAGGCGCGCATTTTAGCTGACGCGGACAGGGGCTGTCAAAGTTAACGCAAACCCGCAGCGGCCCGATGAAACGGCACATCCGGGCAGGAAATCTACTGCGGGCGCAGTTTGGCCAGTTCGTCGAGCAGGCTGATCAGCAGTTCGCGTCCCAGCGGGCCCATGCCGGCGACGAGCTGGTCGGTGTCGCGTTCGCCGTTGACGAGCCGGCGCATGCGGCCGCCCAGCAGCGCCATGTCGCCGCCCGCCTTCATCATCTGTTCGGCCATGTTGGCGAGCACCGACATCGCCTGCGCGTCGCCGCGCGCCGAGGCGTCGATGAGCGCGGCCAGCCCAGGGGCGGCGCTGCTGCCGTCCGGCTGGGCATCCAGCGGCGGCAGCGTGGCCGGGTTGTCGAGGCCGCGCAGGATGGCGTCGAGCAGGATGCTGTCCTCCTCGTCCAGCCCCAGCTTGATCGAGGGATCGCGGCGGCCGTCGATCACATGGCGCAATGCGCCGACCAGTCGCGCCCAGCCGGCCTGTTCAGCGGCATCGAGCTGCTTCATCAGGTCGGGCAGCTGGCTGCGGTCGCGCAGCGCGTTGACCACGGTGTGGATGAAGGACGCGTGGACGCGCAGGACCTGTTCGACGGCGGGGGGGAGTTGGGCCATTGTTGGTGAGCGGTGAGCGGTGAGCGGTGAGCGGTGAGCGGTGAGCGGTGAGCGGTGAGCGGTGAGTGGTGAGTGGTGAGTGGTGAGTGGTGAGTGGTGAACGGATTGTCCGGTCAGGGCGCGGTGTTGGCAATGGCGGGGCGCAGCGGCACATTCTCGATGCGCCAGTGCGCGCGTGCCCACGCCAAGAGGTCGGCCGGCCCGGCATCGTTCAGTTCCTGCGGCGGCCGGTGGCCGAGCACGGCGAGTGCCTGCGCCAGTACGGCGCCCCGTCCGCTCTCGGGCAAGGCTGGAGCGAGGGTCTGCTTGGACAGCTTCTGACCGGCGGCGTTGGTGACGAGCGGCACGTGCGCATAGACCGGCGTCGGCAGGCCACGCAGGGTTTGCAGATGGATCTGGCGCGGGGTGTTCCACAGCAGGTCGGCGCCGCGCACGACGTGGGTGATGGTCTGGAAGGCATCGTCGACCACCACGGCCAGCTGGTAGGCGAACAGGCCGTCGGCACGTTTGACGATGAAGTCGCCGACGTCATGCGCAAGGCT
Source organism: Pseudomonadota bacterium (assembly GCA_043821985.1). Classification (GTDB taxonomy): domain Bacteria; phylum Pseudomonadota; class Gammaproteobacteria; order Burkholderiales; family Thiobacillaceae; genus Thiobacillus. Next base: position 150,847 of record JBDRCF010000024.1, read on the forward strand.
CTGCTCCAGGTCGCCGTGGATACGGTCGTGAAAGCGGGTACTCACATCCGGTACGCGCACCCGCCAGGCGCGCGCGATCGCGCCCGGCGGCAGGCCGTTGCGGCAGGTGCCGGGATAGAGAATCTCGCCCTCGTGATTGCGCGGTGCCTGCGCAAGCTGGCTGCGGGTGCAGGCACACGGATAGACCGCGCCGCGCGCTTTCAGCGCATCGAGTGCCGCGGCATAGGCGTCGTCGCGCTGCGACTGATAGAGCACGGTGCCGTCCCAGTGCAGGCCGTAGGTCTCCAGCTGGCGCAGGATAGTGTCGGCCGCGCCGGGCTCGCAGCGGGGCCGGTCGAGATCCTCCATACGGACCAGCCAGCGCCCGCCGGCCGCGCGGGCGTCGAGAAAACTCGCCACCGCGGCGACCAGCGAGCCGACATGCAAGGGTCCGGTGGGAGACGGCGCAAAGCGCCCGACGTAAGGGACGGAATTCACCCGGCCATTATGCCGGGGCGGGTACGCCTCCGGCCACCGGCCCTGTATGCAGGGTTTGATAGAGCGCAAGAATAGCTCCGCCCATGCGCGCTTCGCTCCAGTTCGCCGCGTATGTCCTGCCAGCCGCGCCGAGCGCCTGTGCCGCGGCGCGATCCGTCAGCAAAGGCGTCAGCACCCGGGCAAATCCCGCGACATCGTCCGGCGCAATACGGCAGCCCTGCCCTTCCTGCAATACATCCTTCGTGCCCATCTCGGCCAGACCGACCACCGGCACGCCAAGCGCCATCGCTTCCAGCAGCACCAGCCCCTGGGTTTCGGTCTTGGACGCGAAAACGAAGGCATCCGCCGCGCAGTAGCAGGCCGGCAGTTCGGCCCGGCGTTCGAGGTAGCCAACGAAGCGCACGTTGTCGGTGAGCCCGCGTTTCGTCACCGCGCGTTCGAGCGACGCCCGCGCCGGGCCTTCGCCGGCGATGACCAGAAGCACGTCGGGCAGGCTGCAGCGTACTTGATCCGTCACCTGCAGCAGGAAATCCAGGTTCTTCTCGAAGGCCACCCGCCCCACGTAGGCCATGACCGGACGTTCGGCCGGAATGGCATGGCGGGCGCGAAATGCGGGGCCGTCACAGTTGGAAAAATCGGCCCCCCGCAGCCCGGTGGGAATGATGTGGATGGGGCTGCTGACGCCGTACCCCAGCAACGCCTGCTTCATCGCCGACGAGGGCGCGATCACCGCGGTGACGCCGTCGCATTCCTTGCGCGAGATCATCCGCGCCGCCGCCGCCAGCAGCTTTTTCGGCAGGAAGGGCAGGTAGTGGTGGAAGTATTCCTCGAACAGCGTGTGGTAGGTCTCGACGCACGGCAGGCCATGTTTGCGCGCCCAGCGCACGCCGGCACGGTGTGCCAGGAAGGGCGTGTGGATGTGGACAAGGTCGAAGTCGGCGGGATTGAGCGCCTCCAGCGCGACGGCCAGCGCGCGCGGATGCATCAGCCGGTCTTCCGGATCGCGCGGAATCTGCCAGCCCGACACCCGCACGATACCGGGCTCGGCGGCCGCGGCCGGATAGTCCGGCACCACCAGCACGCTGCTGTGCCCCGCTTCGGTCAGCGCCTGACGCAGGGTTTGGATCGACGTGGACACGCCGTTGACGCGCGGGAAGTACACATCGGACACCATCAGGATACGCACGGCAGGCTCTCCTTGCCGGAAAACCTCCGTTGTATGGCAGAACGGTTACAGGTTGATGACGCTGCGCCTAGAGATCGATGCCAGGCTGCGCCTTGACCCCGGCACGGAACGCATGTTTCTCGTCGGCGATGACCGAAACCGTGTCGGCCAGTTCGATCAGCGCGTCGGGCGCGGCGCGCCCGGTGACGATCACGTGCTGCATCGGCGGCCGGTTGGCCAAGGCGTCGAGCACGACGTCGCTGTCGAGGTAGCCGTAGCTCAGGAGGTAGGTCAGTTCGTCGAGCACCACCAGCTGATACGCCGGGTCGGCCAGCATGCGGGCGGCAATCGCCCAGCCGCGTTCGGCGGTGGCGATGTCCTGCTCGCGGTTCTGCGTATCCCAGGTGAAGCCGTCGCCGGTGACGTGCCACTCGACGCCGGGCTGACTGCCGAGGAAGGCCTCTTCGCCGGTGTCGGTGCGGCTCTTGATGAACTGCACCACGCCGACCCTCATGCCGTGGCCGAGCGCGCGCGCCATCGTGCCGAAGGCCGAGGTGCTCTTGCCCTTGCCGTTGCCGGTGATGACGAGGAGCAGGCCGCGCTCGTCGGTGGCGGCGCCGATGGCGGCATCGATCAGGGCTTTTTTACGTGCCATGCGTGCGGCATGGCGGGCATTGCGGTCTGTGGATTCAGGATTCATGGCGAGGCGGGGAAGCGGACACAGAGGACAGCATAGAGCAAACGTCCCGGGGCACTGTACCCTATCCGCGGCTTCAGGCCGGCGCCAGGCCGGAATGCAGTGCGGGCGTATCCGGTCGCGCGATGAAATCGACGATCGCCTGGGCGCCCGTGCCCTGAATGCAGGCATCCACATCGAAGGCCGCGCAGATGCGCGAGGACGTCAAGGTTGACGCCGTCGGACCATAGGCAAGCAGTCTGCCGCTCCGCATGATGGCGACATGGGTGGCATAGCGCGCCGCCAGGGTCAGGTCGTGGATCGACGCGATGATCAGTCGACCTGCGCGCGCCAGTGCGGCCAGGCGCGCAACCCCGTCCATGGCGTGTTTGGGATCGAGACCGGAAAGCGGCTCGTCGGCGATGACGATCTCCGGCTCGCCAACCAGCGCCCGCGCCAGCATGGCCCGGGCCAGTTCGCCGCCGGACAAGGTGGTGGCAGGCTGGCCTGTTTTATGGCTCAGGTCGCATAGGGCGAGCGCCGCCTCGACCTGGCGCCATGCCGCCCTGTCCAGGTCGCCGAAAACAGGGATCTGCGGCATGAGTCCCAGGGCCACTAGCCGCTCGACGGCCACCGGCCACTCCACCCGGGCATTTTGGGGAATATAGGCGCGGCGGCGTGCAAGCTCGCGCCGGTCGATGGCGCGGATGGGCCGGACGTCGAGCCGCACCTCGCCGCGAGACGGCCGTTCCAGGCCGCTCAGCATGCGAATGAGCGTGGATTTGCCGGCGCCGTTGGCCCCCAGCAAGGCAACGAACTGTCCGCTCTCGCACGCAAGGTCGATATTGCTGACGAGGCTGCGCCCGGCGATGTCGTAGCTCACGTTCTCGGCGTGCAGGACGGTCACGGCGACAAGCTCCGCAAGCGCAGGACCAGCCAGAAGAAGAAAGGGGTGCCGATCAGGCTCGTGAGCACGCCAAGCTTGAGCTCCGAGCTCGTGGGAATCACGCGGATGGCGATGTCGGTCACCAGCAGCAGGAGGGCGCCGAACACGGCCGAGGGCAAAAGAATCCGGCTGGGTCGATACCCGACGAATGGGCGGACGAGATGGGGCGCGACAAGCCCCACAAAGCCGATGGCGCCCGCCATCGCCGTGGCCGCGCCGACCGAAAGCGCCACCCCGGCCAGCGCGAGCGCCCGCAGCATGTTCAGATTGATGCCCAGACTCTCGGCCTGCGCCTCGCCCAGCGTGAGCGCATCAAGCCCGCGCGGCGTGGCCGCCAGGCATAGCCAGCCTGCCAGGATGAAGGGCGTACACAATACGATCTGGCTCCACTCCCTTTCGGCGACCGATCCCAGCAACCAGGTGGTGATTTCATACGCCGCGTAGGGGCTGGGCGCGAAATTCAGGGCCAGGGCCAGCCCGGCAGCCGCCAGGCCCGACACCGCCGACCCGGCCAGGATCAGCGTCAGCGTCCCGCTACGTCCGAACAGAAACGTCAGCGCGCCAGCAGCCAGCGCACCCGCTATGCCCAGCAGCGGCGTGGCCAGGGCAAACCGGGCGGCCAGACCGAAATAGATCGCGATGACCGCACCCAATGCCGCGCCACCCGATACGCCGAGCAGCCCCGGCTCCGCCAGCGGATTGCGCAACAGGCCTTGCAGCACCGCGCCCCCGAGGCCCAGCGTCGCGCCAACCATGAGCGCCAGCACGGTACGGGGTATGCGCAGCTCGGTCACGATCAGCCAGGCGAGATTGGGTTTGGGCGCAGCCAGTCCGTCAAACAACACGACGGGCGGCAGCCAGACCTTCCCGATCGCCAGGGATGCGCCTGCCGCCGCCAGCAGCAGGGCCAGCATCAGCGGCATGGGGGCCTGGAGCGGCCTTACCATCGCGGCCTTCCGGCTGGAAGTTCACGGTACAGGTTACGCAGCACGATCGCCGCATCGGCCGATTGCGGCAGGCCGCACGCATAGGCGGCATCCGGATAGGCGATCCTGCGCCCATGCCAGTATCGTTCGATCAACGGATGCATGGATTGCGCATCCTGCAAGGAAGGACCCGACCATCGGGTTTCGCCTTGCAGGATGGCATCGGGCCAGGCTGCCAGCAACGCTTCCAGCCCGAAACTGCCATAGCGGCTGTCGGGAAGGCGGGCGGCGATATTGTCGGCGCCGGAAGCCGCGATGATCTCGTTTGTCAGCGTGCCTCTGCCTGGCACGGCCTGGCTACCGCTCCAGGCGACGACCCGCAGAGGCCGGGCGGGCTGATGGGAGGCGAGCCACGCCAGTTTCTTGTCCATCTCCGCCAACAAGGCATACGCCCGGCCGGGTTCGCCCACGGCCTCGCCAACCTGGCGGACGGCCCGGCGGATATCCGCAAAGCTGTTGGCCGCCTCGACTTCGACCACGCGTGCGCCGACCGCCTTCGCCAGCTTGCGGGCCATCGGTGCGGAATCGGTGCCGACAAGAATCAGATCCGGTTTTTGCAGCAGGATCTCCTCGGCGGTTCCGTGGTTGACGGCGACGCCCGTATCGGCCCCCGGCAACAGAGCCTCGACCGCATCGTGGGCCAGATAGGTGATCGACGCGATCCGATCCTTGGGCACCAACATCAGGAGCAGCACATCGTTGCACAGCATCATCGACATGATCCGGGCCGGCTTCCGGGCCGCGACCGATGCGGGCAATGCGCCGGATGACGCGCTGTCCGACGGCAGGCCTTCCGTCCCCACGGCAGGCCCACAAGCGGAAAGGAACAGGCACGCCAGCCGCCGACACACGCTTGCCGCTTTCAACGACGGCTCATTCTTCCTCGGCGTGGTCATAATGCGCGCGCCACGCGGCGACCAGATCGCCCGGACTGCGTTGTGCGATCCGCCGCAGGGTCAGGCGGGCGACCGCGCGGCCGCGTCGGGTAGTCGGCCAGGCGAACGCATCAGGTCGGATCCCCGACGCGACGGCCGCTTCGACACCGGCGCGGATGCACGTCTCGTCCGGCAAGCCATGGCGATCCAGCAATTTCCGGAAATCGGCGTCCAGTTCAGGCTCGAACGGCACGCGCCGCCCGAGCGCGTCGCGCCAGGGCGACCGCGGGTTGAACATCAAGACCGGTTGAAATCCGCGCGGGATGGGCGCGTTCGCATCGTGGGTCCGTCCCGACTGGATGAGCTGAGGCAGAAGGTGCGTGTGCGGACCTTCCGGGCTCTCGCCGTCGGGCGGCGGAATGGCGGCAAAGACCTCGATCCTGCCGGCAGGCGAAATCAGCACACGGTGGGGTTGGGCACGCATGACGTCGGCCATCAATGTGCCGCCATGGGGGCCGAATACGTCCTGGTTCTGCAACGCGAGCAACGTGTCGATCAGGCGCGTGTCGCGGGTCCGCAGGCAGAACCGCACGTGGCCGATCCCGGCCCCCAGGTCGAAGATCGCGGCATCCCGGTCCTCGTCGCGCACTGCGTCGGAATCGTGTCCCAGCGGCTGGATGACGCCCCGCCGCGCACCGTCGGGAATCGGCAGGCAAAAGGCCAGCGCATGCCCCCAGCTTTCCCCGTCGCCCGACAGGGTATCGTAGGCCAGCATGTGCGGCTCGACATCCAGGTTGATCCGGATGGCGGCACGCCCCGTGTACAGGCATTGTTCGCATGGGGTGATCGTCCGCGTGGCGGGTTCGTCGTCATCCCGGACAAATTCGCCAACCGCGCCAAACGTACCGATGCTCCAGCCATGCCGCGTATCGTTCAGCAGCCTGCCGACCAATGTCGCATAGCTGCTGGTGTATCGATGCTCAATACTCATTTTGCCCGGCATACCCACTCCCGATTCCTGACAAAGCGTTCCCGATCCTGGATGACAGGGCAGCTCGGACAGAAACGGCGGCGGAACCCCTTGTGCTGGAGGCAGCACGCCTTGAGTATCTGGCATACCTCCGAACGATCACCGCTCGCGATCACATACGTTTCCGGCAGCGCGCGCGCCAACTCCGGATGCCGCGCCAACAGGGCACGGGCAGCCCTGACCGCGCGTTCACGGTCGCCAAGCAACTCGCCTATCGTGGAAAACTGGACCAGCCAGGACGAGGCCAGCATCGACCACAGGGCGTGGCGGGAATAGCCGGACCAGCGCCGCAGGCTTTCCAGTACCGGTTCGCTGAACGCCAGGAGACTGGCGAGCACGCCGGGGCCGGCCTCGGCCGGATTGCGGCCAGCCAGGATATCGGCCCGTCGGACCCAGATGCCCTCGACCAGGGTGGAAGCGGAAAAGCGCAGCGCAAAATCATGGATGCGAAGCGCCCGCCGCTCTGCCAGATAGGCCGCAATGATGGGCCCCGCCGCCCAGCCATGGCGCAACAGCAGCGAAGCCGCGGCCGCCCGCCTGTTTGCGCCGAAACCGGCGTCTGCCAGGCAAACGATGAAATCGGCCAGCGCACCGTTTTCCGGCGTCATCAGTGCGTCCGCATGGATCCAGCCGTCCGGGTCGGGCGGATCCAGCGTGACCCTGAGCGCACCGGTCAAGTGCGACAATCGGTCGAGCAGTACCGGTACCGACACATCCGGCTGGGAAAGGGCTTGCATCATCTCGCTGCTATGCCGCCATATAGTGACCAAAGCCTTTGCTGGTCTGGTCGAACGCCTCCGGCTCCCGGCCGAGATAGCGAAAGGCGATATCCCGCCACATCGACAGCCGCGACCAATCCGGCCGCTCGGCAAGCCGGTCCCCAGGCAGCACAAAAGGATTGGCGAAATAGATGGTCAGCATGGACACGCCCGCCGCGTTGCGCATCTCGAATCCCCAGCTGTTGGGCGCCCCCCGGTCATCCAGAGTGCGAAAGATGCTGACGTCCGCCGGGCGCAACCCACGCATCCGCGCCTCGCGGCCCGAATCCGCATCGGGGATGTCCGATCCGATGCACAGATGGAAGTGGGGGCCGTTGAACCCGATCGTCAGGAACTCGCCGTCCCGCTCAATCAGGTCGGGCGCACAAGGGCATGTCCACTCATACGCCGCGCCACCGATAGACGGGCCAAAAATCAGCTGGTCCCAATAACACAGGAACGTGTCCGCAAGAAAATCGTGGAGGGTGTCCGGGTCGGTCGGCATCGGCCAGCGATGAACGCGCGGCTTTCCCGCTCCATCCCGTTCGATGATGGGTTTGCGCCCCCCACGCTGTTTTGCCATTCCTGCTCCTTCCGGTTTACCGCCCACCCCGACTGCGACCTCACAAACCAGGGGGACTCAAGGCGATGCCACTTCAAACGCATTTACCGGCCCGCAGCCGCCGCCGGAACCCCCATATTAAACAATAAAAAATGTTTTTTCCAGAAGAAACAAGCATTAATTCATCAACGCCCAAATAAACAAAATGTCTATTTCAATACACTGATTTATATGACTTTAATTTTTGATATATCACAAATAACGAAAAACTATGGCGCTCATAGCTTTCTGTTATTCGCAAGTTGATTTGACAGAATCGATTAAATAAACAAGAATTCGCCAATCAGGTGCCAGAAATGATCTTCTATCTTTCTGGATAAACGGGAATCAGGTGCGTGGCGCAATGCCACCATGCCTGGGCTGCCCCCGCAACGGTAAGCGTTAAACGGTGCATCACACACGCCACTGGATTCGTCCGGGAAGGCGATGCATACGGCGCGAGCCCGGATACCGGCCTGAACCCCGCTTGGCCTACGCCACGCGGCGGATCGTGCAATGTGCCCGCGGGGAATCGGGCACCCAACCGGAAACCACCATGCGTCAAACCTCTCTCGCCCTTGCTCTCGCCACGGGCTTCGCGATACCCGCCTACGCGGAAACCCTGCCGGAATTCGTCAGTGAAACGATCGTCGTCACGCCGACGCGCTTCGAAGAACCCACACCCGCCACGCCCGGCAATCTCGTCGTGATTACGCGGCAGGATATCGAGCGGATACCGGCAACCAGCGTCCCCGATCTCCTGGCAGGGATCGTGGGCACGACGGTCGTCCCGATCTACGGGTCGCTCGGGATTGATTCCGCCGTGAGTCTGCGCGGCGCGGGAAGCGGCGGTACGTCCACCAGCAACACCCTGGTGTTGCTCAACGGACAACGCCTGAATCCCATCGACTCGGGGTCGATAGACTGGTCATTGATTCCCCTGACGAGCATCGAACGCATCGAGGTCATGCCGGGAAGCGGGACGGTGCTATACGGTGACCGATCCAGTGGCGGTGTCATCAACATCATTACCAAGAAAACGGCCGACACGCGCTACGCCAGCGTCGGCGTGGGCAGCCATGGCATGCGTGAACTCAGTCTTCAGGCGGGCGGGGCGACGAACAGTATCGATTCCAGCCTGTATTTCCAATACGGCGCGAGCGACGGCTGGAGAACAAACAGCGACCAGCGGCGCTATGCATTGGGCGGCCGGATCAATTTCCTGAATGAACACGATGTGCATGGCTTCGTCGATCTTGCCGCCTTCGACGAAAAACTGGGCTTTCCCGGTGGCCTGTTTCGGGCTGAATATCTCGCCGACCCGACCCAGTCCCGCCATCCGGGAGACCGGTCCGATCGCCATGGTTTCAGGATTCGCCCGGGAGTAATGGTCAATCTGTCTGAGGACGTTGCACTGGACGCCGACCTGGTCCTGTCGCGGGACGAACGCAGCGGCTTCAGCGACGCAACCAATCCAGTGGAACAGACCCGCGATCTGTCGCGCGATTTCATTTCGTTCAGCCCCAAACTCAAAATCAAGCATCGTCTCGGTGGATTCAGCAACCATGCCACGGTGGGTTACGACTACTTCAGGGGAACCGCGGACAGCCGGACCTCGCCGACCGGATTCCAGTCCTACACGCAAAACGCCTCGCAGACGAGCCATGCGCTCTACGCCCAGAACATCATGGAACTCACCGAGCGCCTGGCCTGGACGCTCGGCATGCGCGTGCAGCGACAGCGCCAGTCTGCAGAGCAGTCTGCGTATACGGATCGCTTTAACACTCCCCAACCTGCGGTGTCCGGCCACTCGGTCGACACGCGGGAAGCTTACGAAACGGGCATGACGTATCGGACCGGCGACTGGAAACTCTATGGCCGGCTGGGAACGAGCTTCCGCTTTCCCAATACCGACGAACTGTATGGGCTGGATCCGCTTTCCTGGGCCCCCGTTTTCGCCATTGGCCTGAAGCCGCAGCATGGAATCGTGTATGAGGTCGGCGCCATGAAAAAAATGACGCGGGGTAGCCTCTCCCTCAGCGTCTACCAACAGAACCTGAAGGACGAAATCACCTCCGACCCCAATGGCGGCAACATGAACGTCGGCAAGACGCGGCGCCTGGGAAGCGAACTGAGCGCCAAACTAAACATCACGGACACCCTGCATGGAAACGTCGGCGTTACGCTCGAAGACGCCCAGATCCGGGCCGGTGCTTACGCGGGGCGCGAGATGCCGCTGGTGCCCGGCGTCCAGGCAAGCGCGGGCTTGAGCTGGGATGCGAGCCCGAATGTGGTCTACTCCGCACGGCTGAATCAGGTGGGCAAACGCCGTTATGGGGATGATTACAGCAACGTGGCAGGCTATCTGTCCGGCTACACGACGCTCGATCTGATGGCGAGCTGGCGAATCCGCGACTGGAAGATCGACGCCAAGATTCTCAATGCGGCCGACAGACGATATGCCGCATACGCAGGCTATGGTTTCAATTCCGGGACGTTTGCAAACGATACGTTCTACTATCCCGCCGACGGCAGGACATTCGGCGTCGCAGCGCGATACGACTTCCGGTAACCCCCGGTGTCGCCGGTCGGTCCCGGGGTGATTGGGATCGGCCGGGCCAGTTGCGGAAATCATGCCGGTACCGGGTGTGCGAACCTGATGCGGGGCCGATTGACCGGCCGCACGCCGCCCCCTATAGTCGCGCCATGCACGCCGAACTCGATACCCTTGAAGCCAAGATCCGCCAGGTGGCCGAGCTGTGCCACACGCTGCAGCAGGAAAACATCGCGCTACGCCAGCAGCTGCTGGCTGCGCAGCAGGACAGCAGGCAGCTGACGACCCGCCTGGATGCCGCCAGAACACGCCTGCATGCGCTGCTCGATACGTTGCCGGAGGACGTGTGATGGCCGGCCCCCGCTCGATCGAAATCAATATCCTGGGCCGCGCCTACAAGGTGGCGTGTTCGCGCGAGGAGGAATCGGCGCTGATCGCGGCGGCCGATTATCTCGACGAAAAAATGCGCGAGATCCGCGACAGCAGCAAGGTGATCGGCGCCGAGCGCATCGCCATCATGGCGGGCCTCAATCTGGCGCACGACCTGCTGACCCAGGGCGGCGGCGGTCTGGTCGAGGAAGCCCGCACCCGACTGACCCACTGCAACGCACTCCTCGATTCCGTTCTGGAAGACCAGGACACCCTCTTCTGATCCATTCCCGGACCCGGTCTCGGCCCCTCCGCGCGGTTGGGCAGCCGCACCCTTTTCGATCCCAAAATGGAATACACTAAGGACGCTCCCTGCGGTGTTCGAGGCTGGTTGCAATTTCTCTGAACCAATGCATACGTGCAAGGCTGCGGTCTATTCCGGTGCGGGTGTGCGCGTGACACGTCTCATGAGCCCAAAGCGCCTTTGATTGCGGCCGTCTTGGACCCAGGTTCAAGAGTCCGCAGCCAGTCACGGCACAGGTGGGGGGCCCTTTTTCCCGATGGACAAAACCGCCCTCAGACGCCAATTCAAAGCCGCACGCAGCGCGTTCAAACCGGCTGAGCGCCGACACGCGGCGCGCGCTTCCCTGCGCCTGGCGCTGCGCCACGGGTTGTTGCTGCGGTCGCAACGCATCGGCTTCTATCTGCCGCAAGGCGGCGAATTCGACGCCCACCTCCTGCTCAACCAGGCCCTCTGCATGCAGCGCGAATGCTATCTGCCTATCCTGCCGCGTCGCGGCCGGGTGATGCGCTTCGGCCGGGTGGGCCGCAACACGCGCATGCAGCCAAACCGCTACGGCATCCCCGAGCCGCTGGATGCCAAGCCGCTGCGCGCGCGTCAGCTCGACCTGCTGCTGATGCCGCTGGTGGGGTTCGACAAACAGGGCTACCGGCTGGGCATGGGCGGCGGCTACTACGATGCGACGCTGGCGTTCATGCGTCACCGGCGGCTGTGGCGGAAACCGCGGCTTATCGGGATTGCCTACGAGTGCCAGCAGGCGGAGACGCTGCCGCACGATCCGTGGGACATGCCGCTCGACGCGGTGCTGACCGAGCGCCAGCTGCACCGCTTCATTTCAAACCTTCCCTGACGCGGGACCTAGTCGCCCAGATAGGCCTGGCGCACTGCCGGATTGGCGGACAGTTCGGCCGCCGGGCCGCTCAGCGTGACGGTGCCGTTTTCCAGCACATAGCCGCGCGCGCAGGTCTTCAGCGCCAGATGCGCGTTCTGTTCGATCAGCAGCACGGCCACGCCACTCGCCGCGATCCGGCGGATGATGTCGAACACCGCCTGTACCATCAAGGGGGCCAGTCCCATGCTCGGCTCGTCCAGCAGCAGCAGACGCGGACGCGCCATCATCGCGCGCCCCAACGCCAGCATCTGCTGTTCGCCCCCGGACAGCAGGCCGGCAAGCTGTGCGCGGCGTTCGGTCAGGCGCGGAAGCAAGGCATAGACCTGCTCGAGATCGCGCGCAATCTCGGCGCGATCGCGCCGGGCGTAGGCCCCCATCATCAGGTTCTCGGCGACCGACATGCGCGGAAACACGCCGCGTCCCTCGGGCACCAGCGTCAGGCCGCGCCGCGCCACCTCGTGCGCCGGCAGCCGGGTGATCGACTGGCCGTCGAAATGCACGCTGCCGCCGTGCGGCGGAAGGAGACCGCTGACGGCCTTGAGCGTGGTGGTCTTGCCTGCGCCGTTGGCGCCGATGAGGCAGACCATTTCACCCGGCGCCACCTCCAGGCTGAGCTCGCGCACCGCGTGGATGCCGCCGTAGGCGACCGACAAGCGATTGATCGCCAGCAATGCGCTCATAGCGTTTCGTCCCCAAGGTAGGCGGCGATGACCTTGGGGTCGCGGCTGACCACGTCGGGCGTGCCTTCGGCGATTTTCACGCCGTAGTCGAGCACCGCCAGCCGGGTGCACAGCCCCATCACCAGCTTCACGTCGTGCTCGATCAGCAACAGCGTCAGTCCGTCGGCCTGCAGCTGCAGCAAGAGTTCGCGCAAAGCCGCACGCTCGGCCGGATTCATCCCGGCGGCAGGTTCGTCGAGCGCCAGCAGCCTCGGTTCGGTCGCCAGCGCGCGGGCTATCTCGAGCCGGCGCTGGTCGCCGTAGGGCAGGTTTTTGGCCAGGCGGTGGGCGTGCTGCGCAATCCCCACGCGCTTGAGCAAGGCCTGGGCGCGTTCGCGCGAATCGGCTTCCTCGCGACGTGTACCGGGCAGGCGCAGTACCGCGCCGACGACGCCGCTGACGGTGCGCGCATGACGGCCGACCAGTACGTTCTCAAGCGCGGTCATTTCCGCGAACAGGCGGATGTTCTGGAACGTGCGGGCCAGCCCCGCGTGCAACACCTGGTGCGGCTTGCGGCCCCCGATCCGTTGGCCGTTCAGGCGGATCTCGCCGCGGTTGATCGAATACAGCCCGGTGAGCGCGTTGAACAAAGTGGTCTTGCCCGCGCCATTGGGGCCGATGAGGCCGAATATCTCGCCCGTGTGAACCTGCAGCGAAATATCAGAGAGCGCTTGCAGGCCGCCAAATGCCTTGCTTACGCCGGAAACCGTCAACAGCGGGGTCGATCCTGCATCGGGTTTGCCCGATGGGGAGGGAACAGCCTTGGGTGCACTCATCCCTGCGCGTCGGCGAATTCGCGTCGGCGGCGCGTCGAGGGCAGGAGTCCGGCGGGCCGGTACAACATGACCGCAACCAGCGCCACGCCAAACAGCAGCATGCGCAGGTCTGCCGGATCGATGTAGACGTGACCGAACAGGTTGCGCTGCCAGTCGCCGGTATAACGCAGCGCCTCGGGCAGCAGCGTCAGCACCACCGCGCCGAAGATCACGCCGGGAATATGTCCCATGCCGCCGAGGACGATCATGCACAGGATCATGATCGACTCCATGAGGTTGAACGACTCGGGGCTGATGAAGCCCTGGAAGCTGGCGAACAGACCGCCCGCCAGGCCGCCGAAGGTTGCGCCCATGGCAAAGGCCAGCAACTTCAGGTTGCGCGTGTTGATGCCGGTCGCCGCAGCGGCGATCTCGTCCTCGCGGATGGCGACCCAGGCGCGCCCGATGCGCGAATCCTCCAGCCGCATCGAAATGAAGATCACCATCAGCGTGAACAGCAGGAACAGATAGTAGGTGAGATGGATGCCGGTGAAGGTGAGGCCGAACAGTTGATGCGACTGGCTCAGGTCGAAGCTGCCGAGACGCACCGGATCGATCAGGTTGATCCCCTGCGGGCCATTGGTAATGTTGACCGGCGCATTCAGGTTGTTCAGGAAAATGCGGATGATCTCGCCGAAGCCGAGCGTGACGATGGCGAGGTAATCGCCCCGCAGCCGCAGGGTGGGCGCACCCAGCAACACGCCGAACAGCGCGGCCAGCGCGGCGCCCAGCGGCAGGACCGCCCAGAACGGCAGGTGCAGGCCGAAATGCGGGCTGGAGAGCCAGGCGTAGACGTACGCCCCCAGGGCATAGAACGCGACGTAGCCGAGATCGAGCAGCCCGGCGTAGCCGACGACAATGTTGAGACCCAGCGCGAGCATCACGTAAAGCAGCGCAAGATCGAGCAGCCGCACCCACGAGCGCCCCAATCCGGCGTCGACCAGGAAAGGCAGCAGTGCCAGCCCCAGCGCCAGCAAGCCGAACGTCAGCCAGCGCGATCGTGTTTTATTCAACCTAGGCGCGCTCGACAACACGCGCTCCCAACAGGCCCGAGGGACGGAACACCAGCACGGCGATCAGCACGAAGAATGCGAACACGTCCTGGTAATTGCTGCCGAGGAAGCCACCGGTCAGGTCGCCGATGTAGCCCGCGCCGAACGATTCGATCAGGCCCAGCAGCAGGCCGCCCAGCATCGCACCGCCCAGGTTGCCGATGCCGCCCAGCACCGCCGCCGAAAAGGCCTTGAGGCCGAGCAGGAAGCCCATGTAATAGTGCGCCAGACCGTAATACGCGCTGACCATGACCCCGGCCACCGCTGCCAGCGCCGAGCCGATCGCGAAGGTGGCGGCGATCACCCGATTGACGTCCACGCCCATCAGGCTCGCCACCTGGCGCGACTGTGCGGTGGCGCGCATGGCGCGGCCGAGCCGGGTCTTCTGCACCATCAGGATCAGCAGCAGCATGATGCCCGTGGCCAGCAGCAGGATGGCGATCTGCACGTCGGTGATCGACGCGCCGTAGAGCGTGTGCCGGCCCTGCGGCAGGATGGCGGGAAAGGGAATGTACTGCTTGCCCCAGATCAGCATGGCGACATTCTGCAGGATGATCGACACGCCGATTGCCGTGATGAGCGGGGCCAGGCGCGGCGCATGCCGCAGCGGCCGGTAAGCGACACGCTCGATCAGGAGGCCCAGCGCCACGCACACCGGAATCGCCACCACCAGGCCCGACGCCAGCACCAGCACGCCCGGCAGCCCGGGCGCCGCCAGCGCCAGGGCGCCGATCACGGACAGTGCCACCATCGCCCCCATCATGGTGATCTCGCCGTGGGCGAAATTGATGAGTTCGAGTATGCCGTACACCATGGTGTAGCCCAGCGCCACCAGCGCGTAGACGCTGCCGAGCACCAGACCGTTGATGAGTTGTTGCAGGAAGATGTCCATCTTTGCGCCTGCTGAGACCCGGTTGAATTCAGTTCAGCTTACTTGCCGCTTTGCACGGTTTCGAGCGTCTGCCACTTGCCATTCTTCACCTGATACAGCGTCACCGCGCCGCCGGCGAGGTCGCCCTTGGCATCGAAGCGGATATGGCCGGTCACGCCTTGATAATCGGTCTTCGGCAGTTCGGCCAGATACTTGGCGGGGTCGCTGGAGTCGGCGCGTTTCATTGCGGCGATCAGCACATGCATGGCGTCGTAGGCATAGGGGGAATAATTCTGGATCTGGCCGTATTTGGCTTCGAACTTGGCCTTGAACGCGCTGCCGCCAGGCATCGCGTCGAGCGGCAGGCCGGGGTTGGACGCCATCGCACCCTCGGCAGCGGCGCCGGCCAGTTCGATGAAATTGGGCGTCTGCGCGCCATCGCCGCCGAGGAATTTCGCCTTCATGCCGAGCTGTTTCATCTGCTTGATCATGGGTGCGGCCTGCGGATCCATCCCGCCGAAGAACACCAGGTCGGGCGATTTGCCCTTGATCGAGGTGAGGATCGCCATGAAGTCGGTCGAGCGGTCGGACGTATATTCGCGTGCCACCACGTCGCCGCCGGCCGCCTTGGCCGCTTTCTCCACTTCGTCGGCCAGACCCTGGCCGTAGGCGGTACGGTCGTCGATGATGGCAATGCGTTTCGCGCCCAGCTTGGTCACCGCGTAGTCGCCCAGCACGGTCCCCTGCTGCGCATCGTTGGTCATCACACGGAAAGCCGTCTTGAACCCCGACGCCGTGTAGGCTACGGCGGTGGCCGACGGTGAAATCTGCGGAATGCCGTTATCGAAATAAATCTTGGAAGCCGGGATCGTGGCGCCCGAATTGAGGTGGCCGATCACGCCGACCACGCCTTCGTCGACCAGCTTCTGCGCCACGGTGGTGGCGGTTTTGGGATCGGCCGCGTCATCCTCGCTGCGCATTTCGAGCACGATCTTCTTGCCGCCCAGCGTGAGCCCGGCGGCATTGATTTCGTCCAGCGCCATGCGCGCACCGTTTTCGTTGTCCTTGCCCAGATGCGCCTGCGGGCCGGTGAGGGGGGAGGCTTGGCCGATCAATACCACCTGGCTATCGCCATTCTGCTGCGGCTTGTCGCCACATCCTGCGACCAGCACTGCCGCTGCCATCACCCAAGCCAGCCTTTGACCCGTCATCTCGGTCTTCTCCGCAATCAAACTGAAACGTGGAATTTATACCACAAAGCCAGCGGCGGCCGGCTTTCCAGCTGCCCGGAAAGCAAAGGCCGGCGTAAATGCCGGCCTTTGCTTTCGATCTGGATCGTGTCGTCGAAAATTATTTCAGGGTCAGAATCCAGGAAACGATCTTCTCGGCGTCTTCGTTGCTGACCTGGGGGTTCGGCGGCATGGGAATCTGGCCCCATACGCCCTTGCCGCCGGCCTTCACCTTGGCGACCAGATGGGCTTTCGCACCCTTGTCGCCCGCATATTTCTTGGCGACATCCTTGTAGGCCGGGCCGACGATCTTCTTGTCCACGCCATGGCAGGACAAACAGGCGTTCTTCTGCGCCAGGGCCATGGCCGCAGCCGGGTCATCCGCAGAGGCTGCTACGCCGGACATCAACAGCAGCGCAGCAGACGCTGCGGTCATCATCAACTTGTTCATCATTCTTACAGTCTCCGTGGAAGTCGGGTTGGGCGCGTTTGAGACATCATCGCGTCTGCAATATTAAGGGAAAACCCTTTCCACGCAAGGCAGGGGCTTGAGTATTTGCTACCAAGCCCCGGGGGTAGAGTTATTCGCGTTCGATCAGTTCGCGGTAAGCATGCCAGCTCGCATGCCCCAGCCACGGGAATATCACCGCCATCGCAATGAAGTCGGTTGCCATGCCGATCACGACCAGACCCGCGATCAACACGCCCCACAACAGCATCACCGGGAAATTCAGCCGGGTCGCCATGAAACTGGTGACCAGTGCCGTGGCGAAATCGACCTTGCGGTGCAGCAGCATGGGCAGCGAGACCACGGAGAAACTGAACACCATCAAGGCCAGTATGCCGCCGAACGCCAGGTAGGCCAGTACGAAATCGGTGTGCTGCTGCACCGCGGACAGGCTCAGCAACTCGGACAGGCCGCTGATGCCCGATCCGTTCAGGAACAGTCCGACCAGAATGGCCGAGAGGCGCTCCCAGACGGAGAGCACGAATACCAGCGTCAGCGCAAACAACCCCAGCGAAGCGGGATTGGCGCGCCACGACAGCAAGGGAACGAAGAGGCTCGGCAGCTTGTGGTGGTGCTCCAGGCGGTGGCTGACGCAATAAAACACCGTGGCCAGCACCGGCGCGATGAACAGGAAACCCGAGGTCAGCGCCATCGCAAGGTGCGGCTTGTCTTCCGCCGCATGCACCAGGCCGTATCCCAGCAGTGCAAACACCACGCCATAAAAGAGGCTCAGCGGCCACGCCTTGGCCATGTCCTGCGCGCCCGCGCGCAGCCAGTGGAAAGGCTGCTCGAAAGTCACGCTGCGGATTGCCGGCAGATTCATGCGCGCGGCCTGCGGATGGAAAACCGGGTGTTCAGTATGTGTGCTCATGCTTGCTCCTGATGACAGACAGACTGTTTCTTTGATAGCAGGCGGCGGCACGGGTTCCTAATAGCAAATGCTGATACAGCCCTTAGTCCAGAACGCCATCCAGGTCGGTCACCGGCGGCTGGCAGGCGGTGCCGCTGCAGATCCAGGCCGTGGGACGATCGGGCGCCGGTTTCGTCAGCGCATCGGGCAGGGCCAGGCCATTGGGCAGGCTCAGCATCAGGTCGTGCGCGCCGAGTTGCGGTGTCAGCGCGCGCGTCCACGCGTGCAAGGTGGATGCCGGGCCGCGCAGCAAAATCACGCGCGGCGGCATCAGGGATTCGGCGAGCACGGCCAGCAGCGTGGGATACGCGATCGGCTGTTGGATCAGGTGTGCATGAAACACATTCAGACAGCGTGCGCTGGCGTCGAGGTAGCGCGCTTCGCCGAGCAGATGACCAAGCCGCTGCAGGGCGAAGGCCGCCACGCCGTTGCCCGAAGGGGTTGCGTTGTCATAGCCGGGCTTGGGACGCGTGATGAGCGCCTCGTGGTCATGACTGGTGAAGAAAAAACCGCCCGCCTCGGCATCCTCGAAATGCATCAGCAGCGCATCGGCAAGCTCCCGCGCCCAGGCCATGTCGGTTTCGCGGTAGCCGGCCTGCAGGCTTTCCAGCAGCGCATCGAGCAGACACGCGTAGTCGTCGAGATAGGCGTTCAGCCGCGCCTCGCCGTGCTTGGTGCTGGCAAGCAGGCGCCCGTCGCGCCACACATTCCGATGCAGGAAATCGATCGCATCCTGGGCCGCATCGATCCAGTCGGGACGCGCCATCACCCGCCCGGCATGCGCCAGCCCGGCGACCATCAGGGCATTCCAGCTGGTGAGCTGCTTGTCGTCGCGCCCGGGACGCACGCGCGTCTCGCGTGCGGCAAACAGCTTGGCGCGTGCGTTCGCCAGCCGCGCCGCGGCGGCTTCGCCGGTCAAGCCCAGCTCGGCCGCGACCTCGCCCAACGGGCGCGCCAGAACGGGGTTCCAATGCGCGTTCTCGAAATTGGGCGGTCCATCGAAACCGTATACCGGCGCCGCCACGGCGTATTCCTCGGGGGGCAGCAGCGCGCGGACTTCATCGGGCGTCCACACGTAGAACCTGCCTTCATGGCCTTCGCTGTCGGCATCCAGCGCCGAATAGAAACCGCCCTGCGGCGCGCGCATTTCGCGCAGCAACCAGCCGACGATGCCCTCTGCGGTGTCCTTGAACAAGGCTTCGCCGGTCAGTGCCCAGGCGTCGGCATACAGGTGCAGCAACGGGCCGTTGTCGTAGAGCATTTTTTCGAAGTGCGGGATGAGCCACTGCTCGTCGACAGAGTAGCGACAGAATCCGCCGCCGAGCTGATCGACCACGCCGCCCGACGCCATCTTGCGCAGGGAGAACAGCGCCATCTCGCGCGCCTGCGCATCGCCGCTTCTTTGCGCCTCCCGCAGCAGGAAGAACAGCTCGCCGGGGCGCGGAAACTTGGGCGCGCGCGAGAAGCCACCCCACACCGGGTCGAAGGCCTGCGCAAGATCGCGCACGGCTTGCCCGAGCGGCGCATCGGTCAGCGCCTCATGCCTGCCCCCATCCGGCTGTTGCTGCGCGAGTGCGGCGCGCACCGCTTCGTTCTGCGCCAGCACTTCGCCGCGCCGCTCGTGCCAAGCGCGCGCGACGTTTTCCATCAGGTCGATGAAGCCGGGCAACTGATAGCGCGGCGTCTTGGGAAAATAGGTGCCGGCGAAGAACGGCGTCTGGTCGGGTGTCAGAAACACCGTCAGGGGCCAGCCGCCGCCACGCTGGGTCAAGAGCTGATGCGCGGTCTGGTAGATCTGGTCGAGGTCGGGTCGCTCCTCGCGGTCGACCTTGACGTTGACGAACAGGCGGTTCATCACCGCCGCCACCTCGGCATCCTCGAAGCAGTCGTGCGCCATCACATGGCACCAGTGACAGGCCGAATAGCCGATCGACAGCAGGATGGGCTTGTCCTCGCGGCGCGATTTCTCCAGGGCTTCCTTGCCCCACGGGTACCAGTCGACCGGGTTGTCGGCATGCTGCAGCAGGTAGGGACTGGGTTCGGTAGCAAGACGGTTGGGCATGGCGGCAAAGCCTCGCAGGCTAATAGTTGATTAAATCAGTCAACAATTGTACGCTTGCTGCAATCCCGAACAAAAGCAGGAGCCCCCATGTCCCAGGAATTATTCGCAGCCGCCCGGTCAGGCGATGCCACGCAGATCAAAACCCTGCTCGAGGCCGGCGCCGATCATGCCGCTGTCGACGAGGCCGGCGAAACCGCATTGATGCATGCCGCACACGGTGGCCATGTCGCCGCGGTGCAGCTGCTGATCGCCGCCGGTGCCGACGTCAACGCCAAGTCGCCGCAAGGCTGGACGGCGCTCGCCAAGGCCGCCTACAACGGCGAAACCGAACGCGGCTATGTCGGGGTCATCGAAGTGCTGCACGAGGCGGGCGCCGCGCTCGACGAACGCATCTTCTTCGGCATCACGCCGCTGATGCTGGCGGCCGGCGGCGGCGATGCCCCGGTCGTGGAATGGCTGATCAACACCGGTGCCGATGTGCTCGCCGCCAATGACGGCGGCCGCACCGCACGCATGATGGCGAACGACAAGTTCTATGTGGATGTGATCAATCTGCTGACCGAAGCCGAGCGTCAGCTCGGCGTGTCCGAAGACGGGTCGTGCTCATCGACCAAGAGTGTGGTCAAGCCGCAGGTGGTCAATCTGATGAAACCGACCACGCACTGATGCGCGTGGTGGTTGGGCCGATCAGCGGCCCAACCAGTCAATCAGACCCTGCCACTGTTCCACGTCGCGCTCGGCGATGTGATGCGGCAGATCGAACAGGCTCTTGCCCTCGAACGCGGCGTTGACGTAATGCTGGGTGTTGCGCAGATGCGCGAGCACCGGCAGGTCCTGCTGAGCCATGAACTGTTCCAGCGTGACGCCGGCACGGGTACGCGGGTCGACACGCATCCCTACCACGCCGACGAAAGCATGTCCTTTGCGGACCGCCTTTTCGGCATGCAGCGCGGCCAGGAAATCCTGGCTGGCGCGAATGTCGAACAGCGACGGTGCGATCGGCACCGCCACCTTGTGTGCCAGCTTCAGCGCGCGTTCGAGGCTTTTTCCATGCAGCCCGGCGGGTGAATCGATCACCAGCCAGTCACTGTCCGCCTTCTGGCCTTCGCGCATCAGTTCGATCTCCGGCAATGCCCCATCGCGCATCGCCAGCCACTGGGTGGCGGACTTCTGCCGGTCGAGATCGAGCAGGGCGACGCGTTGACCCTGCGCCGCCAGATAGCCGGCGAGGTTGGTCGACAGCGTCGTCTTGCCGCTGCCGCCCTTGGGGTTGGCCACCAGAATCACGCGCATGCCGTTCTCTCCCTTTGATTACATCGCTTCCACGCTGTACGTCACGGACATCGTATGCGTTTCGCCCGGCGCCACGGTGACGACGTTGTCCATCGCGTTGGCCGATTCGACGCATACCATTTCGCGCCAGCCGGCGCCGGATTTGCCTTTACCCATATCGCCCATCTTGTCGGCTTTCTCGGTCCACGGCGTCCATACGATGGTCGACTGCGAACCGGTCTTCGCCACGCGGATACGGCGATTGAGGCCCGCATCCTCGATCACGCAGTCGGCCGGCGTGTTGACGTAGACGCGGTCGACCTCGCTCTTCAGCGCGATCGCGCCGGACTGCTTCTTCTTGGCGAAATGGTCGACCTTGTCGTGATAGGTGCTGCCCTCGAGGCCGGCGATCGTCACGCTGCCGACATCGCTGATCTGCAGATAGGTATGCAGCGCTTCGCCGACCTGGATCGGCGCCGTCCCCGTATTGGTGGTGGCCAGATGCAT
Organism: Pseudomonadota bacterium; assembly: GCA_043821985.1. Lineage (GTDB taxonomy): Bacteria > Pseudomonadota > Gammaproteobacteria > Burkholderiales > Thiobacillaceae > Thiobacillus. Next base: position 172,422 of record JBDRCF010000024.1, read on the forward strand.
CTCCAGCTTGTCGCTGACGATGACCGTCAGCGACAGCCGCGTGGCATGCGGCCATTGCGCGCGGGTCTGTTCGTTGTCCGCCAGTTGCAGGGTGATCTCGGTCTTGGCGTCGTTGCGCTTGCGACTGCCGGTCACGGTCCACGGAACCGTGCGCGCGAAGCCATGCGCGGGGAACGAGGCTTCGCTGGCGTGCGCGCCGAACCACGGCCAGCACACCGGCGCGCCGCCGCGGATGGATTTGCCCGGCGCGAACTTGGCGGCGTCGGACACCCACACCACCGGCACGTGCTGCGACTTGGGGCGGAAACTCACCACGTGCGCGCCCTGCAGGCAGATCGTCGCGCGGCCGCCATGATTGTCGATGTCGGCGTACGTGAGACCGCCGGCACCGATGCGGAAGCTCAACTGGCCGGGAATGGCGAAACGCGCCAGCGGATCGGCGTGCATCTGCGCCTCGGTCGGGTGTTCGACCAGGCTGACGTCGCGCACCGCGCCAAAAGCGGCCGAGGTCGCCATTGCCGCATAGGCGCGCAGCGCAGGCGAGACCTCGCGCGCACGGTTGACCGGTTTCCAGGCTTGCGCACCCTTGGCGTCCATCGCGGCGCGGCGGCGTTCGAGTTCGGCGTCGCTCACGGCGACCTTGATCGTGCGCTTGGGAATGTCGATCTCGATGCGGTCGCCTTCTTCCACCAGGCCGATGGTGCCGCCCTCGGCCGCTTCCGGCGAGGCATGGCCGATGCTCAAGCCCGAGGTGCCGCCGGAGAAGCGGCCGTCGGTGATGAGCGCACAGACCTTGCCGAGGCCCTTGGATTTCAGGTACGAGGTCGGGTACAGCATTTCCTGCATGCCAGGACCGCCGCGCGGGCCTTCATAGCGGATCACGACGACGTCGCCAGGCTTGATGTGGTCGCCGAGGATCGCTTCGACCGCGGCATCCTGCGACTCGAACACGCGTGCCGGGCCGGAGAATTTGAGGATGTGCTCGTCGACGCCAGCGGTCTTGACGATGCAGCCGTCCAATGCGAGGTTGCCGTACAGCACGGCCAGCCCGCCGTCCTTCGAGTAGGCATGCTCGATGTCGTGGATGCAGCCATTCACGCGGTCGTCGTCGAGCTTGGCGAAGCGGCGATCCTGCGAGAACGCGGTCTGCGTCGGCACGCCGCCGGGCGCGGCACGGAAGTAATCCTTGACGTCCTTGTTCGTGGTGCGACGGATGTCGTAGACGTCGATCTGCTCGCCGAGCGATTTCATCAGGACGGTCGGCACCTCGCGATGCACCAGGCCGCCACGCTCCAGCTCGCCGAGGATCGCCATCACGCCGCCGGCGCGGTGCACGTCTTCCATGTGATAGGTCTGGATCGACGGTGCCACCTTCGACAGGTGCGGCACGCGGCGACTCATACGGTCGATGTCCTTCATCGTGAAATCGACGCCGGCCTCGTGCGCGGCCGCCAGCAGGTGCAGCACGGTGTTGGTCGAGCCGCCCATGGCGATATCCAGCGCGATGGCGTTCTCGAAGGCGTCGAAGCTGGCGATCGCGCGCGGCAGCACGGTAGTGTCACCGTCGTCGTAGTAGCGCCGCGCGTTCTTCACGATCAGGCGGCCGGCGGCGAGGAACAAATTCCTGCGGTCAGCGTGGGTCGCCAACAGCGAGCCGTTGCCGGGCAGACTCAAGCCCAGCGCCTCGGTCAGGCAGTTCATCGAGTTGGCGGTGAACATGCCCGAGCACGAACCGCAGGTCGGGCAGGCCGAGCGTTCGAGCTGGTCGACCTTCTCGTCGGAGAATTTCGCATCGGCGGCCGACACCATGGCGTCGACCAGGTCGAGCTTGATGGTCTGCTTGTCCCACACCACCTTGCCCGCCTCCATCGGCCCGCCGGAGACGAACACGGTCGGGATGTTGAGGCGCAGCGCGGCGTTCAGCATGCCGGGCGTGATCTTGTCGCAGTTGGAGATGCACACCAGCGCGTCGGCGCAGTGCGCGTTGACCATGTACTCGACCGAGTCGGCGATGAGGTCGCGGCTCGGCAGCGAATACAGCATGCCGCCGTGGCCCATGGCAATGCCGTCGTCGACCGCGATGGTGTTGAATTCCTTGGCCACACCGCCCGCCGCCTCGATCTCGCGCGCCACCAGCTGGCCCATGTCCTTGAGGTGCACGTGGCCCGGCACAAACTGGGTGAACGAGTTGGCGATGGCGATGATCGGCTTGTTGAAGTCGCCGTCCTTCATGCCGGTGGCGCGCCACAGTGCGCGGGCTCCGGCCATGTTGCGGCCGCGGGTGGTTGTCCAGGAACGATAGTCAGGCATGTTGGTCACTCAGGCAATCTATAATCAGCCAGCCATTTTACCCGCGCTTTGACCTCCCCGAATCCCACTTTCTGAATCCCGACCCCGACCCATGCTCGTCCACCCCCAATTCGACCCCGTCGCCCTGCAGCTTGGGCCGCTCGCCATCCACTGGTACGGCCTCATGTACCTCGTCGCCTTCGTGCAGGTGATCCTGCTCGGGCGCTGGTGCATCGCGCATCGGCCGTGGACGAAATGGACGCAACAGATGCTCGACGACGTGCTGTTCTACGGCGTGCTAGGCGTCATCCTCGGCGGGCGGCTCGGCTATGTGCTGTTCTACAAGCCGGGCGACTACTTCGCGCACCCGCTCGACATCTTCAAGGTATGGGAAGGCGGCATGAGCTTTCATGGCGGCTTTCTCGGCGTCATCGTCGCGATGGCGCTGTTCTCGCACCGCCACAAGCTGCGCTGGCTCGCCGTCACCGACTTCATCGCCCCGCTGGTCCCGCTGGGCCTGGCCGCCGGCCGGCTCGGCAACTTCATCAATGGCGAACTGTGGGGACGTGCCACTGACCTGCCCTGGGCCATGATCTTCCCGCAGGCAGGCGACGGCATCCCGCGCCACCCGTCCCAACTCTACGAATTTGCCGGCGAAGGCCTGCTGCTGTTCGCCATCCTGTGGCTCTATTCGCGCAAACCGCGTCCAGTCGGGGCCGTCTCCGGCGTATTCCTGATCGGCTACGGCAGCCTGCGCTTCCTCGCCGAATTCGCCCGCGAGCCCGACAGCTTCCTCGGCCTGCTGGGGCTGGGGCTTTCCATGGGGCAATGGCTCTCCATGCCGATGATCGTCGCCGGCCTCATCATGCTGCGCTGGTCGCTGCGGCGCGCATGATCGCCCGACTCTGGAAGGGGTGCGGCTGGCTCGGCGTCGCCGCCGCCCTGGTGCTGTCGCTGACGCCGCCGGTCGTAAACGAAAGCGGCCACACCGACAAGATCGTGCACCTGTCCGGTTATGCCGTGCTGATGTTCTGGTGGGCGCAAATCGTCGTCCGCCGCCGCTGGCGCCTCGCCCTGGCCGTCGTGCTGTTCGGCGGCGCCATAGAACTGCTGCAAGGCCTCACTCCCGATCGCGACCCCGATGTGCTCGACGCCCTGGCCAACACCGGCGGCGTCCTGCTCGGCTGGCTTCTCGCACGAATGCTCCCCAACCTCCCGAATAAGCTCGGGAAGCTCTTTCGGCCCCGCTAGAAACGAGGCTATAATCCGCCGCACTGGGGACGTAGCTCAGCTGGGAGAGCGTCGCGTTCGCAATGCGAAGGTCGGGAGTTCGATCCTCCTCGTCTCCACCATTTCACCCCCGCAACGCGCAAACGTTTGTGTCTCGGAGACCATAACCTTGCCAAACGGCAGGGTTATGCTTTTTTCTCAGAAAACATTTCCAATTGCGGGCCTAGCTAGTCCAACGACGGCATCACCCAACCCAGTCAGCTTCAACGACCAACATGGGACTCCTCATCGGCGCCAAAGCCGACATTCATTCTTGCTGGGATTTATGTCCGCTCATCTGGGGTAACCGAGCAGGAACTCAATTTACTTATCGAGAAAAACGGATCTCCTACCGATCCCGCGCCCTTGTAATGTGGACAGGGCATGTCCTTTAAGAATTGCAGGCGTGCTCCGGGCCGCGTGATGTGACGGTTTCCGTCATATTCTATGAGTGATGACAGTGGCAAATCTGTGTTCCACGGCAACAGAAGCGACACTGCATGGCCGACAGCTATCGAAGCCAAGACACCGTTTGGCCAAATCACTTGAGGCTTCCCGCCAGCAGCACCATATTTTCGTTGTTCTTGCGCTAATCGCTCTTCCGTCAATATTCCATGGCACCACAGGCAATGCCCACCGGGGCTGGAAAGAGCCACTTGGCCGGATATTCCATAACCGCTAGAGACTTGATGGACATCCATGCCGATATCGATATATGGAATCAGGAAACGCCTGCAGAATTTCTCGAGCTCATCCCGGGCCGTGAAGCTGTCCACGCAGCCAATCACGATGTCGCAAGTCCTTAACAAGTCGCCGCTTTCTTGCCAGCGACCAACAATCTCAACGTCCGCATTGGGATTGATTCGAAGGATGAGGTCCCGGATTACACCGTTCTTGGGACGCTTTAGCTCGGCATCTGCGGGGCAACTGCCCACCATGCGATTGAGGTTTGGCCCATCGACGTGATCAAAATCTGCAGAGACAAATTGGCCGATGCCGATGTGAGCCAATTGCTGGCCTACATGAGAGCCACCGCCACAAAGGCCGACAATGCCTATCTTGCTTCGGGTTAGCACTTCCTCGCTGTTGTCGCCGAGAAAGCTTTGTCGAGAATGTCGAGTATTCATGCGATGACCCTCAGACCAGGTACTTGTGGACCTACGACGACAAACTCCTGGATATCGACAGGACGCTTGTCCCGCCCCGCCCAGCACAACCCAGCCATCGAGTCGTGGCTAAGGACTAGGACGCCGTGCGGCAAAGACGGCCGAACCTTGAAAAAGTCAGGAACGAACCTCGCGCTTTCCCGGCGATCCACCCCGCTGAATCCCGGTTTCCCGTAGTGCTCGTGCCGATGCACATGAAACATCGCGACATTGCGGTTGTACGCGATCTCCAATGCAGACCGGATTGCATCCGAGTTCATCATGGCGCCGACGCGTGGGTCATCAACATAGTGTTGATCGGCGATCGAGTGATACGTATCCCCAAGGAGGAGTAGACCATCCGCACCCAAGGCCGACGCTCCACAAGCGATAAACCCAACACGCTCGGCGGCAAATTCGTGCGGCCTGGAAAGATCCTGATGAATCTCGGTGAACAGCCTCTGTGAAATCTTGAAAGTTACCTTCATCGAAGGGCCTTCAGATGTGCGGAGAGAATTTGCATCAGCGACAAGTTGGCAGGAACGTTGTTCCAAGACCAAGTATGCCACGACCGGGATAAAATGTTGTGTGTTGTCCAATTCTGGCCACGTTGTGGTAACGACTCAGCCAGAAAAAGCCGGGTAGAATAGCCACCATGCTGCACCGGGCACAGTAGCGCGTCGAGAGCACGTTCCTCTTGCCCGACGCCCACCTTAAGATCGGGCAGAAAGATGTAGTCGATACCTGCATCGGCCATCACCCGAGCCCCGGGGACAAGAGCAGCAATTTCAGCAAGTTGTTTCTGATCGATACTCACGATGAACCTCCGCAACGCACGTGGGAGAGAAACTCCTCATGTCCGTGCACCTTGTAGGTATCGCTATCGACCAGCGGATGGAATTTGCCGCCCTTGACCAGCTCCAGTTCGTAGTCGAGTGGAACCCCTAACAAGTTCTTCAGTACTGATACCTGATAGGTTTCCGCCGCAATTTCGCGCGGGTCGCCGTCGATCTTCACCTCGACAAGGCGGGGCTTGTTGTCCGGATGCTGCTCGTGGTGTTCTGTTTTCGGTGTGGCTTGCTGCATTTTTTTCTCCTAACAAGAGGTTGCATATCTGGTTTATGGTTGCTAATCTGCAATCCAATGCCAGTGTAGGAGTTGCGATATATGTTGTCAATTCCTTTTTCGCAATTTTTTGAGGTAAATTGTAAGTGACTGATTTATTGGGAGAGTTTGACTTCTCTGGGTACTATCGTGCTTTGGACGGGGTTCGGGTTGGCCGGGGTATGAACTGGAAACAAGTGAGCGAGGCGACAAATGTCGGCCAGTCCACGTTGACCCGGATGGGCAAAGGAAAGCGGCCAGACGCGGACGCTCTTGCGGCGCTGTCGGCATGGGCAGGATTAAATCCGGCCGATTTCGTGCCGAACGCCACTCAATCGAATGGCCGCCAGGATACGCTAGCAGAAATCTACAGCTGTCTTCGACGAGACCCAAATCTTTCGGCTGAGGCGACGGCGGCCATCGATGAAATAATTAAAGCGACCTATGAGAGATTACGCAGAAAAGCGTAGAATCCCTGCCGCAACAATTAGGGCCGAGGGAAACAATGGAAGTTTTTCTCTTGCCATTCAAGTTCTTGCCTGCGTGGTCGATAGCATAATCTAATCGCCATGGGCGCGGAATCGTAATTATAGAGGGGCCGATCACCCCCCTAGAATTGGCTACCCGAGATCCCTCCACGGGGTTTGGTCCCGCGGAATAACTGGAGCACACGCCGCCATGCAAGATGTCTCATCTGCGAAAGATATTGCTCGTCAGTTGCGCGATTGGATGAATTCAGAAGACGGACGTCGCGAACTAAAAGAGATGCTTTTTAAGGCTGAGCAGTCGACTGCCGAATTGGAACAAGAGCGGCAGCTCGATTCAGCTTCCCTTCAAGAACATTTCACGCTGTAGTTCGCGTCGGTTGAACTGGATATGTCCGATGAAGGATTGCCAACGTTCGACATCTACCCGTACTCGCGACCCAAACTAGAGGCCCTACTGACTAGCTATCCGGAAACGGCAGCGACGATCAGTAGCAAGCTTCACCTGGAGTACTTCGCCGGCTACTTCGGGGATCTGAACGCAAAGCTCATTGTCGTCGAGCGTCGCTATGTCGACCGAGATTTTCTTGAAGACTACGCCGCATACTACGTTCGGTGCTTTGCGGATTACAAGCGGTACTGCGACCGGCTTCATTTTTTCTGTTGTGACATCGCTGAGAATCAGCTCCGACGCGTTCTTCAAGGGGAGAACGATGCAGCTACAGTCAAGGCGCTCAGCGAGGGGTATCTAGGTTTCGTTGTCGCGAAGCCGCTCCCAACAACGGTAGTCGGACGTACCTGCCTGATCACGTATCCTTCCGCAGGACGTCGCTATTTCCCAAATACTAGGGATTACGATGCGCACCTTTTCGGCATCGACCTCACGATCAGAAACACCCTTGCGTTTCAGGAACAGGACAACGTGGTGGCTGCTTGTGCCACAAGCGCGCTGTGGTCAGTATTCCAAGGAACAGGGAAGCTGTTTCAGCATCCGATTCCGTCGCCAGTCGAGATTACGAAAGCTGCCGCTGAACGCCTTCCGTCCAGTACGCGCCTATTGCCCAACCGAGGGTTGAACCTTGAAATGATGGCCCACGCGATTCGTAGCGTTGGCCTAGAGCCGCTATGGATTAATGGAGCGGCTACCGCAGCAGATCACTACACATTGAAGGGTGCGGCGTACGCGTACCTTCAAGGCCACATCCCCATGATTCTTGGGATAACGCTTATTGATACAACTCGCACACCAGCTACTTTCATGGGGAAGCACGCAGTAGCGCTGACGGGATATAGCCTCGGCGACGGAGCAATTCAGCCGTACGGCTCTACAGGCTTCAGGCTCCGCGCGTCCCGAATCGACAAGTTCTACGTGCACGACGATCAGGTCGGGCCGTTTGCCCGAATGGGATTTGACGGTGCCAAATTCACGTACCAACAACAGCCGGGACAAGTCACAGATCCGATAATTTCCATTTCCACATCTTGGCGGGGTGATAACGGCGTGATCGGGAGTGGTAGAGCGCTTAGCGAGATGTTGCTTATACCGCTTTACCACAAGATAAGAGTCCCCTTCAGCATGATTCACGACGGCGTTCTGCTGTTTGATTCCTTCGCGTCGAAACTGCTCCAAGCGGGTCCAGAACCGTTAGCCGAGAATCTCGAATGGGACATCTTCCTGACAACCGTGATTGACGTGAAAAAGGGTATACGCGAAAACAAGGCGCTGCCCGCCAATCGAAAAGCTACGCTGCTCACGCGGCCATTTCCACGATTCATCTGGTGCGCAACGGCCCTTGCGGGTGACAATAAGGTGTTTGACTTGCTGTTTGATGCCACAGACATCGAACAGGGGCAGTGCCTAGTCGACGTTGTTGAGCATGATCAAAAGCTATCGGAAATACTCCACGAAGTTTTCAGTGATGAAAACGTCGAGACGTTGCTCGGAAATGGCCATAGATTCGCCGCCGCAATCGCTCGGTGGTTCCGCATGCATCCGTTTGACGAAATGTGGAATTAGCCTTGTCGGGTGGTGATGCAGTCCGCCCACAAACGCCTCAAGCGCAATGGTCGGCTTTTCTGCAGCCATCGCTTGAGTGGCAACCAAAGTAACAGAAGCCAGCAAAATGCTTTTGAATAGTTTCATGTCATCTCCTATTAACTAATTCTTTCAAGGATAGAGAAGCACATCCTTTAGTGCTTCAAAAAGTTGTTCACTTCGTTCACGAATTGGTCGTGATATTGGAAGATCGCCCCGTGGTTCGAATCGGGGTACATCATGAGCTGTGCATTCTTGAGTATCTGAAACATTTCATAAGAGCTCTTAGTGGGTAACATGGTGTCGTTACTGCCAGTGACGATTAGCACGGGCTGGGTGATTGCATTCAGTAGCTTGTTCGAGGAGTCCTGTGTCGTCGAGAACACGATGAGGGCTTTGGCTTGAGCGTTAGCCACATCAGGGCCTACTTCGGGATCGCGGTTCTTTTTCCGTGCACTGGTACGTTTCAGGAATGCCTGACCTGCCTCGATGCTATTCTTTGACTCTGTGAAGAACAGCACCATGCGCGGATCAGAATACGTCTTCTGAGACATCGCATCGTTAAGCACCTTCATGAGGTCGTTGCCACCGCCTTGGTGCACTGTATTCGCCAAGATAACTTTACGGACAAGCTCGGGATTCTGCGCAGCGAGGTACTGCGCGATCATACCGCCAAGGGAATAACCCAGCAGGTCGACTTTCTTGAAACCCAAGGCTTTAATGAACGCCAATGCATCGGTAGACATTTGCTCGATGTTGTCGGGTACCTTGCCACTGGACGCGCCCACACCGGCATTGTCGAAGACAATTACTTCTCGTTCCTTGGAGAGCCCGTTGACGACAGCGGGATCCCAATAATCGATCGTTCCCGTGAAGTGCTGTAGGAGAACAAGTGGGACCCCTTTCTTCGTTCCGATTGTTCGGTACGCGAAGTGTGTTCCACCCGCATCGATGAACTTTGTCGGGGCGTTTTCAAGGGTGAGTACTACTGAGTTTTGGAGTTTCATGACAGTTTCCTTTAGTCGAGTTTATATAAATATTACGATCATCATATTATGAAGCGTGCGACTTGACGTGACATGTATTGACCTATGCCGGTTTATTCCTTTCTTTGGTTAGTGTTGGGAGTCGTACCGAGCGATGAGCTCTGATCTTGCCGCTGCAAGGACTTCCTTTCCCTGGCTGTTGTTACCAAGGGCTCGGGCCAACTGCATTGCACCGATAAGTGTGCCGGTTACCGTCCATATCACCTTGGCCCCGGAACCTGCAGGTAACGCTTGCTGTACGAGCTTGTAAAGGTTGGCTACGATCAGTCGCGAGGAATCGATCACATCAGTAGATTGATTTGGCATTTCGCTGCACAGTGCGGCTACGGGACAACCGTTCTCGCAGTCACTCATATGGGCATCTGAAAGATAGGTTTCAACGAAGGCCCTAAATGTACTTTGGCCATGCTGCGCAAGAGATCGTACGCTCGCGTTGATTGCGTCGCCAATGGTTCTACTCGCATGAACTAGTGCCTCTGCAAGCAGGGCATCCCTCGATTCAAAGTGCGAATAGAAGCCGCCATGAGTTAGGCCTGCCTCCTTCATCACATCTGCGACACCAACGCCATGAAAACTGGAGCGGCGCACCTTTCGGGAGGCTGCTTCCAAGATGCGCTGGTGCGATTGGGCTTTTTTGCCAAGGAATTTTGAGTTCATAGATTCATAATAACACAGAATATTATGTTCGTCATATTTTAATGTGTAATTGAACTGAACCGTGCCGTGGCTTGCTCTCAATTGTTGTTGATCTCGATGCACATCCGTGCAACGGACAGGTCCAGGCAACTGCTCATTCTATACCCTAGCGTTTCCGATCCTTTCTCGGAGCGCGCTTCCTGAGCGGTTTATTGAGTTCAGCCAGTCTGTCGAAATTACGTTTAGGTGGAGGTAGCAACTCATCCAACTCATAGAGCCGGGACAAAGCAGACAGTGCGTGCGCGAAAAGTCCCAATGAGACAACTGGGGAGCCTTCTCCAAAGCCCTGATGGTCGGAACCGAAACACCCAAACGCACGGCGAACTTCCCGCAGCGAGACCACCCAGTCCTAATCAGGCAGCACACAGTAACTGCGGGCTGGTTCACGCCGAGCCTCATGGAGGCGTTCGTCCACATCCTCCTTACATAAAAAACCCTATTCGATCACGCAATCGAGGATCGAACTCGCGACCCGTTCCGCGTCTTGAACGGATCTTGGTGAGCAAGAATCAGCGCACCCCTCACGTGACGTTCGTAGCCATCGAGTTTGTGTCCCTCGCCGCTGCCAGCAGCGCCTGAAATTCGTCCGCAGGAAGCGGCCGGCTGAAGAGATAGCCTTGCCCCATGTGGCAACCGGCCGTTTCTAGCGCCCGCTTCTGTTCTTCCGTCTCGATGCCTTCGGCGATCGTGTCCTTGTCGAGGGCGTGGGCCAATGCGATGATGGAGCGAACGATCGCCCGGTCTTCCGATTCGTCGGCCACGCCGTCGACGAAGTTCTTGTCGATCTTGATCGTGTCGGCAGGCAGGCGTTTCAGATAGCTCAGCGACGAGTAGCCCGTTCCGAAGTCGTCGATGGCGATGCGTACGCCGATGCGCTTCAGGGCGCCGAGCACTTCCACGCTGGATTCCGCATCGAGCATCGCGGCGCCTTCGGTGATTTCCAGTTCCAGGCGCGACGGCGGCAGGTGGCAGCCGCCGATAACGGATGTGACCTTGCCCAGCAGGTCCGGATCCTGGAACTGGCGTGTGGAGAGATTCACCGCCATGCTCAGATCGAATCCCTGGTCGAGCCATGCCTTGGCCTGCGCGCAGGCGGTTTTCAATACCCATTCCCCCAGCGGCAGGATGAGCCCCGACTCCTCGGCGACCGGAATGAACTGGGCGGGATTGTGTTCGACGCCGTCGGTGTCGCGCCAGCGCAGCAGGGCTTCGGCGCAGAGGATCCGGCCCGATTCCAGGTCGACGATCGGCTGGTAGTGGAGCCTGAACTGCTGTTTGACCAGCGCGTCGCGCATTTTCGCTTCGAGCGTCAGCCGCTGCTGCAGCCGTTCGCCGAGGCCCGCTTCGAAGCAGGCAAAGCCGCTGCGGCCCAGGCGCTTCGCCTCGTACATGGCCGTGTCGGCGTGCTTGAGCAATGTCTCGCGGTCGGTGCCGTGGTCGGGGAAGAAGGCCAGGCCGATGCTGCAGGACATTTTCAATCGGTGCTGGGCCACCTGGAACGGCGCCTCGAACACCACGATCAGGCGTTGCGCCGTCCGTGCGGCGGCAGCGGGCGGGCAGTCGGGAAGGATGATCAGGAATTCGTCGCCGCCCAGGCGCGCCAGCATGTCGTGATGACGCAGCGTGGCGGACGTCCGTTTGCCGACTTCGGCCAGGAGCTGGTCGCCGATGCCGTGCCCGAGCGTGTCGTTGATGTCCTTGAAGCGATCGAGATCGAAAAACATGATCGAGAAAGGTCGGCGGCTTTCCTTGGCGGTCCGTATCTGGCGCTCCAGAAGCTCTTCCGCACCTGCGCGGTTGGTAAGCCCGGTCAGCGAATCGCGCCGCGCCTGGCTCAGCAGTTCGTCGCTGTGTTGCCGCTCATGAATCCTGACCCAGTAGGAAATGGCGCCGAAGATGGCCACGAAGACCAGGAACACGCCGAGAACCGGACTGTTGTGTTCCCACCATTTGTCCCAGACATGGCTGTAGGGAATCGACACATAGGCGTACATGGGCAGCGTGGCGAGGTGGCTGTAGGCGCCCAGCCGTTGCTGTTCCGTGTACATCCAGGGCGAAAAGCCGGTGAAATAGCCATGACGCAGGCCGGGCTGCGCGTGGATCGTCTTGACGAGCGGGCCGTTCAGGGGGCGGCCGTAGACTTTGTCGGGGTTGTCCACGGGCCAGCGGGCCTGCTGGAACCCGTCCTCGCGCAGGATGCCGACCAAGCTGTTCGACGGCAGCGACAGGTTGCGCAGGAAATGCATGCCCGTTCCCAGGGGAATGGCCGCCTGGATCATGAACAGCGCCCGCCCCTGTTCGTCCCGCATGGTGTAACGGAACGGGAAGCGCCACTCACCGATGACCTGGCCGTATTCGGGGCGGCCGATCGTATACAGCCCGGGGTCGTCCAGTGCCGCCAGGAAGGGGGCCATGTAATCCGTCGTGTGATGGTAATCCGGTAGCGCAGCCCCGGCCGGCAAGGCCGTATTGATCAGCATCCGGCCGCCCGGATCGAGGACCGCCATGGCGCCGACCTGGGGATAGCGCGTCTGGAATTTTTCCAGGGAGGCACGGGCCGCCTCGGGGTGGTTGACCACATCGATCCGCTGCAGCAGCTGGCCGAGCGGATCGAGACCATGGCCCAGATCGTCGAAGAAGGCCTGGGTTGCGGACGCCAGAAATCCCGAAAGAACGGACAGATTCTTCCGCTCGTCCGCCTGCTCCCGGTCCCAGCTGATGATGCCGAGCACCACGAAGCCGAGCAGCCCTGAAGCCACGAATGCGTAGAAAGCACGCCGCAAGAGATGGGAAAAAGGGGAACGTGAAGGCATCCTCGATACGGAGTTCATTATTTTGCCGAGTAAGGCTATAGCGGCAGGCATGGCCAAGTGTTTAGGCCGAAAACGCGATGGCCGCCCATCCGCCGTCATTTTCCGGGTATCGGCCGGCCGCTGCAGGCGCTGCGCCCGGCCGCCCATGCCGCTTCAAACGCAGCGACTCCGACGGGTTTTCCATGGTCTAGAATCGATGGGTATCGCTTCCGCATACGGCCTGTCGTTCCATCACCTGGGGCGCCGTGACCGGCTTCATCCATCCCTGAGGAGTCCTGCCCATGATCAAACTCGACGTGAATGGCAAACAACATCAACTCGATGTGGCGCCCGACACCCCGGTACTGTGGGCGCTGCGCGACACGCTGCACCTGACCGGCACCAAATACGGCTGCGGCCAGGCGCTCTGCGGCGCCTGCACTGTGCAGGTGGATGGCGCGTCGATGCGGTCCTGCGTGACCCCGGTGTCGGCGGTGGCCGGCCGCCGGATCACCACCATCGAGGCGGTGGACAGGGACCGCGTCGGCAAGGCGGTGCAGGACGCGTGGCGCAAGCTCGACGTGGTCCAGTGCGGCTACTGCCAGTCCGGGCAGATCATGAGCGCGGTATCGCTGCTGCGCCAGAACCGCAGGCCCAGCGACGACGACATCGACAAGGCCATGTCCGGCAACCTGTGCCGCTGTGCGACCTACGTCCGCATCCGGGCGGCCATCCACGAAGCCGCCAAGGCCCTCGCCTAGGAGACCCCGCGATGAACACGATCGAAAACCTCAGCCGCCGCCGCTTCCTGCAAGGCAGCGCCGGCCTCACGCTCGGCTTTTGCCTGCCCGCCCTCGCCGCCCCGGTTGCCGGTCCCGGCAAGGCCGGGGAAGGGGCGGTCGGGCCGATCCATTTCGAGCCCAATGCCTTCCTCCGCATCGGCACCGACAACACCGTCACGGTGTTGTCCAAGCATCTGGAAATGGGCCAGGGCACCTATACCGGGCTCGCCACCCTCCTCGCCGATGAACTGGACGCGGACTGGAACACGGTACGCGTCGAAGGGGCGCCGGCCGACGCCAAGCGTTACAACAACCTGTTCTGGGGCCCGGCGCAGGGCACCGGCGGCAGCACCGCGATGGCCAATTCCTGGGAGCAGATGCGCAAGGCAGGCGCGGCCGGGCGCGCCATGCTGGTCAGCGCGGCGGCCATCAAATGGAACGTGCCTGCCGCCGAGATCACGGTGCGCGACGGCGTGGTCAGCCATGCGAAGTCGAAGCGACGGGCCACGTTCGGCGAGTTGGCCATCGCTGCGGCAACGCTGCCCGTGCCCACCGACCTGAAGCTGAAGGACCCCAAGGATTTCCGCCTGATCGGCAAGCAGGTGAAACGCAAGGACAGCGCCGACAAGACCAACGGCCAGGCCCGCTTCACCCAGGACGTGCAGTTGCCGGGCATGCTGGTCGCGGTGGTGGCTCACCCGCCTCGCTTCGGCGCCACGGTCAAATCCTTCGACGCCCGCCGCGCCAAGGCGGTGAAAGGCGTGGTGGACGTGGTGCAGATCCCCCAGGGGGTGGCCGTGCTGGCGAGCGATACCTGGAGCGCGAAGAAGGGGCGCGACGCCCTTTCGGTGAATTGGGACGAAAGCCGGGCCTTCACGCTCGGCAGTGAGGAGATATTCGCCCGCTACCGGGCGCTGGCCAAGACCCCGGGGCTCGTCGCGCACCAGAGCGGCGACGCGGACCAGGCCTTCGGCAAGGCCGCCCGGGTCGTTCGCGCGAGCTACGATTTCCCCTATCTGGCGCACGCCGCCATGGAGCCGATGAATTGCGTAATCCGGCTCGGCGGCGACGGCTGCGAGGTCTGGAACGGCGAGCAGATGCAGACCGGCGACCAGTACGCGCTGGCCGGCCTGTTCGACCTTAAGCCGGAACAGGTGACCATCCACATGCTGTATGCCGGCGGCAGCTTCGGTCGGCGCGCCAGCAGCCACTCGGATTACGTGCTGGAGGCCGCCCACATCGTCAAGGCCATCGACGGCCGCGCACCGGTGAAACTGGTCTGGATGCGCGAGGACGACATGCGCGCAGGCTACTACCGGCCGCTGTTTCATCACGCGCTGGAGGCTGCCCTGGACGACAAGGGCCGGCTGACCGGCTGGCGCCATCGCCTGGTGGGCCAGTCCATCGTGGCCGGCACCGCGTTCGAGAAGAACCTGGTCAAGGACGGCATCGACCAGGTGTCGGTGGAAGGCGCCGCCAACCTGCCCTATGCCATTCCCAACATGAAGGTGGATCTCCACACCCCGAAGGACATCCCGGTGCCGGTGCTGTGGTGGCGCTCGGTCGGCTCCTCGCACACGGCCTACTCCACCGAGACCTTCCTCGACCAGGTCGCCGGGGCCATGGGCACGGACCCGGTGGCGCTGCGGCTGGCGTTGCTGTCCGGCCATCCGCGCCATGCCGGCGTGCTCAAGCTCGCGGCCGAGAAAGCCGGCTGGGGCGGCCCGCTCAAGGCCGGCAAGCCGGGCGAGCGCCGCGGCCGCGGCGTAGCGGTACATGAGTCGTTCAACTCCTACGTCGCCCAGGTGGCCGAGGTGACGGTCGCCAAGGACGGCAGCATCAAGGTCGACCGCATCGTCTGCGCGGTGGATTGCGGCATCGCCATCAATCCGGACAACGTCCGCGCGCAGGTGCAAGGCGCCATCGGCTTTGCCCTGTCCGCCGCCTTGCACGGCGAGATCACGCTCAAGGAAGGCCGCGTGGAACAGGGCAACTTCGACGGCTATCCGCCGCTGCGCATCCACGAAATGCCAGTGGTGGAGGTACATATCGTGCCGTCGGCCGCCGCGCCGAGCGGCATCGGCGAGCCCGGCGTGCCGCCCGCGGCGCCGGCCGTGGCCAACGCCATCGCCGCCGCCACCGGCAAGCATCTCACGCGCATGCCGTTCAACCCCGCCGAACTGGCCGCCTGAGCATGGACAGCCAGGACAGCGAGGTGCTGGCGGCGGTTCGCAACTGGGCGGCCGATGGACACCGCTGCGTCCTCGTCACCGTGGCCCGCACCTGGGGCTCGGCGCCGCGTCCCCCGGGCGCCTGGATGGCCTTGCGCGATGACGGCCGGGTGCAGGGCTCGGTATCCGGCGGCTGCATCGAGGACGACCTGATCGCCCGCATAGCCGCCGGCGAATTCCACGGCGCGCAGCCTTTCGTCCAGCGTTATGGTGTCACCCCGGACGAGGCGCGCCGCTTCGGCCTGCCCTGCGGCGGCGTCGTGGAGCTGGTGATCGAACCCGCACCCGATGTAGACGCGCTGGACGACCTCGCCCAGCGTATCGCCGCCGGCCAGTTGGCGTTGCGCAGCATCGACCTCGACAGCGGCGTGGCAACGGTCCGCGACGGCTGCCGCAGCGACCAGTTCAACTGGGATGGGCGCTGCCTGACCACCTTGCACGGCCCTGCCTGGCGCCTGCTGATCATTGGCGCCGGCCAGATTTCGCGCTATCTCGCCTCGATGGCCCGGGCCCTGGACTACCAGGTGCTGATCTGCGATCCGCGGGTCGAATACAGCGCCGGCTGGGACGTTCCGGGCGCTGCCCTGGTGCCGGGCATGCCGGACAACGCGGTGGTCGAACTGGCCCTCGATCCACGCAGCGCGGTGGTCGCCCTGACCCACGACCCCAAACTGGACGACATGGCGCTGCTGGAAGCGCTCAAGTCGCCGGCCTTCTATGTCGGCGCGCTCGGCTCGCGCGCCAACAACGCCCGGCGCCGGGAACGGCTGCTGCAACATTTCGACCTGTCCGAGGCCGAGGTGGCGCGGCTTCATGGCCCGGTCGGCCTGCCCATCGGCAGCCGCACGCCACCGGAAATCGCCATCTCCATCCTCGCCGAGATCACGGCGATCAAGAACGGCCTCCCGCCCTTCGCGGCAATGGAACGGCTGCCCACAGCGGACCGTTCCGGCTGCCGCATCGATTAACCCGCATGACGCCAGCCCCCATCGTCGGCATTCTCCTGGCTGCCGGCAGCGGCAGCCGCTTCGGCAGCGACAAATTGCTGCATCCCCTGGCCGACGGAACGCCCATGGGGCTGGCCGCCGCCCGCCGGCTGCGCCCCGCCTGCGATCGCGTCCTCGCCGTGGTGCGCCCGGGCAGCGCGGTATTGGCGGCGCAACTGGCCGCAGCAGGGTTCGAACTGATCGTCAGCGCAGCGTCCCTTCAGGGCATGGGCCACAGCCTGGCGGCGGGCGTCCGCGCCGCGCCGGATGCCGGCGGCTGGCTCATCGCCCTGGCGGACATGCCTTTCATCGCACCCGCCAGCTACGGCCGCGTGGCGGCGGCCCTGCGTGACGGGGGCAGCATCGTGGTCCCCGAGTACCGGGGGCGTCGGGGACATCCGGTGGGCTTCGCCAGGCAATGGGGTGAACCGCTCTCGGCCCTGGCCGGCGACGAAGGGGCACGGCGGATCGTCACGGCCTTTCCCGACGCGATCGTGCGCTGCGACGTGGACGACCCCGGGATCGTGCGGGACGTGGATCACGCGGCTGACCTGATGGATCGCCCCCCAGGCGCAACGCCGGCACCGTATCCGTGACGCATCGTGGACTTCCCGTTTTGAAACGTTATGCCGCCGCCGAAGTCTGTGTGGTATCGGGCAACAGATCCGATCACGCGTGCATCCCGGCAAACCCGTGGAGCGGGCTCCACATCCAAGGAGAAGAGTTCATGAAACTGAAAAACTGGTTGATTTTGTCTGCATTGGTGGCCGGGACGAATGTGTGGGCCGCCGACACGCCCGCTGCCAAGCCCGCTGAAGGCGCGTCACCCTCCATGCACAAAGCGGAAGAAAGCGCGAAGAAAACGGCCGCGGACGCCAAGGAGGCTGCACAAAAGGCCGCGGACGCCGCGAAAGTGGCCATGGACAAGGCGGAACTGGCTGTCGGCAACACCTCGCAGAAAGCCGCCGAAGCAGCCAGACAGGCAGCGAAGGATGCCGAGAAGGCCGCCAAATTCGCTGCGCACAAAGCCACCGAGGCCACCCGGAAAGCCACGGCGGCAACGCGCGAAGCCGCTCAGAAAGTGGAAGACTCCGCGAAAAAAGCCGCCCTTGCGAGCGAGGAAGCCTTGAAGAAAGCCGAGGTGTCCGCCAGACAGGCCGCCCAATCCGGCGCGGCAGCCGCACGGAAAGCCGCCGAAGACACCCGGGATGCGGCGCGCCATGCCATGGAAGCCACCAAGGCGGCAGCCGAGAAGGCGTTCGAAACCAACGAAGGCGCGGCTGACGCGAAGAAATAATCCCGGCGCCTCAGGGTGCCGTCAGCCCAACTCCACCCACACCGGCTGATGGTCCGATGCCTCGGTCGCGGCATCGATGCCGTGCGCCTTGAGCCGGGCCGCCAGTCCTTCGGTGAGGAAGACGAAATCGAAGCATTCGGGCTGCTTGACGAAATCCACCGGGTGGATGCCGACCGTGGGTGTGTGCGTTTCGCCAGGATGCAGCACGGACCAGGCATCGTGAAATCCCGGCGTCCCCTCGGCAAACGGGGCGAGAATTTGTGCACGCTCGGGTGCGGTGGCGGGAAAATTCATGTCGCCGCACAGCAGCGCCTGCGCAGGCCGGGGAAATACCTCGAAGGACCCGCCCGCCTCCGCCGGCATCGGCGCGCGCCCGGATAGGGCGCAGGCTTCCGCATGCAGGTGGCGAATGGCGTCGATCTGGGCCTGGCGCTGGCGTTGCGAGTAGTACTCGAGGTGGGTGGTCAGCACGCGCAAGGGCCCGACATCGCTCGTCACCACGGTTTCCACCAGCACGCGCTGCATGCTGGGCACCGCCGCCTCGGCCGGCCACGGCAGCAGATGCCGCCACACCTGACCGACCGGCAGGCGCGAAAAAATGGCGTTGCCGAACTGGCTGCGGCCGCCGTGGCTGCCCGGCACATCGGTCGCTGCGCCGTAAACCGCCGTATAGCCGGGCAGGCCGGCGGACAATTCGGCGACCTGGTCTTCGCCGCGGCTGCCGGGCAGGCCAGGAAAATCGATCGCGACTTCCTGCAGGCAGATGACGTCGAAATCGCCCAGCTGGCGGATCGTCCGCAGGATGCGCGCGAGATCGACGCGGCCGTCCATGCCGCGCCCCCATTGAATGTTCCAGCTCAGTAATTTCATGTCGCACCTCTTGCCGTCAGCATAGCGAATGGTCTTATTTGGATGGAACATTGACAGGTGGGGTCCGCCCGTCGGCAAGGGATTGCCTGCACAAGGGGATAGGGGATGGCGCGACAGGACTGCCTGTCGGTCCGGGCAAGGAATTTTCCGGAGCGGCGGCACTCCCAATTAAGGCGGCGTCCGGCCGTAAACCCTTGCCGCGGCAAGGCCTTGGCGGAGGCAATCATTGCCGCACGCGGCTTGAGGGATTAAAATGCCGCACTTTTCGCTTTAATTTTGCGGCTTGCCCTGTGGGCAGGCCGCTGTTGCCTGAGCATACGGAACCATGGAACGACAACGCTGGCTGGACGGGACGCTGTATTCGCCCGATTTCGAACAGGATAGCTGCGGCTTCGGCCTGATCGCGCAGATCGACAATCAGCCCAGCCACACGCTGGTGCAGAACGCGATCGGCTCGCTGGCGTGCATGACGCACCGCGGCGCGATCGCGGCCGACGGCTTGTCGGGCGACGGTTGCGGCCTGCTGTTCAAGAAACCGGATGCCTTCCTGCGCGCGGTGGCGGCTGACGCCGGCTTCAAGCTCGGTGATCTCTACGCCGCCGGTCTGGTGTTCCTGTCGCGCGACGCGGCGCCGCAGGTGCATGCCCGCACCACACTGAAATCGTCGCTGGAGGCGCAGGGCCTGACGGTCGCCGGCTTCCGCCTGGTGCCGACCGATTCGTCCGTGTGCGGCGAATCGGCGCTGGAATCGCTGCCGCACATCGAGCAGGTGTTCGTCAACGCGCCGGCCGGCATGAGCGAGGACGACTTCGAGCGCAAGCTCTACATCGCCCGCCGCCAGGCCGAAAAGGCGCTGGAACCGAGCGATCCGGTGTTCTACCTGCCGACGCTGTCGTGCCGCGTGATCAGCTACAAGGGCCTGGTGATGCCGGACAACCTGCCGGTGTTCTACCCCGACCTGAACGACGCACGCTTCGCCACCAGCCTGGCGGTATTCCACCAGCGCTTCTCGACCAACACCTGGCCGCAGTGGCGGCTGGCGCAGCCGTTCCGCTACCTGGCACACAACGGCGAGATCAACACGGTGCAGGGCAACCGCAACTGGAGCCGCGCGCGCGAACAGAAATTCGTGACGCCCCTGATCCCGAACATGGACGACGTCCGTCCCATCGTCGGCACCAAGGGCTCCGACTCGATGAGCCTCGACAACATGGTCGAAGGCCTGGTGATGGGCGGCGCGGGTCTGTTCCGCGCGCTGCGCCTGGTGATTCCGCCGGCGTGGCAGAACGTCGAATCGATGGATCCCGACATCCGCGCCTTCTACGAATACAACTCGATGCACATGGAGCCGTGGGACGGCCCCGCCGGCGTGGTGCTGACAGACGGCCGCTATGCCGTCTGCACGCTCGACCGCAACGGCCTGCGTCCGGCACGCTGGGTGCTGACCAAGGACCGCATCCTCACCATCGCCTCGGAAGTCGGCGTGTGGCAGATCGACCCGGCCAACGTCGAGCGCAAGGGCCGCGTCAAGCCCGGCCAGATGGTCGCCGCCGACCTCGAGACCGGCCGTTTGCTGATGCCGGAAGACATCGACAACGAGCTGAAGGGCGCGCAGCCCTACCGCGAATGGCTCAAGGCCGGCGTGGTCAAGCTGGAACTGTCGATCAACCAGGACGCCGACCTGGCGGTGATGGATGCGGCCAGCCTGCTGACGCACCAGAAGCTGCATAACGTCAGCTTCGAGGAACGCGACCAGATCATCCGCGTGCTGGCCGAAGACGGCGCCGAGGCGATCGGCTCGATGGGCGACGACACGCCGATGGCGGTGCTCTCGCAGAAAGTGCGCTCGCCGTTCGACTATCTGCGCCAGCAGTTCGCGCAGGTCACCAACCCGCCGATCGACCCGATCCGCGAGGCGATCGTGATGTCGCTCAATACCAGCTTCGGCCCCGAGCGCAACCTGTTCAAGGAAACGCCGGAGCATGCGCACCGGGTGGAAGTCCACACGCCGCTGCTGTCGAAGGAGGCCTTCGACAAGCTCTTGAATCTGGACGACCCGTCGTTCGCTTCAACCACGCTCGACCTGCACTACGATCCGACGGCGACCACCCTGGAAGCCGCGATCCATGCGCTGACCGCACGCGCGGTCGACGCGGTGAAGGCCGGCAAGGTCATCCTCGTCCTGTCCGACCGCAACCTCGCCAAGGATCGCCTGCCGATCCACGCACTGTTCGCTACCGGCGCCGTGCACCACGCGCTGATCACGGCCGGCCTGCGCTGCAACGCCAACATCGTGGTGGAAACCGGCAGCGTGCGCGATCCGCACCACTATGCCTGCCTGATCGGCTATGGTGCGACCGCGGTCTATCCGTACCTCGCCTACCAGGTCATCGGCGAATTCGTGAAGACCGGCGAGATCAAGCCCAATCTCGACAAGGCGCTGTGCAACTTCCGCAAGGGCATGGACAAAGGCCTGTACAAGGTGCTCTCCAAGATGGGCATTTCGCTGGTGGCGAGCTATCGCGGCGCCCAGCTGTTCGAGGGCGTGGGCCTGCATGAAGATGTGGTCGAGCTGTGCCTGAAGGGCACGGTATCGCGCATTTCCGGCGCCAACTTCGACGACTTCGAGTCCGATCAGAAACTGCTGCACAAGGCGGCGTTCAACCCGCTGCGCCCGCTGACCGCCGGCGGCCTGCTGAAGTTCATGTTCGGCGAGGAATACCACGCCTACAACCCGGACGTGGTGCAGCAGCTGCAGAAGGCCGTGAAGACCGGCGACTACGCCGAGTTCAAGAAGTATTCCGAGATCGTCAACACCCGCCCGGTGGCGATGGTGCGCGACCTCATGACGCTGAAGCCCGGCGCGAATCCGATCCCGCTGGACGAGGTCGAGCCGCTGGAAAGCATTCTCAAGCGCTTCGACTCTGCCGGCATGTCGTTGGGCGCCTTGTCGCCGGAAGCGCACGAGGCGCTCGCCGAGGGCATGAACCGCATCGGCGGCCGCTCCAACTCGGGCGAAGGCGGCGAGGACCCGAAGCGCTACGGCACGGTGAAGACCTCCAAGATCAAGCAGGTCGCCTCCGGCCGTTTCGGCGTGACCGCGACCTATCTGGTCAACGCCGAGGTACTGCAGATCAAGATCGCGCAGGGCGCCAAGCCCGGCGAGGGCGGCCAGCTGCCCGGCGACAAGGTGTCGCCGATGATCGCCTCGCTGCGCCACTGCAAACCCGGCACCACGCTGATCTCGCCGCCGCCGCACCACGACATCTATTCGATCGAGGATCTGGCGCAACTGATTTTTGACCTGAAGCAGGTCAACCCCGATGCGCTGGTGTCGGTAAAGCTGGTCGCCGAGCCCGGCGTCGGCACGATTGCCGCGGGCGTGGCCAAGGCCTATGCC
This sequence comes from Pseudomonadota bacterium, assembly GCA_043821985.1. Classification (GTDB taxonomy): domain Bacteria; phylum Pseudomonadota; class Gammaproteobacteria; order Burkholderiales; family Thiobacillaceae; genus Thiobacillus. The sequence goes on from JBDRCF010000024.1 coordinate 194,849, forward strand.
GATCTCATCACCATTTCCGGCTACGACGGGGGTACCGGCGCGTCGCCGCTGGCTTCGGTCAAGTATGCCGGTTCGCCGTGGGAACTCGGTTTGAGTGAAGCGCAGCAGGTATTGCGCGCCAACGGCCTGCGCGGCCGCGTCCGCGTGCAGACCGACGGCGGCCTGAAGACCGGTCTCGACGTCGTCAAGGCGGCGATCCTCGGCGCCGAGTCGTTCGGCTTCGGCACCGGCCCGATGGTCGCGCTGGGCTGCAAGTACCTGCGCATCTGCCATCTGAACAACTGCGCCACCGGCGTGGCCACGCAGAACGAGAAACTGCGCAAGGAACACTTCATCGGCCTGCCCGACATGGTGGTGAACTACTTCAAGTTCGTCGCCGAGGAGACGCGCGAGCTGATGGCCAGCCTCGGCATCAGGAAGCTCACCGATCTGATCGGCCGTACCGACCTGCTGGATGTGAGCGCGGGCGACACCCCGCGCCAGGGCCGCCTGAAGCTCGACGCGCTGCTCTCGCAGGGCGACATCCCCGCCGACGCGCCGCGCTTCGCGCAGCAGGAACGCAACCCCTCGTTCGACAAGGGCGAACTGGCCGAGCAGATGGTGGCCGACGCCTTGGGCGCAATCAAGTCGGGTTCGGCCATCGCGCTGAACTACGCCGTACGCAACATCAACCGCTCGATCGGCGCGCGCCTGTCGGGCGAGATCGCCAAGGCACACGGTTCCAAAGGCCTGCCGGACGACACCATCCGCGTCCAGCTCACCGGTTCGGCCGGCCAGAGCTTCGGCGTGTGGAACCACAAAGGCCTGACGATCACGCTCGAAGGCGACGCCAACGACTACGTCGGCAAGGGCATGGGCGGCGGCCGCCTGGTGATCTACCCGCCGCGCGTGGCCACCTTCGATGCGCACCGCAACACGCTGATCGGCAACACCTGCCTGTACGGTGCCACCGGCGGCGAACTCTATGCGGCCGGCATGGGCGGCGAGCGCTTCGGCGTGCGCAACTCCGGCGCATTGACGGTGGTGGAAGGCATCGGCGACCACGGCTGCGAGTACATGACGGGCGGCGTGGTGATCGTGCTGGGCGACACCGGCCTCAACTTCGGCGCCGGCATGAGCGGCGGCATGGCCTTCGTGGTCGACGACACGAACGATTTCGTGTCGAAGACCAACAAGGAAATGGTCGAGCTGACCCGCATCACCAGCGACGAAACCGAGCCATTCCGCGTCTTTCTCAAGGCGCAGATGGAACGCCATCTGGCGCTCACCGGCAGCGCCCGCGCGAAGGCGTTGCTGGCCGAGTTCGACACCACCTTGTCTCGCGTCTGGCTGGTCAAGCCGAAGCGCATTTCGATTGAAGACCTGGTCGAGGACATCCCCGGCCTGACATGTGAAGTATTGGAAGCATAACGATGGGCGACGTATTCCAGTTTCTGAAGCAGGCGCGACGCGACGGCGAGAAGACCGCCGCCGATGTCCGCAAGCACGAGTTCCGCGAAATCTACGCGCTGATGGACACGGCGCACGCGCAGGAACAGGCCGATCGCTGCCTCGGCTGCGGCAATCCGTATTGCGAGTGGAAGTGCCCGGTGCACAACTACATTCCGAACTGGCTCAAGCTGGTGACCGAAGGACGGCTGTTCGAAGCCGCGGAACTGTCGCACCAGACCAACTCGCTGCCCGAAGTGTGCGGCCGCGTGTGCCCGCAGGACCGACTATGCGAAGGGGCATGTACCCTCAATACCGACGGCTTCGGTGAAGCCGTGGGCGGCGGCCCGAACACGGGCGGCTTCGGCGCGGTGACCATCGGCCAGATCGAAAAATACATTTCAGAGGAAGCCTTCAAGGCCGGCTGGCGTCCCGACATGTCGAACGTCGTTCCGACCGGCAGGAAAGTCGCCATCATCGGCGCCGGCCCCGCCGGCCTCGGCTGCGCCGACGTGCTGGCGCGCAACGGCGTGAAGCCGGTGGTATTCGACCGCTACGACGAGATCGGCGGTCTGCTGACTTTCGGCATCCCCGAATTCAAGATGGAAAAATGGGTGATGACGCGCCGCCGCGAAGTGCTGGAAGGCATGGGTGTCGAATTCCGCCTCAATACCGACATCGGCAAGGACGTCTCCATGCAGTCCCTGCTCGACGAATACGACGCCGTGTTCATGGGCATGGGCACCTACACTTACATGAAGGGCGGCTTTCCCGGCGAGGATCTGCCCGGGGTGCTGGAAGCGCTGCCTTTCCTGATTTCCAACGTGCGCAAATGCCTCGACCTGGCCAAGCCGGACGAGGTCTACCACAACATGAAGGGCCTGCGCGTCGTGGTGCTCGGCGGCGGCGACACCGCCATGGACTGCAACCGCACCAGCATCCGCCAGGGCGCAGCCAGCGTCGTCTGCGCCTACCGCCGCGACGAGAAGAACATGCCTGGCTCCAAACGCGAAGTCGGCAATGCCAAGGAAGAAGGCGTGCAATTCCTGTGGAACCGCCAGCCGGTCGAGATCGTCGGCGACGGCAAGGTCGAAGGCGTGAAACTCGTCACCACCGAACTCGGCCCGCCCGATGCGCGCGGCCGCCGCACCCCGGTGGTGATTCCGGGCTCCGAGGAGGTCATCCCGGCCGATCGCGTGATCGTCGCCTTCGGCTTCCGCCCCAATCCGCAACCGTGGTTCGAACAGCACCAGATCGCGGTCGACCCGGGCGGCCGCGTCATTGCCAAGGGCCAGCCGCATGCCTTCCAGACTGCCAATCCCAAGGTCTTCGCAGGCGGCGACATGGTGCGCGGCTCCGATCTGGTGGTGACCGCCGTGTGGGAAGGCCGCGAGGCCGCCAAAGGCATCCTCGCCTACCTCGACCTGCTGTAACCGCCGCCTGCATGGGTGCGGCCAACCGCACCCGTGTCCACCCATCGGGGTATGCTGCGGCATTGCCATCGACCGCCCTTACCGGATGCTTTCAGGCCCATACTACCCACGTTCGTTCACCATCCTGGTCATCGTTGCCATGGGCGTATTGATCGTGCCGCTGGCCAGCGGCCTGATCAATGCGGTGCACGTGCTGCAAGGCGTGGTCGAAACCCAGCGCCAGTTCACCCACACCAGCCTTGCCGTCACGCGCGACGTGCGGCAGATCGTAGAGTCGGTCAGCCAGCTGCAACGCGCCGCCGGACAATACCACCTGTTGCAGGACGCCGAATTCGGCCCGGCGCTGCGACAAAGCTTCGACGAACTGCGCACCCAGTTGTCGCAACTCGATACGCAGCTCACCGACTCCCGCTCGCGTGCAACGCTGGCCACGCTGCAGGCGCGCAGCCAGACCCTGTATCGCCGGGTGCGGCCGGGTGAATTCCTGGACAGCGACCAGTTCCACGCACTCGACCCGACGTTCGATGACTTGCATGATGTCGCGCGCACCCTGCTCGTTCAGGCGGATGCCGCGGTGCAGCGCGAATTGCAGGCGCTGGAAGGCACGGTGCAGGCGACCCGCCGGCGCTTGATCGTGCTGGCGCTGGCCCTGATTCCCCTGACGCTGCTGCTCGCGGCTGTGTTTTCCTGGATGATCAACCGCCCGATCAAGCAGCTCAAGACCTCGATCCAGCAGCTCGGCCAGGCCGACCTGCGCCCCTTGCCGGCCATCAGCGGGCCGCAGGACATCGTCGAGCTGGGGCGGGAAATCGACTGGCTGCGTCAGCGCCTGCAGGCGCTGGAAGAACAGAAGCTTCGTTTTCTGCGCCACGTGTCGCACGAACTGAAGACGCCGCTCGCATCGCTGCGCGAAGGCGTGGCGCTGCTGGGCGATGAGCTGGCGGGCAGTCTCAACCCGCGCCAGCGCAGCATCGTCGGCATCATGGACAGCGGCAGCCGCGACCTGCAGAAGCGCATCGAAGACCTGATCCGTTACAGCAGCATGGTCCACGACGCCACGCCCTCGCCCGCCACGCCGCAAGCGCTGGGCGACGCGCTCGATGCCGTCCTGACGCGGCAAAGGCTGGCGCTCGATACGCGCCACATCGTGGTCGAAACGCAGTTCGACGCGCCGGTGCTCCATGCCGAACGCGGCCAGCTGGAAACCGTACTCGACAATCTGTTGTCCAATGCGATCAAATTCAGCCCCGAGGGCGGACACATCCTGGTGAAGAGTGCACCTGTCGACGGCGCGATCGAAGTTTGGGTATGCGATCAGGGCGGCGGCATCCCGGAAGCCGAACACATCCGCATTTTCGAGCCGTTTTTCCAGGGTGCGCGCCAACCTGCCAGCGTGGTCCGCGGCAGCGGACTCGGCCTGTCGATCGTGCGCGAATCGCTGCTGGCTGTCGGCGGCAACGTCGAAGTGGTCGATAGTCCGCCCTGGTCGACCTGTTTCCGATTATCGTGGCCCGATCCCCGTGGCCCGCTTAACTTGGCACGTACCGAATGAGCTTCAAATCCATCCTGCTTGCCAGTCTTTTGCTGACACTGAGCGCCTGTGTCGTTCCGCCCCTGCCCGGCCAGCCGGCGATCCCCGGCAGCCGGCTGTCCGGATTGAGCGCGTCGACGCTCTTGAACGAGCTGTCGCGGGTGGCGGCCCTGTCTCCCGAACAGCGCCGGCGCGAACTGGCCGCGCTGGACAATGAGCGCCACCTCGACGACGCCAAGCGTTTCCAGCAGGCCGCCCTGCTGGAACGCGAGGACAACGTGGATGCGTTCGAACGCAGCCTCAAGAGCCTGGCCATGATCGACGAGGTCGATCCTCGTGCGCATACGCTACTCGATCTGATGAAGAAATCGCTCTCGGCCCGCATCGAGCTCCGGCAGCAGACCGCCCGCGCGCAGGAGCTGCAGGACAAGCTCGATCAGATCAAGGCGCTGGAAAAAACCCTGCTGCAGCGCAACACGCTCCCCAAATCGCCATGAAGAAACCTGCCATCCTGGTCGTGGACGACGACGCGGCACTGCGCGAACTGATCACCCTGCGGCTGGAAGCCAACGGGTTCAAGATCGAGGCGGTCGACAGCGGCGAGGCTGCCCTGGCGCAGCTGGCGCTGGCACGGCCCGACGCCGTGTTGACCGACATGCAGATGGGCGGCATCGACGGCATGGCCTTGTTTCGGGCCATCCATGCACGCGACCCGTCGCTGCCGGTGATCGTGCTGACCGCGCACGGCACCATCCCGGACGCGGTGGCCGCCACCCAGCAAGGGCTGTTCGGCTACCTGACCAAACCCTACGACGCGCCCACGCTGGTCGACCTGCTGAAGCGCGCCACCCGGCTGGCCGGCAGCAGTCCCGAGACACACGACGACAGCTGGCGCAGCGACATTGTCACCGCCAGCCCGGCGATGGACACGCTGCTGGCCGAAGCCCGTCTGGCCGCCCAGATTGATGCCGCGCTGATGATCCAGGGCGAATCGGGTACCGGCAAGGAGTTGCTGGCGCGCGCGATCCACCGCGCCAGTCCGCGTCACGCCAAGCCCTTCGTCGCGATCAACTGCGGCGCGATCCCGGCCGAACTGCTCGAGTCGGAACTGTTCGGCCATGTCAAAGGCGCCTTCACCGGCGCGGGGCGCGACCATTCCGGCCTGTTCCTCAGTGCACAGGGCGGCACCGTGTTTCTCGACGAGATCGGCGACATGCCCCCGCCCTTGCAGGTCAAGCTGCTGCGCGTACTGCAGGAGGGCGAAGTGCGTCCGGTCGGCGCGACCGAGACGCGTGCCGTCGACGTGCGCATTCTCTCGGCCACCCACCGCAACCTGGAGGAGGCCATCGTCAGCGGCGAGTTTCGCGAAGATCTGTATTACCGGCTGAACGTGGTCAACCTGACGCTGCCGCCGCTGCGCGAGCGGCGCGAGGACATCCCGCTGCTGGCGCAGCATTTCCTGAGTCTGCTGACGGAAAAATACCGCCGCCGCATCCACAGCTTTGCGCCCGATGCGCTCGATATGCTGGTGGCGGCCGACTGGCCGGGCAATATCCGGCAGCTGCACAACGTCCTGGAGCAGTGTGTCGCCCTGTGCACCACCACGACCATCCCGGCCACGCTGGTCGGGCGGGCATTGCGCGACAAACCCGCCGACATCCAGCCGCTGGCCGAGGCGCGCGCGGCCTTCGAGCGCGATTACCTCATCACCCTGCTGAAGCTGACACGCGGCCAGGTCAGCGAAGTGGCCCGCCTGGCCGGCCGCAATCGCACCGAGGTATACCGGCTGTTGCAGCGCCACGACCTCACCCCCGCGCTGTTCAAGGATCGCGACGAAACCGATTGAATGTCGGGCAGGGGCGACGTCCGCACCACCCACGCTGCCGCCGGCTTGCACGCCGACCTTGCAGCCCTTTGGTTCAAAAAGAAATTTTCGCCTGGCACACACTCTGCATTGAGGGGATACCGCCTTCCGGGCGTTTATCAACTCTCAGAGGAGTACATCATGTTTGGATGGGCCATCACGTTCCTGATCCTTGCCATCATCGCCGGAATTTTCGGCTTTGCCGGCGTGGCCGGCACCGCAGCCTGGATCGCCAAAATCCTGTTTGTCGTGGGCCTGGTCGTGTTCCTTGTCATGCTGGCCACGGGCCGCCGCCCGCCGACCATGTAAATCCGTCGTGCCGCATGAAAAGGGGAGCCCAGGCTCCCTTTTTATGGCCTGTCGCCGTCGCCATACAAAAATAACAACAAAAAACATGGGCTTATAAAACGGCAGGCCCCGGTGTCGCCGGAAGGCGACATGTCTGCCCGGTCAAGACCCCCCTGATCCTGGAAAAATTACCGCCACCCCATCTCAAGGCTTTGATTCAACAGCGGAAAAAATAACTGGCACGGTCGTCGCTGTAGTCCGCTTGAGTGCATGTGCATTCGACTCAACCCATTACAGGAGATAGCCATGAAATTCATTCACTACCGCTTGACGACCTTGACGCTGGCCAGCGTGCTGGGCGTTGCCGCTTCCACCTCCGTTCTGGCCGCGTCGACGGCGGCCGACTTCAAAACCTATGACAGCAATGGCGACGGCAAGATCAGCCAGAAGGAATACCAGGCCCAGGGCGGCAGCGAAGGCACGTTCCGCATGATCGACGCCAACGGCGACGGCAATTTGAGCCATGACGAATTCGTCAAGAAAGGCGGGACCGCGGTACCCGCCAATCCCGCGGCCCCGGACATGCCGGGTCCCAACGATCGTCTGTAAACATTTGAACGGTCGGTTGGCGCATGCGCCGCGGATCGGATCACCCCGTATGTAAATGGAGATGAACATGAAAAACCTTAATCGAACGCTCTTGAAGCTGGCGCTCGCCAGCATGTTCAGCACGGGTGTTGCGGGGCAGGCCCTGGCTGCGACGGCCAGCTTCAAAACCTACGACAGCAACGGCGACGGCAAGGTCAGTCTGGCGGAATTCCAGGAACAGGGCGGCCAGGCGCCGGCCTTCCGCGAAAGCGACACCAACCATGACAACAGCCTGAGCCCGGATGAGCTCGTCAAGGCCGATTCCAGCGGCGACCGCATCAAGGCCGGCAAATATATCGATGACGCGTGGATTACCACCAAGGTCAAGACGATGTTGCTGAAAGACGAAGGCATGAAGGGACTCGGTGTGGACGTGGAGACCCACAAAGGCACAGTGCTGTTGGCCGGCTGGGTCAACAACGCCACCCAGGTCGCCGAGGCCGAGAAAATCGCGCGCAGTGTCAAAGGCGTCACCAAGGTCAAGAACACCCTGCAGATCAAGAATTGATTGCAGTAGGGATTAGGCCGCGGCGGCATATGCCGCGGCCGCAACCAGGAGAATTCACATGTACCAGACCACGCAACACCTCAACGATGAGCATATGCAGCTGTACGAATGGAGCGGGGCCGGCGCAGGAACCCGGCTGCTGGGCGCCGCCCCGAGAAAATCGAAGCGGACGCATGCCTGGCATGCCTCATACGGTGTACTGGCGCTGCTGACGTCTCTGCTGGCGCTGAATGGCTGTGACAGCAAGGGCCCGGTGGAACAGGCCGGCAATCAGGTCGACCAGGCCGTCAAGGACATGCAGACGGAGGATGCACGTTCACAGCAGATGAACGCGCCGCCCGCCAGCCCGGAGGCGGCAGCGCCCGCCCAGGAAGCGCCCCCGGACGGCACGCAGTCTGGCTCCGATATGCCGAAACAATAGGGCCACGCCGGTGCGATGTGGAGAAAACCACACCCAGCCGGTGGCACGTGCGTGCCACCGGCTGGGTGTGGTTTGAACGGCAATCAGAACGCGTAGCTGTACATCAACTGCCAGTTCAACTGGCTATGGTCGATGACCATGCCGCCGTTGCCGGTGGGCGGATTGGAGCCCGTACCGGTCACCGAGATCCTGGGCGAATAGCTCAATGCGAAATTCACCGTGGACTGCTTGCTGAAGGCATAGCCGAAGCCCGCCGTGTAGTGGTTTTCGACGATCGCCGGCCACAGGTAGTTGACGAACTGATCCGGGATCGGATTCTTGCCGTGGTTATAGCCGATGCGGCCGGTCAGGGCGTCGTTGAATTTGTAGGCGAGACCCAGCGACAGCACGATCTGGTCGTTCCAGTCCTGCTGGAACGGCGCAACGACTGCGCCATTCTTGTAGATGGTCACGGTATTCATGCTGTCGCTCCACAGCACGTCCTTGACGTCGGCCGCGACCATGAGCCGGTCGTTCGCCAGCCAGGCAAGACCCAGGCCCAGGGTGGCCGGCATGTCGAAGCCCTTCACCTTGTAGATGCCGTCCTTGAGGTCGGGTAGATTGCCGGCGGACTGATAGACGCCGCCGACGGTGAGCGCGTCGGCCAGCTTGTAGGTGAAGCCCAGCTTGGCGGCCAGGCTGTAGCCCTTGGCGGCGCCGGTGAAGTCGCTGCCGTCCTTGAAGTTGATGCTGGGCATGCTCGTCACCAGGTCCATCCCGGCCCAAACGAGGTCGACGCTGCCGCCGATATTGAAGCGGTCATTGACCGCATAGGCCAGCGGGAAAATCACGCGCCCGACACTCACCTGCGCCATGTCGCCGCTGGCGTACTCGGTGCCCATGCCGCCCTGGCCGTAGATGCCGGCGCCGTAGGTCAGCTTACCCTGTTTTTTCGCATAGCCGAATGCCGGCATGTAGAAGGCGTCCGCTTTGGATTTGCCGATGCCCATGGACGTCTTGACGTCCGGACCGACGAAACCGAGCATCACGTCGATCCGGCTGCCTTCCGCCATCAGGCCCAGCGTGGCCGGATTGTTTGCCATGGCGGCCGTACCGTTGTCATACGCCATGGCCGCACCGCCCATGCCGGCGGCAATGGGACCATAGCCCTCCATGAGCATGCCGTTGGTCGCCATGGCCAAGCCGGGCACAGACATGCCCACCGCGGCAAGCGTGGCCGCGAGTTTATTCAGTTGCATCGAGGGTTCTCCTAGAGGTACGGGTTATAGATTTTTAGAAAAGTCGAAAATTCTAACCTATTTATGTACGTGGCCGAATGGGCAGGCCGGGGTCTGACAAATCAGATGAATCGGGATGGGCAACGCTGTGCGGGGAATCGTCCGTTCGTCGACCATGAATCGGCACGACCCGGAAAAGCATGAGCCCGCCCGGACGTTACATTGCGTTACATGTGGTTACCTGCCCCGAACATGCCGCTTACACGGTGTGCCTAGAGTGCAATTGTCCGCCGACGCAAAAGATATCGACGGGGACATTGATCAACCGCACAGGAGCCACATCATGAAAACCACACCGATTAAAACCCGTCTCGGCCTGCTGATACTGGGGGGGCTAAGCCTCATGGCGACCGCCGCGCAAGCCGACTGGAATCGTAACGGTCACCCTCAGGCCAGGTACGCCTACCAGCAAAGCCAGGCATACAGTCAGCAGATCAATGCGCGCCAGGCACGGCAGATGGATCGCATCGAGGCCGGCAACCATAACGGTAGCCTGACCCGCCACGAAGTCCGCGACTTGATGCGTGAGCAGCACGAAATCCAGGCCATGGAGCGTCATTTCCGCGCGGACGGCATCATTGACGCCCGCGAATTCCAGCGCCTCGACCATGCGCTCAATCAGGCCGACCGCAACATCCAGGCGGAACGGCATGACCGCCAGGCACGCTATGCCTACAATGCCCGGCCCCGCTGAACCCGGTCGCCACCGGTTGCGGATCGAATGCCCATTCCGAAGATAAATAAGGAGCAAGTCATGCACGTGCCCGTCACACTGGCCTTGGCGGCGCTCGCGGGCAGCAGCGCGGCGTGGGTCGATCCACCCGAGCACGCACCGGCGCACGGCTACGGCATCCCGGCCGGCCGCGGCGCATGGTCTTTCCGCCGCACCTGACCGGCCCTCGCCGGGTCAGCGACGCCAAGCCTGCTAAAATGCCGGCTTTGCGTCCGGCCTGCTTCATGTCTGCCCTCAAGAACGATACTTTCCTGCGCGCGCTGCTGCGCCAGCCTACTGATTACACGCCGTTGTGGCTGATGCGCCAGGCCGGGCGCTACCTGCCGGAATACAACGCCACGCGCGCGCGCGCGGGAGATTTCCTGACCCTGTGCAAGACCCCCGATCTGGCCACCGAAGTGACGCTGCAGCCGCTGGCGCGCTACCCGCTCGATGCCGCGATCCTGTTTTCCGACATCCTCACCGTGCCCGATGCGATGGGACTGGGGCTGTACTTCTCGGCCGGCGAAGGCCCGCGCTTCGAGCGTCCGCTGCGCGACGAATGGGAAATCCGCGACCTTTCCGCCCCCGATCCGACCGACAAACTCGGCTACGTGATGGATGCGGTGCGTTCGATCCGTCGCGCGCTCGACGGATCGGTGCCGCGATCGGCTTCTCCGGCAGCCCCTACACGCTGGCCTGCTACATGATCGAAGGCGGCGGCTCGGACGATTACCGCCACATCAAGACCATGCTGTACAGCCGCCCCGACCTGCTGCATCGCATTCTCGAAGTGAACACCCGGGCCGTGACCGACTACCTCAATGCGCAGATCGAAGCCGGCGCCCAGGCCGTGATGATTTTCGATTCCTGGGGTGGCAGCCTGACGCCGCATGCCTATCAGGAATTCTCGCTCGACTACATGACACGCATCGTCGACGGCCTGATCAAGGAACGCGACGGCCAGCGCGTACCGAGCATCGTCTTCACCAAAGGAGGGGGCAACTGGCTGGAGGCCATCGCCGCCTGCGGCGCCGATGCGGTCGGTCTCGACTGGAGTATCGACATCGGCGAAGCACGCCGCCGCGTGGGCAATCAGGTGGCGTTGCAGGGCAATCTCGATCCCAGCGCCCTGCACGGCACGCCCGACATCATCCGCAGCGAAGTCGCCCGCATCATCGACGGCTACGGCAATCACCCCGGCCATGTGTTCAACCTCGGCCACGGCATTTCGCAATTCACCAATCCGGACAACGTCAGCATCCTGGTCGAGGCGGTGCACGCGCAGAGCCGCGCCGTCCGCGCCGCGCCGTCCGTGCCCTGAACACGCCCACCGGAACCGACGTCTTTCCCGGCATCCATAACGCCCATTTTCAATCACCAGGATTTACATGAAAACCATGAAACGATTCTTGATCAGCCTGTTTGCCCTATTCATCAGCTTCAGTTTCGTCACGGAGGACGCCGAAGCCCGGCGCCTGGGCGGCGGCAAGTCTTTTGGCATGCAGCGCAGCGCCCCCGCCAAACAGACGGCCACGCCCGCACCGCAGCGTTCGCAAGAAACCGCGACACCCGCTCCGGCCACGCCGCAAAAACGCAGCTGGATGGGACCCATTGCCGGTCTGGCCGCAGGGCTGGGTCTCGCGGCCCTGGCCTCCCATCTCGGTCTCGGCGAGGAAATGGCCAACTTCCTGATGCTGGCCCTGTTGGGGATGGCCGCCTTCATGCTGGTCCGCTTCCTGATGCGTCGCACAGCACCCGCAGCGCCGGCCATGCAATATGCTGGCATGCCGGCCTCCGCAAGGAATCCTGCTTCCCCTGGGTTTGAGCAGACGCCTGCCGCGGCATTCGGCGGCCCCGTCCATACCTTCCCGCCCGGATTTGACGCCGAGGCTTTCGTGCGCGAAGCCAAGCTCAACTTCATCCGCCTGCAGGCAGCCTTCGACGCCGGCAACCTGGACGACCTGCGTGTCTTTACCACGCCTGAAGTCTTCGCCGAAATCCGCATGCAGCTGGCCGAGCGCGGCGATGCTGCGCAAACCACGGACGTGATGACGCTCGACGCCGAGGTGCTCGAAGCCACCGACGAGGATGGCCGCCATGTGGTCAGCGTCCGTTTCACCGGGATGGTTCGCGAAACGGCCGACGACCTCGGCGCCACCCCGCTCGATGAGGTCTGGCACCTCAGCAAACCCGCCCAGGGCCAGGGCGGCTGGGTGATCGCCGGGATTCAGCAAGCATAAATCCAGACAAAACAAGGCCTTGTGCACGAAAAACGTGCACAAGGCCCGTAATTGCGGCAATAGAAGCATCAACTTATGCACAGTTTTGACGCACGGGAACTTTTTTTGTGTCAAGACCTTGACAGTCGCGCCTTGTTTGTAAGTGACTGAATAATATGGATTTGTCGGCCTGCCTGCTTTTTAGCCTTTAAGGCTGACCCGCCTGAATACGGGCATTGAGGGGCAATCGACACAAATCACCCACACAATTATCCACAGCCTGCGTGGACAACGCAAAATTACCCTTGATTAACAATCGGTTAGTGAAACTTTCCCGATACCTGACCAAGATTCGCCGCTAACATGCCGTCCATCCTCCAGGTCGCGCTTGATACTCCGTTGCACCGGCTGTTCGACTATCGCCTGCCGGCGCAGCTGGGTCCGGTGCAGCCGGGCAGCCTGGTCGAAGTCCCGTTCGGCCGAACGCTACAAATCGGCGTCGCCCTGGAACGGCAGAGCGATAGCGCCATCGTGGCGGACAAGCTGCGCGACGTCATCCGCGTGCTGGACGATCGCCCCCCGCTGTCGCCCGCCATCCTCCGCCTGGCGCAGTTTTGTGCCGACTATTACCACTATCCGCTGGGCGCGATCCTGCTCGCCACGCTACCGCCGCGCCTGCGCAATGCCGCGCCATTTGCTGCGGACACGCCCTGGCTGGTGGTGACCGAGGCAGGGCGGACGACCGAACCGCCCGCTCGTGCCCGCGCACAACGCGCCCTGCTCGACGCCCTGCGCGCTACGCCGCAGGCGCGCGAGACATTGCGCCTCCAGAAACAAGGTCGCCACGCCGCAGCGCTGGTCGCCGCCGGCTGGGCGGAATGGTCGCGATTGCCGCCCGCTGCCGGCCATACGCCACCGACCCAGGCAGCCCCCGCGGCGACCGTCGAGCAACAGGCTGCGCTCGACCGCCTGCTACCCGTGCTGGGGCCATTCGGCGTCCACCTCATACACGGCGTCACCGGCAGCGGCAAGACCGAGCTGTATCTGCGCCTGATCGACGTGGTGTTGGCAACAGGCCGGCAGGTGCTGGTGCTGATCCCTGAAATCGCCCTCACTCCGCAACTGGAACAACATTTCCGCCGCCGTTTTCCCGGGCGGCGCATCGCCACCCTGCACAGCGGCTTGAGCGAAACCGCGCGCGCGGAAAACTGGCTCGCCGCACCCGACTGCGACGTCCTGCTCGGCACCCGACTGTCCGTGTTCGCGCCGCTTCCCCGGCTGGGATTGATCGTCGTCGACGAAGAACACGATGCCTCGTTCAAGCAGCAGGACGGCCTGCGCTATTCGGCACGCGACGTCGCCATCGCCCGCGGCAAACAGGCCGATATTTCCGTGGTGCTCGGCTCGGCCACGCCGTCGCTGGAAAGCTATGCGCAGGCCCTGAATGGGCGCTACCAGTTGATCGAACTGAAGCAGCGCGCGATCAGCCAGGCGCAACTGCCGGACATTGAACTGGTCGACCTGAAACACATTCCGGTCGACAACGGCCTGACCCGGCCCGCGTTGCAAGCGCTGACCGACACCCTGGCACGCGGCGAGCAAAGTCTGGTCTTCCTCAACCGTCGCGGCTATGCCCCGGCACTGTACTGTCCAAGTTGCGCCTGGGTGTCGCCTTGCCCGCGCTGCTCGGCACGGCTGGTGCTGCACCGCACCTCGCACCGATTGAAGTGCCACCACTGCGGATTCGAGACGCGCATCCCGCCCGAGTGCCCGAGCTGCGGCAACCCCGATCTCAAGGCGCTTGGCCAGGGGACGCAACGGCTGGAAGAAACGCTGGCCGCCTCCCTGCCCGCCGCACGCATCCGCCGCATCGACCGCGACACCATGCGGCCGCGCGCCTGGGCCGAGCTCGGCGAAGCGGTGCACGGCGGCGCAGTCGACATCCTGGTCGGCACGCAGATGCTGGCCAAGGGCCACGATTTTCCCAACATGACGCTGGCGCTGATCCTTGACACCGACGGTGCGCTCTACAGCCCCGACTTTCGCGCCACCGAGCGCCTGTTCGCCCAGCTGATGCAGGTGGCCGGACGCGCCGGGCGCGCCGACAAGCCCGGCCGCGTGCTGATCCAGACCGCCTTCCCCGACCACCCGCTGTTCCGCTACCTGCAGCGCCACGACTACGCCGGCTACGCGCGCGAACTGCTGACCGAGCGCAAGCAGCTCGATCTGCCGCCGTTCACCCGCCAGGTGCTGCTGCGCGCGGAAGCGACGACGATGGATGCGGCGCTCACCTTCCTGCAACACGCTGCGGCGCTGGCGCCGGACACAGCCGGCGTCAGCGTATTCGGCGCCACGCCGGCACCGATGGCACGTGTCGCCAATCTCGAACGCGCACAACTCCTGATCCAGTCGGCGCAGCGCCAGGCCCTGCAGGCTTTCGTGCGCGATTGGCGGCCGCAGCTCGAGCGCATCAAGCCGCGTATCGCGCGCTGGTCGCTCGACGTCGATCCGCTGGTGTTCTAGCGGCCTTTGCATGTCGAAAGTCCTCAATTAGGCCGGTTTCCGTTCGATAACGTATCTTGGGGCGCAGATTCGACACAGCATCGAAGCCCACACGATGACGGAACACCGATGAGCGAGCACTACGACGAGCACTACATCAATAGCGTGACCGCGTTGGGCGATACCCACGAGGTCGTCACCACCCAGGCGATATTCACTCGCAACGGCATCAAACTGATCGACCGTGGGGCACGCATCAACTCGGCCATGCGTGAAAAGCTGGTGCGACACAAGCTGATCCCCGCCATCGACGAATGCCTCTCTGTCGCCGACGGCATCACCAACGCCAGCCTGCGCGACCGCGCCCGCGAGATCCTGGATAACGAGCCCCGCTTCCAGTTTTTCCGCTCCGGCCTGCCCGGAACCGCGCGTTTGCTCAACGCCTTCTATGCCATGCCGCTCAACGCGCCGCTCGCGTTCAAACTCACGGTGGCACGCGAGCAACGCCCGGAGATTTTCGAGCACAGTGTGCAGATGACGCTGATCGCGCTCATCCTCGCCATCAAAAGCCGTCTGTCCGAGTGCGACCTCGCAAGCGTCGCCGCTGCGGGCATGCTTCACGATATCGGCGAACTGCATATCGATCCCGCCCTGCTGCGCCCCGGCCATCCGCTCGATCCGGACGCAATGCGCCATGTCTACGCCCATCCGATGACGGCCTATCTCATCCTGCAAACCTATCCCGCGTTCCACCCGGAAATCAGCACAGCCGTATTCGAACACCACGAGCGGCTGGATGGCAGCGGCTACCCGCGCGGCCTCAAGGGCGAGGAAATCGGACGCATAGGCCAGATTCTGATGCTGGCCGAGGCCGTCAACGCCCTGTTCGAAAAGAGCTGGCACAGCCACGGCGCCGCTCGCCTGGCGGTGATGCTGAAAATGAACCGGCGCAAATTCGACCCCGAACTGATCAATCATCTCGTCAGGCTGCTCAACAGCGGCGAGCGGGCCGGACCCGGCGGAGCGGGCAGCGTCTCGTCCGAGTCGGTGGCGGCTCAGCTCAATCAACTGGCCGAAGTGTTCCGCTTGTGGCACCACGCACACCACACCTGCCCGCCCGGGGTGACCGAGGAACCCCTGGTGGCATTCGTCAACCAGCGCCTGACCGATCTGGAACGCACCCTGCTGGAGACGGGTTTCCAGCCGGACGAGCTGGCTGCCTTCACGACTGGAATCGAAAACGACACCGCCGCGCTGGCCGAAATCCAACTGATGACCAGCGAATCGCGCCGGCAGGCCTGCGACATCCTGAAAGAGGTCCGTCGCCGCTGGGCAGCGCTGCAGGACGACAGCGCCGGCCGCGCCGCCGTGGAATACTGGGTCACGCGCGCGCAGACGCTTCTGCAGGCAGACTGACCCCCGGGTTCAATCGCCGTCGGGCGTTTGGCCACCTCGCGCGTGGCGCATATAATCGCGTGCTACCCATTTTGAACACTGAAGATGCCTGCCTGACCCCATCTTCAATGTAACCATGTCCAACACCCATCCGCTTAAAGACCAGATCGCACTGCTGATCGGCGAAGCCCTCGAAACGGTGGCACCCGACACGCCGGTCAGCCTCGAGATCGAACGCCCGAAGAATCCTGCCCATGGCGACTTTTCCAGCAATGCCGCGATGCAGCTGGCGCGCCCGCTGAAGAAGAATCCACGTGAACTGGCACAGCGGATCCTCACCGAACTGCCGCAATCCCCGCTGATCGCCAAGGCCGAGATCGCCGGCGCCGGCTTCATCAACTTCCACCTCACCCCGGCCGCCTGGCATGGCATCGTGCCGCAGATCCGCTCGGCCGGGACGCAATTCGGCCGGGGCGGTGCAGGCCACGGCCACAAGGTGCTGGTCGAGTTCGTCTCCGCCAATCCCACCGGCCCACTGCATGTCGGCCATGGCCGCCAGGCGGCATTGGGCGACGCGATCTGCAACCTGTACGCCGCGCAGGGCTGGGAGGTGTGTCGCGAGTTCTACTACAACGACGCCGGGGTGCAGATCGCCACGCTGGCGAATAGCGTACAGTCGCGCGCCAAAGGCCTGAAACCAGGCGACGCCGCGTGGCCGGAAGCCGCCTACAACGGCGACTACATCGCCGACATCGCGGCCGATTTCCTGGCCAGGAAAACCGTGAAGTCGGACGACCGCGAATTCACCGCCTCGGGCGACGCCGACGACCTCGACTCGATCCGCCAGTTTGCCGTCGCCTACCTGCGCCATGAGCAGGATCTCGATCTGCAGGCCTTCGCGGTGCGCTTCGACAACTACTACCTGGAGTCGAGCCTGTACACCAGCGGGCGCGTCGAGGCAACGGTGCAGAAGCTCGTCGAGGCCGGCAAGACGTACGAGCAGGACGGCGCGCTGTGGCTGCGCACGACGGATTACGGCGACGACAAGGACCGCGTGATGAAGAAGTCCGACGGCACCTACACCTACTTCGTGCCGGACGTCGCCTATCACATCGCCAAATGGGAGCGCGGCTACGAGCGCGCGATCAACATCCAGGGCACCGACCACCACGGCACCATCGCGCGGGTGCGCGCAGGCCTGCAGGCGGCGGGCGTGGGTATCGCCAAGGGGTATCCGGATTACCTGCTGCACACCATGGTGCGCGTGATGCGCAGCGGCGAGGAGGTGAAGATCTCCAAGCGCGCCGGCAGCTACGTCACCCTGCGCGATCTCATCGAATGGACCAGCAAGGATGCGGTGCGCTTCTTCCTGCTGAGCCGCAAGGCCGACACCGAGTACATCTTCGATGTCGATCTCGCGCTCGCCCGAAACAACGACAACCCGGTGTACTACGTGCAGTATGCGCACGCCCGCATCTGCCGGGTGTTCGAGGAATGGGGCGGCATGTCCGATGCGCTCGACGGCGCCGACCTTGCACCCTTGACCGCCCAGCATGAACTGGCCCTTTTGCAGCGCCTGGCCGAATATCCGGAAACGGTCGCCACCGCCGCACGCGAACTGGCGCCGCACCTGCTGGTGCATTACCTGCAGATGCTGGCGGGCGATTTCCATTCCTGGTACAACGCCGAAAAATTCCTGGTCGACGACACGTCGACGAAACTTGCCCGACTGTCTCTGGCTGACGCCACGCGCATTGCTATCGTCAACGGCCTGGCCTTGCTCGGCGTATCCGCCCCGGAGAAAATGTAGTCATGGCAAAACCCGCTTCCCGTAAATCCGGCCGCTCAGGTGGCAACTCCATTTTCACCGGCGTGCTGATCGGCCTCATCATCGGCGCGATCCTCGCCGTGGGCGTGGCGCTGTGGGCGACCGACGTCAACCCGTTCAAACTCGGCAAACACGCAAACGCGCCCACCAAGCCCGTCGCGCCTGCATCCTCCACACCTGATACCGCCCCCAGCTTCGATTTCTACAAGGTGCTGCCGGACAACACGTCGAGCGCGCTGCCTCCCACCGCGGCTCCCGCCACAACCGCACCCCGGCTATATCTGCAAGCCGGCGCGTTCCAGCGGGCCGACGAAGCCGACAACCTGAAGGCCCAACTGGCCTTGCTGGGTGTCGAGGCGGTCATACAGACCAGCGAGGTCCCCAACAAGGGCGTGCTGCACCGCGTACGCATCGGTCCATTCCATACCGCAGACGAAGCAAACCGTACTCGCAGCCTGCTCGCGCAGAACAATATCCCGGTCACGCTGGTCAAAGAAGTTCCCACTCAACAGGAGACGCCTTGATGTTTGCCCGCACTTTGGCTTTTTTTGCCGCCGCTATTTTGTCCTTGTCTGCCATTGCCGCGCCCGAGGAAGTGTTCGAAGGGCGCGACTACACACGCGTCAGTGTGCCGCAGCCGGTTGCGACCGGCAAGAAGATCGAGGTGCTGGAGTTCTTCTGGTATCGCTGTCCGCATTGCAACGCGCTTGAACCCGGTCTCGATGCGTGGCTGAAGAAGCTGCCCAAGGATGCCCAGGTTCGCCGTGTGCCGGCCGTATTCCGCGACGACTGGATGCCCGGTGCAAAAATCTATTACACGCTTGAGCAGATGGGTCAACTGAGCCGCCTGCATCAGAAGGTATTCGACGCCTACCACGTGGACAATCTCAACCTCAACGATCCGGCCGTGCTGGGCAACTGGATCGCCAAGCAGGGCGTGGACCGCAAGAAATTCGAGAGCCTCTACAACTCCTTCTCCATCCAGTCCAAGGCCATGCAAGGCGCACGGCTTGCCTCCACCTACGGCATCATGGGCGTGCCGGCCTTCATCATCGACGGCAAGTACACCACCTCGGAGTCGATGACCGGCAGCGAACCCCGCCTGTTCGAGGTTCTCGACCAGCTGATCGCCAAGGCACGCGATGAGCGCGGCGGCAAGAAACCCGCGAAGTAAGCCTGTTGCCGCTCATCCCGTTCAAGGTAGCGAATAGGCCCTTGCGGGTTTTGAATGAACCCCTCAGGGTTTTCATCACCGGGGCCAGTTCCGGCCTCGGTGCTGCGTTGGCGCGACACTATGGCGCAGCAGGCGCGCAACTGGGGCTGGTCGGGCGTCGCCCGGACGGCTTGCAGGACACCGCCGCCGGGCTGGATGCGCACCTCTATCAAGCCGACGTGCGCGACGCCGCAGCCATGCAGCAGGCTGCCACGACGTTTTTGAACGAAGTCGGCGCACCCGACATCGTCATCGCAGCGGCCGGCATCAGCGTCGGCACACTCACCGAATTCGCCGAAGACGCCCCGACATTCCGCGCAGTGATGGACGCCAACGTACTGGGGCTGGTGCACACCTTTCAGCCTTTCATCGACGCCATGCCGCCCGGCGGCGTGCTGTGCGGCATTTCCAGCGTGGCCGGAATACGCGGCTTGCCGGGCGGCGGCGCCTACTCGGCCTCCAAGGCAGCCGCCACGGTCTACCTGGAAGCCCTGCGGCTCGAATTGAAAGCGCGTGGCATTGCCGTGGTCACGGTGGCGCCAGGCTATATCGACACGCCCATGACGCAGGTCAATCCCTATGCCATGCCTTTCAGGATGACGGCGCCGGCCGCTGCCGCCAAAGTGGTCCGCTGCATCGCCCGCCGCCGCCGTTTCACGGTGATCCCCTGGCAGATGGCCTGGGTGGCGCGGATGCTGAAATGGCTCCCCATTCCGGTCTATGATGCAGTTTTCGAAAAAGCGCCACGCAAACCGCGCAATCTGCCAACATAATGCGCATCGCATACAACGTATCGGAGAAGCAATGCCTGCCCCCCTGAACCTCATCCTCATCGACGATCATCCGCTCCTGCGCATGGGGGTGGCGGGCTATATCGAGCAGGAGCCGGACCTGCGCCTCACCGCGCAACTGGCCAACGCCGCCGAATTGCGTGCCTGGATCGAAGCCGGCAACCGGGCCGACGCGGCGCTGCTCGATCGCTCCCTCCCCGATGCCGACGGCCTCGATCTGGTCTCCGATCTACGCGATCTGGGCATCAAGGTCATCATGCTGACCATTGCCGACTCCGACGAGGAAATCTCCGAAGCCATTTCTTCCGGTGTCGACGGCTACGTCGTCAAATCCAGCGATCCCGACCAGGTCCTGGCCGCCATCCGCAGCGTGTGCGACGGCCAGAGCAGTTTTCCGCTCAACATCATGCAGAAGATGGCGCGCGGCGAACTCAACAACAATGCCCTGTCGGCGCTGACCGCGCGGGAAATGGAAATCGTCGACCATGTGAAGGAAGGACTTTCCAACAAAGCCATCGCCTACAAGATGACCCTGTCGGAAAACACCGTGCGCAACCACCTGCGCAACATCATGGAA
Source organism: Pseudomonadota bacterium (assembly GCA_043821985.1). Taxonomy (GTDB): domain Bacteria; phylum Pseudomonadota; class Gammaproteobacteria; order Burkholderiales; family Thiobacillaceae; genus Thiobacillus. Next base: position 215,487 of record JBDRCF010000024.1, read on the forward strand.
AAGCTGGGGCTTCGCAACCGCGTTCAGGTCGCCACCCTGGCACTGAAGGAAGACCGCAAGCGGCATTGAGCGGCTTTTCTTTCCATGTAAAAACGGCGGCATCAAGCCTCCGTTTTTACCTCTGCCGCTCGCAGTCAAACGTGACGACTGCGCACCGCAAACCCGACCAGACCCAGCCCGGCCAGCAGCATCGCCCAGGTTTCTGGCTCAGGCACCGGCGCACCGTAGAGAAACTGCGCGCCCGCAATGTCGTCAGCGTCGAGGTGGCGATTGATTTTTCCCAGACACGGGAAATCTACGTTCATCACCGCGCAGGTGCCGCTGAACGCCGGATGCGCCAAGCCAATGGCGTGCCCCATCTCGTGCAGCAACAGGCTTTCGAAATCGTTCGGTGCGGTCGATGCCATCGGAAAAGCATCCCCGTCATTGCCCGACTGGAAGGCATAGAAGGAGTTGGCGTCAAACAGAATGTCGCCCGCGCCTGTGCCGCCATTGGGCGGAGGCGCAAAGCCCACAGCACCGCCCCCGCTGGCGAAACTGAAAACCCCGATGCGGATATGCCCCGTGGCATTTGGCACGGCGGCAGGGTCGTCGATCGCCACGCCACTGTCGCTATTCAGCTTGACGAAGCTGATATCGGCCACCGCCGACCATTTGTCGAAGGCCGCCACGATCTGACTTTCGAGGCTGGTCAGGGCGGTCGATGTGTAACCCATCCCAGGGCCATTTTCGATATTGAGATTCCCGCCGCTGGTACCCGGGCACGCGTCGCCACAATAGGCGCTTCCAGCCGTGCCAACCGGAATGAAGCTCCACGAAATCACCCCACCCTGTATACCGTTCGTGTTATCGCCCCATTTCAGCGAGTGGGTGGCGTCAATCGGAAACACACTGTATGCGCTGGCCAGCCCGCTCAGCGAGACAAGCGCCAAGCCTGCCATCATTCGAATCAGATTCATGAAGTTCTCCTGTGTTGACCGATTCAGCGCCTAGGCTAAACGCTCACCCACGCAACCTGCGAATGCGCCATCCCACCAGCCCCAGCCCGGCAAGCAGCATGGCGTAGGTTGCGGGTTCGGGGACAGGCACGGCGCTTGATACATGATGCCCGTCGTCGGCCAGACCATTACCCGCCGTAAAGCCATAGTAGAGAGGAACGTTATGCACCCCCGAGATGGCTCCGCTCAACGAGAGGCTGACACTGTACGACAGGCCACCGACAAACTGGTCGATGGTGCCAGTTAACGTACCCGTCGTGTCGTTCAGGCCTGACGGGGTGTAGCTCAGCGTAGTGCCCCATTGGAAATAGCTCGGGTCACGAATGTCCACAAGGCCGGTTGCAGTAGAAGCCAGCGGCGTCACCGAACCGTTTTCCAGAATCTGGATGCTGGGCGCAACTGGCTCGCCGTCGAAGTTAAACGTATCAATGGCAAAGGCCAGCCCGGAAAGCCCGCTGTTGCCGTAGCCCAGATCGGAGCCGCCGCTGGGCACCAACGGGGTGCCGCCATTGACCGTATTCGGGTCGTCCGGGGTGAGCACGAAGGTCATGCCGTCACCTGCCGCAACCAAGCCGGGCGTCATGTAGAAATCGAATGTGATCGTGAAGCTCTGGTTGAAATCCAGCATGACCGTGCTGGGTGCGAATGCAGCGCCGGCTTGGCCGCCGTTTCCCGGCGGGGTCAGGCTCAGGAGGCTGTAAGTGAAGCCGTTACCCGGTGTGAAGTTGGATGCGCTGGCATCGCCGTAAAGACTCCAGGTTGTAAAGTCGATCAGATCGCCCGCGCCCACCCCATTGAACACCGGCCCTTGCGCTTGGGCTGTTCCCGAAGCCAGGCCGGCCAGAAATAAAACCGACAATAATCCACTCATGCGATTCATGCTTTTCCCCTCGGTTGGATATACACAAGCCCAGCCATGCACGGCGCGCGTTCAGAAAGGCTCCGACACACAACTCCCCACCTGAGCCCAAGCAAGCTTCGTTCTAAATGCATCCGGACAATCCGGATCAACAACCACTTAAATGATTTCAAAAGATATTTTTAATTGTCGTTCATCGCGTTTCGGGTCAGTAAGCCCCCGAAGTCCCCCCGATGTAAAGCTGCCGGATAGTGCATTTGCACCAGCCCGTCAGCCATATTGGCTTTTGCTCAGGCTGAGACTACGCTGTGCTGGACTCATCGTTGCAGTGCCCAACCCAACCGGGGCAGTAAGCATGGATATCTCTCGCCTGAACCCTGTCCTGCTCGACCTGCATCAGGCCGGTCGTGAAGCGCCGTTCAAGGCATTCCAGTCCATTGCGCTCGATCTGATCAACCGGCTCATTCCCTTTGACTCCGCCTGGTGGGGCAATGCCTCGGCCGAGCCGCTGGAGATTCACCGGCTGCATCTTCATAACTGTGAACACACCATCCTGCAGGACTACCTGCCCTATATTGGCGAGGATTTCATGCGCGCCGAGCTCATGGCCCGCCCGGGCAGGAGCATCAATCTGGCCGACCTGACGACGCGCGCCAAATTTGTTCGCACCGCGCTGTACCAGAAAGTGGGCAAGCCATACAAAATCGAGTGGTCACTCGGTACGCTGCTGGTGGAGCCTGTGTCCTCACTCAACGAGTTTCTGACCTTGTGGCGGCACGACCCGAAACGGCCGTTCAGCGAAACCGAACGCCAGACCAAGGAATGGCTGATGCCGCACATTGCGGATGCGCACCGGGCGGCACGCTTGCGTGAAGTGCTCGATGATCCGCGCGACAAGCGCAAGTGCTGGGCGGTGGCGGACGAACGGGGTTTCCTGCGCGAGATCACACCGGCGTTCGTGCATTGCCTGCGCCGCACCTGGCCCAGCTGGCAGGGCAGCTGTCTGCCGGAGGAATTGCACGCCCCTGTACGTGAGGCTCAACCCACACGGCTGGGCTCGCAAAGACTCAGCGTGGAGGCCAGAGGCGCTTACCGGTTTTTGCGCGTCTCAAATGCGAGTTCACTTGATGGCTTGTCGCCGCGCGAGCGTGAAATTGTCGGTCGCTACGCGCAGGGCGAAACCCATGCGGCCATTGCGTCGGCACTTGGGCTATCGCCCGCCACCGTGCGCAATCACATTGCGCATTGCTACCGCAAGCTTGCGGTCAGCAACAAATCCGAATTGACCCGGCGCGTCATGCAGGACGCGCAGTAGGGGCTATTCGACCGTCACCGATTTGGCGAGATTGCGGGGTTTGTCCACGTCAGTGCCCTTTTGCAGTGCGGCGTGATACGACAGCAGCTGCAGCGGCACGGTGTGAAGGATGGGAGACAGCGGCCCGTTGTGTCCGCCCGGCAGCTTGATGACGTGGACGAACTCGGATTCCTCGATGTGCACGTCGCCGTCGGCAAACACGTACAGCTCGCCGCCGCGCGCCCGCACTTCTTGCAGGTTGGACTTGAGCTTTTCGACCAGCGGGTCGTTGGGGGCAATGGTCACCACCGGCATGTCCTTGTCGACCAGCGCCAGCGGGCCGTGCTTGAGTTCGCCGGCGGGATAGGCTTCAGCGTGGATGTAGGAGATTTCCTTCAGCTTCAACGCGCCTTCTAGGGCGATGGGGTAGTGCACGCCTCGCCCAAGAAACAGCGCGTGGTGCTTGTTGGCAAAGCGCTGCGACCAGGCCTCGACCAGCGGCTCCAGCGCCAGCGCCTGCTGCACCTTGTTGGGCAGGCTGCGCAGGGCGGTGAGGTGGGCGGTTTCCTGCGCCGGGGTGAGGCGACCACGCAGTTTGGCCAGCACCAGCGTCAGCAAAAACAGGCCGGCGAGCTGGGTGGTGAAGGCCTTGGTCGAGGCGACACCGATTTCGGGGCCGGCGCGGGTAAGAAACTTGAGACGCGAGGCGCGGGTGAGCGCCGACTCCGGCACGTTGCAGATGGTCAGCGTCTTGTCCTGGCCCAGCGACTTGGCGTGGTTGAGCGCGGCCAGCGTGTCGGCGGTTTCGCCGGACTGCGAGATGGTGACGATGAGCGCGTCCGGATTGGGAACCGAGGTGCGATAGCGGTATTCGCTGGCGATTTCCGCCCGTGCAGGAATGCCAGCGATCTCTTCCAGCCAGTAAGTGGCCACTTTCGCCGCGTGGAAGCTGGTACCACAGGCTAGGAAGGTGATGGCGTTGACTTGTTTGAGCACGTCGGCCGCGTCGAAGCCGAACCATTCAGGCTGGACGCGATCCTGTGCCACCGCAGTCAGCAGGGTATCGGTGAGCGCCCGCGGCTGCTCGTGGATTTCCTTCTGCATGAAGTGGCGGTAATTGCCGAGCTCGGCCATGTCGGCCGACAGTTCGGACACATGGATGCTGCGATCGGCCTTGCTGCCCGCCGCGTCGTATACCGTCACCGCCAACAGTCCGATATCGGCGACGTCGCCCTCTTCCAGATACATCACGCGTTGGGTCACCGGCAGCAAGGCCGAGACGTCGGAGGCGATGAAGTTCTCCTCGATGCCGAGACCGATCAGCAGCGGGCTGCCCTTGCGCGCGCACACCAGGCGATTGGGCGCGTCCTCGCTCACCACGCCGATGGCATACGCACCTTCCAGTTGGGCCACCGCCGCACGGGTAGCCGCCAGCAGATCCTTCGACTGCCGGAAGTAATGCTCGATCAGGTGCGCGATGACCTCGGTATCGGTTTCCGACGTGAAGACGAAACCTTCCGCCTTCAGACGGGTACGCAGGGCTTCGTGGTTTTCGATGATGCCGTTGTGCACCACGGCGAGGCGGCCGCTGACGTGCGGATGTGCATTGGCCTCCGACGGCGCGCCGTGCGTGGCCCAGCGGGTATGCGCAATGCCGAGGTTGCCGTGCACCTGCTGCGCGGCGCACGCTTCGGCCAGGCCGGCAACGCGACCGACGCTACGCACCCGCTTGAGCCCGCCGTCGATGGTGACGAGGCCCGCCGAATCATAGCCGCGGTACTCGAGACGCCGCAGGCCCTCGAGCAGAATGGGAACGACGTTACGCTGCGCTACCGCGCCGACTATGCCGCACATACCTAGCCTTCCTTTTTCTGTTTGACCGGCCGTTTCCAGCCATTGACGGTAAGCTGCTTCGCCCGCGATAAGGTCAACTCGCCGGCGGGTGCATCACGTGTCAGCGTCGTGCCCGCGCCCAGGGTCGCGCCCTGGCCGACGGTGATGGGCGCCACCAGTTGCGTGTCGGATCCCACGAACACGTCGTCCTCGATGACCGTGCGGTGCTTGTTGGCGCCATCGTAATTGCAGGTGATGGTACCCGCGCCGATGTTGACCCGCTTGCCCATGGTGGTGTCGCCGACGTAGGACAGATGGTTGATCTTGGAGCCGTCGTCGATCTGGCTGTTCTTGATCTCGACGAAGTTGCCGACGTGGACGTCGCGCGCCAGCGACGTCCCCGGGCGGATGCGCGAGAACGGCCCCAGCCGGTTGGCCTCGCCGATGACGGCATCGTCGATCAGGGTGAACGCGTCGATGCGGGTGGCCGCGGCAATCTTCACGTTCCGCAGTACGCAGTTGGCGCCCACTTGCACGCCGTCGCCCAATTCCACAAGGCCTTCGAATACGCAATTGACGTCGATCACGACATCGCGCCCGCATGTCAACGTGCCGCGTACGTCAAGCCGGGCCGGATCCATCAAGGTGACGCCGGCGTCGAGCAGTGCCCGCGCGATCTCGCCCTGGTGAATGCGTTCGAGTTCGGCCAACTGGGCTTTGCTGTTGACGCCGAGCACTTCCCATTCGCATGCCGGATGGTGGGTTTCCACCGTCAGGCCATCGCGCACCGCCAGTGCGATGATGTCGGTGAGGTAGTACTCACCTTGTGCGTTGTCGTTCTTCAGTTCATCGATCCACTGCCTGAGATGACGGGTCGCTACCGCAAGGATGCCGGTGTTGACTTCATGGATCGCCCACTCGGCGGGAGTCGCGTCCTTGTGCTCGACGATGCGCCGTACCCGGCCGTCGGCATCCCGCACGATACGCCCGTAGCCGTCGGGCTGCGTCAGCTTGACCGTGAGGAGTCCCAGTTTGCCTGCCTGGGCCGCGGTCACGAGCGGTTGCAAGGTACGCGTATGCGTCAACGGCACGTCGCCATACAACACCAGCGTCACACTGTCGTCGGACAGCTGCGGCAACGCCTGCTTCACTGCGTGGCCGGTGCCATGCTGTTCGGCCTGTAGCACAAACGTCAGTTTGTCGTCAGCCATCGCCTGCGGCACGGCCTCGCCGCCAAAGCCGTAGACGACGCAGGTTTGAACTGCACCCAGCGCATGGGACGTATCTACGACATGGCCAAGCAGGGGTTTGCCGGCCAGCTTGTGCAGCACCTTGGGCAGGTCGGACCGCATCCGGGTGCCCTTGCCCGCCGCGAGTATCAGGATTTCAAGCTTGGAATGCATTCGGGTCGTCCGGGTGTGTGAATCGCATCAGCAGAATGAGAGCAAATCGCGCGCCAAGTATAAAGCCTGTACGGGGCCGTCAAAATGAAAAGGCAACCCGAAGGTTGCCTTTTCTGTTTTCGCACGTGAGATCGTCCCCCTGCGATACGGAGCAGCGCCCCGTAGCCGGCTCACGTTTCCGCTACGAGCTCAATTGAGCGGCTGCAATTCGACCCGGCGGTTCTTGAAGCGGCCGTCCTCCGTCTTGTTGTCGGCGACCGGCTGCGATTCGCCATAAGCCTTGACCACCAGGCGGTCTGCCGCGATCCCCTTGCTGACCAGGTAATCGCGTACCGCTTCTGCGCGGCGGAGCGAGAGACGCATGTTGTAAGCCGCGGTTCCCCGATTGTCGGTATGGCCCGCAACTTCCACTTTACCGTCGCCCCATTCCTTCAGGCTGGCTACCGCTTCATCCAGGGTGGTGTGCGCTTCCGGCCGCAGGCTGGCTTTGTCGTAATTGAAATTGACATCGTTCAATACCAGCTTTTTGGGGGCTGGGGCGGCAGCAGGCGCGGCCGGGGCAGCAGGTGCAACAGGCGCGGCCACCACCGCCGGGCAGCCATCGTCCGTTTTGGCATAAACCGTGGGGCACTTGTCATCGCCATCCACAATCCCATCGCCGTCACTGTCCAGTTCGCATCCGTCGGCATTGACCTTGCGGCCGGCCGGCGTATCGGGACATTTGTCCTTGCTGTCGACGACACCGTCGCCGTCGCTATCGACTTCCTTGGGTACGGTGCAGGGTTGATCCAGAAGCTGCTTGCCCGGACAACCAATGGTCCTGTAGAGCTCGTAGCCGGTCGTTTTCCCGGTCGAACTCGCCGCGTTGCTGGGATCGTAGTAAACGCCTTGGCCTGCTTGGGCCGTGATCGCACCGGCAGACATCAGCGTAGCCGCGCTGGCACAGAGAAGTAGGTGGGTTGTTCGCATATTTGATATTCCTTTGATTATCCATAAACCACAGAAACGAAAATGCTCGTGATTTTCGTATTCCCCTGAATGCACATCTCCGGATCGGGCGACTGGCATGTTCCAATCCTGCGTACACATTATCAATCTAGCGCATTCGCTGACTTCTGTTGCCGTCCAGTCGCCCGACTTTATCATGGGGACACTCCTCCAATGCAGGTCCCCTGTCGTCCATCCGGGTGGGCGATCAACTGGGTATGGGTTGCGCCAATGAACAACGTCTCGCGCCTTACATAGCCTGGGGGCTGCCGGCTCTGACACATGGACCACCTGCCAACCCGTAAAAATATAGTCAAAAAAAGCAGTTAAAATTTTGCGCTGTATACCGTATAAAGACTCCATGAAGATACGGCCGATCAAAGCCATCATTGCCGATGACGACAGCGTGACCCGTCATCTTCTGCGCACACTATTGCGCCAGCACAACGTTGAAGTCGTCGGTGAAGCGTGCAACGGCAAGGAAGCGTTGCAAAAGTGTGCCGCCGAGATTCCCGACATCCTTTTTCTGGACATCAACATGCAGGAGATGGATGGCTTTGAAACGCTCCAGCACGCCCGGCATGCCATACCAGGCCTTGCCGTCGTCATGATCAGTTCGGACTCGACCGTAGGCAACGTACAAAAGGCGCATGCCCACGGCGCCGACGGCTTCATCGTCAAGCCGTTCAGCGCGGCGCGCGTGATGGAGGCCGTCACCCGTTGCTGCCAATAAGCATCCTTTCGGCACCCTGCCGATTCATTCAATAGATGGGGTCGTCATCTGCCGCCGGCAGCCCCGATTGCCTCAAGTGCATCAGACGGCCGATATTGTGAAGTACCGTGTTCACCGCCTCACCGAGAGCGCTGGCATTTTCGTGCAGACATAATGCCTCCAGTTGCTTGGCTGAAGCGTGTACGGCAACGGTCCCGCAATAGCTGGACGCGCCCGAAAGGCCATGCGCCACACGGTGCATGCGTGCGATATCCCCCGCCTCCAGTGCCGCTCTGAGATTGTCGGCATATTCCGGCAACAGGCCATACAACAGATCCAGCGCTTCGCGCCACGTGACCGGATCGCCATACGTGCATTCAACGCCGAGCCGAGGATCAAGTACGGGATGTGTCATGACGTGCCTACGCATAGCTCCTGTGTGGACCGACAGCTAACACTCGGGCCCGCAAATGGCAGGGCGGCAGGTTCCTGCCAGCAAAAAGGGCAACCCGGAAGTTGCCCTTTTTTACGTCAAAAACACCGGTGGATCAAGTCAGCTTGCGCAGCTTCTTGATTGCCGCCAGCTGGGCAACGGCCTGGGCCAGTTCGGCTTGCGCTTGCGCATAGTCGAGCGTGGCGGCCTTGTCCTTCATCGCTTCCTCGGCGGCGCGTTTGGCCTCGAGTGCCTTGGCCTCGTCAAGGTCGGCTCCGCGAATGGCGGAGTCGGACAGGATGGTGACGATGTGTGGCTGTACTTCGAGAATGCCGCCGGACACGTAGACCAGTTCTTCTTCGGCCTGGTTCGGCACTTTGATGCGCACCGCACCCGGCTTGAGTGTGGTCAGAAGCGGCGTGTGACGCGGGTAGATGCCGAGTTCGCCACGCTGACCAGGGGCAATCACCACTTCGGCGATGCCGGAGTAGAGCGATTTTTCTGCGCTGACGATGTCGACGTGGATAGTCATGGCCATTTTGAAACCTCGTGAGCGGTGAACAGTGAGCGATGAGCGGCAAGCCACCCGGCTCCCCGCTTACCGCTTACCGCTTACCGGTTACTGAATCGTCTTCGCCTTTTCGACGGCTTCTTCGATCGCACCGACCATGTAGAAAGCCTGTTCGGGCAGATGGTCGTATTCGCCTTCGACGATCGCCTTGAAGCCGGCAATGGTCTCTTTCAGCGTGACGTACTTGCCGGGCGCGCCGGTGAACACTTCGGCCACGAAGAAGGGCTGCGACAGGAAGCGCTGGATTTTCCGCGCGCGGGACACCGCCAGCTTGTCTTCCGGCGACAGTTCGTCCATGCCCAGAATCGCGATGATGTCGCGCAGTTCCTTGTACTTCTGCAGGGTGCCCTGAACCGCACGGGCGACGCCGTAGTGCTCGTCGCCAACGACTTGCGGATCGAGAATACGCGACGTCGAATCGAGCGGATCCACCGCCGGGTAGATACCCAGTTCGGCGACCTGACGGCTCAGCACCAGGGTGGCGTCCAGGTGGGCGAAGGTGGTGGCGGGCGACGGGTCGGTCAAGTCATCCGCCGGCACGTAAACGGCCTGGAACGAGGTGATCGAGCCGGTGCGGGTGGAGGTGATGCGCTCCTGCAAACGGCCCATTTCGTCGGCCAGCGTCGGCTGGTAGCCCACGGCGGACGGCATCCGGCCCAGCAGCGCGGACACTTCGGTACCGGCCAGGGTGTAGCGGTAGATGTTGTCGACGAACAGCAGCACGTCGCGGCCTTCGTCACGGAAGTACTCGGCCATGGTGAGGCCGGTCAGCGCGACGCGCAGACGGTTGCCCGGGGGTTCGTTCATCTGGCCGTACACCAGCGCGACCTTGTCCAGCACGCCGCCTTCCTTCATCTCGTGATAGAAGTCGTTGCCTTCGCGGGTCCGTTCGCCGACGCCGGCGAACACCGAGAAACCCGAGTGCGCCACGGCGATGTTGCGGATCAGTTCCATCAGCGTCACGGTCTTGCCGACGCCGGCGCCGCCGAACAGGCCGACCTTGCCGCCCTTGGCGATCGGCATGATCAGGTCGATCACCTTGATGCCGGTTTCGAGAATCTCGACCGTCGCGGCCTGGTCGGCATACGCCGGCGGCTTGCGGTGGATCGGCATGTGGGTGTCGGTGTTGACCGGACCCTGTTCGTCAATGGGCGTGCCGAGCACGTTCATGATGCGGCCGAGCGTTGCCTGGCCGACCGGCACCATGATCGGGTTGCCGGTGGCGAGCACGTCCATGCCGCGGCGCAGGCCATCGGTGGAGCCCATCGCAATGGCGCGAACGACGCCGTCGCCGAGCTGCTGCTGGACTTCCATCGTCAGTTCCGGCGTCTGCATTTTCAGCGCTTCGAAGACCTTGGGCATGGAATCACGTGAAAATTCCACGTCCACCACGGCACCGATGATCTGAACAATTTTTCCGTTGCTCATGTTGCCATCCTAAGTAAGTTAAATCTTGGCCTAATCAATTAAATTCTGTATGCCGCGCGCTCAAACCGCTGCTGCGCCCGCCACGATTTCCGACAGTTCCTTGGTAATCGCGGCCTGGCGGGTCTTGTTGTAAACCAGTTTCAGCTCGCCGATCACGTCTTTTGCGTTGTCGGACGCGGCCTTCATCGCCACCATCCGTGCCGACTGTTCGCACGCGATGTTTTCCGCCACGCCCTGATACACCAGCGATTCGATGTAGCGCATCAGCATGCCGTCGACGACCGGCTTGGCATCGGGCTCGTAGATGTAGTCCCAGTGCGTTTTCAGGCTCGCTTCCTCGGCGTCTTCCATCTGCTTCAGCGGCAACAACTGGGTCAGCGTCGGTTCCTGCTTCATGGTATTCACGAAGCGGTTGTAGACGATATAAAGCGCGTCGATCTTGCCTTCCAGATACGCATCCAGCATGACCTTGACCGGTCCGATCAGCTTGTCCATGTGCGGCGTATCGCCGATTCCGGTCAGTTGCGACACCACATTGGCACCCAAGCGCTGCATGAAACCTAGGCTCTTGTTGCCGATCGCGGTGACGTCGATACCGATGCCGGCGGCTTCCCACTGCTTCATCTGGCTCACCACCACGCGAAAGGCGTTGGTATTGAGTCCGCCGCACAGACCTTTGTCCGAACTGATGACAATGACACCGACGCGCTTGACGTTTTCACGCGCAATCACAAAAGGATGCTTGTATTCCGTGTGTGCATACGCCAAGTGCGTCGCCACGCGGGCGATTTTCTCGGCGTAGGGGCGCGCGGCCTTCATGCGCTCCTGCGCCTTGCGCATCTTGGATGCCGCGACCATTTCCATGGCCTTGGTGATCTTGCGCGTGTTTTCCACGCTCTTGATCTTGGTCCGTATCTCTTTTCCGGCTGCCATAATGGCTCCTAACTAATCAGCGCGGTCTATCAATAGACGCCGGTTTTCTTGAACTCGTCCACCGCAGCGGTGAGCGCCTTTTCGGTCGCGTCATCCAGGTTGCCGCTGGTTTCGATGGTGTCCATGATGCTGGCGTACTTCGACTTCATGAACGCCTGCAGTGCAGCTTCGAACGGCAGGATCTTGTTGACTTCGACGTCGTCCATGTAGCCCTTGTTGACGGCGAACAGGGTCAGCGCCATCTGCGACACCGACATCGGCGAGTACTGCGCCTGTTTCATCAGTTCGGTCACGCGACGGCCGCGTTCCAGTTGCTTGCGGGTCGCTTCGTCGAGATCGGAGGCAAACTGCGCGAAGGCCGCGAGTTCACGGTATTGCGCCAGCGCCAGGCGGACACCGCCGCCAAGCTTCTTGATCACCTTGGTCTGCGCGGCGCCGCCGACGCGGGACACCGACAGACCGGCGTTGATCGCGGGACGGATACCGGCGTTGAAGAGGTCGGTTTCCAGGAAGATCTGGCCATCGGTAATCGAGATCACGTTGGTCGGCACGAAGGCGGACACGTCGCCGGCCTGCGTTTCGATGATCGGCAGCGCGGTCAGCGAGCCGGTCTTGCCCTTGACGGCACCCTTGGTGATCTTTTCGACGTAGTCGGCGTTGACGCGCGCGGCACGCTCCAGCAGACGCGAGTGCAGGTAGAACACGTCGCCCGGGTAGGCTTCACGGCCCGGCGGACGGCGCAGCAGCAGCGAGACCTGGCGGTAGGCCCAGGCCTGCTTGGTCAGATCGTCGTACACGATCAGCGCGTCTTCACCGATATCGCGGAAGAACTCGCCCATGGTGCAGCCGGCGTACGGTGCGATGTACTGCATGGCGGCGGCGTCGGATGCGGTCGCGGCAACGACGATGGTGTGGTCCATTGCGCCATGCTCTTCCAGCTTGCGCACCACGTTGGCAACCGACGAGGCCTTCTGGCCGATGGCGACGTAGATACACTTCACGCCGGTGCCCTTCTGGTTGATGATGGCGTCGATCGCGACGGCGGTCTTGCCGGTCTGGCGATCGCCGATGATCAGTTCGCGCTGGCCGCGGCCGACCGGCACCATGGCGTCGATCGACTTGAGGCCGGTCTGCACCGGCTGGTCGACGGACTTACGTTCGATCACGCCCGGGGCGATACGCTCGATCGGCATGGTGGTGTCTGCCGCAATGGGGCCCTTGCCGTCGATCGGCTGGCCCAGCGAGTTCACCACGCGGCCGAGCAGGCCACGGCCAACCGGCACTTCCAGGATGCGGCCGGTGCACTTGGCCACGTCGCCTTCCGTGATGTGTTCGTAATCGCCCAGGATCACCGCACCCACCGAGTCGCGCTCGAGGTTGAGTGCCACGCCGAAGGTGTTGCCCGGCATTTCGATCATTTCACCCGACATCACGTCGGACAAACCATGAATGCGGACGATGCCGTCGGTGACGGACACGATCGTGCCCTGGGTGCGCAGTTCGCTCGACGCACCGAGGTTCTCGATCTTGGCTTTAATCAGTTCGCTGATTTCGCTTGGATTCAATTGCATGTCTGTTCTCCGAACCGTGAGGTTCCGATAATTTTGAGTTCGTGATTAGCCTTGCAGCGCGAAAGCCATGCGCTGCAGCCGTCCCTTGACCGAGCCGTCTATCACCTGGTCGCCGATGGCGATCACCGCGCCGCCGATCAGTTCGGGATCGACCGCAACCTGCACGTTCACTGAGCGGTTGAATTTGGCCTTGAGTCCGGCAACCAGATCGTCGACCTGCGCCTGCGTCAGCTCCTGCGCGCTGGTGATGGTAGCCTCGAGGGTGCCTTCGGCGTTGGCCTTCAGCGTCTCGAATTGCGTGCCGATTTCCGGCAGCAGCGACAAGCGGTCGTTCTCGGCCAGTACCTTGACGAAGTTGGCGCCGCGCTCGCCGAGGTCGCCACCGGCGACGTCGATGACGAGGCCGGCCACCCGCTCGGCCGAAACGGCCGGATCGGTGATCAGGCGTGCCACCTGGACATCGGAAACGATGGCCGCCAGCGTGGCGACACGGCTCGACCAGCCTGCCAGGTCATTTTCGCCCTGCGCCATGCGGAACACCGCTTCGGCGTAGGGACGAGCCAGGGTAGACAGTTCGCTCATGGTTTACAGCTCGGCTTTCAGCTGGCCCAGCAGGTCAGCGTGGGTTTGCGCATTGACCTCGCGGCGCAGGATTTTCTCCGCGCCGGCCACAGCCAGCCCGGCCACCTGCTCGCGCAGGCTTTCGCGCGCACGGTTGGTTTCCTGTGCAATATTGGCCTGGGCAGCAGCCAGTTGACGATCGCCTTCTTCCTTGGCGGCCACTTTTGCCTCTTCGATGATCTGCGCCGCACGCTTTTCAGCCTGGGCGATCACTTCGGCAGCCTGTGCCTTGGCGTCGCGCATGTTGTCGCCGGCCTTCTTGGCAGCCAGTTCGAGCTCATGCTTGCCGCGATCCGCAGCGGCCAGGCCATCGGCGATCTGCCTTTTACGCGTTTCGAGCGCATTCATGATCGGCGGCCACACGAACTTCATGCAGAACCACACGAAGAAGATGAACGTGACGGACTGGCCGATCAAAGTTGCGTTGAAGTTCATATCCGCACCTTTTAATGACGGGGGTTAGACAAGTTCCGTAGCAACCCGCGAATTAACCGGCAACGGCGAACAGAACGTACATGGCCAGACCGACGGCGATCATCGGCACGGCGTCGACCAGACCCATGACGATGAAGAACTGGGTACGCAGCATCGGGATCAGTTCGGGCTGACGGGCTGCGCCCTCGAGGAAGCGGCCACCGAGGATGCCGATACCGACGGCTGCACCGAGCGCGCCCAGGCCCATCATCAGGGCGCCAGCGATGTACAGTACGGCTTGAGTCATTTCCATTTGTTGCTCCTAGAAGTAAAAATTAAAGTTGAAAACAAGAAACCAGAAAATTAAATACGAATGAAATCAGGGGGTCGCTTAGTGGTGCTCGGCGTGCGCCATGTCCAGATACACGATGGTCAGCGTCATGAAGATGAAGGCCTGCAGCGTGATGATGAGGATGTGGAACACCGCCCACGCCCACTGCAATGCGCCGCCAAACACGGCCAGCACCCAGCCGCCGCCGAACATCAGCGCGATCAGGATGAAGATCATTTCGCCGGCATACATGTTGCCGAAGAGACGCAGGGCCAGCGAGATCGGCTTGGCGATCAGGCCGACGCCCTCGAGCAGCAGGTTGACCGGGAACAGGAATTTGGGGAAGGGCTGGAAGGCCAGCTCGGAGAAGAAGCCGCCGGCGCCTTTCATCTTGACGCTGTAGTACAGCACCAGGAAGAAGATCGACAGCGACAGGCCGAAAGTGACGTTGGGGTCGGTCGACGGCACGATCTTCAGGTGCGGCACGCCCGACAGCGTCGCAGCATAGGGAAACCAATCGACCGGGAACAGGTCCATCAGGTTCATCAGGAACACCCACATGAACACGGTGAGGGCCAGCGGAGCGACCATCGCATTCTGGTGCGAGAAAGAGCCACGCACGGAACCATCAATGAACTCGATGATCCATTCGACGAAATTTTGCAGGCCGGACGGGATGCCGGTCGTCGCCTTTTTGGCCACCATGCGGAACAGGAGCAGGAAGAGCAGCCCCAGGCCAATCGAGAAGAGCATGCTGTCGACGTTGATCGCCCAGAAGCCCATGGACTTGGCCTCTGCGGCGCCATGGGCGAAGCCCCAGGTGCCGTCAGGAAGTTGTCCGTAAGTCAGGTTTTGCAGATGGTGCTTGATGTATTCACCGGAGGAATGGGATTCCGTAGCCATAGTGATCTATTTCAATAAGTGGGTTTTGGATGGACACGCGGGGCGTTCCCATTCAAAACCAACCTTGGCAAAACTTCGCCCTTCGGCTATTTGCCGTTTCGGCCTGCCGCAGCAGCCAGCCAGGCAAACTGGGCCAGCACCAAGCCTAGCAGCAAGGGCAGCGGGTCAAGCTTCAACACGCCGAGTCCCAGACTCAACAAGGCAATCAGCAGGACCAGGCGCTCGATGCTGACGCGAACAAACACCTTCAACAATCGATGCTGATCCCATTCCGGGTGAGCCATTGACTGCTGCTCACGCCAGACCAGCACCGCGCTCACGGCCAGCGCGACGAGCACGCCATACGCAGCCGCCAACCCCGCATCCATCCCCGCAATCGCAGCGCCGCTTAGCGCGGCCACGAACACGAGCACCGACTGCGCCCGAACCACCCGTCCGGTGCCGGTAGTGATGCCGTTAAACATTTAGCCAATTATGATACTAGAATTAGTGCGGTCTATGCAATCATCAGGCTGCTTGATGATGAATTTCAGTACGTAGTGATGTTGCTGGCGAGCCCGCTATAACTGGATTCCCAGACGTTGCAGCAGACCCTGCAACTCTTCCGCGCTGGCGAAGTGGAGTGTGAGCTTGCCACTGCCTTTGCTGTTGGTTCGCACGTGAGCGGTCATTCCCAGGGCATCCGACAGCGCCTCTTCCAGGCGAAGCGTGTCGCGTGAAACGGTCTGACCGGCTGGCGCGATGGCGACATCCTTCAACCGCGCCACCCGGCGCTCGACCTCGCGCACCGACAGGCCTTTGGTTTCGATTTCGTGCGCCAACTCGCGTTGTGCGCCTGCATGCAAGGGCAGCAGCGCACGCGCATGGCCCATCTCGATCAACCCGGCGGTGAGCATGTCCTGCACCGAGTGCGACAGGTTCAGCAGGCGCAACAGGTTGGACACGGCCGCCCGCGATTTCCCGACCGCCTGTGCAGCCGCATCGTGGGTCATGCCGAATTCGTGGATCAGGCGCTGCAGACCATGCGCTTCGTCAATGGCATTGAGGTCTTCGCGCTGGATGTTCTCGATCAGCGCCATCGCCGCCACCGCATCGTCGGCAACTTCGCGCACCAGCACCGGGATTTCGTTCAATCCGGCCAGTTGCGCCGCACGCCAGCGTCGTTCGCCGGCAATGATTTCATAGCCGGCGGCGACTTCACGCACCAGGATCGGCTGCATCAGACCCTGCGCGCGGATGGAATCGGCGAGTTCCTGCAGCGACTCGCTGTCCATCTGGGTACGCGGCTGATACTTGCCGGGCGCCAGCTGCCCCACCTTCATCATGCGCAGGTCGCCTTGCGGCGGCGCGGCATTGTCTTCGCCGCCGAGCAGCGCGTCGAGCCCGCGCCCGAGTCCCTTGAGTTTGGCCATTATGCTGTCTCCCCCACTGTAATGCCTGCACGTCGCAAGGTTTCTTCCGCGAGCTCCATATACGCCTTGGCCCCCTTGCACTGGCGGTCGTAGGCCAGCACGGGCAGGCCGTGGCTGGGCGCCTCGGCGAGTCGCACGTTGCGCGGAATCACGGTGTCGTACACCTTGTTGCCGAAATGCTGCTTGATCTGGTCCGACACCTGCTGCGCCAGCGTGCTGCGCGGATCGAACATCACGCGCAGCAGCCCCTCGATCTCGATCGAGGGATTCAAGCGCTGCTTGACTTTCTTGATGGTCGCCACCAGATCGGTCAGCCCTTCCAGGGCGTAATACTCGCACTGCATCGGGATCAGCACCGATTGCGCGGAAGCAAAGGCATTGACGGTCAGCAGATTCAAGGTTGGCGGGCAGTCCATCAGGATGAAATCGTAGTCGTCGGCCACTTGTGCCAGCGCGACCTTCAGCCGCAGGTCGCGCTGCTCCAGATTCACCAGATCGATTTCCGCGCCGGCAAGTTCGCGGTTCGCCGGAATGACGTCAAAATGGCCCGGCTCCGAGCGCATCCGCGCCTCGCGCACGCTCACCTGGTTGAGCAGGATCTGATAGACCGTCGGCAGTGCCGTGCGCTTTTCGATCCCCGCCCCCATGGTCGCGTTGCCCTGCGGATCGAGGTCGGCCAGCAGCACGCGCTGCCCCAGTTCGGCCAGGCTCGCGGCCAGATTCACCGCTGTCGTCGTCTTGCCGACACCGCCTTTTTGATTGGCAATTGCCAGGATTCGACTCATTCAACAGGCTCCAGAACAATCAAGTGACGGGTCGCATCCAGACCCGGGACGGCCAACACATGGTCAGCGCTTACTTTCACGTCAGCCGGCAATAAAGCAAGCTCTTCGTGCGGATATAAGCCCTTCATGGCGAGCCAACGGCCCGCCGGCTTGAGCAGGTGGCGAGTCAAGGCGACGAACTCCCTGAGGTCGGAAAATGCCCGCGAGGTAATGAGGTCGAACCCCGTTTCGGGCCGATAATCCTCCACCCGATTCGTCACCACAGCCAGATTATCCAGACCAAGTTCCGTTTTGGCCTGCAGCAGAAAAGCGGTCTTCTTGGCAATGCTGTCGATCAGCGTCACCTGCAAATCCGGTCGTGCGATCGCCAGCGGAATGCCCGGCAAACCGCCGCCGCTACCGACGTCAAGCACGCGTCCGCCCTGGAAAAAGGGGACGGCTGCCAGCGAATCGAGCAGATGATGGCTGACCATGCGCTCGGTATCGCGCACCGCGGTCAGGTTGTACACGCGGTTCCATTTATCCAGCAGCGCAAGATACGCCAGTAGCTTTGCCTCGGCATCCGCAGGCAATGCCAGCCCGAGGGCGGCGATTCCCGCCGCGAGTTGCGTCTGGAGTGTCATGCGCTTTTCTTCTGCTCGTCGGGCTTGAAGCCGCGCTTGGCATACACAAGCAGCACCGAGATCGCTGCCGGGGTAATGCCCTGCAAGCGGGACGCCTGACCCAGCGTTTCGGGGCGCGCCTTCTGCAAGCGCTGGCGAACCTCCATCGACAGACCGGTCAGCAGGCTGTAGTCGAGATCCGCGGGCAGACGCAGGTTTTCCTGCTCACGCTGCTTGTCGACTTCCTCGTTCTGGCGGTCGATGTAGCCCTGGTATTTGGCGGCGATTTCGACCTGCTCGGTGACGCGCGCGTCAGCTTCCCCTATGCCGCCGCCCGGCAGGGCTACGACCTGCGCGTAACTCAGGTTGGGCCGGCGTAGCAGTTCGAACAAGCTATATTCGTGCTCGATCGGTTGACCCATCAGGCGGGTGGCGGCCTCGGCAGGCAGAATGGCCGGATTGACCCAGACTGATTTCAGGCGGGCGGTTTCACGTGAAACCGCATCCCTTTTCCGGTTGAACGCGTCCCAACGGACATCCTCCACCACGCCAAGGTCGCGCCCGATTTCAGTCAGCCGCATGTCGGCATTGTCTTCACGCAACTGCAGCCGGTATTCAGCACGACTGGTGAACATGCGATAAGGCTCCGACACCCCACGCGTGATGAGGTCGTCGACCAGCACGCCGAGATAGGCCTCATGTCGGCCCGGGCTCCAGGCCGCTTCCCCCTGCACCTGCAAGCCCGCGTTGATCCCGGCGAGCAGACCCTGAGCAGCGGCCTCCTCGTAACCGGTGGTGCCGTTGATCTGTCCCGCGAAGAAAAGCCCGGCGATCGATTTGGTCTCGAGAGAGGCCTTGAGGTTGCGCGGATCGTAGTAGTCGTACTCGATGGCGTAGCCGGGGCGCAGGATGTGCGCCTGTTCCAGTCCAGGGATCGAGCGCACGATGGCGAGTTGAACATCGAACGGCAAGGAGGTCGAGATGCCGTTGGGATAGATCTCGTGGGTGGCCAGCCCCTCGGGTTCGAGAAAAATCTGGTGGCTGGCCTTGTCGGCAAAGCGGGTGATCTTGTCCTCGATCGACGGGCAGTAGCGCGGCCCCACCCCTTCGATGACGCCGGTGTACATCGGCGAGCGGTCAAGACCGCCGCGGATGATCTCGTGCGTTTCCGCGGTGGTGTGGGTGATCCAGCAAGGGCGCTGCTCGGGATGCATCGCCGCACGCCCCATGAAGGAAAACACGGGCGCCGGATCGTCGCCCGGCTGCACCTGGGTCTGGTTGTAATCGATGGTACGGCCGTCGATACGCGGCGGGGTGCCGGTTTTCAGCCGCCCCACGGGCAGATTCAGTTCGCGCAGTCGCGCGGCAAGCGACACCGCAGGTGGGTCGCCCATGCGTCCCGCCTGAAAATTTTCCAGGCCGACATGGACCAGACCGGCCAGGAACGTGCCCGTGGTCAGCACCACCGCGCGGCCACTGAACACGATGCCGAGTTGGGTTTTCACGCCGACGACGCGATCACCCTCGAGCACCAGATCATCGACCGCCTGCTGGAACAGCGTGAGATTGGGCTGATTCTCAAGCCGTGCCCGGATCGCCGCCTTATACAGCACACGGTCGGCCTGGGCGCGGGTGGCCCGTACTGCCGGGCCCTTGGACGAATTGAGCGTACGGAACTGGATCCCCGCCTCGTCGGTGGCCAAGGCCATTGCGCCGCCGAGCGCGTCGACCTCTTTGACCAGGTGCCCTTTGCCGATGCCGCCGATCGACGGATTGCACGACATGGCGCCCAGGGTCTCGATGTTGTGCGACAGCAGCAGCGTCTTCACACCCATGCGCGCGGCCGCCAGCGCGGCCTCGGTGCCGGCATGGCCACCGCCGACGACAATGACATCGAAGGATTCGGGGAATTTCATGATGGCCGCCATTCTACCCGTTGCCGGGCTCCGTTTCACGTGAAACAGGCCGTGCGACACATGGCACCCCTGTCCCGCCGCTCAATCCATTTCAACCAGCAGACGCTTTCGCTTCCAGCATTTCCCAGCGTGCCAGCGCTTCGAGCAGTTCGGCTTCGATGGCTTCCGAGCGTGCCTGCAGCGCCACAGCATCCTGCGGATTCGCTTGATACAAAACCGGATCCGCCAGCCGCTCGGCGATCTGTGCTTGTTCGATCTCGAGCGCCTCGATCTGCGCCGGCAACGCTTCGAGCTCCCGTGTCTCTTTGAAACTGAGTTTGCTTTTGGATGCGGGCTTGGCCGGCGTAGTCTGGGCAGACGCCTTGGGGGCCGCGCGCGGCGCCTCGGGTGTGGCCCGCTGCCGCTGCTGCCAAGCGCGCCAGTCGGCATAGCCGCCGACGATCTCGGTCAGCTTGCCTTCGCCCTCGAACGCGATCGACTGGGTGACGACGTTGTCGAGGAACGCACGGTCGTGCGAAACGATGATGACGGTACCGCCGTAATCCTGCAGCAGTTGCTCCAGCAATTCCAGGGTATCGATGTCGAGATCGTTGGTCGGCTCGTCCAGCACCAGCAGGTTGGCAGGGCGGGCGAACAGCCGTGCCAGCAACAGCCGGTTGCGCTCGCCCCCGGACAGCGCCGACACCTTGGCACGGGCGCGTTCGGCGGGAAACAAAAAATCTTCCAGGTAACTGATGACGTGCTTTTTCTGGCCGCCGATTTCAACATAGTCGGAGCCGGGCGAAATCGTGTCGATCAGCGTCGCCTCGTCGTTCAACTGATTGCGGAACTGGTCGAAATAGGCGACTTCGAGCTTGGTCCCCTGCTTGATCCAGCCCGATTGCGGCTTCAACTCGCCCAGGATCAGCCGGATCAGCGTGGTCTTGCCAACGCCGTTGGGACCCAGGAGGCCGAGCTTGTCGCCGCGCAGGATGGTGGTGGAGAAATCGCGGATCAGCACACGGCTGTCGAAGCCGTAGGTGACGTGATCGAGCTCAGCCACCACCTTGCCGGAACGATCGCCGGCGTCGATCTGGAACCCCACCTGCCCCGCATGGGCGATGCGTGCCTCGCGGGTGCGCCGTAGCGCCTCAAGCCGCCGCACCCGGCCTTCGTTGCGGGTGCGGCGCGCCTCGACCCCCTTGCGGATCCACGCCTCCTCCTGTTTCCAGAACTTGTCGAACTTGCGATTGTGGACCGCCTCGACCTCCAGCTGCTCGGCCTTCTTGAGTTGATAGGCGCTGAAGTTGCCCTGGTACTCGCGCAACTGGCCGCGGTCGAGTTCGACGATACGGTTGGCGACGTTGTCCAGGAAGCGCCGGTCGTGGGTGATGAAGAGCAGCGCGCCGCGGTAGTCGTTGAGCAGGGTTTCCAGCCATTCGATGGCGGAGAAATCCAGGTGGTTGGTCGGCTCGTCCAGCAGCAATAGTTCGGGGTCGGTCACCAGCGCGCGCGCCAGCGCGACCCGTTTTTTCAGGCCGCCGGACAGGGTTTCCACCGCCGCGTCGGCGTCCAGATTCAGGCGCTGCAGCGTCTCTTCCACCCGGCTGTTGAGCCGCCAGCCATCCGCCACTTCCAGCGCATGCGACAGCCGCTCGAAATCGGCATAGACCGTCTCGTCGCCTTCCGCCATGGCATGCGCCACGGCATGGTATTCGGCCAGCAGGGTCTGTGCCGCGCCGACGCCCTCCGCCACCGCCTCGAACACGCTGTGGCCGGCCTGGAACTGCGGTTCCTGCGGCACATACGCCAGCTTCAAGCCGGGCGCGCGCCACACCTCGCCCGCATCCGCCAGACTCTCGCCGGCGATGATTTTCAGCAGACTGGATTTGCCCGTGCCGTTGCGGCCGATCAGGCCGATACGCTCGCCCGCCTCGACCACCAGCGAAGCGCCATCGAGCAGCGGCCAGTGGCCATAGGCCAGTTCGAGTCGGTCAAGCGTAAGAAGGGGCATGGTGGTGAGCGGTGAGCGGTGAGCGGTGAGCGGTGAGCGGTGAGCGGTGAGCGGTGAGCGCGGAATTATCCGCGATTGAGGGCCGCGTGGACGGCTCGCGCAATATTTAATGCATGGGGCGTGTCGCTGTGCAGGCAGAGGGTTTCGGCCCGAATCCGGAGAGGCGTGCCATCCAGTGCGATAACGGGCACGCCCTGCGCAAGCGCACGCGCCTGCTGCGCTGCCGCGTCGGGATCGGTCACCAGTGCGCCCACGGTTTCACGTGAAACAAGCTGGCCGTTGGATTGGTAGCGGCGATCGGCAAACGCTTCATTCAACACAATCCGTCCAGCCGCCCGGCCGGCGGCGACCAATTGCGACCCCGCCAACCCGATCAGTACCAGATCGGGGTCGAATGCCGTGACCGCCTGCACAACGGCCTGGGCCACCTTGCGGTCCTGTGCCGCCACGTTGTAAAGCGCACCATGCGGTTTCACATGCGCCAGCCGCAAGCCCAGCCGCACGGCCAGTTCGGCCAGCGCCTCCGTCTGCTGCGTGATCCAGGCCGCAATATCTTCCGCGGAGGCCACGAGCGCGCGGCGGCCAAATCCGACGCGATCCGGATAGCTCGGATGCGCGCCTACCGCAACGCCATGCTCGGCCGCCAGCCGCAACGCCGCCACCATGCTCGCGGCATCGCCGGTGTGTCCACCGCAGGCGATCGACGCGCGCGACAGATACGGCATCAGTGCGCCGTCATCGCAGCCCTCGCCGATATCCGCATTCAACTCGATCATGCCAGCTCCTTGAACCTCCACTGCCCTGCCGCCCGTTCGCGCGCTGCCTCGACTTCAATCGTCACGAACCGGACCGCCTCGCCGGGCTTCAATTGCGCCAGCCGGGGCAGGTCCGCCGTAATCACGCCGGCGATCACCGGATAGCCGCCGGTCACCGGCCCATCCCATCCCAGGATGATCGGCTGACCGTCCGGCGGGACCTGTACGCTGCCGGGCAGCACGCCCTGCGACGGCAATTCGGCCCGGCGATGGCTGACCGGCGTCCCGGCCAGGCGTAAACCCCGCCGATCCGATGCTGCATCGACCCGATATGGCGTGCCGAAAAATGCGGCCAAGCCGACATCATCGAACCGCGCGACCTGTGGCCCCGCCACCACCCGCAAGTAGCCCTCCGCCTCGTCGGCCGGGGGGCTGGCGCGAAGCAGTTTCATTTCATTCGCCGGCACACCGCAGCGCAGAACATCCCCAGCCTGCAGGGCTCGCCCGCCATGTCCGCCAAACCCCGACGGCAGAAAGGTGCTGCGGCTACCCATCACGGACGGCACCGTCAATCCGCCACGCAGTGCCAGCCAGCAGCGGCAACCCGCCTCGGGGCGATCCAGGGTCAAAACTTCGCCTGCCGCCAACACCAGCGTCTCATTCCACGCCACGGGAGCGCCGCTGCTGCGGCGGGCAGCAAAACGGGCGCCCGTGAGCGCCACCACCCCGCCCTGCGGAAACTGCAGCCGTGGCCCCGACAATACGATCTCCAGCCCGGCCGCCGCCGCGTCGTTGCTCACCAGGCGGTTGGCCGCCGCCAGCGCGGCCGGATCGGCCGCCCCGCCCGCCGGCACGCCAAGCATCCGCCGGCCCGGGCGCCCCAAATCCATCACCAGGTCGCACAGACCTGCACGCAGAACCTCGATCATGCGGGAACGAAACGTACCCGGTCGCCCGGTATCAGCAAGGCCGGTGCAGGGCGCTCGGGGTCGAACAACGCCGCGTCGGTCCGTCCGATGACATGCCAGCCGCCCGGCCCGCCTGCCGGGTAAATCCCGGTATAGGGCCCGCCGATCGCCACGCTGCCCGCGGCGACCTGTTGCCGCGGCGACGCCCGGCGTGCCACCTGCAGCGTGGGTGGCAGCCCCTGCAGATAGGGGAATCCCGGCTGGAATCCCAAAAACGCCACCGTATACTCCGTCGCGGCGTGGCAATCGATATAGGCTGCCACACTCATGCCCGCACGCTTGGCCAATGCCGGCAGATCCGGCCCCGCCGCGCCGCCGTAGTCGACGACGATCTCATGTCGTTTCCCTTTCACCGCCGTCTGCGCAACGTCCAGTGGCGCACTCAACGCCGCCTGCACCTCCGGCGACACCCGCGCCGCCCGTCGCAATATCAATAACAAGCTGCCATCTGCAGGGATAATGTCTTCAATGTCTCGCAAGTTCATCGAAAGCAACAATGCGTAGCGTGCCAGCGTCATGGCGCCCGTCTCGACCCGCAGGCCGCGCTCGCCGACCCAGCGCCAGCACGTAGGGGCGACGAGAGGTTGACCGGTTGTCTGCTTTCCCATAGGGTGAAGTCCCTTTTCGGAGTTTCGCATGATGCGACGGATCGCAAGCAGCGCGAGTATTGCTTCGCCAAGGCGAAAACGCCAGCCCTCGCGGAAATCGGTCGTGCCTCGCAGCCACCCTGTCCTTCCCTGCGTCTGACGGAACCTCGCGCCTCCTCTCTCCGATGGAAATCTACCAGCACATTTTTGAATGCACGCCCGATGCCCTGTTCGTCGTCGACCAGGCCGGACTCATGGTTCTGGCAAACACGCAGGCGGAAACCCTGTTCGGCTATGATCGAAGCGAATTGATCAACCAGCCTGTCGAAATGTTGATCCCAGCCCGCTTCGCTGCCCTCCATACCGGCCATCGCGCCCGCTATATGACCGAAACACACAGCCGATCGATGGGCGGAGCTGCCGAGCTTTTCGCCCTGCACAAGGACGGCAGCGAATTTCCGGTCGACATCATGCTGAGCCCGATGATGCTTCATGGCGACCAACTGGTCCTCTGCATCGTACGCGACATCACCGAGCGCAAGGCCGCCCAGGATGCGCTCGCGCGGCAAACCTCGGAGCTCCGGCGGTTGCATGCGGAACTGGAACTGCTCGCCAACCATGACGGCCTGACCGGCCTGTACAACTGGCGTGCGTTTTACGAATACGCCGAGCAAATGCTCAAAACCGCCCATCGCCGGCAGGAAAACGCAACCCTGTTGATGATCGATCTGGATCATTTCAAACAGATCAACGACCGCTTCGGCCACGCCGAGGGCGATCGCGTCCTGCAAGCCGTCGCATCCACCCTCAAGGCCGCAGCCCGGGAAAACGACATCGTAGCGCGACATGGCGGCGAGGAGTTTGTCGTGGCCGCGCTCGGATTGAGCGAAGCGGAAAGCCTGGTCGCGGCCGAACGGCTGCGCGCGGCCGTGGCGGCCATCGAAAACATGAAAACCCGCATCACAACCAGCGTCGGCATTGCCACGCTCACCCCGCAAACGCAGAAACACGAAACGCGCCGAATACTGGCCGAACTGCTCGACAAGGCCGACCAGGCACTCTACGCGGCCAAGCACAATGGCCGGAACCAGGTCTGCCACTTCAACCGGCTCACGGATCTGGCTCAGCCCGCCACGTCGTAATGGACCGCGCCCCGGCTCGGCCCGGATACGACAGAGACAACAAAAAAAGGGGGCAGATGCCCCCTCAGCTTGCTGACAAACTCCGTCTTTTTCCGAAGACGGGGTTTTGTTTTTGCGGATTTCGATTCAAGCGTACTGACACGCCGATCGAAGCAACAATTCGCCATCGAGATCTCGCAAGCGGCTCTTACACAGCCACGAC
>JBDRCF010000025.1:0-246588 GCA_043821985.1 Pseudomonadota bacterium
CGCAGGGAGCCGGGACCCGGGAGCAGGGAGCAGGGCGCAGGGAGCAGGGAGCAGGGAGCAGGGAGCAGGGAGCAGGGAGCAGGGAGCAGGGAGCAGCGGACCGCTTCCCGCTTCCCGCTTCCCGCTCACCGCTCACCGCTCACCGCTCACCATGTGATAATTTGGGACAAATGAGCTCCCAGGACCTTTTCCAGACCGACACCCCCGGGCCCGCGCGCGACGACCCGAACGCGCCGCTGGCCGAGCGCCTGCGCCCGCACACGCTCGCCGACGTCGTCGGGCAAACGCACTTATTGGGCCCCGGCAAGCCGCTGCGGCTCGCCTTCGATTCCGGCAAGCTGCATTCGATGATTCTGTGGGGGCCGCCGGGGGTGGGCAAGACCACACTGGCGCGGCTCACCGCGCAGGCCTTCGGCGCCGACTTCATCGCCATCTCCGCCGTGCTGTCGGGCGTCAAGGACATCCGCGAAGCGGTCGAGCGCGCGCGCATGAACCAGACCATGGCCCGCACGACCATCCTGTTCGTCGACGAAGTCCATCGCTTCAACAAGGCGCAGCAGGACGCCTTCCTGCCGCACGTCGAATCCGGGCTCTTCACCTTCATCGGCGCCACCACCGAGAACCCCTCGTTCGAAGTCGTCGGCGCGCTGTTGTCGCGCGCCCAGGTCTACGTGCTGAAGTCGCTCACGCCCGAGGAACTCGGCCAGCTGATGCAGCGCGCCCTCAAAGAACTGCCCGACCTGAAGCTGGGCGAGGGCGTCGACAAGCTGCTGGCCGCCTACGCCGACGGCGACGCCAGGAAGCTCCTCAACCTGCTGGAACAACTCGACACCGCCGCGCGCAGCTCGCAGGTGAAGGAAGTCGATGCCGCCTTCGTCGAGAACGCGCTGGCGCAGTCGCTGCGCCGCTTCGACAAGGGCGGCGAGAATTTCTACGACCAGATTTCCGCGCTGCATAAAAGCGTGCGCGGCAGCGACCCCGACGCCTCGCTCTACTGGTTCGTGCGCATGCTCGACGGCGGCGCCGACCCGCGCTACCTCGGCCGGCGGCTGATCCGCATGGCGAGCGAGGATATCGGCCTGGCCGACCCGCGCGCGCTGCGCCTCGCGCTCGACGCCGTCGAAACCTACGAGCGGCTGGGCTCACCGGAAGGCGAGCTTGCGCTGGCCGAAGCCTGCCTCTACATGGCCTGCGCGCCCAAGAGCAATGCCGTCTACGTCGCCTACAACGCCGCGCGCGCCTTCGTGCAGTCCAATCCCTCCAACGACGTCCCCATCCACCTGCGCAACGCGCCCACCAAGCTGATGAAGGAACTCGGCTACGGCCGCGCCTACCGCTACGCCCACGACGAGCCCGAAGCCTACGCCGCCGGCGAACGCTATTTCCCCGACGATATCGAAGAGCAGACCTGGTACCACCCCACTCCGCGCGGGCTCGAAGGCAAGATTGCCGAGAAGCTGGCGCATTTGAGAAAGCTGGACGAAGAGACAGGGAAGGACTAAGCCCTGCACCCGTGCCGGCTTCCCGTGATTGCCAATAGTCCATTTATGGACTAGTCTTGCGTTGTGAGTTCAGAAAGATACTGACGCGAGGCTGAGATGCAACACACGGCAACGGCCATCCAGGCCCAACCCAAACCAAGCAACCGCGACCTGTCGGCCGCCGGCCTGCGCGCCTTCTTCAACATCGCGCGCGACTGGGGGCTGAGCACCGACGAGCAGATGGTGCTGCTGGGCGCGCCGGGCCGTTCGACCTTCTTCAAATGGAAATCCGCCCCGAGGCAGCCGACCTCAAGCGCGATACCCTCGAACGCCTGTCCTACCTGCTGGGCATCTACAAGGCGCTGCAGATCCTGCTGCCGGCTGCGACGGCGGCCGACGCCTGGGTGAAAAAGCCCAACAGCGCGCCGCTCTTCGGTGGCAGGAGCGCGCTCGACCGCATGCTGGGCGGCAACGTCGCCGACCTGATCGCGGTGCGCCAGTACCTGGATGCCCGCCGTGGTGGTTGGGCCTAGGCGCGGCTGGGCTTGAGCTACCCGACCGCGCGCCTGAAGTGGATCCCGGCCTGGCGGGTGATCCCCAGCCGCTTTCCGTCCGTCGGCCTGTTCGAGCGCGTGGCGAGTCCCGAGGATTTCGACGCCCTCTACGCGCTGGAAGCCATGACCAACGACCGCATTCGCGACGAAGTCGGCGAGATCAGCCTGGTTCCGCCTGATGAACGTCTGTTCGGCCCCGGCAGCACCTGCATCATGGCCGCCTTCACCCATCTCAACCCGCAGGGCAGCCGCTTCAGCGACGGCCGCTACGGCGTGTTCTATTGCGCCCGCACCCGCGACACCGCCATCGCCGAAACCCGCCATCATTCGGCCCGCTTCATGGCGGCTACCCAGGAACCGTCGATACGGCTGCAGATGCGGCTCTACAGCGTGGACGCCCAGGGCAGGGCGGTCGACCTGCGCAAGGCCAGCCGGGCCGATCCCGGCATCGTCGACCCCGACGACTACGGCCATGCCCAGGGCATCGGGCGGCAGCTGCGGGCCGACGGGGCGCACGGCATCCTGTATCCCTCGGTACGCCACCCCGGCGGCGAATGCCTGGCGGCCTTGCGCACGGGCATCGTCAAAAACTGCCTGCACGCCGCCTATCTGGAATACAACTGGAACGGCCGGAGCATCGATGCCGTGTTCGAAGTCGCCCAGCTGCTATGACGGCGGCGCGCAACCGATCCCGCATCCCCTGTAAGGAATCGGCCGCATCCCGGACCAAGCATGCAGGCACGCACACATCCTCATCCCACCTGGAGATCCTCATGCTCAAACGCATCCTCGTCATCGCCGCACTCGCCTTCAGCCTGCCTGTCCTCGCCGACAGCAACGCCCCCTGGGGCAGCGCCAAGGTGCTGGACATCCAGTATGCGAAACAGAAAGTCGTCTACGACGCCGCCGTCGACTCGGTCGAGGCGCTGACCAGCGTGCTGAACCGTGCCAGCTACTTGAGCCTGATCAATGGCGCCGACCCCTTCGACAACAAGATCGTCATCGTCCTGCACGGCGACGAAATCCCCTTCTTCGCCATCAGGAACTACGCCAAATACAAAGCGCTGATGGATCGCGCGCAAAGCCTCTCCGTGGGGGGCATCATCGAATTCAGGATGTGCAGGATCGCCGCCCAGAGCCAGGGCTTCAAGCCCAAGGACATCCATGGCTTCGTCTCCATGGTGCCGATGGGCGACGCCGAGATCGTCCGGCTGCAGCAGGAAGGCTATGCCTACATGCGCTGACGCGCCTGCAGGTCCGGATGATCGGGCAGCCGCCCGGGCAGCGCGTCGCGAATCTGTTCCGGCGTCATGTCGTGGGCCGAGGTGTTGATCAGGGGCGAGAACAGAGGCGCAAACACCTTAAGCCCGACGTGCCGCCCCAGCTTGCGATAGCTCTCGAACTGGTTCTCGTCGAAGAACTGGTCGCTCGTCGACTCGTGGGGAAAGCTGCGGTGGCAGTCGGCATATTCGCGCACGTCGCTTGATTCGTCGCCGCTCTGCGACGCCTTGATGAAGATCAGGATGCCCGGCTGCGCCCCGTTCGGATAGCGGATGCAGCCGACTGCAAAGTGTGCCGGGCAGTGCTTGCGCTTGCCCTTGGGCGGCCGCAGCGCCGCCAGGTCGATATCGATTCCCACCCCGAAATCCGCCGAGCATTTGCGGATGGCGTTGGCCAGGTCCTCGAACTGATAGTCCGGGTCGCAGCCGGCATCCACCGCCACCACGACGTGGCAGCGCCGACGCACCAGTTCGTAGATGCCCAGGTTTTCGAAATGGCCGCCGTCCGACACGTTGAGGAAGCTGGCGCAGCTGTCCAGCATGCCGAACACTTCCTTGAGCAGGGCCAGGCCGCCGAAACGCGGGCTGGCCTTGCGCCAGGCCTTGGGATGGCGTGGATTGCCGCACCAGCGTCCCAGGCGGACGTTGAACACGCTCAACAGCGCCGACAGCGCCGCCGAGGTGTGGTAGCCCATGTTGGGATTGGCCGCCGCGCCCGAGGTGGCGATCACATTGCCCAGCAGGATGCCGCCGGGCGGATTGAAAAAGGAAAACTGGTTGGCCGCGTATTCCTCGGTAAGGCGGTAGGCGCCGATGCGGTCGCCTTCCGAATCCCAGAACTCGAACCCGGTGTGGAAGGGCGTGAAAGCGAAGGCGGCAGCCCGGCGCGTCTGCCAGGCCAGGTCCTCGCCGCCGTTCAGGTTCATCGCCGCGTTGACGATGGGGAAGGGCCGCTGGTTTCCCAGCACCGACAAGGGCAGGTCGTCGCCGGGATCGAAGCCGGTGAACGGATGGGGCTTGCGCACGATTTTGGTCGGCAGCGTTTGGCCCACGCGCGTGGCGCCCAGATAGCAGCGCGTCAGGCGGTTGCGGTAGAAGCCGTTGAGCGAGAACAGGTTGATGTCGATCCGCCAGCCCAGCAGGCCGAACACCGCCGCGCAGACGCCGCCCACCCACAGCACGTCGCTCATGTCCACCCGGCCGAGATTGAACAGCGACGCATGCAGGATGGGGCCGAACGGTCCCGCCGCCGCGATCGGCACGCAGGCGTCGCACAGCCGCGCGGGGCTGGCCAGCACCGCATTCAGCACACTGGCCAGCCCGATCGCCAGGCCGACGATGAACACATAGGGCGCCACCACCACCACACGATTCAACAGGGGCGTGCCCTTGCCCGACTTGCGCCGGTCCCCGGTGAGCGAACTCTTGCCCAGCAACACCCCGCCGATGCTGGTGGCCGCCCAGGCCAGGCCACCCGCCAGCGCCAGTCCCGCCAGCCATTTCACCAGCGGCGCCGCATACAGCGTGACCGCAAACAGGCCCAGCCAGGCCAGCGCCGCCAGCAGGATGAAGCCGCCCAGGCGCGCCCACCATTCGCGGTTCTGGTCCGTGTACAGCCGCTTCATCATCCCGATGTGCAGCGTCACCACCGTCGAAAAGCTCAGCAGCACCAGCGGCGTGCCGAACGTGGTCGCGTAGGCCACGCCGCCCACTTCGGGCAGATCCGCGGCGCCCCGGCGCAGGCTGTAGAACAGCACCCCGCCCAGCGCGCCCGCCAGCAGCGTCCAGGGCAGCTGCCAGGCGAACCGGACCAGCCCCACGCCCCACTCGACCAGGTCGTCCAGCGCCGCGCGCAGGCGCGCGGGATCGTTGCGCACCGCCCACAGCGCCATCAGCTTGCTCAGCGCGGTCAGCGCGATATTGCTGCCGCCGCTCTTGATCCAGAACACCACCAGCCAGGGCGCCAGATACCCCAGCATCGTCCATGTCACCCAGTCCCGCAGCGAATAGTCGGCGGCCGGGGCATGCGCCTGCAGCGCCAGCGCAAACAGCCACGCCGAGACCAGCGACGGCACCACGATCAGGCCGATGATGAAGCCCGGCCCGGTCGAATTGAACCGGTCGCCCTTGTTGAAGCGCATCAGGCTCATCGCGCAGGCGCCGATCGCAACCAGCAGCGGCCCGATCGCCAGGCCGAACAACACGGGCAGCCCGGTGTCGGCCAGCGGCGTGGCCAGCGCAAACCGCAACGGATCGGCCAGCGCGCGGCTCCAGTTCAGCAACACATACGGCAGCGTCAACACCGCGCCGAAGAAGGCCACCAGGACCAATTGGTTCAGCAGCAGGTTGCGCAGATACGTCGAGATCGCCGCCAGCGAATCGCCCGAAAACAGCCCCAGCCTGGGCGTGAGGTAATTGCTGTAGCGGCGCAGAAAGCGCAGCGACGGATGCTCGGGCGGGCAATCCGACGCGATCGTGCCCGCCGCGCACCAGGGCCGCGATTCGCCCGACAGTTCGAGCTCCACCGCCGCCAGCGCATCCGCCACCGACTGGCCAGGCTTGCGGCTGCGAAAAATCAGCGTCGACAGCCAGGCCCCGATATAGCCGCCGCCCGACACCGTCGACAGATAATCGAACGCGCGCAACAGCCGCAGCCGCGCCAGCGCCTGGATCACCCCCAGGCAAAACGTCGCGCTGCGGATTCCCCCGCCGGAAAAGGCCAGCCCCACCAGTTGCGCCCGGTCCGCGCACGCCTCGGCGCTTTGCTGCGGATCGTTCGCCTGCGGCCGCAACTGCGCGATCTCGTCGCGCAACACCCTGGAAAACGCGTCGCCGGGCGTATCCGTATTCGTATCCATGCTTCCCCCTTGTGCAGATAGCCGGCTCCGCTCCCGGTATTCCTTTATTGATTTTTCGGTATTAGAGCAGGTTGGCGAGGTCCGTGGGAACCGGGGCGAAGGAGGCATGGGTCGAAGGAAGGTTCGTCTGCCTGGCGGGATATGCGAAGATTCGGCTGACAACAAAAACAGGGGGTGTCTTGGCGCCACAGCCGGAACAAGAGGCGAGGGGGAATATCGATGTGCTGCTGGAGGCGGCAGGCTGGCACGTCTGCGACGCATCCGCCGCCAACATCCACGCCGCGCGCGGCGTCGCCATTCGCGAATTCCCGCTGCCCGGTTACGGCTTCGCCGACTACCTCCTCTATGTCGATGGCAAGGCCGCAGGCGTCGTCGAGGCCAAGAAAGAGGGCGTCACCCTCACCGGTGTCGAAACCCAGTCCGACAAATACACCAAGGGCCTGCCCGCCGGTTTGCCGCGCTGGCGCAACCCGCTGCCGTTTTCCTACCAGACCACCGGCATCGAAACCCGCTTCACCAACGGCCTCGACCCCACGCCGCGCTCGCGACCGGTGTTCGCCTTCCACAAGCCCGGCCTGCTGGCCGAATGGCTGGGTTATGCGCCCACCGCGCAGCCGGGGGAGGGCGGCGCTGGAGAAGTTGCGGCCACCTTCCTCGCCCGCCTGCAAGCCATGCCGCCGCTCAAGGAAGAAGGCCTCTGGCCCGCGCAGATTACCGCGATCAACAACCTGGAAAAATCCCTGAAGGAAAACCGCCCGCGCGCCCTGATCCAGATGGCCACTGGCTCGGGCAAGACCTTCACCTCGATTTCCTTCATCTACCGCTTGATCAAGTTCGCCGGGGCGCGGCGCATCCTGTTCCTGGTCGATCGCGGCAACCTCGCCGACCAGACGCTCAAGGAATTCCAGCAATACGTCTCGCCCTACAACAACTTCAAGTTCAGCGAGGAATACATCGTCCAGCGCCTGCAGGGTAACCAGATCGACACCACCGCCCGCGTCTGCATCTGCACCATCCAGCGCATGTATTCCATGCTCAAGGGCCGCGACCTGCCGGCCGACCTGGAAGAAGAATCCGTGGACCAACTGGGCAAGCTGTTCAAAGAGCCCGAGCCCATCGAATACAACCCCGGCATCCCCATCGAAACCTTCGACATCATCGTCACCGACGAGGCCCACCGCTCCATCTACAACCTGTGGGCGCAGGTGCTGGAATACTTCGACGCCTACCTCGTCGGCCTCACCGCCACGCCCGGCAAGCAGACCTTCGGCTTCTTCCACCAGAACCTGGTGATGGAATACAACCACGAGATGGCCGTGGCCGACGGCGTCAACGTCAACTACGACGTCTACCGCATCAAGACCGCCATCACCGAGGCCGGCTCCAAGGTCGAAGCCGGCTACTACGTGGAAAAGCAGGAACGCGACACCCGCAAGACCCGCTGGGAAGAGCTCGACGACGACTTCGCCTACGACCCCAACCAGCTCGACCGCGACGTCGTCACCCCCGACCAGATCCGCACCATCGTGCGCACCTTCCGCGACAAACTGTTCAGCGAAATCTTCCCCGGCCGCAGCGAAGTGCCCAAGACCCTCATCTTCGCCAAGGACGACAACCACGCCGAAAACATCGTCGAAATCCTGCGCGAGGAATTCGGCAAGGGCAACGAATTTGCCCAGAAGATCACCTACCGCACCACCGGCGCCACGCCCAAGGAGCTCATCTCGGCCTTCCGCAACAGCTACCACCCGCGCATCGCCGTCACCGTCGACATGATCGCCACCGGCACCGACATCAAGCCCGTGGAGATCGTCTTCTTCATGCGCGCCGTCAAATCGCGCGGCTTCTTCGAGCAGATGAAAGGCCGCGGCGTGCGCGTGATCAATCCCGACGACCTCAAGGCCGTCACCCCCGACGCCAAGGCCAAGGACCACTTCGTCATCATCGACGCCGTCGGCGTGTGCGAGCAGGACAAAACCGATGCCCGCCCCATGGAGAAAAAGCCCAGCGTCAGCTTCGAACGCCTGCTGCAAGCCGTCGCCTTCGGCAACACCGAAGACGACGTCATCACCAGCATCGCCGGCCGCCTGGCCCGAATGGAACATCGCATCAGCGCCGAAGACGACGCCAGGATTCGCGTAGCAAGCGGCGGCCTCGGCCTCAAAGACCTCGCCCACCAGCTAGTCACCTCCCTGGATCCCGACCTCACCACCGTTCGCTTTGACCCCACCACCGTTCGCCCTGAGCCTGTCGAAGGGCTGCCCTCCGATACCGTTCGCTCCGTCGAAGGCCAAGCCAACCAAGCCCGCATCACCGCCGCCAAGCCCCTCTGCGACCCCGCCCTACGCCAGCTCATCCTCGACATCAAAGCCAAAAACGAACTCACCATCGACCATGTCAGCCAGGATCAGGTCATCGAAGCCGGCTTCAGCCAAGCCGCCCTCGACCGCGCCAAAGGCCTCGTCCAATCCTTCGAGCAATTCATCGCCGACCATAAGGACGAAATCACCGCCCTGCAAATCCTCTACGCCAAACCCTACAAACAGCGCCTTACTTTCGAGGCGGTGAAAGAGTTCGCCGACGCCATCGAAAAGCCGCCCTACCTGTGGAACGAATCCCAGCTCTGGCAAGCCTACGCCGCGCTGGAAGCGAGCAAGGTCAAAGGCGCCAGCGGCCGCCGCATCCTCACCGATCTGGTTTCTCTGGTGCGCTTCGCCATCCATCAGGACAACGAACTCGTGCCGTTCCCCGAGCGGGTCAACGCCAACTTCAAGGCATGGCTGGCAGGGCAGGAAAGCGCAGGCAAGCCATTCAACGCAGAACAATTGCGCTGGCTGGAAATGATCCGCGATCACATCGCCGCCAACCTCGGCATTGAGCCGGACGATTTCGAATACGCACCCTTCGCCCAGGAAGGCGGCTTGGGCAAGGTGTATCAGCTGTTCGGTGATGAACTGAACAGCCTGATTGAACAATTGAACGAGAGCTTGGCAGCGTGAAGGCTCAAGAAAAAAGCGCTG
The DNA here is from genome assembly GCA_043821985.1 of Pseudomonadota bacterium. Taxonomy (GTDB): domain Bacteria; phylum Pseudomonadota; class Gammaproteobacteria; order Burkholderiales; family Thiobacillaceae; genus Thiobacillus. The sequence goes on from JBDRCF010000025.1 coordinate 9,194, forward strand.
AATATTTGGTCAGCTCCCAGAATTCGGGTTGGCAGCGAGGCACGCTCGGCAAGCTATTGCCAATCAAGTACGGTAAAAGTCTTCCCGAAAAACTGCGTGTCACCACTGGAAACCACCCTGTCTTCGGCTCTAGTGGTCAGGTTGGCACTCATTCTGCCGCCCTCACAGCAGGCCCCACGCTGATCATCGGTCGGAAGGGCAATGTCGGTGCGATTCACTACTCCAGTGAGGCTTGCTGGCCAATCGATACCGTCTACTACGTAGAACCTCCCGAGGGACAAAACTTAAGGTATTACAAGTACCTGCTCGAATCACTAAATCTTGTGAAGCTCGACAAGTCAACGGCAGTGCCAGGGCTTAGCCGAGATGATTACAACGCTGTCGAAGTTGTTGTCGCCCCGCCAGGCCAACAAGACAACATCGTCGCGGAAATCGAAAAACAATTCTCCCGCCTCGATGAAGCCGTCGCCAACCTCAAGCGCGTCAAGGCCAATCTCAAGCGCTACAAAGCCGCCGTCCTCAAAGCCGCCGTCGAAGGCCGCCTCGTCGAAACCGAAGCCGACCTCACCCGCCGCGAAGGCCGCAACTACGAAACCGGTGCCCAACTCCTGCAACGCATCCTCGAAACCCGCCGCAGCCAGTGGAAAGGTAAGGGCAAATACAAAGAACCCGCCACGCCCGACACCACCGACCTGTCTGAATTGCCGGAGGGGTGGGTGTGGGCAAATGTCGATCAGCTCGCCGAGGTGGGCACTGGCGCTACACCTAGACGCGGCCAGTCACGGTACTACGGTGGCGACATCGCTTGGGTTACGAGCGCTGTGGTGAATAACGCCTTTGTGGATCAGGTAACCGAGTATGTGACAAAGGAGGCTTTGGACGAAACCAACCTTACCCTGTATCCACCGGGCACCTTGTTAGTCGCGATGTACGGGGAGGGGAAGACTCGCGGTAAATGCTCCGAGTTGCGAATCTCCGCGACAACGAACCAAGCGCTCGCCGCTTTGCAGGCGGACGCGAGCGCCAAGGCATATCTAAAACTATTCCTCGATTTCAACTACGAAGAAACTCGCAAAGTTGCATCTGGCGGAGTTCAGCCCAATCTGAATCTCTCGCTTGTACGTGCTGTTCGCGTGCCATTCCCTCCACTGCTCGATCAGGCGCACAACAAGCGCAACCTCGCCGAGTACGAAGGCGATCTGGATGTGGACGATGCGCTGGTGGAGGCCTTGGTCCGCGCTGCGCGGACAGTTGCCGAGCGGGTCGAAGCGCTTGGGCCGGTGGCGCGGGACTGATCCGGTGTTTCGCGAGACAGTGCGCGCCAATTGACCCTTGTCTGATTACGCCCGAATCTTCCTGCTGAGCCACATGCGCGCCTACACCAGTCTGGCGGGACATATTCTCGGCTCGCATCCGCAGATCAACGGCTATTACGAAATGCACCTCAGCTATGAGGACGCCGCCGCGCTGGACAGGCAGCTGGAGGCGTTCCGGCATGACGAGGTGCCGAAGCCGGGGAGCCGCTACCTGTTCGACAAGCTGCTGCACAACGACTATGTGTTGACGCCCGGGCGGCTGGGCGTGGCCGAACTCAAGGTGTTGGTCGCGCTGGCGGAGCCGGCGCACACGATCAGGAGTATCGTGCACCTGTTCCGGCAGAAGCCGGATCCGGACCTGTATGCCTCGCCGGTCGAGGCGGCACGCTACTACGTCGAGCGGGTGCGGGCGCTGGACGCCTTCTGCCAGACGAGCGATTGGCCTTATTTCTATTTCGACGCGGAATTGCTGCAACGCGCGCCGGAGAAATTGCTGCCCCGGCTGACGGACTGGCTCGCGCTGGATTCGCCCCTGAGCGAGCAGTACGAGGTGTTCAGCCAGACGGGTAAGCCGCGCCGGGGGGATACGTCGGCGCGGGTGCGGAGCGGGAGTATCGACCAGACCCGAACGGATTATTCGCATGTCGTGATTCCCGAGGAGGCGCTGAGCCTGGCGCAGGCGGCCTACCGGGAATGCCGGGCGCGGATCATCGCGCGGGCGGCGGATTCGGCGACGCTTTAAGTCAGCCCAACCCAGGAAGGCCTGGCACGTCTATTTTCGTCATCCCGGCGAAAGCCCAGTGCGCAACATTGCGCAACGCGTGCATTGCGCGATATTGCGCAATCTGGCGCAAAGGCACCCTCAAAACAAGCTGTCCCAGGCGTCGCGCTCGGCGCGGTAGTTCATCAAGGCCTCGACGATCTGCCGCTTGCGTTCGGCGCGATGTTCGGCGGACTGGATCTGGCGCCAGGCCAGCGCCTGCTCGCCAAAATTGCGGTCGATGTTGTCGATGAAGGCGCGCACCTGCCGCAGCGCCTGGGCGAGGGCGGGCGCATGCTCGGCGGCCTGCAGCCACCAATGACCGGCGTGGAAGACGAGGTCGTCCAACTGCCGGTTGCGCTCGGCGATGGCGTCATGCTTCTGCTGGTACAGCGCGAGCAGTTCGGCTTCCTTCTGTGCGACGACGGTTTCGATCGCGTCCTGGGCAAAGGGCCGGGTGACGTCGGCCTGTTTGACCAGCGCTTCGGTGGCAAACAGCATCAGGTCGCCGAAGAACTGGCGCTCGAATTCGTTGGAGACGTCCACGCTGGCCTCGCCCAGTTCCACGCCGGGGCGGAAGTCGCCGCCGGGGCCCGCCTCGGTGGTGCGGCGGTGCAGGTTGGGCATGTTGAAGGAGGCGAAGCGCGGGCCGATCTCGGCGGCGATCAGCCGCCCGGCGGTGGGGCCGGACATGCGCAGCCGCAGGTGGCCGAAGGGGATGACGTATTTCAGCCCGGCGTAGTTGACGATGTAGTTGCCGGGATAGACCGTGCGCGCAGGCGCAAGCTGCGTGAAGCCGCTGCCGTAGGCAAACCCGGTCTTGCGCGTGAGGTGCTCGCCGAAGAAGAAGGCGTTGAGCCGCCGGGCAAAATCCGCGAGGCACGCGGTGTGGTCGTGCGTGCCGGCGAGGCGGCAGGCATAGGGGAAGGTCGCCGGCTGGTTGTCGAAGCCGAACAGCTTCGCCATGTCGTGATAGGCGGCGTCGCCCACCGGCTGCGTGGGCAGGTCGTGGAACTGGCAGGCCTGGTCGGCGGGCAGGGTGGCCAGGCGGGTGAAGAAGGCGGTCACGTCGTCGAGGAAATTCGCGGCCATCACCGCCGGCGATACCGGCGGGTCGCCCACCATCTTGCCGGTGAGCATGAGGGTGTCGGTGGTGCGAAAGATCTTGTCGATGGCGTGGAAGTAGTTCAGCGCGAAGACCGCCTCCTCGCCGGCGGCGGTCTGCCGGTTCACGCACAGCGACTGGTCGCTGTCGATCAGGTAATACAGCGTGTTGCGCCTGTCTGCGGTGAGCTGCAGGCACTTGAGGTAGCTGAGGTTGCGGTTGGCGGCCTGGCCCTTGAGCCAGAACCGGTCGCGCGGCTGGGTGGTGAGCAGCGTGCCGAGCCGTTCGCGCGTGGACGGCGGCAGCGCGTGCAGGAGGTCGTATTGTTCGGCGAGCCCGAAGTGAACGACCTGCAGGCCTTTCTGCCGGTATGCCTCGACCAGCTCGATATGCCGGCGGATGTTGGCTTCGTCGCGGCTGTCCTCGCTGACGACGACCCGGATCCTGTCCCACCTGCCGGACGCGTGGCCGCCGTAGTCGAAGAGCGTGCAGACCTGGTAGATGCTCTCCAGGCAGGCGCGCAGGTGCGACGGGCGATCCGCCACCGGGATGCTGAGGATGAAATGGTGGCGATCGTCGGTATGGCCATGCTGCCGGATCAGCGCCTCCTGTTCGCGGAACAGGGCCTGGTAGCTCGCCAGCAGCGGGTGGAAGTCCGCGCCGTCGGCCCATATGGCTTTTTCCAGCAAGGGATAGCACTGTTCGTAGAGATCGATCAGCGCGTCGGCGTCACGGGTGGCGGCAAGACGCTTGCCGAGTTCGGCCAGGGTGGGAATCGCGCCGGAATAACGCGCGATGCAATCCTGCAGGGCCGGCGTGGCGGGCGTGAGGTCGGGAGACGACATGGAGCGGGATCGGCGTTCCTGAAGCGGTCGGTTCATCGGCACGGGGGCGTCGCGGGCGCGGGCCCGCTGCGAGGCAGAAGTGTAATAGTACCTGCCTGCGCATCAAATCCGGGTGGATAGGGTGGAGTCAACAAGCGGGGGCGTCCTGGTCCAACCCCCGGAGTAACAAGCGAGCGTAAATATCGATGCGCCGCTTACAGGGCCCAGGGATTGAATACCTGCGGGAGCAGGCCGAAATCCTGTACGTTGCGCGTGACCACGGTGAGGCCGTGGCACTGGGCGGTGGCCATGATCAGGCCATCCATCACCGGCAGGGGGCGCCCAGCCAGTTCGGACTGGGCGGCGAATTGCGCCCAGCCGTGCAAGACAGCGGCGTCGAGGGGCAGGATGCGGCCGGTGAAGCGCTGTTCCACCTTGCCCAGCCATGCGGTGAGTTTCTGGCTGCGGCGAGGGTCGGTGGTGTGCAGCTTGAGGATGCCCTTCTCGATTTCGCCCAGGGTGATGACGCTGAGATGGAGGCTGGTTTCGTCCTGCTCGTCCAGCCAGGCGATGACCTCCGGCGCGGGCGATTTCCTGATGTATTCGGAGAGGACGCAGGTGTCCAGCAGCCAGCTCATAGCTCGACGTTGCGACCGGTGTCCGGGCTGCGAGTGAAGTCCAGGTCCTTGCTTGCGAGGTCGGGCTGCAACAGCGCGGCGGAGAGCTTGCCCCGACGCGGGCGGGTGAACTTTGCGTAGGCTTCCGCCGACACCACCACAGCCGTCGGCTTGCCGTGCACGGTGACGACCTGGGCGTCGCCGCTTGCGGCATCCTTGATGAGCTGGCTCAGGTTGTTTTTCGCTTCCTGCAATTGCCATTCGCTGTTCATGATGAACTCCTGCTTATTCTGGCTAGTCTAGCCAGAATATAGCACGGTGCCGGCGGATTGACCATCTCCCGCTTCATTAGGCGATCGGCTCATGCCCGTATCCGCACCCGCTTTTCCACCGTCAGCACTTCGCCCGCCGCATCCACCACCGCATACAGCCGGGGTGTCGGCCGGCCAGCCCAGGACGGGCCGGGGGTGGGGCTGTCCAGGTAAATGACCTGCGCCCCGTCGAACTGCTTTTCGACCTGTCCGTTGGCGAGCAGGTCGTTGAGGGCGTCGATGGAAATCCCGCGCCGCTTCATGTGGCTGAAGGCGAGGGGGCTGATCTTTCCGAGTTTCATCATGAGGGTTCTCCTGCTTCCTGCGCGGGGATCGGGCCCGCGCATTGGCGTTTTACGAGTTCAGTCTTTATACTGTACAAGCATACAGTAACTATACTGTACATGCATACAGTATTTGGAGGAAGCCCCATGCGAGATCTGACCCGTCGCCAGGAAGAAATCCTGAACCTGATTCGTGAGTGGATGGAGACCACCGGCCTGCCGCCGACGCGCGCCGAGATTGCGCAGCACTTCGGTTTCAGTTCGCCGAACGCGGCCGAGCAGCATCTCAAGGTGCTGGCGAAGAAGGGTGCGCTGGATCTGGTGCCGGGGACGTCGCGCGGCATCCGGCTGAAGGGCGATGGCGGGGTGCCGCTCGTGGGCCAGGTGGCTGCAGGCAGCCCGATCCTGGCGCAGGAAAACATCGAGCGGCACTACCAGTTCGATGCCGCGATGTTCAATCCGCGCGCGGACTACCTGCTCAAGGTGCGCGGCATGAGCATGAAGGATGCCGGCATTCTGGACGGCGACCTGCTCGCGGTGCATCGCGACACCGAGCCCAAGGCCGGGCAGGTCGTGGTGGCGCGGATCGGCGACGAGGTCACGGTGAAGCGCTTCCAGAAACGGGGCAATACGGTGCGGCTGCTGCCGGAAAACCCCGATTTCGAGCCGATCGTCGTCGACCTCACACGCCAGGAACTGGTCATCGAAGGCATCGCGGTCGGCGTGATCCGCAACGGCAAGGGCTTGTGATCGCGATCCATGGCGCGAACGGGGAAGGCGGCCTGTCTTCGTTCACGCCGTATGCCGCCGCGCCCGGTATACCGGGCTTGAACAAGCGCTGGTAATCTCTCGCACTGCACGATAGAAATCGCTCGGTTCCGGATGCGTTTCCGGGCCAGGAATACCGTCGGCGGATTCGCGTTGTATGGATCCATGGTCCGTTACACACCCAATAAAAATCATGGCGCGTCGCAAACAAAGCCCCGTTGAAGACCTGATCGAGATCACCGGCAAGCTCCCCTGGTGGGTGGGTGTGGCGCTCGCGCTGGTGGCGTATGTCGGACTGCACAGCCTCGCGATCCGCGAGGTGACGGCAGTCGTCCAGCCCGGAAAGATGGGCGATTTCGTCAACCAGACGGTGTTCAGGACGCTGGCCGGCGTGGGCCAGTATCTGTTGCCCGCCGTGTTTCTGGCGGGGGCGGGTCTGGCTGCCTATGGCCGCTACACGCGCCGCACCTTGCACCAGACGGTGGCCGCGAGTCCGGATCACGCCGCGCTGAACGACATGAGCTGGAAGAAGTTCGAGGCGCTGGTGGGCGAGGCGTTCCGGCGCAAGGGCTATTCGGTGACGCAGACCGGAGGCGATGGCCCCGATGGCGGGGTCGACCTGGCCTTGAAGAAAGGCGGCGAACTCTTCCTGGTGCAGTGCAAGCAGTGGCGGGCGATCCGCGTGGGTGTGCGCATCGTGCGCGAGCTCTACGGGGTGATGGCGGCCCGGGGTGCGGCCGGCGGTTTCGTGGTGACGTCCGGCGTGTTCACGGACGAGGCGCTTGCGTTTGCCAAGGGCAAGAACATCGAACTGATGGACGGCAAGGCGCTGCACGCGCTGATCAGCGGCGTGACCGCGCCACCCCGGTTTTTCCGGGACCCGCTCAGCATCACGACGAACGGCGCGCCGTTCTGCCCCGAATGCCAGAGCCGGATGGTGAAGCGCAAGGCCAAGCGGGGCAGCCGGGCGGGCCAGGCGTTCTGGGGTTGTATCCGCTATCCGGATTGCAGGGGCTCGCGGCCGATCTGAGTGAGGCCGGGCAGGAAGGGGCACAGGCCGGACGACATAAACGGTCTAGAGTGAAAGAAGCCCTCTCGGCAGGGTGCAATCACGACGAGGTGGGGACGATGAGCACGATGGAAGCGGGACAGGTACAGGAAACCGGCGCGATCAGGCTGCCTGCGCCCGAAAAGGTGGGCGGCATCCCCTTGATGCAGGCGCTGAAGGCGCGGCATTCGACGCGGGAATTCGATGGCAGGGCGTTGCCGTTGCAGCTGCTGTCGAACCTGCTGTGGGCGGCGAACGGCGTGAACCGGGCGGGCACGGGACAGCGCACGGCGCCGTCGGCACGCGACTGGCGCGAGACCGATGTGCTCGTGATCACCGCAGAGGGCGCGTATCGCTACGATCCGCCGACGCATGCCTTGTCCCGGATGGTGGCCGGCGATCTCCGCCCGCTGGCGGGCGTGCAGGATTTCGTGGCGACCGCGCCGGTGAACCTGGTGTACGTGGCGGACCTCGACCGGACGGGCGAGGCCAGCGCGGAAGAGGCGGCGTTCTACAGCGCAACCGATGCCGGCTTCATCGCCCAGAATGTGTATCTCTATTGCGCATCGGCCGGCCTCGCCGGGGTGGTGCGCGGCCAGCTCGATCGCGAGGTGCTGGGCGCTGCCCTGGGGCTGGGCCCGAATCAGCGCATCACGCTTGCGCAAACGGTGGGCTATCCGGCCGGCAGCGATAAATAGCGAATCACGCGACCTCGCCCATGCCCCGATTCGTCAAGATCCTGTTGGCCTGCCTGATTTGCCTGAGCGTGGTGGGCGGGCTGGCGTGGTGGGCCCAGCGGTTGCTGGCATGAGTTCGGAACCGGACCGGCCGGCGACGATCCCGGACGAAGCCGGCCTGCGCGAGCTGACGACCCGCTTTGCCCGTCCGGGCCGGGTCGAGGCGATTTATATTCGGCCCGAGCGCCGGGGCGAAGTGGTTGCGGCCGATGCCGTACAAGCGATCGCCGCCTGTGGGATCGAGGGCGATCACTACGCGCAACCGTCGCGCAGCCGAGTGGCGGGCGGCAAAAGGCAGGTGACGCTGATCCAGGCGGAGCATCTGCCGGTGATCGCGGCACTCATCGGGCAGGCGCAGGTCGAGGCGGCATGGCTACGGCGCAATCTGGTGGTGTCGGGGCTGAACCTGCTGGCGGCGCATGCGCTGTTTCGCGACCGGCCGCTGGTGCTGCGCATCGGCGCCGGGGTGGTGCTGGAAGTGACGGGGCATTGCGATCCTTGTTCGCGTATGGAGGCGGTGCTGGGATCGGGCGGCTACAACGCGATGCGTGGCCATGGCGGGGTGAATGCCCGTATCCTGGCGGGCGGCACGATCCGGGTGGGCGATGCGGTGACGGGCGAAGTGGCCGACGATTGTCCGGGCGGCATCCCCGGCTTGGCGTAGACGCAGGTGCCTGCGGGTTCACGAATCATGAGAGGAGGTCGTATGAAAACGACAATCGGATTGATGACGCTGCCGCTGCTGTGCGCGGCCAATCTTGCCCTGGCGCAGGACGCCACGCCGGCCGCTGCCGCTGCACCGGTCGACACCGCTGAAGCGACGGCCATGGCCCAGGCGCCGGCGCAGATGGCGCCGAGCAAACCGGTGCGGCGACAGGGACGCGACATGCGCCGCTGTCTGAAACTGAAGACCAACGAGGCAATCATCCGCTGCGCCGAGCCCGGACGTAAGCCATAGCGCGCGGGCGCCAGGCAGTCCGGCTCGGGCGGATCGAACGATGGGTGGAATTCGGGTATCTTCTCGCTGCGTGCCCGAACGCGATCGGACACGCAGCCCCTTTCCCTGACGACCGGAGTCCCCATGCGCGCTTCCTTATCAAAACACCTTGCCCTTGCTTTGTTCGTGACCGGCCTTTTCGCTGCCGGCCCGGTCCTGGCCGACAAACCGGACTGGGCCGGTCATGGCAAGCCGGACAAGGCCGCGAAGGGCGGTCATGACGACGACCGCAGAGAATCGCGCGGCGACGTCCGGGTGAGCGTGCATTTCGGCGACCGCCAGCGTGAAGTCGTGCGCGAGTATTACGCGGACAGCTTCAAGCGCGGGCATTGCCCGCCGGGACTCGCGAAGAAGCACAACGGCTGCATGCCGCCCGGCCAGGCCAAAAAATGGCAGCTCGGCCGGCCGTTGCCGCGCGACGTGGTGGTCTACGATCTGCCCCCGCGGGTCGTGGTGAGCCTCGGCGTGCCGCCTGCCGGCCACAAGTACGTGCGGGTGGCCGGCGATATCCTGATGATCGCGATCGGCACCAGCATCGTGGTCGATGCCATCGACGACCTCGGCGGCATGTAAGCGGGTCGCGCATCGCAACAGGGGCCAGGCAATGCCTGGCCCCTGTTTTTTTTTGGACACCCGTGCGAGTCTGCTACCGTTCGAGCCGGTCGAGGAATGCGTGCAGGCCTGCCCGGGCGCCGCCGATCCAGGGTGCGCCGTGGGCGAACAACAGATGGTCGAATTCGCGTTCGCGCAGGTGCTTGAGGAAGGCCTTGCGCAGGCCGCGTTTGACGCCTTCCGGGTCGTCGCCCATGTAGGCGTCCGGCACGAAACCGAGCCGGCCCCGTTCGCGCACGATGGCGTCGCCAAGGCTCAGGATGCCGCCGTGCAAGGGTAGATAGAGCGCGGTTTCCTCGGGACACAGCGCCGCGACCTTGAGGGCGAGCACGCCGCCGGGCAGGATCTTGCCGTGGCTGAAGCCGCGCACCTTTTCGCCGTGGGTGAATTCGTGCAGTCCATCCTTGTGGCACCAGACCTGCGCGCCGTAACGCTCGGCGAAGCGGTCGCTGTGGCGATAGTGGTGGCGGTTGGTCAGGTAGACGTGCTGCGGTGCGCCGTGCGAGGCGAACCACTCGATGCCCTGCGCGGGCACGCGCGGATCGATCAACACGGGTGGGTCGGTGGCGCGGAGGTAATAGGAATGGACGTAGGCCTGGATGCCTTCGTGGAAGGTCTTCCAGTGAAACACGCCGGGCAGGATTTCCTTCATGGCAGAGTCGCTTTCTTCCGGATCGCATCGTTCCAGTAAAGCCGATGAAAGGCGCAAAGGAAAGCGCCCGTGCGGGGCAGTTGCCGTCTATACAAAAGAGGACAGGTCTGGAGAATCATCCGATGAACACGCTCCCCGGCATACTGATCACCGGCGCCAACCGCGGCCTCGGACTGGAATGGGCGCGGCAGTACGCCGAGGCCGGCTGGCAGGTGATCGCCAGCTGCCGCCATCCGGAGGCGGCCGACGAACTCAAGGCCCTGGCCGGCCGGCATCCACGCCTCAGCGTGCATCGGCTCGACGTGACCGACGGCGAGCAGCTGCGCACGCTGCAGCTCGACCTGGAGGACGCCCGCATCGACGTGCTGCTCAACAACGCGGGCGTGTACCTGGACAAGTTCATGGACGCGTTCGGCGGCATCGACTATGACGTCTGGTTGCGTACGTTCGCCGTCAATACCCTGGGGGCGGTGCGGGTGAGCGAAGCCTTCGCCGGGCATCTGGCCCACAGCGAGAAGAGACTGGTGGTGGCGATCAGCAGCCACATGGGCTCCATCGCCGAGATCGACACGTCGGGGAACTATGCCTACCGTTCCAGCAAGGCGGCGTTGAATGCCGCCATGAAGGGGCTGACGTATGCTCTGGCGCAATATGGCATCGGCGTCCTGCTGCTGCATCCAGGCTGGGTGGGCACCCGCATGGGCGGCCCGGATGCGATGCTCACCCCGGCACAGAGCGTGCGCGGCATGCGCGCCCTGGTGGACAATTTCCAGATGGCGCTGAACGGGCGTTTCTTCCGCTACAACGGCACCGAGATTCCCTGGTAATCCATACGGGAGCAGGCCGGCCTGCTCACTTTTCGGGAGTGGGTGCCCAGCCCCTGCGCCAGTAGCTGCGCAGCTTCTCCTTCTGTTCCTTGGTGAGGAGGGCCTCCATGCGTGTGTGTGCCGCCACGGCGGAGTCGTACATTTTCTGCTGGATCTTGCCGAATTCCTTGTAGGCTGCAGCGATGGCGGTCTCGTCCCGTTTCGGGGCCTGGTTCAGGTCGCGCAGCCTGGCCTGCTGGTCCATCATCTCGCCCATCAGGGCCCAGTGTGCCTTGCGGGTCTCGTCCTGGATCTTGTTGATCTTGGCTTGCTGGTCCGGGGTCAGGTCGAGCCCGCTGCCCCAATACGGTCCCATCATGCCGCCGCCCATCATGCCTGGGCCCATGCCATAGCCACCGCCCATCATGCCGGGTCCCATGCCGTATCCGCCCATCATGCCTGGGCCCATGCCATAGCCGCCGCCCATCATGCCGGGCCCCATGCCGTATCCGCCATAACCGTTCATCATGCCGGGCCCATATTGCGGGGGCGGCGGGGGATCGGCCGCCAGAAGGGCCGGAGCGGTTCCGCTCAAGAGGGCGGCAAGTCCGAAGGCGGCAAGCCGGCTGGGTCGTGTGATGTTCATGGCAATCTCCTTTCAAGAGAAGGGTCGAGGAAGCGGTCGGACATACACGCGTGCCGTCTATTTTTCCAGGAGGTCGTCGCGTTTCTGCAGATACTCGTCGCGACTGAGGTCGCCGCGCGCGTAGCTTTCCTTGAGGATGTCTAGAGGCGTTTTCTGTTCCGGCCGGATGTCGGGGCTACGCTTGTCGTGCGGCCTGAAAAACAGATATTTCAGCAGGGCGATGACGAGAAGAAGGGGAAGTCCCCACATCAGGAGCATCCACACGCCGCCGAACAACAGGCCGAATCCGCCATCGAACATCCAACTATGATTGTATGGGCCGTACATGGCGTCCTTGGTCGTTTGGGTTGCAGGGAGAGCGGGGGGATTCTGATCAAACAGATGGCTTCAGCGGCCAGTTGCCAACTCAATATAGCCACGCGTGGCTCGAATACAAGCGGGGCGGCGGCCCCGGCACGCCCGCTAGCGGGGTGCGTCTGCTTCGTCGGTGTGCCGTCCCAGCCGATAGGCGATCGGTAGCACGACCGCCGCTGCCAGCGTCGGCACCCAGTAGATCAAATCGTCCGTGTAGCCGTCGTAGCGGAGGTAGCGTTCGGATGCGACCAGCACCAGATTGGCAGCGAGCAGCAGCAGGCCGGTGGCGAGCAGCCAGGGACCGCGCAGGCTTTCGATGAACAGGCCATAGAGCAGGAAGGGCATCAGCACGGCCAGCAGGATGCCGGGTTCGAGCAGATAGGCGACATGGTAGAAGGGAACGAGGGCGGCGGCGGCCAGCCCGAGTCCGAGCAGAATGATGAGATAGGCCGCCGGACGGGGATCCTGGGTGAGAGTCATGACACGCCTCCTTGGCATGCACGTGGGATCGGTTCGACCCGTTGGACCGGGGCAGGGTTTCACCCTGTTGCAGAGAAATATGGCTGGGCACGCATCGGTGCCCCAGGGGGCAGGTCTTCATTTGCCGGCCGCACGTCGAACGACTGCGGCGGGCGAGGCGGTCGTGCAGTCTAGCCGCCCCAGGTCCGCACGCGTCCGACGTCCAGGTGCACGAAGTCGGATGCGGGATAGTAGCCGACGCCGCCGCCTTGCAGCGCGAGCCCGGTCTTGCGCAGATCGGCCAGCGCCACGCCGGGAATGCGGATGTCGATGGCTTTGCCTTCCATGTGTAGGCTGTGCTTGGCGACGCCGGAGGAGCGTTCCGACAGCATGTGGTTGGTGGCGGGAGAGCGATAGCCGGAAATGACCTGGAAGGGCTGGGCGGTGCCGAGCTGGGCCTTGACGCGGTCGAGCAGGTCCAGCAAGCGGGTGTCGATGGCGGCGACCTGGTCGGTGCGGTAGTCGCGCAGGACATGGTTGATCTCGGCGAGTGCGTCCGGAACGTAGTCGCCCTGCACCCAGTAGGGCAGGTCGAGGTTTTCGCCGGTGTGCAGGTTGTGGAAGCTCAGTCGGCGCTCGGCCTCAGCCAGCCATGCGCTGGCTGAGGCCGGGAGCGGCATCGCAGCGGCCAGCAGGCCCAGTTTAAGAAATTTGCGTCGGCTGACGTGCTTCATGGTTGTCCTTTCGGTCCGTTGTCTGGCAGGTGGCCCACTTCCTCGGCCAATCCATCCTGAGCGGCGATTACGGCGTCCACTTTAGGCCAATCGATGGACTGGCTCAAGCCGTTGGCTTCAGCCAGATCGCGCACGGTTCGCGCGGGGTCGATTCCCTTCTTGTAGATGTCGCGATGGACTTCGAGCAGGATGCGGCCGTCTTCGATCACCGCCAGCAAAACCGGCTGGTAAATGAGACGTCCCTGCGTTCCGATCCGCACCTGGTCGAAAAGTTCCGCAATATCATCGGGATGCAGGCGAATGCAGCCATGGCTCTGGAAATGGTAGACGCTCGCCGGCGCGATGGTGCCGTGGATGCCGTAGCCCCACAGGTTCAAGCCGAGCCAGTGTTTGCCCAGGGGATTGTCGGGACCGGGGGGCACTTCCTCCTGCACGATTTTCCCTTCGCGACGCATTTCTTCCTGGATCGATTTGGGCACCAGCCAGGGCTTGTTCGCCTGCCGATTGACGATCCTGAATTCGCCCTGCGGGGTGGGCCAGCTGGGCTTGCCCAGTCCGACGGGATAGGCGGAAACCAGCGTGCCCTGGCTGAAGTTGAACAGCATGCGCTGCGGGAGATTGACGAGGATGCCGTCGTCGAGCGAGGCCGGCACGATGTGAGGGTTGTGGATGTGCAGGCGTTGGCCGGGCTTGATCCTGCTGGTATTGAAGTGGAGATCATTCTGTTGCGCCACGAGCCTGGGCGGCACGCCGAAACGGGCACCGATGGCGGTCAGGGAATCACCCTGCTGGACGGTGTATTCGGTGTCACCGCCCGTCACCCGGTGGGAAAGTGGTGGTAGATCCTGTGCCAGAGCCGGAAGGCTGGAGACGGCAAGGAGGCATACGAAGAAAATGCGGCGCGCTAAAGAAATCATCAGTGTGTTTTTTGGGTGTGTGTGCCAAGGTCGGCTGTCCGGCCCTGCATGCCGGGGATTGCCAGGCTTCCGGTTCATCGCGCAACCGGTGCGGCGGTTTTTCGCTCGGAGGCATGGGTAACCCCCGGCAACCCGTCTCATTCCAGTCCTTCAGGTTGCCAGGTTATCGATGCATTTCGGGCTGGATCATGATGCGCACGTCGACCGTGTGATTCTGGCGATCGTCGATCAGCGGGATGGTCCGGTCGGGACGTTCTATCCCATCCACCGTCACGTGCATCGCGCCGCGCTGCGAAGCATCGTCGGTCTGCGTCTGCGATACGGCGATATGGTAGACGGTTTCCCGATAACGGTAATATGCAGCTTGAATGCCTGCCAGTCGGCAGGCAGACACGGGGCGAAATGCAGCTTGTCCACGTCCAGCCTGAGGCCGAGCAGGGATTCCACGATCAGCCGGTACATCCAGCCGGCGGAACCGGTGTACCAGCTCCATCCGCCCCGGCCGGCATGCGGTGAAACCGCATACACGTCGGCGGCGACGACATAGGGCTCGACCTTGTAGACCGCCACGCTTTCCGCCGATTTGCCATGATTCACCGGATTGATCATGGCCAGCAATTCCCACGCGCGCTGGCTGTCGCCCAGGGCGGCAAACGCCATGACGGTCCAGATCGCGGCATGGGTGTATTGTCCGCCGTTCTCGCGCACGCCGGGAACGTAGCCCTTGATGTAGCCCGGGTCCATGTCAGCGGTGTCGAATGGCGGGTCGAGGAGCTGGATCAGCGCATGGTCGCGCCGCACCAGGTGCGCATAGACGGCATCCATCCCCATGCGCGAACGTTTGGCGTCGCCGGCGCCGGACAGGACGGACCAGCTTTGCGAGATCGAGTCGATCCGGCATTCGACGTTGCCCGCCGAGCCCAGCGGTGTGCCGTCGTCGAAATATGCGCGGCGGTACCAGGCGCCATCCCAGGCGTTCTGCTCGATGCGCTGACGCAGCTGATCGGCTTCGGTCCGGCACTGATCGGCAAAGGCCCCGTCGCCCTTCCGTTCTGCCAGTTCGGTGAAGCGCGTCAGCACGTCGTACAGGAAGAAGGCGAGCCAGACGCTTTCGCCCTTGCCGTGCAGGCCCACCAGGTTCATGCCGTCGTTCCAGTCGCCGGAGCCGATCAGCGGCAGGCCATGTTCGCCAAAAGTCAGGCCGTGCCGGATGGCGCGCACGCAGTGCTCGTACAGGCTGGCCGACTCGGCGGCGTGACCCGGCAGATCGTAATACGAGTCGTCCTCGGGGCTGACCGGCCGACCTTCGAGGAAGCCGATGGATTCGTCCAGTACGCCGGTATCGCCGGTACTCAGCACGTAGCGGCACACCGCCAGCGGCAGCCACAGATAATCGTCGGAACAATGGGTACGCACGCCGCGGCTCGAGGGCGGATGCCACCAATGCTGCACATCCCCTTCGACAAACTGGTGCGCGGCGGCGAGCAGCAATTGCTCGCGTACGCGTTGCGGCTCGGCGTGGATCAGCGCCATCACGTCCTGCAGCTGGTCGCGGAAACCGAAGGCGCCGCCCGACTGATAGTAGCCGCTGCGTGCCCACAGTCGACAGGCTATCGTCTGGTAGACCAGCCAGCCGTTGGTCAGTACGTTGAGCGCCGGGTCCGGGGTTTCCACCTGGACTGCGCCGAGGCTGTGGTTCCAGTACTGCCACACCGCTTCGAGCGCCGTGTGCGCGGCGGCCGATCCGCGGAATTGACGCACCAGCTTGCGTGCGTCGTCGCCGCCGCGCCTGCCGGCCTGGCCCAGGCGGAAAACGATTTCGCGCTCTTCGCCATCGGCCAGATCGAATCCCACCTGGATCGCGGCGCAGGGGTCGAGTGCCGCGCCCGTCTTGCCGGAAAGCCGCACGCGCCCCATCGCCGCCGGATTCCTGAGCGAGCCGTTTCGCCCGATGAAATCGGCACGGTCACAGCTGATCGTACGGCGGTTTGACTCATCCGCATCGAAGAACGCAATGCGGTCGGCGAATTCCGTGTTGTAGGGATTGCGCGCAAACAGCGCACCGCTGTCGGCATCCATTTCGGTGGTCACGTGCATGGTCGATTTCGGTCGCAAATCGCCCAGCACCCACTCCACGTAGCCCGTTGCGGAAAGCTGCCGCGGACGGCCCGAGACGTTGCGGACTTTCAACATCGAGAACTTGACCGCTGCATCCAGGGCCACGTAAACCCACAGTTCGGAGACGATGCCGTCTTCGGTATGCTCGAACACGCTGTAGCCGAATCCGTGGCGGCTGACATACGCATTGACGCCGCGGGCCGGCAGCGGCGTGGGCGACCAGAAATGGCCGGTTTCCTCGTCGCGCAGATAAAACGCTTCGCCGCCGGCATCGGACACCGGATCGTTGTGCCAGGGCGTGAGACGATATTCGTGTGCATTCTCGCTCCAGGTATACGCTTGGCCGTTCTCGGAAATGACCGTGCCGAAATGCGGGTTCGCCAGCACATTCACCCATGGCGCGGGGGCCACCTGCTCGGCCGTGGTGGTCACGACGTACTCGTGCCCGTCCGGGGTGAATCCGCCCAGCCCGTTGTGCAGGATGAGGTCGCGCGACGGCAACGGATTGTAGGATGGCGACTCGGCGCGGTACGTGCGGGTCGGCTGCAGGCGCGGCATGCGCACATCCCTCAGGCGGCGGCGGTTGATCTGTTCTGCCAGCGTGCCGCGGCTGTCGTTGAGGATGACGCGTGCGACCGACTGGAACAGGATGCGATCTTCGTTCGATATCTGTTCCGCAGATCGCACGAAGATGCCGCCCGGCCGGTCGATGACATGCGCTTCGACCCCTGCCGCAATCAAACCGATAATCTGGTCCTGCAGCACCTGACGGTAACCGGCCCGGTCTTCGTTCCAGATCACCAGGTCCACTGCCAGACCTTTCAGGCGCCAGTAGGCGTGCGCCTGCACCAGTTGCCGCACCAGTTCGATATGGGCGCCGTCTCCGATCTGCAACAGCACGATGGGCAGGTCCCCGGAAATGGCGTAGCCCCACAAGCCGGATTGGCCGCGGCGATTCTGCAACAGAATGCTGGCGTCGGCGCGCAGCGAGGCGTGGGCATAGATCACGGAATTGGCCAGGCGTCCGTAGAGTTGCGCGTCGGCTTCGCTGGCATTGAGCTGGCGCAATACTACCTGGGCGTGCGTCCAGGCCAGATCGAAGACGCGGTCCGCGAGCCGCCGATCCTGATATTTTTCGACCAGGCCCATTGCAGCATCTCGGGTGTCTGCCATGCCGCTCACCATATCGATGGCGATCGTCTGATCCGGATCGAGCGTGACGGTGTAGCGGATGGCGACAATCGGATCCAGCACCGATCCCTGGCTGCCCGACAGCACGCCCGATGGCATGTTGCCCAGCGCTTGCGGGTCGGCGACGGTGTGGCTGCGGCCAATGAATTGCATGCGATCCGTCTCATAGGAGACGGTATCGATGGCTGCGCCGTGCGCTGCCATCAGGTGGAACATCCACGGCGTGGGCTCGGTTCGCGAGCGCGGTCGGCGCGTGCAGAGTATCGCGTGGCGCTGTTCGACGATTTCGGTCTGCACGAACAGATTGCTGAAGGCCGGGTGCAGCGCATCAGCGGCAGGTACGGACAGCACCACTTCCGCGTAACTCGTCACTGTGATGGTGCGGCGTGTGGGGGCGCGGTTGGTAATGTGCACGCGGCGCAGTTCGATGTCGTCTTCCGGCGATACCACGATGTCGGTATGCGTCTCGAAGTCTTCGTCGCGGCGGCGGAATTCTGCCCGGCCCTCGGAGAAAATCACTTCGTAATGCTGTGGCTGTTTCAGCGTCGGTTGATACGCGGTCGACCAGACTTCGCCGCTGCGCTCGTCGCGCAGATAACAGAACGTGCCCCAGGCATCGCACGTCGTGTCCTCGCGCCAGCGGGTGACGGCGAGATCCTTCCAGCGGCTGTAGCCGCCGCCGGCGTTGGTGATCATGACGTGATAGCGGCCATTGGACAACAGCTGTACTTCCGGCGTCGGCGTATTGGCGCTGTTGAACACGCGTATCGGCGCTTCCACTGCAGCGGCAGTCGGGCGGATGTCGGATAGCTGGGCGGTCTGCGGGAACAGCGCCGTGGCCCTGGGAACCCGCTCCTGGAGCAGCAGCAGGGTTGCCTGGAACAGCGGGTCCGACTCGAAGCGTTTCTGCATCGGGCGATCCAGCAGCAGATAGGCAAGCGAGAGCAGGCTCATTCCCTGGTGATGCGCCATATAGGACCGCACCACCGCTTTCGATTCGCCGCGCCGTTGCCGTGATGGGGTGTAGTCGACGGCTTCATAGAAGCCGAATTTTCCTTCCAGTCCTTCTGCGCTGAGCCGCTGCAGGTTCAGGCACGCGGCTTCGGGCGCCACCATCAGCGCCAGCACGGTGGCATAGGGTGCAATGACCAGATCGTCGGCGAGCCCTCGTTTGAGTCCCAGGCCGGGCACGCCAAATGCCCGGTACTGGTAGTTGAAATGGACGTCGACCAGGTTGTAGCCGGATTCCGACATGCCCCACGGAACGCCGAGCTGCCGCCCGTAGTCGATCTGTCGCGCCACCGCCGCCTTGTAGGTCTGGTCGAGCAGGGTGTTGTCAAAGTTGGGCATCACCAGGAGCGGCATCAGGTACTCGAACATCGAGCCGCTCCACGACAAAAGTACCGGCTCACCGCCAGCGGTTGTGAGCAGGCGCCCCAGGGCAAACCAGCTCTCCTGCGGGACTTGCCCCTGCGCGATCGCGACGAAGTTGATCAAGCGCGCTTCCGAAGCCAGGAGGTCGTAGTAGCTCGTGTCGCGCCGCAGTTCGTCTACGTTGTATCCGATCGCCAGCAGGCGCGACGTCTTGTCGTACAGGAAGTCGTACGACATGTTCGCAAACGCCCCTGCTTGCTGCGCAAGACGTTCGATTGTCGCAATCCGTTCGGAGGCGCGCTGGCCAGCCAGCGTGATGCTTTGTCGAAACGCTTGCAGCCACTCGCGTTCGGCCGGCATCGGGGACGCGCCGAGTCGACGCTCGATGGTCGGCATGCATCTGTCCTCGATGCGTACCAATTCACGCAAGGTCGGGATGGCACCGAGCTCGAGATCCTCGCCGAGTTCGTCCGGTGCGGCCGGCAGTAATAGCCAGGGTGCGAGAAACGACAAGTCGTCGAGGGCGGCATGGCATTGCCTCGCCAGCGCTCGCGCCCACCAGCCCATATCGCTCTCGGAGGTGGTCTCGGAGACGACGGCGCTGGCGTGATCCCGGGTCGGGTGGTGCGCGGAATCCTCATCTGCCGCCAGGTACAGCACGGTGTCCGTATGCCGTCTTTCCTCGGCCGGCCCGTGTGCATGCCCGGTTGGAGTGGGCTCCCGCAAGACGGCCTCGGGGCTGTCGGCAAACTCCGATGCGCGCTTTGCCAACTGGTCGAGGTACTGCCATGCCAGTGCGAGCGTGGTGGGACCCGCTTGGCTTGCTGCCTCGATATCCGCCTGCAATCGGGCAAGCAGTCCAGTTGGGTGACTTCCCGCAGCCTCCACCAAAACCCTCAGCGTGTCGTGCAACCCGTCGAGCCAGGATGCGCCCACGATCCTGTCGTCGGCAAGTGCGAGCAGGCCCACCCGCAAGGTCAGCAGGTGGCCTGCAAGGTTGCCGCTGTCCACCGTCGACACATAAGACGGATGCAGCGGTTGGAGCGTTTGCGTGTCGTACCAGTTGAAGAAGTGGTTGCGATACCGTGCCAGATTGTTCATGGTGTCGAGCGTATGTGCCGTGCGCTCGACAAGTTGTCCGGCCGGGATATAGCCGAAGTCGTAGGCCGTCAAATTCGCGAGCAGCGCCATCCCCATATTGGTTGGCGAGGTGCGATGCGCCACGGCGGCGCCGCGATATTCCTGATAGTTGTCGGGTGGCAGCCAATGATCTTCCGGGCCGACAAACGTCTCGAAGAATGCCCAGGTCTTGCGCGACACTTTCCGCAGGAAGACGGTCTGCTCGGGTGTCAGCTGCGCTTCGCGGCGCGCGAGCGGCTGCCCGGTCCACCAGACGATCGCAGGCGAGGCCAGCCATAGCAGCAGGATGGGGGCCGCCGCCAACAGCACCATGGGCTTGAACAGCAGGAGAACGAGCAGGGTGACAAGGGCGATCGACGGGGCGATCCACATTGCGCGCAAAACGGCGGCGAAGTCGGTGCGATTGCTGCGTGCTGCCTCGCCTGATGGATTCCATTCGAGCAGCCGGCGGCGACTGAACAGCATGCGTGCGATCGTGCGCATGATCGCGTCGAGGCTGAACCAGGCTTCGAAGGGCAGGCAGGCCAGGGTGAAGGCCGCCTGCGTCAGGCGCTGGCTGGCCGCGTCGAGCATGGTGGCCAGATGCTGACCCGGTCGCACCTCCTGCGGCTTGTGGAAGAGTTCCACCACCGAGGCAATCAGAGGCGGGATCAGGAAGATGCCGATGACTGCCAGGGTCCATAATCCGGGCGAGTCGAGCATCGTCCAGCCCAACAGCAGCAGCAGCGTCACTGCCATGGGCACGAGGCTGCGCCGCAGATTGTCGAACAGTTTCCATTGCGATAGCCACGACAGCGGGTTCTTCAGCCGGCGCTTGCCGGGCCCGGGAACGCGCGGCAACAGCCATCCTGGCAATTGCCAATCGCCGCGTATCCAGCGATGACGGCGGCTCACGTCCATGCTGTAATGCGCCGGGTAATCCTCATACAGATGCACGTCGCTCAACAAGCCGGCACGCACATAACAGCCTTCCAGCAGGTCGTGGCTGAGAATGCGGTTCTCGGGAAAACGATCGTTCAGCCCCCGCTCGAACGTGTCCACCTCATAGATGCCCTTGCCGATAAACGAGCCTTCACCGAACACGTCCTGGTAGACGTCCGAGATGGCACGGGTATAAGGGTCGATGCCCGGCTCGCCGCCGTGCAGGCGCGCGTAGCGCGAGCGGTTTGCGCCTGCCAGGCTCACGCTGACGCGCGGCTGGAGAATGCCGTAACCCTCGCTCACGCGCTGCAGTTTTTCGTCGTAGCGGGGACGATTCAGCGGATGCGCCATGGCTCCCACCAATTCGCGTGCAACGTCGCGCGGGAGCTGCGTGTCCGTGTCCAGGGTGATGACGTACTTGACGTCCAGAAGGCAGGTTGTATCGCCTACGATGCGCGAGAACCGTTCGCCGGCCGTATCGTGGGTGTCGCCGCGCAGCAAGGCATTCAAGTCGGACAGCTTGCCGCGCTTGCGTTCGTAGCCCATCCAGACACGCGCCTGCGGATTCCAGCGGCGCGGACGGTGAAAGAGAAAAAACAGGCTCGTTCCCCCGCCATATTTTTCGTTCAGCGCCTCGATGCGTGTCTGCGCCAGTTGCAACAGCGGTTCATCCCCCGCCAGCATTTCTTCGTTCGCATCGCGAAAATCGGTCAGCAGGCCGAAATACAGATTGCTGTCCCGATTCGCCAGAAAGCGCACTTCCAGCGCCTCGACCAGGTCGTCGACGTTCTGGGGATCGGTGAGCATCGTCGGTACGACGACCAGCGTCCGCGATTGCGCGGGAATCCCTGCGGAGAAATCCATGCGTGGCAGCGGCTGCGGCGGCACCCATAAGGTTGCCACCCAATTCACCAGCGCGTGCGCCAGCTGGCTGGTGGACAGCAGTGCCAGCAGACCGGTCGGCAACAGCCAGTCGATGGATACGCCCTGGGCATGCGCCATTGCCAGCAGGCCTGCGCTGAAGAGCAGCGTGAGCAGCGCGATCGCACCGAGATACACGGCCAATGGACGCGGTTTCACCAGATTTGCGAGCATGCCCGCGGCAGAATGGCGCATCTGCGACCGCGCTTCGAGTGTGTCCAGGCCCCGGCCAACCAGGTAATAGCCGACATGCGTCATGCGCGCGTCGACGCCAGGCGGCGCGGCCTGTGCTTCCCGGGCGAGCTGGATCGCGCTCCGGGCCACCTCGGCCTCCGGGAGCGGGCTCCGCTTCGCGATTTTTTCGATCGCATGGCGATAGCGGTCGCGGCTGGCAAAGTCCATCCCCGCGTAGGCACCGGCGGGATCGTCGCGCAGGGTTCGCTCGACAATACTCATGGTTTCGACGAACTCGCGCCAATCCAATGCGCCCAGGAAGCGCAGGCTGCCGATGCTGTTGCTGATCGAAACCTGGTCGGCGGCCTGCTGCTGGTTCCCCGATTGCACCATTTGCTCGATGGTCTGTCCCGACTCGGCCAGAACCTGCTCGATCCAGGTCAGCGGCAATGCAAGGGCAAGGCCTCGCCCTTGCAGCCGGCGCGTGAATTCCGATACGAATGGGGTCGACATTGGCGGATGCGAGCGCGCCATGTCCGCGATCACCAGCACCAGGCTTTTCGGATCTTTCTCAGCGGTGGTCGTCATCAGTTCTGCCCAGCTGCTTGCGATATCGCGGTCGACCCGGCCGGCGGCGATACGAACGGCAACGCGACGCAGGTTCTCGATCAAGGCCAGCCGCAGCATGATGGGGATGGCCCACAACTCGCCCAGCTTGAGCGGACTGACCGTCTGGTAAGCGGCGACGAAACGACTGAGACTTTCTGCGTCCACCCGGCCGTCGCCGTGCGAAATGACTTCCAGCGCGATGTCATACACCCGCGGCAATCCAGCCGAAGGGCCGTTCATCAATCGCGGCAGTTCCCGGCTGTAGCCCTTGGGGAAGTGGCGCCGGGCAGTGCGGATCTGCTCCTCGACCAGATAGAAGTTGTCGAGCAGCCATTCGCTGGCCGGCGTGATCTGCTGGTTGGCTTTCACCGCTGCCGTGAGCCGGCCGCAGACGCCGATCAGGATCGCTTCATTCGCCGCCAGACGCGGCAGGATCTGATCGTGCGGGCGTTCCTGCGTCAACGTGTGCATGGCAGCGAGCCGCTTGCCGCGCTGCTCCATCTGGTCGGCATTGAACAATTCCGCGCGTAGCGGCGGCTCATCGAAGGACTGCTGGATGGGGATGCCGCCGTCGCGCAGGTTTGCTCTGAGTTGGAGAATGCAACGGGAGAAACGACTGTCGCTGGTTTTCATGTGGTGGAGCATTCCCTTACCGGAGCCGATTCCTGGATGGACCGGGCAGCGGCCCCATGGGGGAAACGGCTGCCAGGGTTCGTACCTTCTCGACTGCGACGCAAACTCGCCGTCCCCCGAATACGCGGCCTCGCGGGCCGATCAGATGGGCGAATTGGTCAGGAGGATTGATCCTCCTGTATCAGCATAGTGCAATGCGCATCCCGCACCCCGCACCCACCCCTTCCTCGTATGGCGTACCGCTCCAGCAAGCACCGCCGCCCGACAGCCATGCCGGGATACCGCGAACCACTCACGGCCGGATGAGGAGAAACTGGGGTGAAGTGGGTTTACCCGGGAGTCCGACGCTGTGATCGGCGGGTTCGATTGTGCGCAGTGTCAAAGACTCCACGGTTTGGCCAGGTTCCAGCCGATGCCACGGCAGTAGGTGCAGGGCGCGGTGTCACGTTTTCCGGTGCCGTTGCAACTCGTGCATTGTTTCCAGCAGGCGTCGCGCGTGGCGACGGCAACGATGCCGCTGCAGCGCGCCCCGCGCCGGATGCGGATGCAGCGTTGGCCGACGGATTCCTTGCGGTAGGTGATGGCGCCGCAGGCCTTGCAGACGCCGACAGGATGCGGCTTGGCCACTTCGCGCACGGGTGAGGCGGGCGAATCGGTTTCATGCATGCCCGCCTGCCCTTGCATCAGTTGAATTTTCTGAACGTGGCCGGCCGTGGCGCCTGGACGTGGGTGTCCTTGTGGCGGAAATTGATGCGGCCCTTGGTGAGGTCGTAGGGCGACATTTCGATGGTGACCTTGTCGCCGGCCAGGATGCGGATGCGGTGCTTGCGCATTTTTCCGGAGGCGTAGGCGGTGATTTCAAAGCCGTTGTCCAGCGTGACGCGGAAGCGGGTTTGCGGGAGGACTTCGTTGACGACGCCTTCCATTTCTACAAGTTCTTCTTTTGCCATGGCGTGATTCCTCATGATGACCGGGGCACGATGAAGCCGTGCGCTGGCATGGGTGGATAGGCGAAAGATCGCAGTGGAACTGCGGCAGCCGCGCCCGGGCGCGCGGTAATGATGCCAATGAGGAAAGCCGACAGAGTGCCCGCTGGGGGCAGGAGGAGACTGACCAAAAGACCAATTCGTCAGGCCAGTATGAGGAGCGGGGCACGTCTTGGCAAGGCGGGCGACCTGCCGCCGCGGCTGGACTGGGCTGCAGGCGAGCACGTGGTCCGCGCCGCCCGGAAAAGCCGCCGCGAGCGGCGCGTGCCGCTAGTCGGCCGCGGCCTCTTCGGCGGCGGATTCGAGATGCACGGTGCGGGTGGGGAAGGCGATCTCCGCGCCATGCGTCTGGATGATGGCCGCGATTTTCAGCAGCACGTCCTGCTTGACCTCGTGGTAGTGCACCCACTCGACGGTTTTGGTGAAGGTGTAGATGAAGAAATCCAGCGACGACGCGGCAAACTGGTTGAAGTTGACGATGAGCGTGGCGCCGCTGTCGATCTCGGGGTGGCTCTGCAGCATGGCCTTCACGTCGGCGACGATGGGGGCCATCTTGTCGAGGTCGGCATAGCGGATGCCGATGGTTTCCTTGATGCGCCGGTTGGTCATGCGGGTGGGATTTTCCACCACGATGGTGGTGAACAGCGCGTTGGGCACATAGATCGGGTTCTTGTTGAAGGCGCGCACGCGGGTGTGGCGCCAGCCGATGTATTCCACCGTGCCCTCGATCTGGTGGTCGGGCGAGCGGATCCATTCGCCCACCGTGAACGGCCGGTCCAGGTAGATGGTGAGGCCGCCGAAGAAGTTGGCCAGCATGTCCTTGGCGGCGAAGCCGACGGCAATGCCGCCGATGCCGCCGAACGCCAGCACGCCGGAGATGCTGAATCCGAGGGTTTGCAGAATGACCAGGGCTGCGAGGACAACAACCGAGAAACGACCCAGTTTGGAGAGGGCGTCGACCGTGGTGTAGTCCATCCCGGTTTCCATCGCCGCGCTGCGGGCAAGGGCGTTGTGGGAAGCATGTCGGATCAGCCGCAGCAGGAACCAGGCTAGCGCGATGATGACAAGCGTGTTGCGGGCCGGCAGCACGACGTCGTGGACGGGGGTACCGAGATGCTGATGCACGATCTGGATGGCGTAGGTTGCGCCGGTCACCCACAGAACGAGCGTGAGGGGTTTGCGCGTGGCCTTGATCAGGGCGTCGTCCCAGACGGTTGCGGTGCGTGCGGCGATTTTTTCGATGCGACGCAGCAGGTAGTGGGCGCCGATGTTGACCAGGGTGACGGCGCCGAGGATCGTCAGCACCTGAGGGAGCCAGGACGAGGCAAGGAAGTCGAGACCGATTCGTTGGATCAGATCGTTCATGGAGGGTGGAGTAAGGATAGGAATGTCCCTCGGGATTCTATTGGAAAGCAGCGCATCAATCTTCCCGAACCAGGCGCGGGCGTGCGGCGGTTTCCTATACTGGACTGTTATGGAAAGTTTGAGGAGTCGAACATGAACCACCGGATTGCATTGCCGGTCTTGTTGTCGCTCGCCTTGATCGGGGGCTGTGCGGAGATGGGCAGCCTGGGCGGAACGAAATACGGTGAGACCGGCGGCACGACCGCGAGCCAGTCGGACCGTAACGGGACCATTGCCCAACTGGAAAATATCCAGGTGGACGACAAGTACAAGCTCGGGGTGGGTACGGCCGTAGGGGCGGTGGCGGGCGGCCTGCTTGGCTCGGGAATGGGCGACAGTACCACGGCCACGGTGGCGGGTGCGGTGTTGGGCGGTGCGGCAGGTACCTATGCCCAGAGCAAAATCGCTAAAAAGGAGGCACAGCGAGTCACCGTTGACATGGTAACCGGGGGGCGCGTCACGATTACGCAGCCGACGGATGGCCGCCTGCGGGAAGGCATGCGCGTGCGCGTTGAGGGCAGCGGCGAGAACGCCCGCGTGGTACCGCGATAAAAAAGTGGTGGGCCTGAGGCGGTTCTTGAGGTGGCCTCGTCAAAGGAGCGGGTTGCCATCCGCACGATACGCCCGGCACGCGGTGAGGCGGCGGAAGGCTGTGCGCCAACCGCCGCCGCCCACTGCTGCTATCGCGCCCGGCCTGCCGCAGTGGCAGCTGGCACCTCGACCAGCTTGCCGCTCTTCACGTCGTAGATATAGCCGTAGATGGGGATGTTTCCGGGTACCAGCGGATGGTTGCGGATGCGTTGCACGTCCTCGAGCACGCTCTGCTCCTGGTTGGGGATGGTGAGCCAACTGATGTGCTCGCCTTCGGGCGAACCGCCCCCGCCGCCCGCATCGTGCCAGCCGCTGGCGTCGACGCTGGCGGTCTTGAGGCTGCTGCGCAGCAGCTTGCGCATGACGTCGTCGGTGAAGGTTTCCATGCCGCAGTCGGTGTGGTGGACGACGAACCACTCGCGGGTACCCAGCAGCTTGTAGGAAATGACCAGCGAGCGGATGGCGTCATCGCTGGCGCGGCCGCCGGCATTGCGGATGACGTGGGCGTCGCCCTCCGCGAGCCCGGCATATTGGGCCGGATCGAGGCGGGCGTCCATGCAGGTGAGGATGGCGAAGTGTCGGCCCGGCGGCATGGGCAGGCTGCCTTTATTGCCGAAATTGGACGCATAGCGCTGGTTGGCAGTCAGGACTTCATTCACGACGGTACTCATGCTTGTCTCCTTGTCCACGCCGCGATGACTGGATCTGCGGGGCCGTCGCGGATTCGGACCGCCGCGTCGATTGGCTTGCCTGGTGAGGTCGCCAGGCAGGTGGAAAATTCGAGCATCCAGTATAGGAAACGGACAAGCGGGCGGATCAATGGGCGCGCTGGTCGATGTGGCAAACCCTGCATCCCTGTATGGATATGCTGTAATTCATACTGTCTTCCATGAATGTTTTTGACGGTACACCAGACGGCATCTGTCGGTATGATGGCAACGTCATGTAATCATCCTGCCCCGTCATGGCCCGTACCGCTACACCTCTTACTGATCGCCGTATCCGCCAGACGCGTCCAGCGGCCAAGCCGCTCAAGCTGGCAGACGGCGGCGGCATGTATCTGCTGCTGAATCCCGATGGTTCGCGTTACTGGCGGCTGGATTACCGTTTTGGCGGCAAACGTAAGACCCTGGCCCTGGGGGTATACCCGGAGGTGACGCTGGGCGAGGCAAGGCGCCGCCGCTGTGCCGCCCGGGCGGTGCTGGCGGAAGGGCGTGATCCCGCCGCCGAGAGGAAGGCAGGCAAGGCCGGCAAACGACAACCCGTCGGGAGCGAACAGGCCTATGCCGTGGCGCTCCTTGGCGAAGGTGTGTGGGACTGGGATTTGCGTAGCGGGCGGGTGCGGCACAACCCGCAGTGGGCGCGCCTGATGGGTTTGGACGTGCAGCAGTCGGAGCATACCTGGCAGGAGGCCATTGCCTGCCTGCAGGAGCAGGATCGGGCAGGCGTGATGACGGCAATTCGGGCCTGTCTCGATGACAAGGCAGTGTTCGATCGCGAACATCGAATCCGGCACGCCGACGGTACCTCGATCTGGCTCCATAACCGGGGCGAGGTCGTGGAGCGTGATGCCGAGGGCACTCCGCTGCGCATGGTCGGCAGCCTGCGCGAAGTGACCGAACAGCGGCGCGAGGCGCTGGTCATGCGGCAGCGCAATCTGTTGCTGCAGATCATCGCGGCGGTGAACGAAATGCTGGTGGCTGAGCGGCCCGAGCACGAACTGATGGCTCGCATCTGTCAGGAACTGGTGCGGGACGATCTGTTCCGCATGGCCTGGGTCGGTCTGGTGAATAAGGATGGCGTCACGGTCGATTCGGTGGCGGAGGCGGGCTTCGAGAATACGTATCTGCCCAAGGCGGAAATCCGCTGCGATGATTCTCCCCTGGGCCAGGGGCCCACAGGGACCGCCATACGCCTGGGCATCACGGCGATCAACGACGACACCGAGACCAATCTGCAGTTTGCGCCGTGGCGGGAACGTGCGCTCATCCATGGTTATCGATCTTCGGCTGCGACGCCGTTGCGGGCGTATGGACGGGTTATCGGCGCTCTGACGGTTTATAGCGAAGAGCCCCATGCGTTCGGCCCGGAAAAGGTGATCCTGCTGGAGAAGCTGGCCGCCGACCTCGGCGTGGCCATGGGCCATCGTGCGGCCCTGGCCGCGCTGCGCGAGAGCGAGGAGCGTTTTCGCCTGCTGCTGGACGCATCCCCCGAGGCGATTTTCGGGGTCGACAACCAGGGCATCTGCACGTTCGTGAATCCGGCCTGTCTCGACATGCTGGGCTACACGCAGGCGGAAGTCCTCGGCCAGGGTATCCATGCCCTGATCCACCACAGCTATCCGGACGGGCGTCCCTATCCGAAGGAGCAATGTCACATTCGCAGTTCCACCCTGGAGGGCAAGTCCACCCATGTGGACAGCGAAGTGCACTGGCGCAAGGATGGCACCAGCTTCCCGGTCGAATACTGGTCCCATCCCATGTACCGCAACGGCCAGCTGGTGGGGGCCGTGGTCAACTTCATCGACATCAGCAAACGCAAACGGATGGAGCAGGCGCTGCGCGAGAGCGAGGAGCGCTACCGCCTGATTTCCAGCGTGTCGACCGACCTGCTGTACTCCTGCATGCAGACGGCAGAAGGGGAGCTGATCATCGACTGGGCGACGACTTCAGCGGATCAGATCTTCGGTTATTCGCTGGATGAAATCATGGCGAAAGGCTGCTGGCGCCATCTCGTCCACCCGGATGATTTCGCCGAATTCGATCGCAATATTGCCCATCTCGCGACGGGGCAGCGCAGCGAATGCGAGCTGCGCATCCTGGCAAAAGACGGCGCCATCCATTACATCCGTGCGTATACGCTGGCCGTGGAGGCGGAAGACGGCCAGGCCGGAAACCGCCTGTACGGTGCCTGCCAGGATATTACCGAGCGCAGACAGGCGGAAGCGCGCATCGAATTTCTCGCCCATCACGATGTCCTGACCGGCCTGCCTAACCGCGTGCTGCTGCGCGACCGTTTCGAGCAGGCGCTGGCCAGGGCGCAACGGTCGCAGAGTCGGGTGGCGATGCTGTTCCTCGACCTCGACAATTTCAAGCGGGTGAACGATACCCTGGGACATGTTGCGGGCGACCAGCTCTTGCTGGAGGCCGTCAAGCGGCTGATGCACAGCACGCGCGACAGCGACACCATCAGCCGCCAGGGCGGCGACGAATTCATCCTGCTGCTCAGCGAAATCCCGGACATGGAAACGGTGGAACGCGTCGCGGCAGACATCCTCAGGTTGCTGGCCGAGCCGGTGGAGATCAACGGCCATGCGATGAACGCATCCTGCAGTATCGGCATCGCCATGTATCCGCAGGACGGCAGCGATTTCGACAGCCTGCTGCAGAAGGCCGATACGGCCATGTACAACGCCAAGGACGCGGGCCGCAATACCTACCGCTTCTTCGACGATCGCATGAACCGGCAGGCCCGCGAGCACCTGATGCTGCAGAACCGTCTGCACCAGGCGCTCTACCGGGCCGAACTGCAGTTGCATTACCAGCCGCAGCTGGATGCCGACAGCGGCAAGGTGACCGGCGTGGAGGCGCTGCTGCGCTGGCACAACCCGGAACTGGGCGACATATCGCCGGCCCGTTTTATCCCGGTGGCGGAAGACAGTGGCCTGATCGTGCCCATCGGCGCCTGGGTGATCGAACAAGCCTGCCGGCAGGCCCAGACGTGGCGGCAGGCGGGATTGCCCGATATCACCATGTCGGTCAACCTGTCGGCCCTGCAGTTTCGTCGTGCCGGCCTGATCGAGACCGTGGCGGGCGCGCTGGCGCGCAGCGGGCTGCCGCCGCAGCTGCTGGAACTGGAACTGACCGAATCCATCCTGCTGCAGGATGTGGAGAACACCCTGGACACGGTTCGGCAGCTGAAAGCCCTGGGCATCCGGCTGGCGATCGACGACTTCGGCACGGGCTATTCCTCGCTCAGCTATCTCAAGCGTTTCGCCGTCGACCGGCTCAAGATCGACCAGTCTTTCGTGCGCGACATCCACACCGACCCGGATGATGCCGCCATCGTCAGCGCCATCATCCAGCTGGCGCGCAGCCTGCGGCTGGGCATCATCGCCGAAGGCGTGGAAACGGCGGAGCAACTGGCGTTCCTGCGCGAGGCCGGGTGCAGCGAAGTGCAAGGCTACCTGATCAGCCGGCCACTGGCACCGGCGGCGATGGACGCGTTCCTGCGCATGTCCTGACGTGTCCCGGCGCCATTTTCCCTTCACGTCGGGCGTTGGCAGTTCTATGCTGGGGAAATGTTGAATGTCGCGAGTCATTGTTCATGAGTCACAAGCACGAGAATTTGTTGCGAGCGATTTTCGAGGGGCCGGTCAGCGGCAACGTCCATTGGCGCGAGGTGGAAGCGATGCTGGCGCATCTGGGTGCCAACGTGGAACCGCACCATGGTGCGAGCTTCCGCGTGGTGCTGAACGGCGTGGAAGGTTTCCTGCACCGCCCGCACAACAGCAATACCTGCAGCAAGCAGGAGTTGCGGCATGTGCGCGATTATCTGGTGTCGGCAGGCGTGGGCCTGCCGCAGGGCAAGGCATGAGCGCTGCCCTGCGTAATGGGCTGGCCTCCGCCCTGCTGGCCGCGGCCCTCGGCCTGATGCCCATCTCCGCGCTCGCCCAGCAGGATGGCACCGTCAGCGGCGACAAGACTACCGACATGGTGGTGGACGCGGTGGTCATGCGGCCGCTGGGACTGGCGGCCACGGTGGTGGGGACGGTGCTGACCGTGGTGGCACTGCCTTTCACCATCCCCAGCGGCAGTGTGGAAACGTCGGCACGGCAACTGATCCTCCGGCCGGTGGACTATACGTTCAAGCGGCCGCTGGGCGATTTCAGCGACAGCGGCGAGGACGGGCGCTAGCGCACTTCTGCCGCCCCGCAATCGGATCGGGCTGCATTTCGCCGCGGGACGGGTGCCGAATATCCAGGAATCAGGGGCTCACGACGCCGCCGGGTGCATGGCAGGCGGCTTCCTGCCCATCGCTCGAACGTTTTATATGGCGGCGATCGATAAATAATATTTGTAAGGGGATGTTTTGTTTCTATAGTTTTTCCATGCGTGCCTGAATTCACGAGAATGGAGGACCGAGATGCAAGTGACCCGGAGACAGTTTTTCAAGATATGCGCAGCGGGGGTCGGCAGCTCCAGCCTCGTTGCGCTGGGATTCGCGCCCGGCGAGGCCCTGGCGGAAGTACGGGCGTTCAAGCTGGCACGCACCACCGAAACCCGCAACACCTGCCCCTATTGCTCGGTAGGCTGCGGCGTTTTGATCTACAGCCTGGGCGACAAGGCCAAAAACGCACCTGGCGAAATCATGCATATCGAAGGCGATCCGGATCATCCGGTGAACCGTGGCACGCTCTGCCCGAAAGGGGCGGGTCTGCTGGATTTCGTACACAGCCCGGGCCGGCTCACGCAGCCCGAATACCGTGCGCCCGGCAGCAAGGAATGGACGCCCATTTCCTGGGATGACGCCTTCACGCGTATCGCCAAGCTGATGAAGGACGACCGCGACAAGAACTTCATCGCCAAGAACGACAAGGGTGAAACTGTGAACCGCTGGGTGTCCACCGGCATGCTCGCAGCTTCCGCTTCCAGCAACGAAACCGGCTACCTGACGCAGAAGATCGCGCGCAGCCTGGGGATGCTCGCATTCGATAACCAGGCGCGTGTCTGACACGGTCCGACGGTGGCAAGTCTTGCCCCGACGTTTGGCCGCGGTGCGATGACCAACCATTGGGTTGACATCAAGAACACGGACCTGGTTTTGATCATGGGCGGCAATGCTGCCGAGGCGCACCCATGCGGCTTCAAATGGGTGACCGAAGCGAAGGCGCATCGCAAGGCCAGGCTGATCGTGGTTGACCCGCGCTTCACGCGCTCGGCCGCGGTGTCGGATTATTACGCGCCGATCCGTGCCGGTACGGATATCGCCTTCCTCGGCGGTGTCATCAACTATCTGCTGAGCAACGACAAGATCCATCACGAATATGTGAAGACCTACACCGATTTCAGTTTCCTGGTGAAGGACGAATTCGCGTTCAATGACGGCATCTACTCCGGCTACAACCCGGAGAAACGCAGCTACGACAAGTCCACCTGGGGCTACCAGGTAGGCGCCGACGGCTATGTCGTCACCGACCCGACGCTGCAAAACCCGCGCTGCGTGTATCAGATGATGAAGGCGCACTACGCGCGCTACACGCCGGACGTAGTGTCATCCATCTGCGGCACCCCCAAGGAGGCCTTCCTCAAGGTGTGCGAGATGATCGCCGGCACCGCCGCGCCCAACAAGACCATGACCATCATGTACGCGCTCGGCTGGACGCAGCACTCGCAGGGCTCGCAGAACATCCGTACGGGCGCGATGGTGCAATTGCTGCTGGGGAACATCGGCGTGGCAGGCGGCGGCATGAACGCGCTGCGTGGCCATTCCAACATCCAGGGGCTGACCGATCTGGGGCTGCTGTCCAACCTGCTCCCGGGTTACATGAGCTTGCCCAATGATGCCGAGCAGGACTACAAGGCCTACGTCGAGAAGCGTGCCTCCAAGCCGCTGCGCCCGGGCCAACTCTCTTACTGGCAGAACTACAACAAGTTCTTCGTCAGCAACATGAAGGCATGGTGGGGCGACGCCGCCACCGCGGAAAACAACTGGTGCTACGACTGGCTGCCCAAGCTCGACAAGGGCTACGACCTGCTGCAGGTGTTCGAGAACATGAGCCAGGGCAAGGTCAACGGCTACATCTGCCAGGGCTTCAACCCGCTGGCCTCGGCACCTTGCAAGGTGAAAGTGTCCGGCTCGCTCGCCAAGCTCAAATTTCTAGTGATCATCGACCCGCTGGCCACCGAGACCTCGGAGTTCTGGCAGAACCACGGCGAATACAACGACGTCGATCCGGCCAAGATCCAGACTGAAGTATTCCGTCTGCCTTCCACCTGCTTCGCGGAGGAAGACGGTTCGCTGGTCAGTTCCAGCCGTGTGCTGCAGTGGCACTGGAAGGCCGCCGAACCGCCGGGCGACGCCAAGGGCGATCAGGAAATCATGGCCGGCATCTTCCTCAGGCTGCGCGACCTGTACAAGAAGGGCGGCGGGGCTTTCCCCGACCCCATCCTCAACCTGACCTGGAAGCATCGCCAGCCGGAGGCGCCGTCGCCCGAGGAACTGGCGAAGGAGTACTCCGGCAAGGCGCTGAAGGACGTCACCGACCCGAAGGATCCGGCCAAGGTCCTGGTGAAGGCCGGCGAGCAGTTGAACGGCTTCGCCGAATTGCGCGATGACGGCTCCACGTCCTGCGGCTGCTGGATCTTCTCCGGCGCCTGGTCGGAGAAGGGCAACCTCATGGCGCGGCGCGACAACAGCGATCCCTACGGCATCGGGCAGACGCTGAACTGGGCGTTCGCCTGGCCGGCCAACCGGCGCGTGCTGTACAACCGTGCCTCGTGCGACCCGAGCGGCAAGCCTTACGATCCGACGCGCAAGCTGATTGCCTGGGATGCCGCCAGCGGCAAGTGGGGGGGGGCCGACATTCCGGATTTCAAGCCGGACTCTCCGCCGGAAGACGGGATGAATCCCTTCATCATGAACCCTGAAGGCGTGGCGCGCTTCTTCGCGGTGGACAAGATGGCGGAGGGCCCTTTCCCCGAGCACTACGAGCCGATGGAATCGCCGCTGGCGAACAATCCGATGCATCCGAAGAACGAGATGGCACGGGCAAATCCTGCCGCGCGGGTGTTCAAGGAGGATTGGGCAAGCTTCGGCAAGCCGGACCAGGTCCCCTATGTGGGCACCACTTATCGGCTCACCGAACATTTCCACTTCTGGACCAAGCATGCGCGGCTCAACGCCATCATCCAGCCGGAGCAGTTCGTGGAAATCGGCGAGGACCTGGCCAAGGAGAAGGGCATCAAGGATGGCGATCATGTCCGGGTAAGGTCCAAGCGCGGTTTCATCGTCGCGGTGGCGGTGGTGACCAAGCGCGTGCGTACGCTCGACGTCGAGGGACGGAAAGTGCATACCGTGGGCATGCCGATTCACTGGGGGTTCATGGGGCTGACCAAGAATGGCTACATCACCAACACGCTCACACCCTTCGTGGGCGATGCCAACACCCAGACGCCGGAATTCAAGGCGTTCCTCGTGAACATCGAGAAGGTTTAGGAGGCGGCCATGGCACTGCAATCACTCGACATCAAGGCCCGCTCCGCCACCACCACCCCTTCGCCCCATGTGCGCATTGAGGGAGCGATCCCTGTTGCAAAATTGATCGACATCTCGAAATGCATCGGCTGCAAGGCGTGCCAGGTGGCGTGTATGGAATGGAACGACCTGCGCGACGAGGTCGGCACCAACGTCGGTGTCTACGACAATCCCCGCGATCTCACGGATCAATCGTGGACCGTGATGCGCTTCTCCGAGGTGGAGGTGGAACAGGGCCGGCTGGAATGGCTGATCCGCAAGGACGGCTGCATGCATTGCGCCGACCCGGGCTGCCTCAAGGCCTGTCCGTCGCCAGGTGCGATCGTTCAGTACTCGAACGGAATCGTGGATTTCCACGAGGAGAACTGCATCGGCTGCGGCTATTGCATCACCGGCTGCCCTTTCAATATTCCGCGCATTTCGAAGAAGGACAACAAGGCGTACAAGTGCACGCTCTGTTCCGACCGCGTGGGGGTGGGGCTGGAGCCGGCCTGCGTGAAGACCTGCCCGACCGGGGCGATCGTGTTCGGCTCCAAGGTTGACATGATCCACCACGCCGAGGGCCGCATCACCGATCTCAAGGAGCGCGGCTACAGCAATGCGGCGCTGTACGATCCCAAGGGGGTTGGCGGTACGCACGTGATGTATGTGTTGCAACACGGAGACAAGCCCGAGTTGTACGCGAATCTGCCCAAGGATCCGAATATCAGCCCGCTGGTCAGCCTGTGGAAGGGGGTGACCAAGCCGCTCATGAATCTTGGCCTGGGCCTGGCTGTCTTTGCCGGTTTCTTCCATTACGTGACGGCAGGTCCCAAGGAGGTGGAGGAAGAAGAAAAGACGGATTGAACCGTCCGCTTCCCTTCACTTTTCTGACCTCAAGGAGCGATCATGAGCAAGCCTATACAACGCTACACCGCCCGGGAACGCAGCAACCACTGGATCGTGGCCATCGCCTTCGTCCTGGCCGGCCTGTCGGGGCTGGCGCTGTTCCATCCGGCCTTTTTCTTCCTGACGAATCTGTTTGGCGGCGGTCCCTGGACCCGCATCCTGCATCCCTTCATCGGCGTGGTGATGTTCCTGTTTTTCATGGCGATGGCGGCGCGATTCTGGCGGTTAAACCATTTCACGGCTGCCGATCGTCAGTGGATGGCACGCATCGGGGATGTCATCAGGAATCGCGACCAGGGATTGCCTGAAATCGGCAAGTACAACGCCGGACAGAAGTATCTGTTCTGGACTATGGTGGTGAGTATTCCCCTGTTACTGCTGTCGGGTATCGTAGTCTGGCAACCCTGGTTTGCGCCGTATTTCCCTATCTGGCTATTGCGCATTGCCGTGGTCGTCCATGCACTGGCCGCCTGGATCATGATTCTCGGCATCATCGTGCACGTCTATGCGGCCATCTGGGTCAAGGGCTCGGTTCGCGCCATGACGCGCGGCACGGTTTCCGAGGCCTGGGCCAAACATCATCATCGCGCCTGGTATCGCGAGATGACCGGCAAGTGATTGCAATGCATGACAAGGAAGGATCGATGCGCGCATGACGACTACACTCCTGCAGCCCGGCGAGATCGAAGCCGCGGCCGGCGACATTCCCGAATTGCGGTTGCCGCCTGCCGATCTGTTTCTCACACGTGCGCGCCGGCTGGATCAGCTCGCCGAAGGCCACACCCTCGGCGACTATCTGCGTTTTGTCGCGCGTCTCGCCCACGCCCAGCAGGCGGCGCTGGACGCCAGTCCGCCGGGAGAGCCGCCCGCGGCCGACAGGCTTGCGCAGTGCCGCGAGTATCAGATGCCGCCGCTGGCGCCTGCCGGCCTCGGCTTGCCGGCAGGCTGGCGCGATACGGCCCGACTCCTGGCCCAGGCGGTCAAGCCAGGGTTGCCGGCGCCGGGCCAGGCGGCACTGGAATCGATTCCGGGCAGCGACGATGCCTGGCTGGATGCGCAGGCCACGCGACTGCTCGAGGGGAATACGCAGGACCTCGATGCCGCCATCGCGCCGGTGATCGGCGCCGCCCTGCAGGTGCACTGGACCCATCTTGCGCGCCAGCTCCATCCCGGGCACGTGGCGCGGCCCGAGCATCCCAATCTGTGCCCCGTATGCGGCTCGCATCCGGTCAGTTCGGTAGTGCGCATCGGCGGGGCCGCGAATGGCCTGCGCTATCTGCATTGTGTGCTGTGCAGTTCGGAATGGCATGTAGTCCGCGCCAAATGCAGCAACTGCGACAACACCCGCGGCATCGCCTACTATCATCTGGAAGGGAAGGACCGGCTCGTACAGGCCGAAAGCTGCCCGGCGTGCCAGACCTATCTGAAAGTCGTCCAGCAGGAGAAAGATCCGCTGGCCGACCCGGTGGCCGATGACCTCGCCACCCTGACGCTGGACCTGCTCATGGACGAGGCGGGCTTCACCCGCAGCGGAATCAACTGGTACCTGATCCACGGACCCGCCTGACTGCTCACCCCTCACCGCTTACTGCTTACTGCTTACCACTCACCAACAAGGGATTGTCTATCGTGCATAGCGCCCCCCATCCGCCCTCGATCGATCGCGTCCTCAACTGGACGGCTGTTTCCCCACTGATTGCCGAATACGGTCGCGAGCCGGTGCTTGCCGGCGTGCGCAGCGTACTCGACCGCGCACGCCAGGCAGCGCGCAGCGGCGACCGGGTCGATTACACCGAGCCTGCGGTGACGGCCCAACTTGTCGCGCATTTGTCGCAGCACAATGCATCCCGCCTGAAACGGGTATTCAATCTCACCGGCACGGTGCTGCATACCAACCTGGGACGCGCACCGCTGCCGGAAGAAGCGGTGGAGGCGCTGCTGCTGGCGGCACGCCATCCCTGTGCGCTGGAATACGACCTCGAGACCGGTGGCCGCGGCGACCGCGACGACGTCGTCGAGTCGGTGCTGTGCGAGCTCACCGGGGCCGAGGCGGCCACCGTGGTGAACAACAATGCGGCGGCGGTATTCCTGCAGCTCAATACGCTTGCCATGCGCAAGCAGGTGATCGTCTCGCGCGGCGAACTGGTGGAAATCGGCGGGGCCTTCCGGGTGCCGGACATCATGAGCCGCGCGGGCGCCAAGCTGGTCGAGGTGGGCACCACCAATCGCACGCACCTGCGCGACTTCGAGGCCGCCATCGGCCCGCGCAGCGCCATGCTGATGAAGGTGCACGCCAGCAACTATGCCATTCAGGGGTTTACCGCCAGCGTGCCGGAGACGGAGCTGGCGCAGCTTGCGCATGCCCACGAACTGCCGTTCGTGATCGACCTGGGCAGCGGCATGCTCGTCGACCTGGTGCGCTTCGGCCTGCCGCACGAACCGACGCCGCAGGAGTCGATCGCCGCCGGGGCCGATCTGGTCAGTTTCAGTGGCGACAAACTGCTGGGCGGGCCGCAGGCCGGCATCCTGGTGGGCCGCCGTGCGCTGATCCAGCGCATCAAGAAGAACCCGCTCAAGCGCGCGCTGCGCGTCGGCAAGCTGACCCTGGCGGCGTTGGAAGCGGTTCTGCGCCTGTATCGCGATCCCGACCGTCTGGGCGATCGGCTCACAACCCTGCATGTGCTCACCCGGCCGCCGGACGATATCCAGAATCAGGCCGAACGTCTGCTGCCTCGCATGCAACAGGCGCTTGCCAACTGGCCGGCGAGCGTGTCTGCCGAGCCGGCCTTGTCGCAGATCGGTAGCGGCTCGCTACCGGTCGACCGCCTGCCGAGCCATGCGCTGGTCGTGCGGCCCCGCACCCGGAAAAGCGGCGTGCTGCATGAGATCGAAGCGGCCCTGCGCGGCCTGCCCGTACCTGTGATCGGACGTATCGCCGACGGTGCCTTGCGTCTGGATGTGCGTTGCCTCTCTGCGGCAGACGAAGCGGATTTCATCGGCCAGCTCGCTAAGTTGGCCGCCTGATCACTTGAGAGAAAGGACTGTTCATGCAACGACGCGATTTCCTGATGACCTCCGCTACAATGGCTGCGGGGGCGGTGTGGCCTGCCAGCCAGGCCATGGCGGCATTCGATCCGTCGCCAGACGATGGCTGGCGAATGTTCGAGGTGACACACCGAGTGGAAGTTCTCAAGCCGCAAGGTGCAACCCGCGTCTGGCTGCCGCTTCCCTCCATGCAGGAACAGGACTGGATCCGGCCCATGGGCAATCTGTGGCAAAGCGATGCCGACCGCGCGCAACTGCTGCGCGACCGGAAGCGTGGCGTCGACATGCTCTATGACGAATGGGCGCCGGAGAAAAAGCCGGTACTGGAAGTGACCAGCCGATTCGCCACGCGCGACCGCGCCATCGATCTGGCCCGTGCCGGGCAGGTGGCCCCGCTGTCTGCTTCGATGCACCACCGCTATACCCGGGCCACGAAGCTGCTGCCCACCGACGGCATCGTCAGGAAGACTGCACGCGACATCACCCGCATGGCGAAAACCGACCAGGACAAGGCGCGGGCCATCTACGAGTGGGTGGTCGACAACACGGCGCGCAACCCGAAGACCCGCGGCTGCGGCCTCGGCGATATCCGCTTCATGCTGGAAACCGGCGACCTGACGGGAAAATGCGCCGACCTCAATTCCCTCTACGTCGGCCTGGCACGCGCCGCCGGTCTGCCGGCGCGCGATGTCTACGGCATCCGC
Source organism: Pseudomonadota bacterium (assembly GCA_043821985.1). Lineage (GTDB taxonomy): Bacteria > Pseudomonadota > Gammaproteobacteria > Burkholderiales > Thiobacillaceae > Thiobacillus. The sequence continues at coordinate 48,096 of JBDRCF010000025.1, forward strand.
GTGGCGGATTCGCGCTTCGGCTACAAGAGCCTGGGCAAGAGCGGCGACATCAGCAAGGCCCAGCACTGCCGTGCCGAGGTGTGGCTCTCCGGACATGGCTGGGTGCCGGTCGACCCCGCCGACGTGCGCAAGGTGATGCTGGAGGAACCGCCCGGCGGCCGCAGCCTCACCGACGAAATGGTGGTCGACGCGAGGAGGCGCCTGTTCGGTTCCTGGGAGATGAACTGGCTGGCCTACAACACCGCGCACGACCTGCCGCTGCCAGGCTCGCGCGATGTCACGCTGCCGTTCCTCATGTATCCGCAGGCCGAAACCGCGGACGGCATGCTGGACAGCCTGGACGCGTCGAGCTTCAGCTACCGCATCACCTCCAAGGAAATCACGGCGCCATCATGATCGTCGGTACAGCCGGGCACATCGATCACGGCAAGACGACGCTGGTGCATGCACTCACCGGCGTCGACACCGACCGGCTCGCCGCCGAGAAGCTGCGCGGAATTTCCATCGAACTGGGTTACGCCTATCAGCCTTTGCCCGGCGGCGGGGTGCTGGGTTTCGTCGACGTACCCGGTCATGAGCGTTTCATCCACACCATGCTCGCCGGCGCGGCCGGGATCGACTTTGCCCTGCTGGTCGTGGCCGCGGACGACGGCGTGATGCCGCAAACGCGCGAGCATCTCAACATTCTCCACCTGCTCGGCCTCGAACGCGGCGCCGTGGCGCTGACCAAGATCGATCGGGTCGAGCCCGGGCGCCTGGCCGAAGTCGAGCGCGACCTGCGTCAACTGCTGGCCGAAACGGCGCTCGCAGGCATACCGGTATTTCCGGTTGCCGCACCGGACGGGCAGGGTATCGATGCCCTGCGCACGCATCTGCACGAAGCTGCGCAGGCCATGCCTTCGACGGCAGCCGATGGCGGTTTCCGGCTTGCGGTCGACCGCAGTTTCACCTTGAAAGGCGCGGGCACCGTTGTCACCGGCACCGTATTCGCCGGCAGCGTCCAGGTGGGCGACGATCTGATGGTGACGCCATCCGGTCGAGCGGTTCGCCTGCGCAGCCTGCATGTGATGAACCGCCCGGCGCAGTGGGGGCAGGCGGGGCAGCGCTGCGCCCTGAACCTTCACGGCGCAGGCAAGGACGAGATCGCGCGTGGCGACTGGATCGTGGCACCGCGCCTGCACGCACCGACCGCACGGTTCGACGTGCTGCTGGCGCTGTCGCCGCAGGCGCCTGCGGCCCTCGTGCACTGGGCGCCGGTCCATCTGCACCTGGGCGCGGCGCATGTCATGGCGCGCGTGGCGCTGCTGGAAGGCAAAAGCCTGTCTCCGGGCGGCAGCGCGTTGGCGCAGCTGGTGACGGACCGTCCGCTCGGCACACTCCATGGCGACCGCTTCATCCTGCGCGACGCCGATGCCCGCCACACGATCGGCGGCGGCAAGGTGCTCGATCCCGACGCGCCCGCACGCAAGCGCAAGACGCCGCTGCGGCTGGCGGAACTCGCCGCGCTGGATCTCGCCGACACCTCGCAACGGCTGCATCAGTTGCTCGCTCTCCGCGGACTCGATCTGGACAGGCTCGCCATCCACTGGAACGACAAGGACCCGGCTGCGCATCTGCCGATCGACAGCACGCTCGTGCGCGCCGGTCACGCCACCTGGGCGTTTTCCGCCGCGCACTGGACGAGCCTGCAAGACAAGCTGAGCACCGGTCTCGCGGCGTTTCACGAACGTTTCCCAGACGAGCTGGGTCCCGATGCCACGCGCGCCAGGCGCATGTTCCTGCCGGCGCTGCCGGCTGCCGCGTTCGCCGCGTTGACGGACACATTGCTGACGACGGGCGTTTTGCAGCGCAGCGGCCCCTGGCTGCATGTGCCGACACACAGCGTCGCGCTCAGCCGCGAGGAGGATGCGCTCTATCAGCGCATCCTCCCCTGGCTGGAAGAAGGCGCCTTCGACCCGCCCTGGGTGCGCGATCTGGCTCGACGTGCGGGGCGCGACGAGGCGTCGATGCGGCGTCTGCTGCAAAAGCAGGCGCGCCAGGGGAAGCTGTATCAAGTGGTGCGCGATCTGTTCTACCTGCCCGAAAGCGTGGCGCAACTGGCGGCCCTGGTGCAGGAACTGGAGCACATGAGCGGCGAGACGCGTGCCGCCGAATTCCGCGATCGCAGCGGCCTGAGCCGCAAGCGCGCGGTGCAGGTGCTGGAATTTTTCGACAGGGTGGGCTACACACGTCGCGTGCGCGAAGCGCACCGATTGCGCAATGCCAATCTGTTCGGCAGGATGGATCATGCTGCCTGAAGCGATCGACTGGAGTATCGGGTTTCAATTGGAAGGGAAGCGTGCCTGGTGGTGCGGCCGGACTTCAAATTCGGTTGGGGGTGTCAGTCGCTCCCGGGTGGGTTCGACTCCCACTTCCTTCCGCCACTATTCTGGATTTCGACGTTGCCGATAGTCCTCAAGGGAACGGGCTGCAAATAGCCACCATCAGGCTTTGAACCGGACGGGAGAGTTGTGCTGGATCTTACGATCCATTCAGCCACCTGCGGGGTCATGATGCCTTGGGCGTACGGACCATTTCCTCGACATCATCGATCTTGTCATGCAGCATGTTGATCCTGTGGGCGAGTCCCTGGATTTCAGTATGCGCCCTGCGGTTGACGTCGAAATCGAGTTCGCTCCGCAGGCGATCTTTCTTGTCCTGACGGTTCTGGCTCATCATGATGATGGGGGCCTGTATCGCGGCAAGCATCGAAAGGAAAAGGTTGAGCAGGATGAAGGGGTAGGGGTCCCATGCCTTGCTGCCCAGTTCGACGTTGATGGCGGAGTACACGGCAAGGACCACGGCAAATGCCATGATGAACGTCCACGAGCCGCCGAAGGAGGCCACGACGTCGGCAATCCGCTCCCCCAGCGTCTCGGCCTCTTCGATCACATCATTCGGATTGCGTGCGGCGCGGAGGCGGACCAGTCTTTCCGCGGCATGGAACTGCTTGCCCATGACGGTCATCAGGTCCAGGCCGGCGTCCGGTTTCTTCCTCAGGAGAACGGTGATGTCATGGAGATCCACTTCGATGCATTCAGTTTCCTCGACCGCCGTGGCTTCGGTCTGGTGCGGCGTCTGCGCCAGCATCGAGGCGAAGCCGAATACGTCGCCATGGCTGGGCATGTCGAGAAGCACGACCTGGTTGTCCTCGTCGATGGTCGTGACCTCGACGGAACCCGAGACCATGATGAACGCGCGTTCGCTCAGGTCGCCAATCTTGAAGATCCGCTGGCGTGGCGTGAATTTGCGCAACTCGACCTGACTGGCGAGGACGGCGAGCTCTTCGTCGTCGAGCAAGGAAAACAGTGGAACTTCTTTAAGGACGTCAACGCTACAGGCCATGGTTTTTCCCCGTATTGCAAACACCGGGCCTCCCGCTGCGGCAGGCCGGAATGGACGACAATTTGCCGGCAGTTTAAGAGGAATCGGGTCTGAAGAAGTTCCTTTTTTCAGAGTGGCGGACGCTGCCAAACAACGGCATCATTCAAAAATGCAGATGGACGCGTTCCATCCGCCGGTTGGCGTCCGGGCTCCGGCGCCTTGCCCGTCCGCCGGCATGCGATCGGCGCCGCTACCCGGGATTTCATCGAAACAATTGGAGAGACTGCATGGCCAAGCCCATCATCAACATTGCCGATGTCGAACTTGAACCGCGCCCTTCTGCATTCGCACTCACGGGGACCGCCGCAGAGCGCTTTGATGCGAGGATGGGTTTTATCGGCCCGCGTCGACGGACCGTAGCGTGACATTCGGCAATTGGATTGCGTTGTTCGGCGCCATGGCGGTGCTGGCAGCCGTGCCGAGCATGAGCGTTCTGACGGTTGCCGCGTCGGTGTCTGCCGGTTTTGCGCACGGCGCGGCGGCGGCCATGGGTGTCGTTGTCGGCGATGTGCTGTTCATCCTGGCACAGGCTTGGCAGCATGGTTGACGCGCGTTTAGTGTCGCCCGCAACCTGCGTTTGAATCACTAAGCCTCAATCGGTACAACGTGCGCCAGCTCGTCCGGCCCCAGCGGTTCGTGAGTATCGAGCTGATGTTGCAGCACGGACAGGTCGGCCTCCGACGCATCGCCGCCCGCGCGAGCGCGCTCGACGATGCGCTCGCGCAGGGTGGCGACGGGTACCGGAAAATCGAGAATATGAAATTCAGCGCCGCGCGATTGCGCCGTCTCGCGCAGCAGGTCGCGCTGCCAGCGGGCAATGAAGGTGGCGTCGACGATGACGGGCCAGCCGGCATCCAGGAGAGCGCCGGACAGGCGGGCGAGATACGCGTAGGTGCGTTGGGTGGCATCGGCGCCGTAGAGCTGCTGCCCGATGCCTGATCCGCTACGGGCCAGGGCATCGAGGCCGGCGAGGCGCTTGCGTTCGACATCGGAGCGCAGGCGGATTGCGCCCGGGGCCTGCATCCGTTTGCGGGTGACGGTGGTCTTGCCCGATCCCGACAGGCCGTGCGTGATGTCGAGCCGGGGGGGCAGGAGGCGCGTCAGCGTCGTCGCCAGATGCAGCAGCGCGCGCATCTCGGCGAACGCGGCATCGCGTTCGGGGCCCGCGGTCTGGGCGGTGCGGATGGCGGCAATCTTGGCGCGCACGAGTGAACGATAGACGGCGTAGTAGCGCAGCAAGGCGAGCCCGGCATAGTCGCCGGTCTGCTCCAGCCAGGTATTGAGGAACAGCCAGGCCCACTCGGCATGGCCGCGCTGCAGCAGGTCCATGTAGCAGAACGCGACCTCGGACTGGATGTCGATCCAGCGCAACTCGGGGTTGAATTCGATGCAGTCGAACACGAGTAGCCGGCCATCGACCCAGGCGAGGTTGCCCAGATGCAGGTCGCCATGGCATTCGCGCACGAAGCCGTCGACCTTGCGGGCTGCCATCAGCGGGGCGAGCCGGGCGTGCTCGGTCTCGCTCCAGCGCCGCAGGGCGTCGAGTTGCGCGTGGTCGGCCGGGTCGTCGAGGTGGGCCGCGAGCGGGGCGAAGTTCTGGGCCACCGGGTTCCAGATGGCGTCCGGACTGCCCCATGGACTGTCTTGCCCGGCACGTGCGCAGCCGTCCGTATGGAAGCGGGCGAGGACGGTGGCGATGGCTTCGACGTGTTGCGCCGACATTCGACCTGCCGCATCGAACCGGTCGAGCGTAGCGTCGGGCGGGAACTGGCGCATCTTCACGGCGTACTCGAATGTCTCGCCGCTGCCGTTGAGGCGCGGGGCGGCTGGCGTGCCGGTGATGGGGACGACGTCGAGATAGATGTCGGGCGCGAGCCGCCGGTTGAGCTGAACTTCGTCGCAGCAGGCGTGCAGGCGCTTGCCGAGACTGCTGAAATCGAGAAAGCCGAGATCCAGCGGCTTCTTGATCTTGTAGGCGAACGCGCCCGTGAGCAGAACGTAGGAGATATGCGTTTCGATCACCTGCACCGGACCGGCGGGGTGGTCGTAGCAGGCCGGGTCGCGCAGGCTCCGGATCAGTTCGGCCAACTCCTGCATCGATCCAGAGGGATCATTCATGTCTGTGCGTCCGGACCGGGCAACTCACAACTGCCGTGCGTAGTCTTCCAGTTGCCGCTTGGCAGCGTCGAAGGCGTCGCGCAAGGCGACGTAGGCATCCTCGTTCTCCTGCCTGTCCACCACGATTTCCTTTCCGGGCACGCCCAGGTCGATGTGGATGTTGAACGGCTTGCCCTGGTGTTGGTGTTTCGCAGGCTGCTCGACCACGACGCGGCAACTGATGATGTCGGAAAAAACCTGTTCGAGTTTTTGCGCCTTCTCGCGGATGTGCGCTTCGAGCGCGTCGGAAGGGGGTGTGTCGCGGAAGGTGATTTGAAGCGGGGTTTTCATGGTGGCTCCATTGGGTTGGAATGGCGGCAGGGCAGTTCTGCCGTGCTTACATTTTGGGGTGGCCTTCCTGTGCGTACTGCTTTTCGCGCTGTTCCTGGCAGACGATGCAGCGCTTGGCGGTCGGGTAGACCTGCAGGCGGGTGAAGCCGATCTCATCCCCGCAGTCAATGCAGACGCCGTATTCGCCATTCTTGATACGCTGCAGGGTGGACTCGATATCCCGCATTCCGTCGATATGGCGATCCAGAATGGTCAGGTTGAAATCCGCGAGCGCATTCGCCATCGACTCGTCGCCGGCGTCGCCCGGCTCGCGGTTGAGCAGGTCGATGCGATGCTGGTCGCCCGAGTTTTCCAGTTCGTCGCGCACTTCACGCAAGAGCACCTGGTAATCCGCTTTCAGTTTCCGGGTCAGCTGTTCAAGCTGGGGGTGGGTAAGTACGGCCATCAAACCTCCTGCGCATGTTGTGATTGGATCAGGACCTGCCTTTAATCTAAGGATAGCAATATCCTATTTCAAAGGCGACCGGATTTCGTGGAATGCCCGCGTCTCGGCGCCTTGGCATTCGAGCGTGACAGCGTGAAAAGTCTCGGCCACGCGGTCCTGCGTCGCGCGCCAGCGGTGCCCGCCAGGCAATACATGCTTCTGGTTGATTTCCAGTTCGATGCCTATATAAGCGTCTGGCGGAAAACGGCGGCGCAGGAAGGCGGTGAAACCGTCCGATTTGCCCGTATAGGGGTAATTGCGGCGTACCTTCAATTCGGGTGCCTGTGCCTTTAGCCGGGCCTGCCAGCGGCGGCACAGTTCGGCCTCGCCGACGCGCGCCGGATCGTAGAGCAGGCCGATATCGGCGTTGCGGACGTTGCCGTCGAGCACCGGCGTGAAGCTGTGGGATGAGAGGTGGATCACCCGGCTGCCGCGCGCGATCACTGCGGCGACATACGCCTCGACAACGGATCGGTAGGGCAGGTAATGCCTGTCCAGGATTTCGCGGCGGACAGCGGTGGGCGCGTCCCGGGTAGCCTCGGAATACAGCTTCGGATGGCCGATCGAGCGGTTGAGGTCGATCAGCAGGCGGCTGGTGGTGGAGACGAACAGGGGGGCGTCCAGCACCCCGGCCAGTTTCCGGGCCATGGCCAGCGCGCCGGGGTCGTAGCCGCGGTGGCAGTGCAGTAGGGCCTCGAAGCCCGCAAACAGGGCGCGGTAGCGCGCCGGGATGCGGTTGCCGCCATGCTCGCAGGTGATCAGGACGCGATCTGTCTGGGCCATGGCGTCAGTCCACGAACATCCGGCCCATTTCGAGGCAGTCGCATAGCGCGCGGTAGACCGTCTGCAGATGCGCTTTCGAAGCGTCCGCCCCGATCGCCCGCAGAATGCGGCGGGCCAGCGGCCCCTGTTCCAGGATCACACGCAGCGGCGCGTGCCAGGGGCCGCCATGATCCGGCAAGGTCGTTTCGACGAGGTGCCGCCATAGCTCACCGGCCTGGCATGAACGGCCGGGAAAGCCGAGCAGCCGCAGGTAGCCGGCATCATCGATCGTGGCCCTTTCGGCGTCGCGGATGCAGGCGTGCAGGATGTTCGCCAGGACATCCGTGCCCAAAACCTGCTGCGTGGCGAGCGGCGACCATTTGCCATCGTAGAGCGCCCGAATGACGGCCGTGGCGACGGCGGCGATGGCAAGGTCGGCCTGCGGACATTCCTGCACGTCGATCACGCGGATCTCGAGGGCGCTGCGCTCGAAGCGCGGAATCGCGCCGCGGGCGTTGAGCCATTCGTGCCGCAGCACGCCCTCGGGATCGAGCGGCGCGATGTCGCGGTACATCGGCGCCAAAACCTGCGTCTCGTAGTCGGCGCGGCTGGCGGTGGTATCCGGGATCACCTGGCCGATCACCGACGGGACGCGCTGGACGGCCGTGCTGTAGGCCGCCATGCGGGTGTCCAGATAGCCGCTCGGGACGTTGTCGGAAACGGGCGAGCTCGCGGCGAGCGCCGGCAGGATGGGCAGCAGCAACCGCACGGCGGCATGCAGCCGGGCGAACTCGTCACCGCCGGCGAAGGGCAGGTTGAGGTGCATGCTCTGCAGGTTGGCCTGGCCGTGCTGCCGGCAGCCGAAGATGCGGTCGTAGGCCTGGTAGATGGACGCGTGGTCGTGGGGCCACAGGCGCGTGTCGGCAGCGGGGTTCATCCACGGATGCATGCCGCCCGGCATGAGGCGGGCACCGAGGGGCGCCAGCAGCCGGTCGATGACGCCGACCTCGGCCTGGAAGCCGGCGACCAGGAACTCCAGCGTGGGCTCGGGGCGGATGTTCTTCAGCTCGACGAGATGCAGCACGATCTCGTTGGACCAGCCGAAGCGTCCGCGATCGACGTCCGACCCATTGCTTCCGGAAGCCACCCGCAGCAGGACGTCGGCGACCGGCATGACCGACAGCGTCTGGCGATCCACGATCATGTATTCCAGCTCGATGCCGTAGCCCGCAAACGCGTGCAGCGCAGGGGACGTACGCATCAGGTGCTCACCCGCTTGCGTGCTTCGATGCGGCGAACGAACGAGCCCATGATCTCGCGGTAGAGCGCATCCTTCAGCACGCCGTCCTCGTTGCCGGCATCGACATTGGGATTGTCGTTGACCTCGATGACGTAGCAGCGGTTGCCCACCTGCTTGATGTCGACGCCATAAAGGCCGTCGCCGATCAGGTTGGCCGCCTTGAGCGCGATCTTCACCACCTCTTCCGGCGCTTCGGCCACCGCCACGGCCTCGACCGGGCCCTCCTCGTAGCCTCTGCGTCCCGCCTCGCGCCTGACGATCTGCCAGTGCCCGGCGGCCATGAAGTACTTGCACACGAACAGCGGCCGCCGGTCGAGGATGCCGACGCGCCAGTCGAATTCGGTGGGGAGGAATTCCTGGGCGACGATCAGTTCGGATTTCTGCAGCAGCGCGTTGACCTGCTCGAACAATTCCTGCTCCGACGCCACCTTGGCCACGCCGAGGGAGAACGAGCTGTCCGGCTGCTTGAGCACGCACGGCAGCCCGAGGTTGGGGATGATCTGTTCGACGTTGTCGCGGTGCACCATCAGCGTCCGCGGCGCAGGAATGTGGTGTCGGGCGAGCAGCTCGGCGAGATAGACCTTGTTGTTGCACTTGAGGATGGAGTCCGGATCGTCGATGACCACCAGGCCTTCCGCGGTCGCCCTCCGCGAGAAGCGGTAGGTGTAGTGATTGGCGAAGGTGGTGTCGCGGATGAACAGGGCGTCGAACTCGGGCAGCCGCGCAAGATCGGTGCGGGTGATGAATTCAACGTCGAGTCCAACGCCCTCCGCGGCCTTTTCGAATTTCTGCAGGGCACGTGCGTTGGAAGGCGATTCCGGGTTGTCAGGGTCGTGCAGGATGGCCAGGTCGAAACGCGGTGCAGGACGCTTGTGCGTGCGCCGCCGGTGCCCCATGAAATACGCGGTGGCGGCCTCCACCACGAAATCCTGATGGTGTGGCGGGATGTCGCTGGTGGCGATGGCGCGCACGCTGTGCAGGCGCCAATGCTCGCGGTGGCGCTCGAAATGTGCGCGCAACAGGGGCGCCTGCAGCAGGCTGAAAAGCCGGTGGCTCAAGGCATCGTGGCGGATTGCAACGTTGCGGCCGAAATAGATGCTGAGCTCGAATGCATCCGACTTGATGGGCGCGAGCGACTTCTGCACCAGGTCGTCGAGGTTCTCGGTGAGCAGTCGCACCAGGTTTTGCGATTGCAGGTCCTCCATCGTGCTCACCCGGGGCAGCGGCTTGTGGCCGCGCGCCTCGGCCAGCAGGGAGACGTAGTAGCCCAGACTCTGGTAGCGATAGGAGCGGCACAGGTTGAATGCCTTGACCGAACGCCCCTCGCCATAGGCGGGGTCGGTCAGGTAGGCGCGCGCCGACACGACGCTCACGCCGGGGATGTCGAGCGGCCAGTCGTCCGGGTTGTCGACGACGATGAGGATGCTCACAGCGCGCCCCGGGGCGCCGCCCGCGGCGGATAGACCAGAAGCAGATTGGCGTCGTGGGTCACGATGCCGAGCAGCACCGCGCCGATCACTCGATCGATGTTGACCCAGTATTCGTGCGACGGGTTGTAGGGATGGCGCCAGTAGGGGTCGGCCACCAGCACGCTGCGCTTCTTGCGGTCGTAGCCCGCGATCACGACGAAGTGGCCGGCCGGCAGGCCGCGAATGTCGTCCGGCACGTCGTCCGGCCCGAATTCGCGCGCCGCGCGATACAGGTAGGTGGAACTGAGGCCGGTGATGATGGGCAGATTGCGGCGCAACAGGCCGCGGATCAGGGGGCGCGAGAGATCGGTCAGGCGCAGGCGCCCGCCCAGGCGCAGGAATTCCAGGTAGCCCTCGGTGACGCGCTGCAGCCGTGCATCCTGCTTCTTCTCCACCTGCTGCTGCTGCAGTCGCTCGGCGATGTCCACCCCCGGCACAAACCAGGTGGGATCGAACACGGTCAGGTTGTAGGTGTAGAGGGTGGCCTGGTAGCCCTGGCGCAGGGCATCGCAGGCCAGAAAGATGGCGAAGGTGCCGCCATGCTCCAGCTTATGGGTGCGGTCGATCACCTCCGCAAGCGGAACGTCCGTGCCCCAGTAGTTGTAGACGGCCTGCAGGCAGGTGGGACCGCAGGTCGTCTCGTCCGGCTGCGGCAGCATCGTGAGCGGCAGGCGCAGCGTGATGGGATGCATGAAACGGTTCTCCCCAAGAAACGTCATGGGCCTGTCGGGCAGACGGGGCGGCGCCGGCCTAGCGTGTCCACACCACGCGCAACAGGTTCTCCTGCTCGTTGTAGTGGTATTCCAGTTCGCCTTGGTAGGCGTGATGCAGCGCTTCGCCGATGCCGCGGGCGAGATGGATGTCGGTGGTGGTAATCAGGAGGCCGTCATCCTCGTCCTCGATTTTCATGATCCGCTTCAATGGATGCTCGGCCTTGGCGTGCGCTTCTTCGTTTCTGGCCAGGTGCAGCAACTCCTCGCGGTGATCCTTGAAGAACGGGCCGTTCACGCTCACATATCCGGCCGGGTAGTCGTCATGAATGCGGTGACACGCCGGGCACATTTCCTCATGGGCCTGGACGGGTTTCACCAGCCATTGCCAGCGGCCATCGTGGAATACGGCACCGCATTGCGGACAGACCGTGGGTTCCGGCAGCTTGTGCTTGGCCTTGTAGGCGTCGTGCCGGGTTTCCTGGACCAGACGATCGCGACGGACGGGGTGGAAGTCGGTGAATCGGGATTTCATGTTGCGCTCCTTCAGTGATGACAAAAAGATATGCTTACATCCACTCTTTTTCCGCGGCTGGGCGCTGTTCGCCCCACAGCGCGCCGGGCGGCAGATCGAGCAGGGAATAGGCGCCTGCCTGCAGCGACGGCAATGCGCGTGCGGCGGCCAGCATCATCCGCGCAGCCAGTCCCGCCTCGTCGTAGCGGGCTTCCAGCAGGAAGGACGCATGGCCGGTTTGGCCAGCTGCAGCGCGGCGTTCCAGCAGCACGCCCCGGTTGGTTTCTTCCAGCGCGGCAATACTGGGTACCGAGAACACCCGCGTCTCCTCATCGCAAAAGAGGGGATCGTTGATGAGGGCGTTCTCCACCTCGGTTGCATTGGCCGACGGTTCCAGTTCGACATAGACATAGCGCTGACGGCGGCCTTCAAGGGACTGAAGCTCTGTCGCCAGCGCCTGTTTCACTCCCTTGATGCCTGCCGCTGCCAGGGTATGGTGCAGGCTGGTTCCGGTGTGCAGGCTGGTTTCCGTATGCCCGCGCGGCGCCAGCAGCGCGAACTGGCTGCGGAAGAGGGAGAGGGCGCCGGGATCGCAGCCCGCGCCGACGATGGCGGGCTGCTTGTGGCGCAGTGCGTCACGATGAATTTCCGCCTTGTGGCCAAGGAAGGATTCGCCATGAAGGCGGGCGCATTCGACCACGGGGATGCGGCTTTGCAGCAGGCCTTGCGCAACGCCCATGACTGCATCGACCGGAACGCAGATGAGCGCGGCATCCACGTTGCCGAGTTCGCTGACATGGGTCACGGCCGGCGCCTTCAGCCAGGGTGCCCCTGTGCTTTCCGGCCGCCGCACCACGCCTGCCAGTTCAGCAGCCTGATCGGCAGCGATGACCTCGGTGCATTTGCGCCCCAGACGTCCCAACCCGATGATGGCAAGCCGAATTTTTTTCATGTTGTTACGCCGGCATGATGGACGCGGTCCGTATGTAAAAAACGCTCTTGTTATTCATATTAGGACGCGCGAGGCGCGCTGCGCGAATTACCGCGACGGCTTTCAGCAGGCCCGGGCAATAGAAGCGACGCCTACCCTCGCCACCGCGGCCGGCTAGGCCTTGTGTTCCAGTGCAATCCCGGCCGGTTCGACGATCACGCCCAGTGCAAGCACCACCAGCCCCGCCCATATTTCGGGCGCCGGGCCATCACATGGCCACCCAGCACCGCCAGGGCGGCCGCCAGCACACGTCTTGTTCGCCGTGTTCTCAACATGCAGAGGTTCCTCCATCCTTGGCCGGACTACTCGTAGCGCAGAAATTCTTCGGCGGGCATATCGGCGCCAGATCGCTCGATCAGCGACTCGATCTCCGGCAACAGCGTATCGTCCTCGTCGTCTTCCAGTGGGCCACCGCCCACCAACCGGGCACACGGTCCCCCAGAAAGGAATTCCGGACTGTCGCAAGCGTTGGCGGATTTTCGCTGTTCTCGTCGTTTACCAGCCGTTCGATCGCGCGCGAAAGGGCTTCGCTGGCGTTGACCTGCGCGAAATCGACGGCCAGTGCGGTGGCGCCGAACGCCTCGATGAGGGCGTCCAGTTCGTCGAGGAACGATTCGCTGACGTCGAAGTGATGCATGCGCTCGGCCTCGTTGAAATCGGCAGGCAGCAGGTCGCCGAGAAAGCGGCGCACCGCCATGAGCGTGACGGGCTGCTCGCACTCCGGATTGTTGATCCGGCTATTGAGCAACGCCGACAGATGCGGGCTGACGCGACTGGCGACATCGATGGAATTACGGGGCATGGCTTTTCCTGTTTGTCTGCGGGGCAAAAGGCAGGATCATGAATTTTTCAACCCCGTTGCCTATATCAATGTATAGCAAATGGTTTTCCGGTCTCGCGCCATGCTGTGAATGTGGTGCATGATTGAATCAACGGACATCCAGCCGAAGGCGATGAACACCAGCCACCCTCAGCACGTTTCAGCCCGGCCTGACGAGATTGCTTCCCTCGAGGCCAAGCTCGCTCTCCTCGGACAGCCGGACGCCTATCCGGAGGCGACCGCGCGGGTGGACGCGCTGGAGACCCACATGTCCTGGGTTTTTCTCACCGATACCCATGCTTACAAGTTGAAGAAGCCGGTGCGCTATCCCTATCTCGATTTCAGCACGCTCGAGGCACGGCGCCTGGACTGCGAACGGGAGGCGAGGCTCAACCGCCGCCTGGCGCCCGAGGTCTACCTCGGGACGGTGCCGCTGGTACTCGATGCAGCAGGGTGCCTGCACCTGGGTGGGGAAGGGGAGACAGTCGACTGGCTGGTGCGGATGCGGCGGCTGCCGGCGGATCGCATGCTCGATCATCTGCTTCGCAGCGGGACGGTCACGCAGCCCGAAATCACCCGGCTGGCCCGTCGGCTGGCCCGCTTCTACGCCACGGCCGCGGTGGAGTCGATCACGCCTGAGGCCTATCGGCAGAGCCTCGCTGCGTGGCTCGGGGACAACCTGCGCGAACTGGCCAGCTCGGAATTTGGCCTCGATCCGGACGTGGGGGCGGCGCTGGCCCACTCCCAGTTAGGTTTCCTGCAAAACCACGCCAACTTGTTCGATGCCCGCGTGCGGCAGGGCCGCATCGTCGAGGGCCACGGCGACCTGCGGCCGGAGCATGTGTGCCTGCTGCCCGAACCCGCTGTTATCGATTGCCTGGAGTTCAACCGCGCGTACCGTATCCTCGATCCGGCCGACGAACTGGGCTATCTGGCGCTCGAATGTGAGCGGTTGCATGCCCCGCAGGTGGGGCGCTGGCTGCTGGAGGCGTATCGCGAAGCGAGCAGCGATGCGCCTCCCGATGCCTTGATCCACTTCTATCAGAGCTGTCGGGCGGTGCTGCGCGCCAAACTCGCGCTGTGGCACCTGCGGGACGATGGGCGGCATCCGCCTGGCCATTGGGTTGCAACGGCCAGGGACTATCTCGAACTGGCGCAGCAGCATGCCGAGCAGGCGGCAGGCTGACGCCTGCTCAGTCCTGCAGTAGCTCGACCAGTGAACCGCCACTGTGCAGGCGGCTAATCGCCTCGGCGACCAGCGGTCTCGAATCCAGCACCTCGACCCGCTGGCCGACCAGCGCCGGCGGCAGCCGGAAGGGCGGAATGGCATTGGTGACCAACACTTTCTCCAGGGCCGGGTCGGCCAGCACTGTGCCTGCCGCGCCGGCGAACACGCCGTGGCTGGCTGCGGCCCATACCCGCGTCGCCCCCAGCGCCTTGCAAGCGGCGGCGGCGCGGGCCAGGGTGGTGCCGCTGCTGATGAGGTCGTCGATGATGAGGGCGGTCATGCCGCCGACCTCGCCTACCACCGCCTCGCCGGACACCACGCCTTCGCTGCGGCGCTTTTCCATGAAGGCGGACCCGACGGGCCGGCCGAGCGCGCGGGCCAGGGCGTCGCGCAAGGCATCTGCACGCTTGACGCCGCCGGCATCCGGCGACACCACCACGACGGGTCCGTCCCCCAGCCGTGCCGTGAACCAGGCGACGAACAGGCCGCGGGCTTCCAGATGCTCGGCCGGGATGCGGAAGGCATTCTGGTAGGCGGCCAGGTTGTGCACGTCGAGCGTCACCACCCGATCGGTGCCCACCGCCTCGAACAGTTGCGCGACATAGCGGCTGCTGACCGGGTCGCGCGGCTTGGTGCGGCGGTCCTTGCGGGAATAGGCGAGATAGGGACAGACCGCGGTGACCCGGACGGCCGAGGCGTCCTTCAGCGCGCCGATGAAGAACAGCAGGCGGACCAGCTTGTCGTTGGCGCTGATGCCCGGCTCGCCGTAGAGCGAATGGATCACATACACGTCACGACCGCGCACGTTTTCCAGCGGCCGCGCCTTGTGCTCGCCGTCCTCGAATTCGCGTTCCTCGTGGCGTGAAAGCGGCAGACCCAGCACCGCGGCCACCCCCTCACCGTAGGCGCGGCTGGCATTCAGCGCGAACAGGCAGAGATCATTCATCGAACTGTCTCCTGGCTATTTAAGGATGCTGGTATCGTTTTAATAATATGCCAGACTTGAATGAAGCATTTGCCTACGAGAAAGGCGAGAACCATGCAACCCAAGGAATGTTTCTACAAGGCACAGTTCGGTTATTGCTGGCTGGAGGGTGAGCAGTGGCTGTTCCAGGCGGTGGATGTGAGCGAAAAGCCAGTGGGCGAACCCATCAAGGTCGAACTGGCTGAACTGCTCTTCCATCATGACGAAGACGAAGAACTGCACTAGCACGGTGGACTGAACGCTTCGTCTGTACTGGACGGGGAGATGCCCTAATGAATGCCGTGACGGAGCCGCCGGGGCGATCGCGCTGGCCGCTGCAGGCGGGCGACGCGCTGCTGCTCGTCGATGTGCAGAACGACTTCCTGCCGGGCGGTAGCCTGGCAGTACCATGCGGCGACGAAGTGTTGCCGGTGCTCAATCGCTATATCGGCGGGTTCATGGCGCAGGGCCTGCCGGTCTATGCCACGCGCGACTGGCATCCGGCGCGGCATTGCTCGTTTCGCGCGCAGGGCGGGCCATGGCCGCCGCATTGCATCGCGGACACGCACGGCGCGGCATTCGCGGCCGGGCTCAGGCTGCCGCCTGACGCCACGGTGATTTCCAAGGCGACCACGGAGGATCAGGATGCCTATTCCGGCTTCCAGGGAACGGACCTTGATCGACGCCTGCGTGCCGCGAACATCCGCCGCCTGTTCGTGGGCGGGCTGGCGACCGACTACTGCGTGCTCAACAGCGTGCGCGATGCGCTGCGGCTCGGCTACGCGGTGATGCTGCTGACCGATGCAATCCGCGCGGTGGACGTCCAGTCCGGCGACGGTCAGCGCGCCGAAGCGGAGATGGTGCGCCTCGGCGCACAAGGCCTGGCCCTGCAAGACGAGCGCACATGAACCCGGCAACCAGCGTTCTGCTCACCGATCTGTATCAACTTACCATGCTGCAGGGCTACCACGAGGCCGGCATGGCGGACACCGCCGTGTTCGAGTTCTTCGTGCGCAGGCTGCGCCCGGAGCGCGGTTTCCTGCTGGCGGCGGGACTCGAACAGTCTTTGGCATTCATCGAGCAGATGCGTTTCGCACCGGACGAACTGGAGTGGCTGGCATCGACCCGGCGATTCGGCAAGGATTTCCTTGCCTCGCTGGAAACGCTGCGCTTCACCGGCGACGTGCATGCGATGCCGGAAGGCACGGCGTTCTTCCCCAACGAGCCGATCCTGCGCGTGACTGCGCCGATCGCGCAGGCGCAACTGGTGGAGACGCGGCTCATCAACCTGCTGCATATCGAGACCCTGATCGCGTCCAAGGCCGCGCGTTCGGTACTGATGGCGCCGGACAAGCTGCTGGTGGACTTCGGCCTGCGCCGTGCCCATGGCGCGGAGGCGGGCCTGTTGGCGGCGCGCGCGAGCTACCTGGCCGGCTTTTCCGGCACCTCGACGGTACTGGCCGGCCAGCAGTTCGGCATACCGCTGTTCGGCACCATGGCGCATTCCTTCATCCAGGCGCACGACGACGAGGCGCTGGCCTTCGAGCATTTCGCCCATGCCCAGCCCGACAACGTGGTGCTGCTGATCGATACCTGGGACACCGAGGTTGCGGCGCATAAGGTGGTGGCGCTGGCCCCGCGTCTGGCTGCTGCCGGCATCCGCATCAAGGGTGTGCGCATCGATTCCGGCGATCTCGCCGAGCATGCCCGCCGGGTTCGCACCATCCTCGACGCCGGTGGGCTGAATGACGTCATCATCTTTGCCAGCGGCGACCTCGACGAGTTTGCGCTGCGCGACATGCTCGCCGCCGGCGCCCCGGTGGATGGCTTCGGCGTCGGCACCCACCTGGATACGTCGAGCGATCTGCCTTACCTCGATTGTGCCTACAAATTGCAGGAATATGCCGGCCGCGCACGCCGCAAGCGCTCCGAAGGCAAGGCCACCTGGCCCGGGCGCAAGCAGGTGTACCGCCAGCATGACGCCGATGGCCGCATGGCCCGCGACGTCGTCACGCTGGAAAGCGACGCCCAGCCGGGCGAGCCGCTGCTGGTTCCGGTGATGCGGGGCGGGCGCCGCCTGGCGCAGGCGCCACACTTGCTGGACATCCGTCGCCATGCTGCGGCAAACCTCGCGCGGCTGCCGGAGTCCTTGCGCCGTCTGGAATCCTTCGACTATCCGGTGGAAATTTCCCCTGCGCTGCACGAACTCGCTGCGGAGGTCGACCGCAGCACCTGACCTTGCCAAAAGTGACTACATTGAAAACATGACAACAATCCTGCCGCTTTCCCCAGACCGCCTCTATCGCCCCTGCGATGTCGAGCGGTTCACGTTCACGACCACTGCCGAGCTCGACGACCTGACCGAGGGCATCGGCCAGATGCGCGCCATCGACGCGGCGCATTTCGGCATCGGCATGCGCCATGCAGGCTACAACCTCTACGTCATGGGGCAGCCCGGCAGCGGCAAGCGCACGCTGATCCGGCAGCTGCTCGATCAGCGTGTGGACAAAGAGGCCAAGCCGGCCGACTGGTGCTATGTCCACAATTTCAGCCAGCCGCACAAGCCGCGCGCGATCCGGCTTCCCGCCGGAATGGGGGCGCGCCTGCATGCCGACATGCAGCAACTGGTGGCGGAACTCCAGGCCACGATTCCGGCGGTGTTCGAAGGTGAGGAATACCGCCGCCGCCTGAATCAGATCGACGAGGAATACGGCGAACGGCAGACGCAGGCGTTCGGCGAGGTGGGCGATGAGGCCGTCAAGCATGGCATCGTGCTGATCCGCACGCCGAATGGCTTCTCGTTTGCGCCGGCCAAGGGCGACGAGGTGATGAGCCCGGACGACTTTGAGAAGTTGCCTGCAGAGGAGAAGACGCGTATCGAGCAGGTGATTGCCAGTCTGCAGGAGCAGTTGGAAAAGGTCATCCGTCAGGTCCATCAATGGCGGCGCGAACGCATCGAGCGCGTGCGCAAGCTCAACGAGGAGGTGGTCCTGTTCGCTACCGGTCACCAGATCGACGCCCTGCGCAGCGATTATGCGGATTACCCGACGGTATGCAGCTATCTCAACGAGGTGCAGCAGAACGTCATCGAGAGCATGGATGAGTTCCGCCATCCCAAGGAAGCCTTGTCCGGCCTCGCCGCCCTCACCAGCGAATTGCCCAATTTCAGCCGCTTTCTCGTCAATCTTCTGGTGGGGCGGGATGGGACTAAAGGTGCACCGGTGGTCTACGAGGAACACCCCACCTACCAGAACCTGCTCGGACGGGTCGAGCACGTTTCTCAACTTGGCGCATTGGTCACCAATTTCCTACTGATCAAGCCGGGCGCGCTGCATCAGGCCAACGGCGGCTACCTGCTGCTGGATGCCTTCAAGCTGCTGTCGCAGCCGTTTTCGTGGGAAGGCCTGAAGCGCGCGCTTTCGACCCATGAAATCCGCATCGAGTCGCTCGGTCAGATGTACAGCCTGGTCAGCACCGTGTCGCTGGACCCGGAGCCGATCCCGCTCGACACCAAGGTGATCCTGATCGGCAACCGCCTGCTGTACTACCTGCTCGCCCAGTACGATCCCGAGTTCGGCGAACTGTTCAAGGTGGCGGCGGACTTCGAGGACGAAGTCGAGCGTAGTGCCGACAACGACCTGTTGTACGCACGTCTGGTCGCAACCCTGGTGCGGCGCGACAAGCTGCGGCCGTTCGACCGCGGCGCGGTGGCGCGCGTGATCGAGCATAGCGCACGGCGTGCGGAGGATGCGGAGAGGCTCTCCACCCACATGGAGAGCCTGGCCGACCTGGTGCGCGAGGCGGATTACTGGGCGGTTCAGGACACGCGCGAAGTGGTGGCGCGTGCCGACGTCGAGCGCGCGATCGAGGCGCAGATCAGGCGTTCCGACCGCCTGCGCGAACGCTCGCACGAAGCCATCCTGCGCGGCATCCTGCACATCGACACCGAGGGCGAGCAGGTGGGGCAGGTGAACGGCCTGTCGGTGTTCCAACTCGGCGACTTCAGCTTCGCCCAGCCGTCGCGCATCACCGCCAACACCCGCCTTGGCGAAGGCGAACTGATCGACATCCAGCGCGAGGTCAAACTGGGCGGTTCGATCCACTCCAAGGGCGTGCTCATCCTGTCCTCCTTCCTGGCGTCGCGCTATGCCGCCGAGCAGCCGCTTTCGCTGTCGGCCAGCCTGGTGTTCGAGCAGACCTACGGCCAGGTGGAAGGCGACAGCGCCTCGGTGGCCGAACTGTGCGCGCTGCTGTCTTCGCTGGCGAACGCGCCGATCCGGCAGTCGCTGGCGGTGACCGGCTCGGTCGACCAGTTTGGCCGGGTGCAGGCGATCGGCGCGGTGAACGAAAAGATCGAGGGCTACTTCGACATCTGCAGCAAGCGCGGCCTTTCCGGCCAGCAGGGGGTGCTGATTCCCGCGTCCAACGTGGCGCACCTGATGTTGCGCCGCGATGTGGTCGAGGCTGCAGCAGCAGGCCGCTTCCACGTCTATGCGGTGGGAACGGTGGATGAAGCACTCGAGTTGTTGACCGGCATTATCGTCGGCACGCCGGATGCCGACGGCACGCTGCCGGACGGCAGCCTCAACCGGCGCGTGGCGCAGCGGCTCGCGCATCTGGCCGAACTGCGCCGCAAGTTTGCGAAGAAAGCCGGATCCGGCGACAGGGACAGCCATGAGCAAGACAACGCATGAGCGGCCTACAGGGCTCAGGATCTGGGTGGCGCTGGACGAGTCGCCGCGCAGCGCCGCCGCCCTGGCGGCCGCCGCCGCCCTGGCGCATGAACTCGATGCCGAATTGGCCGGGCTGTTCGTCGAAGACGTCAATCTGCAGCGCCTCTTAGGCCTACCCTTCGCGCGCGAATACAGCGTGCTGACAGGGGCGGCGCGCCCGCTGTCGCAGGGGGAGGTAGAGCGGACCTGGCGGCACCAGGCCGCGGCCATGGAGCGCCTGCTGGCCGAGGCGGCAGGACGCCAGCGTTTGCGCTGGTCTTTCCGGGTTGCGCGCGGCAGGGTGACGGCGGAAGTCAGCACGTTGGCCCATACGTTCGACCTGATCGTACTGGGAAAGCAGGCCGGCAGCCGCGTGGTGGCGGTCACCCAGACCACGATGCGCCTGGGCGACAGGCCCCCGCCGCCGCGCGAGGGGCCGGTGATGGTGCTGTTCGAGAACGTGTCCGTCTCCGCCAGCAGCCTGGCCATGGGGGTCATGCTAGCGCGCCGCAACGGCACCGAACTGGTTGTGCTGGTCAGCGCAGCAAACAAGGACGCGTATCGGGCGGCCTGCGCGATCGCCCGGTCTGCGCTCAAGGACCGGGGCGCTGCAGGTCGCTGCGTATGGTTGCCGACGCTGGACGAGGCCAGCCTGATTCAAGCAGCCAGGAATGAAACGGCGGGTTGCCTGGTGCTGGCCGATCGCGAACGTTTCCTCAGGCAGGCGGGCTTCGAGCGGATGGTGGACGAGATCGAATGCCCGATCATATTGACCCATTAGGCCAGTTGCCAACCCCGCTATCCACATGGACTAGATTGAAGGCAGGATTAGGAGAAGCATCATGACCATCATCGGCATCGATCTGGGGACGTCGAACTCCGCCGCGGCGGTATTGCGCGGCGGCCGTCCCGTCATCATCCCCAGCGCCGAGGGCGTGAGTCTCGGCGGCAAGGCGTTCCCCAGCTATGTGGCGATTGCCGCCGACGGACAGATGCTCGTCGGCGAATCGGCCCGCCGGCAGGCGGCGGCGAATCCCGAGGGCACCGCCACCGCCTTCAAGCGCAGGATGGGGCAGCGCGAAACCGTCGGGCTGCGGGACAAATCCTTTACCCCCGAGCAACTGTCGGCTTTTCTGCTGCAGAAAATCAAGCGCGATGCCGAGGCCTTCCTTGGCGAGGCGGTGTCGTAGGCGGTGGTCACCGTCCCAGCCTATTTCGACGACAACCAGCGCAGCGCCACCAAGGACGCCTGCAGGATCGCCGGCCTCGAGGTGTGCGGCTGGTCAACGAGCCCACCGCGGCGGCGCTCGCCTACGGCCTCGACCGGCTGGGCCAGGAGCTCAGGATCGCGGTGATCGACTTCGGCGGCGGCACGCTGAATGTCACTGTCATGGAGTTCGGCAAGGGCGTGTTCGAGGTAAAGGCCACCTCCGGCGACACCCGGCTCGGCGGCACCGATATGGACAGCCGCCTCATCGAGGCGCTGGCCGAACGCTTCCAGCTCGCCACCAACGTGGACCTGCGCGGCGACGCCAAGGCCATGGCGCGCCTCAAGGAAGCCGCGGAAGTGGCCAAGATCGAACTGTCTGCCGGCATCAGCGCGCCATCAGCTTGCCCTACACCGCCTCGGCCGGCGGCGAACCCAAGCATCTCGAGATGGACCTGTCCCGCACCGACCTCGAGCGCATCGTGCGGCCGGTGATCGAACGCTGCCGCGGACCGGTCGAGCAGGCCCTGCGCGACGCCGGCATGCAGCCGAAGGATATCGACCCCATCGTCTTCGTCGGCGGTCCCACGCGCATGCCGGCGGTGCGCGCCTTCTTCGAGGAGATGATGGGGCGCAAGGCCGAAATGGGGGTCGATCCGATGGAATGTGTGGCCAGCGGCGCGGCGATCCAGGCCGGCGTACTGGCCGGCGAGGCCGGCCTGGGCGAGATCGTGCTGGACGACGTGACGCCGCTGACCCTGGGCGTCGAAACCCTGGGCGGCGTGGCGACGCCGCTGATCGTCCGCAACACGCCGGTGCCGGTGAAGCAGACCGAGACCTTCACTACCGCCGCCGACATGCAGACCTCGGTCACGATCCACGTGTTCCAGGGCGAACGGCCGATGTCGGCGGACAACACGAGCCTCGGCGAATTCAACCTCGATGGTCTGCCGCCGGCGCCCCGCGGCGTGCCGAAGATCGAGGTGACCTTCGACATCGACGCCTCCGGCATCCTCAACGTCACCGCGAAGGACACGGCCACCGGCAAGACGCAGAGCATCCGCATCACTGGCTCCACCCGGCTCAACACGGCGGACAAGGAGCGCATGATCAAGGAGGCCGAGCAGTACGCCGAGGCCGACAGGAAGCGCCGCGAGGACGTGGAAAAACTCAACGACGCCGACGCCGCCTGCTACCAGGCGGAGAAGATGCTGGCCGATTTTGCCGACAAGCTCACCGATGAACTGAAGGGCCGGATCCAGACGGCGATGCAGGAGACCAAGACAGCCTTTGCGCGCAAGGACGCGCCTGGCGCATCGGAGAAGGCCGAGGCCCTCAGGAAACTGCTGAAGGAAGCCGGCGCGGTGATCTATTCCCAGACCCAGAGCAGTGGGCCCTATGCCGAGACCAGGTTTTCGGGGGACAAGCCGCCTCCCTACGAATCCACCGGCGAGGCAAGGCCCTCCGGCTCCGGCCCCCGTGGCAAGGTGGTGGACGCGGAGTACAAGGAAGGGTAAGTAGCGAGCGGTAAGCGGTGAGCTGTAAGCGATAGCCCAATCACCGTTCACTGCTCCCTGCTCCCCCATGAAACGCGACTACTACGAGATCCTGGGTGTCCCGCGGGATGCCGACGCCAAGGCGATCAAGGACGCCTTCCGCAGCCTCGCCCTGAGATACCACCCGGATCGCAATAAGGAAGCGGGGGCCGAGGAGCGATTCAAGGAAATCGCCGCCGCCTACGCCGTGTTGTTCGACCCCAAGAAACGGGCGCAATACGATGCCGGTGGCCACGCAGGCGTGGCGGGCCATAGCCCGGAAGATTTGTTTGGCGGTATCGATTTTCAGGATATGTTTCGTGGCTTTGGTTTCGACTTTGGCGGTGGTTTGTTCGATCATTTTTTCCGGCATCGGCGTGGGCCTTCGCAGGGTGAAAACATCGAAGTGGACATTGCCATTCCGCTGAGAGGGTGGCGAGCGGCGGCGAGGAGACGGTGCGCTACGGGCGTTACACGCCTTGTGAGACGTGCCATGGCTATGGCACCTCCGATGGCACGCCGCCCAAGGCGTGCTCCGCTTGCAAGGGCAGTGGCCAGCAGGTGACGATCCGGCAGCAGGGTGACGTGTCAGTGCGGCAGATCAGCGCCTGCACGGTCTGCCACGGTAGCGGCAAGCAGATTGAGCAACCGTGCCCGCTGTGCGGCGGTCGCGGCGAGGTGGAGAAAACCGAAACCCTGACGGTGATCATTCCGGTGGGCGTGGAGGACGGGATGGCCCTGCGGGTGGCAGGGCGAGGCATGGCCAGCCCCGAACCTGGCAGGGTGCCGGGCGATCTCTATGTGGTCGTCCATGCGCGGCCGGACCCGCGCTTTCAGCGCAACGGCGCCGATCTTTGGCGTCACGAGACACTACCCCTGACCGATGCCGTACTGGGGACAAAATTGGAAATGCCGACCTTGGCGGGCAAAAAGGTGGAAGTGAACGTTCCCGCTGGAACCCAGCCTGGCACTGTGCTGCGCCTGCGAAACAAGGGCCTTCCCCGCTTCGGTGAAAAGGGGAAGGGGGATATGTTTCTGCAAATCGAAGTACGGATACCTGAAAAGCTCAGCCATGAGGAGCGGGCGCTGTACGAGCACCTGCGGGCGCTGGCCAGCAAGTCAAAGCGGCATTTCTGGGAATAGCGCTCGGGCGGGAAAACTGTTGAAGCGACAATTTTCAAATTATCTACATTTACATTGTAAATAGAGGAGGCTGTGATGGCTATCGGAGAAATCTGCAACCGTGAAGTGGTTTTCGTACCGCAACAAACCCCTGTCGATGAAGCGGCCAGGCTGATGCGCCAACATCACGTTGGCGACGTGGTCGTGGTCATGGATGAGGGCGGTCGGCGCAAGCCCATAGGTATCGTGACTGACCGCGATGTTGTGGTGGAAGTGGTCGCAGCAGGACTGGATCCGGCTGTCCTGAATGTGGAGGAAATCATGGCGCCGGATCTGGCGACCGTGCCGGAAAAAACCGGCGTATTCGAAGCCATCCGCTACATGCGCGACAAGGGCGTACGCCGCATGCCGGTAGTGGGCGAGGACGGAGCGTTGATTGGCATCCTGGCGCTTGACGATCTGCTTGAGTTGCTGGCGGAGGAACTGGGAGCGATCGCCCGCCTGATTACGCACGAGCAGGACAAGGAAATCAGGACCCGGTATTGACTGTGCGATTCATTACATCGACGAAAGGATGGCACCATGAAGACGTCCCTGCAAATCACGTTTCGCGACATTGAGCATTCCGATGCGCTGGAGGCACATATCCGCGAAAAGGCCGGGAAGCTTGAGACTTTTTTCGAGCCGATCATGTCCTGCCGGGTGGTGGTGGAAATGCCGCACCAGCACAAGCATCAGGGAAGATTCTTCAACGTGCGCATCGACATCGGCGTGCCGGGCAGCGAAATCGTGGTGAACCGCGATCGGCATGAAGATATCTATGTCGCCCTGCGCGACGCCTTCGATGCGGCCAGACGCCAGCTCGACGACTATTCCCGGCGCCTGCGCCGCGAAACCAAGACCCACGATACGGAATACATCGGCGAGGTGGTGCGCCTCTATCCCGACGAGGGGTATGGCTTCATCCGGCGCACCGACGGCGACGAACTGTATTTCAATGCCGACAATCTGGTGAATGCCACGCTCACCCAGCTCGACGAGGGCGACGCCGTGAAATTCATCGAGGACCGGTCTATTGCCGACAGCTTGCAGGCCAAGCGCGTGAGCGTCGGCCAGCACCACCTGCCGGAGTAGGTCAGGCCGCGCGGCGGCGCATGGCCCGGTGCCGGAGGCGCAAGCCCTCGCGCACCAACGCCGCCTCGAACTCGGCAAAGACGGACGCCGGCTGCCCGTCGGCAGCCCATACCTGTTGCAGTTGGGCAAGCGCGCGGTCGGCGTCATGGACAGGAGGGTGCAGATAGCCCAGCGCTTTTGCCGCAGCCAGGGCCAGAGGCGACAGCGGCGGCTCGGCGCGGGACCAGATGCCGCGCAGTTCGCGCAGGAAGATGCCGACAGTGATGTCGCCGATGCCCTTGCCCAGGGCCTTGAGCCGGTTTTCCAGGTCGCGCGGATCGGCGGCCGCGTCATGCAGGGTATCGAGGTTGCCGCCGTAATCGCGCATCAGCGCGTCACACGCCTCGAGCAGCTTGGTGGCGGTTTTGTAGTCGTAGCGTACATAGCCGCCGGCATCGAGGATGGCCACCAGGCCGTCCCAGCCGGTTGCCAGGATACGCCCTGGCGTGAGCACGCCGCGGGCGGCGAATTTGCGCCAGGTGCGGCTGGCGAGCGATTCCGAAATGCGCGTGCCGTAGAGAACGGCGGCGAGAAACCACTTGAAGCGTTCGCCCGCGTCGGGCGCGTCGAGTTCGATGCCGAGTTCGCTGGCGGAGCGGCCGCCGCGGCTTTGCACCAGTTCGCCTGGGGCAATTCTGTTCATGGCATGGGCTCGTAGACCAGCCGGCCGGCCTGGCGCTGGAGGGCGGTGCCCAGTTCGCCGCACAGCCTTTCCATGCGGGCGGCGATGGCCTCGAAGTCCTCATCGCGTGCCAGCGCGACGCGTGCGATGTCGAGCGTCACCGGAACCAGTTCGATGCGCTGCAGCCGCCCCTGGTCGACCATCAGCTTGAACAGGCAGGAATGGTCGTTGCGCAGCACGGGATCGACGGCATAGTCGTCGATGAAGTCGCCGGTGTCATAAAGAATGGGTTTGCCCTGGTGGATCTCGATGCCCTGGCAGAGGTGCGCGCTGTGGCCGTAGACCACGTCCACGCCGAGTTCGATCACGCGCCGGGCGAAACGGCGGAAGTCCGCGGCAGGGCGCTCGACGAAATTGGCGCCCCAGTGGTTCGAGAAAACGACCCAGTCGGCGCCCGCCGCCCGCGCGCGCCCGATCGCGTCCGCCACGCGCGCCAGCGTATCCGCCTCCAGCGAAGCCTCCAGATAGTGCGTGCCGGGATGCTGTTTGGCAGCGGCGAAGTCCGGCTGGTTGTCGGTGCAGGCGAGCAGTGCCACCCGGCAGGGCGATGCGCCATGCACCTCGAGCAGGGCGGGTGCGGCGGCCTCCACGATATCGAGACCGGCGCCGGCGTGACGGATGCCGGCGGCGTCCAGCGTGCGCAGCGTGTCGCGCAGGCCCCGCACCTCGAAGTCCAGCACGTGGTTGTTGGCCAGCGCGCAGGCGTCGATGCGCGCCGCCTGCAGGAAACGCACGGCACCGGGGTCGGCGCGGAAGTGGAACAGCTTCCAGCTGCGCATCCACGGCTGCGCATGCCGGGTCAGCGCGCATTCCAGGTTGGCGACACGCAGGTCGGCCTGCAGCAGATGCGGCAGCACGTCGCCCCACATGTCCTGTGGGCGCATGCGTTTGAGCGCCGCGTCGACGCCGCGGCCGAGCATGACATCGCCGATCAGGGCCAGGGTGAACATGGCTACATGGTGCGCTTGAGCAGACGCCGCAGCGCTGCCAACGGGCGGGTGTTGAGCACGTCGTCCTTTTCCAGCCAGCCGCGCCGTGCCTGACCGACGCCATACTGGAGATTGGCGAAATCGAAGGTGCTGTGCGCGTCGGAATTGACGCTGACCCGCACGCCTTCCTCCTTCGCCATCTGGCATTGGCTATCCAGCAGATCCAGGCGATCCGGGTGGGCGTTGAGTTCGAGGAAGCAGCCGCGACTTTTGGCATGGCGAATGAGGCGCAGCATGTCGACGTCGTAGGGTTCGCGCTGCTCGATCAGGCGTCCGCTGGGATGTGCCAGCAGCGTGAAGTGGGGGTGATCCATCGCGCGCAGGATGCGCTCGGTCTGCTTCGCGCGCGACAGGTGGAACTGGCTGTGAACCGCCCCCACCACCAGGTCGAGCCTGCCTAGCACCTCGTCCGGCAGGTCGAGGCTGCCGTCCTCCAGGATGTCGACCTCGATGCCCTTCAGCAGCGTGATGCCGTCGAGTTCCGCGTTGAGGCGGTCGATCTCGTCGCACTGGCGCGCCAGCCGCTGCGGATCGAGGCCGTGCGCCACAGTGAGGCGGCGCGAGTGCTCGGTGATGGCGAGATAGTGCAGCCCCCATCCCTTCGCGGCGAGCGCCATCTCGCGCAGGCTGTCGTGGCCGTCGGTGGCCTTGGTGTGCGCGTGCAGGTCGCCGCGCAGGTCGGACAGCTCCACCAGCTTCGGCAGGCGGCCTTCGCGCGCCGCCTCGATTTCGCCGCGGTCTTCGCGCAGTTCCGGCGGGATGTAGGGCAGGCCGACACACTTATATACGGAGGCTTCGCTGTCGCCGGCAATGCGCTCGCTGCCGCGGAACACCCCGTATTCGTTGATCTTGAGGCCGAGTTTTTGCGCGAGGCGGCGGATTGCGATGTTGTGTGCCTTGGAGCCGGTGAAGTAATGCAGCGCCGCGCCGTAGGCCTGTTGCGCCACCACCCGCAGGTCGACCTGCAGGCCGCTCTTGAGGATGACGCTGGCGCGCGTGCTGCCGGCCGAGAGCACGTCGGCCACTTCGTCGTAGGCGGTGAAATACGGCATCACCGGGCTGTCAGCCGCAGCGGTGACCAGGATGTCGAGGTCGCCCACCGTCTCGCGCATGCGGCGGAAACTGCCGGCCACCGTCACCTGATCGACGCCGGGTACGGCCTGCAGGAACGCGGTGAGCGTCCCGGCATACTGCGCCGCCACCGCCAGCTTGACGCGGCGCGCCTGGCTGACGTGGGCTTCCACCGCCTGCAGGATGTTGAGCTCGGTTTTTTCGCCGAAGCCGGGCAGGGCGCGGATACGGCCGTCGCGTGCCGCCCGGTACAGCTGCTCGACGGTCTGCACCTCAAGGTCGTGGTACAGCGCCTTGACCCGTTTCGGTCCCAGTCCGGGAATCTGCAGCAGTTCGGTGACGGCGGGCGGCAACTCGCGCCGCAGGCGCTCGAGCAGGCTGCAGCGGCCGGTGTCGACGATTTCACGGACCTTGGCGGCGAGGTCGTCGCCGATGCCGGGCAGCCGGGTCAGGTCCTCGCCTTTTTCCAGCAGCGTACGCGCCTCCTGCGGCAGTTCGCCCAGTGTGCGCGCGGCGTTGCGGTAGGCGCGGATGCGGAATGGGTTGGCCCCCTGGATTTCCAGGCGGTCGGCGATTTCCTCGAAGACGATGGCGATGTCGGCGTTGTGGACGGGCATGCGGTCCTTTCCTTCATGCTTTGGCGTATTGCAGGAACCAGAGGCTGCATGTGAATGATAGAAGCCGGAACCCGGCTTCGCTCAGGCCGTACGCCGTCCCTGAATGAAGGCGAGGGCCTCCACTGCGGACAGAGGCTTGCTGAACAGGTAGCCCTGCATGAAATCGCAGAAATGCGAGACCAGCAAATGGCGCTGCGCTTCGGTCTCCACACCCTCGGCGGTCACCGCCAGGCCGAGGCTGTGCGCCAGCGCGATGGTGGCGGTGCAGATGGCGACGTCGTTGCTGTCGCTTTCGATGTCGCGTACGAAAGATTGATCGAGTTTCAGGGTGTGGATCGGCAGCAGCTTGAGATAGCTGAGCGAGGAGTAGCCCGTGCCGAAATCGTCGATCGACAGGCGTACGCCCAGGTTGCGCAACGCCTTGAGCTGGCTGATGCTGGCGGCCGGGTCGTGCATGGCAACCGATTCGGTGATTTCGAGCTCCAGATCGGTGCCTTTCAGGCCATGCTTTTTCAATGCCCCTGCGACATGGGCCAGCAGGATGGCGGATCGCAGTTGATGGGCGGACAGGTTCACGGCCATGCTGAAGTCGGCGATGCCGATATCGCGCCATGCGCGGAGCTGGCGGCAGGCTTCATCCAGTACCCATTCGCCCAGCGGCAGGATCAGGCCGGTTTCCTCGGCGATGGGGATGAATTCGGCTGGCGGCACCAGGCCCATGCGCGGGTGGCGCCAGCGTACCAGCGCCTCGAACCCGACGATGCGGCCGCTCCAGCTGTCGAACTGGGGCTGGTAATGCAGTTCGAACTCCTTGTTTTCCACGGCCATCCGCAAGTCATGGTCCATGGTCAGCCGCTTCATGGCGGCCTGGTTCATCTCGGCCGTGAAGAACTGGACATTGTTGCGCCCCAGCGATTTGGCGTGATACATGGCGGTATCGGCGTTCTTCATCAGTGTTTCGCTGTCCTCCCCGTCGTCCGGGTAGAACGCGAGGCCGATGCTTGGCGTCGAATGCAGCGCATCTTTCCCGATACGATAGGGCTGGGATAGCGTGTGCAGGATCTTGTCGGCGACGCGGGCCGCGGTCGTGGCGCCATCCACTTCGGTCAGCACCACCACGAATTCATCGCCGCCGAGACGGGACACGATGTCGCTTTCGCGTACGCTGTCGCGCAGGCGTTGCGCTACGTCCTTGAGCAAAGCATCGCCTACTGCATGCCCGAGCGTGTCGTTGATGGTCTTGAAACGATCCAGATCCAGGAAGATCACCGCCAGCGCACGCTGTTCCCGGTGGGCCATGGCGAGTGCCTGCTCGAGTTGGCCCTGCAGACTGAAGCGGTTGACCAGGCCGGTAAGGGCGTCATGGTAGGCGAGCTGGCTGATTTGTGCCTCGGCCAGTTTGCGTGCGGTGATGTCCGTGAAACTGGTGATGTAATGGGAAAGGCGACCGTCGGGGTCGCGCACGACCGAGACCGACATCCACTTCGGATAGAGCGAGCCGTCTTTTCGCCGATCCAGCACCTCGCCTTGCCAGTAGCCTACCTGTTCGAGGGCGGTCGCCATCGCCTGATGGGTGTCGTCGAGTGCCTGACCGGCCATCAGCATCTGCGGGTGCTCGCCTCGAATGTCGTCGATGGCGTAGCCCGTCAGGCGGGTGAAGGCCGGATTCACCGCCAGGATGCGGTTGTGGCTGTCACTGATGAGGATGGCTTCGCCGCTGTGTTCGAACACGTTGGCGTAGAGCCGCAATGCTTCCTCCGCCTGCTTGCGCTGGGTGATGTCCTGCACGGTGCCCGTGGAGCGGACCGCGTTGCCTTCGGCGTCGAAATGCATTTCGCATCGTTCGTTCACCCATTTGATGCGGCCGTCCGGCATGCAGATTCGATGGCTGATCTCGTACGGTTTGTAGTTCGTCAATGAGTCGAGGTAGGCCTGGCTGACCCGCTCGCGGTCCTCGGGGTGCACCGCGTCCATGAATGCCTCGTACGATGCGCCGAAGGCGTTCCGGTCTACCTCGAAAAGACGGAAGGTCTCGTCCGACCAGGCCAGCGTATTACTGGCCACGTCGAATTCCCAGCTGCCGACCTGGGCGATGCGCTGCGCTTCGTTCAGACGCGTTTCGCTTTCCTTGAGGACGGCTTCGGCCAGCTGTTTTTCCGTCACGTCGGTGCCGATGCTCACCATGAACTCCATCTCGCCCTGTTCGTCCGGCAATACGGAATTCGACCATTCGATCAAGCGCCGCGCCCCGTCCCGGGCGACCCAGTGGTTGGTGTGTGAACCTCTCAAGGATTGCGGATTGCGAACGAGTGCGTCGAACGCCTCCTGGTGCACCCGGTCGCGTTCCTCCGGCGGCAGCAGAAAATCCCAGACGAGCCGCCCCTCGACTTCGGCGAACGCGTAGCCGGACAGTTCCTCGCAGGCGCGGTTGAAACGGCGGATGCGGCCTTCACGGTCGAGCACCACCACCAGCGCGCCGGCCTTATCGAGAATTGCACCCTGCAGCAGGGAGAGCTTGCGCAGCTCGTGCGAGCGCGCTTCCACCTGGGCTTCGACGTATGGTGGATGTTTTCCAGCGCATCCGTCATATGGTTGAAGGCATGGGCCAGATGGCCCAGCTCGTCGGGACCGTCCTGCGGGGCACGCTGCGACAGATCGCCGGCGGCGATGCTGTCGGCCACCCGGGTGAGGTTCCGGATGGGACGCGACAGACCGCGTCCCAGCAGATAGGCCGCGCCGCCTGAGAGGAGCAGGAACAGCGCCAGTGCGACATAGGTGACATGGCGCAGATGCGTGGCGGGCGCCAGCGCTTCCGCACTGTCCATTTTCACCACCATTCCCCACCTCAACTCGGGGAGATAGCGCCATGCCGCCACGCTGTCGACCCCGGCGTAGTCGCGTACGAACCCATTGCCATGGTCGCCGGCCAGCGCCTTCTGCATCGGCAGCGCGGCTGCCTCGAGCGGCACCCGGTAGCGATAGGCGGCGTCCCGGATATGGCGGAGCGGTCCCGTGTAAAAAGCCTCGGCGCCATCGCGTTGCGCCAGAACCGTTTCGCCCGTGCGGCCGAGACCGGTGCGATCGGCCGTGACCGACTCCAGCTTGTTCACATCCAGCCGCAGGGCCAGCACGCCGATGAGCGTGTCCTTGTCCAGCACGGGCGTGGTCAAGAAGGCTGTGGGCCGATTCCCGGAAGGCGCATACGGTGCGAACTCCGAGAGGCGGGTTTGCAGGCTTTGCAGGGTCAGATTGAACCCTTTTGCCAACGGCGTGCCGCGGTATGCGCCGGACAGGAGATTGGTGCCGAGATCGCGCTCGTGCCGCAAGGAAAAAATCACGTTGCCTGCCGTGTCCATCAGCAGAAAATCGTGGAAATTGCCGGCCTCGTAGGAAATGCTCAGGTCGTTTTGCAACGGGTGTGCGGCAGCCTGGTAGAGGGGGGAGTGCAGTCCACCCGTACGGTAAGCCTGCTCCAGCTGGGCCAGTCCATGACGGATCAGGTTTCTCTGGCTGAGCAAGCGGGCGTCCGCCCGCCGCTCCAGCATGTAACGATCGATCTGATCGGCTTTTTTGTCCGCGATGGTGGCCATGTTCGCCAGCACGCTCTCATGTAGCGACGCTTCGAACGAGGCCAGATAGAACGCGGCCAGTCCTGTCAGCGGCAGCACGGCTACCAGCAGGTAGCTCAGCAGCAGGCGCCTCGATATGGAAAGCCCCTTCATGGCCTGGCGGTCAGAGAATGTCCCAGCGCCATACGCAGGGTAAAAAGGACAACAACCCGGTATCCACGATGGGGGCTCATGGCCGAATTGTAGCCGGATAAATATGCCGTCAACACATGAATGGATGATCCGGGCGAATTGAGTCGCGATCAGGATCGGACGGTGCGAGAGTCGGGGCCGAGTTCGAGCAGTCGGGTTCCCGACGACGGGATTTTACAATTTGACGGAATATGAAGACCTTGCCGTCGAGCGGGCAAGGTATTGATTTTTAGGCAGAGGGGGATGGCCTGTGTATATGGCCAGTCCGTCTGGGCATCGGGAGGATCGACCGGTTCACCCTGGCTGGCGCGAGACAAAACGTGTGCGATGCCGCAACGAGACGAAATCCGACCAAGGTAGTCAGGATACCGTCATCCCGTTCGCGATACGAGGGCGGGATCGTTTTCGGCCGACTAGGCCTTGCGCTCCAGGGCGATTCCCGCCAGTTCGATGCCGACGCCTAATGCAAGGACGAGCAGCCCCTCCCATATTTCGGGCGCCAGGGCCATCAGCAGGCCGCCCACTATCACCAGGGATATCGCCACTACACGCCGGGCGCGCCGGTTTTTCAGCATGCGGGTGTCTCCCGGATTCCGGATGGGCCGTTACTCATAGCGCAGGAAATCCTCGGCGAGCGTATCGGCGCCGGATTGTTCGATCAGCGCTTCGATCTCCGACAGCAAGGTTTCGCCCTCATCGTCTTCCAGCGTGCCGTCGCCTACCAGCCGGGCACCCAGGCCGGCCAGGATGGCATCGCGGACGGCCGCCAGCGTGGGCGGGTTTTCGCGGTTCTCGTCGTTCACGACCGCCTCGATCGCGCGCGAGAGCGGTTCGCTGGCGCTGGCCTGGATGAAATCCACGGCAAGTGCGGTCGCCCCGAATTCCTCGATCAGGGTATCCAGCTCGTCGAGCAGCGATTCGCTCACGTCGATGCGATGCAGCCGTTCGGCTTCCTTGAAGTCGGCGGGCAGCAGGTCGGCCAGGAAGCGGCGTACGGCCTTGAGCGTCACCGGCTGTTCGCATTCCGGGTTATTGACCCGGCTGTTGAGCAACGCCGACAGGGCGGGGCTGACGCGGCTGGCGATATCGATGGAATTGCGTGTCATGGCGTGTCCTGTCCGGATGCAGACGGATCATGAAATGGGTAATTGCGCTGCCTATACCGATGTATAGCAGATGGTTTGGACTGTCTCGCACCATGCGACGAATCGCTTCGATGCGCCGAAAAATCCGCGCCCTTGAACTTTGGACGACGGGGCGCTGTCTTCAATGGCAGCGAGACACGGGCGCGCCGGCCAATCCGGATGGGAAGGAAGCGATGCGTGGCACAATGGGGCGACCGGGTTGTCGGCATGTCCGACGAGGACGCTGCGACAAAGCGGGCCGGCCGATTCCTGAACGGGATGGCCGCGCGGCTCGAGCGTGCCCAGGAAAGCCTGGGTGATTTCGTGCGTCGTACAAGAGGTAAGCAATGGAAACAAGCCCGCTTGCAGGGAAGCCCGCCCCGCCTGCCATTCTGGTCAACGTGCCCAGACTCGTCACGGCCTATTACAGCAACCGGCCCGACCCTGCGGTGCCTGCGCAACGGGTCGCATTCGGTACCTCGGGGCATCGCGGTTCCGCATTCGAGAACAGTTTCAACGAATGGCATGTGCTGGCCATCAGCCAGGCCATTTGCGATTACCGCATGCAGCAGAGCATCGATGGCCCGCTGTTTCTGGGCATCGACACGCATGCGCTGTCGGAGCCGGCATGTGCCAGTGCGCTCGAAGTGCTGGCGGCCAATGGCGTGGAAGTCATGCTCGCGGACAAGGACGACTACACGCCCACGCCGGTGATTTCCCACGCGATCCTCACCTACAACCGCGGCCGCGACAAAGGATGGGCGGACGGGATCGTCATCACGCCATCACACAACCCGCCCGACAGCGGCGGCTTCAAGTACAACCCGCCCAACGGCGGGCCGGCGGACAAGGATGTCACGGGATGGATGGAAGCCCGTGCCAATGCGCTGCTGGAAAGCGGCCTGAAGGGTGTGAAACGAATCCCGCTCGAGCAGGCCCGGCGCGCGGCGACCACGCATCGACATGATTTTGTCACGGCCTATGTCGGCGACCTCGGCAGCGTGCTCGACATGGAGGCGATCCGTGGCGCGGGCATCAGCCTGGGCGTGGATCCTCTGGGTGGGGCCGGCGTGCATTACTGGGGCCCGATCGCCGAGCGCTATGGACTGAATCTCACGATCGTGAACGATGCCGTCGATCCGACCTTCCGTTTCATGACGGTCGACTGGGATGGCCGCATACGGATGGATCCATCCTCGTCCTATGCCATGCAGAGCCTGATCGGCCTGAAGGATCGCTTCGACATTGCCTTTGCCTGCGACACCGATCATGACCGACACGGAATCGTCACCCGTCACGCGGGTCTGCTGCCGCCCAATCATTATCTTTCGGTGGCCATTCATTACCTGTTCCAGCATCGGCCGCACTGGCGCAGGGAGGCGGCAGTTGGCAAGACCGTCGTCAGCAGCCAGATGATCGATCGCGTCGCCGCGAAGCTCGGCCGCACGCTGGTCGAAGTGCCGGTCGGTTTCAAATGGTTTGTGAAAGGTCTGTACGACGGCTCGCTGGGCTTCGGCGGAGAGGAGAGCGCGGGCGCCTCGTTCGTCCGGCGGGACGGCAGTGTCTGGACAACGGACAAGGACGGCATGGTACCGGCCTTGCTGTCGGCGGAGATCACCGCCCGCATGGGGCGCGATCCCGGCGAACTCTACCGCGAACTGACGCGCGAGTTCGGCGAGCCGGTCTACGATCGCATCGAGGCGCCGGCGACACCGGAGCAGAAACAGAAGCTCGCCCAACTCTCGCCCCGGCAGGTCCGGTCTGCCGAACTGGCCGGCGAGACCATCCAGACCATCCTCACCCAAGCGCCGGGCAACGGTGCGTCGATCGGCGGCCTCAAGGTGATTGCCGAGAACGGGTGGTTCGCGGCGCGCCCCTCCGGTACCGAGGATATCTACAAGATCTATGCGGAAAGTTTCCGCGGCATGGATCATCTGCACCGTATCCAGGTTGAGGCCCAGGCCATCGTCAGCGATGCATTGGCCGCCGCTTCGCAACAATGAAGGGACCCGCGGCCTGGGTGCGGATTGAACCAAATCCTGCGCGCACCGCTCCATCAGCCATTCCTGGCAGCGTCTTTCATCGAGGGATGAGAGGGAGTCGCGGTCCAGGCTGGACAAGCCAATAAAGCGGGTACGATCGATGCCGTCTTTCAACCTGTTGTCGCAGCGCTACGTCGGGTGGCTGGCCGCTACCGCGATGGTGGCGGGCTGTACTACGGTGGGCCCCGATTTCAGGACGCCGGATGCCCCTGTGGTCGCCCGCTACACGCGAGAGGCGCCGCCGCAACGCGTCGTGATGGGCGAGGCCGTGGCGCCCGAGTGGTGGACGGCCTTCGGCTCGCCCCGACTCGACGATCTGGTGAAGCAGGCGCTGCATGACAATTTCACCCTGGCCGCTGCCGAGGCCACGCTGCGCCAGGCCCAGCAACTCCATGCGGCGCAGGCCGGCTCCACCCTGTATCCGACCGTCAACGCCAAGCTCGGTGCCAGCCGTAACCAGGCCAACGCGGCTGGCCGCGGCGAGAGCGGAAACCAGCAGACGCTCTACAACCTGTACAACGCCGGGGTCGCCGTCAACTACAACCTCGACCTGTTCGGCGGCAACCGCCGTGCGCTCGAAGCACTGGCGGCGCAGGCCGACTATCAGGCCTACCAGCTGGCAGGCGCGCGCCTGGCCCTGGCGGGCAACATCGTGACCACGGCCTTCGGACAGGCCCAGCTGGGCGAGCAGATCGCGGCCACCGAAGCCATCCTGCAGGCCCAGCAAGACCAGCTCGACATCGCCCGCAAGCGCTTCGAACTGGGCGCGACCGCCAGGACGGATGTGCTGGCCCTGCAAACCCAGGTGGAGCAGACCCGCGCCAGCCTGCCGGCGCTGCGCAACAAGCTGGAGCAGGCCGACCATCTGCTGGCCGTGCTGACGGCCCGGGCGCCGGGCGCGGCCGACATTCCGCGTTTCACCCTGGCCGATTTCACGCTGCCGGGGCGTTTGCCGGTGGTGGTACCGTCGGATCTGGTGCGCCAGCGGCCTGACATTCAGGCGTCCACCGCCTTGCTGCATGCGGCCACGGCCCAGTACGGCGTGGCCGTGGCCAATCTCTATCCGCAAATCGATCTCAGCGCCAGCCTGGGCACGCAAGCCTTGACCACCGGTGCGCTGTTCGGTCCCGGATCGATGATCTGGACGCTGGCCGGGCAACTCGCCCAGCCGCTGTTCAATGCCGGCCTGAAAGCCGGCGCGAACGCCGCCGAAGCCAGTTTGCAGGCGGCAGGCGCCAACTATCAGCAGACCGTGCTGGAGGCGCTGCGCAATGTGGCCGATACCTTGCGCCAATTGGACAACGATGCCCAGGCCCTGCAGGCGCAGGCCGCGGCCGACGCCTCGGCGCAGGCGTCGCTCGATCTGGTACGCCAGCAATACCGCCTGGGTGCGGCGAGTTACCTGCAGCTCCTCACGGCCCAGCAGCAGGCGCAGCAGACCCGCATCGGCCTGATCGCGGCGCAAGCCGCCCGCCTGGCCGACAGCGCGGCGCTATACCAGGCCATGGGGGGCGGGGTGCTCGACACGCCAAAGGCGGCGGCAGCGGCGACGCCTGCCGTGACCTCTGCCACGGTCCCTTGACGGCCGGCTACCTGCAAATCGATTCCTCTCAGGCAAACCGCACAACGGAGCACGCGATGACCCAAGGTACAACCAAGCGCATGATCATCATGCTCATTCTCGCCGGCGTGATCGTGGGCGGCGTGGTGGCGTTCCAGGGTTTCAAGAACACCATGATCGGCAAGGCGATCAAGGGCCAGGCCAACCCGCCGCAGACGGTTTCGACGACGGTCGCGCAGACGAGCACCTGGCAACCGACCGTCGAGGCATTGGGCAGTTTCAGCGCGAGCCAGCAGGCGGCCCTGAGTGCCGAAGTCAGTGGGCAGGTCACGGCCATTCATTTCGATTCGGGCCAGAGGGTACGCACCGGCCAGCCTCTGGTTGAACTCAATCCCGCACCCTTGAAAGCGCAGCTGGCCCAGTTCGAAGCCGCGGCGGCATTGGCCTCGACCACGCTCAAGCGCGACGAGGCGCAGCTTGCGGTGCAGGCCATCAGCCAGTCGGTGGTGGATACCGACAAGGCCACACTCAAGAGCGCACAAGCCCAGGTGGCGGCACAAAAAGCGCTGATCGCGCAGAAGACGATCAGCGCGCCGTTCGCCGGCCAGCTCGGTATCCGCCAGGTGAACCTGGGCCAGTACCTGGGGCCGGGCGCGACCGTGGTCACGCTGCAGAAGCTCGACCCGATGGAAGTCGATTTCACCGTGCCGCAAAGCCAGATCGATCTGGTCCGCGTGGGCATGAAGGCCCAGGTCGAGACCAGCGCGGTGCCGGGCCAGGCTTTCCATGGCTTCGTGACCGCGATCGAGCCGCAGATCGACACCGCCACGCGCAATCTCAAGGTGCGCGCCCGCGTGCCGAATCCGCGCAATATCTTGCTGCCGGGCGCGTTCGCCACGGTACGCATCGGCCAGGGCCAGCCTGCGCAATACGTCACGCTGCCCAACGCCGCCATCACCTACAACCCCTATGGCGCCACCGTGTTCATCGTGACGGATCATGGCAAGGGCGCGAACGGCAAGTCCGGGCTGACGGTGGAGCAGCGTTTCATCACGACCGGGCCGACGCGCGGCGACCAGGTCGCCATCCTCAAGGGCCTGAAGGCGGGCGCAACCGTGGTGACCGCCGGCCAGCTCAAGCTGCGCAACGGCTCCCCTGTCACGGTGAACAACAGCGTCCAGCCTTCGAACAATCCGAATCCGAACGTGCCCACCCCCTGAAGGCCGCCGCGATGAACACGAAATTCACGGATATCTTCATCAAGCGCCCGGTGCTGGCCACCGTGATCAGCCTGGTGATCCTGGTGCTCGGGCTGCGTTCGATCGGCCTGCTGCCCGTGCTGCAGTATCCCTACACGCAAAACGCCGTGGTCACGGTCACCACGGTCTATCCGGGGGCCGACGCCAACCTGGTGGCGAGCTTCATCGCCACGCCGCTGGAAAATGCCATCGCCCAGGCCAACGGCATCGACTACATGACGTCGAGCAGCGTGCAGGGCATGAGTACCATCACCGTCAACCTGCGGCTGAACTACGCGCCCGACAAGG
This sequence comes from Pseudomonadota bacterium, assembly GCA_043821985.1. Taxonomy (GTDB): domain Bacteria; phylum Pseudomonadota; class Gammaproteobacteria; order Burkholderiales; family Thiobacillaceae; genus Thiobacillus. The sequence continues at coordinate 86,352 of JBDRCF010000025.1, forward strand.
CGCTCACCGAGATAACCGCCAAGGTCAACTCGGTGCTCAACCAGTTGCCGCCACAATCCCAGACGCCCGTCCTGTCGGTGAGCATCGGCCAGACCATCGACGCGATGTACATCGGATTCAACAGCGACGTACTCAAGCCCAACCAGATCACCGACTACATCAACCGCGCGGTGCAGCCCCGGCTGCAGGCGGTGGACGGCGTGCAGACCGCCGAGATCCTGGGCGCGAAGAACTTCGCCCTGCGCGCCTGGCTCGACCCGCAGAAGCTCGCCGCCCACGGCCTGACCGCATCCGACGTGTATTCGGCCCTGGCCGCCAACAACTATCTCTCTTCCACCGGCAATGCCAAGGGCCAGATGGTGCAGGTCAATCTGGCGGCCAATACCAACCTGAGTTCGCTCGACGGGTTCAAGAACCTGATCGTGAAAACGGTCGACGGACAGGTCGTCCGGCTGACGGACGTGGCCAATGTCTCCCTGGGCGCCGACGATTACGACACAGCGGTTGCCTTCGACGGCAAGTCGTCGGTGTTCGTCGGCATCCAGGTCGCGCCGGGCGCCAATCTGCTCGACGTCATCGCCCGCGTGCGCAAGGTCATGCCCGACATCCAGGCGCAACTGCCGACCGGCCTGCAGGGCGGCATCATCTACGACTCGACCAAGTTCGTGGACTCCTCGATCAACGAAGTGATCAAGACGCTGGTGGAGGCCGTGCTCATCGTCACGGCGGTCGTATTCATCTTCCTCGGTTCGCTGCGCTCGGTGATCATTCCGCTGGTCGCCATCCCGCTGTCCATCGTGGGGACGTTCACCGTGATGCTGGCGCTGGGCTATTCCATCAACCTGCTCACGCTGCTGGCGATCGTGCTGGCCATCGGCCTGGTGGTCGACGACGCCATCATCGTCGTTGAAAACGTCAGCCGCCATCTCGAGAACGGCATGTCGCGAATGGACGCGGCCTTGCGCGCGGCACGCGAACTGGCCAATCCCATCATCGCGATGACCATCGTGCTGGTGGCGGTCTACGTCCCCATCGGCTTCATGGGCGGGCTGACGGGCGCGCTGTTCACCGAGTTCGCCTTCACCCTGGTGGGGACGGTCGTCATGTCGGCGGTGATCGCGCTGACCTTGTCGCCGATGATGTGCTCGCGTCTGCTGAAAGCGCCCAATCCGCAGAGCCGCAACTGGCAGGACCGGCTGGTGCTGTTCCTCGACCGCAGCTTCGAGCGCCTGCACGCACGCTACGAACGCCTGCTGCAAGGCTCGCTCAATCACCTGCCGGTCACGGCCGTGATGTCGGTCATCATCCTCGGCTCCATCTATTACCTGTATTCGACCTCGATGTCGGAGTTGGCGCCGCAGGAAGACCAGGGCGTGCTGATCAGCATCGCCTTCAACAATCCCACGGCCACCATCGATCAGCGGCAGCTCTACGCCAGCCAGATCTACGACGTGTTCAAGGGCTTTCCGGAAACCGACCATGTCTTCCAGGTCAATTCGCCCGCCCAGGTCATCGGCGGCATGGTGCTCAAGCCCTGGGATGCGCGTACCCAGACCGCCACGGATTTGCAGCCTGCACTGCAGAAGAAACTGAGCCAGATCGCCGGCTCGCAGATCGCGGTGTTCCAGCCGCCGCCCTTACCGGGCGCCCGCGGCGTGCCAATCCAGTTCGTCATCACCACCTCCGAATCGTTCGACAAGCTTTACGCGGTATCGCAGCAGTTCCTGCAGGCGGCGCAGAAGACCGGGCAGTTCATCTTCCTGCAGTCCGACCTGCGCCTCGACCTGCCGCAGACCCGCATCGAGATCGACCGCAACATGGCCGCTCAGCTGGGCCTGAACATGCAGGACATCGGCTCGGCGCTGTCGGCCATGCTGGGCGGCGGCTACGTGAATTTCTTCGAGCTGGGAGGCCGTGCCTACAAGGTCATCCCCCAGGTCGACCAGCGCTACCGCCTGAACCCGGACCAGCTCATGCATTACTACCTGCGCACCGCGAGCGGCAGCATGGTGCCGCTGTCCACCGTGGTGCATTTCAGCACCGTGGTGCAGCCCGAAACGATCAGCCATTTCCAGCAGGCCAACGCGGCCACCATCCAGGGCGTGGCTCTGCCCTTCGTGGCCGAGGGGCAGGCGCTGGACAGCCTGAAGCAGCTGGCCCTGCGCACGCTGCCCGCCGGCTACACTTTCGACTACGCCGGCCCTTCCCGCCAGTTCGTCCAGGAATCGGGCGGCCTGGTGCTGACCTTCTTCTTCGCCCTGGTGATCATCTTCCTGGCGCTGGCCGCACAGTTCGAGAGTTTCCGCGATCCCATCATCATCCTGGTGTCGGTCCCCATGGCCATCTCGGGCGCGCTCCTGTTCATCAACCTCGGCATCGGCCATGCCACGCTGAACATCTACACTGAAGTGGGCCTGGTCACCCTGATCGGTCTGATCTCCAAGCACGGCATCCTGATCGTGGAGTTCGCCAACAACCTGCAGCGCGAAGGGCAGAACAAACTCGACGCCATCAAGCATGCCGCGGGCCTGCGCCTGCGGCCGATCCTGATGACCACTGCGGCCATGGTGTTCGGCGTGATGCCCTTGATCACTGCCAGCGGCGCGGGCGCGGTGAGCCGCTTCAACATGGGCCTGGTCATTGCGACCGGGCTGTCGATCGGCACGCTGTTCACCCTGTTCGTGGTGCCGGCCATGTACATGATGCTGGGCGCCGATCATGGTGGCACGTCGAAAAGACCTGAAGATCCGGCGTCTCCCGCCATGCAGGGCGAGGCGGTATCGATTGAAAAGGAGCGAGCATGAATAACCCCACCCCATCCGGCCATCCTAAGGAGCTTCTGCTACCCACGGATATCGAGGGGTTCGACTCCCTGGCCGAACTGGCCCTGGACATGCATTCGTCGTGGAACCACGCCACCGACCCTGTCTGGCGAAAGCTGGATCCCGAACTCTGGGCGCTGACGCGGAATCCCTGGGTCGTGTTGCAGACGGTGTCGCGCGAGAAATTGCAGGGCGTGCTGGCCGAACCCGCTTTCCGCAAGAATCTTGACGAGATCGTGCAGACGCGACGGAATGCCGGCGAGGCGCCGGCGTGGTTTCAGCAGACTCACCCGCGCGCGCAGCTCAACGGTATCGCCTACTTCAGCATGGAATACATGTTGAGCGAGGCCTTGCCCATTTATTCGGGCGGGCTCGGCAACGTGGCGGGTGATCAGCTCAAGGCGGCCAGCGATCTGGGCATTCCGGTCATTGGAGTCGGGCTGCTCTACCAGCAAGGCTATTTTCGCCAGGAGATCGACAAGGACGGCATGCAGCAGGCGCGCTTTCCCTACAACGATCCCGGGCAGCTGCCCATCACGCCCCTGCGCAAACCGGATGGAGAATGGCTGCGGCTGGAGATCGCACTGCCCGGATACTCGGTCTGGCTGCGGGCCTGGCAGGCCCGGGTCGGCCGCGTGAAGCTTTACCTGCTCGACAGCAACGACGCCGCGAACTATCCCGCGCATCGCGGCATCACCAGCGAGCTATATGGCGGCGGGCCCGAATTGCGGCTCAAGCAGGAAATGCTGCTGGGAATCGGCGGGTGGCGATTGCTCCAGGCGCTCGGCATCCAGCCGGACGTCTGTCATCTGAACGAAGGGCATGCGGCCTTTGCCGTACTGGAACGTGCCTGCAGCTTCATGCAGACGAACGGGCAAGCATTCGACGTCGCGCTCGCCGTCACCCGCGCAGGGAATCTCTTCACCACCCACACGGCGGTCGCCGCCGGGTTCGACCGTTTCGCGCCGGCCCTGATCGAGCAATATCTCGGCGGATACGCCGAGCAGTATCTCGGCATCACGCGCCATGACTTGCTGGCCCTCGGTCGGCAGAACCCGAACGACGCGTCGGAACCTTTCAACATGGCGTATCTGGCGATTCGCGGAAGCGGGGCGGTGAATGGCGTCAGCAGCCTGCACGGCCGGGTGAGCCGGCATCTGTTCGCGCCGCTCTTTCCGCGCTGGCCGGTGGACGAAGTACCCGTCCGCCACGTGACCAACGGCGTCCATATGCCGACCTGGGATTCGGCCGTGGCCGACGTGCTGTGGACGGACGCCTGCGGCAAGGATCGCTGGCTGGACGGATCGGGTACGCTGGAGCAGGACATGCGCCGTGTCTCCGATGCCAGGCTCTGGGAATTCCGCACGGCCGCCAGCGCGTCCCTGGTCGACTATGCGCGCGAACGCCTGTCCCGGCAGCTTACGGCATCCGGCGCGCCACCCGAAGCCATCGCCGAGGCGAAGCATCTGTTCGACTGCAATACCCTGACCCTGGGTTTTGCCCGCCGTTTCGCCAGCTACAAACGGCCGAACCTGCTGCTCCACGATCCGGAACGCCTGTTGCGCCTGCTGGCCAATCCGCAACGTCCGGTGCAACTCATCATCGCCGGCAAGGCCCATCCCGCCGACCTGACGGGACAGGCCCTGATCCAGCAATGGATCCATTTCATCCGCCGCCCCGCAGCACGCCCGCACGTGATCTTTCTCAGCGACTACGACATGCATCTGACCGAGCACCTGGTGCAGGGCGTGGACGTCTGGCTCAACACGCCGCGACGCCCCTGGGAAGCGTGCGGAACGAGCGGCATGAAGGTGCTGGTCAATGGCGGCATCAATCTGTCGGAACTGGATGGCTGGTGGGCCGAGGCCTACACGCCGGAAGTGGGCTGGGCACTGGGGGATGGCCAGGAGCATGATGACGACCCGGCCTGGGACGCGGCCGAAGCCGAAGCGCTCTACGACCTGCTCGAGCGCGAAGTGATCCCCGAGTTCTATACGCGCGACGAGCAGGGCATCCCTGGCGCCTGGGTGGCGCGGATGCGGGAAAGCATGGCGCAATTGACGCCGCGCTACTCCGCCAACCGCGCGGTGCGCGAATACACCGAGCAGCATTACCTCCCGGCCGCCTCGGCCTATCTCGCGCGCGCCGCCGGCCAGGGCGCGCTCGGTGCGCAACTGGTGAAAATGCGGCACACGCTGGAGCAGGATTGGGCGGCCCTGCGGTTCGGCGAAGTGAAACTGGACAGTGCGGACGGACAGCACACGTTCGAGATCCAGTTGTACCTCGACGACGTCGATCCCGATACGGTACGGGTCGAACTGTATGCCAACGGGGTGGACGGTGCGCCCTCCGTACGGGTGGCAATGCAGCGGGTGCGGAAACTGGTGGGGGCAGCCAACGGCTATGCGTATCATGCCGCAGTCCCCGCAACCCGCCCGGCGACGGATTATACGGCGCGCCTCATTCCTTACCATGACAGCCTGGCGGTGCCGCTGGAAGATGCGCATATCCTCTGGCAACATTGAGGCCGTACGATCGTGAGCGATGCCGAACGCCCGCTGCACGACTATGCCGCCGAGGTGTCCGAGCGCACCGACATACGGCGGGGCATGCCGTTGCCTCTGGGGGCCCACGAATCCGAAGGGGGCGTGAACTTCGCCCTGTTCAGCCGTCATGCCAGCCGTGTTCGGCTGGAACTGTTCGATCGGGCGCATGACGCCATGCCGGCCCGGGCCATCGACCTGAATCCGGCACGCAACCGCACCGGCGACGTCTGGCACGTCTGGGTGCAGGGGATACGGACGGGCCAGTTGTATGCCTACCGGGTGGACGGTCCGTACCGGCCCTGGGAAGGCCATCGTTTCAATGTCAACAAGCTGCTTCTGGATCCCTTTGCGACGGCGATCACCGGGCATCCTCACTGGGACTTCGGGCCGGCGCGCGGATATGACCCGGCGGCTCCCGAACCGGACCGGACGCGCTCCCCGCTGGACGATGCCGGCGCCATGCCGAAATGCGTGTTCATTCACGAGCCGTTCCACTGGCAGGACGACCTGCCGCCCAGACATCCCTGGTCGAAGACCGTGATCTACGAAATGCATATCCGGGGATTCACCGTCCATCCCAGTGCCGGCGTCGCGCATCCCGGCACCTACCGCGGCTTGATGGAAAAGATCCCTTATCTGAAGGAGCTGGGCGTGACGGCGGTGGAGTTGATGCCGGTGCACGAATTCAACGAATGGCAGCTTGCGGTCAGCAATCCGCAAACGGGCGAGCCGCTCAGAAACTACTGGGGCTACGATCCCGTGGCTTTCCTGGCGCCGAAGGCCGCCTACAGCAGCGCGGGCGGCCAGGGCCAGCAGACGCTGGAATTCAAGGAGATGGTGAGGGCGCTGCATCAGGCCGGGATCGAAGTGATCCTGGATGTCGTCTTCAACCATACGGCGGAAGGCAACGAGCTGGGGCCGACCTTGAGTTTTCGCGGGATCGACAACGCGATCTTCTACATGCTGACGCCGGACCTGCGCCATTACAGGAACTACGCGGGCACCGGCAACACCATCAACGCCAATCATCCCGTGGTGCGGGATCACATCCTGGGAGCCTTGCGCCATTGGGTGGTGGAGATGCACGTGGACGGGTTCCGCTTCGACCTGGCGTCGATTCTCGGCCGTGACGGCACCGGCAGGCTGCTGGCCAGTGCGCCGCTGCTCGAGCGGATCGCCGAGGATCCGATCCTGCGCGACGTGAAACTCATCGCCGAGGCGTGGGACGCCGCCGGCGCCTATGAAGTGGGAAGTTTCTCCGAACGGCGCTGGGCGGAATGGAACGGACGCTACCGGGACGACGTCCGGCGCTTCTGGCGCGGCGATGACGGGATGCGCGGCCTGTTCGCCAGCCGCCTCTGCGGCAGCGCCGATATCTATGCCCAGTCGGGCAAGGGCCCCGAGGCCAGCATCAATTTCATCACCTGCCACGACGGCTTTACCCTGAACGACCTGGTGAGCTATCGCGCCAAGCACAACGCGGCAAACGGCGAGGACAACCGGGACGGGACCGATGCCAACTTCAGCGAGCCTTGCGGCATCGAAGGCGCGTCGACGGATCCTGCGATCGAGGCGATGCGTAGCCGCCAGACCAGGAACTTCCTGCTGACGCTGTTGATCTCGCGTGGCGTGCCGATGCTGTTGGGTGGAGACGAGTTTCGTCGTAGCCAGGGCGGCAACAACAATGCCTGGTGTCAGGACAACGAGACGAGCTGGGTTGACTGGCACCTGCTTGAACTGCATCGGGAGCTCCATCGATTCGTGCGCGAAATGCTCGCCTTTCGCCGGGCGCATCCGGTCTTGAGCCGGGAACAGTTCTATACGGAAGCGGAGATCCAGTGGTTCGGCCCGGACGGCAACGTGCCCGACTGGTCCGAGCCGTCGGCCAGACAGCTGGCTTGTCGCATACAGGAAGACGCGCATGACAGCCTGTTCCTCATGTTCAACGCCGGCAGCGAGCATGTCGATTTTCGCGTACCCGAGGCGCCGGATGATCGGCACTGGCATCGGGTGGTGGATACGCATCGTCCGGCGCCCGAGGATATCGCTTCGCTGGGCATGGCACCGCGTCTGGATGCGCTTGGGACCTATCGGGTCGAGCCGCGCGCCGGGGTCATCCTCGCGACGCGAAGATGACACCCTCCCACCCGGGGAATTCGACCTATGCTGAAACCTGAAAAAGCCTTCGTCCTGTCGGTCAATGGTGGTTCGTCCAGCATCAAGTTCGCCTTGTTCGACACGGGAACGTCGCTGCATCGGGTTCTGCAGGGCAGGATCGAGCGGATCGGCATGCCGGCCGCCACGTTTACGGTGCAGGGGACGAATTGTACCGATACCTTTTCGCGTTCCGTGTCCGCGTCGGATCACACGGCAGCGGTCGGCGTGCTGATGGATTGGGTCGAGGAACGGATCGCAGGCGGGACGCTGGCCGCCATCGGCCACCGTGTGGTGCATGGCGGGCCCGCGTACTGGGAAACACAGCGGATCACGCCGGCGATGATCGAGACCTTGCGGCAGCTGAGCCCGTTCGACCCCGAGCATCTGCCGGAAGAGATTCTTCTGACCGAGGCTTTCCATCGCCGTTTTCCGGACGTTCCGCAGATTGCCTGCTTCGATACCGCCTTCCACCATGACCTGCCGCGCGTGGCCCGCCTGTTGCCGATCCCGCGGCGCTACGATGCGCTGGGCGTCCGGCGCTACGGCTTTCACGGCCTCTCCTGCGCCTACCTCATGGAAGAACTCGCGCGGCTGGAGGGCGCTCAACCTGCGCAGGGACGGGTGATCCTGGCGCATCTCGGCAATGGTGCGAGCGTGACGGCCGTGCGTGAAGGGAAAAGCATCGATACCAGCATGAGCTTCACGCCGACGGCGGGTCTGCCGATGAGCACCCGCAGCGGCGACCTGGACCCGGGACTGGCCTGGTATTTGGCGCGCACCGAGAACATGACGGCGAAACAATTCCACCATATGGTCAACCATGAATCGGGATTGCTCGGCGTATCGGAGACCAGCGCCGACATGCAGGACCTGCTCGCGCGCGAAGCGGACGATGTCCGCGCGGCAGAGGCGGTCGCGCTGTTCTGCTATCAGGCGAAGAAACAGATCGGCGCCCATGCCGCCGCGCTGGGCGGCCTTGACACGCTGGTCTTCGCCGGCGGCATCGGCGAAAACGCGCCGGCCGTTCGCGCGCGCATAGGCGAGGGACTCGGTTTCCTCGGCATCGAACTGGATGCGACGCGCAACGCAGCGCACGCGGATGTGATTTCCACGGACGCCAGCCGGGTGCGGGTTCGCGTCATCCGGACCGACGAAGAGCGGATGATTGCCCGATCGGTCTGCCGCGTCCTCGACCTTGATGCATAAGTAAGGAGCCAACATGAATGACACGTCAGACACCCTTTCGCCGGATATGCTGCACAGGATGGACGCCTATTGGCGTGCGGCGAACTATCTCGCGGTCGGCCAGATCTATCTCTACGACAACCCGCTGCTGAGACGGCCGCTGGCGATGGGCGATGTGAAGCGCATGCTGCTGGGACACTGGGGCACGACACCGGGTCAGAACTTCATCTACGTGCACCTGAACCGGATCATCAAGAAGTACGACCTCGACATGATCTATGTGTCCGGCCCCGGGCATGGCGGCCCGGCGCTCGTGGGCAACACCTATCTCGAGGGCACGTACAGCGAGATCTATCCCGACATCAGCCAGGACGAGGCAGGCCTGCAGCGGCTCTTCCGGCAATTCTCGTTTCCCGGCGGCATCCCCAGCCACGTCTCGCCGGAATGCCCGGGCTCGATCCACGAAGGCGGCGAACTGGGCTATTCGCTCAGCCATTCCTTCGGGGCGGTGTTCGACAATCCCGACCTTGTCGTCGCTTGCGTCGTCGGCGATGGCGAGGCGGAGACGGGCCCGCTGGCCACCGCATGGCATTCGAACAAGTTCCTCGACCCGGTCACCGATGGCGCCGTCCTGCCCATCCTGCATCTCAATGGCTACAAGATCGCCAACCCCACTATTTTCGCCCGCATCGAGCCGGAGGAACTGGAACAGTTCTTCCGTGGCTGCGGCTGGACGCCCCATTACGTCGAGGGGGATGAACCCGCACGGATGCACGAGGCCATGGCGACGACGCTCGACATCGCGATGGAGGAGATCCGACGCATCCAACACGATGCGCGCGTCAACGGCAATACCATGCGCCCGCGCTGGCCGATGATCGTGCTCAAATCGCCCAAGGGCTGGACGGGGCCGAAGATGGTCGACGGGCTGAAAAACGAGGACACCTTCCGTGCGCATCAGGTACCGATCGCGGTGGATGCCGAGCATCCCGGACACCTCAGGCTGCTGGAAGACTGGCTGAGAAGCTATCGTCCGGAAGAACTCTTCGATGCGCGGGGACGGCTGAAGCCCGAACTGGCCGAACTGGCGCCGACGGGCGAGCGGCGCATGGGGGCGAATCCCCATGCCAACGGCGGCATGCTGTTGCGCGACCTGGCCATGCCGGACTTCCGGGACTACGCGGTGAACGTGCCGTCCCCCGGGGCGGTGACGGCGGCCGACACGCACGAGCTCGGCGTCTTCCTGCGCGACGTCGTCAAGCTCAACCAGGCGCAGCGCAATTTCCGCATCTTCGGTCCCGATGAAACGCTGTCCAACCGGCTGAACGCCGTGTTCGAAGTCACCAACCGGCAGTGGGACGCGCGCACGCAGGCCAACGACGAATTCCTCGCCCATGAGGGCCGGGTCATGGAGATGCTGAGCGAGCACCAGTGCGAAGGCTGGCTCGAAGGTTACCTGCTCACCGGCCGGCACGGGCTGTTCAACAGCTACGAGTCGTTCATTCACATCATCGACTCGATGTTCAACCAGCATGCCAAGTGGCTGAAGGTCACGGCGGATCTGCCATGGCGGCGCAAGATCGCATCGCTGAATTATCTGCTGGCCTCCCATGTCTGGCAGCAGATGCATAACGGCTTCACCCATCAGGACCCCGGCTTCATCGACCACGTGGTGAACAAGAAGGCCGATGTCGTGCGCGTTTATCTGCCGCCGGATGCCAACTGCCTGCTCTCGGTCTGGGACCATTGCCTGCGCAGCCGTCATTACGTCAACGTCGTGATCGCAGGCAAATATCAAGCGCCGCAATGGCTAAGCATGGATGCCGCCGTCAAGCATTGCACCCAGGGCATCGGCATCTGGCAGTGGGCCAGCAACGACCAGGCCGTGGCGCCCGACGTGGTCATGGCCTGCTGCGGCGACGTGCCCACGCTGGAGATGCTGGCTGCTGTCTCCATCCTGCGGGAGCATCTGCCCGGGCTGAAAATCCGCGTGGTGAACGTCGTCGACCTGATGAAGCTGCAGCCGCAAAGCGAGCACCCGCATGGTTTGAGCGACACGGATTTCGACGAGATATTCACCCGCGACAAGCCGGTGATCTTCGCTTTCCACGGCTACCCGTGGCTGATCCACCGGCTCACCTACCGCCGCACCAATCACGACAACTTCCACGTCCGCGGCTACAAGGAGGAAGGCACCATCACCACGCCTTTCGACATGACGGTGCTGAACGACCTCGATCGCTTCCACCTCGTGATGGACACCATCGACCGCCTGCCGCAGACAGGCGACAAGGGCGTCTACCTGAAGCAGCAGCTCAAGGACAAGCTGATCGAGCACAAGCAGTACATCGACAAGTACGGCGAGGACATGCCGGAAATTCGGGAGTGGAAGTGGGGCACAGTCTGAAGCGCACCCACACGATCGACGCCAACTTCAATTCCATCTGAATTCAGGAATACGAAATGACTCAACCCACCTCAAGTGACGTCACCGGACAAGTCATCCTGGTCGCGGTCTATGACGACGAAGCCAAGGCCCAACGTGCTATCGAGCAACTGCGCGACAAGGGTGCCGCGCTGGATATGCTCTCCGTTCTTGGCCGTGTTCATGCATCGGGCGACGATGTGCTCGGCATCTATTACACGGGCATGGGCGCCCGGGTCGAGGCCTGGGCGAAGCAGGGCGCGCTCTGGGGTGCGCTCTGGGGGGTGCTGGCAGGTGCGGCTGCCATGTTTGTGATGCCGGTGGTGGGGCCGATATTCGCGGCTGGGCCCATCGTCGAGACCATCGTTGCCACATTGGGCGGCGGCCTTGCCGGCGCCGCAACGGGAGGTGCAATGGGCGGTGCCGGAATGGCGGGCGCTGCGGCGCTGACCCATCTGGCTTCGGTCATGCATCGCATGGGCATTCCGCAAGACCGGCTCGACCACCTGCATCAGGCCATCGTGGAAGGTCATTTCGTATTGCTGCTGCGGGAGGCGGCGGATCAGGTGTCTCCGTGGCTGGAGGTGCTTCGCCGGAGCGATGCCAGGGACGTGATGGAACTCCCTTATAAAAGCCTCGTGGAGGCACTTTGAACCCGCCAGTCCGCCAAGCCGCGATTAGAGGGAGGAGCACGCTTCCATGCCGCGAACCGTTTCCTGAACACTGAGTAAGAACAAAGCAATAACATGCCGGAGATTCTCAACTGGAAAGGGAAAGGATGACGCCGCGATGGCACTGCGACTGATCGAAATGGTGCTGCCGGAGAAGGACGGCGTGGAAATCCACGAGCTTCTCAAGGAACACAAGACGCTCGAATACCGGCAGATCAGCTTGCCTGATGGGGACGTGCTGGTGAGGATTCTGCTGGATGCGGAACAGAGCGAGGCCGTGCTCGATCTGTTGGGGGAACGTTACGCCGGCAAAGAGGGCAACCGGGTGGTGATTCTGGCTGTTGAAGCGACGTTGCCGCGTGCTGAACCGGAGCCGGAGCCCGGGCCAGAACCCGAGCAACCCTCTCCGCAGGAGAAACCGCCGGAACGGATCAGCCGTGAGGAATTGTACGAGGACATCAAGGATGCCGCGCAGTGCTCGCGGGTCTATCTGACGATGGTGGTGTTGTCCACCATCGTGGCCGCCGTGGGTCTGTACTACAACAGTGTGGCCATCATCATCGGGGCGATGGTGATTGCCCCCCTGCTTGGGCCGAACATGGCATTGGCGCTTGCTACGACCCTGGGCGACCTGACCTTGCTTCGGCGTGCGCTCCTGACGGCCCTGGCCGGGATTGCGATGACCATGGTGTTGTCGGTGGTCATCGGCCTGCTGTTGCAGGTAGATCCGGCAACCCCGGAAATGGCATCGCGCAACGGAGTGGGGCTGGGCGACCTCGTGGTGGCCTTGGCCTCGGGCGCAGCGGGGGCACTGGCGTTCACGACAGGCGTGTCGGCGACCTTGATCGGCGTGATGGTGGCGGTGGCACTATTGCCGCCGCTGGTGGCATTCGGGCTGCTGCTGGGCAGCGGGCATGCGGCGCTGGCGATGGGTGCGCTGTCGCTGTTTCTGATGAATCTGATCTGCGTGAACCTGGCCGGGGTCACGACGTTTCTGGTGCAGGGCATTCGCCCGGCGACGTGGTGGGAGAAAGATCGCGCCTCGAAAGCCACACGCATCGCCATTACGTTGTGGCTGGTGGTATTGGCGGCATTGGGCGGCATGATCCTGCTGTTGCACAAAAACTGAACAGGCATGGACAGGACGCCGTGGAATGCCGTTTCCCTTCATGCATCGTATTCAGCTGCTCGGCAGCGTTCGGCCAGATGACTCAGGGAATCGGGTGGCGGGGATGCATGGAGGGAGGCTGAAAACAGGATTGGCAGCACGACATGGCGACGCGCTGCAAACCATTCACGAAAGCGGCGGTCAATGGTTTGATCCCGTCGACGCGGTCGAGGCCGGGGCGTGGTCGAGAGGAGCGCAACGGCTTCGGTCTCATTCAGCGCAGCGAATGCCAAGGGTACGAACATGAGACAACCGGCCTCCGGTGGCTCAGGCACCCCGTGGCAGTGAAGGACAGGAGTAGAGCCATATGGAAGCCAATCGTGACGAGGCCGAGACATCCGACCCTAAGCGGGGATTGAAACCCGGTGCACATGACGATCTGAAATCCCTGCCGCTGCCGGAAGTGGAGAAAAAACTGGGGTCGTCGCCAGACGGCCTCAGTCAGGCCGAGGCGCAGAAACGGCTGGCCCAATACGGGCCGAACGAACTGGAAGAGAAGAAGACCAATGCTTTCCTGAAATTCCTCAGCTATTTCTGGGGCCCCATCCCGTGGATGATCGAAGCCGCCGTCATCCTCTCGGCGGTAGCCCAACATTGGCCGGACTTTGTCATCATCCTCGTGCTGCTTCTAGCCAATGCCGTGGTCGGATTCTGGGAAGAACATCAAGCGGGCAACGCCATTGCCGCGCTAAAGGCCAAACTGGCAATCAAGGCCCAGGTGAAGCGCGATGGGCAGTGGACCACCCCGGCGGCGCGTGAACTGGTGCCGGGCGATGTCATCCATCTGCGTCTGGGCGATATCGTGCCGGCGGACGCACGCTTGCTGGAGGGCGATCCGATCGAGGTGGACCAGTCTGCGCTGACCGGCGAATCCTTGCCGGTCACGCACCCATCCGGCGAGGCGGTATTCTCGGGCTCGATCATCCGCACCGGCGAAATCGACGCGCTGGTCTATGCCACGGGAACGAACACCTATTTCGGCAAGACGGCACAACTGGTACAGGGGGCGCAGACCACCAGCCATTTCCAGCGTGCGGTGCTGAGAATCGGCAATTACCTGATCGTCCTCGCGGTGGCGTTGGTGGCGATCATCATTACCGTCGCACTGTTCCGTGATGACCCCTTCTTACTACCCTGCAGTTTGCCCTGGTGCTGACCGTGGCCGCCATCCCGGTTGCAATGCCCACCGTGCTGTCGGTGACCATGGCGGTCGGCGCGCGCCTGCTGGCCAGGAAAGAGGCGATCGTCACCCGTCTGGCGGCCATCGAGGAATTGGCGGGGGTGGACGTGCTGTGTTCGGACAAGACCGGCACCCTGACCCAGAACAAATTGACCCTGGGCGATCCCTTCAGCGTCGGCGGCATTCCGGCCGATCGGGTCATCCTCGACGCCGCACTGGCCTCACGCGCAGACAACTAGGACACCATCGACCTGGCCGTACTGGGCGGACTGAAAGACAAGGATGCGTTGAAGGCTTATGGGGTGCTTCACTTCCAGCCATTCGACCCGGTACACAAGCTTACCGAGGCGACCGTCAAGGGTCGGATGGCAACACATTCAAGGTGACCAAGGGCGCGCCGCAGGTGATCCTGGAATTGTCTGCCAATGCCGATGAGGTCGTCACGGCTGTCGATCAGGCCGTCAATGAATTTGCGGCGCGCGGCTTTCGTTCCCTGGGCGTGGCGCGAGCCGATGGCGACGGCCAATGGCAGTTCGTCGGCGTATTGCCCTTGTTCGATCCGCCGCGCGAGCAGGCCAGGGCGACCATTGCTACCGCGCGCGACATGGGTGTGAGCGTCAAGATGGTGACGGGCGATGCACTGGCCATCGCGCGCGAGACCGCGGGCAAGCTGGGACTGGGAGCGAACATCCTCGATGCCAGCGGCTTTGGCGACACCCGACACCAGGAAGCGGGACAACTGGCGGCGTCCATCGAAAATGCCGACGGCTTTGCCCAGGTCTTCCCCGAACACAAATACCACATCGTCGATGTCCTGCAGCAACGCGGGCATATCGTCGGCATGACGGGCGACGGGGTGAACGATGCCCCCGCATTGAAGAAGGCCGACTGCGGCATTGCCGTCTCGGGCGCGACGGATGCGGCGCGCGCGGCGGCGTCCATTGTGCTGATGACGCCCGGCCTGTCGGTGATCGTCGACGCGATCAAGGAAAGCCGGAAAATCTTCCAGCGGATGAACAGCTATGCGATCTATCGCATCACGGAAACGCTGCGCGTACTGTTGTTCATGACCCTGTCCATCCTGGTATTCAATTTTTACCCGGTGACTGCGGTGATGATCGTGATGCTGGCCCTGCTCAACGACGGGGCCATTCTGTCCATCGCCTACGACAACGTGCACTACAAGAACACGCCCGAAGCCTGGAACATGCCCAGCGTACTGGGCGTCGCCACGGTGCTGGGCGTGACCGGGGTCGTTTCCGCCTTTGGCCTGTTCTATCTGGGCGAGCGCGTCTTCCATCTCGACCGTGCGCACATCCAGACGCTGATGTATCTGAAGCTGTCCGTGGCGGGGCACCTGACGATTTTCCTGACCCGCACGCGCGGCCCGTTCTGGTCGATACGCCCCGCGCCGATTCTGATGCTGGCGGTGTTCGGCACGCAGCTGGCGGCGACATTGATCGCGGTCTATGGCGTATTCATGACGCCGCTGGGCTGGGGCTGGGCGCTCATGGTGTGGGGGTATGCCCTGGCATGGTTCTTCATCAACGATTTCATCAAGCTCGCCGCCTACCGGATCTTCGATCCGGACACGCGTGCCGGTTTGGCGCATGCCTGAAGTGCCGGACGCGCTGCCGGTTGGCGAGAAAAAGCCGGCTTGCGCCGGCTTCGAGACTCCACGTGCCTATCCGCATGCGCGAACAAGCGCGCACGGATAGACCGGGCCGGCTTACGGTGCCGGCGGCAACGCCTGGA
The DNA here is from genome assembly GCA_043821985.1 of Pseudomonadota bacterium. Lineage (GTDB taxonomy): Bacteria > Pseudomonadota > Gammaproteobacteria > Burkholderiales > Thiobacillaceae > Thiobacillus. The sequence continues at coordinate 102,261 of JBDRCF010000025.1, forward strand.
CCATGCGCTTCCAGCTGAACGGTCCGAAGCTGTTCGCGCTGGCGCGGCCGTCGCTGTCGCCCGGCTTGACCATGAGCTTGACCCATTCCATCGGGGCGACGCTGCCATGCACCACGATGCGGTGGAAGTTCTTCACGTCGTAGCCGTTGGGATGGCTGTCATAGGCGTCATCGCTGCAGGCCGTTACCAGGGCGCCATTCTCGGCAGCGCAGGGCGCACCCTTGACCAGCGGGTTGTCCGAACGATAGCCGTGGGAGTCGCCGTTCAAAAGCAGAACCGGCTTGCCGAATGCGGTCGTGTGCAGCGCGATGCTGTCGATGAACTGCCGGTAGTTGGCGATGTGCAGATCCTTCGGATCATGCCCGTCAAGATCCCACATGTCGGCCTGGATCTGGATCACCACGGCTCGGGCGTGATTCGTCCTGGCGGTGGCGAAGGCCTTGTCGAGCCAGCGCAGGTCGGCGCTGGTGCGCTTGAGGATCTCGTCGGTCTGCGCTTGCGTGCGGTCGAGGCCGAACCAGTTGTCTTCATCGTTGTTCGAGCCGCCCGGAACGTTCAGGGTCACGAACACGACGCCGGACTGCTCCCACATCACGTTCTCGACGTATTCGGCGTCGGTCGGATAGTTCGCATCGTAGGCCTGGGCCTGCGAGAGTAGCGGCTTGTCGACGGCGATGGCATTGCCGGGCGTGGCAAAGAAGATGTCGCGGACGTATCCCAGGTTCGCGAGCGGGTCGAGCCCGCCTTCCTTGCTCTTGTGGCAGTCGGTCCATTCGTTGTCGCCGGGGGTGTACACCACGGGCGACTGGAAGGCGGTCCAGAGATCGTAGATCGACTGATCGTAGGCCTGGGAGCAGGTCTGCTTGCCGGAGTGGATGTCGCCGACGTTGAGAACCAGCGAAACATCGCGATCGTCGTTGATCGTCTTGATGAACGCCGGGGTGGCATCGAACTGGGCCGTGTCGGCATCCTTGGTGCCGTAGGGCGAGTCGCCGAATACGGCGATGGCGAGCGCGCCACGCGCGTCATGGGAGGCCTTGTCGTGGAACGAATGGGCCTGGGCTGGGGTGGCTGCAAACACGCTGGCGCTCAGAATCAGGGGAAGAATGAGTTTTCGCACGGTTTGATTCTCCGGTGGTCATGAGGAGGGCGACGTCCCGTTCATCACAACGACTGGATTTGAAAGACGCCGGGTCGGCAATCGAAATTGCTGCCCGGATTGTTGGATTCGCAGATGACATCGCCATGACAAAGGATCATCGTTGCGAAAGAATCGGCACGTGGCCGGCAGGCTGGCCTGCGTGTTCGAGCGCGCAGGAAACCGCGATCCTGGCGCGACCCCGCCGCCGAAGCGTGCGCGTGAACACGGTCCAGGCCAGAGGATCCGAAAGTAAGGAACGCGCCGTGAAGCGGTTGCCGAGGGGGCGTTCTAGTGCAGAGTGTTGCGCGGGATCACCGCCGGCTGTCGATCGGTCAACGCCGGGAAAGCAGGAATGCCCTCAGTGCGACGGCATCGTTGAACCGTTCTTCCCGTGCCGCGAACAGCAGGGTCACCGGCCCGGCTCCAAGGGCCTCGACCGCATGTGTCAGCGCTGCGGGCTGCTGTTGCAATTCCTGCAGGTAGCGACGCTGGAATTCATCCCACTTCGCGGGCTCGTGATTGAACCATTTGCGCAGTTCCGTGCTGGGGGCCACTTCCTTGAGCCACAGGTCGATGCGGGCTTTGTCCCGGGCAAGTCCGCGCGGCCACAGCCGGTCGACCAGGACCCGCATGCCGTCTTCAGCGGAGGGGGCTTCATAGACCCGCTTGACGCGGATGTCCATCCGCAGGCTCTATGGCGTGACACCGCATACCACGCGTGCGCCGCCGCCGCCCAGCGGGGCCGGATGGTCGGCGTGGTTGTCGCCGCCGGCATGGATCATCAGTGAACGTCCTTTCAGGTCCGCCATTTTCAGGCGCGGCGCGAGCACCGGCTGGGTTGCGCTGCCGTTCGGGTTGACGTAGAGCGGCGGCAGGTCACCCAGATGCCCGTCGCCCCAGGGGGTGCCGTGGCGATTGGTCTTTTCAGGATCGTAATGCCCGCCTGCGGCAAGTGCGGCAACCATCTTTCCATCCTTTTCCTTCGGACCGCAATCGGGATTCTGGTGCACATGGAACCCATGCAGGCCGGGCACCAGGCCCTTGAGGTCGGGCGTGAATACCAGGCCGTAGCGGGATTCCGAGACGGTGACCTGGCCGACCGACGGGCCGATACCTTGTTCGTTCACGCTGTGCATCGGCACCACCATGTCGGCGATGGCGCTCCAGGATGCAAGGCTGGAAACGAGGGCGCATACCAATAACCTGGCTTTCATGTCAGCTCCTTCCGGGGGAAATGCAGGGTAAGTGTCCGCGACCGGCAAGCGGAATGCCCGCCGCGCATCTGGAAGCGTAGGCCATGTTCAATCCTTGGCAAGCGCGCATTTCAAGGCCTGGAACCGGTCACTCCGCGTCCTGTGCCGGGTCTTGCTGCCATCTGCAATCCCTCAGGAATACGGGGGCCTTGTCCACCCGTTGGCCGGATGCCGCCGGCGTATCCGATCCCTCGTGCAGCATCCGAACGCGCGCGTTGTCGGGGTCCTCTTCGAGGACATAGCGCGCGCCGCGTTCGAAATGTGCGTTCAGGACATAGCAGCGGACAGTCTGGGGCAGGAGAGGATGTCCGTAGGGCACGCTGCTTACCCACAGGACATGCGGGCCCGGCGACAGCAGGTAGATCGTGTCCCGGAATGCATTCGGAATGCGGATCGCGGACACGGGCCTTTGGTCGATGCCTCGCAGCAACACGGGGTGCCGCGAATGGTCGCTCAGCACGGCCACCTGGGCAGTCTCGTCGGTCATGGGGACGTCGAGCGGGACGGCAGAATGGAATAGCGGCGCACATCCGCCGATCGAGATGGCAGCAAGTCAGAGAAGAGGCGGACGGATCAGGCGCATCGAGGCACGGACTGTTGTCTACGGCCGGCTTGCCGGGATGGCGTGTGGGCGTAAGGCTGGTTTTTCGAGAATGACCAGCGCAATCCCGCCGAGAATGGCGGCCGACGCCAAGGCCAGCCGCAGGCTGAGTGATTCGCCAAGAAACAGGATGCCGCCCAGCGCGGTAATCACGGGGACGCTGAGCTGCACGATCGAAGCCTGGGTAGCCTTCAGTGCCGGCAGGGCCATGTACCAGATGGCGTAGCCCACCCCGGACGCCAGCGCGCCCGACAGGATCGCATAGCCGATCCCGGCATAATCCGGCGGCGTGCCGTGCATCATGAACAGGCTCAATGCGGCTGCAATGGGCGTTGCCCGCAGGAAGTTGCCCGCCGTGACCCGGATGGGATTCCCTGCGCCTTTCCCGCGCAGGGAATAGATGCCCCATGCAATCCCGGCGCCCAGCATGAATACCGAGCCCAGCAGCGGCGGTGCCGAGAGGCCCGGGAGCAGGAGGCCGACCAGTCCCCCGAAGGCGAGGACGAAGCCGGCAAGCTGCATGCGTCCCAGACGTTCGCCCGTCCACATGCCGTGGCCGATCATCGTCGCCTGGACGACGCCAAACAGCAGCAGCGCACCCGTTGCCGCCGGCAGGCTCACATAGGCAAAGGAAAAGCCCGCCGCATAGGCAAACAGCGCCAGCGCGGATAGCCAGTTGCCGCGTCCGGGCGTGGTGCCTTGTCTTGCCTTCACCAGCAGCCAGAGTGTCAGCGCGCCGGAGGCCAGCCGGATGGTCGTGAAGCTGGCCGGGTCGATGCTGGTGTGTTTGAGCGCAATCCGGCAGAACAGGGAATTGCCCGCAAAGGCCAGCATGGCGAGCGACGTCAGGGTAAGGGTGCGGGTAGGGGACATGGCAGGTTTCTTTCGATCGCCATCAGGAGGCCGGGCGACGTTGGGCGACAGGGTATCCGCCTTCAGCGTTGCCTCCAAGCCCTTCGCTGGAGGGCTGTTTCATGAAAACCTGGGTTGTCCTGGAAACGGTACGGGGCAGGTGTCACGCATCCAGGACCCATTGGGGATTCCAGGCCACTTCCCAGAGATGCTGCTCCGGATCCAGGAAGTAGCCTGCGTATCCGCCCCAGAAGGTATCGTGGGCAGGCTTGACGATGCGGGCGCCAGCGGAGGCAGCCTGGGCCATTACCGCATCGACGTCGGCCCTGGACGCAACGTTATGGGCAAGCGAGATGTCGGTGGCATTGGGGGTACCTGCAGTCAGGCCGGTATCGTGGGCGAGGCTTTCCCGAGGCCACAGCGCCAGCTTCAGGCCGCCCTGGAGTTCGAAGAATGCGACGGCACCGAACGCAAACTCCCGTCCCACGATGCCTTCGGTCTTGAGGCCCATGCCTTCGGCATAGAATTTCACCGCACGGTCGAGATCGTCCACGCCAAGGGTAATCAAGCTGACACGCGGTTGCATAGGTATTTTCTCCATAAAGCATGAGGCGTTATCCAAGACCCGTTATGCGGCTGCTCAAGCCAGCGTGCCAAACAAGGCCCCGACGCCGGCCGTCACGCCCATGGCCAACGCGCCCCAGAACGTGACGCGCAGGGCGCCCATCGCCACCCGCGAGCCGCCGGCACGGGCCGCCACGCCGCCCAGAAGTGCCAGGAACACGAGCGAGCTTGCCGAGACGAGCGGGATCAGGTCCGCTTCCGGTGCGAATACCGTGACCAGAAGCGGCATGGCTGCGCCGACGGAGAAGCTGGCAGCCGAAGAAAGCGCCGCCTGGATCGGGCGGGCAGTCAGCGCCTCGGAGATCCCGAGTTCGTCGCGTGCATGCGCGCCGAGCGCGTCGTGCGCCATGAGTTGATCGGCGACCTGCTTCGCCAGCCTCGGATCGAGTCCGCGGTTGACATAGATTGCCGCCAGTTCCCGGTGTTCGCCCAGATCGTTGGTCTTCAGTTCCTGCCGTTCGAGTTCGAGATCGGCCTGTTCGGTATCCGCCTGGGAATGCACGGAGACATATTCGCCGGCCGCCATCGACATGGCACCCGCGACCAGGCCGGCAAGCCCGGCGACGAGAACGCTGCTGTGGCCGCCCTGTGCCGATGCGACGCCCAGGATCAGACTGGCCGTGGAAACGATGCCGTCATTCGCCCCCAGCACCGCGGCGCGCAGCCAGCCGATACGGTCAGTGCGGTGTCGTTCCCTGTGACGTCGCGGCATGTTCCTTTTCCGTATCGGTTGCGGTCACGCACGCGCTGCGTGGCCAGGGTTGGGAATGGGCGGTCCCCACAGGCCCTCATGTTAGCGAGGTTGCTTCGCGCTCGGCAAGGCATTCGCCGCCTGATCGAAAACAGCTTGTCATGCCGGGTAGGGGCGACCTTGTGGATGATGCGTACGTGTTGCATGCAGGCCCTTTGGTTTGGAACAGCCCAGCATAGACGGCTGTCGGCGTTCAACGCCCTACCCGAATCACCGTTCCCTCGCGTCGTGGATCGGCGGCACCGCCATGCGCGCCGGTCGCGGGATCGATGACGACGGCCTGGACCGAGCCGATGGTTTCGCGGCAGCCATCCGTTCCGGATTCGCCCAGACCGGTATGCCCGAGTGTGCGCAGCGCGTCCTGCGTGGCGGGACTGAAGGGCGGCTGCATGAAGGCCTGGCCGCCTTCGCAGCTCACCTTGCCCGTTGCGTTCGTAACAGACAGGCGCGGTGCATCGATGGCCTGCTGCATCGTCATGCCGTGGTCGATGAAGTTGAGCGTGACGTTGAGCACCGAGTTGATGATGGTGGCGCCGCCGGGCGAGCCGTAGGCGGCGACGGGCTTGCCGTCTTTCAGCAGCAGCAGCGGCGCCATGCTGGAGCGCGGACGTTTGAATGGCGCGACGTCGTTGGCGCCAGGCTTGCCTTCGGTGGGGTCGGCGCTGGGCAGGAAATTGAAATCGGTCAGTTCGTTGTTGAGCAGGAAGCCATAGCCCGGCACGGTGATGCCGGAACCCCAGGTGTATTCGATGGTGGTGGTATAGCTCACCATGTTGCCCCAGCGGTCGACGATGGCGAAGTGGGTGGTGTGGAGGCTTTCCTCCCGCGTGCGGGCCGGTTTCGGCCGCACGGCGGCGGAGGCATCCCAGGGCGTGAGGTCGCCTGCCTGCGGCGTGTCCATGCGGCGATCGGGTCGGATCAGGGCAGAACGTGCCGCCAGGTAGCCGGGGTTCAGCAGGGCGCGCTGCGCCGCCGGCGCGGCATCGTCGTCGCCGATCCACACCGCGCGGTCGGCAAACGCCAGGCGCATGGCCTCGGTCATCACATGCAGGGTCTTGGGACTGCCGAAGCCATAGCCCTGTGCGACGTCGCCGAGCGGAAAGCGCTCGAGTAGCTTCAGGATTTCGAAGAGGGTGAGGCCGCCGGAGGAGGTCGGCGGCATGCCGGCGAGGGTCCAGCCGCGATAGTGGCCGACCAGCGGCCGGCGGATCGCCACCCGGTACTGCGCCAGATCGGCGAGCGTCATGCGGCCCTTGCCCGCGTCGCCGAGTTCGCTGCGCCCGCGCTGCTGCGCCTTGACGATGGCGCGCGCGATCGGGCCGCGGTAGAAGGCATCGGTGCCTTGGGATGCAATCAGCTTCAGGGTCTTCGCCAGGGCGGGCTGGACCAGCCAGTCGCCCTCGGCCAGCGGCACGCCGCCGGGACGGAAAGTTGCCGCGGTTTCCGGCTGGATCCGGGTGCGGCCGTCGTCGTTCGCGATGTCCTCCGCCAGGAAACGATTGACGCGAAAACCGTGTTCGGCGAGTTCGATCGCGGGGGCCAGCGTGTCGGCCAGCTTCATCGTGCCCCAACGGCGCAGCGCAGTGTCGACGCCGAGGAGCGTACCCGGCACGCCCACCGCGAGGCCGCTGGTCGAGGCGAGCGGAAAGGTCATCGGCAGGCCGTCGGGCGCGAACATGTCTGCGCTGGCGTGCGCCGGGGCGCGTTCGCGCGAATCGACGAAGAAGGTCTCGCCGGTCTTACCTAAATGGACCAGCATGAAGCCGCCGCCGCCGATGCCGGACGATTGCGGCTCGACGACGTTCAACGCGAACTGCACCGCGGCGGCGGCATCGATGGCGTTGCCGCCCTGCGCCAGGATGCGCGCACCGGCCGCAGCGGCGACAGGCTGCGAGACCGCCACGATGCCGTCGGGCGACGCGGCCAGCGCTGACGCCGACAGCAGACAGAGGACGAACCAGCGTGCAATACGAATCATGGGCCACAGCCTGAATCGGCAGAAAAGAGAGCAGGGCAGAGCCTGCACCGGTTTGGCCGCGCGCGTCAATGCGCGGACCGGGAGTTCAGCCGGGTTTGCCGTCGACGCGCGGGCGCAGCAGCATCGGGGCATACACCGCCACGAACAGGCCGAATGCGGCGATCCACACCAGTCCGGCCACGGCCATGCCTTGCGTATACGCCGCAGGAAAAAGCAGCGGCAGCGCGACGCGGGCCAGCGCGGCGAGGTTGATCGCGATGAAGGCCAGCGTCATGATCGGCGGCGGTTCCAGCTGACGGCCGGTGTGGCCGAGCGACACGCGCGCCATCATGCCCAGGGTCAGGGCGCCGATGGCGCCGGCGGTGAAGGCATGCAGCGCGCTGCCGGCGGCGGCGTTCCATCCGGCCGCCGACAGCGCCAGCAGCGCGAAGCCGAGCGGTATCCACGCATAGCCCAGATGGAGGATCCACAGCAGCGGCACCGACCAGAATTTCGGGGTATACCAGCCCGCCAGGCGGATCGCGTGGGCCGCCGCCGCTACAGCGGCAAGCAGGGCCGTGACAGGCGAGGCCGGCGCGACCAGCGCGGCGATCAATGCCAGCAGGGTGGCGGCCGGTACCAGCCATTCGATGATTTTCCAGCGGCGCGCGCGGGTGAGCAGCTTGTTGTCGGTGAAGCTGGGGATCACCCGTCCGCCCATCGCCGTGATCATCATGATCACCACATAGACGCCCAGATGCAGCCCCAGTCGTGCCGTGCCGGACGTCCAGTGCAGGGCGTCGGCGTGCACCAGCGCATTGGCCGCAGCGAGCGCCAGCAGCAGGATGGGGAAGGGATAGTTGTGCAGCTGCTTCGCCCGCAGGATCGGCCATGCCAGCACGATCGCCAGCACAGGCAGGAACGCCAGGTCGACCAGCGCGACCAGCCCGGCCGGCAGGCCCGGAATCAGGAAGCCCAGGCGCCCCGCCAGCCACAACAGGAACAGCGCGGCCAGCGGGCGGCCCGATGGGGTACGGAGGCCGGTCCAGTTCTGTGCTGCGGTCAGCAGAAAACCGGCAATCACCGATACGGCGAAGCCGAACACCATTTCATGACCGTGCCAGACCAGCGGGAGCAATTCGCCAGGAATGATGACGCCGCCCAGAACAAACAGCCACAGCGCCATCATCAATACGGCATAGAGACCGGCCGCCAGGAAGAACGGCCGGAATCCGAGCGCGAAGGGCGCCCAGCCGGTGGATGTCGGACGCTTCGCTCGATCGTCGATGGGCAGCATGGCCATGCGGTGCGGGTGGGATCAATCAGGTTGAGGTGTGGTACCACCCTGCGCCGTTCGCAGGTCGTCGATCAGCCCGTGCTCCAGGCGCGCGGACGTTTCATGCCGGCGATCTTGCAGGCCTGCTTCACATAGCCATAGGGGAACAGTTCGAACAGCTTCTTCTGCGCGTCCCTGCCCATGCGTTCGGCCAGGTGTTTGATGACGAAGCGGGCATCGGCTGCGATCTGGTGCTCGTCATAGTATTCGCGCATGAAACGGATGGCATCCCAATGGTCGTCGGTGAGCTGGATGTTTTCGCCTTCGGCCAGGGCTTTGGCTATTTCCTCGTTCCAGTCTCCCGGTTCGATCAGATAACCTTCCGCGTCGCGTTCGGGCAAATCGATGGCCATGGTTTTCTCCTGTTCCGATTACGTTGCTTAATAATTCATTTTGTATATATGTTTACATGTTCTGCCAATACGATCAAGCCGGGACCGACAGTGCATCCCGTCATGTCCCGCCGCCGTGGAATTCGACACCCGGCTGGCGTTCCGGCAGGGCTTCCACCAACAGTTCGCGCCGTGCCAGTGCCATGGCCTCGACGCTCGGTTCGTTCAGATACGATTTGGCGTCGGACACCGCGGCAGCCAGCAGTTCGGCTGCCAGTGCGTCGGGATCGCGGTCGACCGATTTGGCCAGCGCCCTGAGCTCGATGCAGGGATCCTGCGGCAGCCGGATTTCCAGGGGCTTGCCACCACTGGCCACCACCAGCGGCGGGTGCGGTTCGCCGCCTTTTCCGGCCAGCACTCGGCTCATCACGCCGGCGATGTGCGAAGCGACGGAAGGCGTGTGGCCAGCAGGCTGCAGACGGATCCGGTTGACGAAGTACTTCTCGAAATCGACCTTGGCCTGATGCACCCAGCGCCCCTGGCGCATCCAGTTGATGTCGCGCAAGGGCACCTGAGGTTCCGACAGGTAGGCTGCGCCGGTGTTGCCCATGTCGCTCAACCACTTGGCGCGTTGCGGGACATGGCTCGTCAGCGGTGCATCGCCGAGTTGGGCCAGGATGTTGTGCACCGCGATCTCGCCGGCTTTCTGGATCGCGTATACCGAGTCGGGGGAGCCTACCGGCACCGGGGTGTGGGTCACTGCCGGTTGCGCCACGCAGGCGCCCAGGGCGAATACGTTGGGGTAGTCCGGGTTGCGCAGGTATTCGTCTACGACCACGAGTCCATGCTTGTCGACCAGGCCGGCGGCACTGCGTACGCCGGGCACGCCACCGAAAGCCGGCCAGTAGACCGAATAGGCATAAGGCAGGGTATGGGTCTGCTTGGTGCCGCCGGCGGCATTGAGTTCGGCGATGTGGAGGACGTCCGCGTCGACGCGCGTCGTGATGGCGTTGCAGATCACACTGATCTTGGTGTCGACCAGCGCGGCAGTCACCGCGCCCCGGCTGGCGCCTTCGCCGCCGAGGCCGAGATGACCGGGCCAGGGTTCGGGCGTGACGAGGGTGATCGGCACCCGTTCGCGGATGTTGCGGCGCTTGAGGTCTGCATCGATCAGGAAGGCATATTCATAGAGCGGTCCCAGCACGCTGGCGCCTGGTGCCGCCCCGATCACGATCGGTCCGGGGTGGCGTACGAACTCGCGATACGCAGCCAGTGCGCGCTCGGCCTGGTCGATGTGGATGACCGAATGCGTGTAGTCGGCGAGACCGGGAATCGCGTCGGTCATGCCGCTTGCGCCCGTGGCGATCAGCAGCGCATCGTAATACAGCACATCGCCGTTCTCCAGGTCGACCTGGATGACGTCGGGATGGATGCGCTCGACGGCACTGTGGATGAATTTGATGCCGCGCGATTCCAGATAGGGCGCGATAGGGAAGGCGATATCGGCGCGTTCGCGCCAGCCCATGGCGATCCAGGGATTGGACGGCACGAAGTGGAAATAGGGCTTGTCCGACACCACCGTCACTTCATCGTGCGGACCCAGTTGGGCTTTCAGGGCATAGGCCACGGTCACGCCCGCGATGCCGGCTCCCAGGATGACAACATGCGTCATTTCAGTCTCCTTGATTCGTTTAGGCCACGTTGCTCAGCCACGCGGGCGCACCAACTGCCAGGCGCGCACGGCGTAGGTCGTCGCAGCAAATCCGCTCCACACATGCACCAGACGCGTGAACGGGAAGACGAGGAAGATCGTCATGCCGAGGAAAAGGTGCGTCTTGAATACCCAGCCGGCGCCTGCCAACAGCTCGACGGCATTGCCGCGGAAGGTGACGATCCGCTGCGCCCACTCGGCCAGCCGGATCATCATGCTGCCGTCCAGATGCTGGGCCGACAGCGGGATGGTCGCCAAGCCGAGCAGCAGTTGCAGCCACAGCAGCAACAGGATCAGGATGTCGCTGGCTTTCGAGGTGGCGCGGATGCGCGGCTCGGTCAAGCGGCGATGCAACAACAGGCTGATGCCGGCGAAGGCCAGCACGCCCGCCGTGCCGCCCGACACCATGGCCAGCACCTGCTTGGCGCCGGCGCTGATGAAGGGCTCGTAGACGAAGTGCGGGTCAGCATGCCGAAGAAGTGGCCGAAGAACAGAAACAGCACGCCGACGTGGAACAGGTTGCTGCCCAATCGCAGCTGGCCGCGCTTCAGCAATTGCGAGGAATCGCTCTTCCAGCTGTACTGCTCGCGGTCGAAGCGGATCAGGCTGCCGAGCAGGAAAATCGTCAGGGCGATGTAGGGATAGATTCCGAACAGGAAGGTTTGCGAGTAGGACATTTTCAGATTCTCCTGTGATTAGATCGCTGCCTGCCGGCGCGAGGCCGGCATCTGCACCACGGATACCTGCGGACCGGGCTTGAGCAGCGGTTCGACGCCGTCGATCGACGGGCCGAACAATTCCATCGCCTCGTCCATGTCGCGCACCGGCGGCTCGGCCAGTTCCTGCGCGGCCACCGGCGACAGCGCTTCCAGCACCTGGAAGGCGGTGGCGTAGGGGCTGCCGTTGGCATCGAGCTTGCGGCCGATAGTGGCGATCACGTGCACGGCGTCGCCGAGCAGTTCGAGGGCCTCCTCGGCCGGCAGCAGCGAGAGGAATTCGAGGAACAGCGGCACGTAATCCGGCAGTTCGGAGGCGCTGGCGTCGAAGTCGTGCTTCCAGTATTCCTCCAGCAGATCGATCATCGCCGAGCCGCGGTCGCGTGACTCGCCGTGGATGTGCTCGAACAGGTGCAGCGAGTGCGAGGGATTGCGGTCGAAGGTGGCGACGTAGTTTTCCTGCAGCGCGATCAGCTTCGACTCGTGCAGCAGATCGAACAGCGGCGCGAGTCGGGTAGGTGCGCCGCCATTGAAGTCGGCTTCGTCATCCAGCGCGGCGTGCATCTCGGGTAGCGCCGCCAGCCACTCGGATTCCGGGTAGCACAGCAGCAGGGACAGGGCTTTGAAGGTTTTCATGGTACGGGCTCCTTAACCGGTTTTCTTCTTGGCGTGCAGCTGCGACAGGTCGACCGGGACGGCATTCTTGCGATTGCCGAACAGGGTGGTCTTGGGCGTCACCCCATCCGAGCAGCCGTTGCCGAAGGTGAAGCCGCAGCTCGACTTCTCCTCGAAAGTGTTGATCGTTTCCTCACGGTGGGTAGTGGGGACGACGAAACGGTCCTCGTAGTTGGCGATCGCCAGGTAGCGGTACATCTCGTCGGCCTGCGCCGAGGTCAAGCCCACCTGGTCGAGCGCTGCGGTGTTGGGCTTGCCCTCCACCGACTTGCCGCGCATGTAGGCGCGCATCGCCAGCAGGCGGTCGAGCGCGGTGATCACCGGTTTTTCCTTGCCGCCGGTCAACAGGTTGGCGAGGTAGGTGATGGGGATGCGCAGCGACTTGGTGTCGGGAATGATGCCGTTCATGCCCATCTGGCCGGACTCGGCGGCCGACTGGATAGGGGAGAGCGGCGGCACGTACCACACCATCGGCAGCGTGCGGTATTCCGGGTGCAACGGAAAGGCGATCTTCCAGTCGATCGCCATCTTGTAGACCGGCGATTTCACCGCGGCGTCGAGCCAGGCTTCCGGGATGCCCTCGGCGCGCGCGGCGGCGATGACGGCGGGGTCGCTGGGGTCGAGGAAGATCTTCAGCTGCGCTTCGTAGAGTTCCTTCTCGTCGGCCACGCTGGCGGCCTCCTCGATGCGGTCGGCGTCGTACAGGATCACGCCAAGGTAGCGGATGCGGCCGACGCAGGACTCCGAGCACACGGTCGGCTGGCCGGCCTCGATGCGTGGATAGCAGAAGATGCACTTCTCGGCCTTGCCGGACTTCCAGTTGTAGTAGATCTTCTTGTACGGGCAGCCGGAGATGCACATGCGCCAGCCACGGCACTTGTCCTGGTCGACCAGCACGATGCCGTCTTCTTCGCGCTTGTAGATCGAGCCCGAGGGGCAGGAGGCGACGCAGGTCGGATTGAGGCAGTGCTCGCACAGCCGCGGCAGATACATCAGGAAGGTGTTCTCGAAGGTCGAGTGCATTTCCTTCTGCACGTTGTCGAAGTTCTTGTCGCGGCTGCGCGAGGCGAATTCGCCGCCGAGATCGTCTTCCCAGTTCGGGCCCCAGTTGATCTTGTCCATCTTCTTGCCGGTGATGGCGGAGATCGGACGTGCGGTGGGCGGCGTCTCCGACAGCGGCGCCTTCTGCAGGTGCTGGTAGTCGTAGGTGAAGGGCTCGTAGTAATCGTCGATCTCCGGCAGGTTGGGATTGCCGAATAGGTTGGCGAGGATTTTCAGGCGGCTGCCCTGGCGCGGTTCGAGCTTGCCGTCGCCCTTGAGCTTCCAGCCGCCGTTCCACACGTCCTGGTTTTCCCACTGCTTGGGATAGCCGATGCCGGGCTTCGACTCGACGTTGTTGAACCAGGCGTATTCCATGCCTTCGCGCGAGGTCCACACGTTCTTGCAGGTGACCGAGCAGGTATGGCAGCCGATGCACTTGTCGAGGTTCAACACCATGGCAATCTGGGCACGCACTTTCATGTTGTAACTCCTTGCCTGATAGGGGCGGCATGCCCCTGTGCGTTGTAAAAACCCCGCGCCGGAGAGAGGTGGCGCGGGTAAGAAGGGCGGGAGACACCCTTCTTGAAACGTTTCATTTCAGCGCTCCACCAGCGGACCTTCCATCCAGTCCACCTTCTTCATCTTGCGCACGATCACGTATTCGTCGCGGTTGGAGCCGACCGTGCCGTAGTAGTTGAAGCCGTAGGCCAGCTGCGCGTAGCCGCCGATCATGTGCGTGGGCTTGGTGATGGTGCGCGTCACCGAGTTGTGGATGCCGCCGCGGAAGCCGCTGACTTCGGCACCCGGCACGTTGACGATTTTTTCCTGTGCGTGGTACATCAGGCACATGCCCTTGGGCACCCGCTGGCTGACGACGACGCGCGCGGTGAGCGTGCCGTTGACGTTGAACACCTCGACCCAGTCGTTGTCGACCAGGCCCGCCTGCTTCGCCTCGATCTCCGATACCCAGACGTGCGGGCCGCCGCGCGACAGCGTGAGCATGCGCAGGTTGTCGGTGTAGGTACTGTGGATGCCCCATTTCTGGTGCGGGGTGATCCAGTTGAGCACCAGCTCGTGGTGGCCGTTCGGCTTCTTGCCCAGCAGCGGCGCGATCGTCTTGGTGTCGACCGGCGGCTTGTACACGCACAGGCCCTCACCGAAATCCAGCATCCACTGATGGTCCTGGTAGAACTGCTGGCGGCCGGTGAGGGTGCGCCAGGGAATCAGTTCGTGCACGTTGGTGAAACAGGCGTTGTACGACACGTGTTCCGATTCCAGACCCGACCAGGTCGGCGAGGAGATGATCTTCCTCGGCTGCACCTGGATGTCGCGGAAGCGGATCTTGTCGTCCTCGCGCGCAATGGCCAGATGCGTGTGGTCGCGGCCGGTGATCTTGGACAGCGCCTCCCACGCCTTCACCGCCACATGGCCATTGGTTTCCGGCGCCAGCATCAGGACCACTTCGCAGGCATCGATGGCCGATTCGATCTTCGGCATCCCCTTGCTGACGCCTTCCTCGGTGACGGTGTAGTTCAGTTCGGCGAGCTGCTGCACTTCGACCTCGGTATTCCAGCTGATGCCCTTGCTGCCGTTGCCGACCTTGGTCATCAGCGGGCCCAGTGCGGTGAATTTCTTGTAGGTGTTGCCGTAATCGCGCGTCACCACCGTCATCGTCGGCATGGTCTTGCCGGGAATCGGATCGACCTCGCCATTCTTCCAGTCGCGCACGCCCAGGCTCTGCCCCAGTTCGGACGGCGTGTCGTGCATCAGCGGCGTCAGCACCAGGTCCTTCTGCGTGCCAAGATGGGTGGCGGCGAGTTCGGAAAACTTCTTCGCGATGGTCTTGTAGATTTCCCAGTCGGATTTCGATTCCCACAGCGGCTGCACCGCTTCGGACAACGGGTGGATGAAGGGATGCATGTCCGAGGTGTTGAGGTCGTCCTTCTCGTACCAGGTGGCCGACGGCAGCACGATGTCGGAATACAGGCAAGTGGTCGACATGCGGAAATCCAGCGTCACCAGCAGGTCCAGCTTGCCTTCGGCGCCCTTGTCGTGCCACACCACTTCCTTCGGCTTGGCCTCGCCCAGCTCGCCGAGGTCCGGCCCCAGCACCGCGTTCTGGGTTCCGAGCAGATACTTGAGGAAATACTCGTGGCCCTTGCCGGATGAGCCCAAAAGATTCGAGCGCCACACGAACAGATTGCGCGGGAAGTTCTTCGGGTTGTCCGGATCCTCGCAGGAGAACTTGAGCGCGCCGCTCTTGATCTGCTCGACTGCGTACTTGATCGGGTCGATTCCGGCGGCGTCGGCCGCCTTGGTGATTTCGAGCGGATTGGTTTCCAGTTGCGGTGCGGACGGCAGCCAGCCCATGCGCTCGGCGCGTACGTTGAAGTCGATCAGGCGGTAGTCGCCCAGGGTCTTGTTCGCGGTCGGCGAAAGGATCTCCGACGCCGCCAGCTTCTCGTGGCGCCACTGGCTGGTGTGGGCGTAGAAGAAGGAGGTGGAATTCATCTGCCGCGGTGGGCGATGCCAGTCGAGGCCGAAGGCCAGCGGCGCCCAGCCGGTCTGCGGCCGCAGCTTTTCCTGGCCGACGTAGTGCGCCCAGCCGCCGCCCGACTGGCCGATGCAACCGCACATCATCAAGAGGTTCATGATGCCGCGGTAGATCATGTCGTTGTGGTACCAGTGGTTGAGCGCGGCGCCAAGGATGACCATGGACTTGCCGAGGGTCTTGTCGGCGTTGTCGGCGAATTCGCGCGCCACCGTGATGATGTCGGCACGCGGCACTCCGCAGTGTTTCTCGGCCCAGGCCGGGGTGTAGGGCACGTCGTCGTCGTAGCTCTTGGGCACGTTCGGCCCGCCGAGGCCGCGGTCGACGCCGTAATTGGCCAGCGTCAGGTCATAGACGGTGGCCACGTACACGTCCTTGCCGCCGACGCTGATGCGCTTGACCGGCATATTGCGGGCGAGCAGGTCGTTGTGGTCGTCGCCGCCGAAATAGGGCATGGCGACTTCGACAATCTCGTCGTAGTTGCTCAGCAGGCTCAGTTGTGGCTTCACCTCTTTATTGGAATAGCCGTCGCGCATTTCCAGGTTCCACGCACCGGACTGGCCCCAGCGGAAACCGATCGATCCGTTGGGCGCGACCAGATAGCCGGTGTTCTCGTCGTACACCACGGTCTTCCACTCCGGATTGTTGTCCTGCCCCATGTGGCCGGTGAGGTCGGAGGCGCGCAGGTAGCGGTCGGCGATCAGCTTGCCTTCGTGCGCCTTCAGCATGACCAGCATCGGCATGTCGTTGTACTGACGGCAGTAGGTATCGAAATATTGGCTCTTGTTCTTGTTATGGAATTCGCTGAGGATGACGTGGCCCATCGCCAGTGCGAGCGCGGCGTCGGTGCCTTGCTTCGGCGCCAGCCAGATGTCGCCGAATTTCACCATCTCGCCGTAGTCGCTTGATACCGCGACGGTCTTGGTGCCCTTGTATCGCACCTCGGTGTAGAAGTGCGCGTCCGGTGTGCGGGTCTGCGGCACATTGGAGCCCCACACCATCAGATAGGTCGAGTTGTACCAGTCGGCCGATTCCGGCACGTCGGTCTGCTCGCCCCACACCTGCGGGCTCGACGGCGGCAGGTCGCAGTACCAGTCGTAGAACGAACCGCAGACGCCGCCGATCAGCGACATGTAGCGCGAGCCTGCCGCATAGCTCACCATCGACATGGCGGGAATCGGCGAAAAGCCGTAGATGCGGTCGGGGCCGAATTCCTTGATGGTGAAGACGTTGGAGGCGGCGATCATTTCCGTCACCTCGTCCCACTTGGCGCGCACGAAACCGCCCTGGCCACGCACCGACTTGTAGCGCTTCGCCTTCTCGGGATCCTGGCTGATCGATTTCCAGGCTGCCACCGGGTCCTGGGTCTTGCGGGCTTCGCGCCACATTTCCATCAGGCGGCCGCGGATCAGCGGGTACTTCACCCGCTGCGCCGAATACACGTACCAGGAGTAGCTGGCGCCGCGCGGGCAGCCGCGCGGCTCGTGGTTGGGCAGGTCGGGGCGGGTGCGCGGATAGTCGGTCTGCTGGATTTCCCAGGTGATCAGGCCGTTCTTGACGAAGATCTTCCAGCTGCACGATCCGGTGCAGTTCACCCCATGGGTGGAACGCACCACCTTGTCGTGTTGCCAGCGGCTGCGGTAGGCGTTTTCCCAGCTGCGGTCTTCGTTGCTGACGACGCCATGGCCGTTGGAATAACTGGCGATGTTCTTCTTGAAGAAGGTCAGTCGGTCGAGGAAGTGACTCATTTTTTGCTCGCTCCTAAAGTCGCTCGTGGTGAGCGGTTAGCAGTGAGCGGCGAGCGGTGAGGGGGCGGATTACCGCTTGCTGCTCACCGCTTACCGCTCACGGGTTCTTGATCTCAGATCCCTTGCGCAGATAAAACCACCAGTTCAGTACCAGGCACACGGCGTAGAAGATGGCGAAGCCGTACATGGCGTTTTGCGGGGTGCCGGCCTTGATCTGGTTCTTGATCACCTCGGGGGCGATGAATGAACCATAGGCGGCAACGGCGGAAGTCCAACCCAGAACCGGGCCGGCCTGCACGCGGTCGAAGATCACGCCGACGGTGCGGAAGGTGGAGCCGTTGCCCATGCCGGTGGCGGCGAACAGCACCACGAACACCGCCAGGAACTGGGTGAAGTAGACCTCGGGCGTGGCCGACTGATAGGCCTGCATCAGCACCCAACCGGCGTAGACCGAGGCGGCGACCATCACTGCCGAAATGATCTGGGTGACGATGGAGCCGCCGACCTTGTCGGCAATCCAGCCGCCGACCGGGCGGATCAGTGCGCCGACGAAGGGCCCGATCCACGCATACTGCAGGGCGGAGGGGGCATGCGGGTTTTTCACGTGCGTCCAGACGCCGGTCGCAGCGTCCAGGACGTGGCTGTTGCCGAAGATGACGGCGATCGACAGCGGCAGCGCCATCGAAAAGCCGATGAACGAACCGAAGGTGACCAGGTAGAGCGCCGTCATCGACCAGGTATGCTTGTTGTTGAAGATGGCGAACTGCTTGGCGATGTTCTCCTTCATCGGGCCGAAGGCGGCCAGCTTCAGGATCACCAGCGTGACGACGATGATGAGCGGCATCGCCACCCACATGTTGAGCATCCCCAGGCCGGTGGGGGCAGGCAGATAGAGGTAGAGGCCGCCGATGGCGGGGACGAACACCAGGGTGTAGAGCCAGGTGACCTTGAAGAAGGCGGAGACGGCGTTGCCCGCATCCGGCGACACCGGCAGCAGATTGTTCATGCCGAACCAGGCGAGGATCCCGAGCGGCACCAGCGACAGCACCCAGGTGAGGCCGGCGTTCTGGATGTAGGTGGGCGTGCCGGCGAGGATCTTGCCGAAGATCCAGCCGCTGTCCTTGACCAGCGTCATCGGCTCGCCGCCCAGTGCGCCGAACACGCTGACCGTCATCACCAGCGGGATGAGGATCTGCATGGTGGTGACGCCGAAATTCCCCAGGCCCGCATTGATCCCCAGCGCCGTGCCCTGCAGGCGCTTGGGAAAGAAGGTGCTGATGTTGGACATCGAACTGGCAAAGTTGCCGCCGCCGACGCCCGACCACAGCGCCATCAGCTGGAACGACCACAGCGGCCAGTCGGGATGCTGCAGGACGATGCCGGTGCCGATGGCGGGCGCCAGCAACATGGACGTGGTGAGGAAGATGACGTTGCGCCCGCCGGCCAGCCGGATGAAGAAGGAGGACGGGATGCGCATCGTGGCGCCGGCCAGCCCCGAGATCGCGGTGAGCGTGAACAGCTCGTCCTGGCTGAACGGGAAGCCCAGGTTGGACATCTGCACGGTGATGATGCCCCACATCAGCCACACGGCGAATCCGCACAGGAGGGCCGGCACCGAGATCCACAGGTTGCGATAGGCAATCTTCCTGCCGGTCGTTTCCCAGAAAGTGGGGTCTTCCGGGTTCCATTCCTTGATGTTGGTGGGCATAGATCGCTCCTGGCTTGAAAGAGGGGATTACTCGAGTGGGTCGGCGCCTGCGGTCCTGATCATCGGCAGCTTGCGAACCTCGGTCAGGTACATCCAGATCAGCGATACCCAGGTGATGCCGTACATCAGCATGAAGATTCCGCTGTTGATGCCGGTGAGGTCGACGATGGCGCCGAACATAATGGGCAGCACGAAGCCGCCCAGGCCGCCCATCAGGCCGACGATGCCGGAGATGACGCCGATGTTGTCGGGATACTCGTCCGAGATGTACTTGAATACCGAGGCCTTGCCGAACGCCCAGCACAGGCCCAGCACGAACAGCAGCCCGGTGAACACCCAGACGTTGAGGCCGACGTGCAGTGCGAATTCGCCCTTGGTGGTCTGGATCGCCATGTCGGTCTGCGGATAGGACAACAGGAACAGGCAGATCCACGATACCCACATCACCCACCAGGTGAGCCGGTGCGCGCCGACCTTGTCCGAGATCCAGCCGCCTACCGCGCGCATCACGCCGCCAGGCAGAGAAAAGCAGGCGGCCATCAATGCGGCGGTCTTGAGGGAGAAGCCGTACTCGGTGATGAAATACTTGGTCAGCCAGAGCGACAGCGCCACGTAGCCGCCGAACACGATCGAGTAATACTGGGAGAGCTTCCAGACGTTGGGGTCCTTCAGCACGGCGAGCTGTTGCCTGAACGTGACGTGGCTGGGCACGTGATGCGCCGTATCGGTATAAGTGAAGATCCAGAAGAGCATGGCCACGATCAGCATGGCCACCGCATACACGTGCGGCACGGACTGCCAGCCGTAGGCGACGACCAGGGAAGGCGCGATGAACTTGGTCAGCGCGGCGCCCGAGTTGCCGGCGCCGAAGATGCCCATGGCAAATCCCTGCCGCTTTTTCGGGAACCAGCGCGCCACGTAGGCGATGCCGACCGAGAACGATCCGCCGGCCACGCCGACGAACAGTGCCAGCAGCAGGAAATGCCAGTATGCGGTGGCATAGCCGATCAGCCAGATCGGCACGACGGTCGCCAGCATCAATACGAAAAAGACGATGCGTCCCCCCAGCTTGTCGGTCCACATGCCGAGCGGCAGCCGGATGAGCGAACCCGTCAGCACCGGCGTGGCCACCAGGATGCCGAACTCGGTCTCGTTCAGGCTCAGCATCTTCTTGATGGGGATGCCGATGATCGCGAACATCATCCACACGGCGAAGCAGGCGGTGAACGCCAGCGTGCTCAGCGTGAGCACGGAAATCTGCTTCTGGGTCTGGGTCGCCATGATGCATCCTTTACCGAGATTTCAAGACTGGTTTATCTGAAATGTTGATCGCAGTGTATGCCTATGGATGTAGATGAAAAGGGCGGGATTGGTGTGTTTTGAGACGCTTTCTACCTCCAAAGAGGTAGTGGGGTAGTTTGTCAAGCCGATGTTTTGTAATGGGTATTTGGGTGTTTCCCTAGCGCGGACCGGGAGAATGGATACATTGGGAGTAGCTCTTCAGCGGTGAAGACTGCCCGGAAGTGAGGTGCTATATTTTGAATCGTAACGAGGTGGCCTGTCCGATGTGATGCGCGGGCCGCCTGGGCCGGACGCTTTAAGAAATCACACCCCTTTACCTTTACCAGCACAACAGGAAACTCAAATGAAAAAAACATCGCTCATCCTCGCCCTTTCACTTGCAATGCTGTTAGGCGCCTGCGGGAAACAGGAAAGTGCGCCTGAGGCCGCTGCGCCGGCAGCGCCCGAGGCGGCCGCACCGGCGCCAGCCGTCATGGAGAAGCATGACGAAGCCGCAAACAAGCCTGAAGAGGCCGCGAACGACGCGGGCAAGAAGGTGTTCGGCGCCGTCTGCGCGCTGTGCCATGCGTCTGGAGCGGCAGGTGCCCCCGTGTTTGGCAACAAGGCCGACTGGGAACCGCGCATCACCCAGGGCATGGACGTCCTGTACAAGCATGCACTCGAAGGCTACACCGGTGCTAAAGGGGCGATGCCCGCGCGTGGCGGTAACCCCAAGCTCACAGATGACGAAGTGAAGGCGGCGGTGAATTACATGGTCGACAAGGTCAAATAAGCACCGGGTCCGAGCCCTCGGGCTTGTGCAGTGGAGAAACGGGGGAGACTTGGTCTCCCCCGTTTTTTTGAATTCGATTTCCGAGTTTGCGCCGCCAGGGTCAATGGCGGTGGCGGCCGTTGCGGCTCAGAGGCGCCAGCAGTTGAGGCGTCATGTCCGAGGCGGTCAGCACGGTGCCGCGGTGCAGGCGGGCAAAGGCGTCCGCTGCCGCACTGCTGGCGAAGGCGGGCAGGTCGGCATTGCGCATCGGGCCGGCGAAATCGGAGCCGTGGACGAAGAAGGCCTGTCCGGCCTCGACCCATTGCCCGCTCGCGAGGTCGCGCACATAGCTGACGGCGACGTCGGCGCGGGCGTAACGCCGGTCGTAGCGCTCGACCTTGTGGAGGAAGTCGAACAGGTTGACTGGCGAGTCGAAGTAGTGGGCGGCCCCGTTCTTGAAAATGATCTGGGCGGCCCAGCGTGGATAACGGGCGGGATACATGCCGCACACCGGGCAGCGTGCATCGGCGGGTATCGGCCGCGGCGCATACATGGGCAGGCCCGACGCCGGGTCATAGGGTGTGGCGGGGGCGACGATGCACAGCGCGTTGTTGAACGGGTCGATGTCGCGTGCCGGCTGCCCATCGGCGAACAGCAGCAGCGAGGTGGTGAAGGCGATCGTGAGGCCACCCGACGACAGCAGTCCGGATGGCCGCGACATCAGCCGATGTCCTTGGCGCCTAGCATCGGGTCGTCGAGCAGGGCGTGGATCAAATGGCGCAGGTTCTCTTCCGGCGCGGCATCGGGACGCGTGACCGGGTCGGCCACGATGCGGTTGGCCGCATCGTGGAAATGATTGGGGAAGGTCGCCAGGCCGGGATGCAAGGGCGCTGTGTCGATGCCTGACTCGACCCCGCCGTAGACCCAGCGCAAGGAATAGGCAGCGGACGCGGCATAACGCACCTCCAGTGTCACGCCATTCCTCAGGCGGACGCTGAGCGCGTCCTGCCGGTGTTCGATCGCTCCATCCAGATCGTTCGGGAATGCGTGCTCGATTGCTTTGCCGAGTTCGAGATGCAGGCTCATGTCCTGTTGGCCTCTTTCACGCGCTCGGCCAGCGCAGCTCGGGCCGTTTCGCGGGTATCCTCGAGAATCCGGGCCGCCAGATAGTGTTCATAGGCCGGATGCTCGGCCACCTCGCCGGACTGGATTTTCTGCAGCAGTGCCGCCTCGTCCGCGACCTCGTGGAACTGCAGGACGGCCTGGCGGTTCTCGCGTAACTCGTAGGCCAGCCGGGCCAATTGTTCGATCTCGGTTGCCGTCTCGAACGCGACGCTTTCAAAGAATTCGGGCATGGTGTTCCTTACATGTGGCTGTCGTTGAGCACGCCGCCATCCAGCACGACCATGTCGGGCTGGATATCGGCAAACCGGTAGACCTTGCCGCCGTATTCGGCAACGAATTTCGCCGCATCCTGTTCCAGTGCAAAACTGGCGATGGTCGGCCCCATCGACCCTTCGCGCTTGCTGCCGTAGACGTAGTAGGCGGATTTCGCGTCGATCCAGTGGCCATGCGGTTCGTCCCAGGCCGCCTTGCCCATGTCCTGCACGAAAATGCCGCGCACCTCCCTGACCTGTTCCGGGGTGAGATAGACATGGAACATCTCCACGGTGTCGCAGAAGAAATCCGGCTCTGCCTGCCCGGCGTAGAAGATCTGCGCCTTGGGGCCGGGATAGTCGGCCAGCAGCATGCCGTCGAGGGAGCAGGACGTATCGCGGGTGATTTCCAACGGCGCCACCGTGGCCGGGCCGGAGGACTGCCCGCAGGCCGCCAGCAGGGTTGTTGCCATGAGCGCGACAAGGATGAGCGTAGGTCTGATTGAGGTCATGTGCGGAATCTCCAGCTTGCGATACCCAATGGCACCACGATCCAGGCGAGCATCACCAGGCCGAGCAGCCAGGGATTGGCCAGTGCAGGGGGAAAAACGGTCGTCAGTCCGTACAGGGTGCGGACGTCGTCCAGGGAAAAAATGTTGAGGATGCGGAATACGTCGGCAGGGTTCGCCAGCAGCAGGTAGGGAAAGATCTCGCCGCCCCACTGGCCACCGGTGACGACCAGCGCGCCGAGCAGGAGCAGGTCGAACACCAGGACGAAGAAGAACCAGGTGGCGATCGCGAGTCCCGAGGCACGGGTGCGGTCGGCGGCGAACACCGACAGCATCACCGCCAGGCTCAGGAAGGCGCAGCCCAGCAGCACCGAACTGAGCATGAAGCCGGCGTAGTGGTACAGGGCGTTGAGATCGAGCCGGGCCGACAGCACGATCGCCACCAGGCCGAAACCGGCGATAGTCGAGAACGCCAGTGCGGCGGCCAGTCCCACGTACTTGCCCAGCAGCAGTTCCAGGCGCGTGATGGGCATCGAGAGCAGGAGGTCGAGCGATCCCCGTTCGCGCTCGCCGACGATGGCGTCGAAACCCAGGACGAGCGCGATCAGGGGAATCAGGTAGATGACCAGGCTGACCAGACTGGCGATGGTGAGATCGATCGAACGGAAGCCGACGGAGCCCTGTTGCGCCGCACCGAAGTAGGCGATGACCAGCGCGAAGGCGGTGAATATCAGCGCCACGGCCAGCACCCAGCGGTTGCGGATGCGGTCCCAGAATTCCTTGCCTGCGATGGTGGCGATCTGTGCGATTTCCATGTCGCTCCCTCAATCCGAAAAGCCGAAGAACACGTCTTCGAGCGAGGGCTCGCGCACCGTGAGGTCGTGGACCCGGCCATCCAGCCGGGCGAGGGCCTCGATCACCGCCATCTTCGCTTCGCGCCGGCACCGCACCTTTACATGGTCGTCGTGCGCTTCGATCGCGTCCACCTGCAGATGGGAGAGCGCCTCACGCACCGCCTCGAAATCCTCCTTCGCGACGCGCACGCTGAACCACAGCGGCAGGTCCACCTGTTCGCGCAAATCCTGGACCGTGCCGCGGGCCTGCATCTTGCCGGCGGTCATGATCGCAATGCGATCCACCCGTTCCTGGATCTCGGCGAGGATGTGGGAGGTGATGACCGTCGTCACGCCTTCGCTTCTGAGCTGTCGGAGCGTCGCGTAAAAACTGCGGATCGCCTCCGGATCCAGTCCGGTGGTGGGCTCGTCGAGAAACAAGATGCGCGGCTTGCCGAGCAATGCCTGGGCAAAGCCGAGACGCTGCCGCATGCCTTTGGAATATTCGCGCACGCGCCGTTTGGCCGCGTGCGCAAGGCCCACGCGTTCGAGCGTCGGAGCGGCCTCGGCCGGCGGGGCGCCTTTCAGCTTGGCGAACAACCACAGCGTCTCGAGGCCGGTGAGGTTGTCATAGAGCACCACATTCTCCGGCAGGTAGCCGACCGTGCGGCGTACGGCACGGAAGTCGCGGCCGGTGACGAGCGCGCCGCCGATGCGGATGTCGCCCGCGGTAGGAGGGATCAGTCCGAGCATCATCTTGAACAGCGTGCTCTTGCCGGCGCCGTTGTGCCCGATGAGGCCGAACAGTTCGCCGGAACGGATGTCGAGGTCGACGCCGTCGACCGCATGGATGTTTCCGTAGTGCTTGCGCACCCCGTGCGCGACGATCAGGGGTGCGCCGGCGTCATTGAGGGTGGGAAGGGAAGATTCCACGCCATTGTCTCCAGTCGGGGTTGTGCGGCTGCATCCGCGGTTTGGGGTCGACGATGCTCGTGGCGCGCAGCAGCGGGAACTGCTGGCTGACCATGCGCAATGTCTGCACGGCCGGGCTGGCCAGCAGCAGCTTCATCATCGGGTGGCGCCAGGATAGGTAGTCGACCATGTCGTTCGCTTCGTAGGGTACATCGCCGATGCCGTCGCCATTGCGGTCCCAGCCCACATAGTTGCTCCAGTAGTTGCCGGGCCAGATCTCGTCCCGGCTGGCCACATACTTGATCTGGGTGCGGTTCAGGATGAAATCGTTACCTTCCGCCTTGTTGTGGTAGGAGCCCGCCCACAGGTGCACGCCGACCGTGTTGTCCATCACCAGGTTGTTGCGAATGGTGTTGTACTCAGCGTCGTAGATGAAAAAGCCGCGAGCATTGCCGGCGACGATGTTGCCCTCGATCACCGAGTCCTGCAGGGTGCGCAGCATGATGCCGTGGTCGGAATTCCCCCAGGCGCGATTGTTCCGCACCACCTGGTTGCGCGCCATCATCAACGCAAGGCCGCCGCGGTTGTGGTATGAGTCGTTGCCTTCCCATACGTTGTCGTTGGAGTTCATGTAGTGGGTGCCGTAGCGCGCGTTGTGGATGCGGTTGTTGCGGAACAGTGCGTGATTCGACACATCCACGTAGATGCCGTCGCGGACGAAGCTGATGTTGTTGCCGACGATCTGTGCGCCTTCGGTGTGGTAGAGCTCGATGCCATTGCCACGCGAGGCGGATCGGTAGTCGCGCTTGCCGGTGATCACATTGTTGAGGACCTGCACGTCCCGGACCGACTCGATCCACAGGCCGAAAAGATTGTAGGTCAGGTCACAGTTGCGCACGATTGCGCGATTCGCGCCCGGCGGGATGTAGATGCCGGCATTCTGCTCGACCAGGCTGTCGCCGGAATCGCGCACGATCAGTCCGTCGATGGTGACATCCTCGGCGGTGATGCGGATGGTGTCGCCCTTGAGGCCGCCGCTCAGCGTGGGGCGGTCGATTCCCTTCAGCGTCAGGGGCTTGTCGATCAGCAGGTTCTCCCGGTACTGGCCGCGTTCCACCCGGACTTCGTCTCCCGGGCGGGCCTGGGCGATGGCCGCGCCGATGGACTGGCCCGGGTGCACCGTCAGGATGTCGGCGAACGCCAGCCTTGCGATCGGCAGGCAAGCCAGCAGACCCGCGAGGGCGAGCAGCACGGCCGGCCTGATTGGCCATGCGGCGTGCGCCCACCGTGCTGTCGTCCTGACGGCTAGTAAAACCATTGCAGCGACGGCAGGTTCTGCAGGAAATCCAGGATCCCCATGCCCTTCATGATCAGGAACAACACGACGGCAATCAGCAGGTTCTTGAATGCCACGTAGGAGGCCATGTCGGCCCAGGAGGCCGGGCGCAGGTTGCGTCCCCACCACGGACCATCCTTGACGTAGGGCTTGCAGCGCATGCGCACCACCAGTTCGTAGGCGCTCCAGCCCAGCCACCAGCCGAGCACGATGCCGGGGCCGATCTGGCCGGCGGCGCCAAGCACCCATATCCAGGTCACCAGCACGGTCAGGGCGAACGTGGTCGCCTGCAGCAGGATGGGCTGCTGGAAGACCTTGCGGCTCCAGGGGAACAGGTGGTCGAAGAATTCCTGTCCGATGAAGGCAGGCAGGCTTGGCCGTGAGGCTGCTTGCGTGGAATGGGTGGATACCGGAATGATGGGGATGAAATAGCCGTCCGATCCGATCGCGGTCAGCGGTTGGCCGGCCTTGGTGCGGCGCTTGCGTTCCTGCACCAGCGGCGGGCAGGCGTGATCGTCGTAATACAGCACCTGGCAGTCCAGGCACAGCAGGCATTCGCGCTGGTCGATGCGGCCGGCGTCGTCGATCGCCTGCGAGCCGCAGCCCACTTGGCACGCCGCGCACGGCCCGCATTCCTGCTTGCGCTTGAGTCCCCACCAGCGGAAGGTCGAAGGCACCGCGAGCGCCGCGCCGAGCGGGCACAGATACTTGCAGAAAGGGCGCTCGAAGAAAGCCGACGCGACGATCAGGACGGTCCAGAAAGTCACGAAAGGCCAGGAGCGGTTCCACACCCCGACCAGGAAGGTGGTCTTGAACGGCTCGACTTCGGCGAGCTTTTCCGCCAACCCCATGGAATAGAAGGACACGGCGAGCAGGATGGTGAAAATGCCGTACTTGATCCATTTCAGCCGATCATGCCAATTCTGCGGCAGCAGGTGGCGCTGGTAGCGCTTCAGTCCCAGCTTGCCGGCCACATGGTAGACCAGCTCCGCGAGCGAGCCGTAGGGGCACATCCAGCCGCAGAACATCCCGCGCCCCCAGAAGAACGTGGTGACGATGATGAAAATCCAGAACAGGAAGACGAAGGGATCGGACAGGAACAGTTCCCAGCGCCACTCGAACAGGATGGCGTGGAACCAGGTCAGCACCTGGGTGATCGAGGGCACGGCCAGCAGGTAGAAGCCGACGAAGCCGATCGACGAGATCCACAGCAGGTAACGCGGGATTTCCTTCCAGCGCGTGTCCTTCATCGTCGAGCGTCGGACCAGCTTGTCGCGCAACGCATAGACGGTGCCTGCAGCGACGAGCCATAGCAGGAACAGCGCGATCTCGATCTTGCGCGACTTCCATACTTTTACCCAGGTCGCCTCCGGCTTGACGATTTCCGGGCGCCCGCCTTCGAGGTAGCGGGCGGGCAGCCAGTATTCCCGGTCGAAGCTGGTAAAGGTCTTGGTGCCGGTTTGCCGGTCTATCTTGTTGGCCAGGTACACCAGGCTCCAGGGATAGGCCGCACTGAAGATCGGCGAACGGATGATGAAGATGGCCGACTCCTTGTAGCGCGGTGCACCGGCGGCCTCGATGCCATACAGATTGAGATAATCCAGATCGCGGAAGGTGAAGGAATCGATGTCCTGCGACACCAGCACCCGGTCATAGATGCCGCCGCGCACGAAGCCCGAGCCCTTGAAGGACCCCGTGCCGTTGGCGATCAGGAAAATCGCGTGTTCGCCCGGCTTGAGCTTGGACATGAGCGAGGCGTAGCCGTGTTCGCCCAGCACGCTGCGTCCGATCGTCGGGTCGTTGAGGTAACCGAAATAAATGTCGATGTAGGCTTGTTCCCCGGATCCCTGGCCGATTTCATCCGCCTTGACCTTGAGTTCCTGGACGCTGCCTTCGTCGAGCAGCGCCTGCCAGTCGAGTATGCCCGGCACGTCCCTGAACTTCGCCTGGGGCCGGATCGTCGGCTTGACGATGCCCACCTGCCGGGCGACGCCGAGGCCGCTGCGCAGGATGACCTGGTTCTCCGCGATCACCGTCACGGTGGCGCCGGAAATCGCGTCGACGCCGATCATGCCTTCGCCGGGCCGGGACGAGCCCACTTCGATCTTGTCGCCGACAAACTTGCCGAGGTACTGCTTGACGAACTTGGTGAGCTGCGACTCCGGAATGCCCACCAGCAGGATCGGCTCGGAGTGCTTCAGGACCCGGACACCGGTGATGATGCCCTTGGTATCCATGCCGATCAGCGTCACCACGGGCTTGCCCGAGTAGGCCGGAATGTCGACGATGTCGGTGGACAGGAATACGTAGCCGACCAATGTGCGGCCGCCCTTGTCGTTTCGATAGGCCTCGACATAGGCCGGCTTGCCCATGCGGCGGGAAAAGCTGTCTGCGCCAGGTATCACGTCCTTGCAGGGCACGTACGCGCACAGATCGGGATCGGTGGACAGTTGCACCGGCAGCGGTGCCTCATAGCTGCCGGCGGCGGCCAGCCCAGGGGCACAGCAGAAACAGAGCATCGTCAGGAAACGGACGATATGGCGGGCAAGATAATCCATGAAAAACACCGCAAATGTCTGAACATCACCTGGAACATGCGCTTTGTCCGCCGGCCAGCCGGCGGTCTTGCGGCCTGGTCGTCCGTTCCGCCCAGGGGAACGGAACGGAGCAGCCGGTCAAGCCTCGACCAGCATGCGGCTGCGCATCTCCAGGTGCAGCGCATGACAGAAATTGGTGCAGTAGCACCAATAAACGCCCGGCTTGTCGGCGACAAAGGTAACCGATTTGGTCTCCTGCGGGTTGACGATGAACTGGATGTCGTACTTGGGAATGGCGAAGCCGTGCGTCAGATCCTCGACCTTGTCGTGGTTGGTCAGGATGATGGTCACCTCGTCGCCCTTCTTGACCTTGAATTCCCGCAGGCTGAAGGTCGGCGCCTGGCTGGTGAGCTTGATGGTCACCTTCCTGCCGTTGCGGAAGACCCCCGAGTCCTTGGGGTCCTTCACCGCCAGCGGGAACTCGTCCATGTTGTAGATCTGGCGCGTCTTGATGATGTCGCGGCGGATGATGATCGAGTCGTGCGGTTCCGAATACACCGAGTGATCGGCCACCAGTTTCATCTTGTCGCCGCTGATGTCGATCAGCTGCGCGGTCTCGGCATGCAGCGGCCCAACCGGCAGGAAACGGTCCTTGGAAAACTTGTTGTCGGAAATGAAGAAGCGGCCATCCGATTCCTTGGTTTCGCCCATCGACGTGAAGCCATGTCCCGGCTGGTAGTGGACGTCGATGCGGTCGAGCACCACCTTGGCATTCTTGTCGCCCTTGTATGCCTTGATCGAAGCCTCCACGTTCCACTTCACGATCTGGCTGTCGAGGAAGAGGGTGGTGTAGGCGTTGCCCTTGTTGTCGAAGCCGGTATGCAGCGGCCCGAGGCCGATTTCGGGTTCGCCGACCACCGCGTCGCGGGGATTGGCCAGGCCGCCATCGAACCACTTCAGCACCAGGGCATGTTCGATGACCGAGGCGGTCGGCGAGAGCTTGCCGGAGCAGACGTAGTACTTGCCGTCCGGGCTGATGTTCACGCCGTGGGGGTTCTTCGGGATCGGCACATAGCAGGTCAGCGCCGTCTTGGGGTCCTGGTTGGCCGCCTTGGTGCCGTCGACGACAGGGACCTTGGATCCGGCGATATAGCGTACCTTGCCGGCCTTCACAGCCTCCTCGATGCGAGCCACGTTGAAGAACAGGCAGTCGTCCATTTCCGACGCCATCATGTCTTCATAATGGAGCCCCATCTCGGTGTTGTACTGGTTGGTCGCGGCAAGCTTGCCGTCATAGGAACTGGCCACCAGGTCGCAGTTGCCGTCGATCAGCATCTGCCAGCGCACATCCATGGAGTTGGAATCGACGCAGGTAAATATCGATCTGTACTTGCTGCCGTCTTCCAGGTCGCGCCCGTCGTTGGGCAGCGGGATCGAGAACTCGCCGCCGCAGAACACGCGGGTGGTGTGGTTGATGCTGGAGTCGACCGGGTCGCGCTTGTCGGGGAAGGTGCCGTGGAAGCCCTGGACGTTGGGCAGTTCGGTGATCTTGTCGCACTCCATGGTGTCCATGCGGATGCGCGCGAGACGGCCATGGATCTTGTCGTTCACGAACATGTACTTGCCGTCGTAGGTGCCGTCGGTATAGGACGGGTGGACGTGGTGCGTGTCGCCGGTGGTGTACTTGGGCGTGCCGTTGGGCTTGGTGCCGAGGATCGCCTTCGATTCGTTGGTCACGCCCCAACCGACCAGGGCGTCCATGTTGTAGACCGGGATGCGCTTCAACTCGCGCCCGGACGGGATGCCGTAGATGCGGCACTCGCCCGAATGACCACCGCTGGAAAACGAATAGTATTCGTCGAGTTGCCCCGGCGGAACTTCGTATTTGCTGTAATCGACACCGCTCCCGGCCTGGGCCGCGGGGGCACCCGCGCCAGCGCCTTCACCCGTCGCCGGCGCCGATTTCTTGTTGCATGCAGACAGGCCCAGCGAGAGCCCCGCGCCGGAAAGTCCGACCAGGGCGGCGGTATTCATGAATTTTCGGCGACCCAGATCGGGCTGAGTGTCGGATAGTTTGCTATCGTCCTGCGTATGGTCCTGTGTCATGTCGTGGTGCTCCCCATCCTGAAAATAATCGGCACGTTTACTCGGATTGGCGCAAGACAATCCGGATCGCTCGAATCCGGCAGGCGACCATGAAGGCCGCTTGCCGCTGCGACAAAATGTCGCATTTGGAATCTAGCATATAAAGAAAACCCGATCTCTAGGTCCGCAAGTGTTTGTTGGAATCATGGTGTTATCGGCAGGTGGTACTGGCCAAAAGATGTATGGAGAAAGATTGTTAAGCCCATGTTTTCACAACAAATCGGCGGATCGTTGCTAGCATGGACTTGAGCAAATGGTACTTTCGAGGTACCTCTTTATTGTCGGGCGCCTAACCGGCCCCAAGGCGGATATGAACGAAAAACGTGGCTTCCTGCAGCATTCGCTGCTGCTGAAACTGGGCGGAGCCCTGGCGCTGATCGCCTGTTTCGCCATCCTCGGCATGGCCAGCTCGGGGATCATCGCCGAATCGGTGCAGGGCAGCGGCGAGGCGATCAACCTCGCAGGCAGCCTGCGCATGCAGACCTACCGGATGAGCAGCCTCGCGCTATCGGTCAGACAGTCGACAGACGGGAATGCCGCTGCCCAGCTTGGCGACGCGATCGACACGTTCGAGTCCACCCTGGCCGACCCCCGCATCATGGAATTGATGCCGCGGCAGGCTGAAACCGAACTCTCGCGCAGCTATGCGACCGTGCTGCAGGCTTGGCAGAAGATGAAGCCGCGTTTCAGGGCGGAGGCGGATGGCAGCGCGTCTGCAATGGCAAACCGGGCCCCGCTGATCGCGGAGGTCAATGGGTTCGTCGACAAGATCGATCACCTGGTCAAGCAGATCGAACGCGATACCGAGGCGAAAATCCTGGTCCTGCGCATGGTGCTCGGGGCCGCCTTGCTGATGACGCTGCTGGTCGGCTCGCTCACGCTGTATCTGGCACGCAACGACCTGATCCTGCCCCTGCGCGACCTGCTGTCGTTTGCAGCCAATGTCGGCCGGGGCAATCTCGCGGTGCGCACCGAACACACCGGCAGCGACGAGCTCGGACGGCTGGGCCAGGCCTTCAACCACATGGCCGAGGACCTTTCCAGGATGTATCAGAACCTGGAAGCGCGGGTGGAGGAAAAGACCGCCGAGCTCACCATCGCCAACCGTTCGCTGGAATTGCTCTATCACTCCATCGCCCGGCTCTACAACGGGCCGGTGGCCGCGAACACCTATGCCATCCTGCTGAACGACCTGGAGAATGTCCTCGGCGTCGGACACGGCCTCGC
Organism: Pseudomonadota bacterium; assembly: GCA_043821985.1. GTDB lineage: Bacteria > Pseudomonadota > Gammaproteobacteria > Burkholderiales > Thiobacillaceae > Thiobacillus. Next base: position 134,186 of record JBDRCF010000025.1, read on the forward strand.
CTGTCTGGTGGAGGCCGGCGAGACACGTGCGCGCGTGATCGCCAGTACGCTGCGCCCGGACGGCGGCGATCCCAATCAGTGCGGTCTGATGAGTTGCGCCGAATGTCTCGCCCACCGGACGCTGGCCGTCCATGCGCTGCAGGATGGCCGTCGCATGCTGACGTTGCCGCTCAAGGATACCGAGCATCATTATGGCGTGCTGCAACTGGAGATGCCCCCGGGCAAGGAGCTGGTGCAATGGCAGATCCAGTTGCTTGAGGCCTTGTCGCGCCATATCGGCATCGCCATCGGCACCGCGCGCCGTACCGAGCAGAGTCGCCGGCTGTCGCTGCTGGAAGAGCGTGCCGCGCTGGCGCGCGAACTGCACGACTCGCTGGCACAGTCGCTCGCCTACATGAAAATCCAGGTCAGCCGGTTGAAACCATTGTTGCCTGCCGCGGACCCTGCGTCGCAGCCCGGCGCAGGCAACGAGGCCAACGAAGTGCTGGCCGAGTTGCGCGAAGGCCTCAACAGCGCCTACCGCCAGTTGCGCGAACTGCTCACCACGTTCCGCCTGCGTATCGAAGGAGAAGGCCTGGGCGCCGCCCTGCAGGACACCGTGAATGAATTCACCGCCCGCGGCGGTATTCCCATCAGGCTGGACGTGCATCTGGCCGGCTGCACGCTCACGCCCAACGAGGAAATCCATGCCCTGCAGATCGTGCGCGAGGCGCTTTCCAACGTGCTCAACCATGCCCGGGCGCAACAGGCGGAAATCAGCGTGCTCTGCAACAGCGACGGGTCGGTGTCGGCGATCGTGACCGACGACGGCATCGGCGTCCGCCAGGCAGCAGGGGCGCATCATTACGGGATGACGATCATGGAAGAGCGGGCCAGAAATCTGGGCGGCCAGTTGAGCGTCGAGAACCTTCCTGCCGCCGGCACCCGCGTCACCCTGCACTTCATGCCGACCGCGCGGCGCGACATCCTTTCTCTTTCTACCGAACAATTGCCCCCATCCCTATGAATCTGTCCGATACCTACACCATCCTGGTCGTCGACGACCATCCCCTGTTCCGCAAGGGCGTGATCCAGCTGATCCAGGCCACCCCCGAATTCCGTTTCGTCGGTGAGGCCCCCAGCGGCAAGGAAGGCATCCAGCTGGCGCAGCGCCTGCATCCCGACATGATCCTGCTCGACCTCAACATGAAGGACATGAACGGCGTCGAAGTACTGAAGGCGATCAAGGACGAAGGCTCCGATTCCCGCGTCATCATGCTCACCGTGTCCGACCAGGCGGAGGATTTGATGGCGGCGCTGCAGGCCGGCGCCGACGGTTATCTGCTGAAGGACATGGAACCGGAGGATCTGATGCAGAAGCTGGTCGAGGCTGCGCACGGCAAGATCACCATCAGCGAGCGTCTGACCCAGTTGCTGGTCGCCTCGCTGCGCGAGAAAAGCCGTCCAACCAGTCTTGCCGAAGCCGGCCTGACCGAGCAGGAAAGCCGCATCCTCGATCACCTGGTCGGCGGCAAGAGCAACAAGCTGATCGCCCGCGACATGAATATCGCCGAAGGTACGGTGAAGGTCCACGTCAAGCACCTGCTGAAGAAGCTCAACCTGCGTTCGCGGGTGGAGGCGGCCGTATGGGCGGATCGCTGTCGCAGACAGGCCAAATCCTGACAGCTGTCGGTTTCCTCAGCCGAGGACGGCAGTTTGGGGGCGATGGATGTGGGTGTGCGAACGATGAGCGGGCTCGATACGGCGATTCCTCAATGCGTCTGGCCAAGCTGCTCGCGCAGACTGTCCAGAACCGCCTGCTCGCCCCGCACGCTGAAGAACGCACCTTCAGCGTCGGCACGCTCGGCCAGGACCTCGCAGCGCGCGAATATGTCCCCGCGCAGTTGCTGGGCCGACCAGGGCAGGAAAAGCTCGGCCTCGACCAGGTCGCGCTGGAAAAAGGCAACGATCGCCTGGTGTAGTTTCGCGACATCGTCGGGACGGCGCGCGCTCATCACGATGCAGCCGGGATACGCGGCACGCAGCGCAGCTTCGCGTTCGGCCTGTGCCGCCGTGTCGCCGACGTGGTCGATCTTGTTGAAAATCCGGATGCGCGGCACATCCTGCGCTTCGATCTCGTCCAGCACGTGCTCGGTGGTTTCGATCTGCCGTTCGAACCCGGGGTCGCTGGCGTCGATGACGTGAAGCAGCAGCGAGGCATCCAGCGCTTCTTCGAGCGTGGACTTGAACGACGCGACCAGTCCGTGCGGCAGGTTCTTGATGAAACCAACGGTGTCGCTGACCAGCACGCGCGGGACGCTCTCGGGGTACAGGGTGCGCACGGTGGTGTCGAGCGTGGCGAAGAGCTTGTTGGCGACCAGCACCTCGCTGCCGGTGAGTGCGCGCATCAGCGTGGACTTGCCTGCATTGGTGTAGCCGACGAGCGCCACGCTGGCGAGCCCCTGGTGCGCTTGCCGCCGGGCACGCTGGGTCTTGCGGTCCGCATCCATCGCGGCGATCTCCTTCTGCAGCTCGGCGATGCGGTCGCGGATCTTGCGCTTGTCCAGTTCGGTGTGCGACTCGCCGGCCCCGCGTCCGCCGACGCCGCTGCGTTGCCGCCCTTGTGGTCCGGCGAGCTTCGCCGCCTCGCGCAGGCGCGGCGCCAGGTAGCCCAGACGCGCGATTTCCACCTGCGCGCGCGCAGCGGGGGAACGTGCGTTGCGGTGAAAGATCTCGAGAATGACCATGGTGCGATCCATCACCTGGCAGCCGACTTCGTTTTCGAGGTGGCGCGCCTGCGACGGGGAGATCTCGTGGTCGACGAAGATGACGTCGATCGGGTCGGGTGAGACCGGCGCCGTGTCGTCCATTCCCTCGACAACCGTGTCGAGGCGATACAAGGGGTTCAGCGAACGAACGCCGGGCCCGGTTTCGTCGTCCGGCTTACCCTGAACAAAATGGTGGATCTCCCGCCGCTTGCCCGCGCCCAGATAGGCCGTCGAGTCGAAGCCGGACCGTTTTTGGGTGAACGTGCGGGTAACCGTGAATCCCAGTGTCTTGGCCAGCTCGCGCAGTTCGGCCAGCGAGGCTTCAAACTCCATGTCGCTCACCCCTGGGAGCTGAACCGACGCCACGACGGCGTACTGAGGGGCTTCTTGGACTTCTTTTTGCATGCGGCCTGGTTTCCAGAGGGTGAGCGAAGCCGGGCATTATCCGTCAATGCAATCGACACAGGCATTGAAACTGCATTTTGGCGTGACGTGTCACTACACTGCGATTCAGCAGATCCGTGGCAGCGGATCGTCTTCCAGCTCGTCCAGCACGCGCCGGCCGCCAAGACCGGTTTCCAGGATCACCCGTCCGCCGCCTGTTTCGACGCGACCGATGATGCAGGCGTCCCGCCCTTCCGGCAGGGCGTGCCAGCGGGCGAGTACGTCGTCGGCCGCGAAGGGGTCGACGACGGCGACGACCCGGCCTTCGCAGGCCAGGAAATACGGGTCGTAGCCCAGCATGTCGCAGACCGACACGACTTCCGGACGCAGCGGTACCGCATTCTGGTCGAGCACGATGCTGTGGCCGCTGGCGCGCGCGATTTCGTGGGCCACGGTGGCGAGTCCGCCACGCGTCGGGTCGCGCATGAACTTGAGGTCGGGAAAGTCGCGCACGGCGCGCGTCAGCGGCAGCACAGAGGCCGAATCGGAACGCAGCTCGCCGGACAGGCCGAACTGCTCGCGTGCCAGCATCACCGCGATGCCGTGATCGCCGACTGGGCCGGACACCAGCACCACGTCGTCCGGTGCGATGCGATCCATCGCCAGCCGGGTGGACGCGCGCCGCACACCGATGCCGGCAACGGAGAGATACAGGCCGCTGCCTTCGCCCCGGCGCACCACCTTGGTGTCGCCGGCCACGACGACGACGTGGTTCTGTCGCGCAGCCCGCGCGAAGCTGGAGATATAGCGATCGAGCGCGCCGATTTCCAGTCCTTCCTCGATGAGTGCGGACACGGTGAAATAAAGCGGGTCGGCCCCGGCCACCGCCAGGTCGTTGACCACGCCATGCACGGCGAGCGAGCCGATGTCGCCGCCGGGAAATTCAAGCGGCTCGACGGTGAAGCCATCGGTGGTGACCATGAGCTCGCCGTCCACGTGCGGCAGCGTGACGGCATCGGCGTCGGTGTCGAGCAGCGGGTTGCCGAGATGGCGGGCAAAGACGTCGGTGATGAGTTCGCGCATCAGGCGGCCGCCATTGCCGTGTGCGAGAAGGATGCGGGTGTCGTCCATGGCGTGTCTTTATTGGTGGAGGAATTCGATGACCTGGCCGAAGCTTAACCCGGCATCGTTGACGGGGACACGTTGGGGCAGATGAGTACTGAAGCCTGCGCGCTCAAGCAGACCGATCGCGGTTTCTGCCAGCACGCGGTTCTGGAACACGCCGCCGGTGAGACCGACCGACCGGATGCCGGTTTGCGTGCGCAACTGTTTCGCCTGTTCGACCAGCGCCTGCGCCAGGCTCAGATGAAAACGGGCCGCGCGCTCGGCGGACGGGCGGCCCGTGTCGCCGAGCATGGGCAGCAACGGCGCCCAGTCGGTGCGCCATAGGCCGAACGGGTCGCGCGCGAGCGGCAGCTCGACGGCATCGCAGGTGGAGGCGGCCGCGGCCGCTTCCAGCCGCATCGGCGCCTCGCCCTCGAAGCTGGCGTGGGTACAGACGCCGCACAAGGCCGCGGCAGCATCGAACAGGCGCCCGACGGCGGAACTGGCGGGGCTGTTGAGCCGGGCCGACCATGCCTGATGCAAGGGTTCGGGCGCAAAGGGTGCCGGCTGTCCCGTTTCCCACAGGAGTGCCGCCGCGGCGCGCCACGGTTCGCGTCCGGCCTTGTCGCCGCCAGGCAGCCGAAAGGGTCGGAACGAGGCGGCATGCTGCCAGCGGGCGGGCGCGCCGGTGAAGGCCTCGCCGCCCCAAAGCGTACCGTCCTCGCCGAGGCCGACGCCATCCCACGCAAACACGATCCAGTCGGCGACATCCGGGAATTCCCAGGCCAGCGCGGACGCGTGGGCGTGGTGATGCCAGACCTCGAACACAGGCAAGCCGCCAGCGCGGGCGAAACGGCGCGTGCCGTAGCCGGGATGGCGGTCGACGATCAGGCGTGTTGCCCGCACCTGATACAGGTTTTGCAGATCGGACGCTACCTGCGCCAGGGTGTCCTGGCTGCGCGCCGTGCCGAGTTCGCCGATATGCGGCGAGATGACGGCGCGCGATCCCCAGGCGAGACAGAGCGTGTTCTTCATGTGGCTGCCAAGCGCCAGCACGGGTTCGAGCAAGGGAACAGGCAGTCCGAGTTCCCGTGGCGCATTGCCGCGTCCCAGGCGCAGCGGCCGCGGCGTGCCGGCAATCAGGCGGTACACCGGATCGTCGGCCGGTCGCACGATGGGACGATCATGGTGAAGGAAGGCGTCGGCAAGGTGGGCGAGCCGGGTTTGCACTTCCATGTTGTCGGTCAGTACCGGTTCACCGGAGAGGTTGCCGGACGTGGCCACCAGCGGCCCACCGAAATCGGCCAGCAGCAGATCGTGCAGCGGCGAGTAAGGCAGCAGGCAGCCGATTTCCGCGAGACCGGGTGCGATGAGGTCGGAGAGGCCGGATTCTGCCTGTTCCGGCAGCAGCACGATGGGGCGTTGGGCCGATGCCACGAAATCCACCCGTTCCGGCGTCATCTGCACGGCACGGCGCAGGGTGTCGGGATTGCGGAACATCACCGCCAGCGGTTTGGTCGGGCGCGACTTGCGTGCACGCAACGAAGCGACGGCGTCATCGTTCGCGGCATCGCACATCAAGTGGTAGCCGCCGACGCCTTTCACTGCGACGATCTTCCCGGACTTCAGCGCGGCGACGGCTGCGGCCAGCGCGGCCTCGTCGCCGTCGGTCGCCTTATCTCCCGAGACGAACTGCAGATGTGGACCGCACACCGGGCAGGCAATTGGTTCGGCATGAAAGCGGCGGTCGAGCGGGTTCTCGTACTCGCGCCGGCAATTCGGGCACAGCGCGAAGTTGCGCATCGCCGTGTTGGTACGATCGTAGGGAAGGGCGGTGATCAGCGTGTAGCGCGGCCCGCACTGGGTGCAGTTGATGAAGGGATAGCGGTGGCGGCGGTTGGCCGGATCGTGCAGTTCGGCGAGGCAGTCGGCGCAGACGAAGCCGTCGGGGGGAAGATGAACGTCGGCATGACTCGATGCCGCGCTGTCGAGGATGGAGAATCCCTGAATCTGTTCGGCTGTGCAGTCCCGGATGGCGAGCGGGCCGGGCGCCGACAGCGGCGGTGCTTCGCTCAAAAGCGCGTTGCCGAATTGAAGGAGTTGTGCGGGGCGACCTTCGGCGTGGATTTCCACCGCGCCATTGGCGTTGCGCACCCAGCCTGTGATGTTGTGCCGGTGTGCAAGGCGGTAGACGAAGGGCCGGAAGCCCACGCCCTGTACCCGCCCGCTGATCGTGATGAATCGGGCGACGCGCTCAGGCATCGACGGCTACGCGCACACCGCCTGCCCACCAGATGCGGCAGGCGCCTTCGTCAGACACCATGCAGGGACCGACCGGGTTGCGCGGCGTGCAGGCCTTGCCGTAGATGCGGCACTGGTTGGGGTAGATCTTGCCCAGCACCACCTGCGCGCAATCGCAGCCGGGCGGCATTTCGCCGGCGCGGCGGCGGCCTGGTTGATTAGAGTCAGCTTTGGCATGGTCGGGAAACAGCAGGCGCGCGTCGTGTTGCGCAAAGGCGGGCTTCAGCGCGTAGCCGGAATTCGGGATGACGCCGATGCCGCGCCAGTTGGCGTCGACGACATCGAGGGCGTGGTCGAGCAGGCGGCGCCCGGTCGGGTTGCCGCCGGGGTGGGCGACTTCGCGATAGCAGTTGTCGAGAAAGTGTTCGCCTGTCTTCAGCTGGCGCAGCACGGAATAGAACGAGGCCAGCAGCGACTCGGTGCCGAAGCCGGCGACCGCGGTGGGGATCTCGTGCTTGTCCACCACGAAGCCCCATTCTTCCGGGCCCATGATGGTGGAGACGTGGCCGGGCGCGACCAGCGCGTCGAAGCCGGGGCTTCCGGAATCAAGCAGCAAGGCCACCGCCGGCCAGGTCAGGCGGCCGGACAGCAGGATGCTGAGGTTGGCGGGGATGCCTTCGGCGAGCATTGCCGCCGTCGGCGCGGTCGTGGTCTCGAAGCCGGCGGCGAAGAACACCACCGGTCGGTCGGGATTCTCCTGTGCGATTTTCCGCGCATCGAGCGGGCTGGCGATCGGCCGCACGTCGGCGCCGGCGGCCTGCGCCTCGGCCAGCGAACGCACCTCGCCCTTCTTCACGTTCACCGGCACGCGCAGCATGTCGCCGAAGGCGACCAGGATGACTTTGTCCCGCAGCGCCAGCTGGATCGCCTGGTAGACGTCCTCCTCAGGGCACACGCACACGGGGCAGCCAGGACCCGGAACCAGTTCGAGCCATTGCGGCAAGGTGCCGCGCATGCCGGCATGGGTGATCGAGCGTTCGTGGCCGCCGCACACGTTCATGATCTTGATCGGGCGGTCGAATTCGAAGGCGTGAATCCTGTCCAGCCAGGCGCGGGCGTTGTCCATCAGGCGGTGACGCTGTGGTATTTCATGCCGTCGGACTGGATCGCCGGGCGGCGCGACTGGCCGATGGCGACGCGGGTACGCTGGGCGGCAAGCTGCTCGCGCAGCCAGATGAACCACGCATCCATACCGAGGTCCTTGCGCGCCGACAGCCGTATCACCGGCGCCGGATTGGCGAGGTTGCGCAGGTGCCCCTCGGCCTTGTCGGGATCGAAGTCGTCGAGTACGGCCAAAAGGTCGGTCTTGGTCAGCAGCATGGCATCGGCGGCGCGGAACATCACCGGGTACTTGGCCGGCTTGTCGTCGCCCTCCGTGACCGAGAGCAGGGTGACGTTGAGATGCTGGCCGAGGTCGAAGCTGGCGGGACAGACCAGGTTGCCGACGTTCTCGATGAACAGGAGGTCGACGCCTTCGAGCGTCATGTGATGTAGCGCATCGTGCACCAGATGGGCATCGAGATGGCAGGCGGTGCCGGTGACGATCTGGTGCGCCTGCACGCCCTTGGCGCGGATGCGTTCGGCGTCGTTCTCGGTTTCCAGGTCGCCCTCGATCACGGCGCAGGTGAATTCGTCCTTCAGCGCGACGAGCGTGGCCTCCAGCAGCGCGGTCTTGCCGGATCCCGGCGAGGACATCAGGTTGATCGCGAGAATGCCGCGTTTGTCGAAGTGCTCGCGGTTGTGCCCAGCCTGGTCGTCGTTCTTTGCCAGCAGGCTCTTGAGCACGGAGACGGCGGTCGCGCCCTTGGCGACGGGCTTGAACGCGAGGTGCTTGTTGCCGGGGGTGAGGTTGCAGCCGCAGGTGTCACACATTTTGGAGGTGAGGAGTAAGGGGTGAGGGGTGAGCGGGAGCCATTTCGAGCTCTACGCTTTCGAGCAGAAGTTCGTCGCCGGACATGACCTGGGTGTGCCAGTCGCCGCAGGCGCCGCAGAGCAGGCGGTTCATCGCAGCTTCGGTTTCGGCGCCGCAGGTCTGGCAGCGCACCTGGATCGGCGCGTGGGTGAATTCGAGTTCGGCGTGTTCCATGCGGCGGCCGGCCGCGGCGAGCGGAAATGCGGTCGCGAGAAGTTCAGGCACCACGCCGGCGAGCGGGCCGATGCGCACACGGATCAGGGCGGCACGCCATGCATCGGATGACGATGCATCATGATCGTGGCGCGCCTGATGTTGGCCGATCACGGCGTCCACCTGTTCGACGAGCGCCTGGGCGACAGCCAGTTCATGCACCCCCCACCTCCTGGGCCTGGCCCTCCAGGATCTGGTCGAGCAGTTCCCAGGTCGTGCGGGCGTCGGATTCGGCGATCTTCTGGATGGCGTAGCCGACATGCACCATGACGAAGTCGCCGACGACCGGCAGCGTGTCCTGCATCATGAACAGGCTGACATCCCGCCATACACCCTTGGCCTGGCAGCGGGCGATAAAGCCGTCGATCGATTCGATCTGCATCGGAATGGCGAGACACATGGGCGGCAATCAGAATCTACACTCGAACCAGTATATGTGATTTGCCGGCCCTCTGCTGGATCGAAAATATTACAAAATAATGATGGAGAATCAGAAGCTTGAGTGAATTACTTGGTTGTTATTCTAATTTTAGATGGTAGATTGAATCGATGAAAACGCTTGTGCTCGGCATCGGCAACACCCTGCTTACCGACGAAGGCATTGGCATTCATGTCCTGCAGGCACTCGAACCCGAGGTGGCAAACTGGCCCGATGTGACCCTGCTCGATGGCGGCACGCTTTCGTTTACCCTGGCGGGACCGATCGAGGAGACCGATGCACTGATCGTCGTCGACGCCGCCAATATCAAATCGAAACCAGGTGACTGGGCATTGCTGGAAGGGGAGGAGATGGATGCATTCCTGATGAGCAATCGCAAGGCCTCGGTGCATGAGGTGGGGCTGACCGATCTGCGCGTCATCGCCATCCTGGCCGGGCACTGGCCCGAGAAGCGCGCCATGCTGGCCATCCAGCCGCAGACCATCGACTGGGGCGAGCATCCTACCCCCGCCGTCGCCGCTGCCATTTCCCCTGCCTGTACGGCGATCCGTGACTTGATCCGGGCATGGCGCCATGTCGCTTGATTTCATTCCCATACACGTCGTCCCGCCGGGTGAACCGGGCCTGACCGGCAATGCGCCGCCGCTTCTGCGCGAATTGCTTGAGATGGTGCGGCGCCTGCTCGAGACCGGCGAGCCATCCGCCATCGATCTGTCTGCATTGCCGCTGACGCCAGCCGATCTGGACTGGCTGCGCGACAAGCTCGGCACCGGTGAAATCGGCGTCACCCTGCAGGCCAATGGCGAATCCACACTGAACGAAACCGCGTGCCCCGGCGTGTGGTGGGTCACGCATCACAACGAACAGGGCGCGGTGACGTCGCAATTCATCGAAGTGGCATTCGTTCCCGATCTGGTCAAGGCCCATCCCCAGGATGTGGAAATTGGATCGGGATATCTTGAAGTACTGGTATCCGACCTCTAAGGTGTAGGGAGCGCGGGAATGTTTCTTGTCAGGAGGCACGCATCATGCAGGGTCCGTTGATCGATACGCTTGCGCGACGGGGGGTAACCCGCCGTACCTTTCTCAAGTATTGCGCGACGCTGGCCTCGATGATGGCCCTGCCGCCGACGGCGGGCCGTGCCATGGCCGAAGCGATGGCAGCAGCCCGGCGGCCGTCGGTGATCTGGCTGCCGTTCCAGGAATGCACCGGCTGTACCGAGTCGATCACGCGTTCGCACTCCCCGACCATCGAAGGCATGATCTTCGACATGATCTCGCTGGACTACCAGGAGACGCTGATGGCCGCCGCCGGTCACCAGGCCGAGGAAGCGCTGCATACCGCGATGAAGGACAACGCAGGCAAGTATCTGCTGATCGTCGACGGCTCGATCCCGCTGGGGCAGGACGGCGCCTACTCCTGCATCGGCGGCCGCTCCAACGTGGACATCCTGAAGGAGGCGGCCGCTGGTGCAGCCGCCGTCATCGCCGTCGGCTCCTGCGCCTCCTTCGGCGGCATCCCCAAGGCCAACCCGAATCCGACCGGCGCCGTCTCGGTGTCCGACCTCGTCAAGGACAAGCCCATCGTCAATATTCCCGGCTGCCCGCCCATCCCGGTGGTGATGACCGGCGTGCTGGCGCATTACCTCACCTTCGGCAGCCTGCCCGAACTCGACGACAAAGGGCGGCCCAAATCCTTCTACGGCGACACCATCCACGACCGCTGCTACCGCCGCCCATTCTACGACCAGGGCAAGTTCGCCAAGACCTTCGACGATGAAGGCGCACGCCAGGGCTGGTGCCTGTTCGAACTCGGCTGCAAAGGGCCGGTGACCCACAACGCCTGCGCCACGGTGAAGTGGAATGGCGGCACCTCGTGGCCGGTGGAATCGGGCCATGGCTGCCTCGGCTGTTCCGAACCCGATTTCTGGGACGGCGGCGGTTTCTACAAGGCGCTGTCGGCGCCGGCCGACCCGCTTAAATTCGCCGCTGTCGCCGCGGTCGTGGGCGCCGGTGCCGGGGTGGCGGTCAGCGTCGCCAACCGGGTCAAGAAAAGCGCCGCCAAGGCGACGCACGAGACCACCACGCTGGCCGACCTGGAGAAATGAGCATGAATGATCTGCAATTTCTGACCTGGACCCGGGGTCCGGGCCTCGACATCGCCGTCGGCATTTTCCTCCTGGGCGTGCTGTGGCGTCTGATCGAAATCTACACGCTCGGCCGCAAGAAGGATCTCGCCGCACCGCGCCACGCCGCCGGCGCGTCGGGCCTGCATACCGTGTTCCGGCGTTCGCTGCCGCCGCCAGGCATGCTGAAGCGTTCGCCGGTCAGCTATATCGGCGGCTATATCTTCCACATCGGGCTGGCGATCATCGTATTCCTGGGCGCCCCGCACATCCTGCTGATCGAGAACCTTGTCGGGCTGTCGTGGCCCGCGCTGCCCTCGCAGTTCATCGGTCTGACGGCCGTGGTGACGATGGCGGCGATGGTGGTGATGCTGGTCGACCGCATCAACAAGCCGGTCAAGCGCTTCCTCAGCACCTTCGAGGACTGGTTCACCTGGGCGGTGACCTTCCTGCCGGTACTGACGGGGTGGATGGCGACGCAGCACTTGCTGCTGCCCTACACCCAGATGCTGGCGCTGCATATCCTCTCTGCGGAAATCCTCCTCGTGGTGCTGCCCTTCAGCAAACTCTTCCATGGCTTCACGCTGTTCGGCTCGCGCTGGTACAACGGCCGGATCAATGCGCATAAAGGGGTGCCGGTATGAGCAGGGAGCAGGGGCCCCGCTTTGCGGGGATGCGAGCGCCCGCGAATACCGGCCACGCCCGACGCGCCAGCCTTGGCATAAGTGACATCGCGACGGAGGGCGTACGTATGAGTCCCGTCATCATCAAAGAGGAAGCCGTATGAGCGCGACACTCGAAAAAGGCATCCACGCCCTCAAGGAAGTCATCGACGCGCCCATCGCCAGCTACTTTGAAAGCTGCGTGCACTGCGGCTTGTGCGCCGAAGCCTGTCTCTTCTATACCGAGACCGGCGATCCCAAGTACACGCCGATCCACAAGCTGGAGCCGCTGCGCCGCGTCTACGAGCAGGAATACACGCTGCTCGGGCGGCTGAAGAAAATGGTCGGCCTGTCCAAGCCGGTGACCGACGCCGAACTCGACCAGTGGCAGGAACTGGTGTACGACAGCTGCACGATGTGCGGACGCTGTTCGCTGGTCTGTCCGGTCGGCAACGATATCGTCTACATGGTGCGCAAGTTCCGCGAAGGCATGGCGGTGTCCGGCCATGTCCCCGACGGCATCCGGAGCGCGACCAAGCGCACCGTCGAGCTCGGCGGGCCGATGGGGCTGAAGTGGCCGGCAGTCGCCAATGTGCTCAAGCACGTCGAAGAAAACACCGGCTTGAAGATCCCCGTCGACCAGGCCGGTGCCGACTATCTGGTGCTGCTGTCGTCGATGGAAATCGTCAACTACCCGGAATACATCGAAGCGCTGGCCAAGATCTTCCACAAGGCGGGCATCAGCTTCACGCTCGCGTCCGACGCCTACGAGGCGACCAATGCCGGCATCCAGATCGGCAACTCGGACCTGGCCAAGGTGATCGTCTCGCGCATCGTCGACGCCGCCGAGAAGCTGAAGGTGAAGAATGTACTGTCGCCCGAATGCGGCCATGCCTACATGGCGATCCGTTGGGAAGGCCCCAACCTGGTCGGTCGTCCGTTCGGCTTCAATGTCGTGCACGTGCTGGAGCTGCTCGACGAGCTGCGCCAGAAGGGCGTACTGAAGATGAAGGACAAGCTGAAAGATCCGCTCATCCTGCATGACCCCTGTCAGATCGTGCGTCGTGGCGGCGTGCTGCAGGCGCCCGAGCCGCTGATCCAGCAGGTCGCGGAAAACTACATTCCGATCGCCGACAAGCAGAAGCTGAACTGGTGCTGCGGCGGCGGCGGCGGCGCGTCGGCGATCCATACCGAGGAAGCGGAAGCGCTGCGCGCCAAGGCTTTCAAGATCAAGAAGCGCCAGATCGAGGAAGCGGGCGTCAATACCATGGTGACGTTCTGTGCCAACTGCCGCATCACGATCGAGGAAGGGTTCGACCATTATGAGATGGATACCAAACTGCTGGGCTTGACCGAGCTGCTGGCGGAACATTTGGAGGACTGAATATATGACCACAGCACAACGCGTCGTCGTTGATCCCATCACCCGCATCGAGGGCCACCTGCGCATCGAGGCCGAAACCGACGCCAGCGGCAAGATCACCCACGCGTATTCGGCCGGCACCATGGTGCGCGGCATCGAGATCATCCTGCGCGGGCGCGACCCACGCGACGCCTGGGCGTTTGCCCAGCGCATCTGCGGCGTCTGCACTCTGGTGCACGGCATCGCCTCGGTGCGCTCGGTGGAGGACGCGCTGCACCGCGCCATTCCCAGCTACAGCATTCCGCACAATGCCGAGCTGATCCGCAACCTGATGATCGCGGCGCAATACGTGCACGACCACGTAATGCACTTCTATCACCTGCACGCGCTCGACTGGGTCGACGTGGTGTCTGCATTGAAGGCCGATCCCAAGGCTACCTCCGCGCTGGCGCAATCGATCTCCAGCTACTCGAAATCCTCGCCGGGCTATTTCGCCGACGTGCAGAAGCGGGTGAAGACCTTCGTCGAGCAAGGGCAGCTCGGCATCTTCGCCAACGCCTACTGGGGCCACCCCGCCTACAAGCTGCCGCCGGAAGCCAACCTGATGGCGGTGGCACATTACCTCGACGCGCTCGCCTGGCAGCGCGACGTGGTCAAGCTGCACACCATCTTCGGCGGCAAGAACCCGCATCCCAACTTCGTGGTGGGCGGCGTGCCCTCGGCCATTTCCGTGCAGATTGGCGCGAGCCAGGGCAAGGGGCCGAATTTTCACGGTGGCCAGGGTGGCACCGCACTCAACGAGGTGGGGTTGCAGACGATACAGAACGTCATCCGGCAGATGCGCGAGTTCGTCGACCAGGTCTACGTGCCCGACACGCTGGCGATCGCCGGTTTCTACAAGGACTGGGCAGGGCGGGGAGAAGGCCTCGGCAATTTCCTGTCGTTCGGCGACCTGCCGTCGAAAAGTTTCTGGGATACCGATTCCTACCTCATTCCGCGCGGCGTCATCCTCAACCGCGACCTCTCCAAGATCCACCCCATCGACCTCGATGCGGACAACGAGATCCAGGAGTTCGTCAGCCATTCCTGGTACAAGTACAGCCAGGGCGACGCGCAGGGCCTGCATCCATTCAAAGGCGAGACCGAACTCAACTACACCGGACCGAAGCCGCCTTACGAACAGCTCAATGTCGACCAGAAATATTCCTGGATGAAGTCGCCGCGCTGGCAGGGCAAATCCATGGAAGTCGGCCCGCTCGCCCGCATGCTGATGCTGTATGCCACGGGCAACGCCCAGGCGAAGGAACTGGTGGACTACACGCTGAAGACGCTCGACGTGCCGGTCGATGCGCTGTTCTCGACGCTGGGCCGTACCGCCGCGCGCACGCTGGAATCGAAGATCCTCGCCGACGCCATGCAGGGCTGGTATGACCAGCTGATTGCCAACATCAAGGCCGGCGACATCCGAACGTTCAACGAGCAATACTGGGAGCCGTCGACCTGGCCTACGCACATGCAGGGTGTCGGCCTGATGGAAGCGCCGCGCGGCGGCCTTTCGCACTGGATCGTCATCGACGACGGCAAGATCAGCAATTACCAGGCGGTGGTGCCGAGCACCTGGAACGCCGGCCCGCGCGACACGCAAGGCCAGCCGGGCGCCTACGAGGCGGCGCTGCAGGACAATCACGTCATGCAGGATCCGAAGCAGCCGATCGAGATCCTGCGCACCATCCATTCCTTCGATCCTTGCATTGCCTGTGCCGTCCACGTGACCGATCCGGATGGTGAGGAACTGGTGCAGGTGAAAATCAAGTGACTTGCCGAAGAGATTTTGAACGTGGAGAGCATGCAATGAAACCGATGAACTACTCGCGCACGATCGTCCTGACTGCCCTCTGCCTGTTTGCGGGCACGGCATACGCGCACCCCGGCCACCCTCCGACCGGTTTCGCCGGCGGCTTCGCGCATCCGTTTCTGGGCGTGGACCACCTGTTCGCCATGATCGCGGTCGGTCTGTGGGCCGCGCAGCAAGGTGGGCGGGCGCTGTGGGCGGTGCCGGCCGCGTTTGTCGGTGCGATGGGCATGGGGGGCCTGCTGGCCTGGACCGGGGTGGCGCTGCCGCATGTCGAGACGGCCATCGCGCTGTCGGTGCTGCTGCTGGGGTTGCTGGTCGCCACGCAGCAGCGCGCCTCCGTCATCGTCGGCATGGGCATCGCCGGCGTGTTCGCACTCTTCCACGGCTATGCGCATGGAATGGACATGCCGCAGGCCACGTCGCCCGTGCGGTATGCCCTGGGTTTCGTGTTTGCCACGGCTTGCCTGCATGGCGTGGGCATTGCCGGCGGCCTGCTGGGCCGGCGTGCGATGCGGATGGCCGGCATCGGCATCGCGGCTACCGGCGCGGCCTTGCTGGTCCTGGCGTGATGGGACGGCAGGCGCCGGGCCATTTCTGAACCGGACTGAAGGAAGTCAATCGGGTGGATGATTCGCTGCAAAGACTGCTCGACGCCGAGGCCCGTGCGCAAGCGGTCATCGATGATGCCAGCCAGGCGCGCCAGCGCATGATGGACGACGCGCTGGCTGCCGTGCGTGGCGCCGAAGCGCGTTTCGACGCCGGGCGAGCCGAGTTGCGCGCGCCTTACCTGCACGAAGCACAGGGGCGCGCCGACCAGATGGTGGCCGAGCTGACGCGCAAATACGGCGAGCGTCAGCGCATGCTGCGCGAACTGGCCGCCCGCCACGAATCCGCAGCCGTGGATGCGGCGCTGGCCCTGTTGCTCGACCCGACCTTATGAAGGTTTCCCGGACAACCTGAGGGACAGGGCTCCCGAATCGCGCCAGCCCGCTGCCATGTCCGCTTACCTCGATACCCGTGTCAGTCTGTTTGCCGGCCGCCTGTGGCCGGACGATGCACTGACGGCGCTGATCGACACGCCGGATGGCACTGTGGCAGAAAGGTTGATCGGACACGGATTGCCGCAACTGGCAACGGGGTACGACCGGACCGGCGGGACCCAGGACCCCCGCTCGCTGGAGCAGCGCATCATCGCCCAGATCCTGGACGAGACGCGCATACTGGTCCGGCCCCAGTCCGGGGCGGCGCGTGCGTTCCTGACCTTCTGGACGGCGCGTTTCGAGATGTCCAACGTAAAGACCCTGCTGCGCAGCAAGATGACCAACGAGCGTCCCGCGGCCGTCCTCGCCCGGCTGATTCCAATGGGGACATTCGGCCGTCTGGACAACCAGGACCTGGCGCACGCCGAGGATATCGGCGAACTGTTGCGCCGCCTGGAGGCCGGTCCCTATGCCGGCATCGTGCGCCGTGCGCGGCGTGCGTTCGAACAGAGCCACGATCCGTTCAGCCTCGATGCCGCGCTCGATCGCGGCTACTACGAAGGCCTGGTCCAGCACGCCCAGCCGCTTGAAGAGGCGGTGGGTGCGCCGTTCCGCAGTCTCATGGCCAATCTCATCGACCGCATCAACCTGGTCTGGCTGTTGCGCTACCGCTTCAACTACGGATTGCCGCCTGCCGAGGTGTATTACCTATTGGTGGCGTCGCATTACAACTTGTCCGGCGCGCGGCTACGGGATCTCGCTGCGCAGGACAGCCTGGAGGTCGTACTGGCCGCGCTGCCTGCCGCGTGGCAGGCCCGTCTGGCGGGCGCGACGGACGTGCCCGATGTCTTCGCGCGCATGGAGCACGTCGCCGCCGAACAGGCCTTGCGGGTGCTGCGTTCCCGCGCGCCCGGCATCGCCCGCGCGTTCGCCTACCTGATCCTGCGCGAACGTGACCTGCGCGCCGTCCGTGCGGTACTGCGCGGGCGCCATCTCGGCTTGCCCGACGACGATATCCGTCTGGCATTGAGACGCGCGCCTGCCGAGCTCAACTGATGCTGCGCGCCGAACCCCTGCTCAGAATTCAATTGCTGGTGTTGGCGTCCGAAACGCAGGATGCCGCCCTGGCGCTGGCCCGCTTCGGCGTGTTCAATCCGGCACCGTGCAGGGAGACCGCGCTTGCGGAATCGCCTGCGGCTGCGTATCGCGAAGCCTGGCTCGAAGCGGAAGCCCGCTTGTCCAAGCTGCAGGAGGAATGCGGCGACACCGGCCCCCTGAACCCACCGGCGGATGCCGAAGCACCTTCGCTCGCCGATCTGCAGGAACTGAATCACTGGCTGAAAGGCGTGTGGAAAGACTGCCTCGATTGCCATGAGAATGAGGCGAGGATCGAGGATGCGCGCAGCCACCTCGGGACGCTGGAGGACACGCTGGCCAAGCTGGAAGGGCTGAATGTGAACCTGGCATACCTGCTGCGTCCCGACAGTCTGCTGTCGGCGAGCATCGGCAGCTTGCCGGCGGTGGAACTCAAACGGGTGACCGAAGCCTTGTCCATGACCGGGTATCTGGTGTCGCGTTTCGATCAGGCTGGCGAACAGGTGTTCGCGGTGATTGCCGGGCCGCGCAGCCGTCGGAACGAAGTGCGCGGCCTGCTGGCTCAGGCGGGCTGGCGCGAACTGCCGGTACCGGACGAACTGCGTACCCATCCGCAGGCGGCACGCGCCTGGCTGGAGGCCGAACGCATCCGCCTGGACACGCAAACCGGTGCAGCCTGCCAGGTCCGGGACGGACTGCGCGAACAATTCGGTCCGCGCCTGCATGAAGCACGGTTGCGTCTGGCCCTGGCGCGTCCACTGGCCGAGGCCGCACAGGCAGGCATACTCGGCCGCGGGGGGCTGGCTGCCTTGTCGGGCTGGATCCCGCGCCGACAGCTGGATGAATTGCGTGAAACCCTGGACGCGCGCCTGCATGGCCGCTACTGGCTCGACCCGCGCGAACTCGCGGCCGGCGACGCGGCCGAGGTGCCATCGCTGGTGCGCTATCCGGGCTGGCTCAAGCCCTTCGTGCCGCTGGTGAAAAGCTATGGGGTCCCGCGTTATGGCGAATTCGACCCGGCGTTGCCGTTCGCCGTCACCTACCTGCTGCTGTTCGGCGCCATGTTCGGCGACATCGGCCACGGTGCGGCGATCCTGCTGCTGGCGCTGGCATTCGTGCGGCGCCTCGGCCAGATGGCCTGGATAGGCGTGGCCGCCGGCGCCGTGTCGATGCTGTTCGGTTTTTTCTACGGCAGCGTCTTCGGCTACGAGGACATCGTCTCGCCGCGCTGGCTGTCGCCGCTGCACGATCCGATCCGCGTGCTGACGATCGCGGTGACGTTCGGCGTCGGGTTCATCGTGTTCACGCTGCTGGTCAACGTACGCAACAAATGGGCAGCCGGACGGGGCGGCGAGGCCTTGTTCGATTCCAGCGGCCTCGCCGGCCTGGCGTTCTATCTCGGCGCCGTCGGTGTCCTGGCGAGCCTGGCCGGTGTGGCGGATGTCGCGCAAACAGCCTGGATACTAGCCGGGCTGGGAATCGCCGGGGTGGCGGCATTCAAGTGGCATGAAACCCGGGCGAGGCTGGGCGAGCGCATGCTGGTCACGTTCATTGAAACGCTGGAAACCGCGATCAACCTGTTTTCGAATACGCTGTCATTCATGCGCGTAGCGGCCTTCAGCCTCAACCATGTGGCGCTGGCGCTGGCGGTCTTCACCCTGGCGCACGGCCTCGGCATGGTCGGCCACGGGATCACGCTTGTGCTGGGCAATATCGTCATCATCGTACTGGAAGGCGGCATCGTTGCGATCCAGGCACTGCGCCTGATGTATTACGAGGGGTTCTCGCGCTTCTTCAGCGGAGACGGAAGGGCGTTCGTGCCGTTGCGAATCGAGAAGGCGTGAGCAGTGAGCAGTGAGCAGTGAGCAGTGAGCAGTGAGCAGTGAGCAGTGAGCAGTGAGCAGTGAGCAGTGAGCAGTGAGCAGTGAGCGGAGACCGTCTCACTGCTTACCGCTCACCGTTCATCGAAAAAAGGAGAAAACATGACCTGGTTGATTGCATTGATGGGCGTACCGGTGGCGGCCACGCTGGGCGTGGGGATCTGGCTGATGCTGAAGCCGCGCCGCGTATCCGCAGGCTGGCTCAAGGGCGGACTGCTGGCCAATCTGGCGCTGTTCGGCCTGGGCGTTGCCGGCGTCCTGCTGATGGGCGTACAGGAGGTCATGGCGGCCGAAACGGCTGCGACGGCCGCGCGCGAGATCACCTTGGGGCAGGGTCTGGCCCTGCTCGGTATCGGTCTGCCGACTGGGCTGGCGGCCATTGCCGCGGCGATGGCGTTGGGACCGATCGGTTCCGCATCGTTGGCGGTGATCGCCGAAAAGCCGGAAATGTTCGGCCGCACCCTGGTGTACATGGGGCTGGCCGAGGGGATCGCGATTTACGGCCTGGTCATGTCGATCCTGCTGCTCGGCAAGCTCTGAACCGATGCCGTCTGGATCCGGCAGCCCGTCCGATAGCGCGCGTCTGATTGTATTGGGCAGCGCCGGCCTCGCCGACGGCTTCAGCCTGATCGGCGCCGATGTGTATGCCGACGCCGAACCCGCCACCGTGGAAACGGTGCTGGAACAGCTGGTGCGGAGCGGCGAGGCGGCATTGGTACTGCTGGAGACGCCGCTGGCCCATGCCGGCGGCCCTTGGCTCAATCGCCTGCGCAACGAAGGCGGACGCATCGTCATCACCGAACTGCCGCCCTTGCCCTCGCCCCAGGATTACGCGCCGGCGGTCGACGACGTAGTGCGGGCTGTCCTCGGGCCGGATGCGTTGAAGTAGATGCAAGTTGCAAGATACAAGTTACAAGGAAAAACCGGCAACCAATCTTGTAACTTGCAACTTGAAACTTGTTACTCAAGTTCATGAATATGGAGAGAAAATGGAAGCCGATGTGCAGGTCTCTCAACTCGAGCAGGCGCTGCTGCAGCAGGCCGGGACGCTGGCGCGCGAACTTTTGCAGAATGCCGAATCGGCACGCGCGCGCATGCTCGCTGAGTCGGCCGAGAAGCTGAAACTGGCCGGCGAGCACGAAGTGCTGGGCGCCAAGGTCGAGGCCGAGCGGCTGGTGCGGCGGCAAGGCCAGGCGGCGGAAACACGGCTGGCAGCCGAACTCGACCGGCTGCGCTGGGCGCTCACGGAGTCCGCGCTGGCCGAGGTCAAGATTGCTTTCCGGCATCGGGTGCAGGACGAAACACGTTATCTGGACGTGCTCGAGGCCTGGCTGGCAGCGGCGGCGCAAGCCCTGCCGCCGGGCGATCTGGTGGCGGAAGTCCGGCCTGAAGACGAAAAGCGCCTGGCACCGCGGTGGAATGAAATGTGCGCGCGTGCAGCGCCGGGGCGCAGCATCACGCTCGCCACGCACGGACAACCCAGCGAAGGCGGCATCCGGGTACGGCTGGCTGACAATCGCGCCCAATACGACCAGACGGTCGAAGCCCGCCACGCGCGCCTGGCCGACGAACTGGCTCGCGTGACGATGGAACGCCTGTTCGCCAGCGCGCCCGACCTTGGCACGCTGATTCATGGGTGAGTGAGTAGTGAACGGTGAGCAGTGAGCAGTGAGCGGTGGGGTAAGCGGTTTTACCGCTCACCGTTCACTGCTCACTGCTTACCCCTTAAGGAAAACGATGGGCAAAATTCTCGAGATCAACGGCCCTCTGGTCAAACTCGACCTGCCGCAGACGGTACTCGGCGAGCAGGTGCGGGTCGGCCACCTGGGCCTGGTAGGCGAAGTCATCAGCCGCGACGGCAATACGGCGCTGGCACAGTTGTACGAGGACACCGCCGGGTTGTGTCCGGGCGAGGAAGCGGAAGGCCTGGGTTGGCCCTTGTCGGTGGAACTCGGGCCGGGCTTGCTGGGCGGCATTTTCGACGGCGTACAGCGCCCCTTGCAGGCGATGTGGGAACAGAGCGGCGATCGCATCGCCCGCGGTGTCGCGGTGGCGTCACTGCCGCGCGACCGGCGCTGGTATTTTGTGCCGGATCCCCGGTGTCATGCCGGCATGACATTGGTCGGCGGCGAGGTGCTGGGCACGGTGCAGGAAACCGAATCGATCCAGCACCGCATCCTGGTCCCGCCGCGGGTCCAGGGCGAATTGCTGGAACTGGCGCCGGAAGGCGAGCACACCGTGGAGGAGGTGATCGGCCGCGTGAGACTCGCCGACGGCCGCATCGAGAAACTGCACCTGTTCCATCGCTGGCCGGTACGCACGCCGCGCCCGTTCAGGCAGCGCGATCATGCCGTCGCGCCGCTGATCACCGGCCAGCGCATCCTCGATACCTTCTATCCGCTGCTGAAGGGCGGCAAGGCGGCGATCCCGGGTCCGTTCGGCGCCGGCAAGACCATGCTGCAGCACCAGGTCGCACGCTGGTGCAACGCCCAGATCGTCATCTATGTAGGCTGCGGCGAACGCGGCAACGAACTGACCGACGTGCTCGAATCCATGCCCACGCTGACGGACCCGCACACCGGCCGTCCGCTGATGGAGCGCACCCTGCTGGTGGCCAACACCTCCAACATGCCAGTGGTGGCGCGCGAGGCGTCGATCTACGTCGGCATCACGCTGGCCGAGTATTTCCGCGACCAGGGCTACGACGTGGTGATGGTGGCCGATTCCACCAGCCGCTGGGCCGAGGCGCTGCGCGAAGTTGCTGGCCGGCTGGGCCAGATGCCGGTCGAAGAGGGCTACCCGGCCTATCTCGGTTCGCGCCTGGCGGCTTTTTACGAGCGGGCCGGACGGGTGGAAACCCTCGCCGGCGACCACGGCTCGGTCACGCTGATCGGCGCGGTGTCGCCGCCGGGCGGCGACTTCTCGGAACCGGTGACCAGCCATACCAAGGAAATCATCCAGACCTTCTGGGCGCTGTCGAAGGAGCTGGCCGATGCCCGCCATTACCCGGCCGTGGACTGGCTGGAAAGTTTCTCGGGCTACGTGAGTTCCGCTGCGAAGTGGTGGGCGGACAACATCGATCCGGGTTGGGAAGCCGCGCGTGCCGCCGCGCTGGATCTGCTCGCCGCATCCGAGGAGCTGCAGCGCATCGTCAACCTAGTCGGGGTCGAGGCGCTGTCGTCCGAGCAGCGCTGGACGCTGGAAGCCGCCAGTTTGATCAAGGAAGGCTTGCTGCAGCAGGCCGCTACCGACGAGGTCGACAGCTTTGCCTCGCCCGAGAAGCAGTTCGCACTGTTGACGGCATTGCTCGATATCTATCGTCAGGGCATGAAATTGGTGAAGCTCGGCGCGCCGGCCCGGCGCCTGATCCAGATGCCGCTGCTGGCCCAGGCGCGACGCTGGAAGAGTCAGCACAGCTCGGACGATCTCGAAGCATTGAAGGCGAAGATTGCTGCGATCCCGGGGGCTTTCGAGCCGTTGTTGCTGGAATATGCGCCCGCTGCCCCGTCTTCGGCGATGGAAGAGATCCAGCCATGAAGAACATCGAATTCCGCACCGCCGCTTCCGCTCAGGGGGGGCTCGTCGTCATGGCCGGCGTGCCCGGCGTGGCAGCCGGCTCGCGCGTGCAACTGCGCGACCATGCCGGCCGAGTGCGTTCCGGCCTGGTCATTCGCAGCGCCAATGATGCCGTGCTGGTGGAGGTGTTCGAGGGGACCGACGCACTCGATCTGGAACGAACCTGGGTACGTTTTCTGGAGGAACCCTACAAGTTGCCCGTGTCGCGCGACATGCTCGGCCGTGTGTTCAACGGCTCAGGCCGCCCATGCGATGGGCGCCCGCCCGTCATTTCCGCCGACCGCCGCGACATCAACGGCGAGCCGCTCAACCCGGCGGCACGCGCTTATCCGCGTGAATTCATCCAGACCGGCATCTCCGCCATCGACGGCATGAATTCGCTGACGCGCGGGCAGAAGCTGCCGATCTTTTCCGGCGGCGGCCTGCCGCACAACCGGGTGGCGGCGCAGATCGTGCGCCAGGCCAAGCTCTTGGGAGAGGAATCCGCAGAATTCGTGATCGTATTCGCCGCCTTCGGCGCCTCGCACGCCGATGCGCGCTTCTTCCAGGAAAGCTTCGAGGAAAGCGGGGTGCTCAACAAGGTGGTGATGTTCCTCAACCTCGCCGACGAGCCGGTGATCGAACGCCTGCTGACCCCGCGTGCCGCCCTCACCGCGGCCGAATACCTGGCGTTCGACCTCGACTACCATGTGCTGGTCGTGATGACCGACATGACCGCCTATGCCGAGGCGCTGCGCGAAGTGGCGGTGCTGCGCGGCGATGTGCCGGCGCGCAAGGGCTACCCCGGCTATCTGTATTCCGATCTCGCTGAGCTCTATGAGCGGGCAGGGCGCATCAAGAACCGGCGCGGCTCGATCACCATGATTCCGGTGCTGTCGATGCCGTCGGACGACATCACCCATCCGATTCCCGACCTCACTGGCTACATCACGGAAGGCCAGATCGTCCTCGGGCGCGAGCTGTCCAACCAGGGGATCTACCCGCCGGTGACCGTGCTGCCTTCGTTGTCCCGATTGATGAAGGACGGCATCGGCAAGAACTTCACCCGCGAAGACCATCCGCATGTCGCCAGCCAGCTGTTCGCCAGCTACGCCAAGGCACTGGAAGTGCGCGGACTGGCCGCCATCATCGGCGCCGAGGAGCTCTCCGACGCCGACCGCCGCACCCTGGCGTTCGCCGACGCCTTCGAGCGCCGCTTCATCAATCAGGGCGAGGACGAGGACCGCAGCATCCATGAAACGCTCAACCTCGCCTGGGACCTACTTTCCCTGCTGCCGCCGGAATCGCTGATTCGGGTGTCGGAGGAAGAGTTGGCGAAGTATCACAAGGGGGCAACGTGATGAAACGGGGGAGCAGTAAGCGGGTAGCGGTGAGCGGAAAACCCCATCTCGCTGCCGCCCTTGCCGCTCACCGCTCACTGCTTACTGCTCACCAATAATGAAAAAACGCCTCCCCGTCCCGCCCACGAAAAGCGCGTTGCTGCAGGTCGGCAGGCAGGCGCGTTTTCTGGAGCAGGGCCGGCAGATGCTGGAAAAGAAACGCGATCTGCTGACCCGGCTGGTGTATGAACGGCTGGCGCAATATCGCGAACTGCGCGCGCAGACCCAGCGCGAACTTGCCGAGGCCTACCGTTGGCTCGGCATCGTGCAGATGCGCATGGGCGAGCAGATGCTGCGCCAGGCGTCGGTCGGATTGAAGCCGGCGGTGACGATCAAGGTGGTGGCGCGTTCCAGCGTCGGCGTGGAGTATCCCAGCGTGTCGGCCGAGCCGCTGCCCTTGCAACCGGTGGGCCTGATGTGGACCGACGTCAGCTTCGACGAAGCGCGTATCCGCCTGCGCGAACTGACGGTGACACTGGCGCGGCTGGGCGAGGCGGAAAACGCGCTGTGGCGGCTGCTCGCAGCCAGCCGCAAGACGCAGAAGCGGGTCAACGCGTTGAAATACAACATCATCCCGCGCTACCAAGCCACGGTGCAGCACATCCGCGCCGCACTTGAGGAGGACGAGCGCAACACGCTGTTCCAGATCAAGGTGCTGCGGACGCGCAAGCTGGCCTGAATTTCCCTTTCCTGAAACGATCGCATCATGAATGCAAACGTCATCGTCTACATCAGTCCCGGCTGCCCCGATTGCGCCGCGGTGAAGCACTATCTCAGAGAGCGTGACATCCCTTTCGAAGAACGCGACATCACCGCCCCGGGCGTGGCGGATGAAGCCAAGTCACGCTATGGGGTTCGGGTAGCCCCCATCACGGTCATCGGCGCGTCGTTTTTTTACGGAACATTCGCCCAACAGAAGCCACAGCTCGACCGGGCGTTAGCGGGCAGGTGAGCCGGACCACTCACTCGTGGACATGTGTGTGGCCATCGGAGCCGTTCCCGTCCGCTGGCTCCATATCGTCGTCCGGCGGTGCCTTGGCGACCATCTCCTTGTATTGCGCTGGGGTCATGGCGGGTAGTTTCCTCAGGAAGGCGACCATGCTCCAGATCGTCGGATCGTCATGACTCATTCCCCAGGCCGGCATCGCGCTCATCTTGAGGCCGTGCTTGATGACCCAGAATGCTTCCCGAGGGTCTACGCTGCCTTTGCTCAGATTGGGCGGTTTGGGATACAAGCCGGGACGCAGTTCGGTATCCCGCATTCCCGGCGCCAGGTGGCAACTGGTGCACATTGCGGCATATTGGCCCGCGCCTTTCAGGATCACGTCCGGATCATCGAGATTGGTGGGCAGCGCGATGGCGGAGGCATGGTGTTCGACGGAGCGTTCGCGCGCGGCTTGCATCAGCGTGTAGGTGATTTTCCAGTGCGGACTGTCGGCGCCAGGGTTGTATGTGCCTGACCCTATGAATATGCCGGCGCCAAGGATGGCAAGTAATAGTAGAAGCAGTGCTGACTTGACGAGCGTCATGCGCGATCCTTATCTTGACTGACCGACATATTAAGCCTGCCGATGCGGATTCCTGAAGCGCGCATCCCTGAATTGAATGTGCATGGAATCCCGATCATCCAGGCAAACATGGCGGCTTGAAAACGCGTGGATCAAGCGAGCCACCCAAACCGATCAGCCCCGGGAATGGCGTATCTCGTCAGCGATGGACCTTCGCCTCTTGAGTGGATGGCTCATGACGCGGGAGAACGACCGCGGCGGCGAAGTCTTTGGCACACTTACCTGACAAGCGCAGCAGCAGTATCCAGGCGCGCCAATATCTCGTCCATCCATTCACGGTGTTCGGGTTTCATCACGCAGGCACGCAGGCAGGTCAGCGTGTCTGCATCCCAGGTTCGTACCGGTGCGCAGGTCTCCAGCATGGCCCTGGGCAGGGTGACGAGCGCCAGATGCAGGTCGTGTTCCCTGGCAGCGGCATGCAAGGCGCGCGCGCGCAGGGATGCCTGGCTGGCGGTGTCGGCCCGGACGGCCCAGACGACGATGTCGAGCGGGGGCGGGAAGAGCGGGGCGAAACGGGCGTCGCCGGCCAGGGCACGATACAAGGCCAGGGCGGCCATGCGGCCGGCCGCCAGGTCTTGCGCGAACGTTCCGCCGGACACCAGCGGCAGCAGGCGCTGGGTGGCCCACAGCGCCACGGCCGCGGCCCCTGGGCGGGAGCATTCCAGGGAGATTTCGCCCAGATGGGGGTCGTCCGAACTCAGGTAGGTGTAGGGCGAGTCGTGGCGGTAGTGGTGCCTGACGGCGGGATCGCGGAACAGCACGCAACCGCAGCCGTAGGGCTGGAGGCCGTGCTTGTGCGGGTCGATGGCAATGGAGTCGGCCTGCGCAACGCAGTCGAACGCCTGCCGGGTCTCGGCGTCCAGGTTGTCAGCCAGCGTGAAGTAGCCACCATAGGCGGCGTCGACATGAATCCGGAACGTGTGACGCGCGCGCAGGGCGAGGATCCGCTCGAGCGGGTCGACGGCGCCGGTTGCCGTCGTACCCAGGGTGACGACCACGGTGCCGATCGTGCCGCCCTGCAAGGCGTCTTCCAGGGCGGCTGCATCCATGCGTCCGCGCGCGTCGGCCGCGATGGAACGAAACGGAATGCCGAGCACGCCGGACAGGCGTTCGTGGGTGTAGTGCGCCTGGCTGGAAGCGGCAATGGCCTTGCCGGGATGCTGCTCGCGCGCAACCCAGAGCGCTTCGAAATTGGCCAGCGTGCCGCCGCCGCATAGATGCCCCTGGCTATCCGTCCAGCCGATCATGCGCGCGATTTCGGCGATGGCTTCCTGCTCCATGATCGAGCTGGCGCGCCCGCCATCGTAGGCGTGGTTGTTCGGGTTGAGCCAGAGGGCCAGCGTGTAGGCCAGCCGCGCGACAGGGTGCGGCGGCTTCTGCATGTGCCCGACGTAGAGCGGATGATGGTAGGGCGCGTTGTCCTGCAGCCGGCGGGCCGCGGCGAGCAGGGGTTCGCGTAGTTGCGCGACGTCGGGCGTCTGCGGGACATCGGGCAGATGGCGAAAGCCGTCCGCCAGTACGGCCAGGGCTTCGTCCAGCAGGGCCAGGCTTTCCCGGTCAAATGGCATGAGGGTCCTAGGGTTTGAGCAGGGCGCGCACCTGGCGTTCGACGTCCGGATGATCGAATTCGCGGCCGCCCACCGCACTGTAGGCGATACGGCCCTGCGGGTCGATCAGGTAGGTCGTGGGCAGGCCGGAGATTTTCCAGGTTTGCATGATCCGGGCATGCGGATCGAGCAGGATGGGAAACGAAGGCGTCGCGTCCAGCTGGCTGATGAAAGTGTGAATGGTATCGGCATCTTCGCCGATGTCCACCGCCAGCACGACGAACGGTGTGCCGGCCAGCTTGCGTGCAAGGCGGTCCATGGACGGCATTTCGCGGCGGCAGGGCGGGCACCAGGTCGCCCAGAAATTGATCAGGACGACCTTGCCCTTGAGGCTGGCCAGGTCGTGCAACTGTCCATCGAGATCCTTCAGGGCCAGCACCGGGGCCGGTGCGTTCGCGGCCTGCTCGGTCAGGCTGTGGGACAAGGCCGGCAGGTCCGCCGCGAAGGCCGTCATGCCCATGGTCATGAGCAGGGCGCCCATCATGCTACTGAATGTCATCCGTACACCTCACATTTTCGAGCGTCGTTTTGCGTCCTGCGTCACCTGCGCGCCAGTTGACGATCAGGTTGAAGCGGCTGCCGCGCGGAAGCTGGTAGGTGGTCATGCCTTGATTCCAGTCCCCCGCGTGAAAAGTCTGGGTCGCGGGGAACTGGGCCCAGGCAAATGCGATTCGGGCAGGCTCGGAGACTCCGCGGTCGACCCATGTCGCATCCCATTCGGCCTTGCTGCGGAGGGCGCGCGCCATGCCGTCGCCGGCGACGTAACGCCAGTCGGCCAGGCGGTGTTCGATCGGGAGGGTGCCGATATTGCGGACGACCGTCATGAAGACGCAGCTGGACGCATAGTCTTCTGCCTGTTCCGGGGTGAAGCCGCGCGCCTGATAGAAGGCCCGTGCCTGATCGGGGCTGATCTGCGTCAGGCGAACCTGGATGCCGCGTGTCTCGACCTGCCAGCTTTCCAGGCCGGTTTCAGGGTCGCGGCTCGTCTCGGTCGCCCCAGCGGTAATCGCCCAGACAGGCAACGCGCAGAGGAAATACAGCATGTTCCTGACGCTGCCCTGTTCCAGTCCGTTGCGTGTCTTGATCATCGGTGTCTCCCCGATCAGTCCGGTTCGGCCAGCCAGGCCGAGATCGTGCTGGCCCCATGGAAGTCCAGTACCCGGAGGCTTCCGTCGAATGCGTTTGCAAAGGCGGGGAAGCCCTGGTCCACCCAGCCCGACGCGGCCATCGCAAGGGGATCGGTATCGGTGGGCTGTCCATACTTGACCAGCGTGAGATTGTCGGCCGACAACTGGATCGCCAGCCACGCGGCCAGGCTATCGGATGTGACGGACCAGTTTTGCGGAAGCTCGGCCGCATGCCGGCACATCTCGGCCGGCATCCAGACGGGCGTGAACCCCTGTCTCAACGCATGGCCGATGTTTCCCAGACTATCGGCAGGAACCAGGCTGGGGTTCAGGTCGCACAGCATCAGGCCATACTGCTCCATGGCCAGGATGGCCATGTGGTGTGCGGCGGCATCGCTGATCCCGGAATGCGTCTGGACCGTGCGCACGACGTCGGCAAAAGGGCCGCCGCCGGGTACCAGCACGGTTTCCCCGCCTGCGGCGGCCAGCGCGTCGAGGCACTGGGCGAGCTCGGGAACGCGATACAGGCTGCCGCCCAGTTTCACAACCCGGAGCATTGTCCGTCTTCCAGATGGCCTCCGCATTCCCGCATCAATTTCAACATGGCCGATGCCTTGTCGAGGCATTCCTGATATTCGTCGTCTGCGCGGGAATCGGCGACCAGGCCGCCGCCTGCCCAGAAACGCAGCGAATGATCCGAGCTGACCATCGTGCGGATGGCGATATTGGTATCCATGTCGCCATTGAATCCCAGCCAGCCAACGGCGCCGCAATAGACGCCGCGACGGTTCGGCTCGAGTTCCTCGATGATTTCCATGGCACGGATTTTTGGCGCGCCGGTGATGGAGCCGCCCGGGAAGGCCGCACGCAGCAGGCCCACCGCGTCGATGTCCCGGTCGAGACGGCCGGTGACGGTGCTGACCAGATGATGCACGGTGGCGAAACTCTCGACCTCGAACAGCCTGGGCACGGCCACCGAACCCGCTTGGCACACCTTGCCCAGATCGTTGCGCAGCAGGTCGACGATCATCAGGTTCTCTGCGCGGTCCTTGGTGCTGTCGCGCAGTTCGCGGGCCAGTGCCGAATCGGCTTCGGGCGCGGCGGCACGGGGGCGCGTGCCCTTGATCGGCTTGGTCTCCACCCGTCCCTGCTTCACTTCCAGAAAACGTTCCGGCGAGGAGGAGAGAATGCGCGCACCCGGGAAATTGAGATAGGCCGAATAAGGGGCCGGGTTGAGACGGCGCAGCGTCTGGTATCCCAGCCAGTGATCCCCGCTGACTTCGGCAGCAAAGCGCTGAGCCAGGTTGACCTGGTAGCAGTCGCCGGCGCGGATGTAATGCTGGACGCGTGAGAATGCCTGGCGGTAGCTGTCGGGCGTGAAGTTGCAGTTGACGGGCCCGACCTGGAAAGGACGCCGTGTCGTGGCGTGCGGCGTGTCGCTGAACAGGGCGATCAGTTCGTTCCAGCTGGCGTCGGTCCGGGCGTCGCGCCCGGAGCCGACGAGCCAGCTGGCGCGTTGCGCATGATCGACGATGACGGCCCAGTCGTAGATGCCGATTGCCATGTCGGGGATGGCTTCGGCGTCACGCGCGTGGCTGGGCAGTTGCTCGATGCGACGGGCGAGGTCGTAGCCGAAATAGCCGATCGCCCCGCCCGCGAACGGGAGTGCCGTGGGGTGTCCGTCCGCCGCGAGATACCGGCGCAGCAGTTCGAAAGGGTCCGCCGGGGAGAGCGTCGGCCGGTCGCGTTCACGAATTTCGGTCATGCCGCCCCGGGTCACCAGCGTGACATAGGGGCGCGCTGCCAGGATGTCGAAGCGTCCCATGGTGGAACGCGGCCGTCCGCTGTCGAGAAATACCGACCAGGGTTCGTCGGCGATGGCCTCGAAGCGTTCGGCACTGTCGGGGCAATAAGGAAGAGCGCTTATCCGCATGGTATGTCCGCAGGCGTAAGGCCCGACGGGTGGCGGTGGGTTGCGAGCAGCCGTCCCACCGCGACGGCAGGGGCACATCCGTCAATCATATCCTGATGGGCGCGGGCGGCCAGAATCTGCGAGAAATTGATCACCGGTCGCTCGATCCGGGCGGCGAGTCGCGGGCCGAGGAATCCGCCGACGCCTGCGATGACCAGCGGGGCACCTGCAGCCAGCATCTCGCGCGACAACACCTGCCGCACCGCGCGCCCGATCCGGGCCATCTGGGCATCCGCAAACCAGGCCGCCAGTTCGGCCCAGGCCTTGTCAGGCAATTCCCAGGCGTCGCGCCCCACCATGCGGGCGAGACGCATCCGGCTGGCTGACGGGGTCTTGGCACCGCCATCCGCGGCGTCATGCAGATCGGCTTGTTCGGGGAGCAGGCCGAGGATCCGGTAGATATCCGAACTGGTCGCGAAATGCTCTGCCATCAGTGGCGTGAACTGTCCGGCCACCGGGGCTTCGCTTGCCAAGGCCATGAGCGGCGTGCGGGCCACGCCGGTGTAGACCAGTTCGCCGGCGGACAGGCGGTCGCGGTCGCTGCTGCTGGGCGTGGCCACCGATCCGTCCCGGATGGGAATCAGGTCCGTGGTGGTGCTACCGATATCGACCAACAGGGCCTCGCTGATGCAGGTCGAAACCAGGTGGGCCGTGGCATGCCAGTTGGCGGAGGCAACGCGCCCGGCATCCTGGCTGGCCTGGCTGGCATCGTACCAGCCCTGGCCGCCGGCATAAAAACGCACCCGGTCGGCGCCCAGGCGCTGGCTCAGCAGGGCGACCAGGGCCTGCACGCCGGCTTGCCGCGTTTCGAACAGGTCGACCATTTCTCCGGTCATGGTGACGGCATGCACGCAGGCATCGCTTGCCTGCATCGTGGCCTCGATCCGGTCGATGGCCTGGTGCAGTTGATCGAGACCGCGCCATAGCGCGCAGGGCACGAGCCAGACGCCGGAGGCCGTGCCGTCGCGCTCGATCCGTGCGGCCTTCAGATGCGCGCCGCCGACATCCCATCCGATCACGGCTTCATCCCTGGGCGGCATGCGTGTCGGCGCGTTCATAGGGCGCGCGCTACGCGCGTAGCGTTCGTCAGGTTGGCCGGCGGCAACGCGCTCATGGGCGGATGGTCCGGCAAGGCCAGGACTTTCCCGGCAGGATTGAATCCCAGCATCGCGTGCAGGCCGGCATAGGAGACGGTGAGGCGGGGATTCACTTCCAGAACCACCGGCCCGCTTTCCGTATCGATCAGGTCGATCCCCACATACCCCCACAGGCCGGGGATGGCGGAGACCACGCGCTGGGCCAGGCTGGCATAGCGCTCATCCGGATCGGGCAGTGCGTGGGGCGTCACGCCGTGGAAGCGCAATTGGCCGTCTTCCAGCCGGATGTGCTGCCTGTTGACCGACAGCAATTGGCAGCTGCCCGGCTGACACAACACGGACAGGGACAGCGGCTCGCCCGAAAGAAACGGCTGAAAAACAAATCCTGCGCTTCCTTCGTCCAGCGCCCATTCCTCGGCTGAGGCCTGGTTGTAGAAATACAGGGTGTCCTGACAGCCGGCGCCCTCGTCCGGCTTGGCCACCACCGGGCCTTTCGTCGTCATCGGGAAGGGCGAGGTGAACGTGGGGACCACGGGAATTCCCGCGTGGCTCAACCGCTGTGCGGTGGCATGTTTGCTGGCTGCGATGCGTACGGCGTCGGGCCGGCAGCCCAGGAGGCGCTTGCCTGCGGCCAGGATTTCCTGGTTCAGGGATTCGAGTATCCCGGCCTCTTCCGGCGCGACCGGCCATACCGCATCCGACAGCGAGAGGCAATGCCGGTAATCCTCACTGAAGCGATGGGCCTCCGTCTCGATGATCTCCACCTTGTCCATGGCAGGCCGGGGCAGGCGGCAGTCCCGCAGCGTCAGCACGTCCACGCCATCGAGGGCGCGCAAGTCGTCGACCAGCGCTTGCCACATGACTTCGCCATCGTGTAAAAACCCAGGCAGCGCCATACTGGCGAATCCTCCTCCCGTCACATACTCGAAAACAAACACTTTCATGCCCGCCTCCCTAGCGCTCATCCCCGTACTCGACCTGATGGACGGACAGGTTGTGCGTGCTTTTGGCGGCCGGCGCGACGAATACCGGCCGCTGGAATCGGCCTTGTGCAGTTCCAGCCGTCCCGAGGCGGTGGTGGCGGGGCTGCTTGCACTGTATCCGTTCCGGCGGATCTATATCGCCGACCTGGACGCCATCCTGGGACAGGGCAATCACGGAAGTGTAGTGGAGGGGCTGCAGCGATTGCATCCGGATCTCGAATTCTGGGTGGATGGCGGCTTTTCCGATGCGGCGGCGGCCGAAGCCTGGCAGGCGGCGGGTCGGGGACGGCCGGTGCTGGGCAGCGAGAGCCTGGCGGTTCTTCCGGAACGCGACGCATGGCCGGCGCAGGGTGTGCTGTCGCTGGATTTCCGGGGGGACGATTTTCTCGGTTCGGCCACGTTGCTGCAATACCCCGAACGCTGGCCGGCGGAGGTGATCGTCATGACACTGGCGCGCGTCGGCATGGATGCCGGCCCCGATCTGGCCCGGCTGGCGCAGTTGCAGCGCCTGAATACCGCCTGTCGCCTGTATGCGGCGGGCGGCGTGCGCCAGGTTGACGATTTGACCGCATTGGCCCGGGCCGGGGCGGCCGGTGTCCTGCTGGCATCGGCCCTGCACGACGGCAGGCTCAGTCGCCCTGAGCTTGACGCTTTTCATGCTGCTCATCCCACGTCCGCAGCCAGTGACGCCAGGGCGAATGTCCCAGGGCCGGATCGGTAAATCGACCCAGCAGCGGCTGGCTGCCCTGGCGCTGCCAGGTTTCCAGATCGGGGCCGCTGTACTGGCACCATGACTGCGGTGTTTCGTACAGGGTCAGCTCGATCAGTTCGGGTAGGAAATCGATGAGCTGTTCCCAGATGTACACGCTCAGCAATTCCGTGGTGGAGCGCCAGGCCAGTTCCGGCCCGGCGTAGTTGAGGGTATGGTGGTCGAAGCGCTCCACCACGCGGGTGTTGACTACGCGCTTGAGATAGCCGTAATCCAATACGCAGCCGGTGATCGGGTCGATCTGCCCGCGTACCTTGACGTGCAGGACGTAGCGTCCGCCATGCAGGTTGCTGCATTTGGCGGGATGGTCGGTGAGGAAGTGGGCGGAATCGAACACGACCTCCTTGCTCACCGTGACCTCCGGGGTATCCGGATGGAAGCGCGGCCAGACCCCAGGCATGGCTTCGAGCTCGCCGCGCAGGCTGTCCAGCAGGCGCGTCGTGTCGGCCTTGGTCAGCGTGCGCAGCAGCGGCGTGCCGGTAGCCAGCAGATGGCGGGTGCGCACGTTCAATTCGCGCGACAGGAATTCGGTTGCCGCTTCGGCTTCGTCGTTCGAAGCGAAAGGCAGGAATAAAAATCCGGCATGCAGTTCGGCTGCATGGGCCAGATAAGTTGCATATTTCAGGCGTTGTTCCGGTGGAGGCACCCTGGCGGGGAGCCAGGGGCCGACCAGATTGCGCTTTTGCGTCACCAGGCGGTTCTTCGCCACGACCCGATGGGTGCCGGGCGCGTAGTGATATTCCTGGTGAAACCGGAAGCCGTAGGGGGCGAGTTGCGCCAGATCGCAGAACAACAGATCCAGCCAGGAGACCTCGCCCTGGACGAAACAGACCGATCCTGCATCATGGACTTTGCCGGCCAGGCGTAAGCCGGCCAGCACGGCCCTTGCCGTCTCATCAGGTACGGCGACAGGCATGAGCGGGAGCTCCGCCTGCGCGGCGCCTGCCTCGATCCTGTCCGGGGATACCAGCAGGTCGAGCGGCAAGGCGTGACGTAATGCATACTCCTGCAAGGTAAGGCCGCTGCAGGCGAGCAGGTGCCCGTTGTCGAGTTCGCTCACCATGGCCCCACATTCCTTGCAAATCACGCCCGTTCTCCCGATCAGATATGCGCGGCGAAGGGGTGGCCGGCCTTCGCTTTTTGGGCAACCACGTCAGCGGCCTTGGGTTCGCCGGCAATGGCACGCTTGATGGATTGCTTGGTAGCTTCGTAGTTGTAGTCCTGGATTTTGGCGTCGTCCTCGGCTTCCCAGTGGATGAACACGCCCACGCAGATGAACAGATTGTCCGCTTCGTTGGCCGGAATGGTGCCGTCTTCTACGCAATCTGCGACAGCCATCGCCACGCCGCGCTGGGCCGGGCCGAACATCTGAACGGCCTGCTTGGCACCCTTGATGGTCACCTTGTTGAACATCATGGTGTTGGGCTTGCAGGGCAGGTTGGGCGCCACGACAGCCAACAGGGAAGTGAAGCCGTCCTTGTTGTTGACCAATCCATTGCAGAACGCCGTTTCAACGGCGCTGCCGCGCGGGCCCATGATCAGATCGATATGGGCCACTTCATTGCCTTCGCCAACCAGGGACTCACCGACCATTACGCTATTGATTTTCGCCATCATTTACTCCTTTAGTTGAACAGACTCGGTTGGGTTATAGCGGCTCGCCAGCGCCGAGTCGTCCGTCGGCTGACCACTTGTTGCATGACCAACCAGGTGCTTCAGTAGATCAAACAAACTGAGAGTCTCCCTGGGCATGGTTTGGAATACAGGTCGCTTCCCCGTGCAGCAGCCGATCCGCCAGCCATGCCGCCACGGTCAGATCGGCACTCGTGCCCGGGTTGAAACCTGTGGATTTGAGGGTCGTGTCCAGACCCGTCAAATGGGGTTTGGCGCAAGACCAGTCGGCGCATTGGCCCAAGCGGGCAATGCAGTCGAAGGCCATTGTTCGCACGGCGCCCGCTGCGCTGCGGCCGTGTTTGCGCCAGATGTGGCTGTCGGAAAATCCGGCCAGGAATCCGAGGTAGGCAGTCGTGACTGCCGCCGTCTCGCTGCCCCAGTGCATGCGCCCCTGATGCAGGGAAATCAGTCCGGGGCCGAGGACGTCGGCATAGCAATGGGTGTACTGATAGGCGATGCGATCCCAGGCAGCCGCTTCCTGCATGGCTTCCAGCAGCGTGACGACCGGCGTTTCCCGGACATCGTGGCGGGGACTTTCGCCGAGTCCGCCGGGTGCGGCCAGCCGGATGGCCCGGTAGACCCATTCCGCATCGTCGCGGGTGAGTGCAGCCAGGCTGCGCTGGAGCCGGTGCGCCAGGATGTCTCCCGGCATGCAATGCTGGGCGGCATGAATGAGCGGCACAGTCAGCAACACGATGCCGAGGTTGGTATTGCAGCCGACCGCTTCCCGGGTGGCCTCGACCGCGCGGTAGATCCGTTCGCCGATCTCGAGGTCGGGATCGGCCACATGCGGCGCGGCCGCCTTGGCGCTGATCAGGAAATCCTCGGCGGTCATGCCGTGCCCCGGGGATTCCCAGCTCACGTTGCCGGGCTTGAAGGCGACCACGTCCATCTCGCAGGCGGCAAGAAACAGATCGGACAACTGCGGGGCGACGGGCGCGCGCAACATGGGAGCGTTCATGCGCACTGCTCCCGGGATTCCTTGACCACGTGCCGGTCGAGAAAATCATCCACCAGCATGGCGGCGATATTGTCTTTGACGACGCTTTGCAGGCCGCGCCAGGCCGGAATGCTGTTCACTTCCAGCACGTTGAGGCGGCCTTCCGGATCGCGTATCAGGTCGACCCCCGCATAGTCCATGTCGAGTGCACGGGCGGCGTCCTCGGCCAGTCTGGACAACTCCGGGTCGATGGGGGCAGGCCGGCAGGTGGCGCCCTGGGCCACGTTGTTGATCCAGCTGGTGCCTTGGCGCGTCATGGCGGCACGGCTGCGGCGGCCGACCACGAGCACCCGGTAGTCCTCCCATGAACCCGTCGCGCCGCCGATGTAGCGCTGCAGGTAATACACGCCCCGGTACGCTTCTCTTGGCGGGAGATCGGCGGGCGAAGCCAGGCGCTTGAGACCCGCTCCCTGGGAACCGAACAGCGGCTTCAGCACCAATTCGTGTCCCAGTGCGATTTCGCGCATGAGCAGGGTACGCGCCTGGGATTCGGACTCCGTTACCCACGTGGGTGGCGTCGGAATACCTGCGCGATGCAGCAGTAGGCTGGTCATGGCCTTGTCCACGCTTTTCTCGATGGCGCGGACCGAGTTGTAGACAGGCACGCCCAGCAGCGGCAACACGTGCAGGAAATCGAGACGCAGGATGACCTGCTCCAGGGTTCCGCCCGGCACGCCGCGAACGAACACGCCGTCGGGCAGTTCATGCTCGAAACCGGGTATCGCCACGCCGCCGCTCTGTCCCAGATCCACCCGGCAATCCGTCAGCGACAGGTAGTTGGCCGCGTAGCCTCTGCGTGCGAACGCACGCTTGAGCTGCTTGCCGTGCCAGCCCGGATCGTCGGTGAAGATCGCGATGCGGCGTGTCATGAGAACGAGCGCTCCAGCAGGTCTGCGTTGAGCTGGCCGGCGCGGAAACTGCGCCCTGTTCCGAGACTGGTCACGATGATCTGTGCCGGCGCGAACAACAGCGGGTCGATCTTGTAGAAGTCGTGTCCGGCAGCCTTGAATACCTGCGCGAAAGGCTGGCCATAATCCTTGGAGGCCTCGCTCGGCATGCGTTGCGCAAGCGCCTCGGCTGCCGTTTCCTCGCCGGCGACAAACAGCTGCACGCGGCCGCCGAAGAGGATCGCATCGTTGGTGCGGCCCATGGCTGTCAGGAAATCCGGCGAGGGCGGACAGACCGGAGCCGTGCCCATGCCGTCGACGATGTGATCGAGCGGGAAGCCCAGGAAGTGCGCCTTGTGCAGGGCCACTTCGAGTACGCGGGCCACCACCTGCACGCTGCCGGCCAGGCTGGTGGTGGGCGTCAGGATCAAGGTCAGACGGTCGGGGGACACGTCGCACTGGCCGGCGATCTTGTCCAGCAGGGGCAGCGGCGGGATCTTGTCGGTTTCCAGAACCAGGCAGGCCGAGTCCGCGCGATCGCGATAAGCGAGTTCAGCGAAGAGTTCTTCCTTGCCGGCCAGTGCGCGGCCGGGTCCCGATCCCAATGCGAAGAAACTGCCCTTGCCTTCGCCGTGCGACAGGCTCCATCCGGCGTACTGGCTGCCCAGACAGGCCAGCACCGGCTGCGCAGTGGAAACGGACAATTCCCAGGGCCAGGCGGCCTGGGCAGCGGCCGGGACTAGCATGACGCGTCCAAGGCCGCCGAGGCAGATTTCGGCGATGCGCCGGCCTGCCTCGATGCCCCCCGTCGCCTGGATGCCCGCATCGACGATACGTACGCCATTGTCTTGCCGCGAAACCGCCAGGCGCAGTTCCTCGGCGTGGTCTACCAGGTATTCGACCAAGGGGGATGCGAGTTGGTTGACGCTGGGAACGTGTTTCATCGGGTGTGTCATCAGGCCGGGAACATCTGAGTGGATTGCGCGACGGCAGGGTCATTCCAACCGGTTGCGGGGGAGGCGAAACGATCCAGCCATTGGAGGATCTCCTGACGCCTGCCGAGCGCCTGGTGCCGGGCGGTGGCTGCATCTGGACCGTCCGCACGGACCGTGCAGACAGGGTCGCCGGCCTCGATCACGCTGTCCGCCCAAGGCAGATCCGCACACCAGGAAGGCCATGTGAAATCGGTCGGGATCAGCAAGCGGGTTTCGGCGTAGACCACCGCCACGGTCATGCTGCCGCCGGGATGAGGCAGGCGGGCAGGCAATCGGCCTTTGCAGGCTTCGACGTGCAGATCGAACAGGCAGGGCAGCAGCGGCACATCCCATAATTCCAGCGTGGCGGGCGGGCGCGGATTCAGTTCCAGCAATACCCAACCGGAGTGGGTGACAATGAAGTCGAGGCCGTTGAGGCCGACCAGGCCGAGCCGAGCGGTGAGCGCGCGTGCCGCATGCATGACGGCTTCGTCAACCCCGGCCGGGCCGACATCCATGCGTGTCGCGCCGGCATAGCTCCAACGTCCGGATGCCTGGAGAGGAGCCGTCAGGGGCTGGTTGAAACCGATCGAACAGATGTCGCGTCCATTGGCCAGAAACAGGAAGGACCATTCCTCGCCCGCGACCTGCCGCTGGAAATAGCGCCCCGCATCGCTTTCGGGCAAGGCGGATGCGAGGCGCACATGCGTGCCGCCGCACGCGCCGGCCTGTTTGGACAGCCAGCCGGCTACCTCTGCCGGACGTGACATGCGGGTTGCCGGATGGGGAATGCCGAGCGCCGCGAGCAGATTGCTGAAGCGTTCCGGATCCGCGACGGTTTCCAGGACCTCCGGCGAATTTCCCAGCACGATCCGCCCCTCGGACAGCCCTCGCAGCAGGGCCGGCTGGGCTTCGAGTCCCGATCCATAGACCAGACCGAGACAGGCGGCCGGCGGACAGACCGAGTCGGCCGCATCCAGCATGGCGGCCGCGTCGAATACGCCGTTGCGGTCCAGGGGCGAGCGTGTCCATTTCAAGGCCATCCCGCAGGTATCCTGGTCGGCGAAGGCATCGATCCCGACGACCGAGCGCTGTGCGCGCGCCGCAGCCTTGGCCAGCACGCGTCCGGACAGCGAAGTGAGCAGAAAGGCCTTAGGCGGCATGCAACCTGGCCTCGCGCAAGCAGTCGGCAAAGCCCAGATAAAGCGGGCTGTCCGTGCGCAGCATGGCTTGCAGCAGGCCTTGCTGAACCTTGTATTTGATGTTGCCGATGGCGAGCGGCCCGATTCCCACGGCATGCCCGGACGCTGCCGCAAGCGGCTTGCCATCGTCCATGACGCCGATGCCCTCGATTCCGGCTGGCGGGACTGCATTGATGTCGGCCGCCACCATCAACCGCGCCGCGTGCGCGAGATGCGCCGGGCCCAGCACCTGGACGCCAGCCTTCGCCGTGGCGAGCGCGATTTCAGTGTCCGCGATGAGCGCCGCCTTGGCATCGTCGGAACTGGCGTCGATGGGGGATACGGTCACGCCGAATCGAGCCTGGATGGCTTCGGCGGCGGACTGCGCCCGGAGCAGGCCATCGTGGCCGGGAATCGTGACCTCGGCGCCCGCCTGGGCAGCGAGCACGGCTGCAACCATGCCGACCGGGCCGGTGCCGCCGAAAACGGTGACGCGGCGGCCGGCAAGCGTGTTGCCATGGGTGCCGGCCAGGGCTTTTTCCACAGCGGCGATCATGGCCGCGGCGGTGGTGAAGGCGCCGCTCGGATCGGCGAAGACCGACACTTCGAAGGGCGGCACCATTGCCTTGCGTGCGGCGTCGAGCATGCCGGCGGCGAGCATGGGATCGCGTCCGCCGATGAAGATGCCGGTGCGCTTCGCGCCTTTCGGACCCCGGGAAAAAATCGCGTCCTGGGTAAAACCCGCGATGTCTTCCAACCCCACGCCCGAATACGGGATCACGGCGTTCCAGCCGGCATCGTAGGCCATGTTCACGTCAAACGGGCTGACCCGTGTGCCGGGCGTGGCAAAGTGCAGCAAATAGGGTTTTTCCATTGTTTTCTCCAGCCGTTGTTATCAGGAATGCGCCTGGGCCCGGTACGCCTCGGTGCGGATTTCCGCGCCGCGGTTGCGGCCGGAGCACACCATGAACTCCAGCCCTTCGGTACCGAACTCGTTGTATGCGGCGCGTGCCAGGGAACGTGCCTGGATTTCCGAGTCGGTCAATGCAAAACCGGTGGGTCCCCACGAGCTTTGCCCGATGCCTTCGGCGCCGTTCCGCGCCAGCCAGGCCAGCGCGCTGGCCACGTGGTGGCTGGCGAAGCGCCCGCCTTGGGCCGGCGCGAAATGGTCGCCCACCGTCTGCTGGATGGCGTGGATGGCGGCGCCGAATCCCGGAAGATCCTGCTCGACCAGAGACGGCATGGCCTGCATCAGTGCGAGCCGGCACAAGTGCGCGGCTCGCGCCTCGGGAAATTTTGGCAGGGCGGCGAAAGCCTGCTTTTCCTGCTCGCCGTGCAAGCCCTTGTAGGTCTTGTCCATCACCAGGATCACGCGCCACTGCGCGGGAAACTCGATGCGCGAAATCACCAGGGGCGGGTCGCCTTCGTCCTTGCGTCCGCCATCCACCACGAATCCGCCCTGCGTAAACAGGCCCAGGCCGATGCCTGAACGCGCGCCCCGGTTCAGCTTCCTGGCCATGTCGTGGACCGGCCAGTCCACGCCATACAGCCGGGCAAGCGCCGTGCCGACGGCCAGGGCGAGTTGGGTACCCGAGCCGAGGCCGGCGTGATCGGGGATGGCCTGGTGGATCTGGATATAGGTGCCGTCCGTAATGCCCATGGCCGCGAGTGACTGGCGTGCGAACGATTCCACCCGCTCGGATTGCGGACCTTCCGCCGAAACCTGTTCGGCCGGATAGGCGGTCAGCGTCGTGGCCAGTTCGTCCAGCGACAGGCCCAGGCTGCCGAAACGCCGCCCCAGTCCGCCGTTGAGGTCGAGAAACCCCATGTGAAGCCGTGCGGAGGCTCGTACGGTGACGCTGATCGTGGCGGTATGCGGCATGTGTATAGGGTGTGGTGCAAAGCGTGTAAGCCTCTGGAAGCAATTGCTATGCCAATGGGAAAATGCATAAATAATCAATCGTCTAGCCTTGCATGCAGGGAGCGCCGATGTGACAGACTGTCACGCCGCTCGCATCGGCCGCGTGACATCTTTTAGGGATGGAGGCGACCTGCGCCGACGGGAAACTGCCTGCCTGGCCAGACACATAGGCGCGACCGCGACATGCATGGCATGGATCCTGCTAAATGCCTAGCACTTCAGTCTTTTTGAGTTCTCCATCTCTAGTGTCCAGTCCCTCGGTTTGTTGTCCTTTTTGCGGTTTGCTTTGTGACGATCTGGAAGTCTCGCGCGAGGGGGAGGGCGTGCGGCTCGAACGCCCGGCGTGTCCCCGCGCATCGCGGTTGTTTTCCATCCCGGACCCAGGCCAGGCCATGATTGCCGGCTTGCCCATCAGCCTGGATGAAGCTTGCCGGTCGGCGGCGATCATCCTGTCAGATTCGCGCCGCCCGCTGATCGGCGGATTGGGATGCGATGTCACGGGCCATCGCGCTGCCCTGTCGCTGGCGGAAAAGCTGGGAGGGGTGGTCGACCACATGCATGGCCGTGCACAGTTCCGTAATGTGCGGGCTTTCCAGGATGGCGGCTGGGTGACGACCACCCTGTCCGAGGTGCGCAACCGTGCCGACCTGATCGTGCTGGCGGGCACGGATGCCTCGCGCTATCCGCGTTTCTTCGAACGCTGTCTTGCCCCGGCGTCCCAGTTTGGCGAGTTGACGCGCAAGGTCGTGGTTCTGGGCGATCCCGTGCTGTCCATTCCAGATATGGATGGCGTATCCGTTTCGTCCATCCCGATCGATGCGGGCCGCCTGGGCGAATTATTTGCCGTCATGCGTACCCGGTTGGCAGGGATGCCTACGCGTGCCGCAGACGTGGCGGGCGTGTCGATCGGACAGATCGAGGCTCTGCTGGCCGATATGCGTGCGGCCCGCTATGGCGTGCTGGTCTGGAACGCGGCGGAACTGGATTTTCCGCAGACCGATCTGACCATCCAGTCGGCCGTGAATCTGGTCAAGGATCTCAACCAGGCGACGCGATGGTCCGGGTTGCCCCTGGGGGGCGACGATGGCGGCACCTCGGCCGCGCAAACCTGCACCTGGCAGACCGGCTACCCCTTGCGCACCGCGTACGAAATCGCCGGTCCGCGCTATGAACCGCTGCTGTTCGACAGCGACCGTCTGCTGAAAACAGGGGAGGTGGATGCGCTGGTCTGGATATCGGCGTTCGATCCCGAACGCACGCCCCCCGCCGCGGATTGTCCGACCGTGGTGCTGGGTCGGGCCGACATGCGATTTGCCCGGGCGCCGGATGTGTTCATCCCGGTGGCTGTTCCGGGCGTACAGCATGCGGGCTTCCTGCATCGCATGGATGCGGTGGTGGCCTTGCCCTTGACGGCGCCCGCACCTTCCAGTCTGCCGAGCGTGGCCCAGATCCTTGCCATCATCCAGAGGGAGACGAATCATGCTGCGGCTTAAGAATGGCCGGATCTACGACCCTGCGCACGGCGTCGATGGCGAGGTTCGCGATCTCTATATCGAGGATGGCCGCATCGTCGCCGCACCGGGGCCGGATGCAAGAATCGATCGCGACATCGATCTCGCCGGCCGCGTGGTGATGGGCGGTGCCATTGACCTGCATACGCACATTGGCGGCGGCAAGATGAACATCGCGCGGGCACTGTTGCCGGAAGACCACCGCCAGGATCCGGTCCCGACCAGCGGCGGCATGCACGCCGGCTGTGGCCACGCCGCGCCCTCCACCTGGACCACTGGTTACCGCTATGCCGAAATGGGCTATACGGCCTGCTTCGAGCCGGCCATGCTGCCCACCAACGCGCGTCATGCCCATCTGGAGATGGGCGATATCCCCATGGTGGACAAGGGTGCCTACGCCATGCTCGGCAGCGACGACTTCTTCCTGCGCCTGCTGGCTTCCGGCACCGACCAGCGGTTGATCAACGACTACGTCGGCTGGACGCTTGATGCCAGCCAGGCCATGGCGATCAAGGTGGTGAACCCGGGCGGCATCTCCGCTTTCAAGTTCAATGCCCGCAACCTCGATCTGGACGAGGCGCACCCGCATTACGGCGTCACCCCGCGCCAAGTGATCCGCGCCCTGACCCGTGCGGTGCACGAACTGGGCGTGGCGCACCCGCTGCACGTGCACGCCAGCAACCTGGGCATTCCCGGCAACGCCGACACCACGCTCGCTACCATGGCAGCGGCGGAAGGTCTGCCCATCCACCTGACCCACATCCAGTTCCACAGCTACGGCACCGAAGGCGAGCGCAAGTTTTCCTCCGAAGCCGAACGCATCGCCGATGCCATCAATCGCATGAGCAACGTGTCGGCCGACGTCGGCCAGATCCTGTTCGGGCAGACCGTCACCGCCTCCGGCGACAACATGAGCCAGCACCGCAATCACCGTCACGCCAGCCCGGACAAGTGGGTGGTCATGGACATCGAGTGCGATGCCGGCTGCGGCGTGGTGCCGTTCAAGTACCGTGACAAGAATTTCGTCAACGCCCTGCAATGGGCGATCGGCCTGGAACTGTTCTTGCGGGTCAACGATCCCTGGCGCATCTTCCTGACCACCGACCATCCCAACGGTGCGCCCTTCACCAGCTATCCGCACCTGATTCGCCTGCTGATGGACAAGCGCTTCCGCGATTCGAAGCTGGACGAGATCAACGCCGAGGCCGCCGCGCACAGCCAGTTGCGCAGCCTGGACCGGGAATACAGCCTCTATGAGATCGCCATCATGACGCGCGCTGCACCGGCCCGTTCCCTCGGCCTGACCGATCGCGGTCATCTGGGCGAAGGGGCGGCGGCCGATATCGTGGTCTATCGCGACGATGCCGACCGCGAGGCCATGTTTGCGGAGCCCGAGTATGTGTTCAAGGACGGCCAGCTCATCGTGCGCGACGGCAAGGTGGTGAACGTGGTCAATGGTGCACTGCACGTTGTGAAGCCCGAGTACGACAAGGGCATCGAGAAACCCCTGAAGGATTATTTCGATCGTTACATGACAGTCAGGATGGAAAACGTCCGCATAAGCGACGACGAGGTCTGCACGTGCGGCGCCAGCAAACTGATTCCCCATGTGTGCAAGGGGAGGGCGGCGTGATCATCAATGGCGTATTCATCGATGACACCTATGCGGAAGCCTTCGGCATGAAGGCAACCCGCATTGTCATCACCGCGGACAACCTGACCTGGGCAAAGCATGCGGCCAACGCCGCCTTCGGCTTTGCCACCTCGGTCATCGCCTGCGGCTGCGAGGCAGGTATCGAGTGCGAACTCTCTCCGGTAGACACGCCGGACGGCCGCCCTGGCGTGGCCGGCCTGCTGTTTGCCGTCTCCACCAAGGAGTTGGCCAAGCAGCTGGAGCGACGTGTCGGCCAGTGCGTGCTGACCTGTCCCACCACGGCCGTGTTCGCCGGCTGCGAAGGCGAGGAATCGCTGCCGCTTGGAAAAAACCTGCGCTATTTCGGCGATGGCTGGCAGATGTCCAAACTCATCGCCGGCCGGCGCTACTGGCGCATTCCGGTGATGGACGGCGAGTTTCTGGCCGAGGAAACGACCGGCCTGATGCGTTCGGTCGGCGGCGGCAATTTCCTGGTTCTGGCGCGTTCGCGCAGCCAGGC
This sequence comes from Pseudomonadota bacterium, assembly GCA_043821985.1. GTDB lineage: Bacteria > Pseudomonadota > Gammaproteobacteria > Burkholderiales > Thiobacillaceae > Thiobacillus. The sequence goes on from JBDRCF010000025.1 coordinate 178,626, forward strand.
GCTGGCCGCCTGCGAGGCTGCAGTGGACGCCATTGCGCGCGTCCCGGGCGCCATCGCGCCTTTTCCGGGCGGCGTGGTCCGCTCGGGCTCCAAGGTGGGCTCCAAATACAAGGTACTGCCTGCCTCCACCAACGATGCCTTCTGTCCGACCCTGCGCGGCGTGGCGAAAACCGAGCTCAGCCCAGGCGTGGATGCCGTGCTCGAGATCGTGATCGATGCCGTCACCGACGCCGACATGCGCGTGGCGATGAAGGCCGGCATGGATGCGGTCTGCGGGATCGGCGCGGCAGGCGGCATCGTGCGTCTGTCGGCCGGCAACTACGGTGGAAAGCTGGGCCAGTTCCACTATCGACTGCGGGAGATTCTGGCATGACGACACTGAGCTTGCGCGCCGTGCCGAACGGGCGTGTCGACATGACCGGCGTACTGCCGGAAACGCTCGCCGGGCGGCGTGCGGACGACATCGGGAAGCAGATCATCCATCTCGCAGGCAGCCCCCTGATGCTGGGCGATCTGTTCGAGGTGGACGTGGACGAAACCGACATGCTGGTGATCCGCACCGAGAGCGATCGCCTCGATTGCCTGGGCAAGGGCATGAACACGGGCAGCGTGCGGATCGAAGGACCGGCAGGGCATTACGCCGCGCAGGGGATGCGCGGCGGCGAACTCGATATCCGTGGCGATGCCGGAGATGGCGCTGCCAACGGCATGATGGGCGGCCTGCTGCGCATCCGAGGCGATGCCGGCGACTGGCTCGGCGCCGCGTTGATCGGCGACCGCACCGGTATGGCGGGCGGCGTAGTGGCGGTCGAAGGCAATGCCGGCGATCGCCTCGGTGATCGCATGCGGCGCGGCCTGATCCTCGTACGCGGCCAGGCGGGCGACGCCTGCGGCGCACGGCTTCTTGCCGGTACGCTCGTGGTGGCGGGCGGTTGCGGCATTCAACCGGGATCCGGCCTGCGACGCGGAAGCCTGATCCTGGGCCGCAGGCCCGAAGCCATTCCACCGAGCTTCAATGATTCGGGCCGGGTCGACCTGAGCTACCTGGGATTGCTGCATCGCCATGCAGAAAGCTTCCTGCCCGGGCTGCTGCCGGCTTCCACGCAAGCACAGCGCTACATGGGCGATCTGGCCTTCGGCGGCAAAGGGGAGATCCTGGTGCTGGCATGAAAATGGTGTGTCTGCGCCACGGCGAATCCGAATACAACCTGCGCGGCCTGTGCAATGCTGATCCGGCCGTGCCGGTGTCGCTGACGCCGAAGGGACGGTTGCAGGCGGCGGCGGCCGCACAAAGCTTGTGGGATGTGCCGATCCGGCGCGTGTATGTGTCGCGCCTGCAGCGCGCCCACGAAACCGCGGCCATCGTCAACGCGTCCCATTGCGCCGACATCCATGTGGATGGGCGGCTCGACGACCGCAACACTGGCTACGAAGGTCAGCCGGTTGCGCAGTATCTGTCTGCCATGCGCGGCGCCGCCGATCCGTTTTCATGGAAGGCACCTGCAGGCGAGTCCTATGCGGAGATGGTCAGACGTGTGCACGGCTTTCTGGAAGAGATCGAGCATGACGATGCGTCCACGGTGCTGGTGGTGGCGCATCACGAGGTCCTGCAGGCCGTGACGGGGCATTTCCGGAAACTGAGCCTGCCCGAGATGTGGAATGTCTGGGTGGATCACTGCGAAGTACTGGAATTCGAACCGGCATGACGGCTTTCATTTGCGGCCGCTTCCACTTCACGCTGGCACGTCCCCTGGTCATGGGCATCGTCAATGCGACGCCCGATTCGTTTTCCGACGGCGGGCTTTATGCAGCCCGTGAGCGTGCCATCGAGCATGGATTGCGTCTGCGCGAAGAGGGGGCCGACATCCTCGATATCGGCGGCGAATCCACCCGGCCCGGCGCGACCCCGGTGGAAGCCGAGGAGGAATTGCGGCGGGTGCTGCCGGTGCTTGAGGGCCTGCGCGACTGCGGCGCCGCACTGTCGATCGACACCATGAAGACGCCGGTGATGGCGGCCGCCCTGCACGCAGGGGCCGACATGATCAACGACGTCAATGCCTTGCGCGCGCCCGGTGCGCTTGAGGTCGTGGCGGCTTCGCAGTGCGGCGTCTGCCTGATGCATATGCAGGGCACGCCGCAGACCATGCAGCAGCAGCCGCGGTACGGCGACGTCGTCGCGGAGGTGCTGGAGTATTTGCACCTGCGCACGGAAGCGGCGACGCGGGCGGGCATCGCCCGGGAACGTCTGCTGTGGGACCCCGGCTTCGGCTTCGGCAAGACGCCCGCGCACAACATCTCCCTGTTTCAGGCACTGGACCGTTTGACCCAGGCGTCGCCGACCCTGGTGGGCATCTCGCGCAAATCATTGTTCGGCACGCTCACCGGCCGGCCTGCGCCGGAACGGCTGGTCGCCAGCATCACGGCCGCCACGCTGGCCGCGCTGAAAGGTGCGGCGATCGTGCGCGTTCACGATGTCGCAGCCACGGTCGACGCCCTGAAGGTCCTGCACGCATTGGGCATGGAATCCCGGTAATTTTTTTCAACCTCAGGAGTTCCTCTCATGCGCTCATGTCGCCATCCCCGTGTTTTTTTATTGCTGGCTGCCCTCGCTTGCCCCGTCGGGTCCTGGGCCGGCGATGTGAAGATCGACCATGCCTGGGTGCGTGCCACGGCACCCGGCCAGAAGGTGGCGGGTGCATTCATGGCGATCACAGCCGACCGCGACATGGAACTCGTTGCAGGAACGACTCCCCGCGCAGATCATGTCGAACTGCATTTCATGCGCATGGACGATGGCGTGATGGAAATGCGCGAGCTTGAATCGATCAAGCTGCCGAAAGGCATAACGGTCAGCCTGGAACCGGGCGGACTGCATGCCATGCTCATCGGTCTCACGTCGCAGGTCGTGGCGGGCGAGAAGGTGCCCATGACCCTGACGTTCAGGGACAGCCAGGGCAAACAGGAAAACATCGGCATCACGCTGGACGCCGTCTCGCCGCGCCATTGACCGCGGCGGCGCTGCGGCAATTTGCCACATTGTCGCGGCACGTCCCTCGCCCTACACTCGGCCCGAATAGAAACCAATAAATTTCCTGAATGTTTTTCAGGCCGGCACGGATTGGCCGGGCGGCGCAGTAGCGGCTACTGCGTATCGCTCGCGTCCGGCCAGGGGGACGAGAGACGTCATGATGAGCATTATGAAAACGGCTCCTGGCCGCAGGCGCCTGGCGCAGACCGCAGCTGCGCTATTGTTGTCGGGGAACATGGGAGCGGCCTTGCCGCATGGACACATGCCGCCGGCAAATCCGGGACAGGCCGTCGCGTCCCGACCGGCAAAACCCACGCTGGCGATCGGGGCCACCGTCGACGCGCAGGGCCGGATATGGCTCGCCCGGGTCGAAAACCGGGTGCTCCTGGTTTCGCATTCGGCCGACGAGGGCAAGCATTTTTCTGCTCCGGTCGCCGTCAACGCCGAGCCGGAAAGCATCGGGGCGGAAGGCGAAAACCGGCCCAAGATCGCCGTCACCCGCAACGGCACCCTACACCTGACCTGGACGCTGCTGCTGCCGCAACCCTACACCGGCGAGATTCGTTACGCGCGTTCGACCGATGGCGGCAGGACCTACTCGGCACCTATCACGATCAACGACGACAAGCGCCTGACCAGCCACCGTTTCGATTCGCTGGTTTCGGACGGCGGCGACCGACTGGCCATCGTCTGGCTGGATGGCCGCGACCGCGATGCCGCGAAAGAGAAGGGCGATGCATTCGCCGGCGCCTCGGTTTATTTCGCCCGCTCCGACGATGACGGCGCCAGCTTCGGGGCCAACCGCAAACTGACCGACCACACCTGCGAGTGCTGCAGGACCGCACTGACCTGGACGGCGGACGGCCCGGTCGCGCTCTGGCGCAATGTATATGGGACCCATACGCGCGACTTCGCCCTGGCCCACCTCGATTCGGGCAAGCTGCAGCGACTGGCCGAGGACGAATGGAACATCGATGCCTGCCCGCATCATGGGGGCGGGATCGCAACCGGCGGCGACGGCACGCTGCACGCAGTCTGGTACACCCAGGGCAAGAATCGCCAGGGGCTGTTTTACCGGCAGGTGGACGGCGACCGGATGTCGGCGCCGATGGCGTTCGGCAATCCGCAGGCACAGGCCGGCCACGCCACCATGGCGGCGGACGGGCAGACCGTGCTGCTCACCTGGCGCGAGTTCGACGGCCAGGCTTATGGCGCGATGGCGATGCTGTCGAAGGATGGGGGTGTCAGCTGGAGCGTACCGCGCCGCATTGCGACGACTGCCGATGCCGCGGACTATCCGATGCCCCTCATCCATGACGGCAGGATGCAGGTCGTGTGGAACACGCTTCGCGAAGGCGTCCGGATCATGGAGGTCGAGTGATCATGTTGTGCCGTCTGTGTCTGCTTCTCATGTGTCTGGCCGCATGGCCCGCATCGGCAGCCGAGCCTGCCCGTTTCGATTCGGGCAGCCTGGCAAAGATCGAAGCGCGGTATGCGGGCAAGCCGTTCATTCTGAGCCTGTGGTCGGTCAACTGGTGCGGGCACTGCATCGACGAGTTGACCATGCTGGGCAAACTGTCGAAAAACGAAAAGAACCTGCCCCTGGTACTGGTCGCGGTCGACAGCCCGGAAGACAGCGATGCGATCCGGAAAACCCTGCGCAAGCTTGGATTGAGCCACGCGGAGTCCTGGGTCTTCGACGATCCCATCCCCGAACGCCTGCGCGCCACCATCGACCCCACTTGGCAGGGGGAACTGCCGCGCTCGTATCTGTACGACAAGACACATCGGCGCCAGGCAGCAGTGGGCACGCTCGATGAAACCAGACTGAAAGCCTGGCTGGAACGACAAGGCCGATGACTGGCGCCGTCAACGAGAAAACCAACAAGGGAGAATCATGAAACGTAAAACGTTGGTGCTGGCTCTCGCCGGCACGCTGGGTCATCCTGCCGCCTGGGCTGAAGAGCAGGCCTTGCCGGAAATGATCGTCAGCCTGCCGCGCCCGGCAGTGGTGACGAACAATCCTTCGCCATCGGCCGAAGTGAGCCAGGACCAGATGCGCGAAATGAACGTCATCAACGTCGAGGATTCGCTCAAGTACACACCGAGCCTATTCATACGCAAGCGCTATGTCGGCGACCGCAACGGCATCGTTGCCAGCCGCACGGCGGGCAGTCTGCAGAGTGCGTGGTCTCTGGTCTATGCGGACGGATTGCTGCTGTCCAACCTGCTGGGCAATTCCTACAATTTCCCGCCGCGCTGGAACATCGTCGGCAGCGAGGAAATCGAGAACATCGAAGTGCTGTACGGGCCGTTCTCGGCGTTGCTGCCCGGCAACTCGGCCGGCGCCACCATCCTGATCAATACGCGCAAGCCGCAGCAGTTCGAAGCCCATGCGCGGGTCCAGGGATGGTCCCAGGACTACAAGCATTACGCCACGGACGACACTTACCGGGGCCACCAGGAACAGCTTGCGCTGGGTGCGCGGGTGAACGGCAGCCTGAGCTGGTCGTTCCTGTTCAACCATCTCGATACGCATTCGCAGCCGATCAACTTCGCCACGGCAGCCGTCCCCGCAGCCAACAACGGCGTAGGGACGCCGGTCACAGGCGGCGTGCCCTACACCAACCCGACGAACGTCCCCAGCATGATGTTCGGTGCGACCAGCCTGGACCATTCGGTGCAGGACACGATGAAAATCCGGCTGACGTACGACTTCACGCCCGACACGCGCGCGGCCCTCACCTATGCGTATTGGCAGAACGACAGCTTCAGCGATACCCGGACCTACCTGCGCGATGCGTCGGGCCAGCCCATCTGGAGCGGCAGCGTCAATATCGACAACAAGAACTACACCGTCAGCACGAGTGCGCTCGCCCCGTCGGACAGCAATACGCAGAACCAGCTGTTGGGCCTGAGCCTGGACAGTCGCCTATCGCCTGACTGGTCGATCGAACTGAGCACCTCGGATTATTCCAGCCCCCGCGACATCACGCGGACGCCGACCACTGTGGTTGCAGGCGGGCTCGGCCAGCCGGGCTCGGCAGGCGGGGCAGGCACGATCACGTTCGGCGACGAGAGCGGCTGGAAGACACTGGACGCCCGGGCAATCTGGAAACCCGGCCAGGAGAGGAAAAACCACACCGTCACCTTCGGCTACCATTACGACCACTACACCTACAGCAGCGCCAAATACGACGCATCCAGCTGGACCGACGACAGCAGCATCGGCGCATTCCCCGTCAGCGCCACCATGGGCGACACCCGTACCGATGCCGTTTTCGCGCAGGATACGTGGAAGCTCGATCCGCGCCTGACGCTGACGCTCGGCTGGCGAACCGAGCGCTGGCAGGCATTCAATGGTTTCATCAGCGGCTACGCACCGATTGCCAGCCGCGACGACACCTACCACTCGCCCAAGGCGTCGCTCGCCTGGCGGGCGGCAGGCGACTGGCTGATCCGGGGTTCGATTGCCCGCGCCTACCGCATGCCGACCGTCACGGAACTGTTCCAGACCGAGAAAATCGGCGTGGTCACGCAGATCAGCGATCCCAACCTGAATCCGGAAAAGATCCTGGCCACCGACCTCACCGCGGAGCATGCGCTCAAGGGCGGCAACCTGCGTCTGTCGTTGTTCGACCAGCGCACCGACAATTTCCTCACCAGCCAGCTGAACCTGACAACCAACGTCAATCGCGTCCAGAACATCGGCCGTACCCGTATCACCGGCGCCGAGGCGGCGTACGAAGCGGTGGATTTCCTGATGCCCGGGCTGGATCTCAATGGCAGCCTGACCTACACCGACTCGGAGATTTTGTCCGATCCGGGCAATCCGGCCCTAGTTGGCAAAAAGGTGCCGCGCATCCCCGACTGGCGCGCCTCAGTCTTCGCTTCCTATCGTTTCGACGAACGCTGGACCGGTTCCCTCGGCCTGCTTTACAGCGGACTCCAGTTCGGCAACCTGGACAATTCGGACACCAACCATAACGACACCGGAAGCCTGAGCAAATACACCACCGTCGACGTGAAGCTCGGCTACCGTTTCTCGAAACTGATTCGCGCCTCGTTCGGGATCGACAATCTGACCAATGAAGACTATTTCATCGGGCCGCATCCTTTCCCGAAACGTACCTACCAGGCCGAATTGCGTATGGATTACTGAGCATGCTGCGTCCACGGCAGAACGCACCCAGCGCGCGCCTGGCAGGCCTTTGCGTCGTGCTCGCGCTGCATGGGGCGTTGCTCTACAGCCTGTGGCACGACCGTGTCCTGCCACCGCCTGCCCAGGCGACAACGCTGTTTGTCGACCTGTTGACGGATCCGCCCAAGGTCGAGCTGCCGAGGCCGGACCCGCCCAAGCCCAGGCCAATCAAACGCGAACGGCCCGTTCAACCGCCGCCTCCGCAACAACTGGCCGCGCAAACGCCGGTCGTGTTGCCGTCCGACCCGATCGCGCCACCCCCCTCGCCAGAACCTCCCAGAATCGAGGCGCCGATCGAACCTGCGCCGCCCGCGCCGCCGCCAAAGCCCGTGGGCCCAGCCGTGTTGAGCGGCGAACTCGCGCTGACCTGCCCGGACCGCGCGCCGCCATCCTATCCCGCCATTTCCCGCCGTCTCGGGGAAGAGGGCAAGGTGGTGCTGCGCGTGGAACTCGACGAAACGGGGCGGGTTGACCGCGCCACGATCAAAATCAGCTCCGGCTACGTACGCATCGACGAGGCCGCACTGGCCACCGTCAAACGCTGGCGCTGCAGCCCGGCCAGCCGCGATGGCGCAGCCGTGCGCGCCGTCGCCATCCAGCCTTTTAATTTTGTACTCGAAGGACGATGACATGGATACGAACATAGGCTTTGCCCATTTCCTGGCCCAGGCCGATGCACTCGGGAAAACGGTGTTGTTTCTACTGCTGGCACTGTCGGTTGCGAGCTGGTACCTGATCGTGACCAAGACGATCACCAACTACCTGGCGAAGCGACGCGTCGAAAGCTTTCTCGAACAATTCTGGGCGGCCGATTCGCTGCAGGAAATCCGCACCGCCTTGCTCGGACAGCCGCGCGATCATGCTTTTGCCGAACTGGCACATGATGCACTGGAAGCCGCCAGCGACAGCGAAAAGCATGGCCTGCACAAGCTGGCGGCCGCAGGCGGCCTGGGTGAATTTCTCACGCGTCTGCTCAGAAACGGCATCGACCAGGAGGCCACGCGTGTCGAGCATGGCCTGACCCTCCTGGCCTCGGCGGGATCGGCCGCACCCTATATCGGCTTGTTCGGCACCGTATGGGGGATCTATCACGCACTCGTCAATATCGGCCTGTCAGGGCAGGGCACGCTCGACAAGGTCTCCGGCCCGGTGGGCGAAGCGCTCATCATGACGGCGATGGGACTGGCCGTGGCGATTCCCGCCGTGCTCGCCTTCAATGCCTTCAACCGGCGGAACCGGGTGTGGCTCGCCCGGCTGGATGCGTTCGCGCATGATCTGTACGCCATTATCACCGTGGGCGAAAAGGCCAACAGTTCCGCCGGCGAACCCCGTCCACTGCATATCGTGAAGGAGGCCTGAATCATGGCAATGGGAAGCTTTGACCCGCGCCGGGGTCCGGGGCCGATGGCCGACATCAACGTGGTGCCGCTGGTGGACGTGATGCTGGTACTGCTGGTGATTTTCATCATCACCACGCCGTTGCTCACCAATGCGGTCAAGATCGACCTGCCCAAGGCAAGCAGCGCACCCAACGTCACCAAGCCGGACCATATCGAACTCGGCATCCGGGAAAACGGCGATCTCTACTGGAACGGCGAGCGGGTCGCGATGGATCAGTTCGCGCCGCGCTTTGCCGAGGCCGCAAAAAAACAGCCGCAACCTGAGCTGCATATCCGCGCCGACCGGCATGCCGAATACGAACCGGTCGCGAAAGTCATGTCGCTGGCTGCGCAGGCCGGCCTCACCCGTATCGGGTTTGTGACCGAGCCCGATCGACACTGACCATCCGAAAGACGATCGGCATAGGGTGGAGCGCATGCGTCCATCCAGGGACGTTACGCAAGCGTTTCAACGGGTGGCCGCGTAATTCTTTCGTTCTTCCACTCAATCATGGGCATCCACCCATGGCATTTTCCTGCCGGTTGGTGGCTTTTTCGCTGAATAAATAACGCGCACAAAACCGCAAATTTCGCACTCCGGGATTTCCCTTGTCTGGCCAAGGGCTCGTACGTGAATGCACGGTAGTTCTACCAATTTACACGCTAAGGCCGTGCCCCTGTAATAGGAAGCGGCGTCTTTATCCGAGTTGTGATGAAGCGCAAGTTTTCATTCTATTTAGGAGCCTTCATGAAAAAACATAATTTTCTCCCGTCTGTTCTGGGAGCCCTCCTAGCTGCCTGTGCCGTATCTGCAAATGCCGATCTGATCGGTCTGGACGTGAGCGTCGGGTTGGTGAATATCCGGCCTGATATCAAATCCCCGGTCGTTGGGGCGGATGCCACCAACGAGGTGGTGCCCATTGCGAACTTCACGTATTACCTGAGCGAGCACTTTGCCCTGAACACGGCGGCCGGCATTACCCGCCACGAATTCAGCAATGCGGGCGGCATCCTGGGCAAGGCCTCCATGGCGCCGTTCCACTTGATGGCGCAGTACCACTTCATGCCGAAGGCGGATTTTCGTCCGTATGTAGGGGTGGGGATCCACCATACCGTGTTCTTCAAGCAGAGCGGACCGGCTTTCAATGGCCTGGAGGATTTCAAGGCAGATACCGGTGCCGTCCTGCAGGCGGGGTTCAGCTATACGTTGAACAAGGATTATTTCGTCAATTTCGATGTCAAGAAGTTTTACCTTGAAACGAATGTGACCCCTCAAGGCGGCGCGAAAATCGAGACGATCACGCTCAATCCCTGGTTGATCGGACTGGCGGTGGGCAAGCAGTTCTGAAGCAGGGGAGGCCGTGGACACATAGGTTGAGAGGGCAGCCGAACGCGAGCCCTTCCGACAAACGCGCCGCAAGACAAACGCCGGGCATCCCGGCGTTTGTCTTGCGCGTTCGTCGAGTCAATACATGGTCACGCCATCCGGCGTCCCTCCGGATGAGTGGGTTTGAGCGTTTTCAATACGTAGTTTTACGTGCACGGTGCCGTGTCGATACGGGTTATCCGTGGAGCGGACATTGCGTATAAATCACGGGTGTATCCGGCGGAATGTCTTCATGCGAGGGGGGGCCTACGGCGCTTGGATCAGGGCAGGGGCGTCATGCCCCGACACGTCGATGAATCTAAGGAGCTAAACATGTTGAAAGCGGCATTGGAAAGAGATACCCAGAATCGCCCGTTCGAGAGAAGCATCAAGCAATTCGGCGAGATTGTCATGGCCGAACCGGCATTGCTTGCCAAGTTGGAAGAGACGCGCGATGCAAACAGCTTTATTGCGACGTATTGCAAGCTGGCTTCGGAAAAAGGCATACATTTCACCCCGGACGACATGCGTATCGTCGTCCAGGAACAAAAGCAGGGCAGCAACTGGGTGATCCCCAAGGCGGTCCTGAACATCGTGCGCGAACGTTTCTGAGGAGAACAGTCAATGGACGATATCAAAATCGGTAGCGGCCGAATCGTAGGCAGCTGGAACGGCGAGCGTGCCCGCGACCTGATGGCCGAAATTGCCCGCATCAAGCAGATGCTGATCCAGGAAAAATCCTCGGAATCGCTGGATTCCCGGTCGATGCCTCACCGCGACCAGCTGCATCAGGACCTGCTCGAATTCAAGGCCTACCATTTGTGGGGGTGCGACAGGCATGGCGAGTGCGTGGTAGGGACCAATGCCAATCGCATCGAGAGCGTGGACAAGGTGCTTTCATTTTCGCTGATCGATCACCACTGAGCCCAGCCCCGGATGCCCTGCGTCGACGCGGCCGGATGGGGTCAGCGCAGGGCACATTGCCGGAGCGGGATACACGCTGTATGTTTGTCCAGTTGGTCGTCGAATAGAGTCGCTGATATGCACCGTCAAGAAATGTCCGCCCTGCTGCTCAAGGTGCAGGAAATCGCCAAGGATGTCGTGGCGCCCAACGTGGAACGTACGGACCGCGACGCGCGCTGGCCCGAGCCGGGTATCCGGGCGCTGCAGCGCGAAGGACTGGGAGGCGCGGTCATCCCAACCGCCTACGGCGGACTGGGGCACGGGCTCATGGCGTTGGTAAGGGTGTGCGAGACGCTGGGGCAGGAATGCGCCTCCACCGCGATCTGTTACGGCATGCATTGCGTCGGCGCTTCCGTCATTGCGGCGAATGCCACGCCGGACCAGCAGGCGCGATTTCTGACGCCGATCTGCGAGGGACGCCACATCACGACGCTGTCCTTGAGCGAGGCCGGCACCGGCGCCCATTTCTATCTGCCGCAAACGACGCTGGAGGCCGTGTCTTCGGATGAGTTCAGCCTGACGGGCAGCAAGACCTTCGTCACCAATGGCGGCCATGCCGATTCCTACGTGGTATCGGCGGTCGCGGCCTCGCCGGAAGCGCCCATCGGACAATTCTCCTGCGTGGTCGTTCCGGCCGACTCCCAGGGCGTCCGCTGGGGGGCCGAGTGGGACGGCCTGGGCATGCGCGGCAATTCCTCGCGCACCATGGAATTGCAGGGTGTGCGCGTGCCGCGCAGCAATCTGTTGGGCAAGGAAGGCGACCAGATCTGGTACATCTTCAACGTGGTCACGCCCTATTTCCTGATGGCCATGGCCGGCACCTTCCTGGGCGTTGCCACCACGGCACTGGACGAGGCCCGGAAACACCTGATCCGGCGCTACCACACCCATACGGGTTCAAGCCTGGCGCAGGCCTCGGTATTGCAGCATCGCCTGGGTACGCTGTGGGCGACGCTGGAGCGCACGCGCCAATTGACCTACCACGCCGCCGCCAGCTTCGATGCAGGCGAGCCGGATGCGCTCACGGCAGTCATGGCGGCCAAGGTCGAAGTGGCCGATTGCGCGGTCACCGTGGTCAACGAAGCCATGACCCTGAGCGGCGGGATCGGGTATCGCAACGGCTCACGCCTGCACCGTCTGCTGCGCGACGCGCGGGCCGCCCACCTGATGTCGCCCACGACCGATATCCTGCGCGTCTGGATCGGCCGCGCCTTGCTTGGCCAGCCTTTGCTGTCGGACTAGCGACATGGCCACTGCCCATTCGGAGCTTGGTGGGATTCTGCATCTGGTCGGGGTGGCGCCCGCGATCAACACCTTGTTGCGAAGCGCGTTGGAACCCGAGGTGACGGTTGAGGCAATGGGCAGCCAGGAGCAGTTGTATCACCGTTTCCAGGAAGGTCACCAGCCGGCCGATACCGTGTTGCTGGGCATGGACATCGAGGAACCGGTGCGCATCGCCCAGCGCATCCATACGTATGACCACCATGTTCCCATCCTGATCCTGACTGCGCCCTCACGCTGCGACCAGTTGAAACGCACGCTGATGTTCAGCCCTTTTCTGGGCAACGAGGTGGTGCCGTGGTCCACCGCCGAGGTGGACGAACTGCCGTCCGCCATCCGTGATGCGGTGAATCGGCGGCGACAGCGCATGCGTTATCTGAACACGATCTCGCGTGCGCAGATCCGGCTGGAAAAACTGCCGCTGCTCCAGCCGGAGGCGACCTACTATCTGGATCAGCTGCTCGATCATGCGCCCATCGGCGTACTGACGGTCGACCTGAACTGCGCCATCCTGACCATCAACCGGCAGGCCCAGACCATTCTGGGTGTCAGCGAACGGAGCGCGCTGGGGCGGCCGCTGGAGGAACAGTTTCCGCTACGGGAGCAGGGACGCCTGGCCGCCTTGCTGCAGCAGGGGCTGAAAGGCATGGAACGACATCAGCCGGAGATTTTCGAGGTCGATGCCCCGGGCGAAGCCGTCCGCTTTCTGGAAGTCACGCCGGCACCGCTGGCCTACCGAACCGGCCAGCGCGGCGCCATGCTGATCCTGCAGGACGTGACCGATCGTGTGGCGGCGGAATGCGAGCGGCAGCGGGCGGAAGACGACTTGCGCTATCACGCCACGGTGCTGCGTTCGTTCCATGAAATCAGTTCCGACCGGGAACTCAGCCTGGAAGAGAAGCTGCACCGGCTGCTGAAACTGGGGTGCGAGCAATTCGGTCTGCCGAACGCAATCCTGTCGCGCATCGACGGCCAGTGTTTCCAGATCCTGGATTCCGTCAGCGATCATCCAGCGTACGTGGTGGGAACGAGCAAGGATCTCGATCAGACCTACTGCAGCGCCACGGTCTTCACCAATGAGCCGGTGGCCTTCGAGCATGCCGGCATCACCGAATGGCGACGTCATCCGAGCTATCTCGAGCATGGCATGGAGGCGTATATCGGCGTACGTATCGTGGTCGACGGCGGCCTGTATGGAACCCTCTGTTTTTCAAGTCCCGCACCGCGCCATTCATCGTTCAGTTCGGCCGACCTGGAAATCCTCAAGCTGATGTCGCAATGGGTAGGCAACGAATTGCAGCGCGAACGCGCCGAGGCCCACATGCGCAAGCTGTCGGGCGCGCTGGAGCAGGCCGCCGATTCGGTGATGATCACGGACCGCGACCGGCGCATCGAATACGTCAACCCCGCTTTCGAGCGCTTGACCGGCTATGTCAAGGCGGACGTGATCGGCCACAAGACTTATTTCCTGCGTTCGGGCATGCACGACGAAGTGTTTTACCAGGATCTCTGGCAGGTGGTCGGGAATGGTGGCGTCTATCGCGGTGTCCTGGTCAATCGCAAGAAGGATGGCAGTATTTTCCACGAGCAGAAGACGATCTCGCCGCTCAAGGACATGCAGGGCAGGATCACGCATTTCATCTCGACCGGTCACGATATCACCGACCGGGTGAAAACAGAGGAACTCGACCGTCAGCACAAGGCGGAACTGGCGCACGTCGGCCGCCTGAGCGTCCTGGGGGAAATGACCTCCGGCCTGGCGCATGAACTGAACCAGCCCCTGTGTGCCATCACTACCTATGCGCAGACGTGCCTGCGCATCATCCAGTCCGGCAACAGCAAGCCGGACGATGTGCGCTATGGACTTGAGCAGGTGGTGAAGCAGGCCGAACTCGGCGGCGCGATCTTCCGTCGCCTGCGCAACTTCGCGCGCAAGGGCGACTTGCGCCAGCAGCGCATCGACCTACGCGAGGTGATCCTGGAAGTCGCCAGTTTCGTGCGTGCCGAGGTGCAGCAGAACCAGGTGCAGCTGCACCTGGATATTCCACGCCAGTTGCCTGCCGTCATGGCGGATCCGATCCAGGTCGAGCAGGTCCTGCTCAATCTTGTCCGCAACAGCATGGATGCCCTGTCCGATACGGACGAAGGGCGGCGGCAGATCACCATCAAGGCAGTCCGCCACGAGCGCCGATCGGTCAAGGTGTGCATCAGCGACAGCGGGTGCGGCTGTCCGCAGGAGGTGGCAGATCGTCTGTTCGAGCCCTTCTTCACTACCAAGGCAACCGGACTCGGCATTGGCCTGGGCATCAGCCAGAGCATCATCGATGCGCACGGCGGGCGCCTCTGGCTGGAAGAGGGCGCCGTGCAGGGGGCCACGTTCTGTTTCGTTCTGCCTGGTTCCGGAGATACCCGACATGAAAAGCACCCAGTCCGGTAAGGCGACCGTTTTTATCGTCGACGACAATCCCGCGGTACGCGATGCGATCCGCTGGCTCGTCGAGCAGGTCGGCCTCAATGCAAAAACCTTCGCTTCGGCGCGTGATTTCCTGACGGCTTTCCAGCCCGGCATGCGCGGTTGCCTGGTGCTGGACATCCGCATGCCCGGCATGAGCGGCATCGAACTCCAGGAAAAGCTGTCCCGCGAGCAGGCGCATCTACCGGTCATCATCGTGACCGGCCATGGCGACGTGCCGGTCACGGTGCGCGCCATGAAGACCGGCGCCTTCGAGTTTCTGCAGAAACCCTTCAATGACCAGGTTCTGATCGATGCCATCCAGGCCGCGCTGGGCAAGTACAGCGCAGTCTGGGAACAGGAGGACAAACGCAGCCAGGCCAACCGGAGTCTGGCGGCGCTGACGCGGCGCGAGCGCGAGATCCTTGATCTGTTGCGCCGCGGCAAGCCCAACAAGGTGATTGCCGCCGAGCTGGATTTGTCCGTACGCACGGTGGAAGGGCATCGCGCCAACATCACGGAGAAGATGGGCGTCAAATCCCTTGGCCAGTTGATCGAGTTGCTGCTTAAGTCCGACCCGGACCACGTGTCCAACTGAATTTTCACGGGGCATACCCTGCCCCGAACGGAGCGCCACGTGCCTGCAGCCATGTCCGGGCGCAGTTCGTCATCCGGATCCTCCCCCGCGCACTGCCAGATGCGCCAAGACCCACGTATTTCCACGTATTTCATCGTATTTTTCCGGGTTACCCCGAGCGCATCCTGTCGGTATAAATCGCCTCAGATGGTGAGTTTGCGATTCGGCCTTCCCCTCCTTCGCAGGTCGGTTTGTCGGGCTCACCGTCACCTTAAGTCCACAAAACGAGGCATATAAAAGGAGCCACATCATGCGCAGTCTCATATTCGGTCATCTCGTCTACATGTATACGCCGCTCGGCATTCTGGCCACCATCGCCGGGATACTGCTGGGCGGTCCCTGGGTGTGGATCGGTATTGGCATCTTCGCCTTCAATATCACCATGGACACCCTCACGTCCGGCATTCACAGCAAAGGCGCGGCCGTCAACAAGAAAGGGCAGCCCGTCGGTTCGCCCGCCATCCTCAACCTGATGATGTACGCCCAGCTGCTCAGTTTCATCGCGCTTCAACTCGCGGTGGTCTGGCGTATTTACCAGTATGTGGCCGGCGTTCCCATCGAAACCATGATGTGGAACGGCTATGCCTACCAGAACGGAATAACCGGTCTCGAGCTGGTTGCCGTCGTAGTGGGCGCCGGCATGCATCAGGGGCTGGGCATCATGTTCGGTCATGAACTCTCCCATACCAAGGGGATCGGCTTCCTGATCTCCCGGATGATGATGAGCCTGTCCGGCGCCGCCGCATTCTGCTACGCCCACGTCTACAACCATCACCTCGAACTGGGACGCGCCTGGCTGGGCCCCGAAGGCAACAAGATGATGGAAGACACTGATCCGGCAACCGCACCGCGCGGACGCAGCCTCTACAAGCACTGGGTGATCTCGACGATCGGCCAGTCCTATTTTGGTTACCGGACCGAGCAGCGCCGCCTGAAGCGTATGGGCAAATCCTTCTTCTCCTTCTCCAATCGCTGGATCCGAGGCTATCTGCTGAGCATCCCGACCGTGGCGCTGTTTGCCGGCGTCGGCTACATGGCAGGCGGTCAGGACGGTGCGTTGCTGAGTTTGGGCTGCATGCTGTTGATCTGGGCGATTTCCACCTTTGAACTGGAAGCGCTCAACTACATGGAGCACTACGGCCTGATCCGCGTGAAGGATCAGCCGATCGAGTATCGCCACTCCTGGGACAACGACAACGCTTTCACCAGTTGGGCCTTTATCGAGATCGGGCGCCAGGCCGATCACCATGACCGCGGTGAGACCCATTTCTGGGAACTCACCAGCGTGGGCCAACCCTCGTCGCCCGCAGGCGCACCCAATGCACGCATCGGTTACTACACCGAATTCGTACTGGCACTGATCCCGCCGCTGTGGCACGCCGTCTACAAGAAGAAACTGGCGATCTGGGACCGCGATTTCGCGTCGCCCGAAGAGCGCAAGATTGCCAAGGAAATCAACCGCAAGGTTGGCTATGAGGTCAATCCTGAATCCATCAGCGGCCAGCGGCTGGAAGTCAGCTACGCCCTGTAACCCCGAGTGCCGGCCACATCGGTGGCCGGCGTATAGCGCACGACATTGCGGCTCTCTGCCGCCTATGAGGAGATCGACATGAACACCGAAGCCACACTTTACGAACGTCTGGGCAAGCGGCCCGGCATCGAAGCCATCGCCACCGACATTTTCAATAACCACGTCAAGAACCCGAAAGTTAAAACGCGCTATGCAAACAGCGACCCGGCCAATGTGATCCGCCTGGTGACCGAGATGTGCTGCGCCGGGTTTGGCGGGCCGGAGACCTATACCGGCAAGGACATGATCACGGCACACACGGGCATGAACATCAACGAAGAAGAATTCATTGCGGTGTGCGACGACGTGCTGGCCGCGCTCGACAAGAACAACGTGGGCAAGCGCGAGAAGGATGAAGTCCTCTGCATTCTGTATTCCTTGAAGAACGAGGTCGTCCATCTGTAATTGCACGGGATGCCGGCCGACGGCATCCCTATGCTTCGCACAAGGAGTTGTATCGTGTTTGGATTTTTTGCCCGCAAGGGCCCCCATCGGGCTTGTATTACCACCAGCGGCGACACCATCGAGGTCGGCGCCGGCGACAATCTGCTCAAGGCGGCGTTGAACCAGGGCCTGGCCTGGCCACATAATTGCCGGGTCGGCAGCTGCGGGCAGTGCCGATGCCGTTTGGTAAGCGGCAAGATCAAGCCGCTCAACGATTTCAGCTACGTGCTCACCGGCGAGGAGATGCATGCCGGCATGATCCTGGCCTGCCAGACCAGCCTGCGTAGCGACGTCGAGATCGAGGTCGTACTGGACAAGCCGGCGACCGCATTGTCGCAGCCGAAGAGCGTGGGCGGCGTGATTGCCCACGCGCGGCCGCTGACCCATGACATCCTGGAGGTGCGTATCCGTCTCGACGAGGCCATGCCTGCCTACCTGGCAGGGCAATACGCCGAATTGTCGGTCCCCGGCCTGATCGAGAAGCCGCGTTCCTATTCCTTTGCCAGCGCCCCCGAGAACGAACAGCCCGGCCATGTCCGCTTTTTCATCCGGCATGTGCCTGACGGTGAGATGACCGGCTGGCTGCATGCCGCCAATCAGGAGGGACAACGGGTCAACGTCGCAGGCCCCTATGGCTCCTTCTGGCTGCGAGACGCCGCGGCACCCATGCTGTGCATCGCCGGCGGCAGCGGCATGGCGCCGATCAAGGCCCTGCTGGAGCAGGTATCGAGCCAAGGCTTTCAGCGACAGGTCACCTACGTGTTCGGCGCACGCACGCGCGACGATCTGTATTGCCTGGATGAGATGAAGCAGATCAAGGCTCGCGGCAACGGCCACTTCAACTTCATTCCTGTGTTGTCACGTGAGCCGGACGACAGCGACTGGAGCGGCCTGCGCGGCCACTGCACCGATATTTTGTCACCCGATGCATTTGACTTGCCCAACAGCCATGCCTATCTGTGCGGGCCCCCCGCCATGATCGACAGCGCGATCGAGTGCCTGAGCCGCGCCGGGGTGAAGTCGGAGCATATTTTCTACGACAAATTTCTCGATGCATCCCATATACAAGGGGGACGCGTTTAATTTATTTCGAATGTTCTGAGTCAGTTCAATCGGCACATCAGTGCCAATCGGGGATATAGGTGAATTCCCTGATTCATCTACAGGCTCGTACCAATAGACGGGCGATCATCTTCAGCGCGTTAATGGCGTAGGGATTTCATTTGGGTTCTACGTGAAATTACGTGGAATCCCTGCAGGAGATTTCTGCGCGTCCAAGCGGCTTCTCGGCTAAATGCGCCTTCTGGCTGCAATCATGACATTAAAAAATGCGGAGATTTTTTTGCAATATGA
Source organism: Pseudomonadota bacterium (assembly GCA_043821985.1). GTDB lineage: Bacteria > Pseudomonadota > Gammaproteobacteria > Burkholderiales > Thiobacillaceae > Thiobacillus. Next base: position 197,300 of record JBDRCF010000025.1, read on the forward strand.
GAATCATACGGTTTCTTGTCGCATTGCTCTGCCTGATCCCGCTATATGCGCATGCGATAGCGGAAGATTCCTTGTTGGATCCTCAAGAGGCTTTCAAGTATTCAGCCAGAGTATTGGATGCACAGAGTATTGAAGCTCGCTTCCAGGTGGCGAAAGACTATCACCTGTATCGCGACAAGGTGAAGTTTGAAGTGACGACCAAAGGCGTTGAACTTGGATCGGTACAACTCCCTCCAGGAAAAGCCGAAGAAGATGCCATTTTCGGGCGTACGGTGGTCTACCGTGATGAGGTAAGAATCAAACTCCCCCTGAATCGTATAGATCCCAATATTCGGCAAATCACCTTAAAGGTTGTTTCGCAGGGATGTGCCGACGCAGGTGTGTGCTATCCCCCGCAGACGCACGAAAGCCAGCTCGATCTGCCTGTTTTGCCCGGTAAGGAAGAAGCGGATGCCTCCAGTCAAGGCGGGGCCCCATTGCTGGAAGAAAAGACGGCATCCGATCCAGGAACTGTCTCGATCAAATCTACGCAGTCCGAATCTACACACATTGAAAATTTGTTCGAAGGTGGAAGTTTTGGGCTGATTGTCAGTTTCTTTTTTGGGGCCGGACTATTGCTGGCGCTGACCCCTTGTGTATTCCCTATGATCCCAATTTTGTCGGGCATCATCGCGGGTCAGGGGCAGCAACTGACCAAGACCAGGGCATTCGTTCTCTCGCTCTCCTATGTGTTGGGCATGGCGATTACCTATGCGCTTGTCGGCATCGCCGCGGGCCTGTCGGGCAGCCTCCTTTCTGCCGCTTTGCAAAATCCCTGGGTATTGGGTTCCTTCGCGCTGGTCTTCGTCGTGCTCGCATTCTCAATGTTCGGCTTTTATGAGTTGCAATTGCCGAATGCCATTCAGAGCAAGTTCTCGAATGCAAGCAACAAAATGAAAGGGGGCAGCACCCTTGGTGTATTCGTGATGGGTGCGCTTTCAGCCGTGATTGTCGGGCCTTGCGTGGCAGCACCTTTGGCAGGCGCATTACTCTACATCGGACAGACGCATAACGTGTGGCTTGGTGGCTCGGCTTTGTTCGCCATGGCACTCGGTATGGGTGTGCCGTTGATCCTTGTGGGCATATCGGCTGGCGCACTACTGCCTAAAGCGGGCGGATGGATGCATACAGTCAAGAGCTTCTTTGGCGTCTTGCTGCTGGGGGTGGCCATTTGGCTCATCTCGCCAGTGATTCCTGACGTGCTGAATATGTTCCTGTGGGCTGCATTGTTGATTTCCTCCGCGATTTACCTCGGTGCGATTGACCCTTTGCCTGCAAAAGCAGGTGGTTTTGCCAAGTTCTGGAAAGGCGTTGGCATCATTGCATTGATAAGTGGCGCGTCCATTCTGATTGGCGCATTGAGTGGCGGCCGCAATATTTTGCAGCCATTGGCCAACTTGAGCGTGGGTGTGGCGGGTGCGGCTTCAGGCGCGAACGCGCATGAAGCCATGAAGTTTGTGCGTGTCAACAATATCGCAGACCTGGAAAACCATATCAAACAATCCAGTGGAAAGCACATCATGCTGGACTTTTATGCCGATTGGTGCGTTTCGTGCAAGGAATATGAAAAATTCACTTTTAGCGATCCAAGAGTTAAGGGGAAATTGGCGACTGCCGTGCTGCTCCAGGTCGATGTGACGGCTAATACCGATGCGGACAAAGAGCTGCTCAAGCGTTTCTCTTTGTTCGGCCCGCCTGGAATCATCTTCTTCGACAAAATGGGTGGCGAGGTCAAGGCGTCCCGTGTAGTGGGCTATCTCCCCCCTGATAAATTTCTGGACAATCTCAACGCGGTTATTCAGTAGATAAATTCGAAGTAATGCAAATTAATTGACAGGAGGTCGATATGCGCATGCGAACACTGTAATTATTTGATTTGTAGTGTGTAATCGGAGGTATGCCTTATAAATTCGATACCGGTCACGAGGTATGGAGTTCTTGCTGTCAACGATAAGGAGCACAAAATGAAAACGAAATCATTTCTTACAGTGTTGTTTTTTGGATTAAATGCACTGGCCGTAAATTGCCCTGTTTACGCAGCCGATCCTCCTGAAGATGCGGAGGCGTTAAGTGGGTTACATGAAGTTAAAGTGATTTTCGATATCACCACCGGGGATGCAAAAAAGCTCCTGTCTCGTTTGGGGCTCATTGAGGAGACCCGTGATGGGATGTTGAAACAAGGCGTTTCACCCCATTTTGTTCTTGCTTTCCGCGGACCCGCAAGCCTGTTTGTCCAAAAAGATCAGAGCCGGGTCAAATTGGAGGATGTCGAGTTGATGGAGAAAATTCAACAGAGACTTAAAGAGATGAGCAAGGACAAGAGTTTCAGTCTTGCGCAATGCGCGGTAGCCAATCGCTATTTGAAGATCAAGAACGAAGATACCATTCCTGAAGTTCATGTAGTTGGCAATAGTTTCATCTCGATGGCGGCATATGAAAACAAGGGATACGCGTATATCCCGATTGATTGAAAGACATAAACATGGCATTGGCTAAATTGCAGTTAATAACAATTGCCGTACTGGGTTTCGTCTCGACTTCCACCATGGCCGATGATGGTGGAAGCAAGATTCAACACCTTGTCGATCCAGTAACCAGTATCGAGTCCTGGGTATTGCATGACGAGGGTGTTGAGGTTGAGCTGATACAGATCAGCCCGGATCAGGCACGCGGCTTTTTTCTTGCGCGTGGCTTCGATCGAAAGAATGCGGACTTCTATGCGGCAAGTTGCGTGCTGGCGTTAAGAGTGCGGAATAAATCACCGGAGACCATCTCGTACGATTTGGTCAATTGGCGATATACGACAGCAGATGGCGTAAAGCGGAAACTGAAACTTAAAGACAAATGGCTTCATGAATGGCAGCAGCGCGGCGTTTCCAAGAGCGCTCAAATTGCTTTTGAGTGGTCGCAGCATCCGATCGCGCAGACACTGGAGCCCAAGGATTGGAATCAAGGTATGACTACTTACCCAATTGCCCATGGCAGCGTGTTTGACTTGACCGTGAAATGGAATATAGGAGACAAGAGGTATGTGGATACAATTAAAGGGGTTCGCTGTGCAGATTAGTGAGCTTAGACGTATTTTGTTCACGTTTGCAATCGTATGTGGCCTGCTGCTTAACGCTAAAGTTGGTTTGGCTGCCGACGAAGAGACTTTCAGCCGTGTTTCGGGCAACCCGGTTGCGCCAAAGCTTAAATTGCATGATATGGACGGCAAGCCGGTCGATCTTGAGAAACTGAAAGGTAAAGTGGTTATCGTCAATTTCTGGGCTACATGGTGCCCGCCATGTCGGGCTGAAATGCCTTCCCTGCAGCGGCTTTGGGAAAAGTTAGGCGCATCGAAAATTCAGATCGTGGCCGTAAATGTGGGAGAAGATGCCGATACCGTTCTCGGTTTCATGGGGACGCTGGACGAGTCGCCCACCTTCCCGATTGTCTTTGACAAGGATAGCGCCACTTTGCGCGCCTGGCCGGTCAGAGGCTTGCCCACGACTTTTTTGATAGACAAAAAAGGCCACATTGCTTATCGAGCAATTGGTGGCCGGCATTTTGATAGCCCCGAGAATATTCGTTTTATAACCGAACAGTCTGAGGGATCGAGTATGGGCAAATGATCCCTCTTGATGAAATAAAGCGGATACCAGAACTCATGCGAATTCTATGGAGTGGGTTTTATGAGCGGCTGTCTATCGAAATTTCTTGTGCGCAGCGCACTTAGGACGAGAAATATTTTGGATGCCCGTTTTATCTGCGGAAGTGTTCCAAACTGGCTTTGACGACCTCCTCTCAGGAAAAGCCGAGAGTCATTCAACTCTCAGCGGCCTGTCTGTTGAATGGTAATGTCCATAAAGGGGGAAGGACTCGTTCCATCAAGTTGTCCCGGTAGCCTGTTCGTCTCCGCCAGCCGGTATGCGGAATATCAGGATGGCTTCGATTTTCTGCTATGTTGTTTAACCATATGCTTGCTATTGTGGGCATTACGAAGTGTCATTTTACTGTGTTGTTACAGTGACATTTTGGTTTTTCCTTGACCCGTCTCAGTAGATTACAAGCTTGATTATATGGGCTTTCCCCGCAATTCTCTTCGAGATGGTTCAGAATTTGCTTGTGTGTCAGGGGGTGCGGGCTGCTTTGACGGTTCCAGCCTACCCCGTTCCGATCGGAGCAATTCATGCAACTTATCGCCCATCCTTCTATCTGGGCATTATTGATTGCCGTTCTGACCCTGATGGGAGGGTTGGTGCTCTATGTGAGCCACCTCAACCGGAGGTTGCGCCATTCCAAAAAGGTGCTGGAGGTGGAAATCGGCGAACGGCGCCGAGCCGAAGAAAAGTCTGCAGAGAACGAGAATAGGCTCCGCCAGATCATCGCCTCCGAGCCTGAATGCGTGAAGTTGCAAACCCAAGACGGGATCCTGCTGGAAATGAATCCGGCTGGACTGTCCATGATGGGAGCCAATCAGTCAAACGAGATCATCGGGACTTCCGTATACGATCTCATCGTGCCGAAATTCCGAGACGAATACCGCGCACTTACCACACGTGTCTTTGCAGGCGAGTCGGACGCCATGGAGTTTCAGATCATCAGCCTGAGGGGGCGCCGTCTTTGGATGGAGACCCACGCCGTACCTTTGCGCGACGGACGTAACCGAGTCATCGCCTTGCTTGGCATTACACGTGACATTACCGTGCGCAAGCACGCGGAAGAGGAAATCCGCCTGCATTATCGTGAACTGGCCCATGCTTCCCGAGTGAATACCATGGGCGAGATGGCATCCGGCCTGGCGCACGAACTGAATCAACCCCTTGCAGCCATCGCCAACTACTCACATGGGTGCCTGCGCCGCATTCGCTCCGGCACGGGCACGGTGGACGACCTGACATGTGCCATCGAACAGGTCTGCAGCCAGGCAGACCGAGCCGCTGAAATCATCAGAAGTTTGCGGAGCTTCGTGAACAAGGAGGACAGCCCCTTCAGGCCGCTGGAGCTTAAGACCATCGTGCGTGAAGCCATGCTGATCGTGGGGCCGGAGGCGTACGCACACCAGGTGGACGTCACGCTCAAATTTATGCCTGACATGCCTAAAGTGCTGGGCCATGCCATCCAGATCGAGCAGGTGGTCCTGAATCTCATACGCAATGCGGTCGAGGTCATGGACGAGATTCCATTCATGCTGCGCTACCTCGAACTGCGCACTTTCATGGAAGACGACCTGGCCGTCGTGGAAGTGCGCGACACCGGTCCCGGCCTGCCAGGTGAAATGCTGGCGCGCATGTTTGATCCATTTTTCACGACTAAAGCGACTGGAATGGGGATGGGCCTGGCGATCTGCCGGTCGATTGTGGAAGCGCACGGTGGCAGCTTGTCAGCCTTCCCAAATAAGGACGGTAATGGGCTGACTCTCCGTTTCACCCTGCGTCTGGCTATGGAGGAAGTATCTTATGAATGATCGGCAGCAAACTGTCTTTGTCGTAGACGACGATCAGGCGGCACGTGAGTCATTGCGCTGGCTGCTCGAGTCGGTTGGCCATCAGGTGTGCTGTCCTGCTTCGGCACTTGAATTCCTTGAAAGCTACGACGGCAGTGTGCCAGGATGTCTGGTCCTGGATGTCCGTATGCCCGGTATGGGGGGCCTGGAATTGCAAAACCACCTGCTCGAACGCGGCTGGTGCTTGCCAGTCATCCTCGTCACAGGACACGGTGATGTACCGATGGCAGTACGCGCGATGAAAGCGGGAGCAGTCGATTTCCTGGAGAAACCCTATAACGACCAGGTGTTGCTTGAACGTATTCAACGCGCGCTTGAATTATGCCGGCAGCGTAGCCATGACCACGAAAAATTGGCTGAATTTCAGGCCAATTTCCAGCATTTGACGTTGCGCGAACGGGAGGTTGCCGCACTCGTCGTGTCCGGCAAGGCAAATAAAGTGATCGCTATCGAACTAGGGTTGAGCCCGAAAACCATCGAGGTGCATCGCGCCAACGTCATGTTCAAGATGCGCGTGAAATCACTGCCCGAACTGGTGCAGATATGGATGCGTCTGGAAAAGTCGAGTTTGAGTCAGGAGTAGAGCGTCCACTTCTCGTACATGGGACGCGAATGTGTGCCGGCTTTCCGGGTCGCTCTGGCCTGTGGAAATCCGGCTACCGGTTCTCCTTTCAGACGTGGAATCAGGCCATGCATAACTGGAGTCTCGGGAACGCCCTATAGTTGCCGACGACGTCTCTCTACTCTTCAGTAGCGCAAGCCTTCAGACTCCTTAGCCAAAGGAGCCGATTTTACGGCGCATTGCCGTGCCTAGGCAGGAGGCATCAAGCGGTACAGCGATGTCCTTGGCCGTTCTTGATTGTATTGGCTCCCCCACGCCTCGATCACCACCCGTGCATCGTCCAGGCTGACGAACCCATGCTCATTCAGGCACACGTCGTGTAAACGTCCGTCGCCTTCTGCAAAGAACCAATGAACGGTGCTTCCGTGAACCGCTTCGTCGTGTCCAATCTCTTTCACGGTCGGGATCCGGTGCCAATTGCAGGGGCTATTCAAATCGGGAGGGCACCGTGGATCTAGGTGTATTCCCTAATTAATCTACATACTGGTACCAATAGACGGTTGTTGGTATCCGCGCATTTAATGATGACATACGTAAGTGAAACTACGTGGTCCACTGCACGTGATTTCGCCTGCATCAGGCAGCAGGTAGATGGGAAGCCGATTGCAGTCACTGCTCTAAAAAAGCGAAGTGTGATTTTGCAACATGAGAATCGTGTGATTTTTTATCGCGCTATCCGTTTACCAATAATACGACCTAATAAAATTGCGGAGGTTGAATGGAAGCATCCTGGTGGAAAAGCAGTAAGTTCTGGCTGATGTGGGTTGGCTACATAATCGCATTGGCTGCTTGGTACGCGAGCGTCAAGTGGCTGCCGATCGATTCATTCAATCGTCTGCCCGATCCGTGGTCGGTTGCAAAGGAATGGTTCAGTCCTGATCCCGATTATGGGATGTCTATTTTTACCCCGATCTACTACCAGCATATCTTCTACAGCGTTTATCGAGCGACGGCCTCATTTGTTCTCGCAGTCGTTCTGGGTGTTCCGCTGGGCATTCTGATGGCGTGGAGCCCGAAGTTTGATGCGTACGCATCTGCACTCGTCGGTCTGTTACGCCCCATCCCTCCACTTGCATGGATCCCGCTCGCGATCCTCATATTTCCGGGAATTGAGCTGGCTGTTATCTATGTGACTTTCTTGGTTGCGTTCTTTGCCACGGTCATGAACACCTATGTCGGCGTGAAATCCATTGATCAGGATTATTTCAGGGCTGCTTTGTCACTGGGCTCCAAACCGCGCGACATATTGCGCCACGTGATCGTTCCTGGGGCGCTTCCCAACATATTTACAGGGTTGCAGATCGCGATGGGCGCTGCCTGGTTCTCTCTGGCCGCCGGAGAAATGATTGCGGCCCAGTATGGGCTGGGCTTCATGATTTTCGAGTCTTACAACCTGATCCAATTTCCGACGATCGTGATTGGCATGGCCACGCTCGGCATTGCGGGTTATGTAAGCAGTGCAATCATTCGCGTAGTGGGAAATAAGCTCATGCGCTGGCGTGTACAAAGCTTTGGGATAGGGGGTTGATCATGGGAGCAACTGATGCGTTGAGCGCGGTCGCCAAGTCGGCTGAAACACCCCTGACGGCGATGGCGCCACGGCCAAACGAAGGCCGTCTTTCCATACAGCATGTGGGTAAGATTTACGATCCGCGCGGAGCGCGTGTCGTCGCAGTCCAAGATGCAAGCATAGAAATCGAACCCGGGGATTTCGTTGCGATCGTAGGGCCGTCCGGCTGTGGTAAAAGTACATTGATGAACATCATTGCCGGGTTCGACAATGTGACCGAAGGACAGGTGTTGCTGGATGGCCAGCCACTGGCGACAGTGAATATGCCGCCAAAGCCGGGCTCTGATCGAGTCGTTGTGTTTCAGAATGGGGCGCTGTTTCCATGGAAAACCGTCCTTGAAAACGTCATGTACGGGCCTGTGATTCAAAACATGATGACGCATGCTCAGGCAGAGGAAAGAGCGATGGATCTCCTCGCCAAGTGCGGCGGCCTGGACAAGGTGGCGGCCTGCTATCCCCCTCAACTCTCTTCGGGCATGCAGAGACGTGTCGAAATTGTGCGGGCACTGATCAACGAACCCAAGATCCTCTTATTGGACGAGCCATTCCGAGCAATGGATACAGTCTCAAAGACGGTCATGCACCAGCATTTGCTGGAGATGTATCGGGTATGCCGCAAGACGATCGTTTTTATCACGCACGATCTGGAAGAGGCGATCTATCTGGCGGACAAGGTCGTCGTGATGACTTCACGCCCCGGTACGATCAAATCGATCATCCATGTGAATCTGCCCAGGCCGCGTACGCCAAACATGATGCTGGGCGCGGAGTATCTGGCATTGAAGGCCCAGGCGATCGCAGGTGTGCACGAAGAAGCCAAAAAGGCTTTCGAGCGCGGCGAACGTGAACACGCATAAGTGAGAAAAATATGAAAGCGGCTCAAGAAACCATAAAGACCCCCATCATGGATCAGAACATCAAATCCAAATTCCGCTGGCCCCAGTTCAACTGGCGGGGAGCCATTGCCATCGTCGGTTTTTTTGTTGCCTGGCATTTTTTCGTGAAGCTTGGCGTCCCTGGATTCAAGGATATCGCCTCGCCTTTTGATGTTCTCAATACCTTCCTGACGCGCTATATCAACAACCCGGAATACTGGAGTTCCTGGGTGTCGAGTTCCAAACGTGTGCTATACGGCTTCCTGATTGCGCAATTGCTGGGGATTCCATTGGGCCTGCTGCTTGGAACCCGGGAGGTTTTTCATAACATGGTGTATCCCGTGATTGAAATCCTGCGGCCCATCCCCCCGCTTGCATGGGTCCCCATCTCAATTCTGTTCTGGCCGACCACGGAGTCGAGCATCATCTTCATCTGCTTCATTGGCGCCTTCTTCATCATCGTGATCAATGTTCATGATGCAGTCAGAAGCATCAAGCAAGAACACATTTGGCTAGCACAATCGCTTGGCGCCAGTAGTGGCCAGATATTCCGTCGCATCATGATTCCTTCGGTGATCCCCTCCATTGCCGTCGGGATGACTCTCGGCATCGCGGTGACCTGGAACGTCGTGATCGCAGCGGAAATGATATCGGGCGGCAATGGACTGGGACGGCTGACCTGGGAAGGGTATGTAAGCCACACGGTCACGGTGGTCATCATCGGCATGATCAGCATCGGGCTGGCCGGTTATCTGTCGACTATTGGCGTCGACTATCTGGAAAAGAAAATGATGCCGTGGCGCGTCGTTCGTTAAAGGGAGACATCAGGATGGAGACGATGGCACTAAGCGGAGAGTTGGTGGCGACAGGCCTGCGCAAGTGGTATCACCCTAAAGGGCAGGCGCCAGTGCATGTGCTAGATGATTGCTCATTCAAAATCGAACCGGGAAAACTCACGGTCGTGATGGGGACGTCGGGGTGCGGGAAATCAACGCTCGCCTATATTTTATGCGGCTATCTCAATGCGGATGGCGGGCAAGTAACCATGGACGGCCAGCTCGTCAAAGAGCCTGGATCGAGTCGCCTCATGGTGTTCCAGGAAACGGCGTTGTGGCCCTGGATGACCATTCTTCAGAATGTCGTTTTTGGTCCATTGGCCAAATCCAGCATCAGCAAGGAAGAGGCCACCCGGAAAGCCCTGGAGCTGCTTCGGAAGTTCGGCTTGCTGGAGTTCAAGGATAAATATCCGGGGCAACTCTCGGGCGGGATGAAGCGGCGCGCAGAGTTGGCGCAAGCCTTGATCAACAGTCCCAAGGTCATGGTTCTGGATGAGCCGTTCAGAGGCCTGGATGTCATGACACGGGAGTTGATGCAGGAGTATTACATCAAGTTGTTCGAAGAGACCCGGCTTACGACTGTCTTCATCACATCCGAATTGGAAGAAGCGATTTTCCTCGCGGATCGCATTCTGATTATGGGTGGAACGCCCAGCAAAATTACGCATGCACTCGAAGTCGATTTGCCGCATCCAAGGACTTTCGATGTTCTGGCAAGCGAACGGTACCTTGAAATAAAACAAGAGGCTCTGGAAGTACTTTATGGGGACAGCATTCAGCATATTTGCTGACGGGTTCCTGTTCGACCGCGAATGCAGCGCGCGGTATAAATTCGCTTCGCTAATCGGAGGATTAATTATGAAAACGATGTTGAAACTCATGGCTGTCGGCCTGGTGGCAAGCCTGCTAGTTGGCGGACAAACGGCGGCACGCGCCGAAGGACCAGCGAACATTACCTATGGATACCATCCCTACTGGACGGGTGGTTGGAGCGGCGTGATCATCAAAGAAAAAGGATTGTGGAAAAAATATCTTCCGCCAGGTAGTACGGTTCGCTTCGAGCCGCAGCTTACCGGACCGCCCATGGTAGCGGCATTGCTCTCCAATAAAATGCAGATTGGCACAATGGGCGACATGCCTTCACTCGTGGCAACGACCAAATACAAGGTTTCCGATGTCCGCTTGGTTTCAGTCCCGATGTACAGCAATGGACAAGTCTGCAACAAGATCCTGGTCAGCAAGAACGCACCGCAGTTCAAGGACTATAAGGAAGCCATGAAGTGGATGAACGGTCGTCCTTTTGCTGTGCACAAGGGGACCTGTGCAAATCGCTTCGTGGAATCTGTCATTGACCAAGGGGCATTCAAACCGTCTGAAATCCTCAGCATGCCAATCGAAGTGATCGCCAGTAACTTTGAGGCAGGGAAACTCGACGCCGCTGCAATGTGGGAGCCGCATGCCCGTAGACAGGTGGAACTGGGGAATGCGCGATATGTCGCAACAGGCGCGCCCTGGAATGAAAGTGATGCGGACTTCACGCTGATGCGCCAGGATTTCATCGAACAGCATCCCCAGGCGGCTGTCGGCTGGATCAAGGCTGAGATCGAGGCAGTCCAGTTCATGGCCAAGTATCCCAAGGAAACGGCTGATATCATCGCGAAAGAGCTGACAGGCTACACCCCGAAAACTGCCTGGCTGGCATTGTATGAGGAGAACCCTGCTTCAATCGGCGGGGACCCGGTGAATTACGTGGGCAAGATGGTCTTCGACAAGGATGTCATCAACCTGATGAACAAGGGATATGGTTTCTTGAACAAGCTCAAGGTTACCAATATGCCTGGCATGCCCCCGCATCCCATTAATGATGGCCCCGTTAAGCAGGCTTTGAAAGAGATGGGGCTTACGGCCCCGGTTGCCGTCATCAAAGGCATGCCGGAGAGCGCATACAAATAATAAACACGGTGCGGTCGTGACAATGTCATCTCGACCGTGCCGGTATTTTCATTTTTTACGAGAAGAGCAGTGATGAGCAAGCATTACGCCACTTGTTCCTGGACACCTGAGGCGGGTTATCAGGCCAAGACACCTTATGGTGAAATCAAGATGTTTGAAGAAGATGGGCATCGTGCAGTCGAGTTGATGTTGCTCGCTGCTGCGGCCTGTCTGGATTACTTTCTGGCTGAATATGTACGTGAACGTAAGCTTCCCGTGACACGGCTTCACGTGACCTGCGATGGTGAAATCAGTCCTTATCCGGAACGCGTGTCCGCGATCAGGACGACTGTCAAGATAGAGGGTGGGCTGAGTGAAGCTGAGGAACTCAAGATGGTCGGCATGTGCGAGCGCGCCTGTAAAGTCATGAACACGTTCAAGCATTCGCCTCAAATCCATGTCGCCATCGAACATATGCCTGCATTGACTCAGCAGCGGTAGATTGGCACATTAAAAGGTAAAGAGAGATGATGCCTGCAGACTATCTATGTCATAAAGAACACCTGTGGGCCAAGCCACTAGGGGAAAACGTGGTCCTGGTTGGTGTTACCCACTATGCGCAGAATAACCTGGGCGAAGTTGTTTACGTGGAGTGTCCTCAAGCGGATACCGAGATCCGTCAGGATGTCGCTTTCGGAATCGTCGAATCGGTCAAGATTGTGTCCGATCTCATCAGCCCTGTATCGGGAACGGTACTTGAGGTGAACGAACAGCTGACAGCTGATCCATGTTGCATAAATCGTGACCCCTATGGTGAAGGGTGGCTTTTGAAGGTTCGACTTCCGGATAACGGTGGGTTGGACGGATTGATGTCTGCGACAGACTATAAAAAATATACGTCAGGCTCGGACGACGCATAGCTTGTCGTCTGTCGATTTTTCCAACCGTCACGGGTACCAAGTCGTCCGTTATTTTTTGTACCTGGTTTTTTCGTAAGCGTTGTGCCAGTCCGATATGTATAACAATCGCTGGGCTCTAGACACATTATTTCCAGGCGCTGGCCTGCATTGACCGGCACTGTCAGCACAATATTCGATATAGGCCAGCCGGCCTATATAAGCCACTTCGAACCTCGCACTGAACTTCGGTATACGTTTTCCGGCTTGCTTGTGCTTGTTGGCAGGCGCCGGCTCGAGATGGCCGTCCTCGGCGGCCTGTTTTTCACGACCCTCAATCTCACGTATTGCTGTTTTCGAGCGGGCCGGTGTTACTCGTGTACCGCATCCGGAACCTAAAAAAGTTTTCAATGCTCATTTCTGGATACGGCGAGGTGTATTTGCCGTGGAAATGAGATTTCTCTGTATAGGGATTGTACTTAAGCGGATACGCGCTCATCCGTATGTTTTCTTCCAGCGTAATACCCTTTAATTCAAGCTAAGGCATACGACGTCGTGTGCTATGGACTGCCACTTATTTAAAGGAGATCAAATATGTCGCAAGAGACCGTCAAGGCCGCCCTGATGCAAGCCATCGCAGGCATCCAGGGCAACCCCGGTGCCGCCAAGGTGGTGTTCCGTGCCGATACCCAGCTGGAAGAGGATGTGCGCTGCAGCGCCAAAGTGCGCGATTTCGCGCCGATCATCGTCGACGAACCGCCCGACCTGGGCGGGGCCGATGCGGCGGCCAATCCGGTCGAGCTGTTGCTGGTCGCCCTGGGGGCCTGCCAGGAAATCATGTACAGCGCCTATGCATCGGTCATGGGCGTCCAACTCAACAGCGTCAAAGTGAATCTGCGCGGCTATCTTGATCTGCGCGGCTTGTTCGGCATGGATGCCGCCATTCCGCCTGGCTATCAGAAAATCATTTTCGAGACGGCGGTGGACAGTCCGGCCGATATGGAGACCTTGAGGAAACTGGTTGAAACGGTGGAAAAACACTGTCCGGTGCTGGATACCCTGGTGCGTGCCATCGAGGTCAGCGGCCAGGTCACCCTCAATGGCCAATTGATGGAGGCCGGCACTGTGCCAGCCTGATTTGAAGAAGCCCTCTACCCGGTTCTGCACGATCGGGTGATGGCAGAGGAGTCGTAAGCATGACCAAACATATCGCGATTGTTGGCGGCGGCCCTGCAGGTTATGTGGCGGCGTCCCATGCCGCTGCGGAAGGCGCGCAAGTGACGCTGATCGATCCGCATCCGCTGGGGGGAACGTGCCTGCATCGCGGCTGCATCCCGACCAAAACCCTGGTGGAAGTCTGCAATCTGCTCGAGAAAATACGCCGCGCCGAGTCCTATGGCTTGCATCTGTCCGGCACGGTGGAGCCGGACTGGCCCGCAATGCGTGCCAAGGCAGGCAAGGTGATCGACCTGCTCAATACCGGCATCAACAGCCTGATGGCGGACCGCCGCGTGGTTCATGTACAAGGGCGTGGCCGCGTCCTGGACGGGCATCGCGTGGAGGTGACGGGCCATGGCGTGATCGAGGCGGATGCCGTACTGGTTTGTACAGGTTCCAGCCCGATACTGCCGGAAAGCTTTATGGCCGACCGAGCCCGCGTGGTGACCAGCGACGATTTGTTGCATTGGGATACGCTACCCAGATTCCTGCTTATCGTCGGGGATGGCGTCGTGGCGTGCGAGTATGCGTTCATCATGAATGCGCTTGGCGTACAGGTCACGCTCGTCGCCATGGGCGAGCGTCCCTTGCCCTTCATCGACAGCGATATCTCTGCCGTCGTCCAGCGTGAAATGCGCCGGCGCGGAATCGAATTCATCAATAAATGCGCAGTGGAAAGCCTGATGGCCATTCCGGATGGCGTGGTCGCCCTTGCAAACGACAAGGTCGTGGCCAGTGCCGAGCGCGTGCTGGTCGCGATCGGCCGGCGTCCCAACACGCATGGCATGGGTCTGGAAGAAGCGGGCGTCGAACTCGGCCCTCGAGGCGAAATCGTGACGAATGGCTTCATGCAGGCCGGCCTGGATGGCCTGTATGCCGTAGGCGACGTCAACGGCAGACTGGCGCTGGCGCATGCTGCCTCGGCCCAGGCGCGGCTGGCAGTGGATCATGCCCTCGGCGGGGAATGCACGCCACTCGACGAATCGGTCATTCCCTGGGCCGTGTTCACCATGCCCGAGATCGGCTGTGTCGGCATGACCGAACAGCACGCCATCGAGAAAGGCCATGCCGTCAGCGCAGGGCGATTCGATTTGCGTGGCCTCGGCAAGGCGCAAGCCATGAGCGAATTGACCGGGATGGCCAAGGTGGTGGCCGACCGCGTCAGCGGCCGCCTGCTCGGCGTTCATATCATCGGTGCCCACGCATCGGACATGGTTCATGAAGCGGCGGTGCTGCTACGCCAGGGCGCCACCGTCCATGCCATCACCCAAACCGTCCATGCCCACCCCACGCTTTCCGAAGCCATACACGAGGCGGCGGAGGATGCGCTGGGACAGGCCGTACATAAACCCATGAAACGAAAAAAGACGCATCATGCCGACGCATTACCCTGAAGACCGTCTCTATCATCGCGATGCACTCTGGCTGCAACTGCTGGAGGGCGACGAAGCTCTGGTTGGAATCAATCACCATGCCCAGGACAGCCTGGGCGAAGTCGTGTTTCTCGATTTACCGCGCGCCGGCACGCCCATTTGCCATGACACGCCCCTGGGTACGGTCGAATCGCGCAAGGCCGTGTCGGACATGATCGCCCCGGTCGATGGCACGGTACTGGAAGTCAATGCCCGGCTGCGCAATGAGCCCACCCTGATCAACAGCGACCCCTACGGAGAAGGCTGGACGTTGCGCATTCGTCTGACTTCGCCAGGCGAGACCAGGCATCTGCACGATGCATCGGCCTATCTCTCGCTCATGGGCTTGACCAATTGAAATGTCACTTCCCGAACCAAGGAACATGAAATGAATTTTACGACTCAGGAATTGATCGCTCACGCCAAGAGCCACATCGTCGAATGGGATGCGGCCACCGCAGCACGTGAACTTGCCGCCCGCCGTGACATCGTGCTGCTGGACGTGCGCGAACCGGCCGAGTTCAGCGAGGGATGCATTGGCAATGCCTGCAATGTCCCGCGCGGCGTGCTCGAATTCAAGGTCGACCCCAGCTATCCGGCCTGCGAGCAGGCCCTGTTGGATCGCAACCTGGAGATCCTCGTGTACTGCAAAACTGGCGGACGCAGCGCCCTGGCCGCACACACGCTCAAGCAGCTTGGATATGGCAAGGTGATTTCGCTCGCCGGCGGCATCGAATCATGGAAGGGAAGCGGCTTCAATGCCACTGTGCCACAAGACTCCTGAGCGGTTTCTGCGCGCTGTTGGACACAAATGGCACGCTGGAGGCATTGGAGACTTCCAATAATCCAGGCGGACGGCGGGCAGAGATGCCGATCGGGCAGGTCGACCGAGCGGTGGTTGCTCAGCAGGCGGGAACCAGCCCGCTGTACCGGCTGATCGGTATGCAGACGGTTTTCTCGCCGACTGCCTGGCGATAGCCGCCGGGCCCGAAACGGGCGATGAGGTCAGCCTTGTAGGTTGTGAAAAAACGTTTGATGTAGGCCATGCCCATGATCCCGTCGGCGGACAGTTCGTCGCTGCCCGGGTCATAGACCAGACGGATCGGCATCAGGGGCATGGGGGCCGGCCCAATCACGACCCTGGCGCCATCGGCGGGATCGTACACGCTGCCATGTGCGCAGCACACGATCCTGCCGGGACCGCCGGCCAATTCGCTGCCGCTGGCTGCATAGCGCAGATAGGACACCTTGGGTTGGGGATAGCTCATCTGGTGGGTGCAGATGGCCACGAAGGCCACGAACTGTCCCCTGGGACCGACTCCTCCCTGCCAACGGTAATCGCCCTCTTCATTTTTCAGGGCGATATTCGGCTTGGCGGGCCGATCTCCCAGGTTGATCAGGAAGCAGGGCGCGCCCGCGAGTGGGTAGGAAAACACCAGCGCCTCGCCGGTGGGGATGACCGCTCCTTTGAGCGGAGTGCCGGATTGATCGGTCAGTTTGGCGGCGGGAAATGCTTCGAAGTCGGCCGCAACAGCCATCCGGCCCAAGTGGGCCGAAGCCAGTGCAGCGCTACCCGCGCACACCTTCACGAATCCACGTCTGTCCATCTTGTTGTGTTCTCCTGCAGGAAAAAACCGCCCCGAAGGACGGTTGTATCGGTTACCGACGAGACCCGGCATTCCGGATCAGGCGTTAAACATATCGCGATAGATACCGCGTGCCCATTCCAGCGTTGCCTCGCCTTTGGCGGCATCGCGGTTCTCGAAGGTCTTGGTGTCCTTGGAGAAGCCTGTGATGATGTCCTTCTCGGTGCTGTAGTCGTAGCCGGCATCGACGCTGATGGCTTCCATCGGATTGGCATTCACCATCGAGTAGCAAATGGTGCGCGGACTGACCCAGGAAATCTCTTTTCCCTGCGCGCGTGCCGCCAGCACCTTGGCGATGAAATGGCCTTCGGTATTGGCGGTGTTGGCGCTCTTGGAATAGGGGTGCGGACGCGAGTCGCCGGTCACGTAGACATGGGGGTCGCCGATGATGTTGTAGAAGCGGGTGTCGATGTGGGCTTCCTTCTGGTTGCTCTTGCTCGATGGCGCCATCAAGCCGAGATGCTCGATCAGCGTGGAACCGCGTACGTTGGCGTAGATGGCCGCGTCGTCGAACTTGTATTCATCGAACTCGGTCTTGATGATTTTTCTGTCCACATCCACGCCCGTCACAGCCTTGGACGGCAACCATTCGATGTAATCCCGGTACAACTCATTGAAGGCCGCATGGAAGCCATCCTTCTTGATGGTGATTTCCGGATTGGCATCCAGCACCAGAACCTTGCCCTTGACCTTGTTCTTTTTGAAGGTCGAGGCGAGCAGACAGGCGCGCTCGTATGGGCCGGGCAGGCAGCGGTAATTGCCGGACGGTACGGTCTGTACAAAGACGCCGCCTTCGAATTCCTTGACCTTGCGATGAATGGTGACATGCTCGGTAGGCGAGATGAAGCCGCCCGGATAGATCTGGCGCAGAGCGGTCATCGTGTCCACGTCCGTTACGCCGATCTTGTCGTAGTCGTACGAGATGCCGGGGGCCAGGACCAGGAAATCGTACTGGATGTCGCCCTCGTTGGTGGCCAGGGTCCGGCTGGTCCGATCCAGGCCGGTCACCGTCGCGTTGAAATAGGTGTAATTGTTGTTGACGGCAGCGTCCAGGAAACTGTGGTCGGCCAGGAACTCCAGGTTGATGAGGCCGGCGTACCACAAGTTGCTGGAAAAACAGGACGAATACATGTCGCGTTTTTCCACCAGGACCACGTCAAATTTCGGATATTCCTTCTTGGCGTATTTGGCGATGGTCAGGCCGGAGGTGCCCCCGCCCACAACGACCAGGCGCGGGCCCTTGGCTTTCGGGAGCGCCGCCATGGTGCGGGTGGCAAATGCGGGTGCGGCGTTGGCCATGGTCGATCGCGCCGTGCCGGCAAGACCCGCCGTTCCCGCAGCGAACATGGCGCCGCCCATTTTCATGAAATTACGTCTACTGTTGTTCCCTTCCATTCTTGTTTCCTCCCAAATGACGACAAGTAAATGCTCGGCGCCCGGACACCGGAACCAAGCTACGCTAGCTGCTAGGGGTAAAAAATGCGGGCCCGGATGGGCCCGCCAAAATTAACGGGCAGGAGGAGTTATAGGAGAGGCCGCCCGTCAAAACAAAACCGATCGCTCATTCCATTTGCAAGGCTTTCGCCGGGCACGCTGCAACCACCTGGCGCACCTGCTCTTCCGTGGCATTCTCGGGCTGGATCACGAACTTGCCGTCTTCCACTTTGAATACCTGCGGCAGCGTCTTGACGCAATTTCCGCTGTGGCAGCAGGTTTTTTCATTCCAGACAACTTTCATCGTGCCTTCCTTTCGTTGATTCGCCAGTCGAATATCTTCATGAACAGTCTTTGCAGACCACGCCGTTATTCTGCGCGTTGGCAGAAAAATTCCTATCCGGAGAACTACCTACCCCCGCCAGGAAATTACCTGCAAGTGGCTTCAGGCATCGGGGTCGTACATGTCATGGCGAATGCTGTTCCGGTTGGCGATCAATTCGTCGATGCCGGGTTCGTCGTTGAGCGCGCGCTGGATTGCGAGCTTGGTTGCTTCGTAGTTGGTGCGATAGAGATCCTTGTGATCAAGATTGGGATCGGTCGCGCAACGCGGATCGATCCACACCAGGCTGACGATGCACAGATCGTTGACCTGGTCGCGCGGCAGGATGCCTTCGATCACGCAGTCCAGCACGGCATCGGCCGTGGCAGCCTGGACCGTGCCGCCGAACAGGTCGACGTAGGCCATGCTTTTCATGGTGACCTTGGGCACCATCAGGGTGGCGGGACGCACCTGCTGGTTGCAGGCCCGGATGGCGAACATGCGGGTGTGGCCTGCGGTCTGTCCCATCATGTTGGCGAAGGCGTGCCCGACGGGTCCATCGACGGTGCCGATCAGGATTTCCGGCATGGCGTCGGTGAACTGGCCTTCCTGGGCGAGGACGGTGGCTTCGCCCGTTTTGAAAATGATCGTGTTGTGGTCCATGTTTTGCCTTTCGAGGGTCAGTGCAGTTTGATGGTGGGTATGTTGGGGACGCTGATGATGTTGGCGGGGGTGCCGAATACGGTCTTGAATGGGCCATTGAGCGCCACCTGGTGCATCTTGTGCCAGGGCCTGTAGACCCGGTCGAGCATGAGTCCGCCCGTCAGGTTGCCGACGGTGTTGCAGCGGCCGGGCGAACCATCATCCCGATAGAGGTATTCAGGCATATGTTCTTTGGGAGAGTATGGGACGACGTCCTGCTCAGGGTCGCCTGGCGTTGACCTGGCTCATGAATGTATCGCTGGGATCGCGCTCCGGGATCGGCAGATTTTCCGGGGCTTGCCGCGCATCACGCTCCAGCGCTGCAACATTGTCGCCGGTCAGGCTCTTCAGGAATGCGACGAGCGCCGACTTCTCATCCGGCGTCAGATTCAGGCGCACGATCAGAGGCGATTTCTCCGGGTTGTCGATCCCGCCCTTGTCGTAGAAATCGACGACTTCCTCCAACGTGCGCAGCGAACCGTCATGCATATAAGGAGAGGTCAGTTCCACGTTGCGCAGAATGGGCGTCTTGTAGGCCCAGCTGTCTTTCGGGTTGTACGTGACTTCGTAGCGCCCAACGTCAGGCAGCGGCGGTTCGGACGACTTGGTGAGGTGCTGGGCATTCACGTCGACGAATACATTGGGCGCGAGTTGTACGCGATAGGTCGTGCGTTCGGGGAACATGGTGCGTTCCCAGCCCAGCCCGGTGTTGTGGAACTTGTGGTCGGTGAACAGCGCGCTTTTCTCGCCCACCGAGTGGCAGGCGGCGCAGCGTCCTTTGCCCATGAACACCTGGAAGCCGCGCTGCTCCGTGGCGTTCAGTGCATTCTTCTCGCCACCGTAGTACCAGCGGTCGAAGCGGGAGTTGCCGGAAACCAGCGTGCGCTCGTAGCTGGCGATGGCCTGGCCGATACGCTCCGCCGTGACCGGGCCATTGAAGGCCGCCTCGAACATGCCCTTGTATTCGGGTAGTTGGCGCACTTTCTCGACGACATAGCCGATGGCCGGCATGTCCATTTCATTCTTGGTCAGCAGCGGCCCCCAGATCTGGTCTTCCAGATGCGGTTCGCGTCCATCGTGGAACAGACTGCGCTGGTAGCCGACGTTGAACATTGTGGGGGAGTTGCGACGGTGGCTGCGGCCTTCCATGCCGACGGCTGCGCCCAGCTCGTGGGAGGTGAAACCCTGCTCGGGCACGTGGCACATGCCGCAGGACAAGGTGTTGTTGTGGGAGAGCCGTCGATCCATGAACAGGCGACGTCCGAGATCGATTTTTTCTTGGGTCAGAGGGTTGGATGCAGGAATAACGAGGGGTGGCAGGCCAAGCGGAGTAGGCACATTGACGGGGGTGTCGGCACGTATGATGGGTGATAGGGAAGACAGCACGCTGGCCAACGAAAGCCAGCGCAGGGCACGAATTACTTTCATGGCAGTTTGATACCTTCTTCCATTAGCAAAGTGAGAATGTCGTTGTAGACGACGTCGGGCGACAGATAAGCCGTGGTGTAGATCTCCCGGATGACATGGTTGCGGTCGATCAGGAAAACTTTCAACACATGGCTCAAGGTGCTGAGCGGTTTCTTGGTGACAGGATCGACATCGATATAGACGTCCTGGCCGTATGCGTCGAGTATCGGGACAAGATCACGGAGCGAGGCCGTGGTGAGAAAGTCCCACGGCACGCTGCGATCGGCGTTTCCACTGTCTCCTGCATAAAGTTTGAGGACTTCCGGAGTATCGCGTCTCGGATCGAAAGAAAGACTGACGAGGCGGATGCTACCTTTGAATTCCGGATGCCTTTCCAATCGGTTTTGCAGGTTATGGAACACCAGATACGCAAAAGGGCAGCCACTCGGATCGGCACAGCTCGAGTAGATGAAGGACAGCAGCGTGATCTTGTCCCCGGTGAATTCGGAAAGTGAGCGGGCCTTGCCGTCGATGTCCAGTACCTTGCCATCGGGTGCGGTTTTGATGTCATAAAGCTTGTAGCTGCCAGGCGGGCTGGGCTTGAAATCCATGACCACGCCAGCTTGTTCGGTTATTTGCTGGGACGGATTGGTGTCGGCAGCGTTGGCGGTACAGGTACCCGCCAGGGCGAACGTCAGGAGCATGGAAAAAAAACCGCCCCCCCGCAAGGGGGGGCGGAGAGCCCCAACAATGTAAGCGCTCTGTCTGGACATCAAATTATTTACCCTTAGGCTCGGTCAATGCGAGCTTGAGGCTATCCAGGTCCTGCGATTCGGCAGCAGCCAGCGGCTTGAGCTTGCTCAGGTTGAGCGCCTGGAACTTCATGTGGTGGGCGCGGCCGAGCTTTTCCTTGTAGAAGTCGATGGTGAAGACGTGCGAAAGCTTCTTGCCGTTCCATTTGTACATCTTCAGGAACTGCTCGTCGTCCTTACCTTTCTTATCCCAGTTGCCCAGCAGTGAGGTGGTGTAATACACCCGCTTGCCATCGAAGGACTGCGACACCATGTTGACCTGGGAGCCGATTTTTTCCTTGAAGACTTCTTTCGGATGCATCGGGTCGTGGAAATCCCAGTATCGGGTCATGCCGTCCATGAAGGTGTTGACCCACAGGCCCTTGCCGTCGGCCGTGATGGAAATGTCCACCGGCAGCGGGATATCGGCAGGGTTGCCGATGGTGCCGACGTCGTGCGCCTGCCATTCACCTTGTTTATCCTGCTTGATGACATACAGTTGCGAGGTCAGGGCGGTGGCGGTCACGGCCCAGTTGTCGCCCTTCTTCAGCGACCAGCGGACTTCCAGCGGTGCGCCGGGCACATCGAAGACCTTCGTGGGCTCCATGGTTTTCAGATTCCAGATCGCCATGGTGTTGCCGAAGTGCTTCATGGCCTCGGGGTCCTTGACCATTTTCCCCAAGTCCATCATGTAGTTGTTCCAACCTGTGAAGCTGGACGTCAGCAGGACATTCTTCTGGGGGTTGATGCCGATGTCATAGCCATAGCCGTCCCCTTGCACGCCACCAACCTTGGTGGTGGGCATGTCATGCTTCGAAATGAATTTCCCATCGTTGCTGTAGACCGCGATGCCGGTCACGCCGCCATGGTCTTTCGCGTTGGACAGGGCCTGGATCATCATGCGGCCGGGTAGCGCATAGAAAGTGTGGGGGCCCACATAGCCGGTCTTCTCGACCAGGTCGGTGATGGTCCTGACCAGTTTCGGCTTGCTCGGGTCGGTGCCGATGTCGAACACAAACATCTTGTTGCTATCCAGCGCGCCTGCCCACATGTAACGGCGATCGTCGCTGAAACCCATGTGGTGCGCTTCGCCGCGTCCGCCAACGGAGAGCGAATTGATGACCTTGCCGAAGGTCTTGGAGCCGGGACGTACGTCCACGGTCACGAGTTTGTCTGAACCGTCGCCGATGCCTTCAACGCCCAGTGTCCAGACATAGACCAGGTCTTCCTGTCCCTTGATGAGGGGGGTGAAAGGCGAACAGGCAGTTTCGTCCGCATGCGAGAGGGTCGGCAGGGCGACGACGCCCAGCGCCACGGTGGCAGAAACGGCGGCCGCCAGGGCCTTCAGTGAAAAGCGGTTATTACATTTGGGCATATCGGTCTCCTTATCTTTGAACGGACAAACGTACAAGCGCAACGCTCTCTATAAATCCAATAATTCGTTGGGAGGCTAGAGCGAAGTTCGCGTCTTACGTAAAGCAACCCTCGTGCCATAAGTTCTTTTATATATAAATCAAAATGTTCCGCGCGTTTATAAGGGTTTACCCTTAGTTCTTTTACGTATAAATAATTGTCTTTCCGTGTGTGGTTAAGGGTTTACCCGCAGTCGGGTTGTTACGGAGCGACTCGGGACGATGTGACAATTTGTCACATCTCCAGATCACTATAGTGGTCAACGCTTCGCCGGCAACAGATCAATGCTTGAAGAGGATCCGGGCTGATTCGATGGGCACCCAGTCTGGGTAAGGGATCATTTGCCTGCCGGAACGGAGAATGCCAATGATTTGGCCGCAGGCGAGGTGCGATGCCTTGCAAAATGGCTGCCGTTCGAGCGCGAGAGAATTCAATTTTCGATTTCTGCCGATTGGTGACAAATTGCTTGTCGGGATAGGCTCATCAAGCCGAATCAATCGCGTGGTATTAATAATTCCGGATGGCCAAGGTTGCGAATAGCTCGTCCCGTTCGACTGGCGTGCTGACTTTCGCGGCTCGATCTATAACTTCTCGCGACAGGTGACTGGAAAAAGTCCTGATGAAATCGTAATGACACGCGCGCAGGAACAGGCCTTTGCGGAAACCGATGCGGGTAATACTGGGTTCGAACAGATGGCTGGCATCCAGAAAACTGAGATCGCTATCAAGGCTTTCATCTTGTGCCATCTCAGCCAGAATACCTACCCCCAGTCCTAGGCGGATGTAGGTCTTGATCACATCCGCATCGGTAGCGGTAAGCGCTACACGGGGCGCGAGTCCGCATCGCTGGAAGGCATCGTTGATGTGAGAGCGATCGGTGAAACCGAACACATAAGTGAGAATGGGATATTCCGCCACTGCCTCCAGCGTTAATGGTTCAACCCTCTCTAGAGCATGTCCCCTGGGTACCACTACAGCGCGATTCCAGCGATAGCAAGGCAGCATGATCAGTTCATCGAAGAGATGCAGGGATTCCGTGGCAATGGCAAAGTCGATTCCGCCACTGGCTGCCATTTCCGCGATCTGGGCCGGGCTGCCCTGATGGAGATGTAGGCTCAGTTCAGGGTATGTGCGCCTGAAGGCCCGGATGACGGGGGGCAGCACGTAGCGGGCCTGTGTATGAGTCGTGGCAATAGACAGTTCACCGCTACTCGGGTCGCTAAACTCGAGTGAGACTCGGCGGATCGCTTCTATGTTGGCTAGCGTGCATTCAGCCAATTCCATGACTGCCCGTCCAGCTGCGGTACATCCAATAAGTTGGCGTCCTGCGCGTTCGAATAGCGGTACACCCAATTCTTCTTCAAGCAATCGGAGTTGTTTACTCAAACTGGGTTGCGACTTGAACAGCCGTTCAGCAGCGCTGGTGACATTGAACCCGCTGCGGGATAGTGCTAGAAGATAGCGTAGCTGCTGTAACTGCATGGGTCACTCCTCTGGATAACGGTAACAAGATAGCGCAATCAGCGCCAATCTCCGGTGACCATAGCTTTTAGCCATGGGACCATGACCAAGCGTGATTTCACAGTACCGCCGCGGTCCGTTACCTTGCAAACTCGATTCACCAACAAGGAATGGGCCATGGATATTGCCATGATCACGCAGCCCGTTGCAGGCGATATTTCCGACTGGTTCGACGCCGATGGTTTCTTTGCCGAACCCCATCTATGGGAGCGTCAAGTGGCGGTACGTATCGCGCTGGAGGATGGCATTCCTGTTCTTACCCCCAAGCACTGGGACGTGATTGACCATGTGCGCAGCCACTATTTCGCACTGGGTAGCTTGCCGGTGATGCGCTTGATCTGCCGTGCTACCGGGCTGGATCGCCACAAGGCCCACAAACTGTTCAGCAGTTGCAAGATATTGTGGCGTGTAGCCGGTTTGCCCAATCCTGGGGGAGAGGCCTCTGCCTACATGAACTGACGCACGTTTCCTTGAGGGCCGCTATGCGTGACACGCCTCGATCAAATGAAGGCGTACAGTCTCTTGAGCGAAGTCCCTTTGTGGCCCTACGAACCGCGCGAGTGCTGATGCCCTATTTGCGTCAGTCAGCCTCACTCACGAGGTCGGCAACCCGTCAATCAGATGCTGAGCCTGACCGCTGGCCTCCGATAAAGAAAATTCGGACTCAATGAGAGAGACTCGATGTACCAATATGACGAATACGACCAGTGCACCGTTGATGAGCGTGTCACACAGTTCACCGATCAGACTGCCCGCTATCTCGCCGGCGAGTTGAGCGAAGACGAGTACCGCCCGCTACGCCTGCAGAACGGGTTATATATCCAGCGCCATGCGCCGATGCTGCGCGTCGCCGTTCCTTACGGCAACTTGCGCGCGGTCCAGTTGCGCATGCTCGGCCACATCGCGCGTACCTACGATCACGGCTATGGCCACTTCAGCACGCGCCAGAATGTACAGTTCAACTGGCCGAATCTGGAGGACGTACCGCAAATCCTGGGTCTGCTCGCCACGGTACAGATGCACGCCATCCAGACCTCAGGCAACTGCATCCGCAATGTCACCACCGATCCCTTTGCCGGGGTTGCCGCCGACGAGCATATCGACCCACGACCGTGGTGCGAAATCGTGCGCCAGTGGAGTACCTTCCATCCCGAGTTCACTTTTCTGCCGCGCAAGTTCAAGTTCGCCATCAATGGCGCCACGCAGGATCGTGCCATCATTCGTGCCCACGACATTGGTCTCGATCTTATCCGCGACGCCGATGGCAATATAGGTTTCCGCGTACTGGTTGGGGGAGGCCTCGGCCGCACGCCGATCATCGGCGAGGAAGTGTCCTCTTTCGTGCCTTGGCAGCAGATCCTCAACTATTGCGAGGCCATCCTGCGGATCTACAACTTGCATGGCCGCCGCGACAACGCCTACAAGGCGCGCATCAAGATTCTGGTGAAATCGCTCGGCGTGGCGGAGTTCGCGCGTCAGGTGGAGACCGAATTCGTGCATACCAGAAATGGCATCTCTACATTGACACAGGCAGAAATCGACCGCGTCGCCGGCCGCTTCAACGATCCGGTGTTGCCCGAACTGCCCCCCGAAGATGCCGGCTACGCTGCGCAACTGGCGGACAACAAGGCTTTTGCCAACTGGGTAAGGCACAACATACGCGCGCACAAGGTGCAGGGTTACGCCAGCGTGGTATTGTCGCTGAAGAAGACCGGTATCGCGCCGGGCGATATCACTGCCGACCAGTTCGACGCGGTGGCCGACTTGGCCGACCAATACGCCTTCGGCGAGGTCCGCAGTACGCACGAACAGAACCTGGTGCTCGCCAGCGTGAGCCAAGCCGACCTGTTCACTGTATGGAAAACGGCACGCAACCTCGGCCTGGCAACCCCCAACATCGGCCTACTGACCGACATGATAGTTTGCCCTGGCGCCGATTTCTGTGTGCTCGCCAATGCCAAATCGATCCCGATCGCAAACGCCATCCAGAACCGGTTCGACAATCTAGACTACCTGCACGACATCGGCGAGCTCGAACTCAACATCTCCGGTTGCATGAATGCCTGCGGCCATCACCACGTCGGCCATATCGGCGTGCTCGGCGTCGACAAGAACGGCGAGGAGTGGTATCAGGTGACGATAGGGGGAGACCAGGGCAATAAGGCCGTGCTCGGCAAGGTCATCGGCCCGTCCTTTGCGGCCACCGAGGTGCCGGACGTGATCAGTTCGCTGATCAACAACTATATCGACTACCGCCATGAAGATGAGCGCTTTATTGACACCGTGCGCCGGGTCGGCATTGAGTCGTTCAAGACACGCGTGTATGTCGAACGTGGCGCGCGCCTCGAGGAAAGGAAGCCCTCCAATGTCTCAAATCATTAAGAACGGCCATATTCAGGGCGACGAATGGAAAGTGCTGCGTTTGGCCGAAAACGATGATGTTGCCACGGCGGGGGTGCCGGCTGGTCGCGTAATCGTACCGCTGGCAGTGTGGCAGGTTCAGCGCCCGCAACTGGCAAGCCGAGCCGAAGCAGGTATGCTCGGGGTGTGGCTGACGGGTGGCACGGATCTGGCCGAACTCGCCGAAAATCTGGTGGCACTGCAACTGATCGCGGTCGATTTTCCTAAGTTTACCGATGGTCGTGGCTACTCAATCGCCACGCAACTGCGTACCCGCTATGGCTACACCGGTGAATTGCGTGCGATCGGCGACGTGCTATGCGACCAGTTCTTCTTCATGATTCGCTGTGGTTTCAGCACCTTGCAGCCGCACGAGGGAAGATACAATCGAGCGCAGATCGAAGCGGCACTGACCCGTCTAAGCGACTTCTCCGCGTCTCCTGGCAGGGCAGATGGTGTATCGCCCGCAGCTACTGTATCCCGTCGTCGGTCCAGTGACGATGACCGGGGAAGGGCAACTGCAGAACGCCACGAGTATCTCCACCACGACTTACGAGCGGCAAGCCACCACCTTGGCCAGAACTGAGTGCCGTCCGCACGCTCGGTCGGCGAGTTTGGTCCGCGTGGTGAACTCTGTTTTCCAATGGCTTCGGTGTGTGACGGATCTGATCCAGCAACATCTGGCTGATCAAAGTTTTCTCGCTCGGCTCGGGTCACCTGTCGGCCGAACCTGTACCTTGGTCGGCGAGGTCGAGAAGCGGGCTTCGTACAACCTGAAGGCGTTCTTTCCTGAGTCGTCGGCGGTTGACGCTATGTACGCACGAGCGGCATCGCGCTTTCCAGACTCGGGGGAACCGTATTTCCGCTAAAAAGCGCCCAAAGCTTTACTGCTATCCGTTCAGAATGAGCATCGCCCGCAAGGATCGGTGTGAGCACCGCCCCGATAGCCCCTTATCTGCCTTCCCCAACACAAAATCAGCTGTATTCGCGGTGCGGCCCCGGCAAATCAGCTCAGGAATCTGTTCATCGGACAGGCCGCATTCTTCAGTTTTTCTGCCACGCTTACGGGGCATGCGCGTCATTCCACGTTTCTTTTCTTTGGACGATTCAATGAATACCGTTTCATCCACTCCGGGAATGCCCCACCTTGTGTGCGCATGACCGCTATGACAGACGCATGGGTCTCAGAATGGGACGTGGTATCCCCAACCCAAGTCGCGGGTATCGAGCTTGACGTGCCGCTTCACCAAGGTTGGCCCTTCGCCAGCAAGTGAAACCGTATCGTAATATTTTCCGACTGCGAATACTTGGGTCGCGCCCCCGTTCAGGTTGGTTTTGAATATCTGGAGAGCTGTCACTACGTTTGCCTGTTTCTTACCACTGTCGAAGTCGACCTTATATACAACCGCATTACGTGTAAGGGGGGCGTGGTCGCTGTTGTGCTTAGGCAAAGTATTGAAAAGTTCCTCTATCTCGGCCCTGTCATGGTCCAACCATGTCATGTCCTTCTTGATTTCCGGACTGAAAGCGGAGACCTTGTACTCGAAATGTTCATTGCACAGGCCAAGGAACTGCGAATAGTCGTTTTGATCCAGTGCCGTGCAGGTCTGATAAATCAATTCTTCAACAGCGATTCTATCTGTATTCATGATTCACTCCTTCATATCGTTTAGTAGTAGCCGTTTAGTTGTGGTTGTCCTGCCCATCCAGCCTAGGTTGAACAGGCCGCACTCAGGTCAGGCGGCACACTTCGCCGCTGTTTGGACCATGGGATTGGAGGAACTGCGCCCCATCCTCTTGCTCCATTCCTCAAGATAGTGACGCATCCCGACCTCGTCGTGGATCGTAAGGTCCTCCTCGCGTGCCTGCAGCACATACATTGGATCGCTTCCTTTGGCCATGGCGATCCCCTGGCCGGAAGATGCCAGTAGGTCTTCGTGCAGGTTGCGGCCAAATGGACTCCAGATCGTGGCCGCATCTTTCTCGCGCTGCCGGCGTTCTTCGGCGGTGTCGCTCTTGAGGCCCAGCACACGGAACTCGAGAATGACATGATCCGGACCGAGAGGAATGTACGAATCTATCCGCAACACGGAGGTGCGCAGGTTGAACGTGATGCATGGAAAAAGGTCCACCAGCTTCCAGCCGTTGGGAGGCAGCTTTGGCCATCCCAGCTTGGAGTGGCCACCGCCTTTGTACGCGTCATACGAGACCGCCATGGAGCCCACCGAAGCGTGGCCGTTGGGGAAGGCCGTGTACTTACGCTGAAAATAACCGGACTTCGAGTCCAACATGCCCGTAATGCGGTTATGGTAGTGCAGATAATCGTGATAGAACTCGCTGTTGGTATCGTGGATCAGCTTAAAGTTTGTGCGCAGCGTAGCTTGGTAGTACCACAATATCTCGAGAGGTTCGGCCTCCAGTTCGGGCATCATGTAGTCCAGAGCATTGCCGATATACTCTGAAAGCGGGCCACAGGAATCATCGAGGTTGACCCATACGAAACCGCCGTAAGCCACTTCGGTTTTGACTTCCTTGAGAGCCACATCGTTTTTACAGACACGGTCTTGGTAGCCTTCTTTCCCGCGGGGGATGTCTACGCAATCGCCTTTTCCGTTGAATGCCCACTGGTGGAAAATGCAAACCAGTTTTTTCGCATTGCCGGTGGGATCGTAAACCAGGAGATTGCCGCGGTGAGGGCAAATATTGTAGAAAGTGCGGATTTTCATGTCTTCCCCGCGCACAATCACAAGCTGCGCGCCGCCAGGATGTTGATAGGTGCGGTAATCATAGGGCTTGGCCACTTCGCTTTCATGAATGGCGAGCTGCCAGACTTTCTTGAAAATTCTTTCTTTCTCTTCCTCGAAGATGGCCGGATCGGAGTAAATGATCGGGTCCACGTAATGTGTAGGCGGAAGATTGGGGGTTTTTGTCCACTGCTCACTGTTGCGCGACATTTGCGTTCCTTTCACTGAGAGTAATTAACGATAAAACCATCCCCATATATCAATGGGTATTGGCTCGCCAGCATAATGCGTGCCATGCTTGGCTCCATTCTCTGAAGTAGTGGCAAGAAATATAAAGGCTGAAAATCGGCGACAGATAAACACCTGTAAAATCAAAACGTAATCAATAATCCATGCCAGATTTTTAATTGGTTTCACGCCTGGTGCTGTACGTTGCTGCCAATATGTACACTGACCATCGAGGCCCGATGCGTTAAGTTTTTGCTAAGCGCCATGACAGAGTGCGTCAAATTTGTGGCAGCAACTAGGTGTTGAGTTTCAGTAGGTTGTTCATGGCCGGAATGCGTGTCATGGGCGGCTGGTGATTGATGGCTGAATGGGGCCGATGCCGGTTGTAGCGATGGATGAAGGGCTACAACGCGGCCTCGCGCTGGGCTGAACTCTCGTAAGGACGCGCTAGGCCCATTCCCGCAAGCTGGTCTGCACGAAGCGTTCGACCTTGCCGTTCGTCTTGGGTGTGTAAGGCTTGGTGCGCAGATGGCGGATTCCGAGTTCGGCGCAAGCGGCCTTGAAGGCGTTCTTGTACCCGCTGCCGTTGTCGGTCATCACCCGGTCGATGCGCACCCCCAGGCTGGCGTAGTAGGCCATGGGTACCAAGTCGTGGCCTTGTCACTTACAACGTGCAAGCAGCCGTGGATTTCAGGCATTGCCTGGTCGTCGCGCACGAAGTCACCAAAGTTGGATTGGGAGCCGGCGTCAATTGATCAAGATGGTCAAGCAGGCCTCAACCATCTGGGGACATCGGAACTGCAAGTGGTTGCCGATCGGGGCTATTTTTCAATGGAGATGAAATCCTTGGCCTGCGTTGACGCCGGCATCGTGGCCTGAGTGCCAAGTCCCATGTCTTATCAGGTTACTCGGGCACATTACGCATTGTATGGGCCGCCAGGATTCGGCCCAGGAGGGATGTGGCAAATTTGGCGCACACTGTTTCAAAAAATACCTTGATCGTTACAAGGCAAGGGTTATTTTGAATGAATGCCTCGATCAGGCATTCGCTCTTTTTATTATGACAGCCGTGATTTTACGCATTGTGCGTGAAGTCAAAATTCATTTTTTAATGCCTGGCACGGCCTATGCTTAACCATTCTCAAAATATGTTTTTACCTTGCCAGACTCAATAGGAGACAAGAATGTCGCGTAATGAAATTGCATGGAAAGAGCAGCCCAAATTTCCGTCTACTCATTTTGTGGATACCCGGATTTACACGGATAACCAGATCTTCCGTGAGGAGCAGGAAAAGATTTTCAATAAATGCTGGATTATTGGCTGCCACGAGTCAGAGTTGCCGAACGCATTCGATTACCGCACTTTTCATCATCCTGGCGGGGCGCAGCTCTTTATGATCCGCGGCGAAGACATGAAGGTACGGGCTTTCTACAACATCTGTCCGCATCGCGGCAACACGCTCCTCTACGATCCCGTCGGCAACGCTAAACGCATCACATGTATCTTCCATGCCTGGTCATTCAGTCCGAAAGGCGACTGCACGGATATTCCCCGTGGCAAGGAAGGTTACCAGGAACGTTACGGCTGCAAGGACGCGAGTTTGCGTGAAGTGAAAAGCGAAGTGGGTTACGGGGGCTTTGTCTGGGTCAACGTGGACGACGACAGCTGCACGCTCAAGGAATATATCGGCGATGCGCTGGGCATGATGGAAGAGAATCTCAGCATGCCTTTGGAAGTCTTTACCTACCATAAGGCGATCGTCAATACGAATTACAAGCTGTGGCATGACACGAACAGCGAGTTCTATCACGACTATATGCATTACTTCAACCGTATTACGGGGATGATGCAACCAGGCTACTTCGATCGCAAGTACAAGGGGTATCCGAACGGCCACGCATCGGTGGGTTCGATGGCGATTAAATACGATGCTTATGCAGGCAGCCAGGAGCGCGCTGTGGGCTGGCCAGGTTTGGCGCCTGGCGGCTGGGTGCTAATCGATCTTTTCCCGGGGATGACCTTCAACCTTCGTACATCGGTATTGCGAATGGATACGGCTATTCCATTGGGTCCGGACAAACTGATTATCGAATTCCGTGGATTGGGGCTGAAGAGCGATACGCCTGAACAGCGTGCTGAGCGAGTGCGTGACCACAATACGATTTGGGGTCCGTTTGGCCGCAACTTGCATGAAGACCTATTGGGTGTGCATGGACAAGGATTGGCCATGCGTGAGCGTAGCGACAGCAAGTGGGTTCTGCATGGCCGTGAAGAAAACTCGACGATACATGATGAGGTTGGGATGCGGCACTTCTACGCTGAGTGGGGCAAGCGTATGGGGCGTCAAGCATCCGATCCCTTCAGTGACAACAAGTTGGCGTGAGCCATGTTGATGCTTTGTGCCGCAAGTGTGACGACAACCATTTGCAGGCTTTCATTACTTCAATACGAGGACAACTGGCGTGACGCCCAAACAATTAATTGATGAACTGATTTACCGGTCCTCCCTTGCGATGGACAGTAAAAACTTTACTGGATTCCTTGACTTGTGCGATCCGGCATTTCGCTATGCCATTACCGCCTACATTCCGGAAATCCGCAAAGAAATGACCTGGCTTGAACATGATAAAGATGGCATGAAGGTTCTGTTCGACAACTTGCCCAGGCACAACAGCGACCATTCATCGCTAAGCCGTCACGTCACGGTGTATACCGTCGAACAGGACGAAGCCAAGCAACAGGCCAAAACGGTCAGTGCGTTACAGGTCTTCAAGACAACGCTGGATGGTGGTGAGACCGAGTTGTTCGCGGTGGGAAAAGTCTACGACACCATCTCCATGAATGGGGGCAATCCAAAGTTGCTGGACCGGAATGTTCGTCTGGATACGCGAATGCTCGGTATCGGTTACCACATCCCGCTTTGATGGCTTTAATGGACTAACAGTGCTATGAAAATCCAGGTCAATGCCAGAAACCGCGCACATCATTTTAATGCGACCGAAGGGGAAAAATTACTTTACGCTGGATTGAGTGGTGCTGTTGGCCTGCCCTATGAATGTGGTAGTGGAACATGTGGAACGTGCAAGGCGCGGCTGATCTCGGGAGAGATTGTCGATGCCTGGCCCGATGCGCCAGGGCGCAAATACCTGAAGGGTGAGGACGAGTTTCTGATGTGTCAGTGTGCAGCTAAAACTGATGCGTCAATCGAAGTGGCGAGCTTTGTCCAGACCATGGAAGCGGGCGTCTGCGTACCTGCAGCCTTGAAGGGGCATATCAGTTCGGCCAAGTTGTTGACGTCCGACGTGATCCATCTTCAGATCAAACTGAGCCAGCCGATGGAGTTTGATGCCGGCCAGTTTGTGATGGTCCAGGTGCCCGGCGTGGCAGGGTTTCGCGGTTGGTCAATGGTGAACTATCAGCGTGAAGCGGAAAGCCTCGAATTCATCGTCAAGAAGAAGCCGGGGGGCGGGATATCCGAATGGCTGTTCAATAGCCAGTGCACAGGTGTGGAGGTCGAGGTGTTTGGACCTTTGGGCCATGCGACTTTTTACCCGGGCTTGTCAAAAAACATACTTTGTATTGCCGGTGGCAGCGGCATTGCGGGCATGGTATCCATCCTGTCGCGGGCTGCGCAGGATGATTATTTCCGCCAATATCGGGGTGATGTGTTCTTCGGTGTGCAGACGCTGAAGGATGCCTTTTTCCTCGATGAATTTTCTCGTTTGCGGGCCCAATGCGGTGACAAGCTGAATGTGACCATCGCCCTGTCAAAAGAGGATCCTCCTGCTTCTGCCCTGAGCGACTACCCGCAACTGAAGTTCGACACGGGTTATGTGCACGATGTAGCGGGGCGTCATATGCAGGGCAGTTATCAAAACGTCAGGGCCTATCTTGCCGGCCCACCGCCAATGGTGGATGCAACCGTCCGAATATTACTTCAGGCGAGATTGACCACCGACAACATTTGTTATGACAAATTCAGTTAGGAATGGCGGAATGAGCAAGATACGCATATGCAATACGGCTGAAATTCCCAGCAACGGGATGAAAGACTATGACGTCGAGGGCGGGCTCAAAGTCCTCATAGCCAACGCAGGCGATTGTTATTACGCATATCAAGGCATTTGCCCCCATCAGGAAGTTTGCCTGGCCGAGGGCTATTACGATGGCGCAGTGCTTACCTGCCACCAGCATTTATGGCAGTGGGACATTACCACCGGCAAAGCGCTCGGCCTTGCCGAAGCGCCTCTTGAAAAATACGAAGTCAAGGTTGAGGACGGCGAGATATTCGTGTTGCAATCCAGCGCGCTGAAGGCAGCACAGTTGTTCATGGATGTTTCTGGCGATACCTTGCAGCGGCTTGATTTGCTTGCCCGTCGTGAGAAATACGAAAGCGGAAGCACCCTCTACAACATCGGCGACCCAACCGATGATCTTTATATTCTCGAGTCGGGCCGCGTTGAGTTTCTCATTGGCCGCGATGGCACCAGCCCTGCCGGTTTTGTTTTGCATAAGGGTGAAGTGTTTGGATGGGCCGCGTTACTCGAGAATCAGGCGCGTCGGATTGCAAAGGCCACCTGCCTGGAAGACTCCGTCCTGTTGCGGCTGAATGGCGAGGAAACCTTGAAGGTCCTCGAATCTGATCCGGCATCGGGATATCTCGTCATGCGCAAGCTTTCGACGCTGATCACTCGACATCTGGGCTCACAAGGAGAGAAATAGCCAAAACACTAATAGCGGGATGAGCACCAAGACTTTGCGTTGCACAGCATATGAATTTCGTACAGATATAAAGAGTAATCAATATTGATTATGACCCGTACCAGGGAAGTGTCTAACAAGAGGAGAACTTCATCATGACTTGCCTTATGAATTGGTTTGATCGTTGCATTTGTCTCGCATTAGCAGTTTTAGTTGCGACTTTTGGCCTCACTGTCGGGAGCGTGTCTTCTGCGTTCGCAGGTGAGAAGAACTATGGGAAAGTGGGTGACCCCATTCACCTGGTTGTGGGCTACCAGCCGTATTACACGGAGTCTTGGTCCGGTGTGGTTATGAAGCCCATGAAGTTTTATGAGAAATATCTGCCCAAGGGATCCACGGTCGAATTCTCGATCGGCTTGCAGGGTGCCGTTATCGTCAATGCAATGCTCGCAGGCAAGCAGGATATCGGTTACATGGGAGACATGCCGGCCATCGTCTCGACGACCAAACAGGATGTTGCAGATCTTCGTATCGTTGCAACAGCAGGCTTGGGCCTTGATCAATGCAACAACTTCCTCGTGAGTAATGACGCTCCCAAATTTGCCAATCAGACAGAAGCCATCAAGTGGCTGGACGGCAAACGGGTGGCAGTACCGAAGGGCGCATGTGCAGACCGTTTTGCGCAAGCCGTGTTCAAGAAAATGGGTGTTGAGCCTGCAGCCTATCTGAATCAGAACATTGAAGTCATTACCAGCGGTTTCCGGGCTGGCAAGATCGATGCCGCGGTTATTTGGGAGCCGACCGCATCGCGTCTTGTTCTGGAAGGCCTGGCCAAGCGTGTTGCCTCCGGCACGGCGGTCAATGAGCATGATGGTGCCTTCATTGTCATGCGCAACGACCTGATCAAGGCTCGTCCGGATGTGGTTAAAGCGTGGCTGAATGCCGAACTCGATGCCGAACTCTATATGGCAGATCCGAAGAATGCAGATAGCGTCGCCAAGATGGTGGTAGCACAAACCACCGGCTTCTCCGAGAAGGTTCTGTGGACGGCGCTGTATGGCACTTACCCGGAAGCCTTGGGTGGTAGCCCGGTGCGGCTTCAGCTGCCCTACGCCATTACCCCGGAAGCTTCGGAGTTGATTACCAAAGCCGCTACCTTCCTTTATTCCGTGAAGAGCATCAATACGCCCACATTGCGTGCAGATGCCGTCATGCCGCAATTCACCGAGGCAATATTGAAAGAGCGTGGCCTGAAGAGCCCGGTCGGCTTGATTAGAGCCTTACCCGCTTCGGCATATAAAGGCAAGTAACTCTCTCAACCAACCTATTCATCAAGATTGTTTCCAGCTGTGCGCATGGCTTGACTTGCACGGCTGGCGAGAGTCTTGACTTCTGAAACACATCGGCGCCACCGCCGGCGCCCAAGGTTTCAGACAGTAGAGCTTCAAGAGGAATATAAATGGACCAGAACCAAACTGTAGCCTTGCTGAAGCGATCGATGCCGTTCCAGACGGTCCCGGGCGACATGCTCGATGCCATTGCCAAGCTGGCTCGATATGAGTCTTATGCTCGAGGGGATGTCATTTATCACCAGGGCGATTTTGCTGACGATGTTTATATCGTGTCCTCCGGTACGGTGCAGCACACGCTTGGGATCGGCTTCCAGGCGACCCACCCGGAAAAAATCCTGCATAGCGGCGATGTATTTGGCTGGGCAGCGGTGCTCGATAATCAGCGCAGCCGTTTGGCGAAGACCGTCTGCATGGAACGGACTGAATTGATCCGGATCAACGGCGAGGAACTGATCAATCTCTTCAGGGCCTCGCCCGAAACCGGCGATATTGTCATGAGTCGCTTCGCGACCATGATCAATAAGGAATATACCTTGCCTGAAGAAGTGGCGGGGCATGTCCCGCATTTCACGCAAGTGCCGGTCACCATGGCCACCGGTTTGACCTTGACGATGTTCCGTCTGTCGCAGTGGCTGAAAAGTCCAAAGCCCTATCTGATGTTCACGGGATTCGGAATCCTGTTGGCTACCTGGTATTTCACAGTCGAGGTCTGGAAATTGCCCAGGTTTGCGGACATGCCTGGATTGACCGTGGTGATGAAAGAGTGGTTCAGCAAAGACCCGGTATATGGTTTATCTTTCTATACGCCTGAGTATTACCAGCATATCTGGGTCAGCGTTCGTCGAATCCTGATTGCATTCTTCCTTGCCACGGTCCTTGGCGTACCGCTGGGGCTATTTCTAGGCTGGTCCAAGACGTTCCGCGAATACGTCTTTCCAGTTTTTGAAACGTTGCGCCCCATCCCAATTCTTGCCTGGGTGCCTCTGGCGATCCTGATGTTCCAGGGTTCCGAAACGCCCGTTATCTTCCTTACCTTTCTTGCATCTTTCTATGCCACCGCCCTGAATACCATGCTGGGCGTCGAAACTATCGACGAGTCTTACAGCCGGGCGGCCGCCTGTCTCGGCGCGAGCAAGTGGCAAACCTTTAAGGAAGTGATTGTGCCGGGTGCCATGCCATTTATGTTTACAGGCCTGCAAATCTCGATCGGTGTTGCCTGGTTCTCTCTGGTGGCAGGAGAAATGGTGTCTGGCGAGTTCGGGCTGGGTTATGTGATCAACACGTCTTATACGATGGTTCGCTATCCGACTATCGTGATCGGCATGATCACACTTGGCATAGTTGGCTACACCTCCAGCGCCCTCGTGCGCATGGCAGGTGACTACATGATGCAGTGGCGAGTCCGCGAACTTGCCTTGGGAGGTCGTTAATGAGTGCCGTGTTGCAAAAAGCCGAAAAGGCTGAAAAAGGAGCATTGAAAGGTGCAATCCGGATTGAGGATGTAGTCAAGATCTATGATCCGGAAGGCGCTGCGGTAATGGCTGTTGACCATTGTTCGCTTGATATCCCAGCTGGCGAAATATGCATGATCGTCGGGCCATCCGGCTGTGGAAAAACCACATTGTTGAATGCGATTGCGGGGTTTCACAGTATCAGTTCGGGCAAGATCTTCCTTGATGACGAACTCCTGTGCGGGCCCGAGAAACCCATGGCCCAGCCTGGCTCTGATCGCATTGTGGTGTTTCAGAACGGTGCGCTGTTTCCATGGAAATCCAACCTGGACAATGTCGCTTTCGGCCCGTTGATGCAAGGCAAGCTGGGTAAAAAGGAAATCTACGACAAAGCCCGCAGCATGATGGCGGATGCAGGTCTAAGCGGGACCGAGCACAATTTTCCCGGCGAAGTGTCCTCCGGCTTACGCCGTCGGGTAGAAATTGTACGGGCCCTGATGAATGAACCCAAGGTATTGCTGTTCGACGAACCTTATCGCGCACTCGACTCGCTCACCAAATCGGTGATGCATGAGGCGCTACTGGAAATTTATTACAAAAACAAAGTCACCATCTTCTTTATCACCCACGATCTGGAAGAAGCGATCTTTCTTGGACATCGACTTGTCATCATGTCCTCGCGTCCATGTAAGCCGAAGAAAATTATTGATGTTGATATCCCTCATCCGCGTGATTACAGCGTACTGACCAGTACACGATATCGCCAATTGATGGATGAGACGATAGAACTCGTACATGAAGAGGCCAAGAAAGCTTTTTCGGCTGGCGAGAAAGAAGGGTAACGATATGAATGCCAAACGTTTGAGAAAAGCACTATTTAATAGATCCAAACTACGTGCTGTCATTGCCATTTTCGTGTTTCTCGTATTGTGGGAGATCGGCTCACGGTCGAAGGACTGGTTCGGGTTTGCCGTGCCATGGATTGGCCATGTCCCGGCGCCAACCGCAGTTGTGGTCGCGTGGTACGGATTGATTGGCGACCCCGGCTACTGGCAAAGCTGGTATATGAGCACGCTCCGTGTACTGGCGGGATTCTTTGCTGCCATGCTGGTCGGGATTCCCCTCGGCCTATTCATGGCAGTGAACAAGACATTCAACGGCCTGGTCTTTCCTTCTTTTGAGATATTGCGACCGATCCCGCCACTGGCCTGGGTTCCGGCATCGATCATTTTCTGGCCAACCCAGGAATTGTCCATTGCATTCGTTACTTTTCTCGGGGCCTTTTTCACGATTGTGATAAACGTCCTGGGAGGTGCGAAATCCATTGATCCACGCTATTTCCAGTCCGCGCAGTCAATGGGCTCTTCGCAATGGGATGTCTTCCGACGTGTCGTCCTTCCGGCAACGCTTCCTTCGATCGTCGTGGGGTCTGCCGTAGGCATGGGGATCACCTGGGAAGTCGTGGTCGCTGCCGAAATGATTTCGGGCGGGGGTGGGTCGGGTGGTTCGGGGGGTGGATTGGGCTTTTTCATCTGGAATTCATATGTCGGTGGGTCATACGAACAGATCGTTGTCGGCATGATCAGTATCGGCATCGCTGGATTCATCTCCAGCGAACTTTTACGAAAACTCGGTAGTTACTTAACCCCATGGTTGAGAAAACGGTAAAGGATGATTCGAATGAACGCTATTACTCAAAATCTATCGCCTGCTTCATCGAAGAGTCCAAATATGAAGATCAAGGCTGCTGAAATCAAAGTTGCAAATGTCAGCAAATCGTATGGCGCGGGCCTCTTCGCCAAAGAAGTAATCAAGGATTGTTCGTTCACTATCGAACGCAACAAGCTTACTGTGATGATCGGCCCTTCAGGCTGCGGTAAAAGCACGTTGATACGGCTACTTGCCGGCTTCGAGAAATCCTCGTCCGGCAGTATCGAAATTGACGGGAAACGAATTACCGGTCCGGGGCGTGATCGTCTGGTTGTTTTCCAGGAATCGGCCTTGTTTCCCTGGATGACTACCTACGACAACATCATGTATGGGCCCAAAGCACGCGGCGAAAATACACAGCTGAATCGGGATCAAGCTGAATATTTGCTGGAAAAGGTTGGACTGACGGCTTTCAGGGAGAAATATCCTCCACAACTCTCCGGCGGCATGCAGCGTCGGGCTGAATTGGCTCGTGCGATGATCAATAACCCCGATGTCATGATCCTCGATGAACCGTTTCGAGGCTTGGATTGCATGTCCAAGGAATTGATGTGGGAGTACTACTCAGGG
The DNA here is from genome assembly GCA_043821985.1 of Pseudomonadota bacterium. Classification (GTDB taxonomy): domain Bacteria; phylum Pseudomonadota; class Gammaproteobacteria; order Burkholderiales; family Thiobacillaceae; genus Thiobacillus. Next base: position 236,581 of record JBDRCF010000025.1, read on the forward strand.
CTTTATGAAGAGTCGCATAGAACGAACTTCTTCGTTACCACGGATATCGATGAAGCGATTTTCCTGGCTGATCGCCTCCTGATCATGTCAAACATTCCGGGACAGGTTCGTGCAACCCTCGAAGTCGATTTGCCGCGCCCGAGAAGACTGGCTTTTGTTTTTGATAATGAACGGGCCGTTGCCATAAAAATGGAGGCTTTGTCCATCCTTCACAAGGAAGCGATGAAATCCTTCAGTGGTGGAAGCAAGGCGGCGGCAGATTTTGTCGAAGCTTATTCCAAGCGTTCCAGTGGCAATGGGCCAGTCGAACAATAGATCAATTCATCCCGTAAAACGCCATGGTTAATCCTGGATAACGGGTGGATTGTTCACGCTCGAATTCCCCGATTTCTTGTTTTTGTTTAGGTTTTCTTTACGTTTTAATTTGTAGATATTTGTTTGCCTGGAGAAAACGTTTTTGTTTGAATTGTTTGCTCTAAGCAAAACAAGTAATTGTTAAAAGACAAAACGCAAAATTCCGCATGCTGTCCTCGATGTGTATTTGAATGCTGATCGAAGCTTTTAATATTTGGAGATGAAAATGGGAAAAAAAGTAATTGATATGCGCAGCAGGCCTTCATTTTTGCATGATTTTTATGGGGCAACGCCAGGCACCAATGAATATGAGGTGGTCAAATGGCTGAATAGGCGTGTGGGTTCAAAAGACGACGAACACTTTACCCGTTCAAAAGACGTCGAGGGATTTGTAGACGAAATTAGGGAAGTGGGCATAACAGCGTCTGTGGTGGTGGGCCGAGACATACCCGGAATCCGGCATACAAATGACGAAATCAGTGGAATAACAAAAGGACATAAAGAGCTTGTTGGCATGGGCTCTGTCGACCCCTTGGCATTGGGCGTCAAAGGGTCGATTGCCGAAGTGGAGCGGGCCATCAAAAAACTCGGGCTGAAAGGTATCAATCTGGAGCCTGGATTTGGCAGTGCGCCTATGAAGGCAGATAACCCACTGTTGTACCCAATCTACGATGCCTGTGATCAATTGGGCGTTCCTGTTTGCCTCATGTCTGGGCCCACCTCTCCCAGTCTCGAACTGACCGACCCCGCTCCTGTGGGACGGATTGCGAAGGCATTTCCTAACCTGTCGATTATTTGTTATCACGGGTTCTATCCCTATGTGAACGAAATAATCGGGGTCGCCTTCCGCTGGGAAAATGTTTTCCTTGTGCCGGATATGTATATATTCCTGCCGGGTGGAAGTCTTTATGTTGAAGCAGCAAACGGTTTCATGAAAGACCAACTCTTGTTTGGCAGTTCATATCCCTTCCGGGCGATGGGGCAGTCAGTTGATGATTATAGGAACCTTGGATTCAAAGATGATGTTATCGACCAGGTCATGTATAAAAATGCCAAACGGGTACTTAAATTAAAAATCTAGATAAATCTGGAAGCACCCTGAAAAAATTGAATTTTATGGCTATTCGAAATGAACCTTGCGATTAGAGAGGCGGAATTGTCCGACCTTTCTCGGTTGGTCGAGCTTTATAAATTGCTTGACTTCTATCCCGAGGAAGATCAGCCATTCGACAAGCTTCAACAACAGTTTATGCGTCATAAAGAATATCCCGACTATCACGTCTTTGTCGCTGAAGCGGACAACGTGATAGTCGGTACCTTTGCGCTAATTGTGATCGAAAGCGCAGCTCATGGTGGAAAGCCCTTCGGGATTGTCGAGGATGTGGTTGTTTCGAATAAGTGGCAAGGGAAGGGGATCGGTAAGAAGATGATGTTGTTCGCAATGCAACACTGTCAGGCGCGAGGATGTTACAAGCTTGCGTTGTCGAGCCATTTACAACGGGATGAGGCGCATAAATTCTATGAGTCGCTTGGTTTCGAAAAACATGGTTTCAGTTTTCAGATAGCCTGGGCTGCCTAGTTAGATGATTACGGAGGGCAGGGGGTTCATCAATCAGCTTCAACGTGATTTCCGCAATCAATGTATTGTTTTTGATCTGATATTGCCGCATCAATGACAATTGCCTGGCTGCTTGCGGTTTCTCTTGTCGTCGGCATGCTCATCGGTGCTGTAGGTATAGGAGGAATCCTACTCATTCCTGCACTCAATATTCTTGGAGGATTGACAATCCAGGAGGCCATGGCAACCGCATTGGCCACATTTATTTTTACGGGTGTTATCGGGACCTTTTCATTTCAACGTCGTGGAAGTATCGACTGGAGCATTACTGTACCGCTGTGCATTGGGGCAGCAATCTTTGGATTTTTCGGCGCCTGGGCAAATGCAAAAATCAATGCACAAGCACTCTCTTTGATTCTGTCTTCGATTATTGTTTTCGCGGGTGTTTACACTTTCTATACGAAAAACAAAAAGAAATCGGTCGTATTTCAGAATCGCCCAGGATTTCAGCAGGTAGTGTTGATTGGCGTAGGCGCTGTCGTGGGTTTCGGCTCGGGTCTTACGGGTGTCGGAGGGCCTGCTTTATCTGTTCCCATGATGATTTTGCTGGGATTCCCTCCCCTGAGCACAATAGGCGCAAGCCAGGTCATTCAGATCCTGGCCGCCATCTCAGGGACAGCCGGGAATCTGCAATATGGGTCATTTGATTACAAACTTCTGGTCATTTGTACATTTTTTGAAGTCATAGGTGTCGTAGCAGGCGTGCGAATCGTACATGCCATGAATGCGCAGGTTTTGCGAGGTAGCGTAGGGGTATTGTGCATTCTTGTTGGTGCGGGGCTCATGATGCGGGCATTGGGGTTTTGATGGCCTATCGGGATTCCTATACGGTGGACTCAGCATACAAGGCCTGTGTGTACGGAGTGTTGTTCGCCCATCGACATCCTTTGGGAATACGGATCATGCCTGATCCGGCTAATCAAGAAACGAGCTGAAAGCCGAAATCGGAAGGCTAAGCTCCTGCAACTGGCTCGAACCTATTGCAAAGCGCCCGGATGATTCATTGTGAATCGTGACGGTGTGACAATTTGTGTCGACTCCAGACCACTTTTCTGCTTGATCCGACATGACACTCTGCCCGGTACGGGGTATTCCTGGGCTGAATTTCGCGCGCTTTGCGATTGATTAGGCGGTTGTTTATGAATGATTTTGCGATCGCCCCGGTTTGAAAAAATCGATTGGCACGGGAATTGCAGAGAGCTTTCAAACACCCCGCTTCAATGGTTTTCTTGATTGCTCAGAGGATTTATGTCCAGTACAAATCAAGCCGACTTGTTGCCCGCATTGCACCGGCTACAGGAAAAATTCGGCTATATCCCCGACCATGCCATTGCCGACCTGGCAAAAGCCCACAACATGGCGCAGGCTGAAGTGGTCGGCGTCATCGGCTTCTATCATGACTTTCGCCGTACGCCGCCCGGCCGCCGGCGGCTTCGGATATGCCGCGCAGAGTCGTGCCAGGCCATGGGGGCCGATGCCCTGGCCCTGCACGCCAGCACGCAACTCGGCGTCGAGTTCGGCGCCACCACGGCCGATGGCGAAGTGACGCTGGAAGCGGCTTATTGCCTTGGCAACTGCGCCTGTTCGCCGGCGGTGATGCTGGACGACGAATTGCACGGCCGGGTCAGCGCCGAGCGCCTCGACGCCATGCTTGCAGAAGGACGGGGGGTATGACGCAACGGATTTTTGTGCCCCGCGATGCCAGTGCCGTATCGGTGGGTGCGGAGCGTGTGTGCCGAACGATCGAGAACGAGGCCCGGAACCGCGGGCTGGATGTGGAAATCGTGCGCAACGGCTCGCGCGGATTGTATTGGCTGGAGCCCCTGATCGAGGTCGAGATCGACGGGCAACGCATCGCCTACGGGCCGGTTAATCCGGAGGACGTGCCGGGTCTGTTCGAGGCCGGATGGCTGCAGGGCGGTGCGCATGCCTTATGCCATGGCCCCAGTGAAGAGATTCCCTATCTGAAGCGCCAAACCCGGCTCACCTTTGCCCGCATGGGCGTCACCGATCCTCTGTCGCTTGAAGACTATCGCGCGCATGGCGGACTCCAGGGACTGGAACGTGCGCTCGACATGAAGGCCGAAGACATCGTGGACGCCATCGATACGGGTGGCCTGCGCGGCCGTGGCGGCGCAGGTTTCCCCACGGGAATCAAGTGGCGCACCGTGATGAATGCGGGCGGCGGACAGAAATACATCGTCTGCAATGCCGACGAGGGTGACTCCGGCACGTTTTCGGACCGCATGCTGATGGAGGGCGATCCCTTTTGTCTGATCGAAGGCATGATCATTGCCGGTCTGGCAGTGGGGGCGGACACCGGTTACATCTACCTGCGCTCGGAATACCCGGATGCCTGGGACGTGCTCGAGGATGCCATCGTCACGGCCACGCGTGAAGGCATACTGGGCGCCAATGTGCTCGGCTCTGGACGAGGCTTCGAACTGAATCTTTTCAAGGGCGCCGGGGCCTACGTGTGCGGCGAGGAAACCTCGTTGCTGGAGAGTATCGAGGGCAAGCGCGGTCTGGTCCGTGCCAAGCCGCCGCTGCCTGCGCTGCAGGGTCTGTTCGGCCGGCCCACGGTGGTCAACAACGTCATCACGCTGGCCAGCGTGCCCTGGATCCTGGCGCATGGCGGTGAAGCCTACAAAGCGCACGGCAGCGGCCGTTCGCGCGGTACGCTGCCGTTCCAGCTTGCTGGCAACCTGAAGCAACCCGGTCTGGTCGAGGTCGCCTTCGGCATGACCCTGCGCGAACTGCTGTACGATTTCGGCGGCGGCTCCGCCAGCGGACGGCCGATCCGTGCCGTGCAGGTGGGCGGACCGCTTGGCGCCTATTTGCCCGAGTCGCGCTTCGACCTGCCCCTTGACTACGAAGCATTCGCGGCGGTCGGCGCCACGGTGGGCCATGGCGGGATCGTTGCCTTCGACGACAGCGTCGACATGGCGAAAATGGCCCGCTATGCCATGGAATTCTGCGCCATCGAGTCCTGCGGCAAATGCACGCCGTGCCGCATCGGCTCGGTTCGCGGCGTGGCGTTGCTGGACAGCATGCTGGCCGCGCGCCCGCAACATTCCAACGACGACACCCTGCTGCGCGATCTTTGCCAGACTATGCTGGAAGGATCGCTTTGCGCCATGGGCGGGATGACGCCGTATCCGGTCCTGTCCGCACTCGATCACTATCCTGAAGATTTCGGCCTGTCGCCGAAGCAAGAGGAGGCCTCCACATGAGCCTGCATTGCCATCACGACCGGGGTACCCCGGCACGCACATCTACCCAACATGTCACGCTGTCCATCGACGGCGTTCCCGTTACCGTTCCGGCCGGAACCTCGGTGATGCATGCTGCCGCCGAAGCGGGAATCGATATTCCCAAGCTGTGCGCGACCGAACAACTGGAATCGTTCGGCTCCTGCCGACTCTGTGTGGTCCAGGTGAAGAACCGGCGCGGCTACCCGGCCTCATGTACCACCCTGGTGGAGGAGGGCATGGAGGTCACCACCGAGAACGATGCCCTGTTCCGCCTGCGCCGCGGCGTCATGGAGTTGTATATCTCCGATCACCCGCTCGACTGCCTGACCTGTTCCGCCAACGGCAACTGTGAGTTGCAGGATCAGGCCGGCCGTGTCGGCCTGCGCGAGGTCCGCTACGCCGATGGCCAAAACCACCTGCAGGAGACGACGGATACCTCGAATCCCTATTTCGCCTACGACCCGTCCAAGTGCATCGTCTGCTCGCGCTGCGTGCGCGCCTGTTCCGACATCCAGGGCACCTACGCCCTGACCACCACCGAGCGCGGATTCGACAGCCGCATCGCGGCAGCCGGCGGCGAGGATTTCATGTCGTCCGAATGCGTGTCCTGCGGCGCCTGCGTCGCGGCCTGCCCCACAGCGGCGCTGATGGAAAAATCCGTCATCGAGATGGGCCAGCCTCAACGCAGCGTCACAACGACCTGCGCCTATTGCGGCGTCGGATGCTCGCTGAATGCCGAGATGCAGGGCGAGAAGGTGATCCGCATGGTGCCCGACCTCAATGGCGGCGCCAATCATGGCCATGCCTGCGTCAAGGGCCGCTTCGCCTGGGGCTATGCCACGCACGCCGATCGCATCACCACGCCGATGATCCGCAGTTCGATCCGCGAGCCCTGGCGCGAGGTGAGCTGGGAGGAGGCCATCGCCCACACGGCGAGCGAGCTGCGGCGCCTGCAGGAAAAATACGGGGCCGAATCGATCGGCTCGATCACCTCCTCGCGCTGTTCCAACGAGGAGACCTATCTGGTCCAGAAGCTGACCCGTGCAGCCTTCGGCGTCAACAACGTCGACACCTGCGCCCGTGTGTGCCATTCGCCGACCGGGTATGGTCTCAAGCAGACACTGGGCGAATCGGCAGGCACCCAGGACTTCGATTCCGTGATGCAGGCGGACGTGATCATGGTGATCGGTGCCAACCCGACCGATGGCCACCCGGTATTCGGCTCGCGCATGAAGCAACGCCTGCGTCAGGGGGCCAAGCTGATCGTCGCCGACCCGCGCGCCATCGATCTGGTCGACACGCCGCACGTGCGCGCCGCCCATCACCTGAAGCTGCTGCCCGGCACCAACGTCGCGCTGATCAATGCACTGGCGCACGTCGTCGTGGCCGAGGGGCTGGTCGACGAGGATTTCGTCGTGGATCGCTGCGAGGCGGAGGCCTTCAACAAATGGCGCACCTTCATTGCCGATCCGCGTCATTCGCCGGAAGCGACCGCATCCGTCACCGGCGTGCCGGCGGACGAGGTACGCGCGGCTGCGCGACTGTATGCGACCGGCGGCAATGCGGCCATCTACTACGGTCTGGGCGTGACCGAGCACAGCCAGGGGTCCACCATGGTCATGGGGATCGCCAACCTGGCCATGGCCACCGGCAACATCGGGCGCCCTGGCGTCGGCGTCAATCCGCTGCGCGGCCAGAACAACGTGCAGGGCTCGTGCGACATGGGATCCTTCCCGCATGAACTGCCCGGTTATCGCCATGTTTCGGACGTCGCCACCCGCGAGCTGTTCGAGTCGGTCTGGGGGGTGCCGCTTTCGGACGAACCCGGCCTGCGCATCCCGAACATGTTCGACGCCGCCATCGCCGGCAGCTTCAAGGGGCTCTACGTACAGGGCGAGGACATCGCCCAATCCGACCCGAACACCGGGCATGTCACCCATGCGCTGGAATCGCTGGAGTGTCTGGTGGTGCAGGACCTCTTCCTCAACGAAACCGCGAAATTCGCACACGTCTTTCTGCCCGGCGCCAGCTTCCTTGAAAAGGACGGCACCTTCACCAATGCGGAGCGGCGCATTTCGCGCATCCGCAAGGTGATGCGTCCGCTTGCCACCTATGCGGACTGGGAAGTGACCCAGATGCTGTCGAACGCACTCGGTTATCCGATGCATTACAGCCATCCGTCCGAGATCATGGACGAGATTGCGCGCCTGACGCCCACCTTCCATGACGTGTCGTACGCCAAGCTGGACCGCTTGGGCAGCGTCCAGTGGCCCTGCAACGCGGAGCATCCGGACGGCACGCCGACCATGCACGTGACGGAATTCGTGCGGGGCAAGGGACGTTTCATGCTGACCGAATACGTTGCCACGGAGGAGCGCGTCAACCGCCGTTTCCCGCTGTTGCTCACCACCGGCCGCATCCTGTCGCAGTACAACGTGGGCGCGCAGACCCGGCGTACCGCGAATAACGTGTGGCATCCGGAGGACATCCTCGAGCTGCATCCGGTGGATGCCGAGGATCGCGGCATCCGCGACGGCGACTGGGTCGGCGTGCAGAGCCGTGCCGGCGAGACCGTACTGCGCGCCCGGATCAGCGAGCGCATGCAGCCCGGCGTCGTCTACACCACGTTCCACTGGCCCGGCTCCGGCGCCAACGTCGTGACCACGGAGAACTCCGACTGGGCTACCAATTGCCCGGAGTACAAGGTGACCGCCGTACAGTTGTCGCGTGTGGAACAGCCCTCGACTTGGCAAAAGCAGTTTGCGCAATTCAGCGAGGAACAGATGAAACTGCTGAAGCAGGAGCCGGCCGGTGCGCCTGTGTGACCTGCCCGACCCCTCCATGACGTTGCCATCTCCCCTGGTGGAAACCGCCGCGCGGGGACCGGGTGGCATGCGAATGGACTCGGTGCCGGAAGAAGTACCGGTCGCCTTGTCCTACAACGGCATCTCGCATGTCGTGATGCTGGCCAGTCCGACCAACCTGGAGGACTTTGCCCTCGGATTCAGCCTGAGCGAGGGCATCCTGGCGGACCCCGGCGAACTGTATGACCTGGATATGGAGATCGAAACCCGCGGTGTGGTCGTGCAGATGCGTATTGCCGAAGCGCGGTTCGCCGAACTCAAGAACCGTCGCCGTGCGCTGGCCGGCCGTACGGGTTGCGGCTTGTGCGGCGTGGAAAGCCTGGATCAGGTGGCCCGCACCCTGGCGCCGCTACCAACCGGCCCCGCCATCGCGGCCGCGGCGTTGCATCGGGCGCTGGCCCAGCTGCAGCAGAAGCAGCCGCTGCATGCCAGCACCGGCGGCGTGCATGCGGCCGCCTGGGCCGACGCCGCAGGCAATCTGCTGGCGGTGCGCGAGGATGTGGGCCGCCACAATGCGCTGGACAAGCTGATCGGCGCACTGGCGAAAGACCGGCGCGATCCTGCCACCGGCTTCGCGTTGGTCACCAGCCGTGCCAGCTTCGAGATGGTGCAGAAGGCAGCCAGCGTCGGCATCCCCATTCTGGCGGCGGTCTCCGCGCCGACAGGCTACGCGATCCGGCTGGCCCAGGAAGTGGGGCTGGCTCTGGCAGGTTTCGTACGCCAGGGCCGTTACACCGTTTATTCAACTCCCGAACGAATCGAAACCTGAGCAGCACATGAATATTGAACACCTGATCCACATGGCCAATCAGATCGGCGCCTATTTCGAGGCCGAGCCCGATCGGGCGGTCGCAAGCGCGGGCGTTGCGGATCATCTGGCCCGCTTCTGGGAGAAGCGCATGCGCCAGAGTCTTTACGCCTACCTGGATTCGGCGCAGGACAGCACCCTGGCGCCTTTGGTCAGCGAAGCCCTGACCCGGCATCGCGAGCGGATACTGGGCAAACGCCAATGAGCCGAGCCTTCGTCGCCCTGGGCGGGAATGTCGGCGGGCCCGCAGCTCGCCTGCTTGCCGTCATGGGTGAATTCGATTCCCTGCCGCATACCCGCCTGTTGCGTGCGTCGTCGCTCTATCGGACGGCACCCGTGGGCTATGTCGACCAGCCCGACTTCATCAATGCGGCCGTCCTGCTGGAAACCGGACTGTCGCCGAATGCCCTGATGGACGAATTGCTGGCGATGGAGACGCGCCATGGCCGTGTGCGTCACGTGCGCAACGGGCCGCGCACGCTGGATCTCGATCTGCTCCTGTACGATGGCCTGATCCTGGACGGCGATCCGGCGCTGATCGTGCCCCATCCGCGCCTGCACCTGCGGTCTTTCGTCCTGGCGCCGCTGGTGGAAATCGAGCCCGAGTGCGTGCTGCCCCGGCATGGCCGGGCGGCTTCGATCCTCGAAAGAATGACGGACCGGGATGAGGTTCGTCGCATCGATTTCCCCGGACTGGACGATGGCCTGCAGGTCCTGCGCAGACTCGGCCAGGGATTGATGCCCCGCGCCTACGCCTGACCTATCCGACTGCTGGCCCCGCCAGTCCCAATGCGATCCTGACTTTTATGCGGAAAGCGGTGCGGTGCGCTCGATCAGCGCATAGGCGGAATGGTTGTGGATCGATTCGAAATTCTCCGATTCGACCACGTAGGATTCGATGCGCGCATCCTCGTTCAGCGCGGTGGCCACATCGCGCACCAGGTCCTCCACGAATTTCGGATTCTCATAAGGGCAACGCTGAACAAGTCCCCCTACGTGAATCAGTCCCCGCTAAACTGCGGTACATGATGAAACAACAGACCCTAGCGATGGCCGCCGATCAAGAAACGGGCTTTGCCGCGTACCGCAAACCCACGCGACGCGACGAAT
>JBDRCF010000026.1:0-3568 GCA_043821985.1 Pseudomonadota bacterium
GGCTTTCCCTTGTGTCAATCCTCTGCTATTCTTCTTCATGGCTGGTTTCTTATCGGCACCTTGAGTGCGTATTTCATTGGGAGCTTGACGCATCCCGTTCCAGTGACCAGCCTCTTCATCCCATCTGCTAGGGCATGAATCCTAAACAGGGGAGTGGATTTTTGTTCAGTTATATGGCGTTGTGAGGAAGACTGGAACGGCAATCAATTAACGACTAAACAGAGGAGTTGCTCATGGCTAAGATAGATTTTGGTGGAGTTGTCGAGACTGTCATCACCCGGGAAGAATTTCCCCTGGCTAAGGCGCGCGAGGTGCTGAAGAACGAGACCATTGCGGTCATTGGCTACGGAGTGCAGGGGCCAGCACAGTCGCTAAACATGCGGGATAACGGTTTCAACGTGATTGTCGGCCAGGCGCCGAAGTTCAAGAAGGACTGGGACCGGGCGGTTGGCGACGGCTGGGAGCCGGGCAAGACTCTCTTCGACATCGACGAGGCGGCCCAGAAGGGCACGATCGTGCAAATGCTGGTTTCCGACGCGGCCCAGAAAGCGATTTGGCCGGCGATTAAGCAATGCCTGAAACAGGGCGACGCGCTGTATTTCTCTCACGGTTTTTCCATTGTTTTCAAAGATCAGACCGGGGTGGTGCCGCCGGAGAATGTGGACGTGATCATGGTGGCACCGAAAGGCTCCGGCACGTCAGTGCGGCGCAATTTCCTGTCGGGCGCGGGCATCAATTCGAGTTTTGCGATTGCACAGGATTTCACAGGACGGGCCCAGGAGCGTACCCTGGCTGTGGGCATCGGGATTGGCTCCGGATATTTGTTCCCGACCACTTTTGAGCGCGAGGTCCACAGCGACCTGACCGGCGAGCGTGGGGTGCTGATGGGCGCCTTGGCCGGCATCATGGAGGCGCAATACGAGGTGCTACGTGAGAAGGGCCACAGTCCCAGCGAAGCATTTAACGAGACCGTCGAGGAACTGACCGAAAGCCTCATCCGGCTGGTAGGCGAGAACGGCATGGATTGGATGTACTCCAACTGCTCGGCCACGGCACAACGCGGGGCGCTCGACTGGAAGCCAAAGTTCAAGGCAGCCGTGCTGCCCGTGTTCCACTGGCTCTACAACCGGGTGGCGTCTGGCCAGGAGACGGCCCGGGTGCTGGAGGCTTGCGGCGCACCCAATTACCAGGAGCAGCTCACCAAGGAGCTGAACGAAATGAAAAATTCCGAGATGTGGCGGGCTGGCAAGGCGACGCGCGATTTGCGTCCGAAAGAGCTGGCCAGGGAGATTTCCGCTGCTACCAAGGGCGTTGCCGGGCGCGGTTCTAATTGAGCAAGACGCGGGACAATAGGGGCGACCCGCGGGGTCACCCTTACAGAGATACATTGAAAAACACATAAACAGAAAGGGCCACCATGCCGCAACCATATCTATCAGCAACCACCATCTCCGGTCGCAATATGGCTGGTGCACGCGCGTTGTGGCGCGCCACCGGCGTCAAGGATGAGGACTTCGGCAAGCCGATCATCGCCATTGCCAATTCGTTCACGCAGTTTGTCCCGGGCCATGTGCATTTGAAGGACCTAGGGCAGTTGGTGGCGGAGGCTATTGCCGAGGCTGGCGGAATCGGCCGCGAGTTTAACACCATCGCTATTGACGACGGCATCGCCATGGGTCACGGAGGCATGCTTTACAGCCTGCCGTCACGGGAACTCATTGCCGACTCCGTCGAATACATGGTCAACGCCCACTGCGCCGATGCATTGGTGTGCATATCCAATTGCGACAAGATCACGCCGGGAATGCTGATGGCGGCCCTGCGCCTGAATATTCCCACCATTTTCGTATCGGGCGGACCGATGGAAGCTGGGCGGGCCGTGATCGGCGGCAAGCAGGTCAAGCTGGACCTGGTGGACTCGATGATCGCGGCGGCCAACCCGAATGTGAGCGACGAGGAAAGCCGGATTATCGAGCAGAATGCGTGTCCGACCTGTGGCTCCTGCTCCGGCATGTTCACCGCAAATTCCATGAACTGCCTGGTGGAATCCCTTGGTTTAGGGTTGCCGGGGAACGGTACACTAGTCGCCACCCATGCGGCCCGGAAAGAACTGTTTCGCCAAGCGGGCCGGCGCATCGTGGAAATAACCAAGGCTTATTACAGGAATGACGATGAGCGAGCGTTGCCGCGTTCCATCGCCACCCTGGAGGCATTCCAAAATGCCATGAGCCTTGATATCGCCATGGGCGGCTCCACCAATACCGTCCTGCACCTGCTGGCTGCGGCGCAGGAGGGGCAAGTGCCATTTTCCATGAAGGATATCGACGCCCTGTCGCGCCGTGTGCCAAACCTGTGCAAGGTGGCGCCGTCAGCGCCCCTTTACCACCTGGAGGATGTTCACCGCGCCGGTGGCATCATGGCTCTGCTCGGAGAACTGGATCGCTCCGGATTGATCCATCGCCAAGTACCCACCGTGCACAGTCCCACTATGGGAGACGCACTCGACAAATGGGATGTGCGCCGCACTCCCGACGGAACAGTCCGTGCCCTTTACCTTGCCGCACCGGGGGGACGGTCGACGCAGCAAGCATTCTGCCAGTCCCATCAATGGGACTCGCTCGATCTGGATCGCGAGGGCGGCTGTATCCGTGACATCGAACACGCCTACAGCAAGGACGGCGGCCTGGCCGTGCTCTACGGCAACCTGGCCCCTGACGGCTGCATCGTGAAGACCGCCGGAGTTGACAAGTCACTGTTGCGGTTCAAAGGTCCGGCGCGGATTTTCGAGAGTCAAGAAAGCGCGGTGGAGGGAATCCTGGGGGGCAAAGTGGTCGCGGGCGATGTGGTCATCATCCGCTACGAGGGTCCCAAAGGTGGGCCGGGTATGCAGGAAATGCTCTACCCGACCAGTTATCTGAAGTCCAAGGGGCTCGACAAGCTCTGCGCCCTGATCACCGACGGCCGGTTCTCGGGTGGCACCTCCGGGCTGTCTATCGGCCACGTTTCGCCGGAGGCGGCTTCTGGAGGACCCATTGGCCTCATCGAGGAGGGCGATTCCGTCGAAATCGACATCCCCAACCGCACGCTTACTATCGCCATCACAGACGAGAAACTGGCTATGCGGCGCCGGCAAATGGAGGCCAAGGGCCCCAAAGCCTGGCAGCCCGTATCCCGCGACCGCCCGGTAGCCCCCGCCCTCAAGTTCTATGCTCAAATGACCACCAGCGCCGACAAAGGCGCTGTGCGAAACGTGGCTCTGTTGCGGTAAGAGAGACTGCGGAGCCACTCCCAACTCCAAGACGGCGCTATTCTCGATTGTCTCTAAAAACCGGGCTAGAGCATTTTCAGGATTACTGTATAGCAAAGGGCAAAACCCTGAGCGGCTGAAACCGTAAGCAAGAGAGTGGTCGCTCCATTACTGTCGCGGCTCGGATTCGCTCTACACCAACTGTGAAAATGCTCTAACTATATCGGTATCCTGGACTTCAGCGCTGAACGGCCTCCCAGTGCCTAAGTCATCGCTTTTCGATTCACTGCCCCGTTGCCGCCCAATATTCCCCCTGACCTG
>JBDRCF010000027.1:0-38491 GCA_043821985.1 Pseudomonadota bacterium
AGGCGAAGCAGGTGGTCCGCGGGAACCAGCTCCTCGAGGGTGACCATTTCCAGACGGTGCTGGTGGGGGGCGGGCGGTTTGAGCATGCCCACGATTCAAACACAAAGCCCCCAACGAGTGGGGGCTTTGTCAGCAGTCTGAAGCGCGGCCATGGCCGCGCTTTTTGTTTCATTGCTTTTACCCGTCATTTGCGCACGGCAAAGTGCGCAAAGAAGCCTAGCTGCTACTGGGAATTACATCTTCCAGCTGTATTGGACGCCCAGCGAATCCTGGTACATCTGGATTTTCTCGGTGCCACCAAAGGGCATAATGCTCGTACCCGTCACGTCATTCTTGAACGCATGCATGTATGCCATGGTCAACTCGTTGCCCGACGCCAGCGTGTAGGTAAAGCCGAGGGTAGCATGGTCCGTAATAACGCCGGGAGCCAGGATGTTGAACGTCACGTCATGTGCCGTAATCGGGTTGTCAGTATGGTTATAGCCGGCACGCAGGGTCAGCTGCTGACTGTACTTGTACTGAACGCCCAGTTTCCACACGTCCACGTCCTGCCAGCCGAAGCCGGGGCCATTATCGGCACCAAGTTGCGCTTGGTTGGTGCTGGGATTGCCGATCGAGTTCACGCCGGAATAGTTGATGCGCTGGTAGTCCAGTGCGAGCTGGACCGCGGGGGTCGCCTGCCAGGCCACGCCGAGGTTGTAGTTCTCGGGAATGTCAAAGCCGCCCTGCTCCGCAAACAGGCCCTTGTACTTGGAGAATTCGTCAAATTTCATCTTCGACGCATAGGCCGCGCCGATGCTGACGGTCGGGGTGAGCTTGCCCATGTAGCCGATACGCACGCCGTAACCGAACGAATCGTCGTAGCCATTGTTGGTGACGCTGGCAGGGTCGGAGGACATACCCGGCGTCATCTGGAATGCCTGCAGGCCGGTAGCCTTGAAGCGCTGATAGCCGATCAACGGCGAAATACCAATCGAATGATTCGGGGCAACCTTGTAGGCAGCGGTCGGCGCAATGATCAACTGCATCAGGTCGACGCCCAGCTTGCCCTGTCCGCACAGAAGGTTGCCGGGTTGCCCGGAGGGGCCACCACCGCCACACATCCCCAAATCCGTCTGCCCTGAAGGATAGTTGCTGTTCATGCCGCCGTTTCCGTACACGGATACGCCCAGCGCGAGGTCGTTGCTCATCATGTGGTTGTAGCCGAATTCGGGTATCAGGAAATACTTCGAATCGCTGTCGGCAGTACCGTCAAAGTAGCCTGCGCCCCCAGCACTACCCGTGCGGCTCGATTCGCGGCGCGGGCTGAACAGATCGACGCCCAGATCCAGGCGGTTACCGGCAAACGCGGCTGCCGCGGGGTTATTGGCGCCAAAGAAGGCGTCGTCGGACGTGGCAGTGGCTGCGCCACCCATGCCCTTGGCCTTCATGCCGTAGCCGTGCGAAAAGTAGCCGTCGGTAGCGAAGGCGCTGCCGGCCAGGCCGGCCAGCGCCATGAATGCGAAAACGCGGGTGAATTTCATTGATGTCTCCTTATGGGCAAAATTACTACAGATCAACTTGTTGTATGACCTGCCCCGAAGGCTACGCGCGCACTTGCGCCTAGACAAGATGGCCGGCCCATTTGGGCGAACAATCCGGCATGGATGTGGCACAAAAGACACACAATAAAAAAGAGCCGAATCGCTTCGGCTCTTTTTCATCGTGCTGCAATCTGTTTGTCAGATGAACAGGCAGATGTCGGTTTCGCCTGCGAACTCGAAGAAGGTGGCGGCGCCGCCGTATTCGAGACCGTCGATGAAGTCGGAGTGGCTGAAGCCAAACAGTTCGACGGTCATCTGGCAGGCGATGAATTTGACTTCGGCTTCCTGGCATAGCTCGCGCAGGTCAGGGATGGTCGCCACGCCATTGTTGGCGATGGTCTGCTTCATCAGGGCCGTCGCGACGTTTTCATAGCCGGGGATGATCGCCTGGATGGCGTTGGGCATGTTCCAGTTGATGCTCTTGAACCATTTCGGGCCAAAGGGCATCTTCATCGGCATGCCGGGGTTGCCCAGCGGGCTCACTTTCAGGACAGACAGGTCCTTGCGGAGGAGCTGGAGGCCATAGAAGGTGAAGAAAATCTGGGTTTCATAGCCCAGCGCAGCCGCCGTCGAGGCGAGGATGAACGGGGGGTAAGCCCAGTCCAGGGTGCCCTTGGTGGCGATGATGGCCATTTTTTTGGTATCCATGCTCTCTCTCCTGTTTCGTTTAGAAAAACAGCGCCGTGTGTTCCTTTGAACAGACGGCGCCGGTTAGGTTTCTTTTATTATTTTTTCTTCATGAAGAAGGTGAACTCGCCACCTGCCTCGGCAGTGGACAGCAGTTCGTTGCCGGTCTGCTTGGCGAAGGCGGCAAAGTCCTTGACCGAACCCGGGTCGGTCGACAGGATTTTCAGCACCTGGCCGCTGGTGACTTCGGCCAGGGCTTTCTTGGCACGCAGGATGGGCAGGGGACAGTTCAGACCACGTGCATCGAGTTCTTTATCGAAATTCATGTTGTTCTCCTTACATTAAATCCATTAAATCGGCATGTACTAAAAAACGCTGCGGTACCTTAAACCAGAAGTTCCCCTATTGCAACCGAAATTGCTGCGCAATAGGAAAATCAGGCCATTCCTTCGACGTTCGCGCTAACGGGGCTGGCTCAGCGCATTGCCCGAACGCGCCCACGCCATGATGCCGCCGGCCAGATTGTGCATGTTGTTATAGCCCTTTGAAGCCATGAACGCACACGCCTGCGCCGAGCGTGCGCCCGAGCGGCAGTAGATCACCACCGGCTTGTCCTGGGGAATGTCGGCCGCGCGCAACGGGAGCAGATGCAGCGGGATGTGAATGGCTCCATCAATCACGCCCTGGGCCACTTCGGCTTCGGTACGCACATCGATCAGATGCGCGCCCTGGGTCGCGATCTCGGCCACGTAGGCGACATCGACTTCCTTGAATCCTGACAGTCCGAACATAGATGTCATACTCCTGCAATGGAATAAATTAGAAATTTCTAATATAACCCAAAGCCGAGGGTACACCAAGCATGCCCCCTGTCGAGTTGCGGGAATCCATTCAGCAGCGCTGGGCACCGTGATACAGATTCACGACATGACGCGCCTCTGCGAAAAACAGCCAGCGCTCCACGGCCGCGCCTGCGATTCCCGCGCAGGCCGCGACGACAGCCGCAGCTTGCCCGCCTTGCGCATTGAAGACCCACACCAGCATCAATCCGGGCAGTGCAAAGCCCAGCCCGAACACCACGACCTTGAGCAGGCCGGCCTTCTGGCGCGCGATCTGGAAGCCGAACTCCTGGGTAAGGAAGGTCCCGTGGGTATGGCCGGTATCGAGCAGTTTGACCTTGGCCCGAGTCAGGCCAGTCGCAGTATTGATCGTGGGGGTGAGGCCCGGGCTGCGAATCCAGAAATAATAGATCGCCTTCAGCACCGCGGCGATCGAGACGATCAGCGCCGACATCGCGATGTAGGGCAGGGTGTCGAGGCCGGCCACGACCGCACCAAGCAGCAGCAGCAGGCTGCCGCTGGCATAGCCCAGCGCCAGGTAGTTGGCCGGCACCAGCGGGGTGTTCCACTGGCGAATGGTTTTCAGGCAGGCGTAGATCATGCCGGTGGAAAACACCGTGATCCAGGCCAGTACGGCCGCCAGGAAACCGAAGGTTTCGCGCAGCCACAGGGGCGCATCGAACCAGATGCTGGCCAGATAGATCAGCGCCAGCGGCATGAACACCACGGCAAACACACCTTCGCGCGACAGCCATGAAGTACGGAAGCGGCTGAAAGCACGCCAGGCGTTTTTCGGGTTGGCCAGGTGGAAGGTGGACGACAACAGGCCGAACACGATCAGACTCATCGCGACGAGACCGCCGATGACGAGTTGGGCGGGCGTGAATCCACCGCCGAGTTTGAACGTATCCGCAATGAACAGCAGCGAGAACAGGCCGAAACCGGCGCCCGACGCCACGGTAAAGAAAATGACTGAAAATGCTGGATGCATGATGATTCCCTTGTTAATCAGTATCCAGCATTTCGGCGAAGACTAACCTTCAGGTTATGTCGGAACCAAAAAGCGGGATGCATGGATTCTCCTAGCGCAATTTATAAGGCAGCGCGGTTCAACGGCGCACCAGTTTGTTGGCGAACTGCTTGATGCTTTCCTTCAGGCCACTCTTGGGCTGGGTATCGACCGGGATCACCGGCTTGCGGCGCGGCGGCAAGTAGGTATTGGTCGGGTTGTAGTTGAGTTCGGGCATCAGCGGGAAGCCGCCGCGCTCGCGCACGGTGCGCGACACCGCCGAATCGGGGTCGTCGAAATCGCCGAACATGCGGGCGTGCGCCGGGCAGGTCAGCACGCATGCGGGCTGGCGCTCTTCGACCGGCAGTTCCTGGTCGTAGATGCGATCGACGCACAGGGTGCACTTCTTCATCGTGCCGCTGGAGCGGTCGAGTTCGCGCGCGCCGTAGGGACAGGCCCACGAGCAGTAGTTGCAGCCCATGCACTTGTCCTGGTCGATCAGCACGATGCCATCTTCGGCGCGCTTGTACGAGGCGCCGGTCGGGCACACGGTGACGCAGTCGGCGTCCTCGCAGTGCATGCACGACATCGGGAAGTTGACCGTCTTGTTGTTCGGATACTCGTCCATTTCGTAATGTCGAATCCGGTTGAACCACACGCCAGACGGCTCGGCGCCGTAGGGCTGGTAGTCGGACAACGGGCCGATGGTGCCGGAGGCGTTCCATTCCTTGCAGGCGATGGCGCAGGCATGGCAGCCCACGCACACGTCGAGGTCGATGACCAATCCAAGTCTCATGTTTCTCTCTCGCTTAAATTCGCTTTGGTTCTTTGCTTTATTAATTCTTTTCGTGACTGCGCGCGTCGTAACGCAGCACGTCGGGGCGCTCGTAACGCTCGTCCCCCGGCAACGGTTTCAATTCGTCGAATTGTGGCCACGAACCGGTTTCGCCCGGCGCGGCTTTCCATATCTTCACGCGCAGGTCGAACCACGCGGCCTGGCCGGTCACCGGGTCGGAGTTGGTGACACGGCGCTCGCCCGCCTTTTCCGGCAGGAGTTCGGAAATCAGGTGGTTGAGCAGGAAGCCCTTGGTCGCTTCCGACGCGTTTTCCTTCAGGCCCCAAGCGCCCTTCTGTTTGCCGATGGCGTTCCAGGTCCAGATAGTGTCTTCCTGGGTGCCTTCCATGGTCTTGACCTGGCAGCGGATCTTGCCGTTGTGCGACTCGACCCAGATCCAGTCGAAGTCCTTGATGCCCATCTCCAAGGCCTTGCGCGCGTTCATGTACATGTAGTTCTGCGCCATGATCTGACGCAGCCACACGTTCTGCGAATCCCACGAGTGGTACATGAACATCGGGCGCTGGGTCAGCGCGAAGAAGGGGTATTCATTCGCGTCGACGCGCTGCTGCTCAAGTGGTTCGTACCACATCGGCAGCGGGTCGAAGTACTTCACCAGCCGCTCACGGTCGACCTGATTGTTCGGCTGCGGGCCGTCGTACAGGCCCTGTCCCGCCAGGCGGAATTTCTGCAGCGGCTCGGAATAGAACTGCATGATGATGGGCTCGACCTTGCCGACGAAACCGACATCCGCCGCCACCTCGAGGTAGTCCTTGTTGGCGTAGCGCATGTACTTCTGGTTGTCGGGCCAGTGGTGCGCGAAGAAGCTCTGGTTCTCGATGTACTTTTCCCACTGATTGGGGTTCGGCTCGCCCTTCAGTGACTGGGTGCCGTCCTTGCCGCGCCAGCCGGCGAGGAAGCCCACGCCCGGCGAACGTTCGAAATTGACGATGAAGTCGGGGTAGTCCTTGAACTTGCGGGTACCGTCCGGCTTGGTGAACGCCGGGAATTTCAGCCGCGAGGCCAGCTCGACCATGACTTCCTGCCACGGGCGCACGTCGCGGTCGAGCTTGACCAGCGGGTAGCGGATCGCATCGGCCGCCGCATCCGGCTCGGAAATCGGACGGTCGAGCAGCGAGATGCAGTCGTGTCGTTCGAGGTAGGTGGTGTCCGGCAGGATCAGGTCGGCGAAGTTGGTCATTTCCGAATGGAAGGCATCGATCACCACCAGGAACGGGATCTTGTACTGGCCGGGCTCTTCCGGATCCTTGGCGCGCAGCATGTCCTGGATGTTGGCCGTGTTCATGGTCGAGTTCCACGCCATGTTGGCCATGAACAGGATCAGCGTGTCGAGCGCGTAAGGATCGTGGTTGGTCGCATTGGTGATGACCATGTGCATCAGGCCGTGCGAGGCGATCGGCACTTCCCACGAATAGGCCTTGTCGATACGCAGCGGGTTGCCGAATTCGTCGATCACGAGGTCTTCCGGACGCGTCGGGAAACCGAGCGGCGGGCGCGACAGCGGCGTGTTCGGCGCGTTGATGATGTCGATGTTGTTTTCCGGCAGCTGGTGCGGCGGGATCGGCTTCGGATACGGCGCGCGGGCGCGGAAGTTGCCCGGCGCGTCGAGCGCGCCCAGCAGCATCTGGATCATGTGGATCGCGCGGCAGGAGTGGAAGCCGTTGGAGTGGGCGGAAATGCCGCGCATCGCGTACATCGCCACCGGGCGGCCCACGACTTTGTCATGTTTGCGGCCCCACACGTCGGTCCATTCGATCGGCAGCTCGACCGTCTCCTTGAACGCCACGTGCGCCATCTCCAGCGCGATACGCTCGATGCTCTCGGCCGGCAGGCCGCATTCCAAGGCCACATTCTCCGGCGCATAGCGATCGTCGAGATAACGCTCGACCATCATCGACATCACGGTCTTGACGCGGCGGCCGTCCGGCGCCACATATTCCCCGAACAGTGCCGGGGCGATGTCGCCGTCCATGCCGTTCCTGAAGGACTCCTTCTCGATGTCCCAGATCAGCGGATGGTCGTTCTCGTCGCGCAGGAACAGGCCGTCACCCTTCTGTCCCGGCGTCTGCACCACCAGCCACGAGGCGTTGGTGTAGCGCACCAGGAATTCGTAGTCGAATTTCTCGTGCTTCAAGAGCACGTGCACCATCGACATGGCGAGCAGGCCGTCCATGCCGGGCTTGATCGGCAGCCATTCGTCGGCAATCGCCGAATAGCCGGTACGCACCGGGTTGACCGTGACGAACTTGCCACCCTTGCGCTTGAGCTTTTCCAGGCCGATCTTGATCGGGTTGGAGGAG
Source organism: Pseudomonadota bacterium (assembly GCA_043821985.1). Taxonomy (GTDB): domain Bacteria; phylum Pseudomonadota; class Gammaproteobacteria; order Burkholderiales; family Thiobacillaceae; genus Thiobacillus. Next base: position 7,215 of record JBDRCF010000027.1, read on the forward strand.
TGGTCTTCCGCCACGCCCCACATCAGGAAATACTTGGCGTAATCCCAGTCCGGCGCGCCGAATTCCCAGAACGAGAAACCGATGGAATAGAGACCGGCCGCTGCCATGTTCACCGAACAGAAGCCGCCGTGGGCCGACCAGTTGGGGGTACCGAACTGCTGTGCCCACAGACCGGTCAGCGCCTGCATCTGGTCACGCCCGGTGAAGAAACCGAGCTTCGACGGATCGGTCGAGCGGATCTCCTCCAGCCGGTCGGTCAGGATGTCGAGCGCCTGGTCCCAGGAAATCGCCTCGTAAATGCCTTCGCCGCGCTCGGTACCCGGTTTGCGCATCAAGGGCTGGGTCAGCTTGGCGGTGGAGTACTGCTTCATGATCCCGGCCGAGCCCTTGGCGCACAGCACGCCCTGGTTGGTGGGATGATTGCGGTTACCCTGGATGAAGCGGACCTTGTTGTCCTCCAGCGTCACCTTGATGCCGCAGCGGCAGGCACACATATAACACGTGGTGTACTTGATTTCCTGCGCGTCGTGATTTTCGAGTTTGATCTTGGCGTTCATGCGGTCTCTGGATTCAAAATTGTCCCGCGGCTCCTTTTCAGGAGTCGTATTTCCCTACCCGGATATAACACTAGGTGACTGCTGGAAGCAGCGCCAGCGCGTCGGCACTGGATGCTGCGGGGACGGCTATATATTAAACATTCCGAATATATTGTTATTTTGCATGCTAAGGCGTCGGGATGGCAAGCAAAATGGCTGATAGCCCTATAAGGCCAACCAATCAAAAGACCTTATTAATTAAATACTTGAGCATCTTTATTTCGTCTGTTTCGCGGGTGCCGGCAACTCGGCCAGCATGGACTCGGTCACAGCCAGGGCCTCACCCTCGTCCCATTCGGCCGGCCCGGTCAGCACGTGGCGCACCCGTCCCTCGGCATCCAGTACAAACGTGGTGGGCAGGGCGAACACCTTCCAACGCCGCGTGTTGCTGCTGTCGGTGTCGAGCAGAACAGGGAAACCCAGCTTCATTTTCGACAGATAGGCGTTCACCTCGTCCGGCGTTTCTGCGCTGGAAATCGCGACGATCTCCAGCGGCCGCCCCGCCATTTTGGTGCGCAGACGCTCCAGCGACGGCATTTCGCGTTGGCAGGGCGGACACCACGTGGCCCAGAAGTTGAGCAGCACCACCTTGCCACGGTAATCGGCCAGGGTTCTGGGTGTCCCCGTCAGATCGTGCGCCTTCAGCTCCGGCGCCGGCGAGGCGGCACGCATCTCGAAGCCGGCCGCGCCGGCACCGGTGATCCACAACAGGCCGACGGCCAGACCAGTCAGTATTCTTCTCACTTGCATCCCCACGTTTCAAGTTGGTGCAGCAGCATGGCGTCCATGCGGCGGCTTTCGGCTATTTCAAAATCGGTCGGCGTTTCGCGCGCCCAGTAGCCTTCACGCAGATTCTCCAGAATCGCGTCGCTCACGGTCGCACCATGTCGCGCCAGGTGGTCCAGCAGACCTGGCAGCCACGGCGTGGCGGCTGAGCGGCGCGGCTGCAGCACGCGCACGCGCAAACCGGAGAGATCGCCCAGGTCGAGATAGGCCGGCTCGTCCAAGGGCTCCGCCGTCGTATAGAGATTCGGATGCATCAGCACCACGCAGAGCCGGTTCCGCCGTTCCGACTCAAGCAAGGCAGCCGCCCGCAGCACCGGCACGGCCGCACGCGCCACCGCGAAAACCACCACCTGTTTGCCGCTCGCCTGCGCGGCCCGCAGCCAGGCTGCCAGATCCTGCGCCGGCAGCGCGTCCATGCTGCTCGGCACCTGGGGCAGAAAATAGGCGTTGGCGGAATCGAGCGACCAGACCTCCACGCCCTGTGCGGCCAGTTGCCTCGCCGCGACCAGCTCCGGTTCGCTCCGTCCGCGCTCGGAAGCCACCCAGAGCAGCAGGCGCTGGCCCGAGGCCGGGAAGTCCTGATAGTCCGGGATGCCGGCGTGCGCAGCGAACGCACACAGCCACAGCCCCGACAGAAACAGTCTGAAAAAACGCATACGATCACTCAAACGGCCACAACCATCCATCTTGCCGCAGTGCGCGCACCGTACAAGATGACGATAGGACTACTCGGCGCCCCCGGAAGGGGTCGCCTGCCAATGGCCGGAGCGCCCACCCTGCTTTTCCAGCAGCCGGATATCCTCCATACGCATGCCGCGATCGACCGCCTTGCACATGTCGTAGATGGTCAGCAGCGCGACGCTGACACCGGTCAGGGCTTCCATCTCCACCCCGGTCTTGCCGACGGTCTCGGCCGTCACCGTGCAGGCAATCCACGACCCAGCGGCGTCATGACTGAATTCGACGCCCACCTTGGTCAAGGCAATCGGATGGCAGAGCGGGATCAGCTCGGCGGTGCGCTTGGTTGCCTGGATCGCCGCGATACGGGCGATGCCAAGCACATCGCCCTTGGCCGCCTGGCCACCCAGAATGCGCATCAGGGTATCGGGTAACATGTGGATGCGCCCGCTCGCCACTGCGATGCGGCGCGTGTCGTCCTTGTCCGCCACGTCGACCATGACGGCGCGGCCACGCTCGTCGAAATGTGTGAACTCGCTCATATCCAGGAACCTAGTAGACAATCCGCGCATCCTAATCGAAATGCTGTCGCTCGCCGTCATTCTCTTCTGCTAATGCTGCGCATCCTGCTCGCGTTCATTCTGGCCATCCAGCCGGTTCTTGCTGCCGACTTGCCCGATCTGGGCGAAGTATCGCGACAGTATTTTTCGGACCAGGAGGAACAGGCGCTGGGGCGCACCATCATGCGCGACGTGTATGCCGATCCGCGCTATCTGGACGACCCCGAAATCGAGAACTACCTCAACCAGCTCGGCTACAAGCTGGTCTCGGTCAGCGCACGCAATCAGCGGACTTTCAACTTTTTCGTGGTCGACGATCCCACCATCAACGCTTTCGCCATGCCGGGCGGCAACATCGGCGTCCACACCGGTCTGCTGCTCGCGGCGCAAAGCGAATCCGAACTGGCGAGCGTGATCGCGCACGAAATCGCCCACGTCACCCAGGACCACCTCGCCCGCATGGTTGCGGCGCAAAGCCAGAGCTACTGGCCAACCATGGCCGCCCTGGCCCTGGCCCTGCTGGCCTCACGTTCCAACCCCAACGTGGCGAGCGCGGCCATCGCCTCCACCCAGGCCTATTCGATCCAGAACCAGCTCAATTACAGCCGCGACTACGAACGCGAAGCCGATCGTCTGGGCTATGACATGCTGACCAAGGCCGGCTTCGACCCGCACGCCATGAGCGAATTCTTCGAGCGCCTGCAGCGTGCCAACCGGTTCTACGATACCAGCGCGCCGGCCTATCTGCGCACCCACCCGCTCACCAGCGACCGTATCGCCGACATGGAGGCGCGTAGCGAATCGGCGCCCTACCGCCAGATAGAAGACAGCCTTGACTTCCAGCTGGTGCGCGCGCGCCTGCGGGCGCGTGAGGGCACACCGGACGACGCCGTACTCGCGGCCCGCAGCACCCTGAAAGACAAACGCTACAGCAACGAGACTGCCGCCCGCTACGCGTTGATTTCCGCCCTGCTGCGCGCTCGCCAGTTCAAGGAGGCCGAAGCCGAAGTGCACAAACTGCCCTCAGGCAAGAACACCGACCCAATGATTCTTCAACTGGCTGCTTATACTGCGCTCACAGGCGGCAACCCGAAGCTTGCCGTACAACGCTACCGGGCAGCCAGCGAAGCCTACCCGGGCTACAGGCCTTCGCAATATGGCTACATCAATGCCTTGCTGACCACAGGCCAGAACCGCGACGCACTGGCACGTGTCAATGGGCAGCTCGCGCTCTACCCACTCGACCGCCGTCTGTGGCGGCTCGCTGCCCAGGCCCACGCCCAACTCGGCCAGCGCTTGCTGAGCCACAGCGCCCAGGCCGAGGCCGACGCATTGAGTGGCAATCTGGTCGCTGCCATCGAACAAATCAATCTCGGCCTCAAGGCTGGAGATGGCAGTTTTCATGAAATGTCCGCCGCCGAAGCGCGGCGACGCGAATGGCAGGAGGCCGAAAAATCGCAGCGCAAAAAATAGCTCTTTGCTGCAAAACCCTATATTTGGCGCCGCTGGTAGGAATTTACCCTGCGATTTTGCCGTAAAAAATCCCGCTTGGCCTTGCATGGCAAAAAGCAATTCCACTATGCTTCGGTTCATCCATTATTGGATAGCGTTCACTGCATGGCACTTCCAAGCTGCAGACGCTTTCACCATCAAGTCAAAAACGAGGAGGATGACCATGCGAAAGTTGCATCAGCTAATCACGGCATGTGCTTTGGGCGCCATCACGCTGACGAGCAGTGCGCTCGCCGCCGACACCACCAAGGAACTCACCGGCAAACAAATTGCGTTCGACAGGTCAAAAGGCAACTGCCTGGCCTGCCATGCCATGCCGACCGTGCCCGATGCGGAATCCCCCGGTCTGATCGGCCCGCCGCTGATCGCCATGAGCGCGCGCTATCCCGACAAAGCCAAGCTGCGCGCCCAGATCTGGGACGCGACCGTCGCCAATCCATCCAGCAGCATGATTCCGTTCGGCAAGAACGGCGTGTTGACGGAAGCCGAGATCGATAAAGTGGCCGACTTCATATACGGTCTGTAATTACCCGTTGCATTGTTCAATCAGGAGATATGCCCAAATGAATGCACTTCGTAGAAACGTACTGAAAGGCGCCGCAGGCGCAGGCACCGTGGCCGTGGCCGTGGCCGCCGGCCTGCTGAAGCCCACCCAGGCCCTGGCGGGCGTCCCGCGTAGCGCCTTTGAGGCCAAGAATGTCGGTGATGCACTGAAGAACATGGGTGCAAACGCGCCTGCCGATTCCAAGGACATCACCATCAAGGCCCCGGACATCGCCGAAAACGGCGCCGTGGTACCGGTGGAAGTGACCAGCGGTATCGCCGGCACCACCGCCATTGCCATCCTGGCCGAAAAGAATGCAACGCCCCTGGTGGCTGACTTCAGCCTGATGGGCGGCGCCGAAGGCTATGTGTCGACCCGCATCAAGATGGGGCAAACCTCCCTGGTTCGCGCCGTGGTGACAGCTGGCGGCAAATCCTATACGGCGGCCAAGGAAGTCAAGGTCACCATTGGCGGCTGCGGCGGTTAATTCCCAGCCACTCGATCGATCGAATTGAATACCCCTTCGTAGGGGACATACATTTTTAGGAAAGGAAAGCCAAATGGCTGAACCGATGCGTATCCGCGCCACGATGGCCGGCGATGTTGCCGATGTCAAAGTGTTGATGAACCACCCGATGGAAACCGGCCTGCGTAAAGACGCCAAGACCGGCCAATTGATCCCGGCCCATTACATCACCGACGTGACGGCCACCGTCAACGGCGCGAAAGTGCTGGATGCCGGCCTCTCCGGCGGCGTGTCCAAGAACCCCTACCTGGGATTCAAGGTCAAGGGGCCGAAAAAAGGCGACAAGGTCGTCGTCAACTGGGCCGATAACAAAGGCGACAAGAATAGCGCCGAAGCCATCATCGGCTGAGTCGGGCACCACACGAGCGGGGCGTCAGGCCCCGCTTCCGCTTCAAATCATCAGGTTTCTGGAGGACGGCATGAAACAACAAATCATCATGAAACTGCTGACAGGGATGGCAGGCTTGGGCATGGTCCTGGGGGTTGCTACGGCGTACGCTTCGCCCGAGCAGGACAAGCAGGACCTCATCAAGTACTACTCAACCAAATATCCCAACGTCAAGCTCGAAGATTATGTCTACGGCGCACTGGCTTTCGACCCCGACAGCAAGGCGCAGTACGACGCCATCATGGAATTCCCGCCCTTCGACTCGCAGATCGATGCCGGCCGCAAGATGTGGGAAACCCCTTTCAAGAACGGCAAGACCTATGCTGATTGCCTGCCGAACGGCGGCAAGATGATCGCCGGCAACTACCCCATGTTCGACGAGGCCAAGGGCAAGGTCGTGACGCTGGAAGACGCCGTCAACGACTGTCGCGTGGCGAATGGCGAAGCGCCCTTCAAGCTCAGCGACCCGAAGACCATCGGTGTACTCAGTGCCTACATGCGGACCCTGTCCGATGGCATGATCATGAACGTCAAGGTCCAGAGCCCCAAGGCCATGGCCGCATATGAAGACGGCAAACGAACCTTCTTCCGGCGCACGGGACAACTCAACTTTGCCTGCGCCACCTGCCACGTCCAGAATGCCGGCAGCCATCTGCGTTCCGAACTGCTCTCTCCAGTGGTCGGCCAGGCCGTGCACTGGCCGGTGTTCCGCGGCGGCGAGAACCTCGTGACGTTGCAGGGCCGCTATTCGGGCTGCTTCAAGATGATCCGCGCCGTACCGCCCGCCCAGGACAGCACCGTCATGAACGACCTGGAGTATTTCCACTCCGCGATGTCGAACGGTCTGCCGATGAAGGCGTCGGTGTTCCGCAAGTAAGTCGCTGCAACACATGAAAAAGCCCGGGCAACCGGGCTTTTTCGTTTGGTTTATCGGGCCGGCCCTTTTGAATATGAGCGGGAGCTACTATTTACGGGCGGCATTCGTAAACCGACAATACGAATAATATTCCCCTTCACCCCTGACATCCCTGAGGAAAATTCCATGCACATGAACCGTCGCGAGTTCCTGCAACTACTCGCTGTCGCCGCTGCGTCCGGTATGGCACTGGACAGCAAGTCCGCACTGGCGGGCGGCAAGGTGCCGTCTAATTTCTACGATGTACCGCGCCACGGCAACGTCTCGTTGCTGCATTTCACCGACTGCCATGCCCAGCTGCTGCCCATCTGGTTCCGTGAACCCAACGTCAATCTGGGCGTCGGCAGTGCGCTCGGCAAGGCACCCCATCTGGTCGGCCAGAATCTGCTGAAGCACTACGGCATCAAGCCAGGCAGCGCCGAAGCCCACGCATTCACCTACCTCGACTTCACCGAGGCCGCCAAGGTCTACGGCAAGGTCGGCGGCTTTGCCCACCTGAAAACCCTGGTGGACAAACTGCGTGCGCAACGCCCCGGCGCCCTGCTGCTCGACGGCGGGGACACCTGGCAGGGCTCCGCCACCTCGCTGTGGACCGACGCGCAGGACATGGTCGACGCCGGCATCAAACTGGGCGTCGACATCATGACGCCGCACTGGGAAGCCACCTTCGGCGCCGACCGCGTGGTGGAAATCGTCAACAAGGATTTCAAGAAAGCGGGCGTCGAGTTCGTCGCACAGAACATCGTCACCAACGACTTCGGCGACCAGGTGTTCAAGCCCTATGTGATGAAGGAAATGAACGGGGTCAAGGTTGCCGTGATCGGCCAGGCCTTCCCCTATACCCCGATCGCCAACCCGCGCTACATGGTCCCCGACTGGAGCTTCGGCATCCGCGACGACAGCATGCAGAAATGGGTGGACGAGGCACGCGCCAAAGGCGCGCAGGTGGTCGTGGTGCTGTCGCACAACGGCATGGATGTCGACCTCAAGATGGCCAGCCGCGTCACCGGCGTCGACGCCATCTTCGGCGGACACACCCACGACGGCGTACCGCAACCGGTCAAAGTCAAGAACGCCAAGGGCATCACGCTGGTGACCAATGCCGGTTCCAACAGCAAATTCCTCGGCGTGATGGACTTCGAGGTCAAGGGCAAGCGCGTGGTGAGCTACAAGTACCGCCTGCTGCCGGTGTTCTCCAACCTGCTGCCGGCCGACCCGGGGATGGACGCCTACATCAAGAAAGTGCGCGCGCCCTACGAGAAGAAACTGAACGAAAAACTCGCCGTTTCCGATGATTTCCTGTATCGCCGTGGCAACTTCAACGGCACCTGGGACCAGTTGCTGGTCGACGCGATGATGGAGGTCAAGGGCGCGGATGCCGCGTTCTCGCCGGGCTTCCGCTGGGGAACCACCCTGCTGCCGGGCGAGGACATCACGATGGAACGCCTGATGGACCAGACGGCGATCACCTATCCGCAGACCACGCTGACCAGCATGAGCGGCGAGACGATCAAGACCATCATGGAAGACGTCTGCGACAACCTCTTCAACGCCGACCCCTATTACCAGCAGGGCGGCGACATGGTGCGCGTGGGCGGCATCGAATACACCGTCAATCCGAACGCGACGATCGGCAAACGCATCACCGACATGCGCATCAAGGGCAAGCCGGTCGATGCTCACAAGACCTACAAGGTTGCCGGCTGGGCGCCGGTCGGTGAAGGTGTCGCCGGCGAACCGATCTGGGAGGTCGTCGCCACCTACCTGCGCGACAAGAAGGTCATCAAGGGCCTGAAGCTGAACGAGCCCAAGATCGTCGGTGTCGGAAAATCCAACCCGGGCATCGCCGACTACAAGGGCGGGGTGTCCTGAGTTTCGGAACCGTGCAGAAAAAAAGGGGCGCAAGCCCCTTTCTCTTTTGGCCAAGCGGCACGTGAATTTGCGCGAGACTCCCGCGCGCCCGGCAGGAACTCAAACAGCCACCTTGCTTCCGTATCTCATGGCTGCGGCCCAGCGACGTTTTCCAGCCGGAAGACAGAAGTCCCCTCACCTCACGACACTCAAGATCCATCCCGCGGCACCGCCCCCCATGACAACCAGCCACGGCGGCAGCTTCCAGAACATCAGTGCCACCAGCGCCGCCAGCGCCAAACCGAAGTCCCGCGGCTGCTGGATCGCACTCGTCCAGACCGGCTGGTAGAGCGCGGCCAGAAGCAGCCCGACCACTGCCGCATTGACCCCGGCCAGCGCGGCCTGGGTATGCACACTGCGGCGCAGGCCTTCCCAGAACGGCAACGCCCCGGCGACAAGCAGAAACGACGGGGCAAAAATAGCCATCAAACAGATCATGCCGCCCACCCAACTGGACGGACCGGTGTTCATGGACGCGCCAAGAAACGCAGCGAACGTGAACAACGGGCCGGGGACGGCCTGTGCGGCACCATAGCCCGCGAGGAAAGATTCATTGCCGATCCAGCCGGGCGGCACGACTTCGGCCTGCAACAGCGGCAGCACGACGTGTCCGCCGCCGAACACCAGCGACCCGGCACGGAAGAAGGCATCCACCATCGCCACGACTTGACCCGGAAACAGCCGGGCCCAGATCGGCAAGCCGACCAGCAGGGCGAAGAATAGCGACAGCCAGAGACCCCCGGCACGGCGGCTGAGCGTAACAGGCAAGGGATCGTGCGCGGTGGCGGCCTGTGGGCGCGGGAACAGCAGCAGGCCTGCAACGCCGGCGGCAGCAATCACGCCAACCTGCCCCCACGCCGACGGCACCGCCAGGATGACACACGCGGCGATTGCCATGAACGTGACGCGCCGCACATCCGGACACAGGGTGCGCCCCATGCCCCATACCGCCTGCGCCACCACCGCGACCGCAACGACCTTCAGACCGTGCAGCGTGCCGGGAGCGATGGCGCCACCGTAGCGGGTGACTCCCAGCGCAAACAGGATCATGATGATCGCAGACGGGAGGGTGAAGCCCGCCCAGGCCGCGAGCGCCCCGCGGTAGCCCGACCGCGACAGTCCCAGCGCCATCCCGACCTGGCTGCTCGCCGGCCCGGGCAGAAACTGGCAGAGCGCCACCAGGTCCGCATAGCTGCGTTCCGTCAACCAGCGCCGGCGCGTCACGAACTCGTCGCGGAAGTAGCCCAGATGCGCGATGGGGCCGCCGAAGGAGGTCAGGCCAAGGCGCAGGAAGACGAGAAAAACCGACCAGGCCGAATCTCGCCCGCTTGTGCTGCCGGCCGGCGTTGAGGAAGGGGACTGGGATGGCATCGTCTTGTTCGCCGTGTGGACCGGGCTATCGTTGCGAAAGCGCCCAGCGATTCTGGGCTTCATCATCGGATCCGGATTGTCGTTCGTTTCCGCCACCGCCAAAAGCCCACCACAGCCCCAGATAAACGACCGTGTGACTTTCTCCTTTGATGCTGTGGCCGGCGGAAAACAACAGATTGAAGTCCGGCGTGAACTTGTAGAGGCCCCCAAAATTCAGGAGGGTGGTTGCCTGGCCGTCGACCGTATCCTTGCCATGCGCGAACACCTCCCCGCCCAGCGTCCATTTTTCGCCGACGTCCTTCTGCAGCAGCCATCCCGCGAAGGGATAGCTCTTTTGGCCTGCCGCGCGATTGACGACATACCCGGCGCCGCCATACGTGGTCCATTCACCCCAGCCCTTCTGAATCCAGACGGGTAATCGCCACCATGTCCTGCCGTTGCCCAGCCCTTTGCTGGAATCCCCCGTTGCAAGCTCGGCCATGGGAAAGATGCCGATTTGTGGCGACGATCCGGTTTCCTGGACGAAGCGATACTTCACGCCAATTTCCACGTCCCCCAGCCCCGACTCCACGGACGTGTCGTTCGGCGCGCTTCGGGCAAACGGGACGACAAGATGCAGTTGCGTGTCAGGGAGCACGCCATAGTTGAATTCGAAAGCCGGGAAGGCGCTGTTCTTCCCATCCCTGGCCCTGTCCTGGGTGGAAAAGATGTAGAACTCGCTGTGCCGGTAATCGACCGGCACCGGATCGTCGGTCATGAAAGGCGGGCCAGCCATGGCCTGGCTTGCAATCAGCACCAGTGCCGCAATGACCGGACGCCCTATCGCGCGTATTTCGAGTGAATGCGTTTTCATGGTCGCGCGCTCCATTGCTTGAGGTTGACTGATACGGGGCGCGCCCTCGACAAGGCATCCATCCAAGCTGCCCTCGCATCCACTTCGGTAGACGAAGTCTGTCCGTAGCATCGTGCCTCCAGCGCGGCCACCAGCCTATCATCCACGCAGCGCCCCGTTTCCTGCTGCATCCGCCGCTGCCATGCGCCCAGACTGGGCGCTTCCGACTGGCCGGTCAGCGAGAACCGGCGCACCGCGTGTGCCAACGAATCCCAATCCACCGCGGCACGAATCGCGTGCAGGCCCCGCCGCCGCGCCAAGCGCCAGCGCACCATGCGACGAACCCTCCAGCCGGCGGCGACCAGCAGCAACGCCGCCGCCCCCGCAGCGGTCACCTGCCACGCAAGACGCCAGCGCGGATCGAACACGTCCAGTGCCTTGCCGGGAATCGCGATGCTGGCCAGTCGACCGCGCCCGGCGTCGTACCACGGCAAACGGAACGTCGGCACGATCACGCGGCCATCGACACGCGGTTGCAGATAGAGCGTGATCCGGTAGCGCGACAGCGGCGAATCGACTGCGTCCATTGCTTCCGTCTCGATCAGCGGCGGATACACGCCCAGCGCGGGCGAATCGCGCAATTGCAGGTCGAGCAGGGCTTGCAGGTCGTCTTCGCTGTAGCCGCCTGTCACGTCAATGCGCCAGGCCAGCGGGCGCTGCAACGGCCAGCGCGCGGGCAGGGGGCCGGCGTTCACCAGCGGCGCGACCGGCGGCACGTGTGCCGGCAACCAGGCCGGAAGAGCCAACGCGCGGTAGCTCAATTCCGCCCCGGGGAAACGCAGGCGTTCGCCGAAACGACTGGCGTCAAGCATGGGAACGGCGACCGTGGCGGTCGCACTTCGGGTCGCTAGCAAGGCCCAGTAATAGCGGTGCAGGGTACAGGGTTCGCCGCCCTGCATACCCTCGCCTTCGTCTTCGCCCAAGGCGCGCACGACGCGTCCGATATGCGTCGGCAAGCCCGGACGCTGCCATTGCAGGCTGCCGTCGTCGCAGATGGACAGCGTCAGGCGTGCCGGCTCGTTCACCCGCGGTTCGGCGGGCGCGAGCGTCCAGTTCGCGGTCACGCGCGGTACGGTGCCGCTGCCGTCGGCCACCGTCAGCGGCAGCGCGGTGCCGCGCCGGCCTTCGATGGAGAGCGCCGGCACGCTGAGCGCCCCCGCCCTGCGCGGGTACAACGTCAGCACCAGCGTGTCGCCCTCCGCATCCTGGCTGCGCGTGCGCGAAAACACATCGAACGCGGCGTCGAGCGGGGCCGTGTCCAGTTTGTCGAGATCGGCGTCGCGCGATCGCAGGGTCAGCGTGACGGGTTCACCCAGCGCCATCGTCGATTTGTCCAGCCGCGCCGTCAGCGCGGCCGCGTGGGCCACGCCGCATGCGAGCAGCGCCCAGGCGATGATGAGCCTTACCATGCCGGCCGCTCCCCGGGCTGGCTGCTCGCATCCTGCTTGAGCAGGTTCCGCAGCATCGTCTGCGGGTGATCTTGCAGCCGCGCCAGCTTCTTCAGCCCGGATGGCGCGAGCCGGCTGTCGACGCCGATCCCGGCCTGCGATCCGGCCGGCGCGGCGGCACGCGCGCTTTCCCCTGGCGCGTGGCCGCGCTCGACCTGCATGCCGGGCGCCACAATTTCCGGCTCGTCCGGCATGCGGCCATCCGCATTGTCGGTCTGGATACGGCCCTCGGCCAGAAAGCCATGCCGGCTGCGCAGATCGCTCGGCATCGGCGCGTCGTGTAACTGGCGCTGCAGCTTGTGCCAGGCAGTTTCCAGATTGGCGCGCGCGCGGGTATCGGCGGGCCGCATGCGCAGCACGGTTTGATAGGCTTCGACGGCGGCCAGCCATTGCCCGCGTGTGTAGTGCGCGTTCCCCAGGTTGTAGAGCGCGTCGGCGCGTTCGCGGTCATTCGCCGCCAGCAGCAGGGCAGCACCGAAATGCCGTACCGCCGCCGCGTAGTCCGCCTGCCGCCAGGCGGCGGCGCCCGCACCCATCTGGCCGGCGTAGCCGCCAAGCTGCGCATACAGGGTTTGCGCGCTGGCATAACGTTTGGCCTGCCATGCTTGCCAGGCTGCCGCCTCGTCGGCCTGCGCAGGCGACGGGGCGAAGGTCGCAAACAGTACAGCCACAGCGGCGGTCGCCACCGCGCGACGCGGCAGATACACCGCCATGAAAAGCGCCAGTGCCGGCACAAGACACCAGGCATAAAGTTCCCGCCAGGCGCGTACCGACCCGGCCGCCACCGGATCGCCCGGCAGCGCGGCAATCCCGCCGTCGTTCAGGGCTGCCCAGTCGCCGTCGCCATCGACAGCCTCGACGAAGCGGCCGCCGGTCGAACGCGCCCATTGGCCATACGTTGCCGCATCCATGCGGCTCAGCACGCGCACGCCGTCGCGTTCGGCAAACCCGCCATCGGGCAGCGGCACCGGCGCACCAGCCTCGCTTCCCACGCCCAGCACGAACAAGGGCAGATGTGCTTTACGCAGGGCTTCCACGGACGCCTGTGCGGCGGGTTCGACGCTGTCGCTTTCGGCATCGCTCACCAGCAACACAGCCTTGGCATGCCCGGGCGCAGCGGCGAGTTGCGCGCGCGCCAGATCGAGTGCCGCCGCCAGGTTGGTGCCCGGCGCTTCGATCAGGTGCGAATCAACCTGGTCGAGCGCACGCCGCAGCAGGTCGAGATCGTCGGTCGGCGGCAGCAGCACGCCCGCCTCGCCTGCGTAGATGATCAAGCCCACGCGCTCGCCCTGAAGCTTGGGCAGCCAGTCCAGCAATTCGAGGCGCGCGCGCGTCTGGCGATCCGGCACGATATCGCTGGCGTGCATCGAAGCCGATACGTCCAGTGCCACCATCACCGTGACGACATGACGCGGCGCGGTCTGCCCTTCGCGCCAGTCGAGCGGCAGGCGCGGGCCCGCCGCCGCCAGCGCCAGCAGCGCCCAGGCCAGGGCATGCGCCAGCGCGCGCGGCCAGGCGTCGCGCTTCGCCGTCGACAGGTTGGCCGCCCATGGCAGCAAGTCGGCATCGGCATAGCGCAGCACGCGCGCGCGGCGTCGGGCACGCCAGCCGGCCAGCAGCAGCGGCACCGCCGCGAGCCACAACCATAGCGGCTCGCGCCAGAGAAGATTCGTCCACACGTCCGTCATGCCGTGCGCCTCAGGACCCATCCTTGCGCGGCGACCAGCGCGATTGCCGCCAGCGCCAGCGCCAGCCAGTACCACTCGCGCACCTGGCGGTGGCGGGCGGGCGACGCCAGCGTGGGCTCGAGCCGGCCCACCGCCTGGATCACCCGCGTGGCGTCGGCCGCGCTCCGGATGTCGTCGTAATACCCGCCGGTGAGGCGCGCCAAGTCAGCCAGGCTGGGCTGCGGGTCGATGTCGATCCGCGTCGCGCGCCCCGCCGCATAGGGATCGCTGCCGAATTGCAGGGCATGGATCGCCACCCCGGCCTGATGCGCCACGGCCAGCGATTCGGCCGGCGTCAGGGTGCCGGCGTTGTTGTCGGCGCCGTCGCTCACCAGGATGATGGCCGGGCGCAAACGGCGCGTGCGCACCTGCTTCAGCGCCATGCCGAGCGCGTCGCCAAGCGCGGTATCGCCGCCCACCATGCCGACCTGGATGCGCTGGAGCTGGGCGATGGCATGGGCACGGTCGAAGGTCGGCGGCGTCAGCGTCGCCACCTCGCTGCCGAACACGATCACGCCGAAGCGGTCGCCCGGGCGGCCCTGGATAAAGCGCGTCAGCGTGTCCTTCAGCACCGTCATGCGTTCGACTTCGCGGCTGCCCTGTTTGAAATCGCGGATGCTCATGGTGAGCGAGGTGTCGATCAGCAGCACGATGTCGCGCCCCTCGGGTGGCGGCGTGATCCAGCCGCCGACTTCGCGCGGCTGCGCCAGGGCCAGCACCAGCAGGGCAAACGCCAATCCGCGCAATACGGCCGGCCCACGCAGGCTGGGTGCAGGCAGGCGCCTGACCTGCGCCAGCGGCAGCGCCGGGTGGTTGAGGACCACCCCCGGCGTTTCTCCCTCAGCGCGCCGCCAGGCCAGCCAGCCCCAGCCCGCAACCGGCAGCAGCAGGAATAGCCAATCGGGGTGCGCCAGTTCAAACATGACGTCTCCACGGGCGGGCGCTTTCACACAAACGCGCCAGCACCGCGAAACTATCGGGCTGCGTGGGCCCAAACCGCACCTGCTCCAGCGCCATCGCCCAGTCGGACCACATGGCAGGATCGAGGCCGGGCGGGCAACGTGCCGCGTCCACCCGCGCCAGCCGGAAACGCATGCGCGCCCAGGCGTCGAGCCGAGCAGCCAGTGCCGGCGGCGTACCCTGCCGCTGCGCCGCCGCAGCGGCAATCGCATGGAGGGCACGCACCGGACGGCGGCGATGCCACAACCAGGCGAGCAGCATGACGCAGACCACGCTTGCCAGCCCCACGGCTGCCCACAGCAACAGGCTATGGCCGGCCGACGCCGCCATGGCAGGCGTGGACGGCACGATGATGTCGGCCAGATCGTTGCGCGGGTCAGCCATGTGCGAGTAAAGCGACCAGATCGTCGGCGTCGCTGTCCACCTGCTGATGGCGCACGCCGGCACGGGCCAGGCGAGCAGCCTGCGCTGCCAGATGGTCGGTGAATGCCGTGCGGACGGCGCCTCGCACCGCGGTCTGCGCAGTGTCCAGCCACACCCGCTGGCCGCTCGCCATGTCGTGAAAGCACGCCGCCCCCATCTCCGGCAGGGCGCGCTCGGCGGCGTCGATGATCTGGATTGCCCACACGTCGAGGCGCGCGGCCAGCCGCGCCAGCTGCGCCGCATGATCGTCGACCAGCCAGGCGAAATCGCTGATCAACACCAGCCGCGCACCGCGCGGCTGGCTCGCTTCCAGCGTGGCGAGACGGTCGGCGTGGTGCAGGGTGTCGGTCGGCGTGGGATCGCTGAGCGGCGGACAGGCTGCCGCCGCCTGTTCGATCAGCGCGAGCGCCGCCAGGCGGCCATGGCGCGTGGGCAGGCTTTCATCCTGCGCATCCCACAGCGTGGCGCCGATGACGCCGTTGTGCCCGGCGGCGGCGAACGCCAGCACCGTCGCCACCCGTGCGGCCTGCGCCACCTTGAGCCGGCGGCGCGTGCCGAAGCGCATCGTGGCGCCGCGATCGACCACCAGGTGCACCATCGGCTGGCGCTCCTCGCGGTAGATTTTCAGGTGTGGGCGGCCGGTGCGCGCGGTGGTGCGCCAGTCCATGTCGCGGATGTCGTCACCCGGGCTGTACAGGCGCGATTCCTCGAAATCCAGCCCGCGGCCCAGCCAGCGCGACGCCCAGTCGCCTGCATGGTGGTCGTGCACCTCGCGCACAGGCAGCGTGGCCAGCAGGCTGGCCTGCGCCGCGAGTTCGGCGATGTCGGTGGCTGTGATCAGTGGCGCGTGGACCGATGCCGGGGTCTCGGCCTGCACGCGCAGGCGCGCCAGCCGCTTGAGCCGCGCCCGTATCACGGTGCAGGCACGGCCTCGAGCAGGCCCGTGATGAAGGTGTCGCGGTCGAGTTTCAGCAAACGCGCGTCGAGGCTCAAGGTGATGCGATGACGCAGGCAGTCGGCCGCCAGGTCGCGCACGTCGTCCGGCGTCACGTAGTCGCGGCCGCGCAGATACGCCGCAGCGGCCGAGGCATGCAGGAGGGCGAGCGAGGCGCGCGGGCTGGCACCCACGTCCACCGCCTGCGCCCAGTCGGCGCGCCATTCGCCGGGTTCGCGGCTCGCACGTACCAAGGCGACGATGTAGCGCTCGACCTCGTCCGACACGTGCACTTTCTGCACCTCCTCGCGCGCGGCCAGCACGGTGGCCGTATCGATTACCGCCGCGACCGGCGCATGGCCCGCGCTTGCCGCATGCGTGCGATCGCGGCGCAAGATGTCGAGTTCCTCTGTATCGCTCGGATAATCCAGCGCCACATGCAACAGAAAGCGATCCAGCTGTGCCTCCGGCAGCGGATAGGTACCCGCCTGTTCCAGCGGATTCTGCGTCGCCATCACCATGAACAGCGGTGGCAGTGGGCGCGTCACCCCGCCCACCGTGATCTGGTGCTCCTGCATCGCTTCCAGCAGCGCGGCCTGCACCTTGGCAGGGGCGCGGTTGATCTCGTCGGCGAGGATGATCTCGTGGAACAGCGGCCCTTCGATGAATTCGAACTGGCCTTCGTGATAGATGTCAGTACCGGTCAGGTCGCCCGGCAGGAGGTCAGGGGTGAACTGGATGCGGCGGAAACTGCCATGGATTGCAGCAGCGAGCGTCTTCACGGCGGTCGTCTTGGCCAGCCCCGGCACCCCCTCCACCAACACGTGCCCGCCTGCAAGCAGGCCGACCACCAGGCGATCGAGCAGGCTGTCCTGGCCGACGATGACGCGCGACAGTGCCTGGCGCAGTTCAAGAATGCGGGATTGATTCGACATGATTATTCCAGCCACCCATAAGGCGCCAACCTTAGCGGGGCGTCGCAGGGACCGCAATGGGTGCTAAGACCCAAGGGTTGAAAGTAGCGTGCGTTTATCCCCATCTAACATGTATTTTATTTGTATGTTAAATTGGTTGTCCTTGCGGAAAGGACAACCAGTACGGATGACCCTGCCGCCAAGCTTCTCGCCACCTCTATTTTTTCCATGAAAGAGCAAACATGAAAACCGAGACCCTACATATCGTCGGATCCGTCAGCGCCGAAGCCACGGAACGTGCCGGTGCACGTCTGAAAGCGATCCCTGGCGTACACGACGTGTCATTTCTGGATTCCCCTGCACGTCTGTATGCGCACATAGACGATAAAACGACGACACGTACGCAATTGGTGGCAGCGCTCGCCGAAGCGGGCGTGCTCGTCGAGGCACCACAATCCCCGCATGCGAACGGGAGTTGTTGCGGCGGTTGCGGCAGCTAGGATTTGGCATGGGCTGTCCACAGGGTGGTCCATCCCGTTTGCCCTAAAGCCTCAAGCGTCTCGATGTTGCGTTCGTAGATCGTCCCGGCCTCGGGGAACGCCGCGACCGCACGTTCGATGCTTGCCTCGCGCAGCAGGTGCAGGGTGGGAAACGGCGCGCGGTTGGTGTAATTGCCCATGTCGTCGGGATCCGTACCCTCGAACTGGAAGGCCGGGTGGAAGCTGGCGATCTGGATCACGCCGTCCAGCCCATGCTCGCCCACGGCGGCCTCGGCCAGTTGCATGAAATCGTTGAAATCGAGGAAATCCACCAGCAACGTCGGGTGGATCAGCAGCGTCGTGTCGATTTCCCCGGGGTCGGCAGCGGTGAGGAAATCCAGTTCGCGGTCGAGGTCTTCCAGCAGGCCGTCCAGATGCGGCGCGTGGCTCACCACGTAGCGCACCTGGTTTTTCACGTAGACCGCCTTGGCGAACGGGCACAGGTTCAGCCCGATCACTGCCTTCTCGATCCATTGCCGCGTCGCCGCGATGACCGCCTCGTCGTCCATGTTCCCTGCCCCTGCCGCCTGTAAGGGCGGAACTTTAACGGATACAATGCCTTATTGTCCGACGTTCACGCACGACACCACACCAAAACCATGAAAAGCAGCGCCATTCGCCAGAGCTTCCTCGATTTCTTCGCTTCCAAGGGCCACACCGTCGTCCCGTCCAGCCCGCTGGTGCCGGGCAACGACCCCACCCTGCTGTTCACCAACGCCGGCATGGTGCAGTTCAAGGACGTCTTCACCGGCCAGGACAAGCGCGCCTACACCCGCGCAGTGTCGTCGCAGCGCTGCGTACGCGCGGGCGGCAAGCACAACGACCTGGAGAACGTCGGCTACACCGCGCGCCACCACACCTTCTTCGAGATGCTGGGCAACTTCAGCTTCGGCGACTACTTCAAGCAGGATGCGATCAAGTACGCCTGGGAATATCTCACCACGGTGCTCAAGCTGCCGACCGAGAAGCTGTGGGTCACGGTGTACGCCGAGGACGACGAGGCCTACGACATCTGGCACAACGACATCGGCGTGCCGAAGGAACGCATCGTCCGCATCGGTGACAACAAGGGTGCGCGCTACGCCTCCGACAACTTCTGGGCGATGGGCGACACCGGTCCCTGCGGCCCCTGCACCGAGATCTTCTACGACCACGGCGAAGGCATCTACGGCGGCCCGCCAGGAAGCCCCGAGGAAGACGGCGACCGCTACATCGAAATCTGGAACAACGTCTTCATGCAGTTCAACCGCGACGAGTCCGGCACCATGCACCCGCTGCCCAAGCCCAGCGTCGACACCGGCATGGGGCTGGAGCGCATCTCGGCAGTGATGCAGCACGTGCATTCCAACTACGAGATCGACCTGTTCCAGGCACTGATCGCCGCAGCGGCACGCGAGACGAACACGAGCGATCTGGCGAACAACTCGCTCAAGGTCATCGCCGACCATATCCGCGCCTGTTCCTTCCTCATCGTCGACGGCGTCATCCCTGGCAACGAAGGCCGCGGCTACGTGCTGCGCCGCATCATCCGCCGCGCCATCCGCCATGGCTACAAGCTGGGCGCGCGCGCGGCCTTCTTCCACCGCATCGTGCCCGATCTGGCAGCGGTGATGGGCGAGGCCTACCCTGAACTCGTCAAGGCGCAGACGCGCGTCATGGACATACTGCGCCAGGAAGAGGAACGCTTCTTCGAGACCATCGACAGCGGAATGAAAATATTGGAGCGAGCGATCTCTCCAAAAGAGAGAGCAATCCAATGGTTCGGAGGAAAATTCAGCAACGACGACGAGTTTTTTGAAGAAGTTGGACTAAACGATAGAAGCGGGTTACGTCAGCACGTAGACGGCCTCTTCCACACAAAAAAAGAGGAAATTTTTGTCGAAGTTAAGTTACTGAATAACGCAACTGACACTAGAGCCCTACTCTCAAATCTTCTTTCATTAAGAAAAGAGATTCAGAACTTTGCGAAAGCAAGTGGCAAGAGTGGAACTCTGACTCTTATCGGCGTTATTCCAAAAACTCAAAGTCGTTCCTCTATTGAGGAGCACCTTAAGTCTGCTTTTAAAGACCTGACTCCAGAGTTAAAAAGCTTCCTGAAACTTGAAGTAGTTCTTGAAAGTGATCTTCCGCTCTATGGGAACACAGCTTTCATGCTGCACGACACCTATGGCTTTCCGCTCGACCTTACCTCGGACATTTGCCGAGAACATGGAATCGAGGTCGATATCACGGGCTTTGATCGCGCCATGGAACAACAAAAAGCTCAGGCGCGCGCCGCCGGCAAGTTCAAGCTCGGTGCCGGACTGGAGTATTCGGGCGAAGCGACCACCTTCCACGGCTACGACACGCTGACGCACGACGGCAGCGTCCTTGCGCTGTACAAGGACGGCAGCCCGGTCAATGAACTGAAGGAAGGCGAGGTCGGCGTGGTGGTGCTTGACCACACCCCCTTCTACGCCGAATCCGGCGGCCAGGTCGGCGATCGCGGCGTGCTGCAAAGCACCAACGGCCAGTTCGAAGTCGAAGACACGCAGAAAATCCAGGCGCAGGTATTCGGCCATCACGGCGTGGTGAAGACCGGCTCGCTGGCGGTCGGCGACGCCGTGCTCGCCCGCGTCGACGAGGACGCGCGCGCCCGCACCATGCGCAACCACTCGGTCACCCACCTGATGCACAAGGCGCTGCGCGAAGTGTTGGGCGAGCATGTTCAGCAGAAGGGCTCGCTGGTCGACAGCGAGAAAACCCGCTTCGACTTCGTGCAGCCGAGCCCGATGACCGCCGCCCAGATCCGCGAGGTGGAGGCGCGCGTCAACGCCGAAATCCTCGCCAACACGGCGACGCAGGCGCGCGTGATGCCGATCGAGGACGCGCAGAAAACCGGCGCCATGATGCTGTTCGGCGAGAAATACGGCGACGAAGTGCGGGTGCTCGACATCGGCAGTTCGCGCGAACTGTGCGGCGGCACCCACGTGGCGCGCACCGGCGACATCGGCGCCTTCAAGATCCTGCTGGAAACCGGCGTCGCGGCGGGCATCCGCCGGGTCGAGGCAACCACCGGCACCGGCGTACTCGCCTACCTTGGCGAAACCGAAAAGAACCTCGACGCCATTGCGCAACTGGTCAAGGCCACCCCGGCCGATGCCGCCGAACGGGTGGCGCAACTGCTGGAACACAGCCGCGCGCTGGAAAAGGAACTCGATCGCCTGAAATCCAGGCTCGCCTCGAGCCAGGGCGACGATCTGGCGCAGCAGGCCGCCGACGTCAATGGCGTGCGTGTGCTGGCGGCACAACTCGACGGCGTCGACGCCAAGGCGCTACGCGAAACGGCCGACAAGCTGCGCGACAAGCTTAAATCCTGCGCCTTGGTGCTAGGCACGGTGGCCGACGGCAAGGTCAGCCTGATCGCCGCGGTGACGCCCGACGTCACCGGCCGGATCAAAGCCGGAGAACTGGTGAATTTCGTCGCCACCCAGGTCGGCGGCAAGGGCGGCGGCAAACCGGACATGGCCATGGCGGGCGGCAGCGAACCGGGGCACTTGCCCGCTGCGCTGGCATCGGTGCAGGCCTGGGCCCAAACCAGGCTGGCCTGACCAATGGGACACGAATGGCATGGAATTTGCTGGAGTCATGACCAAGTACCTCAAGGCACACTTCGTCACATCGGGATCGTTTCCAAACCATGACTTCACTGGCAGATAAATTTGCTTCGCGCCTGGCCAACCTGACGCCGTTCGGCAAACGGAACGACGATCCGCTGGCCAATCTCAAGGCGGCATCCCGCTGGGTCGAGAACCTGCCTGTCGGCGATGCTTTCAAATGCCAGGAAGCCATTCTCAATGCGCTCAAGCGCTTCAACGAGAATTCGACGCAATACACGAAAGATCGCCTGGCCATCTTCATGCTGCTGGACGAAAAATCACGTGACCTGCAGGACACGCTGGTGCGCCAGTACCTGCGCAATCCGCGCATGTCGCGCCCGGCCGAAAGCCAGCTCTGGCACGCCGTGTACGGTCTCTACTGGGAGGTCGCGCGCGGCTATCACGCTTTCGTGCTGCATCTTGCACGTACCGCCGGCAAGGTACAGCACGAAGACGCGATCCCGCTGATCACCCTGCGCGCCATCCGTACCTTTGGCCAGCTGCTGAAATGGCGTGCCATCCGCTATCTGCCAGCCGGCGAAAAACTCTGGCTGCGACTGCACAACCTGTATCGCATCGCCGAGACCGAAGGCTTTCATCGGCAGACTCTGTGGGCCTACGCCGAGGACACGGCCGGTTGCAGTTGCGAGACCGCCTATCTGCATATCCTGATGCTGAGTCTGGCCCATTCCGGCACGCTCTATCCGCGCCAGCTTGACCAGACCGATCGCTGGCTGTGCGGTTGGCACGACATGCTTAAGATGGACCGCAGGCTCGACGCCGGCACAGACAACTTCGTGGTCGACCTGTCTGCCGACCACGGCCCGCGCCGTGTACGCAAGCCCGATACCGACAAGCCCTTGCGTTTCTGGGCAACCACAGACCTGCTGCTCAAGCTGCAGGAACTGCACGCAGCACTCCAGGCTGGCACCTCGCCGTCGCAACTTGGCCTGACCGAAACCGCACGCACGGCCGAGAGCCTCGAGTTGCTCGAACACCTGCAGCGCCAATGGGCTTCGCTGGCCACGCGCGAGCAGCGCCGCGCGCCGCGCGAATCGGTCAAGCGGCTGGTCGACGTGACCCACGGCCTGAGCGCCATCATCAACCAGGTCAAGGCCGCCGCCACGCCCGCCAGCGTCTCGCCCTATGGAACCGGTCTGAATTACAACGAGGCCGACGATGTGCAGGTGTATGGTTTCATCACCGACCGCACGCGCGAACGCGTCTCGCAAATGACCTTGCCCGCCACCCAGCTTTCGCCGGATGTCGAGCGCTGGGTCATGAACGACGAAAGTGAATACGGATATGGCGCCATCGTCGAATCGCGCGACAAGGACTGGTTGCGCGTGGGGGCGCTCATCGGCGTCAAGTCGCACGACAGCCGCGACTGGCAGCTGGGGGTCGTGCGCCGGCTATCCCGCCTCAACGACGACACCAGTTCGGTCGGCATCGAAACCCTGGCCGAAAAACCCACTCTGACCATGTTGTACGATACCGCCACCTCGGGGTATACCGTCAACGGATTCAACAATAGCAGCGCCAGCCTGCCCCATCCCAGCCTGTGGCTGGACGGCGACCGCAAGACCCTCATCCTCGATCCGATCCATTTCACGCTGGGCAAGATGTTCCAGATTCAGGGCATATCGGAACGCAAGTTCATCGCTCTGGGCAACCCGATCGAACGCAGCGAGGGTTGGACCCGGGTGGCCGTCGAACCGGTAAACAGCTGACCGCGTCTCAAGTCCACCGCTTCCCGCGCCGCTAACATCTATTCGTGTGCGGTGCGGACCCCGCGCCATATGTGCCTCCTGGTTTAACTTTGACCGGGTCTCTGGCACAATCGTCGAAAATCCGACACGCACGCAACAATTTCTCCTGTACGCAGATACAGGCGCGCTTTCGGTACCAATCGACCTGGAGGACATGTGGTCCAAACCAACAAGCCTAGCCTGCTGATCGTCGATGACGATCCGCTGATCTCCGACACGCTCACCTATGTCCTGAGCAAGGACTTCGACATCTCCGCCGCCGAGTCGCGGGCGCAGGTGAAAAGCCTGATGATGCAGCTGGACGAACCGCCGCAACTGGCCCTGGTCGACCTGGGCCTGCCGCCGCAGCCGCACAAGCCCGACGAGGGCTTCGCCCTGATTGCCGACCTGCTGAGCATCTCCCCCAGCATCAAGATCCTCGTCCTGTCCGGCCAGAGCGACGAGGCCAATGCACGCCACGCGCGTGCGCTCGGCGCCATCGATTTCGTCGCCAAGCCGTGCGAACCCGAACGGCTGAAGTCCCTCCTGTTCAACGCGCTGCTGGTGCAGGATGCCGAGCGCAGCGCCGACAAGACGCCCGCCCCCGCCAAGGATTCGGGCATCGTCGGCGACAGCCCGGCGATGGACAAGCTGCGCGAGCAGATCAAGCAGTACGCCGCCGCGCCCTTCCCGGTGCTGATCGAGGGCGAATCCGGCAGCGGCAAGGAGCGCGTCGCCTCCAGCCTGCATCAGCTGTCGCCGCGCTCGCACAAACCCTATCTCGCGCTGAACTGCGCGGCGATTTCGCCGACGCTGGTCGAGCCCACGCTGTTCGGCTATGCCAAGGGTGCGTTCACCGGCGCCACCAGCGCGCGCGCCGGCTACTTCGAGGAAGCGGAGAATGGCACCCTGTTCCTCGACGAAATCGGCGAACTGCCACTGGAACTGCAGGCCAAGCTGCTGCGCGTGCTGGAAAACGGCGAATACCAGCGCGTCGGCGAGACCCAGCCGCGCTTTTCCAACGCGCGCGTGGTGACCGCCACCAACCGCGACCTGCGTGCCGAGATCAAGGCCGGCCGTTTCCGCGCCGACCTTTACCACCGGCTGTCGGTGTTCTCCATCGCGGTGCCGCCGTTGCGCGAAATGGGGCAGGACAAACTCACGCTGCTCAATCACTTCCGCGATTTCTACGCCCGCGAAGCCAAGAGCCAGCCGTTTTCCCTCGACGCGCGCGCGCAGCAGATGTGGGAGGACTACCACTTCCCCGGCAACGTGCGCGAACTACGCAACATCGCCATCCGCCTGACGACCAAATACCCCGGCATGTCGGTCAATGCGCAGCAGCTGGAAGCCGAACTCGACACCGACCAGGCCTATCCGCAGGAGATTCCGCTCGCCAGCGACAGCAAGGCGCTGATCGAACTGGCGCGCAAGCAATTGCAGACGCTGGCCAACTTCAACCTCGACGTCACCCTGCGCCAGTGGGAAAAAGCCTACGTCGAAGCGGCGCTCAACATGACCCACGGCAACCTGTCGCAGGCCGCCAAGCTGCTCGGCATCAACCGCACCACGCTATACAGCCGTATGCAGACGTACGGTACCGAATAAACCGTCACTGTGTATTTTGACTATTTCGGTCTGAAAGAAGCCCCCTTCCGCATCACGCCGAATACCGAATACTGGTATGCCGGTGGCCAGCGGGGGGAAATGCTCGTCGCCTTGCAGTACGCAATCGGTCAGGGCGAAGGCATCATCAAGGTCGTGGGTGAAGTCGGCAGCGGCAAGACCATGTTATGCCGCAAGCTGGTGGCGCAACTGCCCGACACCATCGACAGCGTCTATCTCGGCAATCCCACCCTGTCGCCCGATGACATGCTGGCCGCCATCCTTTCCGACCTGGGTATCGACGCCGCCGCAGAGGGCCGGCAGGCCCGGCTGGCACAGCTCAATGCCGCGCTGCTCACCCGCCACGAAGCAGGCCGGCGCGTGGTGGTGTTCGTCGAGGAAGCGCAAGGCATCGCGCTCGACAACCTGGAATTCCTGCGGCTGCTGACCAATCTGGAAACCGCCACCGACAAGCTGCTGCAGATCATCCTGTTCGGCCAGCCCGAACTCGACGCACAGCTGGCCGATCCGCGCATCCGCCAGTTGAAGGACCGCATCACCCTGAACCTGAATCTGTCTCCGCTGACCGAGCCCGAAGTCGCCGAGTATTTGCGTGCGCGGCTCGCGGTGGCCGGTTATCGCGGCCCCGACCTGTTTTCCGCGGCGCTGATCGCGCAGTTGACCCGTCTTTCCGGCGGATTGTCGCGCCGCATCAACGTCCTGGCCGACAAAACCCTGCTCGCGGCCTATGCCGGACAAACCCATACGCTCACCGGGGCACATCTGGACGCCGCGGCAGGCGACGCCGAAATCCGCTCCCCCGCCCAAACCGCACCCACACCACGGCTGCCGCGCTGGGCGTGGCTGAGTGCCGGCCTGGCCGCCGGGCTCGGCCTGCTCGCGTTCGTCGCCTGGCAGACGCGCTCGCCCGTGGCCTCGCCGCCTGCCGTACCGCCCCAAGCGACGAGTACGCCCCGCCCGACCACCCCCGTTCCGGTCAGCCGCGTGACCGGACTGGCGCGGCAAACCCAGCGCTGGCTTGTCACCGCCGCACCCGACACCCACGTGATCCAGATCGCCTCGGCTAAAGAAGCGGCGCAGGCAGCCGTATTATTGGGGGATCTGAACGCCGTTACGCCGCAGCCGGTGCGGGTGCTGCATGGCCTGAGCCAGGGCGCCCCCGCCTGGATGATCCTGGCGGGCGAATTCCCCAATCGGGACGCAGCCATGGCGGTTATGCGCTCCTTGCCCGCCACGTCTACAGGCGTGCCGTTTCTGCGCACGGTCGGCAAAATGCGCAGCGTAGTCTTGCCAACGGGATAAGGGCTCGTTAATGGGTAAATTGGGCATACGTTGCTGCGTATTCGGGATGGATGCAAGGCGCTGGGCGCAGCGAATGGTTATTCCATTCGCAAGCCCTGCAACGCCGCAGACGCCCGAATACGCAGCAACCCTCCGGGCTGGAGCCGTTTTGGGTGCATCCCGGTGTTGCAAGCCGCTTGTTGTGAATGACACAACCGCGCGTCTTGCGCCGTGGCCTGCACCCAAAACGACTTCAGCGTATGCTCAATTTACCCATTAACGAGCCCTCATGATGAATGCAGTGTTGAACCGCTCCGTATTGACGGGTCTGGCGCTGTCCAGCCTCGTGCTGGCGGGTTGCGTCCCCCCGCGGGCATTCGACACCTCGCCCGACCATATCACCCGTCCCAGCCCGACAGCCGTTCCCGTCAGCCCGCCGCCCGCGCCCGTCAAGGCCATCCCCGCCTTGTCCCCGCCCAAGCTGAATGCGCCGGTTCCGACCTATACCGTCGTGGTCAACGATGTGCCGGTGAAGGATCTGCTGTTTTCCATCGCACGCGACACCCAGTACAACATCGACCTGTACCCTGGCATCTCAGGGAACGTCTCGCTCAATGCCGTGCAGGAGCCGCTGCCTGCCATTCTCGACCGCATCGCGCGGCAGGCCGACCTGCGCTACGAAATGCACGGCCGCACGGTGTCGATCATGCCCGACACCCCCTACGTCAAGACCTATACGGTCAATTACGTCAACGTCGCCCGCAATACGACCTCCAGCGTCGGCGTAGCGGCGCAGATCGCCAGCACCGGCGGCGGCATCGGCACGGGAACCGGCAACACGTCCGCCACGACCAGCGCCGGCAACTCCTCCACCACCACCGTCGCCAGCCAGTCGAACAACGACCTGTGGACGGTATTGGCCGACAATATCCGTACCATGCTCGCCGGCACGCGGGCCGTCACCCAGAGCAACGAGGAACGCGCGGCGCGGCTGGAAGCCGAAAAGGCCCAGCGCGCCGAACGGGTTTCGCAGGCCGAAGCGGCCAGCAAGGCCGGAGCGGGCGCCGCCAACCTGTTCACCGCCGCGTTTGCCAACCAGCCGGCGAGCGACGGCAAATACGATGTGGCGGTCAACCCGGTCGCGGGTACCGTGACGGTACTGGGCACCTCCAGACAGCAAGAACTGGTGCAGCAGTACCTGGACCGCGTCATGCAGTCCGCACAGCGCCAGGTGCTGATCGAGGCGACCATCGTCGAAGTCACGCTCAAGGACCAGTACCGCGCCGGCATCGACTGGTCGAAGGCCCTGCAGGGCGCCACCGGCTGGACGATCAATACCGTAGGCGGCGGCACCAATGCCCTGGCGGGCGCACTTTCGCCTTTCATCCAGGCCACTTACACCAACACCGGCAACAACGGCTTTACCGCGGCCATCGACCTGCTGGAATCGTTCGGCAAGACCAAGGTGCTGTCCAGTCCCAAACTCATGGCGCTGAACAACCAGACGGCCCTCCTCAAGGTGGTCGACAACCTGGTCTATTTTTCCGTGCAGTCGCAGCAGGGGGCGTTATCCTCCACAGGTTCGGTGCTCCAGCCCGCCACGTTCACGACCACCGCACATACCGTGCCCATCGGCGTGGTGATGTCGGTGCTGCCGCAGATCAACGAGAACGGCATGGTGTCGCTGACCGTGCGCCCCACCATCTCGCGCAAGGTGGGATCGGTGGACGACCCCAATCCCGACCTTGAAAAAGCGGGCGTCAAGAATTCCATTCCCGTCATCCAGGTGCGCGAAATGGAATCGCTGCTGCAGGTACGTAGCGGCCAGACCGTGGTCCTCGGCGGTTTGATCCAGGACGACAGCAACAATGCGCGCGATGGCGTGCCCGGCCTGTCGCGCCCCGAAGGCATCGGCGCCCTGTTCGGCCAGCATGAACGCATCAACAGCCAGACCGAACTGGTGATTTTTCTGCGGCCCACTGTGGTATCCAACCCCACGCTGGACAACGACGCGCTTCAGCCATTCCAGCGGCTGCTGCCCGACAGCGCCCGGAGCCAGCCTTGAGTCTGCTGCTCAAAGCATTGAAGCAGGCCGAGGCCGCCCATCCTGGGCGGCTTGCGGCGGACAAGTCCGATCCGGACAGCCGGATCGAGGGCGACCTCGAACTGGAGCCGGCCCTTCCTGGCACCGCGAAAGCACGCGAATGGGTCGAACCACCCGGCCTGCTGTTCGGCAACAGCGAACCTGTGCCCGGCACCTCGTCTCCCAGGCTGCGCTGGCCGCAACTTTCGCTGGTGCCGCTCACCGCGCTGCTGGCCGTCCTCGTCGCCCTCGGCTACGGGATATACCTCTACTTTGCCCTGCAACCGCCGGCCACCACGCCGCCGCCGGCCATGGCGCACGCTGGCACGCCTGCGGCGCCGGTTCCCCTGGCGCAGCCGATACCGACCGTATCGACGGCAACGCCCGAACACCGTCCCGAGCCCATTGCCGGCGGCCGTCCCGCGCTTGCCGAACCTGCCACGTCCCCTGTCACGACGCATCCCCGCCGCAGCGCTCCGCCTGCTCCCAGTGTGCAACCGACGATGGCCACGCCTGCGGTGCTCCAGTTCCAGCCCGACGCCCAGACGACCCTACTCACCCAGGCCTACGCCGCCTATCAGCGCGGGGCGCTGGCCGAAGCGCAACGGCTGTATACCCAGGCGGCCACACACCGGCGCACGCCGGATGCGCTGCTGGGACTCGCAGCCATCGCCAGTGCGCAAAACCGCGATGCGGATGCCCGGCGCCTGTATCGCGAAGTGCTTGAGATCGATCCCCGCAATGCAGCTGCCCTGGGTGCCTTGCTCGACCTGCTGGGCAATACCGATGGCCAGGTGAGCGAAAGCCGGCTGAAAATGCTGATCGAGCGCGCGCCCAGTCCGCAGCTCTACCAGACGCTCGGCAATCTCTACGCCGAGCAGGGGCGCTGGAACGACGCCCAGCCCGCCTATTTCGTGGCCTATCAGGGCGCCCCGGACAACGCCGATTACGCCTTCAACCTGGCCGTCAGCCTCGACCAGCTGCATCAATATCCAAGCGCACTGGTGTATTACGAAAAAGCGCTCGCCGGCAATGGCGTGCACCGTTACGACCGAGCCCAAGCCGAAGCGCGCGTGCAGCAGTTGAAATCGATTCGGTAGAGTCACCATGGAGCGCCGCAAGAAACTCCGCATGGGCGAAACCCTGGTCACCCAGGGGCTGATCACTCTCGACCAGTTGCGCATCGGACTGAAGGAGCAGAAAGCCACGGGCCTGCCGATCGGCCGCCAGCTCGTCGCGCTCGGATTCATCACCGAAGCCGTGCTGCGCGACCAACTCGCTAACGCACTCGGCAGCCAGGGCATCGATCTCACCCAGGTCGTGGCCGACCCCGAAGCACTGCAACTGGTGCCCGAGGAATTCGCACGCCGCCACCACCTGTTGCCGATCGCCCACGATGCCGCGCGCAACGTGTTGACGCTGGCGACCACCGACATGTTCAACGTCGTCGCACTCGACCAGCTGAAAGCCTCGCTCGGTGGGCAGATCGAAATCGACACCCTGCTGGCGGCGGAAGCGCAACTGCTCGAATGCATCGACAAGTTCTATGGTTTCGATCTCTCGCTCGACGGCATCCTGCGCGAAATCGAGACCGGCGAAGTCGATTACGCCAGCCTCAACCCCGATACCGAGGAATACACCCAGCCGGTGGTACGGCTGGTCGGCGCGTTGCTGACCGACGCGGTGAAACGCGAATCGAGCGACATCCACTTCGAGCCCGAGCACGCCTTCCTGCGCATCCGTTACCGCATCGACGGCGTGCTGGAACAGATCCGCAGCCTGCACAAGACCTATTGGCCGGGCATCCTGGTGCGCCTGAAGGTGCTATCCGGCATGAACATCGCGGAGACGCGCGCGCCGCAGGACGGCCGCATGTCGCTCACGCTGAACGGTCGTCCGATCGATTTCCGTGTCTCTTCGCAGCCCGGCATCCACGGCGAAAACGTGGTGCTACGGATTCTCGACCGCGAAAAGTCCATCATGCCGCTCGATTACATGGGCTTCACGCCCGACGCGCTGCGCGAACTGCAGTTGATGATGGCGCGGCCAGAGGGAATCCTCGTCGTCACCGGACCCACCGGTTCGGGCAAAACCACCACGCTGTACTCGATGCTGTCGCACCTCAACAACGAGACCGTCAACATCATGACGCTGGAAGACCCGGTCGAATACCCGGTCACGCTGATGCGCCAGAGCTCGGTCAACGAGACGCTCAAGCTCGACTTCGCCAACGGCATCCGCTCGATCATGCGGCAGGATCCCGACATCATCCTGGTCGGCGAGATCCGCGACAAGGACACCGCCGAGATGGCCTTCCGCGCCGCCATGACCGGCCACCAGGTGTTTACCACCCTGCATACCAACTCCGCGCTCGGCGTGTTTCCGCGCCTGATGGACATCGGCATCCAGCCCGGCATCCTGTCGGGCAACATCATCGGCGTCATCGCGCAGCGTCTGGTACGCAAACTGTGTCCGCACTGCAGGGAAGCCTACACGCCGGACGAAGACGAGGCGCGCATCCTTGGCGCCGACGCGTCCCAGCCGCCGCAGATCTATCGCGCCGTCGGCTGTCCGGCATGCAGCCACAAAGGCTACAAAGGCCGGCTGGCGCTGATCGAACTGTTGCGGATGGACCCGACACTGGACGAACTGGTCGCCAACCACGCGCCGCTGCACGAAATCCGCCGTGCCGCGTTCGAACACGGTTACCACCCGCTGGCCGAAGACGGCATCAAGCGTGTGCTGGATGGCGTGACCTCGTTGTCGGAAGTGTCGCGGGTGGTGGATTTGACGGGGCGGGTGTGAGATGAGGCTCGCATTGTTTTTATTGTCTGTGGATGCACAACGGCTTCGCTTTTTGCCTGTGGGCGAGTCACTTTCTTTTGCTTCGCCAAAAGAAAGTGACCAAAGAAAAGGCGACCCCACATCGCTGCCCTGCGAGTATCCGATTTGGCGCGCGCGGGCGGGCGCTCCACCAACTCGCCCTGGCAAGGCACACAAAACGTGCCTTGCTGCGGAGCTCGGACACGGTTCCGCTCTCTTCCCGCCCGCACACACCAAATCGGCAGCGCTGAAGGGGAACAACCCCTTGAGCTGCCATCACATAGATCTGCCCGGTAGCCAAGCACAAGCCTCCGCAAAGAAGCCCCTTGTGTGTCGCCGAGAAGCGCAGCTAGACGGGGGGGAAAGGCGCGGGGTGTCTGAGCCCGCCAGGGCGAGTTCCCGCGCCGCCCCGGCTGGCGAGCATCGCAGAGAAGCCGAAGGCCGACACACCAG
>JBDRCF010000028.1:0-114814 GCA_043821985.1 Pseudomonadota bacterium
CTGGTGTGTCGGCCTTCGGCTTCTCTGCGATGCTCGCCAGCCGGGGCGGCGCGGGAACTCGCCCTGGCGGGCTCAGACACCCCGCGCCTTTCCCCCCCGTCTAGCTGCGCTTCTCGGCGACACACAAGGGGCTTCTTTGCGAACGCCTGCGCTTGGTGAAGAATCGGCATTGCGCGTGGACGGAACCCGGGGTTGTTTCCCTTCAGCGCTGCCGATTTGGTGTGTGCGGGCGGGAAGAGAGCGGAACCGTGTCCGAGCTCCGCAGCAAGGCACGTTTTGTGTGCCTTGCCAGGGCGAGTTGGTGGAGCGCCTGCCCGCGCGCGCCAAATCGGATACTCGCAGGGCAGCGATGTGGGGTCGCCTTTTCTTTGGTCACTTTCTTTTGGCGAAGCAAAAGAAAGTGACTCGCCCACAGGCAAAAAGCGAAGCCGTCGCAATAGTCGCGAAGTATCAATGCATATGAAATTCCGCCTCTACCGCTATTCCCTCGAATCCGGCGAAAAGCCCCACATGCAGGACGTCGACCTCGACATCGACCCCGCCGGCAAGATGCTGCTCGACGCGCTGCTGGCGATCAAGGCGCAGGACGAAACGCTGTCCCTCCGCCGTTCCTGCCGCGAAGGCGTATGCGGCTCGGACGCGATGAACGTGAACGGCAAAAACCGGCTGGCGTGCATCACGCCCCTGGGCGAGCTCAAGGAACCGATCGAGGTCAGGCCGCTGCCGGGACTGCCGGTGATCCGCGACCTCATCGTCGACATGGAGCCGTTCTACAGGCAATACCGCTCGATCAAACCCTGGCTGATCAACGACGAGCCCGAACCCGAGGTGGAGCGTCTGCAAAGCCCCGAAGACCGCGCGCTGCTCGACGGCGCCTATGAGTGCATCCTGTGCGCATGCTGCACGACCGCATGTCCGTCGTTCTGGTGGAATCCCGATAAATTCGTTGGCCCGGCGGGATTGCTGCAGGCCTATCGCTTCATTGCGGATTCGCGCGACGAGGCGACGGCCGCGCGGCTCGACAATGTGGAAGATCCGTACCGGCTGTATCGCTGCCGCGGCATCATGAACTGCGTCGATGCCTGCCCAAAAGGCCTGAATCCGACCGAGGCCATCGGGCGCATCAAATCGCTCTTGGTGAAACGCCGTGTCTGACGTGCTGGCCTGGCGCTGCAGGCGCGGGTTGCTCGAACTCGATCTCTGGCTGAGTGGCTTTCTGGCGGCGCACCGCGCTACACTTCAGTCTTGCGAGGCCGCCGCACTGGAACGGCTGCTGGATCTGCCGGACATGGAGATAATCGACCGGCTGCAAGGCCGGTCGCCCGCGGGCGATGCCGGACTGGAAGCGCTTGTACAACGCCTGCGACACTTTCAGGCAGCAACACTTTTGGAATCACGATGAAAAAAACCGTCACCCTCACCTTCAGCGACGGCAGCCCTTCGATCGAATTGCCGATCGAGCAAGGCACCTACGGCAAGCCGGTCATCGACATCCGTGCGCTGGGTGCGCACGGCTATTTCACCCACGACCCCGGCTTCACCGCCACGTCGAGTTGCACGTCGGCCATCACCTACATCGACGGCGACGAAGGCCTGCTGTATTACCGCGGCTACCCGATCGAGGAACTGGCCTATAAGTCCGACTACATGGAAGTCAGCTATCTGCTGCTTCACGGCGAACTGCCGACCGCCGAGCAGAAAATGGCGTTCGAGCAATCGATCCGCCACCATACCCTGCTGCACGACCAGATGGAAAACGTGTTCCGCGGCTTCCGCCGCAGCGCGCATCCCATGGCGGTGATGATTGGCGTGACGGGGGCCATGTCGGCCTTCTATCACAGCGGACTGGACAACTTCAATCCGGCACACCGTGAGGTCGTTGCCCATCGTCTGATTGCGAAAGTGCCGACGGTGGCGGCCTGGGCCTACAAGTTCAACGAAGGCCAGCCTTTCGTCTATCCGCAGAACCGCCTGAGCTATGCTGAGAACTTCATGCACATGATGTTCTCCAGTCCGTGCGAGGAGTATGTGCCGAACCCGGTGCTGGCGCAGGCGCTCGACCGCATCTTCATCCTGCACGCCGATCACGAGCAGAACGCCTCGACCTCGACCGTGCGGCTGGCCGGTTCGAGCGGCGCCAACCCCTACGCCTGCATCGCCAGCGGCATGGCCTCGCTGTGGGGGCCGCTGCATGGCGGCGCCAACGAGGCAGTGCTGCGCATGCTGGAGGAGATGGACGATGTTTCCAAGATTCCGGAGTTCATCAAGCGCGCCAAGGACAAGTCCGATCCGTTCCGCCTGATGGGCTTCGGCCATCGCATCTACAAGAACATGGACCCGCGGGCGGCGATCATCCGCCAGACCTGCTACGAGGTACTGGACGAACTCGACCTGCGCGACGATCCCCAGTTCAAGATCGCACTCGAACTCGAGCGCATCGCGCTGGAAGACGAGTATTTCATCGCCAAGAAGCTCTACCCCAACGTCGATTTCTACTCGGGCATCATCTTCCGCGCCATGGGCATTCCCACCAGCATGTTCACCGTGCTGTTCGCCATGGCCCGCACTGCAGGCTGGGTCGCGCAATGGCATGAAATGCTGTCCGATCCGGCGCACAAGATCGGCCGTCCGCGCCAGCTCTACATCGGCTCGGCGCGGCGCGAATTCGTGCCGCTGGACCAGCGCAAGGCCTAGCAGGCCATCCGGGGATCGATCGCCCATGAGCGCGCCCGACTGGCATCCGACCTCGCCGCTGTATGCTGGCAATGCGGCGTATCTGGAGCAGTTCGGCGATGACGCGCTGGCGCCCTGGCTGACCCAGCCGTTGCCGGGCACGGCAGCCGGATCGGATGCCGCGCAGGTTGCGGTGCTGCGCCTGATCAATGCCTATCGCTACCTGGGCGTGCGGCAGGCCGACCTCGATCCCTTGCGCCGTTTCGAACCCCCGCCGACGCCTGAGCTCGACCCTGCGCACTACGGCCTGACCGAGGCCGATCTGACGCGCGAGTTCGAGACCGGCTCACTGTTCGGGGTGGAGCGCACCACGCTGGGAAACATCCTGCAGCGCCTGAACAACGCCTATTGCGGCCATGTCGGCGTCGAATACATGCACATCACCGATGTGGCACGCAAACGCTGGCTGCAGGAACGCATCGAATCGGCGCAGGGACGCTTTGGAGTGTCGATCGGCCTGAAGAAGCAATTGCTCAAACGGCTGACCGATGCCGAGACGCTGGAAAAATTCCTGCACACCCGCCATGTCGGGCAGAAGCGCTTCTCGCTCGAGGGCGGCGAGAGCCTGATCCCGCTGCTCGACCAGGTGATCGCGCGCTGCGCACGCCATGGCGCGAAGGAAATCGTGATGGGCATGGCGCACCGTGGGCGCATCAACGTGCTGGCCAACATCATGGGTTGCTCGCTGGAAGACCTGTACGAAGAGCCGCGCAACGGTTATCCGGATTCGCCGCTGTCGGGCGACGTCAAATACCACAAGGGATTTTCCTCCGACATCGCCACACCGTATGGTCCGGTGCACCTGGCGCTGGCGTTCAATCCCTCGCACCTCGAAATCGTGCATCCGGTCGTACGCGGCTCGGTGCGTGCGCGCCAGGATCGGCGCGGCGACGTCCTCGGCTACGAGGTGGTGCCGGTGATCCTGCACGGCGACGCCGCGCTGTCGGGGCAGGGCGTAGTGATGGAAAGCCTCAACATGTCGCAGACGCGCGGCTTCCGCAACGGCGGCGCGATCCATATCGTCATCAACAACCAGATCGGCTTCACCACCTCCGACCCGCGCGACGTGCGTTCGACCCTGTATTGCACGGACGTTGCCAAGATGGTCGAAGCGCCGGTGCTGCACGTCAACGGCGACGACCCCGAGGCAGTCGCCTTTGCCGTGCAGACGGCGGTGGATTTCCGCTATACCTTCCACAAGAACTGCTTCATCGACCTGGTGTGCTACCGTCGCCACGGCCACAACGAACAGGACGAACCGCTCGCCACCCAGCCACTGATGTATCGCCGCATCCAGGCCCATCCCAGCACGCGCGTCCTGTACGCCCAGCGGCTGGTCGACGAAAGCGTGCTGACCCAGGCGCAGGCGGACGATCTGGTGGACGACTGCCGCGAACGGCTGGAGCATGGCGAATCGCTGAGTTCGCCGATCCTGTCCGATTTCAAGGCGACCTACGGCGTGGACTGGGGCCGCTTCAAGCATGGCGACCCGGGCGAGGTGCCGACTGCGATATCGGCCAGCCGGCTGGATTTCCTGGGCGAGCGCATCACCACGCTGCAGCATGAAATCGAACTGCATTCGCGGGTGCAGAAGGTGCTGGACGACCGTCGCAGGATGCGTGCAGGCGAGCTGCCGGTGGACTGGGGCTATGCCGAGAATCTGGCCTATGCCAGCCTGCTGGACGTCGGTTACAACGTTCGGGTGTCGGGCCAGGATTCGGCGCGCGGCACCTTCTTCCACCGCCATGCCGTGTGGCACGACCAGAAACGCGAACGCCGCCAGAGCGGCGTCTATGTGCCGCTCGAACACATCCACGGCAGACAGGGCGATTTCACCATCATCGATTCGCTGTTGTCGGAAGAAGCCGTACTGGCATTCGAGTACGGCTATGCCACGGCCGATCCCGACACGCTGGTGGTATGGGAGGCACAGTTCGGCGATTTCGCCAACGGCGCGCAGGTGGTGATCGACCAGTTCATCACCAGCGGCGAAGCCAAGTGGGGACGCCTGTGCGGCCTGACGTTGATGCTGCCGCATGGTCTGGAAGGGCAGGGGCCCGAGCATTCCTCCGCCCGCCTCGAACGCTACCTGCAACTATGCGCGCAGGAGAACATCCAGGTCTGCGTGCCGACCCTGCCGGCGCAGATGTTTCATCTGCTGCGGCGGCAGCTCGTGCGCCCGATCAGGAAACCCTTGGTGATCATGAGCCCCAAGAGCCTGCTGCGCCATCCCGCCTCCACATCGTCGCTGGCAGACCTGAGCGATGGTGCATTCCTGCCGGTCATCGACGATCCACGCACCCCGCGCGAAGCCAAGCGCGTGGTGGCATGCAGCGGCCGCGTGTGGTTCGATCTCGAGGCGGCGCGTGCGGCACGCGGGCTGGACGACATCGCGCTGGTCCGGGTGGAGCAGCTCTATCCTTTCCCTGAAACCGCCTTCCGCGCCGTCCTTGAGGCCTATCCTCAGGCCGGGACATTCGTCTGGGCACAGGAAGAACCGATGAACCAGGGCGCGTGGTACCAGACCCTGCATCACCTCAATCATTGCGCGCCCGGCGGCCGGCGCTTCCACTATGCCGGACGGCCCCCGGCCGCCGCACCGGCATCGGGCTATGTATCCCGCCACCGGGCGGAACTGGAAGCCGTGCTGAACGATGCGCTGGAGACATCCTATGAAGCTTGAGGTGCGCGTCCCCACCCTGTCCGACTCGGTCGCCAGCGGCACCCTGCTGCTCTGGCGCAAGCAGGTGGGCGAGGCAGTGACCCGCGACGAAACCCTGGTCGACCTCGAAACCGACAAGGTCATCCTGGAAATCCCGGCTCCGGCATCCGGCACGCTGGTCGAGTTGCGCCAGCCCGAAGGTGCCGTGGTCAAGGCCGACGAAGTCGTGGCCGTGATCGAAACCGGCGAGGCCATCGTGGCCCCCGGGCCTGCCGAGAAACCCGTCCAGCCGGCCGCCCCTGCGACAGCCGTGCCGACGGTCGCGGCGGTGCCGCCCGCGCCCGCCATGCCGTTGCCCGTTGCGACACCGGCGGCGGCAGCTACGCCGGGCGCAAGCCGCCGCGAGCCCATGTCGCGCCTGCGCAGCCGCGTGGCCGAGCGTCTGGTCGCGGCACAGCACACCGCCGCCATGCTGACCACCTTCAACGAAGTGAACATGCAGCCAGTGAACGAACTGCGCCAGCGCTTCAAGGCCGAGTTCGAGGTCAAGCACGGCGTCAAGCTCGGCTACATGTCGTTCTTCGTGCGCGCGGTATGCCAGGCGCTGCAGCAGTTTCCCATCGTCAATGCCGCCATCGACGGCACCGACATCGTGTGGCAGGGCGACGCCGATATCGGCATCGCGATCTCCAGTCCGCGCGGACTGGTGGTACCGATTTTGCGCCGCGCCCAGACGCTGTCTTCCGCCGAGATCGAAACGGCCATCGCCGACTTCGCCCGCCGCGCGCGCGAGGCGAAGCTCACCCTGGAGGAACTCAGCGGCGGCACCTTCTCCATCACCAACGGCGGGGTGTTCGGTTCGTTGCTCTCCACACCCATCCTCAACCCGCCGCAGTCGGCGATTCTGGGCATGCACACCATCCAGGAGCGTCCCGTCGCGGAAAACGGCCAGGTCGTGATCCGCCCCATGATGTACCTGGCGCTGACCTACGACCACCGGCTGATCGACGGACGCGACGCAGTGCAGTTCCTGGTGGCGGTGAAAGCCGCACTGGAAGCGCCCGATGCGCTGTTGCCGGCGGTCTGACGTCTAGCCCGGGATTGGATGACATGGCTGCTGCTTTTGAACACGATGCGTCGGTTCCGCCGGCCCGTGCGCTGGTCGAGGTGCGCGACCTGCATTTCTCGTACGACAACAATGCCGTGCTGAAGGGGATCAATCTCGCGATACCGAGTGGCAAGGTCGTCGCCATCCTGGGCGTCAGCGGCTGCGGCAAGACTACGCTGCTGCGCCATCTCGGCGGCCAGCTCAGGCCGTCGCGCGGCAGTGTGGTGTTCGACGGCCAGGTCGTCCACGAACTCGACAACGCAGGCCTGTATGCGATGCGGCGGAAGATGGGGATGATGTTCCAGGTCAGCGGCTTGTTCAGCGATCTGTCCGTGTTCGACAACATCGCCTATCCGATGCGCGAGCACACCGACCTTCCGGAGGATGTCATCCGCGACCTGGTGCTGATGAAGCTGCATGCCGTCGGCCTGCGTGGCGCCCACGATCTGCGCACCAGCGAACTGTCGGGCGGCATGGAACGGCGGGTGGCGCTCGCCCGGGCGATTGCGCTCGATCCCCGGCTGATCATGTATGACGAACCTTTCGCCGGCCTCGACCCGATTTCGCTCAATACCATCGCCAACCTGATCCGCCGGCTCAACGATGCGCTCGGCCTGACCTCGATCGTGGTGACCTA
Organism: Pseudomonadota bacterium; assembly: GCA_043821985.1. Classification (GTDB taxonomy): domain Bacteria; phylum Pseudomonadota; class Gammaproteobacteria; order Burkholderiales; family Thiobacillaceae; genus Thiobacillus. The sequence goes on from JBDRCF010000028.1 coordinate 7,141, forward strand.
CGACGTGTCGGAATCGCTGAAAGTGGCCGACTATGTCTATTTCATCCATCACGGCGTGGTGGTGGCCGAAGGGGAGGCTTCTGCAATGGAAGACTCGATGGATCCTTTCGTTCATCAATTCGTCCATGCGGAACCCGACGGACCGGTGGCTTTCCAGTACCCGAGCAGACCGTATGGGGAGGAACTGGCGCTTGCCGCCCAACCGACCGGGGTGAAATCCGCTTCCTAGCGCGTTTCCGGGCTGTCTGAGGTTCAGTTGGGCAGAAAATCGTCGTTATTCCACTCAATAAATCCATTCAATGGAAATCCAGGTGGAAAACGCTGACTATTTATGCGAAGGGGCTCGGAAGTGAGCCAGCCGACGGCACCGGACAGCGATACCTTCATTGACTATGGCGCCCTGCGGGCGCTGGTGGTGGACGATTCGCCGGGCATGCGCAATGCCCTGCGGCTGACCCTGTCCAACTTCGGGATCACCAAGATCCAGATGGTGGCCAATGCCGCCGAGGCCATCTTCCAGATCAAGAACCGCTCCTATGATTTCATTCTGTGCGACTTCAATCTGGGCGTGGGACGCGATGGCCAGCAACTGCTGGAGGAGTTGCGTCACGGCAACCTGATCGCGCTGGAGACCGTCTTCATGATGGTCACGGCGGAATCCTATTACGAAAAAGTGGTTGCCACGGCCGAGCTGGCGCCGGATGACTACATGATCAAGCCCTTCAGTGCAGAGCTGCTGTGCAGCCGGCTTACGGGCATCCTGTTGCGCAAGCGGGCATTCCGGGACGTCTACTGGCATTTCCAGGCGCATGACCTGGAAGCCTCGATCGCGGCCTGCGACGCGCTCATTCACAACAAGCCGAAATATGCAGTGGATGCCTTGCGTTTCAAGGGCGAGCTGCTGGTCGCACTCGGACGCTTCGAGGAAGCCGAAGCCTTGTATCAGCAGGTGGTGTCGATGCGTGCCATTCCCTGGGCTCGCCTGGGGCTTGCCAGGTCCCTGCATCTGCAGAAGAAGAACGAGGAAGCCGAGGAAGAACTGCGCGACGTCCTTGAGCGTGCGCCTGAAATGGTCGCCGCCTATGATCTGCTATCCGATGTCTGCCTGGAAAAGAAGGATGTGGCCGCAGCGCAGGAAGCCCTGGAAAAGGGCGTGGCCATCTCGGCCAAGACGGTCCGCAGGCAGCAGAAACTCGGGGAAGTCGCCTATGGCAACGGCGATCTCGACACCGCCCGTACGGCATTCGACAATGTGCTGGAGAAAGGGCGCCATTCCATTTTCGTGACGCCCGCCGACTTCGGCAATCTGTGCCGGGTGCAACTGGAGCAGGGCGACCTCGAGGCGGTGGCCGATACGCTCAAGAAGAACAAAAGCACGCTGCAGGCGAATCCGGAAGGGCAACTCGTGATGGCGGTCACGCAGAGCATCGCGCACACCCGGACCGGCAATCTGTCGGAAGCCGCCAAGGCGCTGGATGCGGTGGCAAGCCTGCGGGCCGACGGTACGCGCGGGGATGCCCAGCTGATGCTGGATCTGGCCGGTGCCTGCATGGCCAACGGCCGCAATGAGGAAGCGGATGCCGTGGTCGCCGAGGTGGCGCGCAACGCGCACGACAGCGAGGCGCTGCTGGCGAAGGCGAAGCGTCTCTACGATGAGGCTGGACGGACGGATGCCGGCGCCAACGTCCTGGCCTCGGCGACGGGCGATGTGCGCAAGCTGAACAACGAAGGTGTGGTGCTGGCACAGCGCGGCGACTACAAGACCGCCGTGGAAAAATTGCTGACCGCCTGCAACGAAGCGCCCTACAACCCCCGCATCCTCATGAACGCCGTGTGGGTGATCCTCAAGTACATCGACCAGGGGGGTATGGACGAGGCCATGATCGAGACCGCACGGACCCAGCTCAGGGAGGCGGAGCGCCAGGCGCCCGGCCACCCGCGTCTGGTCGGGCTGCGTCTGCAGATGAAGGATGTGGAAACCCGTTTCGGCATCCAGCGGAAGGCTGCCCGATGAAATTCGACGGCACCGATTTCTACGCGGCGCTGATCCATGAACTGAAGAACAATCTGGGCGTGCTGTCGATGACGCTCGAGCGCATCCCGCTGCTGGGCGAAGCGGAGCACGACGCTTCGGTCGATTCGGCCCGGCTGTTGTGCCAGAACCTAGTCGATCGGCTGCATCAGGCGCTGCTGATCTACAAGGCAGCCAATCAGCCGATCCATCCCGTGCTCGATGCCTATTCGCCGCATGATCTGGTTCAGGAAATCGCGGCCAGCGCAAAGGCCCTTGCGCACGGCCGCCTGCATGTCGAGACGGCGATCGCCGGGGATACGCCCGTACTTTGGTTCTTCGATCGTGACCTGGTCGAAATGGCCCTGGTCAACGCCATCCATAATGCGCTGGCCCATGCGCGATCGACCATCCGGATCGAGGCGGAAATGGAAGCAGACTGTTTGGCCCTGCGCGTGCGCGATGACTCGCCGGGCTATCCCGAACATATTCTCGAGAGCGTGGCCGATGGCCGGTCGTATGCCGCCACAGGAACCGGTCTGGGCCTGCAGTTTGCCAGACTGATCGCGCAAAGCCATGACAACCGGGGGCGCCAGGGCGAACTGCGGCTCGGCAATGATCCCGGTGCGGTTTTCAGCCTGCTTTTGCCTTGAGACGGGCGAGGGACAGCTCCGCCTGCGCGCTATTCTTCCAGCAGGGTCACCGTGGCTTCGGCGGTCGTACTGTCGATGTCGAGCCGCACCACGCAGTATTCGGTCTGCTCGTCGATGGGCGTCGGATCATCCGCGCAGCTGCAACCGGCAATGATTCCCGTGTAGAAGATGCCTGCCTTGGCCCGGATCAGGCCGGCTTCCTCGTTCACGCTGATGATCATCGCCTGGAAGGGGCGGTCCGCCACGTAGCTGCTGGACGACAAGCCCCGTTGCAGCGGGAGACATCCGGCATCCAGCTGTTCGATTTCCTGCTTGAGGACAGCCTGGAACGCGGGGGTGTTCCAGGCACGCAAGGATTGAGGAAACTGGCTCATGGACTTGGCCTTCTTCGAATAAGGGGCGTGTGGCACGTCGCGGGCGGCCGCGGTCATGCGCCGCACGGCGCACACGTGGGACGAGACCGTGCCTGGCGTCGTGGTACCGGCATTGTCCGCCCAGGACTAGTCTCCCGGCAACTGCTGCGGGTTATGGCCCGCGATGAACGCGGCGGTCTGGTCCACCGATATGGGGCGGCTGAAGCAATATCCCTGGATGATGTCGCATTCGTGCGATCGCAGAAAGCCGATCTGCTCATGGGTTTCGACGCCTTCCGCAACCACCTCGAGCCCCAGTTTGTGGCCGAGCGAAATGCTGGCTTCGGCAATTGCCGAGACGTTGTCGTCTTCCCAGGAATCCGGAATGAAGGTACGGTCGATTTTCAGGACGTCGAGCGGAAAACGTTTCAAGTAGGCCAGCGAGGAATAGCCTGTTCCAAAATCGTCGATGGCGAGACGCACACCCAGCGCATCGAGGGCGCCCAGGATTTCGCTCGTGATCTGCACATTGTGCATGGCCGTACTTTCGGTGATTTCGAGTTCAAGATGATGCGGCGGAATGCCTTCGTCGCGGACTGCTTGCCGCACCCGATCCAGCAGGGCCTGTTCCCGGAATTGCCGGGCCGAGACATTGACCGATATCCGCAAGGGCGCGAGGCCCGCTTCGTGGAATTTCCGGTATTGCGTGCAGGCGCTGCGCAGCACCCATTCTCCAACGGGAACAATCAAACCGGTTTCTTCCAGCAAAGGGATGAAATCGTCGGGCGACACGAGTCCATGCTCGGGGTGTTGCCAGCGTAACAGCGCCTCCATTCCGGCAATGCTCCCATTGCGCAGGTCCAGCTGGGGCTGATAGAAGAGCACGAACTCCTTGCGGTCGAGCGCGCGCCGGAGATCCGTTTCCAGTGCCAGCAACTCCTCTCCGCGTGCGTTCATTTCCGGTGCGTAAAACTGGTACTGGTTGCGTCCGTTTGCCTTGGCCCGATACATCGCGGCATCCGCGTTTTTCAGAAGCGTTTCCGGATCGTTGCCGTCATGGGGATAGACCGAAATTCCCATGCTGAACGCGGCATACACTTCCTGCCCCGCGACGACAATCGCGGTCTCGAACGTCTCGCGCAATTTGTGAAGGATGGCCGATATGCTGTTCGAGCTGGACAAGTCGCCGATCAGAATGGTGAACTCGTCGCCGCCGTAACGGGCCACGATATCGTTCGGGCGTACGCACGCCCGCAACCGATGCGCCACGTTGCGTAGCAGCGCATCGCCGGCGGCATGGCCGAGGCTGTCGTTGATGCGTTTGAAATTGTCGATGTCGAGAAACAGCACCGCGGCCAGAAAACCGCCGCGCCGGGCGCGTGCCAGTTCAGTCGAAAGGTGTTCTTCGAGCAACAAGCGGTTGGGGAGTTCGGTCAAGGCGTCGTGGGTCGCCTGGCGTTTCAGTTCGCGTTCGAAGTGTTTGCGTTCGCTGATGTCGCGCGCAATGGTGGAGAAAAATCCCGCTGCACCGTTCGAACCGCCGTGGGCGAGCACGACCTGGGAAACGGCGATCTCCCGTCCACCTGCGCCCTTGACCACACTTTCCCCGTGCCATGCGCCTTCGCGCCGGGCCGTGGGAAACGCTTCAATCAGAATCCGCTGGGTGGCCCACTCGGGATGGCAGTCGGCGATATGCCGCGCACCAACGTCCTCGTCCCCCGGTAGCCCCAGCATGGCCCGTCCGGCCCGGTTCAGATAGCGCAGGCGTCCCTCGTCGTCCATGATAGCGACGAAATCCGTCGTGGCTTCGAGGATGTCCAGCAGCTGGGCCCGCTTTTCCTCCGAGCGTATCCTGTCGGTGATGTCACGGCCCGTCGAGACGAAGCTCGAAATCTGCATGGCGCTGTCGAACAGGGGAGCGATGGTCTTTTCTTCGTAGAAGAGCGCACCATCCTTGCGGCGGTTGACGAGCGTTTCCTGGAATACGCCGCCCGCAAGAATGGTATCCCACAGGTTACGGAAGAATGTCTCGTCGTGGTGTCCCGACTTGATCAGGGACGGCGAGGTGCCGATTGCTTCTTCCGCGGTGAAGCCCGTGAGCCGTTCGAAGGCCGGATTGACGTACTGGATCTTGCCTTGCGGGTCGGTGATGAACACGCTGTCGGCGGCCTGTTCCACGACCAGCGAAAGCCGGCGCACGGCCTGTTCGGCAATGCGCCGCTCGCGCCGCACTCTGGCATCGGACAGCTCCCGGTATATCGCAGGCACCAGGCGGGCCAGATTGCCCTTCATGACGTAGTCCTGCGCACCTGCCCGCATGCCGATGACCGCAGTGTCTTCGCCGATGGTGCCGGAAACGAAAATGAAGGGAATGTCGGGATCGTGGCGCTTGACGACTTCGAGGGCGCGGGCGCCACTGAAATGGGGCATCGAGTAATCCGAGAACACGATGTCCCATTTCTGCTCGAGTGCCTTCAGCAGTTCGGCCTCGGTGTCCAGGCGCTGCCATTCAAGGCAGAAGTTCGCGCGCTGCAAATATTCGACCAGCAGTAGGGCATCGTCCTCCGAGTCTTCCACGATCAGGGCGCGTATCGCGACATCGCTGCTCGCTTCATTCATGATGGCGTCCCGCAGGTGCGGTTTTCATTCGCTGTTTCATGCTGGTCGGTCTAGTTTCCTTGAAGCGGTGTCTGATTGAGCAATAGCCAATAAAGCCCCAGTTGGCCAGCCGCTCTTACAAAATCGTCGAAATCGACCGGCTTGCGCACATAGCTGTTGGCACCCAGGGCATACCCTTTGATCCGGTCTTCCTCTTCGTTCGATGAGGTCAGGATCACCACCGGCTGCAGGCGCGTGGATTCGCTCGCGCGTATGCGGCGCAACACTTCCAGGCCGTCGATTTTTGGAAGCTTGAGATCCAGCAGCACCACGGACGGATGATCGTCCGGGTCCCGGCCAGCGTAGGTTCCGGTGCAAAAAAGGTAATCGAGCGCCTCCACGCCGTCGCGTGCGAGGACCAGCCTGTTGCCGATGTTGTTGGTTTCCAGGGCATGGACGGTCAGGGCCGCATCGTCCGGGTTGTCTTCCACTAAAAGTATGCTTTTGTCGTTCACGATGGCATCTCCGGTTCCAGGGTAAAGTAGAAACACGTTCCTTCTCCAACGGTGCTTTCGGCCCATATCGTGCCGCCGTGCTTGTGGATGATGCGCTGCACAGTGGCGAGACCGATGCCCGTCCCAGGGAATTCGCTTGTATCGTGCAGGCGCTGGAATACGCCAAACAGTTTGTCGGCATAAGCCATGTCGAATCCCACCCCGTTGTCGCTGACGACATAGGTCGGGGTGCCCGGGCCCGCTGTGCGTTCCAGTACGATCCAGGCTTCGGCACGGGATCCGGTGAATTTCCAGGCATTGCCGAGCAGATTGTCGAGCACGATGCGCAGCAGCCCCTTGTCGCCCTGCGTCAGCAGATTGGGAGCGATGACGAATTGCACCGTGCGGTCCGGTGCCTGTTTGCACAAATCCGCAACGATCTCGTTGGCGAGGGCGCTCATGTCCACCTGCTCGCGCTTGAGTTCGGTACGGGTGACGCGTGACAGTTTGAGCAGGTCGTCGATTAGCGTGCCCATGTGCTGGGCGGCGCGGCGTACCCGGCCGAGGCGGTCGCGTCCCGTCTCGTCGAGTTTGTCGGCATAGTCGTTCAGCAGAATGTGGCTGAAGCCGTCGATCGCGCGGAGCGGCGCGCGCAAATCGTGGGAGACCGAATAGCTGAAGGCTTCGAGTTCCTGGTTGATGGCTTCCAGCTCGATCGAGCGGTTTTTCAGCTGTTGCTCGATTTCCTTGCGCCGGGTGACGTCCTCGATGATGCCGTCGTAGTAGGCCCGGCCACCGGCTTCGTGTTTCAAGGTGGCCGTAATGGCGCCGCAGAATGGCCGTCCCTTGAGCGTGTGCAGTTCGATTTCCTCGTTGACGATCGTATTCGGCTGGCCCGCACTTTCACTGAACAGCGGTTGACCGGAAGCGGTCTGGAAAATGGCGATCGGATGCGCCAGCAAGGCTCCGGCGGAATCGGCTTCCAGCATGCTGACCAGGGCCGGGTTGACTTCGAGGAAACGCCCTTCGGGCCCGGTGGTCTTGCGGAACACGCCGACCGGCAGGTTGTTCATCAGTTCCTGATAGCGCGCCTGCGCCTCGATGCGTTGACGTTCGGCCTGCTTGCGTGCGCTGATATCGCGGATGATGGCCGTCACGACCTTTCCCTGCGGCGTGTCCAGCGGGCTCAGGCTGATTTCCAGCGGAAATGCGCTGCCATCCTTGCGCCGGCCGAACAACTCCATGCCTTCGCCCATGGGACGCGTGTAGGGGTCGGCGACATAGCTTGCGCGGTGGCTTTCGTGGCGGTGGCGCAGGGATTCCGGAACCAGCGTCTCGATCGGCTGCTGCAGCAGTTCGTCACGCGCATAGCCGAAATATTTTTCCGCCTGTGCATTGACCAGCACGATGCGCCCTGCACGGTTGACGATCACGATGGCGTCCGGTGCCGATTCGAGCAGGGCGCGAAAACGCGCTTCGCTTGCTACGACCGAGGCTTCGGCTGCGCGTCGCCGCATACTGTAGAAAGCGATTGCCCAGGCCGCGAAAGTGAAAATCAGCAGCAGCGCAGTAAAGACGACCCCGAGACGCTGCGACAACACGACGTTCTGCGCGGCAAGCGTCGCGGCAGGCTGGTAGGCCACGAAAATCCAGCGCTCACCCTTGGGTGTGCCCGATGCGCCATCCGGGTTGGGAAACGGGGTGGCCGCGGCGTAGGTATACAAACCCTGGTCGGTCAGAAACTGGCCTTCGCGGGCGGTGCCATTGATCGTTTTCCAGGCTTGAGGGTCGCGTATGGCCAGACGCTTGTCGGCACGGCCCGGCAGCATGAATCCCCATTCATCCTCGGCATCGGGCCCCAGCATCCAGTATCCAGCGGCGTTCAGCAGCCAGAGTTGGCTGGTTGTATGATCCGTGCTCGATATTTTCCGTAGATGGGCGAGGAAGTTCTCACCCAGGTAATTCAGGATGATGATGCCGCGCTGGTGGCCCTGCCGGTCGAAAATCGGCGTGCCAAAGCGCACCATGGGCTTGAGGGGCCGCTCGATGGTCCCATGCTCGATATTGAGGTCGAGGGGCGAAACATAGATTTCGCCCTGCGTCAGGGCGAGCGTTTCGCGTACGTAGTCGCGACTGGATTTGTCCTGCAGCCTATCCGGCGGAACGCTTTCGGGATGGCCGTTGTTCCAGTTGACGCGGACGATCTCCCGCCCGTTTTCGTCCAGAAACCGGATCTGGTCGTATAAGGCCTTGCGCGAGGCGAACGCCAGATAGCGCACGGCAAGCGGCGCATACGCGGGGGGCGTGGCGTGCGTTCCGTCGTTCAGGAGCGCGTATTGGTCCGCCAGATAGAGCAGGTCGGAACGGATGTTCGCGAATTCGACCCGGTTCGTCTGGATCGAAAGCCGGATGGCTTCGCGTTCGGCGGCTTTCTGCAAAGCCAGGGCGCTCTTCGCCTGGATGAGGTAGAACGCACAGATTACCGCCACCAGCACCAAAACCATGGGCAACCAGATGGCCAGGAATCGACGTAAAAGCGGTATGCCCCCTGTATGTCCGGGGCTATCCGGTGAGGCATCGACGGCTTTCATTGAATGCTCAGTCCTTTATCCAAACCAAGGAAACTGCGCGAATGGGACATCACCCTTCCGCTTTGCCAAACAATCAAATTCGCCGCGCTGATGAAACCGTGTCTGTATTTTTCCTTAGGGCACCCTTGAGGGAGGAATTGTTTTTATCGATGTCGATGACAGACAGGACCGCAAAATTGTCTGTTGCACCCACATCACGCCCTATTGCCGCGAAAGATAGCCTACTTTGCATCACGTTGCATCATGCTGCAGAAATAAAACCGTTTGCCATGAGAGATTCGAATTTCGCCAGCGCCTTCAGGGTTGTTTGAATGAAGATGTGGGGTACATGTATCTTCATGACACTCAATGCTGGGACGCCGTTCCGGCAATCGCCTCAAGGGTCTTCGCCATGTCGTTGAAGACCAGCTTCGAATTCATGATGTAGGTATGGCTGGACGGTACTTTGAGCGCTTCCGCTTCAAAGCGGCCCGTGGCTTCAGACACGCTGAGAATGAAATCATTGGCTTCCATGCCGAAAGGCAGCCATGAATGGCGCAGGCCGCCGACGCCGACATAGATCCGGGTGGGAGCCTGAGGCATGGGCAGGTTCGACATGAATGCGTCGACTGCCAGCAATTGGCCCATCTCGCCCGTCAGAAGCTTGTAGAGCCAGATCCGGGAAAAGAATTTGGCGGCCTTGCAGGCGACCATCGGCGGCGCCAGGAAGAAGCAGGCGGAGGGTGCCCGGTGTTCCAGATGGCCAAGGGCTGTCCTGATGATGACTGTTCCGAGGGAGTGGCCGACCAGTGCGTAATGCCGGGTGTCGACCTGGCGATCGATCAGCTTCACCAGGCGGGCGGTGGCATGCGGCAAGCCTTCTAGAGTCGGGTAATAACCGAACAGAATCGGATTGTGCCCGGCCTGCCTCAAGCGTCGGCGCAACAGCATCATGGAAACGGGTGTCGTCCCCATTCCATGGATTAGAACCAGGTCCATACGTTCTTCTCGCGTGGTATCAGGTTTGGCATGGCTGGATGTGGAAAAATGGATTCCAGCCGATGATTCCGCTTCCGATAGGGGCAGCGTTTGTGTGCTATGCCAGTTCGATCGGGATATCGAGGACTAGGCGGCCGTCTGACCGAGCAGCCTTGCATAGACGCTCCGATCCGCATCGGAATGACAGCAAAAGATGATGGCTTGCATGTCGGTGAAGACGTGCGTGGCCGCGCGAACCGTGGCAACGGCGATCCGCGCGGCGGGCTCGACCGGATAGCCGTAGGCGCCTGTGCTGATGCAGGGAAACGCGAGCGTGCGGATGCCATGCTGCGCCGCGAGCTTGATGGTGCGCCGGTAGCACGATGCCAGGAGATCGGGCTCGCCCTGGTCGCCGCCGTGCCACACCGGGCCGACGGTATGGATCACGAAGCGGGCCGGCAGGCGATAGCCTTTTGTGAGCCTGGCATCGCCGGTCGGGCAGGTGCCCAACAACCGGCATTCCGCCAGCAGCTCCGGCCCGGCCGCACGATGGATCGCCCCGTCGACGCCGCCGCCGCCGAGCAGCGACGGATTGGCTGCGTTGACGATGGCATCCAGCACGAGCGCGGTGATGTCGGCCTGGACGACGTGCAGGGTGGCGGGCATGATCCTGGCGTCAGCGCACCGCGCGGGTGTGCAAGGTCATGAAGAATGTCTGGGTGCGCAAGGCGTTCGCTTTCAATGGGCGCCTCGGCTGCCTGTCGTGGGGTTGGCAATGCCGCTTGCCGGCCAGGTCCTGCCGGCTGCGGGATGGCATGGGTTTGCCACGGACGGTCTGTCCGTCCGGGCGATACAGGGAATAGTGCATGGTTCGACTCCCGCGCTTGATCGAGGCAATGGGAAAACGACAGGCACAGGATGACATATCCGGCTCCATTTTGGCCAGATAGCTCGCTCCGATTTGAGGTTCCGGCTGGGGGCATTCCAACCGTTGGCGGCCGTCCTGCCGCCTTGTGCTCAAGCATGAAGATGCGCCGCCGCGTAAATACTCGCTACCAGGCTGGAAACTCGAATTCCTCGTCCGCCGCATCCCGGCCGCGCAAAGCGGTACGGATCGTGCTGTCGTGGGGGTGCGCATGGATGACATCCGGCAGCCACGGATAGCATCCGGCGTAATCGCATTGCCGGCCGTAGTCGTCAGCTTCGTCGAGCGGTACATCGCCGAGTTCATGCAGGGCTTCCTCGGCCAGCCGGTCGGCCTGCCTGTCCAGTCTCTCGTCTTGCTTGTTCATGGCACTCCCCTTGTTGTCCGGAATGCCCATCCTTGCCCGGCAAGGTGATCCCTTGATGACAATCGATGGGTGGCCCAGATGGTCCGAATGCCCGGGAGCCATGCCATTGGCCCGAACGTGCCATATCGGAAGCAACGCGAGCGCCTGCGCCTGCAACATGCATGCGTGAAACTGCATGCAGGTTGGAAAGCCGCACTTTTTTCGCGATTGGGGAATTTTCATGAAACGCATGCAATTCATGCTGGCGCTTGCGCTGGCGGGCTCGATGGGATCGGCCGCTGCATCGACCGTCGGTCCAGGCTATCTCGGTGACCTGGTCGGCCAAAATGTCTCGATCGCCAATACCGTCTCCGGGCTGGGCACGCCCATCGTCGACGTGTACAGCTTCGATATTGGCTCTTTCGCGTCGGAGGCCATCGCCACGAGCGTGAAGGTGAAGCTGCAATTCGGGTCCGGCAGCACGCCCATTTACGACATCAGCAATTTCACGATCACCCTGCAGGACACGGACGGCACGGTTTATGGAACCGACAGCACGTTCGATTCCAGCGGCGCGCTGGACCTCGGCGCCATCCTGTCTCCCTCCGCAATCGGCGCGCCCGGCTTCTATCAGTTCGTCGTGACCGGCACCACGGCCGGCACTGCAGGGGGTATCTATGCGGGGGCCCTGAGCGCCGCGCCCGTACCGGAACCCAGGGCATGGATGACGTTGCTGGCGGGTCTTGGCCTGATTGGCATGATGGTGGAGCGCACCAAGCATCGGCCAGGATAGCGTGCCGTCGTGGCCGGAAGATACCCGATTTTCTTCCTCCAACGGGTGTTTTCAGTGTTCTCCTGTAGTACCTTGCGGGCCTGATGGCCCGCATTTTTTTCGAAGGGTGGCCGCTGTCGGCCGGCTCAGGCGGACGTCAATTCTTCCGACGTCGTACTGGTTCCGGCAGCGGGCGTTTCCGTCACCAGCCGCCGGCCGAAGGGCATGCGACGCTGATCGATGAACAGGCTGCTGCCGTCGATACGCTTGGCCATGCGCTTGGCTTCGGAGGCGGCACGTGCCACCTCCTGGTAATGGTGGTAATTGCTCGGATCGACCAGTACGGCGCCGATGGACAGAGTCACCAGGGCGTGAAAGGCCATGACGCCGCGCCGGTCTTCGCTGCGGTAGCCACCCGCCTCCACATGCTCGGGATTGAACAGGGCCCGGCATTCGCGATCGAAGCGGGCCAGCATGCCATGGCAGCGGATCTCCCAGTCGAGGCTCTGGAACAGCACGACAAAATCGTCGCCGCCGATGTGGCCGACAAAATCGAGTTCCGGGTTGCAGCTGTCGCGCAGGATGCGCGCCAGCAGCTGGATGATGTCGTCCCCGCGACGGAACCCGTAGACGTCGTTGTAGGGTTTGAACTGGTCGAGGTCGAAATAGGCCGTGACGAACGTCTGTTCGTTGACGAGCAGGCGCTCGAGATGTTCCTGGATCGGCACGTTGCCCGGCAACCCGGAGAGCGGGTTGGCATAACGTGCGGCGACGATCTGCATTTCGGTGACTTCGCGCATCAGGTCGAAGCCGGATCCCAGTCCCAGGTAGCGTCCCTCGGTCGTGATGATGAAGCCCTGGGTAAAGGCGGCCTTGCCTTTCTTGACGACCAGTTCGGACAGTTCGGTCATGCGCGTGGCCTTGTCGACGATGAGCGGGTCGGTGTCCATCATGTCGCGGCACGGTTTGCGGCCGTGGAGCTCGCGGCCGTATAGCCCGATGAAGCGGTCGAGCAGGGCGGGGCGGTGAATGATGCCGACGGGTATCTCTTCGTCCACCACGGCCACCGCATGCAGTTCTGGGTACTGCATCATCAGCTCGAGCACGTCCTCGCTGGACGTTTTGGGGCTGACGGAGGGAGCGGATACCACGAGCCGGTCGGCCGATACGTGCAGGCCGTCGCGCGCCTGCAGCATGGGAAAGACGCTGACAATGCCGGATTGCAGGCAGGTTTCCACCTCGCGTGACAGCAACCGGATCGGTACCGGCGAAGGGCGTCCGATCAGGTAGCCCTGGGCGTAGCGGATGCCGAGATCCTTCAACACTGCCAGCTCGGACGGACTTTCCACGCCCTCGGCAATCACGCAGGAATGCGCGCCTTCGGCCAGCATCCTGATCGATCGCACGAACTGGATCTTGTGGGGGTCCTGGTGGATCCCGGCGATGAAATGCTTGTCGATCTTGACGAAGGCAGGCTTCAGTTCGGACCACAGCCGCAGGCTGGAAAAACCTTCGCCGAGGTCGTCCATGGCCACCTCGATGCCGATCGCACGCAAGCCGGCGACCGCTTTGCGCAGAAAGGCGTAATCCAGCGCGGTCGCATTCTCGGTGATTTCGATCACCACCTGGCTGCTGGACAGGCCGACATCCGACAACGCCGCCAGCACCGCTTCCGGCGCAAACGTCGCGTCCAACAGGCTGCCGGGCGACAGGTTCACGAACAGCCGTCCCGGCAGCTTCAATTGTGCAAACGTCTTGAGGGACGTGTGGACGCAGGCCCAATCCAGCGCGGTCAGCAGGCCGTGCTGTTCGGCCACGCGGAACATCGCTTGCGGAGCGTGCAGCGGGCTGTTCGACGGCCCCCGCGACAGGGCTTCGTATCCCATCACGCGCCCGTTGGCGAGGTCGAGCACCGGTTGCAGCAGGGTCATCAGCCGTGCCTTGTCCAGGATGTGTGCCAGATGCACGCGTAATTCGTCGTGGCTCATAGGGGAGACATAAGGAGGAAGTAGGCCCTCGACGATAGGTGGCGTGCGTTACGGGCGTGTGAAGCCAGGGCAGGGTGGGGCTGAGGTCGCGGGGGGCGCAAGACTGCGCGAGGCGGCGTAAGGTTCCTGGCGTCAAAAAAACTTCATGCTCCTGTCATGGCGCGTGCCTATGCTCCGGGGCCTGTTCACACTCATTTCGTGCCTGCGTTGCTGCGAGAAAGCGATGGATGCAAGGCGCGGCGCGCTGGCAAGGGATAACCCTTGCCAAGCGGCGCAACGCCGCAGACGCGCTTTCTCGCAGCAACCCGGAGGGGCGGGTCGATTCGGGCGCATCCCTTTGTCGCGGTCCACTTGCTGTGCTTGCACAGCGGCGTGTCCCGCTTCGCGGGCTGCATCCCGAATCGGCCTCGCCGCAGGCACGAAATGAGTGTGAACAGGCCCTAGCCAACAGGGGAGTTCATGCACCATACCAACGATCTGACCGACGAAGAGTGCGGCCATCTGGCGCGCATCCTGCTCGCCTCGCGGCGGGTCTCGCTGCGCCATCATTTCTTCAGCTGGGTGCATGGCCCGGTGCAATCGCTCATCCCGCACGAAATCCTGCTGTGCGGCGTGGCGGACGAGAGCGGCTACCTGCTGCACCAGCGCTTCACCGCCTGCCGCTACTTCAAGGACGACCACTATCATCGCGTCATCCACCCTGGCGACGGCCTGATCAGCCAGCTGGCGCAGGAATGGCAGGCCAGCGGCGAACCGCGTCTGATCGCCGGGCATCATGAGGACGCCGGCAACTGGTATGCGCGCCTGACCGATCTCGAACTGAAGAACGTCGCCTTCCACGGCATGGGCTGGACCAACGGTCAGATCAAGGGCTACGCCAGCTTCTCGCGCGTACGGATGCCATTCGACGACCGGCTCGAACTGTATCTCGACATCCTGCTGCCGCACCTGCTCGCCACCCTGGCCCGCATGCTGTCCCACGAATCGCGTATCGGTACGCTCAGCCGGCGGCCTGCCGGGCTCATCACTGCGCGCGAGGTCGAGGTGCTGACCTGGGTACGCGACGGCAAGACCAACGACGAAATCGCCGACATCCTCGGCCTGTCCATGCTCACCGTCAAAAATCATCTGCGCCACGCCATGAAAAAGCTCGTCGTCCGCACCCGTGGCCAGGCGGTCGCCAAGGCCATCGGCCTGGGATTGCTGCATGCCCATGGTTCGCGCGGCGACATGCAATAGTTTGTGTAATGCATTTGCGCATAAGCCGAATGGCTCATATCAATCTTCGCAATACATCATTGCGTGTCATCGAAACGCCTTACAGTCATTCGATAAACCTATCCGATAGGGGTCGAGATATGCCGCATATCGGGGATACCGGTTTACATCTTGTTTAAAGAAAGTTTCCCATGCGCGTACCCAACACCAAGGTGTGGCTGAAAACGGAATTTGCCCAGCGTCCCGATCTGCTGGCCAACGGGATGGTGGTGGCCGACAAGGTTATCGCCCGGCTCAACACGGCCTGGAATCAATCGAAATCCGTGTCACCGGATTTCTCCGACCGCTACCGGGAACTGTTGCGCGTTGCCGATGATGAAATCGGCGAGATGACTGCCCGCGCTGGCGACATTCCCTGCCGTCTTGGCTGCAATTACTGTTGCAAGGACGAGAGAATCACCCTGACCGAAAAGGAAGCCGTGCTAGCCGTCAAGCACATGGAGGCGCAGCTTGACGCCGAGCAGAAAGCCCGGATCGTCGCATCCATCCTTGCTTCCACGCCAACCAGTGATCGGGCCAGCGTGCCCTGCGCGTTTCTGGTCGACGAGCGATGCGCGATCTATGCAGACCGTCCGCTGGCGTGCAGGTCCTATTTTTCCCGCTCGGTGTCCTCGTGCCACGAGTTTTTCCTGGACAAATCCAAAACGCCCCAGCGCTTCTCGGCGCCGAAGATGGTGGAAATCGCCGTGCGCGAAGTGACCCGCGCGGCGAAGTATTCGAAATTTTATGAAATCAATACCTTGATGCAGCGGATCTACGCCGACCCCGACAAGCCAGCCCAATGGCTAAGCGGGCGGATGAGCGACGAAAGCGACCTGGCTGACCCGGAGTAATTTCATTTCGAAATGGAAATTGCAGGTATGTGCACCGCTATAACGCCGTCTTTCTGTCATTTCGGTGTAGGTCTCCTTAAACGGGGTAAGCCAGTATTCAGTCAAGTCGAGCATGAGGATATCGGAAGTCCGGCATGCGGAACTTGCAGCGCACTGGAATCCTGTTCCGTGATGTGTGAATTCAATGTTGTTCATGACGGGTTTGAGGAAGGGATATGAGTAACGCCACGTGGATCGCGGATACAGTCGAGCACGCCAATTTGCAAATCCAGGCGGGCAACCCGCGATATGCGATCCAGTTGCTGTCCGAACTGATCCAGCGTGAAACAGGCATTGCCGCAGCCTACAACACGATGTCGATCGCAGCGTTGTATCTGGATGAGAGAGATATGGCCGTGCAGGCGGCGGAAGAAGCCTGCCGCCTGGCACCCCAGATGGCTCAACATCACTACACGTTTGGCAGGGCTTTGACGAAGACGGGTCGAACTCACGACGCCATCAATGCCTACCGTCAGGCGATTCGGTTGAGCCCCAACGCGCCTGAATTCCATGTCAGCCTTGCTATAGCTTATCGACGCAAGGGAAGTACGGACAAAGCCATGTCCGCCTATCGGAACGCATTGAAGCTGCAACCGAACATGGTCGAAGCGATCCACAATCTGGCCAATCTCCAGGCAGAGGCCGGCCAGACAGAGGCCGCCGAGGTGGGTTACCGTCGCGCCCTGGAACTGCGGCCAAGCTATGCCCCCTCGCTGTATGAAATGGGCAATCTCGCCCACCACCGCGGCAACCCCACCGAGGCGGAAAGCTGTTACCTGGCGGCTGCCAAGGCCCAGCCGAAATATGCCAAGGCCTGGTCTGCCCTTGGCAACCTCAAATTCACGAACAATGAAGACGAAGAGGCGGAAACTTGCCTCGAACGTGCCCTTGCCTTGCAGCCCGCTGACGCCAAGTGCCTGCTGTTGCAGGGGATGGTGCGCGCCAGATTGCAAAAGACCGCCCTGGCCATTGAAAGCTTTCAGCAATGCCTGGAGATCGACCCGAACAACGTGGATGCCCTCATTCAGTGCGGGCCCCTGTTGCGGAAAACCGGCCAGCATCCCGCCGCCATCGCCCTGCTGCAAAAGGCCGTCAGCCTTGCCAGGGGAAACGTGCGTGGAAATGCCTGTTTTCTTCTGGCGGCGGCGTTCATGGATGTGGATGCCTACGCCGAAGTGGAAAAGGCAGTCCTGGAAGGCCTCGAACTGGTGCCTGACGAGGTCTACGCGCGACTCAACCTCGCCACGGCCTACCGCATGATGGGCAGGCTACGGGACGCGAATGAGCAGGCCCGCATGCTTCACGACCAGTTGCCGGACTCCGTCGCCACCCATGCGCTGCTGGCGACTATCGCCTCGGACTGCGGCGACGTGGAAACCGCTTCGGCCAGTTTCTATCGCGCCACCATTGCGGCCCCGGACGCGTCCGGAGAACTTGGCAAGTTCTGCATGTCGCTGAGCTACAACGAGCATGTCAGCCTCGAGGACATCCACCGGGAACATCGCGAATACGGAAATAAATTCATGGCCGGCTTGTGGACCGGCGAACGCCACCCGAACCTTCCCGAAACCGGTCGCCGGCTGCGGGTGGGCTATGTCTCGCCGGATTTCCGCAACCACTCGGTGGCCTGGTTTCTGGAGCCCGTGCTGCGCGCCCATGATCGGAACGGCTTCGAAGTGTACGGCTACCACAACTACGCCCGCAGCGACGCTATCACCGAGCGGCTGCGCGGCCTGTGCGACGGCTGGGTGGACGCGGTGGGTCTCAGCGACGACCAGTTGGCCGAACGCATCCGCACCGACGGCATCGATCTGCTGATCGACCTGGCCGGCCACACCGCCGGCAACCGGCTCGGCGTGTTCGCGCGCAAACCGGCGCCGGTGCAGATGACCTGGCTGGGCTACCTCACCACCACCGGCGTGCCCGCCATCGACTACCGCCTCACCGACGCCCACGTCGACCCGGACGGCTACGAAGCCTGGCAGGTCGAGCACCCCCTGCGGCTGCCAGACGGTTACGTCTGCTACGGCCCCCCCGCCGACGCCCCGCAAGTGGGGCCGCTGCCGGCGAACAGCCAGGGCAGCCTCACCTTCGGCTCGTTCAACAACCTGGCCAAGCTCAGCAACGCCACCCTGGCGCTCTGGTCACACGTCCTGCAAGCGGTGCCCGATTCCCGGCTCATGCTCAAAAGCCGCGCCCTGGCCGACCCCTGGGTGCGCGAACGGCTCACCACCCGCTTTGCAGAACAGGGCATCGCCGCCGAGCGGCTGATCCTGAACGGCTGGGAAACCGGCCGCGACGCCCACCTGGAGCTCTACAACCGGATCGACATCGGTCTCGATACCACCCCCTACAACGGTGTCACCACCACCTGCGAAGCCCTGTGGATGGGCGTGCCCGTGCTTAGCCGGGTAGGGGCCACCCAGGCGTCGCGCCAGGGGAAAAGCCTGCTCGGCGCGGTAGGGCTGGAGGCGTGGGCCTGCGCCGACGACGCGGCCTTCATTGCCAAGGCGCGGGCAGCGGCGGCGGACCTGGACGGCTTGGCGCGATTGCGCGCCGGGCTGCGCGCGTGCATGGCTGCCTCGCCGCTGACTGACGCCCGCGGCTTCACCCGCCACCTGGAACGGGCCTATCGCCAGGGCTGGGAACAGTGGTGCAAGGATGCATCGCACCAGGACGAAACCCTCCCGTCCGAACCCGGCGCATAGCGCACAGACAAGACCCCCGAATTGCTGCAGCAAGGGCTGCAAGACCGGCAGCCCGGCTATGCAGGCGGCGGCAGGACAAAGGCCAGGTTTGGCCCGGCCCCCGCAAACTTGGTACGACATGAGCCGAAAGAGCTAGTTCCCAGCTTCCCGAGCAGCGAAGAAACGTAACCCCAGGCCATTAAGGTGCACGGGTGGAATCAAAGCTTGGTTCCCACCCTGCCACCCCCGTCGCGAGGCGGGTCCGGAAAGCCACGGGCCTTTGCTGGACACAAAAGGCAGCCGGGTTACCCACGCCGGAGATGCAAGGGCCAGCGTGGCTGGATGGGCAACCGCCCTAATTTTTTCGCACTGCACCAACAGAGGAGTAATTTTCATGATGAATACCAAATTGAAGGCCGTGGCCGCTGCCGCCATCGCCACCCTGGGCCTGGTCGGCCAGGCCCACGCCTTGACCGCTTCCGGCGCCGGCACCAGCGGCAGCCTGTTCCTGTATGTCTTCGAAGACCGTCAGGCCAACTCCGCCGCCACCAACAGCGCCATTTTCGATCTGGGTCTGGTCAGCGCCTTCGACCTCAACTCGAACTTCTCGCTTGACCTCGGCGCCAACAGTGCCTGGACCAGTTTTGTCAGCACCATGACGCCCGCCAACGTCCACTGGGGCGTGTTCGGCGCCATCGGCACCGGCAACGTCGGCACTCAGATTTTCACCACGGCCGCATCAACCCCCAACATGTACGGTAACGGTGTGAGTTCAGCAACTTCTAACTCTAACTTTGAAATCAACAGCGTGTACAACAGCATTACCGCCTGCGGCGCCAGCTGCGGTTTCAATGTGGTCACCACCAACGACCTGGCCACCGGCAAGTGGGACGACACCGCGGGTGCCTTGACCGGCATCCCCAAACTGACCGCAGGTTTCGATCAGGACATCAACTTCTACAAGTGGACCTCCACCGGCACCAAGAGCACCAACCTGGCCACCCGTACCAACTTTGCCGTTGGCGGCGATGCCGACTACTGGACCCTGGGCAGCACCGGCGCGCTGACCTACACCGTGGCTGCCGTTCCCGAAGCTGATACCTACGCCATGCTGCTGGCCGGTCTTGGCCTGGTGGGTTTCATGGCCCGTCGCCGCGCTGCCGTCTGAGCGCAGCCGTAACCGTTTGACCCTCCCTAACCGAAAGGAAACACCATCATGCAACGCAATGTTCTGAACGCAGCCGTACTCGCCGCCGTCGCCGCCATGGCCGGCCAGGCCCAGGCCGGTGTCGCCCCCACCAGCATCACTTCCGGCAATACCGCCGTCTCCTACATTTCCGGCTCTTCCGCCACCAACAACCAGCTGATCGGCTTCGCCCGCAAGGCCTGCACCAGCGGCACCCTGACTCACATCAAGACCAGCGACAGCAACCATTTCGCCCTGCTGTGCCAGCCTTCCGCTGCCATGGGCACCTATAGCAAGACCAACGTGCTGATCGTCAAGAACAGCACGGGCGGTTCCGGCAACGGCGTCGGCCCTGTCGCCAGCGCTGACGCCAGCTGGCCCTTCATCGACGTGTTCAACACCACGTGGGAGGCCAGCTGTGGCACTGTTACCGCCAAGCCCGCCATCACCGAGTACTCGGACCCGACCGATACCACTTCCGCCACCCAGATCGCTCTGCCTGGTTACGACGAGCGCACCTGCGCCCTGACCACGGTCGGCCATGTGCCTGACATGGGCATCTCCGATGAGGAGCCTGCCGTCCTGGTGGCTGCCGGTTCCGTGACCGCCACGCCGGATCAAGTGGCTTCGCTGACCGCCGATCCGCTCAACATCGTGACCTTCGGTGTTGGCGTGACCACGGCGCTGCGTGACGCGTTGCAGACCCAGCAGATCGCCAACGGTGCCCTGCCTGGCAACTGTACCGCCGGCAACGAGACCGAGGCCTGCATGCCCTCGCTGACCAAGGCCAGCGTGGCGTCCATCTACACCGGCAACCTGGTGGGCTGGTCCGAGCTCGGCCTTGCCCCCGCCGACGACCAGGTGTACATTGCGCGCCGCCCGGTTAGCTCCGGCACCGAGACCGCGCACCGCGTCTTCTTCCTGAACGACCCCTGCTCTGTTGGTGTGACCCCGATGCTGGACGCCAACAACGGTGAAGGCGACAAGGCCGCCAACGCCTGTTCCGCAGCTTCCTATGCTCCGGGTGCCAACGTCTACACTGGTTCCGGCGGCGGCGACGTGGAAAACTGCCTACACAACCACAACACCAAGGGCCGCTTCGCCATCGGTGTCGTGGGTATCGAGAACCCCGGTACCGGCACCAGCCACGCTGCTGCCATGCGCCACGTCAAGATCGACGGCATTTCCCCCACCGCGATCAACGTGTCCAACGGCCGGTATGGTTTCTGGGTTGAATCCACGCTGAACTACACGTCCGTGGCTGGCGATGTTGCCACCATGAAGGATGCTCTGTTAACTGCCTTCAACGACCCCGTCGTCGTGCGTAGCGTCAACACCGGCTTCAACGCCACCACCCTGCTGAGCAGCGCCGCTGAGCCCTGGACTGCTGGCATCGTGGCGCCCGCCGGCTCCGGCACCCCGCCGAACATCACCACCGGCACGCTGCAGGACAAGCTGAAGGCCATCTACCTGAACCCGACCAGCAGCATGACCCACGGCGGCAACACCTGCCAGCCGGCCTACACCTACCACGCTGTCGGCACCAGCGGCAACCAGCCCTGATCGGCTGAGGGTCGATAACTGTCGTAGCAGAGCGCGGTGCAACGCCGCGCCAGCAGTTTGAAACCTGCCCTCCGGGGCAGGTTTTTTTTCGCCCCGGCCTCCCGCAGACCCGTATTGGCCCGGGCCAGCAACAAGGCATAAGCCATTCGGGCCATGCGGACATCATGCCGTGGAAACCTGGTCCCAGTAGCATGGCCGATTCTCAGGTAGGCCTGCCGACCTCTGCATCGACCGATGCCAGGGGAAAGCGTCATTCAGACGATGAAATCATTCTTGGCGTTGTTCATTTCATGTGCGCTTCTGCTGCCTGGGGTAGCCGACGCCGATGCTGCGCAGCCCCTGGATCTGCTGGAGTTCGAGGTCCACGGCAATACGGTGCTGTCCAACGAAGCCATTGAGCGGGCAGTCTATCCCTATCTTGGCCCCGGCCGCGCGGTGGGCGACGTTGAGAAAGCGCGCAGCGCCCTGGAGAAGGCCTATCACGACGCCGGTTACCTGACCGTCTTTGTCGACACCCCGGAACAGAATGTGGGCAAGGGGGTCGTCAGGCTGCGGGTGACGGAAGGCAAGGTGGAGCGCATGCGGGTGTCCGGTGCCCAGTACACTTTGCCGTCCCGCATCCGCACCGAGGTGCCCAGCGCGGCGGAGGGCACGGTGCCCTATTTCCCCGAACTGCAGCATGACCTGGCGACAGTGAATCGGGCGCCAGGCGTGCGGGTGCTGCCCGTGTTGCAGGCCGGCATGACGCCTGGCACCGTGGACGTCAGCCTGAACGTCGAAGATGCGTTTCCGCTATCGGCCTGGGTGGGGCTCAATAATGCCTACAGCCCCAATACCAGCAAGTTGCGCATCAACGGTGGATTGCGCTACGACAATCTGTTCCAGCGCGCCCATTCCTTCTCGCTGCAGTACCAGACCTCACCGACCGATCCGGGCGAGACCAGTGCGATATCGGCTTCCTATGTCATGCCGTTTGACGGTTACACACGCTACCTCTCCCTCTATGGTGTGCATTCCGAGAGCAATGTGGCGGCCCTGGGCGACCTGTTGACGCAGGGCAATGGCGACATCCTCGGTGCGCGGCTGATCGTCCCTCTGCCGGTCAGGGGCGGCTTCTCCCACAACCTGTCCCTGGGTTTCGATTTCAAGGACTTCAAGGAAAGCCTGACCCTTGGGGCAAGCTCCGCTATCGAGACGCCGATCCGCTACTGGACGCTGGTTGCAGCCTATGGGGCGAAGATCGAGGATGGCAGCGGCGCCTGGCAACTGGGGGCCAGCGCGGTGCTGGGCCTGCGGGGGCTGGGGTCCGACGATGTGGCATTTGAAAACAAGCGCCATGCCGCCACAGGCGATTTCACGGTCCTCAAACTGGATGCCCAGCGCGAGCAGCGGCTGGCGTCGGGATGGTCCGTGCTCGGTCGCGCCAATGTCCAGTTGACGGATCAGGCGCTGATCAGCAACGAGCAGTTCAGCGCCGGCGGCGTGGGTAGCGTGCGCGGCTATCTGCTCTCCGAGGTCCTGGGAGATATGGGGTTGCGTGGCAGCCTGGAACTGCGGTCGCCACCCATCGCCCCGTCAGCCTGGCCGGCCATGAAACGGCTGCAGCCCTATCTGTTTGCCGAAGGCGCCACGCTGAAGGTCGTCGATCCGTTGCCTGGCCAAACGGATCAATACAATCTGGCCTCTGCAGGCGTGGGCCTGCAGCTCGAAACTCGGCAGGCCTTCTCGCTGGACCTGAGCCTGGCCGTGCCGTTCCGCAATACCCACAACACGCAAGCCGACAAACCGCGTATCCATTTTGATGCGCGACTGAATTTCTGAGATGAAGGACCAATCGTGAACATTGCGCCTCTATTCCCGGTGGATGTGTCTGCAAACAGCAGGGTTGCGCAAGCTTGGCCGCGCCGTGGCGAGCCGAGGCTGAGGCCGATTGCGGCTGCCATCCTCATGCTGTTCGCTGCCACGGTCAGGGCGGCGCCGCCGGGGACGGTTCTGCCTGCGGGAACCATCCCCACCGGCGGGGTCGTGTCTTCCGGCCAGGCCACCATCGCCGCCCCGGTGGTCACCAGCACCGGCCAGTTGCTGAAGATCCATCAGGACAGCCAGCGGGCGATCATCGACTGGCAGACCTTCGATATTGCCAAGGGCAGCCAGGTCCACTTCAATCAGCCGAACTCGGCGGCGGAGATGCTGAACCGCATCCATGATGCCAACCCGACGCTCATTCAGGGGCAGCTGACGGCCAATGGTCGCGTCTACCTTGTCAACCAGAACGGCATTCTGTTCGATCGCACTTCGCAGGTCGATGTGCATACCCTGTTCGCATCCTCCCTCGACATCCCCGAATCCGCCTTCAACAATGGCCTGTCGTCCTCTTCCGGTGCGCTGGTTGCGTCCGGCTCCCTGCGCCTGATCGTCGATGCGTCGGGGCAGCCGCTCACAGATCTGGAAGGGCGCCCGCTGACCAACGCTGTGACCAACTATGGCGTGATCCGCAGTGTGGAAGTCGATCCCGAATCCGGCAGCGCTATCGTCGACCAGGCTACCGGAAAGGTGCGCGAACCCGGTGGCGCAATCATGCTGTTCGCGCCCCGGGCGGAGAACCGTGGCCAGATTACCGCCAGCAACGGACAGGTGGTGCTGGCGGCCGGCGAACAGGTCTATTTGAGCACCTATTTCGACGAGAACAATCCCGATCCCGTTGATCCCAGCGGCTATCTGATGCGTGGCATGGTGGTAAAAGTCCAGGCTGGCAGCGATCCCCTCAACCTGTCCAAAATGGTCGCGGCCAACTTTGGGGGCATCCGTACGGATCGAGGCAATACCACCCTGACCGGCATGATCGTCAACCAGGCTGGCCGCGTTTCGGCCAATTCTGCCGCAACCCTTAACGGATCAATCTGGCTCCTGGCAGATGGCAGCAAGGGTACGCTGACCACCGCCCAGGGCAGCGTTACCGAAGCGCTGCCTACTTCCGATGGCACGACTCTGGCCGAAGACCAGGACTACTCCCAATTCCGCCCGGTCATACGGATGCAGGGCGGCACGGTGGATCACAACGGCAGCATCGTCGCGCCTGGCAGCAGCATCGACATCACTGCCGGCCGTCTCTTTCTCGGCGCGGGCAGCACACTGAGCACAGCAGGCCTGTGGTCCGATCTGCCTTACGCGTCCAGCCAGCTCGAGTTCAAGCTAACGAGCTTTGACCTGCGCGATTCTCCGGTACAGAAAAACGGCTTTCTTCTCGGGCAAAAGGTAACAGTCGATGCGCTGCAGGGTTCACCGCTGTTGTTCGATATATCTGAAAAAGTCGCTGGTATTCAACGGAGTGTGAGTGAAAAGGCCGCTGCGGCCGGGGATATCACCATCCACTCGGATGAGTTCATTTCCGCACCGGGCTCGGTCGTCGATCTCTCCGGTGGGGGTTATCGCTATGCCGGGGGCACCAAAACGACGACCTATCTGGTCTCGGGGGGACGTTTGTATGACATCCGGCAGGCGCCGACCGATCTGGCCTACACCGGTGTGGTGAACGTCAATTCGAAGGTCCCGGGCTACGTCCAGGGCAAGGATGCTGGTACGTTGGCCATAGACGCGAACCAGGTCGTGATGGGCGGCAGCTTTCTCGCCGGGGTGACGGTTGGACAAAACCAGCGCTCAGGCAGCGCCATGCCGCAAGCAGGCAAGCTGGTGCTGGGATCCAGCAATGAAGACGGAACCAACCCTGTCTATGCATTGCAAAAGGTCGTTCTGAGCAATGCGCCGGTGCCGTTGCCCGCTGATTTTGACGCTTATACGCCGCTTCCATCCTCATTGCTGAATCAGGTCTCGCTGCCTGCGAACCTCTTTGGCGGGCATGTCAGCAGCACGGCGAGCAGCTATGTCACATCCGGCTTCGGCGCATTGGAAGTGCGTGCCCGAGATGAGATATCGGTACCGGAAGGGGCGCTACTCGATCTGGGCCCCCAGGGGTCCGCGCTGTTCATTTCCCGTCTGATTGACATCGAAGGTGACATGACGGCCGAGAGCGGCTCGATTTCACTCAACGCGCGTGCCACGGTGGGCGGCAATGGGGACCCTGAAGTCATCTTGGGGTCAAATGCGGCAGTGTCCGTTGCGGGAGGCTGGATCAATGATGCGCCCGGGGTAGGAAAAGGGGCGGTCGTTCCCAATGTGATCAATGGCGGTTCGATCACATTGAAAGGCAATTTGAGCCTTGAAACCGGCAGCGTAATCAATGCGTCGGGCGGCGCTTATTACAGTTCCGCGCACAAACTCGAATATGGCAAAGGCGGCGCAATTTCGTTGCAGGGCAGCCTCATCGACGGCAACCCGCGCAGCGAGGAAGAAATCGGGCGCATCGATCTGGGAAGCACTCTGTTGGCTTACAGCGGGACACAAGGCGGCGCGCTTTCCCTGGGGGCTGGCCAGATCCTGATCGGTTCCGACAGCATCGACCCCCTGGCCATTTCCCTGGACCCAGGGTTCTTCGTGAAGGGCGGCTTCGCCAACTATACGCTGACGGGCTTCAAGCAAATTGACGTATCGCCCGATACGCCCGTGACAGTGGTCGCCGATTCACGCTTGCTGGATCCGATGGCTTTCTACAAGCCGACGGGTACGGATTTCGATTCGATCAGTTCCTTCGTCCGGCAAGATGCCTATTTGCGTGGACCGACCAGCCTGGTCTTGGCGGCACCTACTGAGTACGCGGTTGGCATCAACGTTGGGACAGGGGCGGTGATCTCCACCGATGCCCTTGGCTCGATTGCCATCTCCTCCCGCAGCAAGCTGGAGATGGATGGTGCCTTGATTGCGCCTGGCGGCACCATCAGCCTCACCCTCGACCAGCCCGTGTCGGGACTTTATGGCGGCGAGACGCTTGAGGTCGGTCCCCATGCCGCCATCTCGACTGCGGGCACGTTCATACCGGAACCGGGACTGCGGGGCGAGATCCTCGGCAAGGTGCTTCCGGGCGGCAGCATCACGATCAGCGCGAGAAAGAATGATCTGCACATTGCGAAAGGTGCGCTTGTCGATGTCAGTGGTGCCAGCCATGTTGTCGACGTATACCAGTACGGGAACCACCCCGGTTATGCGCGCCAGACGGTCAACAGCGAGGCCGGCGCCATTGCCATTCGTGCCACGGAAAATGCGGTGCTTGATGGGACATTCTCCGGCCACGCCGCGCCAACGGTGGCGGGCGGCACGTTCGATCTGAGCCTGGATTTCCATAACGATCCGCCAAATGATGCCAGCCCCGACCCGCGGCTCAAGAATTACAGCCGCATCATTCACGTAAGCGAACTGCCGACAACGTTTACGCCGGCGGCAGAAACGCGGCAGGCGGCGATCAGTGTCGGGCAGATCGAGTCGGGCGGGTTCGACAGGGTGCTGCTGAACGCAAACGGCCAGATCGCCTTCGAGGGCGATGTGCAACTTTCCCCGCGTGCCTTGCTGCGACTTGATACACCTGAAATCAACGTGGCCGACGGCGGCCTGGTTCAGTTGGCTTCGGCGCAGGTCGAAATCCGCAACACGCTGAATGATTTCAGGTCTTCAACGCTTCTTGATGAGGCGGGCACAAGAATTCCGGTCTCCACGCACGACGGTGCGGGTCAACTGGATGTGACTGCCTACCTGCTTTCCCTGGCGGGGCACCTGACCGTCAATGGGGCGCAGCAAGTGAATTTGAGCAGCCAGGGCGATTTGCGTTTCGACGGCTTCCCGGTCGGTTATAGCGGGGGCGGCGGCCTCAACAATACGCTGCGCGGGCTCAGTGGCAGTTTGACGACAGAAGCCGATCTTGTGTTGCAGGCAAGCCAGGTCTATCCGGCAACGCTGGTGGATTACACCCTGTCGGTGGCTAACATCGATAGCGCAGGCAACAAGTCCAATGTCGGTGGCGGGCAAATTACGGTTCTCCCGGGCAGCGTGCCCGCTGGCCCGGTTTTATCGGCGGGCGGCAGCCTGACGCTCGTTGCCGACACCATTCTCCACAAGGGAATCCTGAAAGCGCCCCTGGGCTCGATCGACTTGCAGGGTGGCAGCCTCATCACGCTTGCCCCCGACAGCATTATTTCGGCTTCGGCCAAGGGGCTGACCGTGCCCTTTGGGGGAACGCGCGATATCGGTCAGTCGTTATGGTACGGAGACCTCGCGAAAACCTTTGATATGCCATCCAAGCGCATCACTATCGATGCCCCCGCCGTTTCCATCGAGGCCGGTTCGCTCATAGACAACAGCGGCGGCGGCGAAATACTGGCGACGGAATGGGTTCCCGGTATCGGGGGTTCGACCGATGTGCTGGCCGAGCCCGGTACTTTCGCCATATTGCCCGGCGTGAGTTTCCCGGTTCTGGACAGTTACCTGCAGGGACTTGCGTCATCGGCTCCGGATGCCGCAGCCCCCTATGACGTGATCAGGCTGGCTGACAACAGCATGATCGGCGGCGGTACATTTGCATTGCTGCCAGCCTATTATGCATTGCTGCCGGGAGCCTACCTGGTCCATGTCGGGAATGAAGGCGACCGCATCACGCTTGCGCCCGGGACCGTGGCGAGCCAGATCGACGGCTCACTCATGGTTGCAAGCAAGCTTGGTTTTGCCGGAACGAATGCGGGCCAGTCTACCTGGTCCGGGGTCATCATCGAACCGGGTCTGAAGGCGCTCAGGCAGGCCGAGTACCGCCAGTTCGACAGCCAGTATTTTGCCGATCTGGCCGCTGCGAATGACCGTGCCATGCCAATTTTGCCGGGGGATGGCGGCCATTTGTCCATAGGCGCAACCCAGCAACTGCAGTTCCAAGGGAAACTGCTTGCCAATCCGTTCGACGGCGGGGCAATTGGCCAGGTCGATTTCTACAGTTCCAGGATTGCGCTCGTCAGCGATATCAATGACAGCACGGTGCCCACGGGTTATGTGGGCCTGTTGTCTGGTGAACTGTCCAGCCTTGACGCGAGTGTCATGCTGGGCGGTATCCGGACCAATGGCCCTGATGGTCAGGCCGTGAAGGTCGTAACGCAGGACTTGAAGGTTGACCTGGAGCAGGGTGATAGCCTGCATGCGCCCGAAATTATTTTGGCGGCAACCGACACACTCGATGTCAGCGCAACCTCGAGTTTGCGGGCTGACGGTGCCAGTTTCAGGACCGGCGGGACGCTGACGATCGAGCCGGACGATGCCGGAAAACAAAATGGTGCATTGCTGAGGCTGAGCGCGTCGGAGCAGGTTTCGCTGGTTCGCTCTGGAGCCCTCGATTTTTCCCGCGGCACGTTGAAGATTGCCGAAGGTGCGCGATTGGAAGCTTCCGGCTCCATGATCCTGGATGCGACCCACGATCTGGATGCTGCCGGAGAACTGGTATTGCCGGATGATGGCGCGCTGAGCATCGGTGCTGGAAATATCCGTCTTGGTGCGGCACCCAAAGCCAGTGGCAGCCTGGTTCTTGGCGCTGACCAGCTGGCGCGTCTGGAACAAGTTCGTGACTTGACATTGCGGAGCTATACGACAGTCGACGTCTATGGAAACGTCGCACTTGGCAGAGGCGTTGGCAACTTGATCATTGATGCCGCGGGTATCACCGGAACGGATACCGCAGAACAGGCAAACGCGTTGTTCGATTATGGCCAGATCAGTCTGACGAACATCGGTGGTGCAGCCTTTTCATCCACTGCCACGGGTACCGGAACCCTAAACCTCGATGCAGACAATGTGATGCTGGGCAAAGGCAACAAGACGCTGGCGGGTTTTGAAAATGTGAATCTGAATGCGGGTGCCCTGACGCTGCAGGATACGGGCGCGTTGAATGCCGCGGGGGATCTTGCGATCGATTCGGGCTACATTTCCGCCGGCAAGTCAGCCAATCAGCAGATCAACGCCTGCACAGGCAGCACATGCGATGAGACGACACCGGAATCCGCGTGGAGAAACATCGCGATCACGAGGTCGTCGGCTGATGTGAGTGGTCTGGAAAATGTGCAAGCAGGTGGCCGCTTGCTGATTGCCGGCAAATCGGTCGATTTCGCAGGTCTTGTTGCCATGCCGTCCGGGCGTGTGAAGATGGAGGCGCATGGGACTTCCAACACCGACGGGGTGTATCTGAGGAATGACTCGGTAATCGATCTCTCCTCATTTGAGAAAACTTATCTAGGCCTGGGGGAATTCAATCAATATGCCTCGGCTGGCAGGCTTGAACTGTCGGCGAATTACGGATCAATCGAGGCTGAAGCAGGTTCTTCCGTAAACCTTAATGGGGGTCTGACCGGCGGGGACGCCGGCATCCTTACCGTAAACGCAAGTCGTGGCCGGCTCCATCTCGATGGCGGCATCACCGCTGTCGCTCGAAGTGATTTCAGCCAGGGAAGCGTGAATGTCGACGTGGCGAGCCTCGACAACTTTTCTTCCCTGAATGCTGCGCTGTCAGCCGGAGGATTCGCGGGTGCACGCTATATGCGGGCTCGGACCGGCGACATCGAGGTCAATGGCCCAGGCCTGTCGCCGAATATGCCGGCTGATGTTGTCAAGGCGCGTTCCGTGCAGTTGGTTGCGGATCAGGGTTCCATTTTGTTCGGCGGCGCCATCGATGCATCCGGCATGATTGGGGGCGGCAGTGCGGAGCTCATGGCTGGCAAGGATATCAAGCTGCTTGATGGCAGCGTGATTGACGCAAGGGGACTTTCGGATGCCAATGGTGCGGCCGATCCTTATTCGAATGGCGGGAGTGTCGGGCTCTACACTCGCGGGGGCGAAATCGTTTTTGCCGATTCCGCTGCCATTGATGTATCTGCGGACGCGGGCGGGAAATCGAAAGGCGGCGAAATTGTTTTCTCCGCACCCTGGGCGCTTGTTGGTGGGTCGCCTTTGCTTGCGATGAATCTGGGCGGAAATGTCGATATTTCAGGTCCGGCGGGCAGCGGCAAGGTCGTAATCGAAGGTTTCCGCAGCTACGCGGGTGTGGCGAATACCTCAACCGCGGCCTCTGCCACTGCGGGGAATCCGGTCTGGAACGATTACAAGGCCTTCATGCAGGGCGCGAATGCCGTGCGCAGCAGTATTTCGCTCCCGGGTCTGTCGCCTTCCGACATCGCTGTACGTTCGGGTATCGAGCTCGTCAACAGCGGGAACATGAGCGTCAATTCCGCGTGGGATTTGACAGGCGCGAACTGGAATATCGGCGAACCGGGCGGGCGCCTTGTGCTGCGTGCCGAGGGAAATCTTACGGTCAGCAATTATCTTGGCTTGCCTTCTGATACCGGTGCCCTGAATTCCGGCTGGGACATGCAGCTTGTCGCGGGCGCAAACCTGGCTTCGGCAGACCCGCTGGCCACCACGCCCTCTTCATCGAGCGGTGATTTGATCCTCGCAAGTGCGAATTCGAAATTGCGTACTACCGATGGCGACATCCAACTGGTTGCCGGGCGCGATGTGGTCATCGCGAATACCGGTGCAACCGTATATACGACGGGCCTTTCCGTAAATGCAGGCGACAGTACGAACCGCTACCTTGGTGGCGGCGGCGACATTCTTGTCAGGGCAGGCCGCAATATCACCGGAAGCAGTGGCGGCGCGCAGTGGCTGAATGACTGGCTGCGCCGCAACACGCCTGCTGGCAATACCACGTCGGCGAAGGGCAAAGCCGGGGGGTGGTGGGCAGACCGATCCAAGTTCGCCCAAGGTCTTGCGACGTTTGGCGACGGTGATATCTCCGTTTCGGCCCCTGGATCGATCCAGGGTGTTTCGGCTTCGGTGGCCAGTTCCGCTGCTGTATCTTCGGATGCGAAGCATATCGAGGTTGTTTATGGCGGGGGGAGTTTGCTGATTGATGCCGGAGAGAATGTTTCAGGCGGTCAGTTTCTGGTCGGCAGAGGCGATGCCGTCATCAATGCGGGTGGAAGCGTGGGGGCCTATGGCAGCGGCGCTGATCCCGTGATCTGGCTGCAGGGTTACAGCCTGGACCCAGCCCTGGAAAAAGCCAATGCTCGCGTGGAAGCGCTTGGCGATGTGTCAATCGCCACGGTGGCCAACCCGACCGTCATGCCGCTGAGCAGCAATACGAATAACAATCTTGAAGGATACAGAAACATCCGCCTCACCTTTTTCAGCTATGCGCCTGATGCCGGTGCAAGCCTGGTATCTGTCGGCGGTGATGTCAGTATCGGCAACAAGGCCCCCAAGGTTGGCTCGCTGAAAACAGACATGTCTTCCGTGCTGCCCCCACGGTTCGCCGCCGTGTCATTGCAGGGCGATGTGCACGGAAGCGAACTATTCGATCCGGCGACCAGCACGACCGATCTTTACCAATATCCGGATACCAACGGAAAGTTTCTCGTGCTGGCGCAAAACTCCGTACACGATCTTGCGCTGAGGCAGAGCGATGTGCTGCCTGATCTGTTGCCACAGCCCAATGTGCCGGCCGTGGTATCGGGAACCAACTCGCTCAGCCTGACGGGGGCGGGCTTCCAGCCCACCAACGACAGGCTGGTCGCTCCTTCGAACGGCACGGGTTATCACTATGGAGCCATTGCATTGGATGGCAGTGTCTATGACTCTCGCCTTTACTTCCCGCAGCGCTCCGTAATACACGCTGGGCACGATGTGTCCAATGTGATGCTGGATTTGCAGAATCTTGGCGATGAAGACACGAGCATTGTCAGCGCGGGCAGGGATATCAGGTACACGAGCCTTCTGACCAACAACACGTCCTGGTATTCGTTGCCCCATATCTGGATTTCCGGGCCAGGCCGACTTGTGACTCAGGCTGGTCGCAACGTGTCCATGGGTGTGGCAGACAGCATTGATGCGGGGGGCAGCAATTTCAATTTCAGCCTGCCATCGACAGATAGTGCTGCCTTGACTGTGATTGCAGGTTATTCCTTGCCTCTCGATCAGGATCATATCGACGGATTATTCGAGACATTGCGCGAAGCCGGTAGCGTGAACGATCAAGCGGCGGCGAATTCAGCCATCGAGCCGCTCTTCGGGGACCTTGCCGCCAATTCGGGTTCGATCACGATGTATCAATCCAGGATCAGTACCGAGGGGGGCAGCCCGATCGATCTGCTGGTACCTGCTGGCGATATCAATGTCGGTCTGCCGACGCCTGCTGGCGGCAATATCGGTATCCTCACAAACTTCGGGGGCGGCATTCGTGCTTATTTGAGCGGAGACATGAATGTCAATCTGTCCAAGGTTGCCACTCTGCAGGGCGGGGACATCCTGCTTTATACGAGCCAGGGAAACATTGACGCAGGCCGGGGACCAAGAGATTCCCGCACAACTCAGCCGCCGCGGCTTGTGGACGAAATTGATCCTGAGACCAAGCTGCCCACGGGGGTGACATTGCTGATACCCCCTCTGGATGTCGGGGGAAGCGGTATCCGCACATTGAGCTTTGACCCGGACGGCGCAGGACCATTGCCTAAACCAGCCCCTGGAAACGTATTCCTGTTCGCGCCGACGGGAACCATTGATGCTGGCGAGGCGGGCGTGAGTTCAGCCGGTAATGTCACCGTCGTGGCAAGTCAGGTACTGAATGGAGAAAACTTCTCGGCTGGAGGCAGTTCAGTAGGGGTTCCTTCGGCTTCTGCTGCGCCAGCGCCAGCGCCAGTTTCCACTGAAACTGGAAGTACCAACAAGGCGGTTGATTCAATCGCGCAAGCAAGCAATCAATTGGCGCAATCTTCAAAAGACTCGGACTTCAATTCGTTCCGCCCGTCTTTTCTGACAGTAGAGGTCCTGGGTTTTGGTGGCGAATCCGTTGAATGCGGTAAAGATGACGATGCCTGCCGCAAACGGAAGAACGACGGTGGTTGATATCGTCCAGGCTGGCAGGCTTCCCCAGATATGAGCCGAATGGCTTATGTCTGGGGGGGCTGTTTTCATGGCCACGCAACAGTCAGGCCGCACACTCGGAAGCTTTGTAAATACCGCGAAGCCAACCCGACATGACCCGATTTCTGTTGCCCTTGCTTTTGATGTTGGTTGCCTCGCCCGTTCAGGCTTGGTGGAACGGTGACTGGAGCGCCCGCCGGGCGTTCACCATCAATACGGCCGACGTGGGCGCCGGGGTGAAGGAAACCCAGGCCAATGTGCCGGTGCTGATCCGCTTGCATACCGGCAACTTCGACTTTCTAGGCGCGAATTCCGATGGCTCGGACCTGCGCTTCGTGGCGGGCGACGACAAGACGCCGCTGAGTTTCCAGATCGAGAAATTCGACAGCACGGCTGAGCAGGCCCTGGTTTGGGTGCAGGTGCCCAAGCTGGAAGGCGGCAAGGACAAGCAGCAGATCTGGCTGTATTCCGGCAACGAAGACGCGCCGGCGGTGAGCGACGGCAAGGCCGTCTATGCGCCCGGTTTCGTGCTGGTCCAGCATTACGCGGAAGCCAGCGGCGCCCCGCAGGACAGCACGGCCACGGCCATCCCGTCCGGCAGCTTCACCGGCACCCGCACGCCGGGCGGCGTGATCGGCGCGGGCGTCAAGTTTGATGGCACGCAATCGCTGGATATTCCCGCCGCGCCGAAACTCGTTTATGGCGCGGCGACCGGGATGACGGTTTCGCTCTGGGTCAAGCCGGAAACCGCCGGCCAGACCGCCGAGCTGCTGCGCGCCGGACAAACCCTGACGCTGGCGCTGGACGGCGGCAAGCTGGTTGCCCGCTCGGGTGGCGTGACGGTGGCGGGGCCGGAGGTGCCAGCAACCGGCTGGAGCCTGGTGGCAGTGACGCTGGGGAGCGGCAAGCTCAATGTGTATCTCAACGGCGCGATGGTCGGCGAGGCAACGGCAGCCGCCCCGGATGCTGCGCTGGACCTGAAAATCGGCGCGGGCTTCAAGGGCGAAGCCGATGAGCTGGAGCTGTCCGGCGTCGCGCGTAGCGCGGACTGGCTGCGCCTGGCCGCGATGACGCAGGGGCCGGACAGCGACAAGGTAGTGCAGGCGGGCGAGGAGGAGAGCGAGGACGGCGGCGGCGATGCGTCCTACTTCGGCGTGATCCTGAAGAGCGTGACCCTGGACGGCTGGGTGGTGATTGCCGTGCTGATGGTGATGCTGGGCATCAGCATCCTGGTGATGGCCGCCAAGGCCATGCTGGTGACTCGTATTTCAAAAGCGAACAAGGACTTCCTGGATGCGTTCCACGACCTGAAGGCGCAGGACACGGCCAAGCTGGATGCCGCCGACGATCCCGCGGACGCCGACCTGAACGGCAGCGCCATGGCGGAGATCCTGTTCGGCCACCACGACCATCATCAGCATTCGACCCTCTACCGCATCTATCACGCCGGCATCCAGCAGGTGAAGCACCGCATGGGCAGCCGCAGTAGCGTGATCCTGTCGCCGCAGGCGCTCGACGTGGTGAAGGCCAGCCTCGACGCCACGGTGGTGCGTGAGAACCAGAAGCTCAACAGCCTGATGGTGCTGCTCACCATCGCGATTTCCGGTGGACCGTTCCTCGGCCTGCTCGGCACCGTGGTGGGGGTGATGATCACCTTCGCCGCGATCGCCGCCACCGGCGACGTCAACGTGGCGGCGATCGCACCCGGCATCGCCGCCGCGCTGGTCGCCACCGTGGCCGGCCTGGCGGTCGCGATCCCGGCGCTGTTCGGCTACAACTATCTCGGCTCGCGCATCAAGTCGATCAGCGCCGACATGCACGTGTTCGTCGACGAGTACATCGCGCGCATCGCCGAAACCTACAGCCGATAGGGGACGGACATGGCCGAGATCCGCGAAGACAACGAACCGTTCGACGACATCAACATCACGCCGATGCTGGACCTGGCGTATGTGCTGCTGGTCATTTTTATCATCATGACGACCGCCTCGGTGCAGGGTATCAAGGTCAATCTGCCCAAGGCCAGCAACACGCCGAGTCTCGCCAAGCCCAAGACCAAGTCGGTCACCATCGATGCCAATGGACAGATCTACCTCGACACCTATCCCGTCAGCATGGCGGAGCTGGAAAGCCGTTTGAAGAGCTTCAAGGCGATCACCCCCGATCTGCCGGTGGTGATCAAGGGCGACTCGAAGATCGCGTACGAAAAAGTGATCGACGTGATGGACCTGTGCGGCCGCCTCGACATCACCCAGCTCGGTCTGGTGACGGCAAAGCAGCCGAAGTAACGATGCCTGAGCACAAGCGATCCCTGCGCAGCCGGCTGCCGCTCATCGGCGGCCTGCTGTTCATGGCGCTGTTCACGGCGGGTGTGATCTGGGGGGTGATGGGTTTCATCAATGATTCCGGCAAGCCGGAGCGGCCGAAGATCCAGACCATTTCCCTGGTCAGGCCGCCGCCGCCCAAGCCGCCGGAGGAAAAGCCGCCGGAGCCGCAGAAGATCGACAAGCCGAAGGAAGAGGTCAAGCTCGACCAGCCGCAGCCGCCCCAGCCCGAGGCGCCACCTCCGCCGCCGGGCGGTATCC
Organism: Pseudomonadota bacterium; assembly: GCA_043821985.1. Lineage (GTDB taxonomy): Bacteria > Pseudomonadota > Gammaproteobacteria > Burkholderiales > Thiobacillaceae > Thiobacillus. The sequence goes on from JBDRCF010000028.1 coordinate 42,832, forward strand.
CTGACGGGCCGGCGGGCGGGATGGCGACCGACTTGGCTGCGGGCAGCGGGATCGGCATCGGCGGTGGCGGCGACCGGGACGAACGGCGCAGCTGGTATTCGAACATGATCTCGCGCCAACTGGAGGACGAACTGAGACGTGCCAAGGCATTGCAGGGCAAGGATTACAAGGTGGTCGCGCAGATCTGGTTCAACCCGTCGGGTGGCGTCAGCCGGGTGCAACTCGACAAGGGCACGGGCGACAGTGAACTGGACGAAGCGCTGCGCCAGGAAATTCTCCGGGTGAGCCTGCGCGACCCCTTGCCGGACGACATCCCGCAGCCGGTACGGCTGCGTGTGGTGTCGCGCTGACATTCCGATTTTTGAACAGATTCCATTAACCAAGCCATCATGAAAACTCATTACATCAAGCCCCTGGTCATGGCGCTGAGCCTGGCGTTCGCAGTGCCCGCACACGCCGGCAGCGAACGCCAGGACCTCGAGACCCTGCGTGCGACGACGCTCGCCCTGGTGGATGCGCTGGTGAAGAAGGGCGTGCTGAGCGCCGAGGCGGCGCAGGACCTCATCCAACAGGCCGAGAAGAAGGGCCAGGAAGCGGCCGAGGCGAGCGCCAAGGCCGAAACGGCGCCCGGCGTGGTGCGCGTGCCCTACATCCCCGAGATGGTGAAGCGCGAAATCAGCGAGCAGATCCGCCAGGAAGTGGTGGCGCAGGCCAAGACCGAGCAGTGGGGCGACGTCAATGCGGTGCCGGAGTGGGTGGGACGGCTGAAGTGGGATGGCGATATCCGCCTGCGCTACCAGGACGACTTGTTCGCCAGCGGCAATGCGCCCGGCACCGATTTCCTGTTCGATCCCTATGGGCTTGGCACGATCGATCCTTTTGACCCGATCAACACCGAGACAGACCGCCAGCGTTTGCGGGTGCGGGCGCGCCTGGGGCTGACGGCAAAAATCACGGACTATGTTTCAACCGGGTTCCGCCTCTCCACCGGCAACACCACCGAGCCCTATTCCACCAACCAGACGCTGGGCAACGATTTCAACAAGTACACGCTGGTACTGGATCGGGCCTATGCCAAGGTCCAGCCGTGGGACTGGCTGTCCGTGTCGGGCGGCCGCATCCCCAACCCCTTCTTCAGCACCGATCTGGTATGGAGCGACAATCTCAATTTCGACGGCCTCGCGGCCACGTTCACCCCGTGGGCGCGCAGCGATCGCAGCGGCAAGCCATTCTTCACGCTGGGCGCCTTCCCGCTGCAGGAAGTGGAAACATCAACCGTCAACCTGGCGAAGGACAAGTGGCTGCTTGCCGCGCAGGCCGGCCTGGACTGGAAAATGGATGGCGATACGCGCTGGCGCTTTGGCCTGGCCTACTACGACTACCAGAGTGTGGCCGCAGTTCAGGATCCGGCTATCGATGGCCATTATGACTACGCGGATTCCATCCTGTCTGCACGCCAGAAGGGCAATACGAGGTTCCTGGTCGCGAATCCATTCACCGAGACCGGCGGTAAATATCTTTACGGCCTGGCTGCCGACTACTCGCTGGTCAACCTGACGGCCACGCTGGACCTCGCACACTTCGATCCCATCCATGTGATCATGGACGGCGACGTGGTGAAGAACGTTGGCTACGACACGGCAAAGGTCAATGCGCTGCTGACGACGCCCCAGGCAGCCCGGACGCTGGGATGGCAGAGCAAGGTCACGGTGGGCTGGCCTTCAATCCAGAATCGGGGCGACTGGCAGGCCTTCCTCGGCTATCGCCACCTGGAGCGCGACGCGGTGCTGGATGCCTTCGCCGATTCCGATTTCCGTCTGGGCGGCACCAACAGCAAGGGCTTCTTCATCGGCGGTTCGTACGGCATGGACCGTAATACCTGGCTGACGGCCAGGTGGCTGTCGGCCGATGCAATCGACGGCCTGCCGTTCGGCGTGGACGTGCTGCAGGTGGATTTCAATGCGAAGTTCTAAGTGGCTGCTGGCGCTGCTCCTGGTCAGCGGGCAGGGCCTGGCGTTCGACATGGAGCGCGACGACTGGCTGTTGCCGGAACCCAAGCCTCTGTCACCCGAGGCGCGGCCGCGCTATGACCCGATCGCGTTCGCGCGCATCAAGGAAACCGGCAACGATCGCGAGCCGGTCTATGCCGAAGGCACGCAGCGCGAGCTGATCGCGGCGGCATCACGCAATGACATCAAAGGTGTGGAAGCGCTGCTGAAACGGGGCGTCAATCCGAATGCCGTGATCGATGAATGGGGCGAAAACGCGTTGATGCATGCGGTATCGAACGGCAGTGTCGAGATGACGCGCGTGTTGCTCGATGCCGGTGCCAATCCGGATCTGAAGGGGCGCGGCTTTACTCCGCTCGGCATGGCGGCCCTGCAAGGGCACGTCCGGATCGTCCGTCTGTTGCTGAAGGCCGGCGCGGACGTCGACAGGAAAAGCAATGACGGCAACACGCCCATCATCGCTGCCACCATCATGCACCGGACCGACGTGGTGCGGGAACTGCTGGCCTATCGCCCCGACATGACGATCTGGAACCGGGAAGGCCGGGTCAGCCTGGGTATCGCGGTCGAACAGGGCGACAAGGCTGTCGTCACGATGATGCTGGCAGCCGGCGTGGACCCCAATCTCATGGATCGCAATGGCAACCGGCCGCTGTTCTGGGCGGGCGACCGCCAGGACATCGCCACCATGCTGGTGGCGCGCGGGGGGACCTCGTTTTGAAGCGCATAGGCCGCGACCTGTCTTTTCTTGTTCGGGGAACCAATCCATGAAGCAAATCCATCGAATATCCGAGTATGTGCGCCCGGCGCGGCTGGGCGCCTTGTCGCTGGCGCTCATGGTGTGCATGGCCGGCCTGGCGCCGCACGCCGAGGCGTCCGACAAGAAGGCCAGCCGCGAGCGCGAGGCCTTGCGGCGGGTACAGCAGCAGTTGTCCCAGGTACAGGGGCAACTCGATGCCGTGGAACAGGAAAAGGCCCGACTGGCGGCGGATCTGGAGCAGGCCCAGGCATCGTCAAAGACCGCGGAAGGCCAAGTGGCGAGCCTGCGACACGGGCTCGGCACCAGCAAGCAGCAGCTGGTGGCGGCCACCCGCGAGCTGACGCAGGTCAAGGAAGAACTGGCCACCACATCGCAGCGGCTGGCCGACACCCAAAAGACCCTGGCTGACACCACCCAGGCCCTGCAACAGACGCGGGCGGAAAAACGCGACCTGGAAGCGCTCAAGACGCGCCATGAACGTGACATTGCTTCGTGCGAGCGCAAGAATCTGGCGCTCTACGAGGTGGGGCGGTCGCTGATGGATCGCTTCGAACACAAGACGTGCGGCGAGATACTGGCAGAAAAGGAACCATTTTCCGGCCTCAAGAAGGTGGAGACGGAAAACCTGCTGGAAGAATATCGCGACAAGCTGGATGACCAGAAGCTGATCAGGCCGCCTGGCGGCTGAGATCGGGCATCGCGATGAATGGCTGGCCGTAGCCGGATCCGCCCGGACTGCGCGGTTTCATGACCCCACGGCTCTACATCCGAATGGGTGTCGCACGTGATACAGGACGATCGTCCGGCGCAACCTGAGGGCTGCGCCGGACGGTGTCATGGGCCTGCCCGGACCTCCAGGCAGGGAGGGCGTAGCCTCAGTCGTCGTGCCGGCCGCCGTCGTGCTGGGTGCGGCCCGCGATCGTCAGGTAGCCGACGGCGGCGCTGAACTTGCCGTTGTAGTTGGCCGATTCGAGCGGCTCGAGAACGGCTTTCACCTTGTCATGCAGGGGCGATTCCCAGTCGCCCGGGTGCTGGAAGTTGCTCATGATGTAGCTGAAACCGTTGACGTCGTCGACGGCATGCAGGCCGGTCGATTCGGCGCCGGACGGGCAGGACAGGATGCGGCTCAGCTCCTGGGTGTCCACGTTGTAGGCCCACAGGAAATTGTTGACGTGACGGCCGCTGTCCTCGCCGATGAATAGGGTGCGCATCGTTTCCGAGAACTTCAGGTTGTCCGGGTTCGCGATCTTGTCGGGATCGGACAGGTTGCCCAGCGCATCCGGGGTTGCGAGGTCCTCGCCGATCAGCAGGGGCGAGCCGCTGATGGGGATCCATTGGCTGCGAATACGTGCGCCGGTGTCGTCGGACTGGCCGCCATCGAGTTTCCATGCGTAGACCATGCCGGCCTGGGGGCCCTGGATGGAAATGCCGCCGGAGCCATTCATCATGGCCGTCTGCACGTAGCTGATCGCGGAATAGGCGATCTTGTTGCGGACGTTGACCGTCGTGCCCTCCATCTTGGTGAAGCCGAGGCTGCCGCCCTTATAGGCCGCATAACGGTGCGTTTCAAGGAAGGCCGCCGCCTTTTCCTGGCCCTCGACGAACTTGACCCATTGGGTTTTGCCGCCGAACGGGATCTTGGTGTAGCCGGGGTCGGACGGGTCGCTGGTTTTCACGTCGACGATGTCGGCCGCGGTCAGACCGTCGGCCAGCGCCTTGATCTCGTCGCTGCTGGCGTGGCCCAGGCGGACCCATTCGATGTCGGCCGAGCCGCCGTTCGCGGCGGTCTTCTGCAGCCATTTCGCGACGTACAGCGTGCCGGCGGACAGGTCGCGGGCGCGGTCGGCGACGAACATGAAGAGGCCGCCATTGGTCGTGTCGTCACCCATCAGCACGGTGCGCTCGTCGGGCATCACTTCAACCAGCTCGTGCGAGATGCGGCCCATGCAGTAGTGTTTCTTGATGCTGCCGGTGCCGTTCGGGTGCACGGTCACTTCCGGGAGATGGCCATAATGGTAGGGATTGGCCGCGTTCGGATCGCCATAGAGGTTCTGGCTGAATGCCTTGAACGACGCGTTGCCGGCGATGGTCACCGCGTCCGGCTCGTATTCCTCGCTCGACAGGTGCGTGTTCCAGGGCGAACGGCTCGCGCCGCAGGTGATCCACAGGCCATGGACGCCGCTGGTGTCGACGTTCGAGTAGCTTTCCAGCGTCAGCTTGCCGGTGCGCTCGTCCTGGTCCAGGGCGAGCACCGCGATCGGCGAGGGTAGCCGGCCGTACATCGAGGCGCCGGCGACGTTCTTGGTGGCGTACTCGAACTGCACCACTGCGTACACGCGCTGGCAGCCGCGGCGACGCGAGTGGGTTTTGGGCAGGGTCAGCAGGGACATGCCGTCCGGGCAGTCGGAGAAGAACTGGCGCTGATCCGGCGAAGTCGTATCGAGGATCGGGGCATTGTTGATGTCGTAGTAGCCGCCGGCGAGCGTCATGCCGCCCTCCGCGCCTGGCACGGTTTCGCCCGTCAGGAAGAAGGTTTCGTAGCCGAGCGCGTAGGTCTCGAGGTGGCGTCCGACGCCCTTCGTCAGCGTCGAGGCGACATAGGTCTCTGCCATCTGGGCCGGGTTGGCCAGCGACGGGGCGGCCATCGCGCCGAACCGGTAGCGAACCGGCATGCCCATCGGACCGGCTTCGGCTAAAAGGGGCAGACCGGCCAGCGACGAAGCGAAGGGCAGCATCGGCATGCCGGAAAGCAATTGAAGCGCGCGGCGACGGGAAAGGGATACAGAATCTGACATCACGGATCTCCAGGGTGGATTTGAGGAAACCGGCCGCGCCACAGGGGGCGGCCGAGAACGCGCAAAATCTAGCAAGCCGCCGTGACAATCCAATGACGCAGAGATGAGCCCTTTGTGCAAATCCCGGTGGTGCGCACCCCGCCCCGGGTGGAATGATAGTAGGCCGGCCGCCGGATTCTTCCGCCGGCTGGCGTGTCCCATGATTCATAGGGGTAAAAAGGGTTACACTCGGGCTGCCTGCGAAGCGGCCTGGTATCGAGAGGGGAGGCAGCGCGTTTCCTCGCCTTAATTTCCCCTCGCGCCCCGGGCGGGTTTTGGCCCTACTTCCAGCGGGCTTGAAAAATCCTTCCATCACATCAAAATAAAGCCAGTAATCCAGGCTTATTCCGGCTATGGCAACCAAGCGAGAAGGCACTACCCTACTGGAACCCTCTGCGGCGAAGGTAAAGCCGCCGCCCTTGTACAAGGTTTTGCTGCTGAACGACGACTACACCCCGATGGAATTCGTGGTGCTGGTCCTCAAGAAGTTTTTCGGCATCGACCAAGAACGGGCGACACAAATCATGCTCAAAGTGCATACTGAGGGTGTGGGTGTGTGTGGGGTATACCCAAGGGATATTGCTCATACCAAGGTCGAGCAGGTTGTGGATTTCGCGCGGCAGCATCAGCATCCGCTGCAATGTACGATGGAGGAAAGTTAGATGATTGCCCAGGAACTCGAAGTCACGCTGCACATGGCCTTCATGGACGCGCGGCAGAAACGCCACGAATTCATTTCGGTGGAGCATCTGCTGATGGCGATGCTGGACAACCCGTCGGCAGCCGAGGTGCTGCGTGCCTGCGGCGCCAATATCGATGCGATGCGCGACCAGCTCGGCAAATTCATCGAGGAGCACACCCCCAAGGTGGCGGGCGAGGGCGAGGTCGACACCCAGCCGACGCTCGGCTTCCAGCGCGTGATCCAGCGCGCCATCCTGCACGTCCAGTCCTCCGGCAAGAAGGAAGTGACCGGCGCCAACGTCCTGGTGGCGGTATTCGGCGAAAAAGACTCGCATGCCGTGTATTTCCTCACCCAGCAAGGCGTGACGCGGCTCGATATCGTCAATTTCATCTCCCACGGCATTACCAAGACCCCGCAGAGCGAACCGGCACGACCGGACGAGGCCTCCGAAGTCAACGCCGAGGCGCCGACCAGTTCGCCGCTCGACAGCTTTGCGCAGAATCTGAATGCCCAGGCGCTGGCCGGCAAGATCGATCCGCTGATCGGGCGCGACCAGGAACTCGAACGGGTGATCCAGACGCTGTGCCGCCGCCGCAAGAACAATCCCCTGCTGGTGGGCGAAGCCGGCGTGGGCAAGACTGCGATTGCGGAAGGTCTGGCGCGCCGCATCGTCGAAAGCTCGGTGCCGGACATCCTGGCACAGAGCACGGTGTATGCGCTCGACATGGGTGCCTTGCTGGCCGGTACCAAATACCGCGGCGATTTCGAACAACGGCTGAAGGGCGTGCTGAAGCAGCTGTCCGACAATCCCAAGGCGATCCTGTTCATCGACGAGATCCACACGCTGATCGGCGCCGGCGCGGCGTCGGGCGGCACGCTCGACGCCTCCAACCTGCTGAAGCCGGCGCTGTCGTCCGGCAATCTGCGCTGCATCGGCGCGACCACGTACACCGAATATCGTGGCATTTTCGAGAAGGATCATGCCTTGTCGCGGCGTTTCCAGAAGGTCGACGTGCCGGAACCCTCGGTCAACGAAACCGTGGAAATCCTGCGCGGCCTGAAATCGCGCTTCGAGGACCATCATGGCGTCAAATACACGGCGGCGGCGCTGACCACCGCAGCGCAACTGGCAGCGCGCTACATCAACGACCGTCATCTGCCGGACAAGGCGATCGACGTCATCGACGAGGCGGGCGCCGCCCAACGCATCCTGCCGAAATCGAAGCAGAAAAGGACGATCACCCCCCGCGAGATCGAGGACATCATCGCCAAGATCGCGCGGATTCCGCCCAGGACCGTCTCGTCCGACGACAAGAATTCGCTGAAGACGCTGGACCGTGACCTGAAGGCCGTGGTGTACGGCCAGAACGAGGCGATCGACGCGCTGGCGACTGCGATCAAGATGTCGCGTAGCGGCTTGGGCAATCCGCAAAAGCCGATCGGCAACTTCCTGTTCTCCGGCCCGACCGGGGTCGGCAAGACCGAGGTCGCGCGCCAGTTGGCCTACGTGCTGGGTGTCGAACTGATTCGTTTCGACATGTCGGAATACATGGAACGCCATGCCGTATCGCGGCTGATTGGCGCGCCACCTGGCTATGTCGGTTTCGACCAGGGCGGACTGTTGACGGAAGCTGTCACGAAGCATCCCTATGCCGTTGTTTTGCTGGATGAAGTCGAAAAAGCTCACCCGGACATCTTCAACGTGCTGCTGCAGGTGATGGATCACGGCACGCTGACCGATACCAACGGACGCAAGGCCGATTTCCGCAACGTGGTGTTGATCATGACCACCAACGCGGGCGCGGAAATGCTCAACAAGGCGACCATCGGCTTCTCCAATTCGCGCGAAAGCGGCGACGAGATGGGCGAGATCAAGCGTATGTTTACGCCGGAATTCCGCAACCGGCTGGATGCCATCATCCCGTTTGCGCCGTTGACCGAGCCCGTCATCCTGCAAGTGGTCGACAAGTTCCTGATGCAGCTGGAAGAGCAGTTGCACGAGAAGAAGGTCGAGGCGGTGTTCACCGACGCGCTCAAGGCCTATCTGGCCAAGAACGGTTTCGATCCGCTGATGGGCGCCCGCCCGATGGCGCGACTGATCCAGGACACCATCCGCAAGGCGCTGGCCGACGAACTGCTGTTCGGCAAGCTGGCGCACGGCGGGCGGGTGACCATCGATGTCGATGCCGGCGAGAAAGTCTCCCTGGAGTTCGAGGAGACGGTACCGGTGTAAGTTCGCCCTCGCGAAATTACCCATAAAGATTTTGCATGGGTGGTCGTAAGCCGTTCTAGATACAGGTGCGTGATGGTTTGACCGTGGTTCCCGCTTCATTCCGATGAGGTGGGGGCCACAGCGACCAGGCGCCTGTGCACCAGTTGATCTAGAGAGGGCACTCCCATGAAGCTGTACTTCGCACCACATATCGCCGTTCTTTCGCTGATATGTTCCCTGCCTATCTATGTCCAGGCTGCCGATACCGGGGCGAATACGCCTGTCGTGTCCGGTGAGGACTTGACTGCGGCAAGCGAACGCATCCGTCAGACCGGCGCACAGATGCGCGAAGACCTGAAGAAGGCCCGCGCCCGTCTTGAAGCCCAGAAGGCGCAGCAGGAAGCTGAACGGGCACGCCAGGAGGCCGAACGTAAACGGCAGGAAGAACTGGAGCGTCAGCAGGCGCTCAAGGAGAAACAGCAGCGCGAAGCCCAACTGGCAGCGCAGGAATGGGCACGTAAGGAAGCTGCCGCACGGGCAGAACAGGCCGAGCGTCAACGTCAGGAAGCGTTGCGCGCGAAGAAACTGGAGGCCGCGAAGCTGGAAGAAGCCAAGGCGAAAGCGGCTGAAGCGCTCAAGGCGGCACGCGCATCGGTCGGCGTGCGGGCATTCGGGGGCGATGATCCACAAGCCGCTCAAGCCGCTCAAGCCGCTGCCAAGGCCAGGGCGGCCGAAGCGCTCAAGAAAGCGCGTGCGTCGACCGGCGAGCGCGCGTTTTAAGGCCATCCGGGAACGATCAGGCATCCTGCGCCGGACAGCGGGGGTGCCAATTGGCGACAGGGAGGGGCAAACAAAAAGCGGCGCCAGAGGCGCCGCGAAAAACCCGGTGTGGCAGGAGGAGGAGCGCCTGGGGAAGAACCCCTACCGGGTAAGCTACATAGTCGAATATAGGTCAATAAGCGGCGTGTGCCATCGGTATATTGATCCGCTCCGACGTAGTGATTTTGAATTACGGTGTAAATCTTTCTTTCTTGAGCATATTTCGAACATACGCTTCCTTGGCTTGCTCAATGCGGTCGAATCCCGCACCATACCGGGCATTCAAGAATGCCGGAGTGTTGATGAAAAGCCCCCGTGTCACCCTTGCCGTCGCACTGGCCGTATCTACGCTGCTGTCTGGCTGCGAACAGCCTGCCACACCCCCCCCCGATACGGTTGCAGCCAAAGTGGGGGACGACACGATCAGCGAATTTGAGTTGGGCCGAGCGCTGGCACGTCTGGGCCCCATGAGCGCGGCAGACGCCGCCGAAGCCCGGGGCAAGGTGCTGGAAGCCCTGGTCGACCAGCATCTGGTCAGCCACGCCGCCAAGAACGCGAAACTGGACAAATTGCCGGAGGTTGCGCTGGCCATGCAACAGGCACAACGCCAGGTGCTCGTGGAAGCCTATATGGAACGCCTGTTCAAGGATCTGCCCAAACCCTCGGACAGCGACATCCAGGATTACTACAACCGGCATCCCGACCTGTTTGCGCAGCGCAAGCTGTACCGCGTCCATGAACTCGAATTGCAGCTGGCGGCAGGGCGGGTCGCCGAAGTGGCGGCACAGTTGAAGCAAAGCCGCAGCTTGGCCGAGTTCACCGACTGGCTGGGCACACAAGGGATTGCGGTCAAGTCCGGCGAGGCGGTCAGGCCGGCGGAAAAGATCCCGGCGACCATGCTGGCGCAACTCGCCAGGATGAAGGATGGCCAGGCGGTCGTGGTGCCGATGGACGAGGGTAGAGTCAGTGTGCTGCAATTGCTGGACAGCCAGGCGCAGCCCGTGTCGCTCGAGCAGGCCCGAGACGCGATCGCTCAATTGATTCTGGGCGGGAAGCGCAAAACCCTGCTGGAAGCCGAAATCCACAAGCTGCGTGGCAGCGGCAAGATCGAATATGCCAGCGGCTTTGCGCCTGCGCCCACGGAGCCAGCCATGCAGCCGGGCAAGCCGTGACCTCCGCATGACCCAGATCGCCAGGGGACTGGGCGGACGATTGCGGACGGGTCCCGGCGTCAGGAACGGAATTTGCCTCGTTTGAACGGAATTTCAATTTCAAGAGCACTCGACATGACCAGCATACATCCCGTGATTCTCTCCGGGGGCTCCGGCACCCGCCTGTGGCCGTTGTCCCGTGCGGCGCTGCCCAAGCAGCTGCTGCCGCTTGCCAGCGACCGGAGCCTGCTGCAGGACACTGTCAGCCGATTGGCGAACATGCCGGAAATGGCTGCACCTTTGATGGTTTGCAACGTGGAGCATCGCTTCATGATTGCCGAGCAGATGCGCCAGATCGATACTGCGCCGCGTGCCATCGTGCTGGAGCCGGTAGGGCGCAATACCGCCCCCGCGATTGCGGTGGCCGCATTGATGCTGTCGCGCGACGATCCGGACGCGCTGATGCTGATCCTGCCGGCCGACCACCTGATCGGCGACGTCGCGGCGTTCCACGATGCGATCCGGACCGCGGCCCAGGCCGCGCAGCACGGCCATCTCGCCACCTTCGGCATCGTCGCAGCCACGCCGGAAACCGGCTACGGCTATATCCGCAAGGGTGCGCAGTTGGCCGATACTGCCGGGGTGCACCAGGTCGCGGCCTTTGTCGAAAAGCCCGACCTGGCCACCGCGCAGCAGTATGTGGAATCGGGCGAATATTTCTGGAACAGCGGCATGTTCCTGTTCCGGGCGTCGGATTTCCTGCAGGAGCTGCAGGCTTTGCGGCCCGACATTCTGGACGCCAGCCGCGCCGCACTGGATGCCGCCACGCTCGATCTCGATTTCGTGCGGCTCGACCCGGCCGCATTCGAGGCCTGCCCGTCGGAGTCGATCGATTACGCCGTCATGGAACATACCCGTCGCGCCGCCGTGGTCCCTGCGGACATGGCCTGGAACGATATCGGCGCCTGGTCGGCGCTGTGGGACGTGGCTGAAAAGGACGGGCAGGGCAATGCGATCCGTGGCGACGTCATGCTGGAAAACGCCCGCAACAACTTCGTCCGCGCCGAAACCCGCATGGTCGCGATGCTGGGCGTATCCGACCTGGTGGTGGTCGAAACGGCCGACGTGGTCCTGGTCGCCAACAAGGACCAGGTCCAGGACGTCAAGAAACTGGTCGACCGCCTGAAAGCCGAGAAACGCTGCGAGCATCTGGTCCACAAGCAGGTGTATCGCCCCTGGGGATGGTATGAAGGCATCGACGAGGGTGAGCGCTTCCAGGTCAAGCGCATCATGGTCAAGCCGGGCGAGAAGCTCAGCCTGCAGATGCACCATCACCGCGCCGAGCACTGGATCGTGGTGTCCGGCACGGCCAGCGTCACCTGCGGCGACGAGGTCATGCTGCTGACCGAGAACCAGTCCACCTACATTCCGCTGGGCACGTCGCACCGGCTGGAGAACCCCGGCAAGATCGACCTGCACATGATCGAAGTCCAGTCGGGCACCTATCTCGGCGAGGACGACATCGTCCGGTTCGAGGATATCTACAAGCGCAGTTAAGGGCGCGCGGTCCTGTGCTGCGGGCGTGCCGCCCGCAGCGGACTGGCGCTTTCTGATTTTATTTCATTGTTTTTATTGTATTTGCCAGGATGGCCAGCAAACCGGCCAGGCAGTCTTGCGCGTGATCCTGCCCGTCGTGTAGGACAAACACCTACAACGAGGGTTGCTCATTTCCGTCTCTCAATACAGCGCTTGTCCACATTAACTTTCCCGGGTGCCGTCCGAAAACGAATTCACCACGCTGACTTAAGTGTGAGTTTGAAAAAAATTCAACGAAGAAGGACAGGCAAAATGAAAATGGACGAAATGCTGGACGAAATGCGCGACGTCAATCTGAACTACCTGATGCTGGCGCAGAGCATGATCCAACACGACAAGGCGACTGCCGTCTTTCGTCTGGGCATCAGCCAGGACGTTGCCGGCCTGATCGAGGCGCTGACGCCCGCACAAGTCCTCAAGCTTGCCGCGTCCGGCATGATGGTGTCGCGCTTCCGCTTCGACGACGGCATGGTGCTCAACATGCTGACCAACTACACCAAGGATCGTGCCATCGCCCAGTCCCACGCCGCCATCCTGATGGCCGGCCAGGCGGTGGAAGCCTTTGCCTGATTCTGTCGTACCTGCAGCAAACGTCGCACAATAAAAAAGGGGAGTGGCTTCATGAGCAAGAAAAGTCTGTTGACTGAAATGCGTGACACCCAGCTGGCGATCGAGCTGATCGAACTCGGCGCCCGCCCGCAGGTTCTTGAATCCGAAACCACACTGTCGCGCGAACGCTTGCTCAAGCTGTACAAGGAAGTCAAAGGCGTGTCGCCTCCAAAGGGCATGCTGCCGTTCTCGACCGACTGGTTCCTGACCTGGTTGCCCAACGTCCATTCCTCGTTGTTCATAAACATCCACCGCTACATCACGAAGAACAGCGATTGCAGCGGCATCGAGGCCGTACTCAAGAGCTACCGCCTGTATCAGGAATATCTTCATACCAACCAGATCGAAGCCGTGCTGAGCTTCACCCGTGCGTGGACGCTGAATCGCTTCTTCGAAAGCCGCATGCTCGAAACGGCCGTGTGCAGCGGTTGCGGCGGCCACTTCGTGGTTCACCCCGACGACCTGAACAATCATTACGTGTGCGGCCTGTGCAACATGCCGGCACGCGCAGGCAAAACCCGCAAGGCCAAGGCGGAAGCCCAGACCGAACTGACCGCTGCCGCCTGACGGGCTTCTTCGGGAGTCCGGTGATGGCGCGTCTGCCGGTCAGCCTTCAGTCGCTTGTCATCCAGTGCACAGCCCTGCTGGCAGCCGTCTTCCTGAACCATCTGCTGCAGATTTCATTCTCGTATCAAGCCGCCCTCTGGCAACTTGCATTCGCACAGGGCGGAATTGCTGCGCTCCTGAGCCGTACCTGGCGGCAGCCTGCGTGGTGGCCCCCCCTGCATCTCGGTTTCCTGCCTGCCGTACTCCTGGCCCGACAGACTGATCTGCCTGCCTGGATCTATCTATCCCTATTCGTGCTGCTCGTCCTGTTCTACTGGAGCACGTTCCGCACCCGGGTGCCGTTGTATCTCTCCGGCCGCGCGGCATGGCAGCCTCTGGCCTCCCTGTTGCCGCAAACCCCGTTCAGCTTCATCGACCTCGGCAGCGGCCTGGGCGGTGTGCCGTTCTATCTGGAAGCGAAATTTCCGCACGGTCATTTTTACGGAACCGAAATCGCACCGGCGCCCTGGCTTATCAGCCGTGTGCGCGCCAGGCTCAAAGGGAGTCGGGTGAACTTCATGCGGGACGATTACGCGCGCCTCGATCTGTCTCGCTTCGACGTCGTGTTTGCCTTCCTTTCGCCTGCAGCCATGCCCGGGCTGTGGCAACAGGTGCAAGGCCAGATGCGTCCTGGCACGCTGTTCATCAGCCTGGCGTTTCCGGTGCAAGGCCGCCCGCCAGATCACATGGTGGCAGGGGATGCTGGCCCGCGCCACACGCTGTATGCCTGGCAAATGTAAGGCACTGCCGGGTGGAAATACTCGCGCTGCGCCATCAAGTTTCTTGTGATTTTGTCGAATCCTCCACTTGAAAGCATCAGTTTCGATGCCGCCAGACCGGGATGGAGCGAGGCCGCTCTCACTTGGTGTACCAATCAATAAGGGATAGACGGCCGTGCTAGTCATCGTTGGTTATATCGTTGTGGCGTTGAGTGTTTTCGGTGGCTTTGCGCTGGCAGGCGGCCACCTGGCTGCGCTGTTCCAGCCGGTGGAATTGCTGATGATCGGTGGGGCGGCGGGCGGTGCGTTTCTGGTCGGCAACAACAGCAAGGCCGTTAAAGCCACGCTGAAGGCGCTGCCCACCGTGTTCAAGGGATCGAAATACACGCGCGCGCTGTACATGGACATCATGGCGCTGCTGTATGAACTGCTGACCAAGATCCGCAAGGAAGGCCTGATGTCGGTGGAAGCCGACGTCGATTCGCCCGAGAGCAGCCCCTTGTTCACGAAATATCCGACCATCCTGGCGGATCACCACATCATCGAATTCCTCACCGACTATCTGCGCCTGATGGTGAGCGGCAGCATGAACGCCTTCGAAATCGAAAACCTGATGGACAACGAAATCGAAACCCACCATCACGAAGGCGAGGTCCCCGTACACGTCGTCGCCAAGCTGGGCGACGGCATGCCGGCATTCGGTATCGTGGCGGCGGTGATGGGGGTCGTGCACACGATGGAATCGGTCGGGCTGCCGCCTGCGGAACTGGGGATCCTGATCGCGCATGCGCTGGTCGGAACCTTCCTCGGCATCCTGCTGGCCTACGGTTTTGTGGGGCCGCTTTCCACCCTGCTCGAACAGAAGCTGCACGAGTCGACCAAGATGTTCCAGTGCATCAAGGTAACGCTGCTGGCCAGCATCAACGGCTATGCGCCGGCGATCGCGGTCGAGTTCGGACGCAAGGTGCTGTTCTCGACCGAGCGTCCTTCCTTCAGCGAACTGGAAGAACACGTCAAGAACGCGAAGTCGCGCTGATTTCGCGTTACCTGTCCCAATCTCCATGACGCACCCATACCCCTAGGGCATAAATGAGCGAACAAAAAGCCCCCATCGTCATCAAGCGCGTCAAGAAAGTGGCGGGGGGCCACCACGGTGGCGCATGGAAGATCGCCTACGCCGACTTCGTGACGGCGATGATGGCGTTCTTCCTGCTGATGTGGCTGCTGGGCTCGACCACCAAGGGCGATCTGGAAGGCATCGCGGAATATTTCAAGACCCCGCTGAAAGTGGCCATGCAGGGCGGTTCGGGCAGCGGCGACAGCTCCAGCGTGATCAAGGGGGGCGGTGCCGATCTGACACGCGAGACGGGGCAGATCAAGAAGGGCGAGACAAAAGCCGAGAAAAAATCCTACAACCTGAAAGCTGCCCAAGCCGAGCTCGAGCGCATCGAGGCGGCCAATCTCAAGCAGCTGAAGAAGCGCATGGAAATGGCGATCGACGCCAATCCCACCTTGAAGCAGTTCAAGCGGCAACTGCTGATCGACATCACCAGCGAAGGCCTGCGCATCCAGATTGTCGACGAACAGAACCGTCCCATGTTCAATCTGGCGAGCGCCGAGCTGCAGCCCTATACCAAGGTCATCCTGCATGAAATCGGCAAGATGCTGAACGACGTGCCGAACCGGGTTAGCCTGTCCGGACATACGGATGCCACGCCTTACGCCAACGGCGCACGCGGCTACAGCAACTGGGAACTGTCGGCCGATCGCGCCAATGCCTCGCGCCGGGCACTGATTGCCGGCGGCATGGACGAATCGAAAATGCTGCGGGTGGTTGGCTTGGCGTCATCCGTTCCGTTCGGCCACGCGGCGCCGCACGACCCGGTCAACCGCCGCATCAGCATCATCGTGATGAACAAGCGCACCGAGGATGCCATTACGAAGGAAGCCAGCGGCGTGAGCACGGCGGATGCCGCCGATGCGCAGGATGCGTCTGATCAGGTCAAGGTTTCGCCCGCTGCAAGTGTCCCGATTCCTCCGCAGTCGCCACTTGAGGCGAAATAGCAGGCCAAATCCACCCTTATTCCCCTGATCGCCCGCACCGGGCCCGGCCAATAATTCACCCTGTAGAAAGCCCGTCTCGAGCGAGAGACGGTCCCCTCTAACCAGGTGAATCAGGGATGGCTGAAGAAAGCGATCAGGAACGGACAGAAGCCCCATCGCCCCAGCGATTGGAAAAGGCGCGCGAAGAAGGCCAGGTGCCGCAATCGCGCGAGCTGGCTACGTTCGTCGTGCTGATGACCAGCGGCTCGGCCTTGTGGATGATGGCCGGCGGCCTGGGCAAGACCATGTCGCAGATCGTGCGCGGCGGCTTGCAGTTCGATCCGGCCGTTGCACGCGACAGCAACTACGTCATGACCCAGATGTCCGATCAGGTCCTGGATGCCGCCCTGGCGCTGGCCCCCTTCCTGGCATTGGTGGTGATCGCAGTACTGGCTTCGCCGCTGCTGCTGCGCGGCTGGCTCTTCAGCACCAAGGCCTTCATGCCGGATTTCAAGCGCCTGAACCCGCTGTCCGGCATCAAGCGCATGTTCTCCAGCCAGGGTCTGGTCGAACTGGTCAAGTCGCTGGCCAAGGTCGGCCTGCTGGGCGTGGTGGCGGTCTGGCTGATCTGGTCCAATCTCGACGCGATTTTCTCGCTCAGCATGGAAGAGCCGACCGGCGCCATCCAGCACATGGGCGATCTCATCGGAAAGATCTTCCTGCTGGCCTCGGGCGCGATGATCTTCATCGTCGTGCTGGACCTGCCGTACCAACTCTGGAGCTACTTCAACAAGCTCAAGATGAGCAAGGAGGAACTGCGCCAGGAAGCCAAGGAATCGGAAGGCGACCCGCACGTCAAGGCACGCATTCGCGCCCAGCAGCGCGAAATGGCGCGCCGCCGCATGATGGCCGAGATCCCCACCGCCGACGTCGTGGTGACCAACCCGACCCATTTTGCGGTCGCGCTCAAATACACCGAAGGCAAGATGGGCGCGCCGCGCGTGGTGGCCAAAGGCGCCGACGCGGTGGCCGCGAAGATCCGCGAACTGGCCGCCGAGCACAAGATTCCGCTGCTGGAAGCGCCGCCGCTGGCGCGTGCGCTGTTCCGCCACACCGAACTCGGCGACGAAATCCCGGCCACCCTCTATGCAGCGGTGGCCGAAGTGCTGGCCTATGTCTTCCAGTTGCGTCATTTCCAGCAACTGGGCGGGGCCTACCCCGAGATTCCGACCGCCTTGCCGGTCCCGCCTGAACTCGATCCGCTGCAGGCCGCCAGCATGGGAGCTAACGCATGAACGGCACCCTGAGCCTTTCCAATCTGTTCAACAGCTCCAACGCCCGCACGCTGGCGGCACCGCTGTTCATCGTCCTCATCCTGGCGATGCTGGTGCTGCCGCTGCCGCCATTTGCCCTGGACATGCTGTTCACCTTCAACATCGCGTTGTCCATCATGGTGCTGCTGGTCGGCCTGTCGACCAAGAAGGCGCTCGATTTCGCCGCTTTCCCCACCGTGCTGCTGCTGTCGACGCTGCTGCGCCTGTCGCTCAACGTCGCTTCCACCCGTGTCGTGCTGCTGCATGGCCATACCGGTCCCGACGCGGCCGGCAAGGTGATCGAGGCCTTCGGCCATTTCCTGGTCGGCGGCAATTACGCGGTCGGCATCATCGTGTTCGTCATCCTGGTGGTGATCAACTTCATCGTCATCACCAAGGGCGCGGGGCGGATCGCCGAGGTCAGCGCGCGCTTCACCCTCGACGCGATGCCGGGCAAGCAGATGGCGATCGACGCCGATCTCAACGCCGGCCTGATCGACGAGAACGAAGCGCGCCGGCGCCGTGCCGAGATTTCCCAGGAAGCCGATTTCTACGGCTCGATGGATGGTGCATCGAAATTCGTGCGTGGCGACGCCATCGCCGGCATCCTGATCCTCTTGATCAACATCATCGGCGGCCTCGTCATCGGCCTGATGCAGCACGATCTGTCGCTGGCGGACGCCGCACAGAACTACACCCTGCTGGCGATCGGCGACGGCCTGGTCGCACAGATCCCGGCACTGATCATCTCGATCGCCGCCGGTATCATCGTCAGCCGCGTCAGCACCGAGGAAGACATCGCCGGGCAGATGCTGTCCAACGTGTTCAACAAGACGCAGGCGCTTTACATCACGGCCGCGATCCTCGGCATGATGGGCATGATTCCGGGCATGCCGAACCTGGCATTCCTGTTGCTGGCCGGCGGCATCGTCTGGCTGGCCTGGAAAAGGAGCCACCCGAAGGAAGAAACGCCGCTCACTGTGGAGACGGTGCCCACCCCGGCCATCGAATCCCAGGAAGCCAGTTGGGAAGACGTCGCCCCCATCGACACCCTGGGGCTGGAAGTCGGCTATCGCCTGATCCCGCTGGTCGACAACGCCGCCGACGGCGAACTGGTGCGCCGCATCAAGGGCATCCGCAAGAAATTCGCCCGCGAGATCGGCTTCCTGCCCCCGGCCGTGCACATCCGAGACAACCTCGAAATCAATCCGAACAGCTATCGCATCACCCTCAAGGGCGTGGAAATCGGCAGCGGCGAAGTACGCACCGGCTCTTTCCTGGCCATCGATCCGGGTACCGTCGCCACGGCATTGCCGGGGGTCGCCACCCAGGACCCTGCCTTCGGCCTGCCGGCCGTGTGGATCGAATCCGATCTGCGCGAGCAGGCGCAGGCCATGGGCTATACCGTGGTCGATCCCGGCACCGTGGTCGCCACGCACCTGAACCATCTGGTGACGCTGCACGCAGCCGAGCTGCTGGGACGCCAGGAAGCCCAGGCTCTGCTGGACCATCTCGGCAAGAGCGCGCCCAAGCTGGTGGAGGATCTGGTGCCGAAGATGCTGCCGCTGTCCACCGTGCAGAAAGTGCTGCAGAACCTGTTGACGGAAGGCGTGGCCATTCGCGACATGCGGACCATCATCGACACGCTGCTGGAGCATGCCGCCCGCGTGCAGGATCCGCACGAACTCACCTCGCTGGTGCGGGTGGCGCTGGGCCGCTCGATCGTTCAGCAGATCTACGGTTCGTCCAGCGAACTCCCGGTGATCGCCCTCGACCAGGGCCTGGAACGCCTTCTGCTGCAGACGCTGCAGGCCGGCCACGATTCGGCCGGCATGGAGCCTGGCCTGGCCGACACCATCTTGGAGCGGACCCAGGCCTCGACGCAGCGCCAGGAAGCGCTCGGCCACCCCCCCGTTTTGCTGACGCCGGCCGTGCTGCGTCCGCTACTCGCACGTTTCCTGCGGCGCACGGTGCCGCAGCTCAAGGTGCTTTCGCACGCCGAAGTGCCTGAAGGCAAACAGATCAAAGTGACTTCCCTTGTAGGAGGAGCAGCATGAACGTCAAACGTATCGTCGCCAGAACATCCCGTGAGGCCATGCGCCAGTTGCGCGACGCGCTCGGACCCGATGCGGTCATCCTTTCCAATCGCGCGGTCGATGGCGGTGTGGAAGTGCTGGCCCTGCCGGCGGAAGACATCGCCGCGATGGCGCCCCCTGTAGTGGATGAGCCCGTCGTGTCGCTGTCTCATCGCGCGACGAGGCGGGAAACGCTGCCCGAGACGGAACCGGAGCCGGAAGTCACCATCAAGCGCCGCCTGATCGAACGGGTCGCCGTACCGAGCGAGGACAGCGCCCAGCTGGCGCAAAGCGTGATCAGCGAGATCAAGTCGATGCAGGCCCGGCTGGAAAGCCAGCTGGCGGATCTGGCCTGGCGCGATCTGCCGGGACGCGATCCGGCCGGGGCGGCGATCATGCGCGACATGCTGGCGGCCGGCTTTTCCGCCACCCTGGCGCGCGAGATGCTGGAAACCCTGCCCAAGGGCGATGCCGAACAGGCGCAAGCCTGGATGCGCAACACGCTGATGAAGCGCCTGAACGTGATGCAGAGCGAAACCGACATGCTCGACGGCGGCGGCGTGTTCGCCCTGATGGGCCCCACCGGCGCCGGCAAGACCACCACCACCGCCAAGCTGGCCGCGCGCTTCGTGGTGCGCCACGGCGCCGACAAGCTGGCGCTGCTGACCACCGACAGCTACCGGATCGGCGGCCACGAACAGCTGCGCATCTACGGCAAGATCCTCGGCGTGACCGTGCATGCGGTGCGCGACGCCGCCGACCTGCGGCTGGCGTTGTCCGAACTGCGCAATAAACACACGGTGCTGATCGATACCGTCGGCATGAGCCAGCGCGACCAGGCCGTCGCCGAGCAGGTCGAGATGCTGTGCCAGGCCGGCAAGCAGATCAAAAGATTATTGCTGCTGAACGCGACCAGCCACGGCGACACCCTGAACGAAGTGGTGCAGGCGTATCAGACACGCGGTCTGGACGGCTGCATCCTGTCGAAGGTCGACGAGGCGGCCAGCCTTGGCCCGGCGCTCGACTGCGCGATCCGCCACGAGCTCAACGTGCACTACCTGGCGACCGGCCAGCGCGTGCCCGAAGACCTGCATCTGGCCAACCGCCAGTACCTCATTCACCGCGCCTTCAAGACCCGCACGCTGTCCTCGCCGTGGCAACTGGACGACAGCGAGCTGGCCTTCGCCATGAGCGGCATTCAATCCATTCAACGTGAAAGCGCGGTGGCCCTTGGATAAATTCGTCAGCGACCAGGCCGCCGGGCTGCGCCGTCTGCTGGGGCAGACCGGATTTCAGGTCATCACCGTGATGTCGGGACAGCAGGGTGCGGGCAAGACTGCCGCGACCGCCAACCTGGCCGTTGCCCTGGCACGTTCCGGCCGCGACGTCCTCATCGTCGACCAGGACCGCCACGGACGCGGTGCGTGCGCCGCGCTCGGGCTGACGCCGCGCCATGACGTGGCGGACGTGCTGGCAGGCCATTGCACGCTGGATTCGCTGATTCTCACCGGCCCCGACAATGTGCAGGTATTGCCGCTGGGTGGCGGCTTCAACCGCCTGGGCCGCCTGTCCGAACGCGACCAGGAATGGCTGGCGCAGAGCTTCAACCGTCTGCAGTGCGGCGTCGACGTGGTGCTGGTGGACATGGAGGAGGCGACCGACCCGGACGCCTTGCCGCTGGGCCTGGCCGCCTCCGAGATCATGGTGGTGCTGCCGCCCGGCAACACGGCAATTACCCAGGCCTACACGCTGGTGAAGCGGCTGGCGCAGAACTTCGGCAAGCGTCAGTTCCGCCTGCTGCTCAATCGCATCGAGTCGCCCGAGCAGGCGCAGGCCGTTGCACGCAACTTTGCCCATACCGCCGAACAGTATCTGAGGGTGTCGGTCGATTATCTGGGCTATATTCCGCTCGACGAGCGGCTCACGCGTGCAGGCCATTTGCGTACCTCGGTGGTGGATGCGTTTCCGGTCGCGCAGTCGACCTCGCAGTTCCGCAAGCTGGCCGACGGCCTGTTGCGGTGGCCGCAGCCCGCTAGCCTGGGTAGCGTCGGCGGATTCATGCAGCGCGTGATCCAGGGCGGCCGCCTGGTGGAAGCCTGCAGAAGGGGGTAGGGGGCATGTACACCGCAACCGGCAAAAGCGAGAAGAGCGAGAAGAACGACCTGCTGGCGCAATACATGCCCATGGTGAAGCGCCTTGCGCATCACATGATGGGACGGCTGCCGCCCAGCGTGGAGGAGGACGACCTGGTGCAGGCCGGCATGATCGGCCTGCTCGACGCGATCAGCCGCTACGACGAAGCGCAGAGTGCGCAATTCGAGGCCTACGCCATCCAGCGCATCCGCGGCTCGATGATCGACGAGCTGCGCCAGTCCGACTGGATGCCGCGCAGCGCGCGCCAGTCGATGCGCAAGATCGAACAGGCGATCAATACACTGCAGCACAAGCTCGGCCGGCAACCCAGCGAAACCGAGATTTCGGAATCCATGAAGATCCCGCTGGCCGAATACCAGACCATGCTCGGCGACGCGCGTGGCCACCAGCTGCTGTATTTCGAGGATTTCGGCGAGTCGGACGAGGACGATTCCTTCCTTGACAAGCAGTCGGCGGACGAGGCCAGCATGCCGCTGCCGCAACTGCTCGACGCCAACCTGCGCGCCTGCATCATCGCCGGCATCGAGAACCTGCCTGAGCGCGAACAGCTGTTGATGTCGCTGTACTACGAACAGGAACTCAACCTGCGCGAGATCAGCGAAGTCTTCGGCGTCAGCGAGTCCCGTATCTGCCAGCTGCACGGCCAGGCCATTGCGCGACTGCGCGCCAAACTGAAGGAAGACGCATGGATCGTGGCAGCCTGATCGGGCTCGGGCTGGCTGCGGCTGCCGTACTGGGCGGCCAGGCGATGGAAGGCGGACATATCGGCCTGTTCGTGCAGCCGGCGGCCCTCCTCATCGTGGTGGGCGGCACCCTGGCTGCCGTGCTGCTGCATTACCCGCTGCCGGTTTTCATGCAGGGCATGCGCATGGCGAGATGGGTATTCCGTCCGCCCGAGCCGGAGGCCGTCACACTCATTCGCCGTGTCGTCCAATGGTCCCACACCGCGCGTCAGGACGGCCTGCTGGCGCTGGAAAGACACGTCAACATGACGCACGACCCATTCCAGAAAACCGGGCTGCAACTGTTGATCGACGGTGCCGATGCGACCAAGCTACGCGATACGCTCGACGTCCAGATCGTCAATTTCGAAACGAACGAACGCCAGGCTGCGCGCGTATGGGAGGCGGCAGGCGGCTATGCCCCGACGCTCGGCATTCTCGGCGCGGTCATGGGCCTGATCCACGTAATGGAAAACCTGACCGAACCCGGCAAGCTGGGCACCGGCATCGCGGTCGCCTTCGTCGCCACCATCTATGGCGTGGGCCTGGCCAACCTGGTGTTCCTGCCCATCGCCAACAAGATCAAGTTCACCATCGCACGCCGGGTGAGCGAGCGCGAGATCGTTTGCGACGGCCTCATGGGCATTGCGCAAGGCGACAACCCGCGCATCATCGAGGCACGCCTGAAAGGTTATCTCTGATGCGTCGCCGCCGCCGTCGCATCGCCTCCGATCACGACAATCACGATCGCTGGCTGATCTCGTATGCGGACTTCATCACCTTGCTGTTCGCCTTTTTTGTGGTCATGTACGCCATTTCGGCCGTCAATGAGAACAAATACCGCATCCTGGCCAGCTCGCTCGGCAGCGCCTTCGGCAAGACGGCAACGAACGACGTTCCGGTGCCGCAGTTGCCGACGGTCACCTTGCCTCCGGAAGTCAAACAGCGCACCCTGAAACAGCAACAGGCGATCGAAGAGCAGGCGCACATGACCGAGGTGGCGAGCAGCCTGCTCGACGTCATGGCTTCGCTGGTGAAGGAAGGCCAGGTACGGGTCACGCAAAGCCGCCGCGGCGTCAGCATCGAGATCAATGCGAACGTCCTGTTTGCGCCCGGCCGTGCCGAACTCGAGCCGAAATCGCTGAAGGTGTTGCAAGCCGTGGCGGAGAAATTGAAGAACGAGCCGTTCAACCTCGAGGTCACCGGCCATACCGACAACGTGCCGATCAGCAATTCGGCGTTTGCCTCCAACTGGGAATTGTCGGCGGTGCGTGCGACCAGCGTGGTGCGCCTGCTGGCCGACAGCGGCATCGCACCGGCCCGCCTGTCCGCCATCGGACGCGAGGCCAGCCAGCCGATCGCGTCCAACGATACGGCGGAGGGACGCGCCCGCAACCGGCGGGTCGAACTGATGATCCTGTCGAGCATGCCGGACACGGTCGAGGAAATTCCCGTACGTCCCAGCTCACCCCGGCCTTGAAAACGAGGGGATAGGCCCGATACTTCAAGTTCCGTCGTACGGATTGAGAAGATCAGACCATGCCCAATGACCCGCTGGAAGGCGAAGTCCTCCCCGATGAACGCCAGTTGCCGACCGCGCCGGCATTGCCAGCCGAGCTGTACCTGCTGCCGCTGACCGAAAAGCCGTTTTTCCCGGCGCAAACGCTGCCGTTGCTGATGAACGAAGCCCCCTGGCTGTCGACGGTGGAAGCCATCGGCGAAACCGCGCACCACATGGTGGGGCTGGTGGTGGTCAAGCCCGACAATACCGACGATGTGAAGCGGACGGATTTCCACAGCGTGGGGACGGTGGTGCGCATCCACCACCCGGTTCGTTCCGACGGCAAGATGCAGTTCATTGCCGAAGGTTCCAAGCGGTTTCGCATCGTCGAATGGTTGTCGGACACCCCGCCCTACAAGGTCCGGGTCGATTACCCGAACGAGCCCGGCAAGCCGGAATCGGAAGAAATCCGCGCCTATTCCATCGCCATCATCAATACCATCAAGGAGTTGCTGCCGCTCAATCCGCTCTATTCGGAGGAGCTGAAGTTCTTCCTCAACCGCTTCGGGCCCAACGAGCCGTCCCAGCTGACCGATTTCGCCGCCAGCCTCACCACCGCGTCGAAGCAGGAACTGCAGGACGTGCTGGAGGCCTTTGGCCTGAAGAGGCGCATGGAAAAGGTGCTGGTGCTGCTGAAGAAGGAGCTCGACGTCGCGCGCCTGCAGTCGGACATCCGCGAAAAGGTCGACGAGAAGATGAGCGAGCAGCAGCGCGAATTCTTCCTGCGCCAGCAGTTGAAGGCGATCCAGAAGGAACTCGGTCTCGCCAAGGATGACAAAACCGCTGAACTCGACACCTTCCACGAACGCATCGCCAAACTGACGCTGCCGGAACAGGCGAAGAAACGCATCGACGAGGAAATGCACAAACTGTCGCTGCTGGAGACCGGTTCGCCCGAATACACCGTCACCCGCAACTATCTCGACTGGCTGACCGTGCTGCCGTGGGGCGTGCACACCCAGGACAAGATCGACCTCGATCGCGCACGCAAGATTCTCGACCGCGACCACGACGGGCTGGAGGACGTCAAGGACCGCATCGTCGAGTTCCTCGCCGTCGGCGCGATGAAGGGCGAAATGTCGGGTTCGATCCTGCTGCTGATCGGCCCGCCCGGCGTCGGCAAGACCTCGATCGGCAAATCCGTCGCCGAGGCGCTGGGCCGCAAGTTCTATCGTTTCTCGGTCGGCGGCATGCGCGACGAGGCCGAGATCAAGGGCCACCGCCGCACCTACATCGGTGCCATGCCGGGCAAGTTCGTTCAGGCGCTGAAGGAAGTCGGTTCGGCCAACCCCATCATCATGCTCGACGAGATCGACAAGATCGGCGCCAGCTTCCAGGGCGATCCCGCGTCGGCGCTGCTGGAAGTGCTCGATCCCGAGCAGAACGCCGATTTCCTCGATCATTATCTCGACGTGCGTTTCGATCTGTCGAAGGCGCTGTTCATCTGTACCGCCAACGATTTTTCGATTCCCTCGGCGCTGCTCGACCGCATGGAAGTCATCCGCCTGTCGGGCTACATCACCGAGGAGAAAATCGCCATAGCCAAACATCACCTGTGGCCGCGTGTGCTGGAACGGGCTGGACTGAAAAAGAATCAGCTCGTCATCAGCGAAGGCGCGCTACGTCACGTGATCGAGGGCTACGCCCGCGAGGCCGGCGTGCGCAACCTGGAAAAACAGCTGGGGCGGGTGGCGAGGAAGGCCGTGGTGAAGATCCTCGGCGGTGCGGCTACGCCGATCAAGATCGGCATCAAGGAGGTCGAGGCCTATCTCGACAAACCCGTGTTCAGCCGCGAAAAACCGATGAGCGGAGTCGGGGTGGTCACAGGACTCGCGTGGACCGCAATGGGCGGCGCGACGCTGCCGGTCGAGGCGTCGCGCATTCACACCCTGAATCGGGGCTTCAAGCTCACCGGAAAACTGGGCGAGGTGATGCGGGAATCGGCCGAAATCGCCTACAGCTATGTCGCGTCGCACCTGAAGACTTACGGCGCGGACAGCACGTTCTTCGACAAGAGCTTCGTTCATTTGCATGTGCCGGAAGGCGCCACGCCCAAGGACGGCCCCAGCGCGGGCGTCACCATGGCGACGGCGCTGCTGTCGCTGGCCAAGAACAAAAAGATTCCGCGTCCGCTCGCGATGACCGGCGAACTCACGCTCACCGGCCAGGTACTGCCGGTCGGGGGCATCCGTGAAAAAGTCATCGCCGCGCGCCGCGTTGGCATCACCGAGTTGATCCTGCCCGAGGCCAACCGGCGCGACTTCGACAAGCTGCCCGACCACATCCGCGCCGGGATGACCGTGCATTACGCGAAGCGGTATCAGGACGTGGCGGAGGTGGTGTTTGGGTGAGGACTACGGCGTTGAAGTGTTGCGCGAAGGTCCATCTGCGTTTTTTCAGGTTTACGCAAACGGGCGAGTAGGGGATAGAGTTCCGGGAATCGAATAAAAACAGTGGATTGCCTTGCCGTGTGCCGATTCAGTTGGAGTGTGGTCTTGGGCTTTGCGCCACTTAAATTACGTTGGGGGTCATGAATTCAACCGGTCTCTCCGAAAAGCAGTTGATTGAACTTGCGACCGCCGAGGGCTGGCCCGCAAGGCCTGGCTGCGCATGAGCCGCTCGATGCGGTGCAGGCCGCACTGCAACCCCAGCGCGAGCACATCGTGCCAGACGCGCCGCGCACCATAGGTGCGGTGGTCGCTGCCGATGAAGTTCTGGCGCACCTGTGCACCCAGTACCTCGTCGTTCCGTTGCGCCGGCTGGGCGAACGCCCCAGCCAGGCGTAGAAGCCGCTACGTGAGACACCGAGCGCCCCAGACATGATTGCTACCGGCAAGATTCCTCGGTAGTTTCGCCATGAAACCGAATTTCACATCGACTCCTTCGCGAAGTAGGCCGCGGCTTTTTTCAGGATGTCTCGCTCCATCCTGAGCTTCGCGTTTTCTTTCTTGAGCCGGGCGATCTCAGCCAACTCGGGCTTCATCTGCCCGTTGCCCGGAAAGGCCTGCTGCGGGTCGCGACGCTGTTCGCGCACCCACTTGCGCAACACGTTTTCGTGAACGTCCAGATCCCGGGCCACCTGACTCGCGGCTACGCTGCGCTCAGTGACCAGCTTGACCACTTCAATCTTGAATTCCCGGCTGACCTGCCGTCTTGTAACCATGAACCACCTCCGATTTCACACCTTAACAAAGTGTCTTTGAAACCGGCAGCAGGCCAGAGGGCGCCTCCCTCTGGCCTGGGTTTTGTCATTCAGCACTGAAACGCCGACGATATTCGCCGGGCGTCAGGCCGACAATCCGAGCAAATATCTTTCGGAAGGCTCCAGGATCGCTATAACCGACCTCCCAGGCGATCCGGTCAATGGGTAACCGACTGAACTGCAGCATTTCGCGCGCCTTGCCCACACGCAGCCGCTGGCAATACTCCTTCGTCGTCATGCCCGTCGCCTTTTGAAAACGGCGCAGGAATGTCCGTTCCTCCAGTCCGGCTCGCTCGGCGAGCATCGCAAGCGTGGTTTCCTTGGCATCCGTCGCTTGGAGCCAGCGCTGCACCTTGAGCACAGACATATCGCCGTGGGTCAGCTTCGGGGAGAAAGGGCTGTAGTAGCGCTGTTCGCGCCCTGGTGGATCGACCAGCAGCATCCGCGCGGTCTCAATCATGATCGTTGGGCCGAGAAAACGATCGACCAGCCTTAGCCCCAGGTCCGTCCACGCCATCGCGCCGCCAGCGGTGATGATGTCACCATCGTCAATGATGAGCTGATCGGCGTGCATGCGCACTTCCGGGAACCGATGCTGGAACAGTTCGACATGGAGCCAGTGCGTAGTAACCGTCCGGCCCTTGAGCAGGCCGGTCTCGCCCAACAGGAAGGCCCCGGCGCAGACCGACCCAAGCGTGACACCCGTGCGATGGTGGTTGCGCAGCCAGCCCGTGAACGGAGCGATCGCTTCTGGTGACAGTGGCTCGCCCAGGCCGGGCGGCAGAATGAGGACGGCCAGTGTGCCCTTGTCGCCTGGAGCCGTGTCGAAGATCCGGACAGGCGCCTTTCCCAGTGCGTCCAGTTGCCAGTGACTGATACGAAGCGGATTGGAATTCTGCTTTCGGTGGCGACCGGCAATCCCGCCCGCTAAGCCGAACAGGTCGGTCAAACCCAACACCGCCGCCAGTTGCGCCCCCGGATACAGCACTAGGCCGATTTCGATCGATTCATCGCAGATCATTTGTCGTTATTGCCACTAACTATGTCGATATCGCCACTTCGCATTGTGCGACCCACACCTGATTATGTCGACTCTATTGTTGCGTCTATGCATAAGGAGAGCGTCATGAGCAAACGTGCAGTGGTCGTCATCGACCTGCAAAACGAGTATTTCCCTTCCGGAAAACTGCCTCTGGTCGGCATCGAGGAAGCGGTGGCCAACGCGGCCCGTGTCATCGCCGCCGCCCGCTCGAACGGTGATCCGGTCATCCACGTTCGGCATGAATCCATCGCGCCCGATGCTCCATTCTTCGTACATGGAACGGCAGGCGTGCAGATCCATCCTGCCGTTGCGCCTATCGAAGGCGAGGCAGTCGTCCTGAAGAACTATCCGAATGCGTTTCTCAAAACTGACTTGAAGCAGATGCTCGATGCGAACGGCGTCGAGAATGTCGTGGTGATCGGTGCGATGAGCCATATGTGCATCGATTCGACTTGTCGGGCTGCTTCCGATCTCGGTTACAAGACCATCGTGGTTCACGATGCTTGTGCCACGAGGGATCTTGAATTCGGCGGGCAGGTGGTGCCTGCGGCGCAAGTGCATGCTGCCATGATGGCTGCCTTAGCGTTCGCTTATGCCAAGATCACGACGACGGACGAATATTTCGCGCGGTGACCCTTTGGACCAGGGGCGCTAGGCATAACCGTAGATCAATTGGGCGCGGTCCACGTAGTTGTGCCCGATGTTCCGGCCGAGCGCGTTGTGTGCCTCGCAAGGTCTGGGGGGTGTGTACAAACTCATCCCGACCGCCATTCTGGCGATGGGTTACGCCGAGTTCCATCCACTCTGCTGCGTGGGTCAACTTTTTGCCTCGCGCCCCGCGCCGAGCCCATGATAGCTAAGCTTCTGGTAGATGGCGCGCTGCGTGAGGCTTAGCGCCGCGGCCATCCCCCGAACATCACCATTGGTCTGTTCCAGCAACGACTCCAGTATCCGCCGCTCAACCTCGTCGGCAGCGTTCTTTTTCAGCTGTCGCAGATCGGCTGTCTCGTTCACCGGCACATGCCCAAGGCGCGGCGTCAAATCCAGGCTGATACGCTGGATCACCGGCCCTTCGGCAAACAGGAAGGAGCGTTCGAGGACATTCTCCAATTCCCGAACATTGCCAGGCCAGGCATGTTCCTCCAGACAGCGCATCGCGGCCGGAGACACCTCTTTGACCTCGGTCTGGTAGCGATCCGCGAACCGCCGCAGTAGCATTTTGACCAAGGGCGTTATGTCCTCGCGCCGCTCACGCAGCGGTGGTATATGCAACGGCACGACATTCAGGCGGAAGAACAGGTCCTTGCGGAACTCACCGCGTTCGACCAGTTCGGCAAGATTGCGATTGCTGGCAGCGATGACCCGGACATCACAGGCGATCGGTTGGTGCCCGCCGACCCGCTCGAACCGGCCCTCCTGTAGTACCCGTAGCAATGACACCTGGGCCTTTGGCGACAGGCTGTCGATTTCGTCCAGAAACAAGGTGCCTTGGTCGGCGAGTTCGAACCGGCCCTGCCGTTGTTGTTTGGCATCGGTGAAGGCGCCGCGCTCATGGCCGAATAGTTCGCTCTCGACCAGATCTGCCGGGAGGCTGCCGCAATTCACCGCGACAAAGGACTGGTTCAGGCGCGAAGACATGCCATGGATGGATCTGGCCAGTATCTCCTTGCCGACTCCGGTCTCGCCACTGAGCAGCACAGTCGCACGGGTATCGGCGATCCTCTCCACCGCGCGCAGCAGGTCACGCATTTGCATACTGCTTGCGATCAGGCAAGGACGTGTCGATATGTCCTCGTTCGCATGTCGCGTGGGGTCCTGGCTCCACAGAGTATGCAGGCGCTGCTCGATGACCTTTTGCAACTCATCCGGTGCGCGGACCTCCGCGATCACCTGATAACCATCACTGAAATACTCGTCGCCGAGCACCTCGGTTGCGGCAGTCGTGTCCAGATGGATGCAAATGTCGCAGTGGTCGCTTCCAAGTGCAATGCGACTCTTTAGTTCCACCTTCGCATAACCGAAATTGCGCGCTGCAATACCGCCGAAGATGCTGGACGTCATATGGCATAGCCCCGGAGCCGAATGCACCAACTTGCCGAATGGACATCGATCGGCGCGGATATGCACCTGTTGCTTGTCGCTGGAGACCACCGCGAATTCGCCCCCGATACTGTTCTTTATGTTCACGATCAATTGCGCGTATTGCTCCGGTGCTAATGCTCCGCGTAAATCCTCTATCGCTCGGTAGCGTTCCTCCAGACAGGCGCTGGCCTTAAACACGATCTGGTGGATGAAGGACTGCAAACTGGTGCAACTGGAAAAGGGTGCTATGTCACGGGCCTCATCGATGAAAGTGTGGAGAAATTCTTCGGGAGTCAGGTTGGAAAAGGGGGGCCGTTTTGACATTTGGAATACTCCACATCGCGCTGGGCTAGAAAATTATTTCTAATGAAGTACTGCTTCAGTGAGTGTAGTTACGCTTCGCAGAAATGACTTGTGTTGATTTATAAGTTATTGATTTTACTGATCCGTATCTTTGGCACCCAAATTGCTGCACGAACTGCGCCAGACAAAAAATGCGAGCTGGCAAGAGCGTAGGAACAGCAATAACTTAATCCATGTCAAGGGGAAGAAGATGATGAGAGTAATTGGCTTGGCGCTTATCGGGTCAGCGTTCTGTGTGTCGGCCGCCGCTGCGGGAGATGGGCCATGGTTGGTGCGTCTTCGCGCACTCAACATGCATGTTGATAACGATAATTCCAGGACCGCCGTAGTTCCGGCCTTGGGTAAGGCCGAGATGGAGGATAAATGGTTCCCGGAGGTCGACGTGACGTATTTCTTCACGAGGAACATTGCGACGGAGTTGATCCTCACCTATCCACAAGAGCACGACGTCACTTTTGCCGGCACCAAGATTGGCTCTGTTACACACCTCCCGCCCACATTGACGCTTCAGTACCACTTCTTGCCGGAAGGTCCCATACGTCCATACGCAGGCGTGGGCCTGAATTACACACGCCTCACGAGCGTCAAGCTCAATGCTGCGCCAGTGCTTGGCGTTGATGCGCCAATCGATGCGGATCGCAACAGCTGGGGGCTGGTCGGCCAAGTGGGAGTGGATTTCCAGGTGGCACCTAGCTGGTTCGTCAATCTGGACGTCAAGTACGTGAAGATCGAAGCGAAAAACATCCACATTTCCGGTGGTGCGCTGGCAGGCACGAAGGTGACCGATCTCGACGTGAATCCGTGGTTGATGAGCATTGGCGTCGGGTATCGCTTTTAGGGAAGCCCTGAAGAAATAGCCAGGGCGGCAAATTTTCATTCTGGGCCGGGCATAAGACGGTCATTCCGCAGTGGAGTGCCGGTGTGACCGGCCGTTTCGTTTTAATAAGCAGAAATACAGCAAGGAGGATAGAAAATGGCCCACATCGTAATTTTGGGAGCTGGGATAGGCGGGATTCCGATGGCATTCGAGATGCGGGAGAATGCGCGCGCCGAAGACCGCGTCACCGTCATCTCCAACACCCCCACGTTCCATTTCGTTCCCTCCAACCCCTGGGCGGCGGTCAAGCGTCAAGCTCAACGCTGCGCCAATGCCTAGCCCAACCCGACAGGCTGCTCGGAGGTTCCAGTGAGTCTGCTCGCTACGATCCTTCTCGCCAGCGCCGCCGGCGGACTGTTGTCCGTGCTGTTGGCGAGCGTGGCTCTGAACTTGAAGGCGGAGTGGGTGCCGGTGATGGTGAGCTACGCCATCGGCGCCCTACTGGGGGCAGCCTTTCTCGAAATCCTACCTCACGCCATGGAGCATGCAGGCGCCTTCGGGACTCTCAGCGGTACGGTATTGGCCGGTATCTTCGGCTTCTTCATTCTGGAGAAGCTGGTGCTCTGGCGGCATTGTCACATCGAGCACTGCGAGGGGCACGGCGCGCCAGCAGGTGACGGACATGGCCATGACCACGGTCGTGCCGGCCTGATGATCACGGTGGGGGACACGGTGCACAACTTCGTGGATGGCGTGGCGATTGCCGCCGCCTTTCTGGTGGATGTGAAGCTGGGCGTGGTGACCGCTTTCGCCATCGCCGCCCATGAGATACCGCAAGAACTTGGCGATTTTCTCATTCTGCTCCATTCCGGGTACAGCAAGGTCCAGGCTCTGATGCTAAACCTGTTGTCCAGCGCGGCCATGTTGTTGGGCGCTTTGCTGGGCTATTTCCTGCTGACTCCCCTGCACAACCTGCTGCCTTACATGCTGGCCCTAGCCGCCTCGGGCATGATCTACGTGGCTGTAGCCGACCTGATCCCCGGCCTGCATAAACGGGTAGAACTGGGACACACAGCCCAGCAGGCCCTACTGATCGGCCTGGGCGTGCTGACCGTCTGGGGCGCCGGCGGCCTCGCCGAGCGATGGACGAGCGGTCATGGCCATTGAGCGCCTTAGCTAAGGAATATTCGTGACCGTCAACGAGAATCGTCTTCATGCAAATGACTGAAGGCCCTACATGGAACTATGGAAATCACTTGCCGTTACACACAAGACGCTTGCTGCGCGTTTGGCTAAGGAACGTACGAAATGGAAATTCGCCATCTTCGGTACTTTATAGCCGTCGCTGAAGAGTTGCATTTTGCTCGTGCCGCCCAACGTTTGCACATAGAGCAATCGCCACTTTCCCGGGCAATCAAGGATCTGGAGCATCGCCTGGGTGTGAAATTGTTCGAGCGTACGACACGTACTACACGGCTAACTTGGGCAGGGCAGATATTTCTTGATGAAGCAAGACAAGTCCTCTTTACCTTACAGCAGGCTTTAGCGAGCGCTAAAGCCGCAGCCAAAGGCTATCGAGGTAAATTGCGCATCGCGTTGTCGGACGACATTGATCCAGTGCGACTTTCCGCTTTGTTGGCACAGTGTCGAGAAGAAGATCCGGATGTGGAAGTTCGGTTGTTCGAAATACCGCTGACCCAGCAGTTGGTAGGGCTACATTATGGCTTGTATGACGCAGGGTTCACCCAGATTCTCGATGAGCCCGACGGCATCGTTTCTCAGATCGCATGGAGCGATTCGCTCGTAGTTGCCCTGCCACCGCGCACCCGCTGCTTGCGCACAAGCATATACCGATCGAGGAAATGCGCCGTTATCCACTGATACAGTGTCATCCACAGAACTGTGAAGGCAGTCATCGGCAGATCCAACACTATCTGCGCACATTGGGAGTGGAACCCATCATTGCCGAGCAGGTGGCAACCTTCGATCTGATGATGGTGTTTGTGGCAGCCGGCTTTGGGGTGGGCCTGGCAAACGAGTCCCATGCGAATGCGTGTCGTCACCTTGATGTCGTTACACGCCCCCTTTCTGGGAGTCGGCTAGCGGTGGTCACCCGTCTAATGAGACTCGACACCGAACCCTCCGCGCCTTTGCGTCGGTTCCTCGATCGCATTGTCTCGTTGGACGAGTGCACAGACTCCAGCGCCTGATGCTCTTTCGTTTATGCTTAAAGCCTTGAGTTCGTTACGCAGCAGTTCCTGACGAAAGACCATCACCGATTTGGTGATGCCGATCCCAGTTCATTTTTGGGGGCGTCGGTCCGGCACAGATGCACGGCTTGATTTGCGATAAACGGCTGCGTCGATATGGTAGATTCGCAACTTCTGATGAACCGCCCGGGGCGTGATGCCGATCTCACGGGCCACTGCGCATACGTTGCCGTTCTGGCGCGACAGTGCTTCCCGCAGCGTCTTGGTTTCGATGTCCTGGACCGCGCCCTGCCTGCGCCTGCGCAAATCCTTTGCTTGCGACAAGCCGGTCTCGTCCGGGAGCTGCACGCCGAGCTCGTCGATGACCTGTCCCCTGGCGAACAGGAATGCGCGCTCCAGCACATTTTCCAGTTCACGCACGTTGCCCGGCCATTCGTAGGCCATGGCCTGCCCCCAGGCCCGGCTGCCCAACACTTTCCGGGGCCGCTGATAACGCGCCGCCAGACGCGGCAGCAGGTGATTGACCAGCGCGGTGATGTCTTCCCGCCGCTCCCGCAGGGAAGGAATATGAATGGGCACTACGTTCAGTCGGTAGTAGAGGTCCTGGCGGAAGTCGCCCCTAGCTAGAAGTTTGTCCATCGGCGTATTGGAAGCAGCGATGATGCGCACGTCCGCGTGCAGCACCTGTTTCCCGCCCACTCGCTCGAACTCGCTTTCCTGCAGCACGCGCAGCAGGTTGGCCTGGGACAGGAGCGGGAGGCTGTCGATCTCGTCGAGAAATAGCGTACCGCCCGCAGCTCGCTCGAACACTCCCTGGCGCATTTCGTGCGCCCCGGTGAAAGCCCCTTTCTCGTGACCGAACAAGGCGCTCTCGATCAGGTTGTCCGGGATCGCCCCGCAGTTGACAGCGACGAACTTACCGTCGCTGCGGTTGCTGAGCGCATGGATGGCACGAGCGATGATTTCCTTGCCTACGCCGGTTTCGCCGTCGATCAGTACATTGGCCATGGTTGGGGCCACCAGCTCGACGGCTTCCAGAGCCTCGCGCATGGCCAGCGATTCGGCCACGATCTCCGGTCCGCCACGGCAGCCGTCGGGGCCGTCTCCGTTCGCAGGACGCCAGATCCGCGCCATTTTTTCTGCCACTCGCACGGTCACGTCTTCCAAGGCCATGCGGGACACGATGGCACCGTCCTCGCTGATGTATTCGTCGCCATACTTGTCTCGGGCCGTCTCCCGGTCGATATGGATCAGCACTTCGCAGCAGCCGTCATTGTTGGCAATGCGTCGACGCAACTCCACCTTGGCGTAGCCAAAATTGCGGGCGGCAATGCCACCGAACACGGACGACGTCATGCGGCACAGCTCTGGTGCTTCCTTGACCCGGTCGCCGAAGGGACAGCAGGTGTTCATCACCCGGATGGCTCCCGCCTCGTCCGCAGTCGGCGCAAAGCCACCGCCGATCTGGTTCTTGATGTTGATGACCAGCGCTGTGTACTGATCGCGGCTGATTTCGCCGGGTAGGCCGAGTTGTTGGCGGGCGTGAGCCTCCAGACAGCTGCTGGCGGTCAGCCCGAGAATCTGGATGTGGTTGTGACAGGATGCGTCTTCTTGCGGCTGTTGTCCCGCCAGCTTGACGCTCTGGGTGACGAACATTTGCAGAAACGAGAGTGGGCTCAGTTCGGACAGCAATACGTGAGACATGGACGATCCTTCAGGAAGATGGGGGCGGCACTGTAGAGCTGCAATGTCACAATGTGCGTGGCGGAACCCACAGCCACATTTTCATCCTAGCAAGGCAGGCTGCGATACGCAGAAAATGCCGTCCAATAGGCGTATCAATCCGTGCTCGCCGTACTCGTCGTACGGGGCGCGCAGCAACTACAGCCCGGACCATGGCCATTCGAGCTAGGTTTCGTCCTGGAGGTCAGCAGCGACTGCATAGCGAGCTCACGCCCCCGTGCCATTTGGCCATGCATGGCCGGCGCTGTAAGAATGGTCTTCTCCGCCCGGCCGCCGCAGCTGGGACAATCCGGCGCGGGCTCGCTCATGGCGTGGCTGGCTTCGAACGGTATCCCGCAGTGCACACAGCGATAATCGTATGTCGGCATATAAACTCCCGGCAATTGGAATACAATTAGATCGAACGCACCGCCTCGGGCGGCGCGTCCTACTTCTCAGGGCTTTCAAACACGCCCTAGGGGCCGATCAGCCCCAGCGCGAGGGTTGTTTCTGATTTACTCCGAAGTCCGTGCAACGGACGTCAGGCACGCGACCTCGCACCTTGGCGTCCAGCGTGGGCGCCCGCAGCCGGCGCGTCTCCACCTCCCAGATCCAGCCACTGACCACCACGTCCTTGGGAATCAGGGGGTGATTGCGGATCGTCTCGATGGTGCGCATACAGGTCACATCCACATCGTCCATCATGCCGATCCACTTGGAGAAACCGCCCTTGTCCAGCTTCAGTTCGGGCAGGGTCGGGTCCAGAGTCAGGTTTTCCGTATCCACGCCCTTTTCCTTCAACATCCGCTCCAGGTCGTTGGCGTTGGCGGACAGCATGCCGCACTGGGTATGCTGGACGATGACGATTTCCTTGGTGCCGAAGAAATTGCAGGTCAGCATGGCGGAGCGGATCGCGTCGTCGGTGACGATGCCGCCCGCATTGCGGAAGCAGTGGGCGTCGCCGCCGCCAGCCGGGCTATCTACGCGAATCCCCAAGGCCTCATCCACCGGTAGGCGCTCGTCCATGCAGGCCAGCACCCAGAGGCTGCTGTCGTTGTGGCCTTCCGGGCCATAGCGGCGCCGCAGGGCCCAATGGTCGTAGGAAGCAGTCCGCGCGTTCAGTTTGTCCTTCAGTGTTGTCATCTTGCGTCTCCATTTAAAAAATTGAGTTAAAGCGGTTGTCCGACCCTCGGCACGAAAAGTCACGATTGGATGTTCACCAAGCAGCGGATCCGCAAATGCTTGTAAAGCAATAGCTGTGCCATTCAGTTTTGTTTAATAAAAACAAATAGATATGATAATTACCGTGGGTCGGATGGGATCACGCATTTCTCAGAGAATGCGGCCTCAAAAGGCTAGAGCATCTAAAGGCATGGGCTGTAAGGCCACTGAGAAAATGTATTTCCTATGGGAAGTCATCATGCACACTTAAGAAAAGAGGCCTCCCGTTCTTGCCGTTCTTGCTCAATTCATTTGGAGTGCGCGTCGGGCGGTAGCAGCGTCGTGCGCTCGCAGGTCTTACAGTAGGCTCAGTGGCTGGAACTAGTGGAGGTTATTTCGCTTCGGTTTACTGGCTACCGAGTCATCGGGCCGTCAGTCTTCGATGTGAGCGAGTGGAAATGTCGCTTCTCAGCAATGAAAAAGATAATTTGCAAATATTGCCAATATATTTCAAATAGTTATGCCTTATTGCTGGTATTTTAGAGGGAAATAAAGATTCATTGAGTTTTTAATTGCTTCTTTATAAGTAATTGATATTCATAAGTAATCTAAGTTGGCTCGGTATGTGCTGATTTTGTTTTGACGGGTACCTCCTGCATTAACTCCTCATGCCCGTTAATTCTTGGCGGGCCCACTGGGCCCGCTTTTTTTTAAAGGTCCACTAAAGGACGATCCATCCCCGATCATTACCAGGTTAACTATTCGGGAATACTTCATCCCACATTTGGCCTTACGGCATACGGTTAGCCAAACGAACCCATCGGCCCAGGATAAGTAACCTCCTCGAGTTTCCCAGTGTCCACATCATAGATAAAGCCGCGCACGGTAGACGCGTCTGGCCCGCTGGTGGGAATCCACGGATGGTTGAGAATCGTCGACATGCCACGGCGTACGTCCCATTGCAGTCTCTCTGTGCTTTTTTCATTGCGCGGCGAATCCAGCGCCTCGATCTGCCCGCGGAACGGATGAAAGGCCACGGGAGATGACGAAGCTTTTCCTGTCGCGGTGAACGGACGGCCGGTTGCCTGCGCCAGCACTTTTTCAGCCGCAGGGTCACCCTCCAGCCCCGCCTTGAGCAAGTCGTCAGTGAAAGCGAGCATGCCGCAACGCGTGTGATGAATGAGAATGATCTCGTTGGTGTTCAAGAGGTGGTGCGAAATGATCAGGCAACGAATAGCGTCCTCTGTCACCACACCGCCAGCATTGCGAATGATGTGCGCTTCACCAGTCTGGAGACCAAGAAGATCTTCGACATCGAGCCGGGCGTCCATGCAAGCAACAACTGCAACATGCCGGGATGGCTGGATCGGCTGCTTGCCAGGATAGGTGGCTTTATGCATTGTTTGGCCGCTTGCATATTGCTTATTGTTTTCCAGGAACTGATCAGTATTTGAGTTTGCCATTGGTTTCTCCATAGATTGCGTAAGCGGCAGCGAATCGCCTGCCCCATTTGTTGACCAGCACAGAGCTAGCCAATTTTAATTGAGCAAACAAAGTGCCAGATCGTAGTTCTAGTGAAATCAATTACTTAGTTTTGTTTTATGGCGAGATTGCGAAGCGCCGGTTCATCTTATGAAGTAATTCTTCATAAGGCTTATAAATGTGGGCTGCTGCCGGTTTCGTAGACACGCCCTTAAGCTTTTGAAGCTTCCTCGAACTTTAGTACCGGACTGACGTAGCCGAGTGTTGAATGTCGACGTGTCGGGTTGTAGAACCGCTCGATGTAGTCGAACACATCGGCACGGGCTTGCTCCCGGGTGCGGTAGGTCTTGCGGCTGATCCGCTCCATCTTCATCGAACTGAAGAAGCTCTCTATCGCCGAGTTGTCCCACACCTCGCCAGCGCGGCTCATCGAGCAGGTAATGCCGTTCTCCCTGAGCAAGCCCTGGCCTGGTTTTTCCCAACGTTCATTGCGATCGCCGGTGACGCCAGGCCGCACCCGTGCATCGGAGTATGGCCCGGACAAAGCCCCACTCAGATGAACAAACAAACATCCGACTTCTGCGCCTGCGGCAAAAAGCTCGCCGCGCCGATCCAGCCGGCGATCTCCGGAATGAACTCGTCCTGCGAATAGCCGAACAGGTCCACCGTCATCTGGCAGGCATACAGCTTGGCGTCGGCTTCGAGGCAGGCGCTGCGCAGTTCGTCGATGCTGGCGACGCCTTTGCTTTTCACCGTTTGCTCCATCAGCCCGGTTGCCACTTTCTCGAATCCCGGGATGCCGGCCATGACGACGTTCGGCACCTTCCAGTTGATGTCCTTGAGCCACTGCGGGCCGAACGGCATTTTCATCGGCATGCTGGGGTTGCCGAGCGGACTGATCTCCAAGTGCAGATTCTTCTTCAGCAGTTCGAGGCCGTAGAAAGTGAAGAAGACCGACACGTCCCAGCCCAGCGCGCCGGCAGTCGAGGCGAGAATGAAGGGCGGGTAGGCCCAGTCCATCGTGCCCTTGGTGGCGATGATGGATAGTGACGGGACGTGCGCGGCTTCGCGCTCGGCCATTTTGGCTTCGAAGCGTTGGTCGAACCACTGGTCGAGCAGGGCCGGGTCGAGGCTTTCGGCAAGCAGTGTGTCTGTGGCTCCCATGGTCGTCTCCTTATGACTTGCGAATGAGGAATTCGAACTCGCCCTGACGCTCGCTCGACGAGACCAGTTCATGGCCGGTCTGCTTGCAGAAAGCCTGCATGTCCTTGAGCGAGCCGGGGTCGGTCGCGGTGATGGCGAGCGTCTCGCCTTTGGCGAGGTCGGTCAGCGCCTTCTTGGTTCGCAGGATGGGCAGCGGGCAGTTCATGCCGCGGGCGTCCAGGGTCTGGGTTGCGTTCGTGCTCATGGTGAAACCTCCTCTAGTAGATGACCGTCCGGTCAAGAAAATCGGCAAAAAAATTGCCGGGCGAAAAGGCGGATTGAAGTCGGCAAAGGCCGGTGAAGGGAGGGGTTGGAGCCATCGCTAGACTGGTCGGTTAACTGTGAGGCGAAAAAAAGGGCGGCCGGCATGGGGATCAGACGGCCGCTTCGACGCGCAGGGTCTTGATGGCGGGGCCGAGGCGGTAGATCACCTCGGGATCGTTCTGCGACTTGGCGAGCAGGATCACGCCTTCGAGATAGGCAAGCATGGCTTCCGCGGTCAGGTCGGCGTCGAGCGGCGCGATGGTGCCGACGGCGACGGCTTCCTCCAGGGTGTCCTTGAAGCGCGACTTCGCGCGTGAAAAGATCGCCAGCAGCTTGGCGCGCAGAATGTCGTCCTGGGTGCTGACTTCGAGCGTCAGGTTGCCGAAGATGCAGCCGAGCATGCGGCCGTGTACCTGCTTGATCGACTTCTGCCAGAAGTAGGCGGCGTCGACCAGATAGTCGATCCGTTCCATCGGCGGCAGGGCGGGATCGAAGGCTTCGGCGACGAAGCCGTGGGCCCATTCGTCGGCGAACTCGTCGATGACGGCCATGACCAGGTCGCGCTTGGACGGAAAGAAGTGGTAGAAGCTGCCTTTCTGCACACCGGCGCTCTCGCAGATTTCCTGGATGCCCACGTTGGCGTAGCTGCGCGAGTGAAAGCGCGGCTTGGCGGCGGCGATGATGCGGGAGCGGGTGTCGGTTGCGATGTTCATGCGCCGGATACTAGTTGACCGTTCGGTAAAATGCAAGCGGGAGTCGCCAGTTGGATTCAGGCCAGCCGGATGATCTGGTTCAGCCGCTCGCACACGTCGGTAAACACGGGATCGGGCAAGGTACCCAGGGGATGTGCCTTGGCGCCGCGCTGGCGCCAGTCGAAGGATTTGGGCTGATGGCAGAGCACATAGCTGGTTTTGCCGGCCTTGCCACGTCCTTTGGCAAAGCCGGCCGCTACGGCGAAAGGATTGTCGGCGTTGTATTCGGCCGTGGTCATGGGCAGGCCGATCACCAGCGAGGTGTGTGCATTGAAGATGCGCGGCGACAGCACCAGAAAAGGATGGGTGTCCTTCATCTCCCGGCCGGCCTGCGGATTGCAGTCTATCCAGACGATGTCCTTGCGGTCAGGCACCCAGGCGGTGGTTTTCGATGCCGCTACCATTTCTCGGCTCCGACGGGCTCGCTGGCCATCGCCTCGCCGCCGTGCCGCTCCGGATCGAACTTCGCCAGACGCTGTTCCAGCGTGAGCGAGGACGCATCGGCAGGACAAATCACGATTTGTCCGTCTTCCACCGACACGCGTACCCGCTGATCGGCGTGCAGATGGGCTGCACGCGCCACGGCGGCCGGGAGTCGCACCCCCAGATTGTTGCCCCACTGCTTGATATCCAGATAGACCTCGGCCATGTCAACTCCTTCGGAGAAAATGTTTAAACCAAGTATAAACATTGCGGCGGACGCTTGTCCATGCCGGCCTCGGGTAAAATGCCGTCATGAACGAAGCCGAGCTTCTCGATCCGCCGCCTCTGGAAATACCGTCCGTCCCCGTCATCAAGGTGCGCGGCGAACCGCTCACCGAGTTGCCGCAGGATCTTTACATCCCTCCGGACGCGCTCGAGGTGTTTCTCGACGCCTTTGAAGGCCCGCTCGATCTGCTGCTCTACCTGATCCGCAAGCAGAATCTGGACGTGCTCGACATCCCGATGGCGGCCCTGACCAAGCAATACATGGCCTACGTCGAGGCGGCGCGTGCGACGCGGCTGGAACTCGCGGCGGAGTACCTGCTGATGGCGGCGATGCTGATCGACATCAAGTCGCGCATGCTGCTGCCGCGCCGTGAGCAGGCCGAGGAGGCGAGCGAGGGCGACGACCCGCGCGCGGAACTGGTGCGTCGTCTGCTGGAATACGAACAGATGAAGCTCGCCGGCCAGCATCTCGACACCTTGCCGCAGGCCGGGCGCGATTTCGACACCGTCAGCGTGTTCCTGCCGGCAGCGGCGAAGCGCCTGCCGAGCCTGCACCCGGAAGAACTCGCCGCCGCCTGGCTGGCCATCCTGTCGCGCGCGAAGAATCGCACCCACCACCGCATCGGCCGCCAGGAACTGTCGATCCGCGAGCACATGAGCCGCATCCTCAAGCGGCTGACGCCGGGCGAGTTCATGGAATTCAAGGACTTGGTCCCGGAATCCTCGACCGTACATGAACTCGTGGTCACCTTCCTCGCGGTGCTGGAACTAACCAAGGAAACCCTGCTCGACGTGACCCAGGCCGAACCGTTTGCCCCTATTTACGTAAAGCTCCATGAATCTGCAACCGAGTGACAATCCCGAAGATCTGAAGGTCGTGCTGGAAGCAGCGCTGCTGGCGGCGGTCGAGCCGCTGACGCTGGCCGAGCTCAGGCGCATGTTTGAACAGGATGCGTCCGATCAAGCTTTGTCCAACGAGGTGTTGCGCCGTGCGCTCGACGAATTGCGCGCGCAGTGGCATGGCCGCGGCGTCGAACTGATCCAGGTGGCCGACGGCTGGCGCTTCCAGACGCGCGCCGAGATGCAGCCCTGGCTGTCGCGGCTGAAGAACGAGAAGCCGCCGCGCTACTCGCGTGCGGTGCTGGAAACGCTCGCCATCATCGCCTACCGCCAGCCGGTGACGCGCGGCGACATCGAGGACATCCGCGGCGTGTCGGTCAATCCCAACATCATCAAGACGCTGGAAGAACGCGGCTGGATCGAGGCCATCGGCCACCGCGACGTGCCCGGTCGCCCCGCGCTGTTCGGCACCACCGGCCATTTCCTCAGCGACCTCGGGTTGCGCACGCTGTCCGAGCTGCCGCCGCTGGAAGAGCTCGGCAATCTCGTCACCCCGGATGAAACGGCATTAATTCCTGAATTGCGCGAGGAATTGGCGGACAATGACGTCCCCCAGACGTTTGGCGCGGTGATCGAAACCGCCCGCGTCGCATCTGTCTCCGAGATTTCCTGAATATGGCCCGCCCCGCATCCCCTATCCGTCGTTCTCCCACCGCCCCGATCGGGCGCGCGGCGAGCCGCCTGCAGCAGGCCACGGCCCCCGAGGCGCCGAGCGAGCGCCTGCAGAAGGCGCTGGCCTCGGCCGGCCTCGGCTCGCGGCGCGAGATGGAGGAATGGATTGCCGAGGGCCGGGTACAGGTCAACGGCGAGACCGCCACGATCGGCAGTAAGGTCGGGCCGCGCGACATCGTGAAGGTCAGCGGCCGCCGCATCTATCTGCGCTTCGACGAAAAGCGCACCCGCATCCTGATCTATCACAAGTCGGAAGGCGAAATCGTCACCCGCGAGGATCCTGCGGGGCGTGCCACCGTGTTCGACGCATTGCCCAAGCTGCGCGGCGCCAAGTGGATTTCCATCGGCC
Organism: Pseudomonadota bacterium; assembly: GCA_043821985.1. Classification (GTDB taxonomy): domain Bacteria; phylum Pseudomonadota; class Gammaproteobacteria; order Burkholderiales; family Thiobacillaceae; genus Thiobacillus. Next base: position 85,626 of record JBDRCF010000028.1, read on the forward strand.
GGCTGGACTACAACACCGATGGCCTGATGATCTTCACCACCTCGGGCGAGCTGGCCAATCATCTGATGCACCCGCGCTTCGAAGTCGAGCGCGAGTATGCCGTGCGCGTGCTGGGCGAACTGACCGAGGACATGATCGCGCAACTGCTGGCAGGCGTGGAACTCGACGACGGCCCGGCGCAGCTGCAAAGCTGCTTCGCTGCGGGCGGCGAGGGCGCCAACCGCTGGTACAAGGTCATCATCAAAGAAGGCCGCAAGCGCGAGGTGCGCCGGCTGTTCGAGCACTTCGGCCTGACGGTGTCGCGCCTGACGCGCATCCGCTTCGGACCGATCGCGCTGCCACCGCAGTTGCGGCGCGGGCAGAAAATGGAACTCGACGACGACCTGGTCGCACGGGTGATGGAATGGGCCGGGATGGCGCCCAGCCCGCGGCGGCAAATGCGCGGCGTGCCGGACAAACACACCCGCAAGCCGCGAATTCGCTAGCGGTATTAGCTAACCGGACAGGCATGCCCGCCCGGGTCCGGCTTACTTCTCCGTCATCTTTTTAATCACGCCTGCCGCCCATTCGCGGCCGCCCAGGCCGAAGGCCAGCGCAAAGGCCAGTCCCACGGCGCCGAAACCGATCTGGAATGCCGCAGTGAGGAGGCTGGTGCCGATCTGGAGCTGTTCGAGCGCCACGAACACCACGAAGATGATCACTGCATATTCAGACAAGGTGCTAATGGTGAGCGCGCCCTGCACGCCGATGTTGTTGAGGTAGGCGAACACCATGCGGTTGATGAAACGTGCCACCAGGATGCCGAACACCAGTACCAGGATGGCGACGATGATATTGGGAATGTAGAGGACGATCTTGTTGAACAGATCGGCCACGATATGCAGGCCGAGGCTGTTGGCCACGGTCACCACGACAATGAAAATGACGACCCAGTAGGCCAGCTTGGCCAGCAGGCGCGACAGGCTGAGTTCGAGATTGCCTTGCTTGAGGAAGGCTTCTATGCCGGTTTTCTCGGCCAGGCTATCGAAATGCAATACATCGAGCAGCTTGGTGACGCCGGTTCGAACCAGATTCGCAAACAGCCAGCCGATGAACAGAAGCAGCAGGGCCGCCAGCAATTGCGGGACAAACGCAGCCAGTTGCGTCCAGAAAGACGTCAGGGACGAAACGAATACATCGAGTTGTTGCTGCATGACTCACTCCTTTATTCATTACTGCGTAAAGGGCGCATTATAACGAACGCTGCAACACGGCCTTCCCGGCCCGTGACGCTGCGCAGTGGCATACACTATTTTTGTTCTGCCTGCGATTTTATGCATACACTGTAAAAAACCAAGCGGAGGCGCCCGGCCCATGCTTTCTTCCCAATCCGACCGTGCTGGATTTCTGCCGCTTGCGCAGTTGCCTTCGTTGCTGACCCGGCTCAGGGAGCGGGGTTATCAATGCCTGGGACCCACGGTGGAACAGGGTGCCATCGTCATGCGTGAACTCGAACCGCCGAACGACTTGCCGCGCGGCATACAGGCCGAACAAACGCCCGGCCGCTATCGGCTCACGTCCGATCCCCTCAACCGCTATTTCGCCTGGGCCAGCGGACCGCAGGCAATCAAGCCGCACACTTTCGCGCCGAAGGAATCGCTGTGGCGCGTCGAGCGCGACGAGACGGGCAGCCTGCAGTTTGCGGCCGTCCACCCGCCGGTTGTCCGGCAGGCCATCATCGGCGTGCGCGCTTGCGACCTGGCGGCGCTGGCCTTGCAGGATGCACATTTCCTGCGCGAAGGACGGCGCGACGCGCATTACGCGCAACGGCGCGACCACCTGTTCCTGGTCGCCGTGCAATGTGCCCAGCCGGCGTCGACGTGTTTTTGCGCGTCGACCGGCGATGGCCCGACCCCGACCGCCGGTTACGATCTTGCGTTGGCAGAGCTGGCGGATGGCTTTGTCGCCGTGGCTGGCAGCGACCAGGGACAAGCGGTGCTGGATGATCTGAACCTGGCATGGGCCACTTCGCAACAGATCGAAGCGGCCCGCCAGCAAGGCGCATCCGCCGCCGCCGCCCAGACCCGCAGCCTGCCGGGCCGTCATCTGCGCGACAGCCTCATGAGCCGGCTGGAACATCCGCGCTGGGACGAGGTGGCGGCACGTTGCCTTGCTTGCGGCAATTGCACGGCGGTGTGTCCCACCTGTTTCTGCCATGCCGAGGCCGACACCCCGGCGCTCGACGGCGCAGCCAGCGAGCATGAGCGGGTATGGGATTCCTGCTTTGGCGAGGCGCACGGCCATCTGCATGGATTCAACGTGCGGGCCGACATCCGCGGCCGCTATCGCCAGTGGCTGACCCACAAGCTGGCCACCTGGCATGACCAGTTCGGCCGCAGCGGCTGTGTCGGCTGCGGCCGCTGCATCGCCTGGTGTCCGGTCGGCATCGACCTGACCGAGGAAGTCGCCGCCCTCACCGAAGGACAGCCATGAACGCGTCGAACCGTCTCGATGCCGGCCCCCCGCATGCCGCCACCGTACTGGCCCGTATCCAGGAGTCGCCGACCATCTTCACGCTGCAGTTGCGGCTCGACGACGCGGCCGCGCAGGCGGCCTACCGTTTTGCACCCGGCCAGTTCAACATGCTGTATCTCTACGGCGTCGGCGAAGTTCCGATTTCCGTCATGTCGGATCCGGAAGAGCGCGACCTCATCGGCCATACCATCCGTGCACTGGGACGCGTCACCCGGGGGCTGGCCGCGCTCAAGCCGGGCGATCGGGTGGGATTGCGCGGACCGTTCGGACGCGGCTGGCCGTTGCAGGAAGTCGGCGGATGCGATGTCGTGCTCGTGACAGGCGGCCTCGGCTGCGCGCCTGTCGTGTCGGTGATTCAGTATGTGCTGCGGCGGCGCGAACGCTTCGGCAAGCTCGTCATCATCCAGGGCGTGAAGCATGCCGAAGACCTGATCTGGCGCGAGCAATACGACCGCTGGGCGAAACTGCCGGATACCCAGGTGTTGGTGGCGGCCAGCGAAGGAGCTCCGTTGTGGCCCTGGCATGTCGGGCGGGTGACGGAATTGTTCAGCCTGGCCAACTTCGATCCGGGCTGTGCCGTGGTCATGATGTGCGGGCCGGAAGGCATGATGCGCAGCGCGGCGGATGCCCTGCTGGCACGCGGCCTGCCCGAGTCGCGCCTGTATCTCAGCATGGAGCGCAACATGCAATGCGCGGTCGGCCGCTGCGGCCACTGCCAGTTCGGGGGGGCGTTCGTTTGCCGCGACGGCCCGGTGTTCAACTGGGGCGAGGTCAAGCCCCTGCTCGCGCACAAGGGGTTCTGATGAGCCTGCAGACAGCCCATTCGAGCAAACCGCGCGTGGCCGTGCACAAGTTCAGTTCCTGCGACGGCTGCCAGTTGTCTTTCCTCAATCTCGGCGAGGCGCTGCTGACGCTCGCCGAGCGGATCGATCTGGTGCACTTTGCCGAAGCGGGTCCGCTCGATCCGGATACCGGTGTGGATGTGGCGTTCGTCGAGGGCAGCGTGTCGACGCCGGAAGATCTCGAACGCATCCAGCACATCCGTGCCCATAGCGGCCTGCTGATCGCCATCGGCGCCTGTGCCACCTCGGGGGGCATCCAGGGTTTGCGTAACCAGGCCAAGGGCGCGGAATGGGTGGCGCAGATCTACAGCCATCCCGAGGCGATCGCCAGCCTGGAGCGCTCGACGCCGATTTCCAGCCACGTGAAAGTGGATTTCGAGCTATGGGGCTGCCCGGTCAGCGGGCCGCAGATACTGGCGGTGGTCAATGCCCTCCTGCTCGGCGTGACGCCGCGCGACAATGCCGACAAGGTATGCACCGAATGCAAGCGCCAGGGCTATCCCTGCGTGATGGTGACCCATGGCATCGCCTGCATGGGACCGGTGACACGGGCAGGGTGCGGCGCGTTGTGCCCCAGCCTCGGCCGCGACTGTTATGGTTGTTATGGCCCGGCAGAAAATGCCAACACCGATGCGTTGGCCATGCAGTTCGGCCATCTGGGACTGACGCCCGTGGCCATCGTGCAGCGTTTCCAGTCGATCAACAGCCAGGCGCCGGTGTTTCTCGCGGCTGCCGACAAACTGAGGACGGGTTCGCATGACTGAACGGCGCAGCGTGGCGATCCATGTTCCGGTGCTTGCCCGGGTGGAAGGCGAGGGGGCACTCGATTTGCGCATCGAGCAGGGCGACATCGCCGAACTGCGCCTGCGCATCTTCGAGCCGCCGCGCTTCTTCGAGAAATTCCTGGAGGGCCGTCACTACACCGAAATTCCCGACATGGTGGCGCGCATCTGCGGCATCTGCCCGGTCGCGTACCAGGTCACCGCGGCGCAGGCGCTGGAAGACCTCTTCGGCGTCGAACTCGATCCCTGGGCACGCGCCATGCGCCGGGTGTTCTACTGCGGCGAATGGATCCAGAGCCACAGCCTGCATATCCACCTGCTGGCCGCGCCGGATTTCTTCGGTTGCGGCAACGCCATCGAACTGGCGCGCATCGCGCCGGACGAGGTACGTCGCGGGTTGCGGATCCAGGGTCTGGGCAACGAACTGATGGACCTGTTCGGTGCGCGCTCGGTGCATCCGGTCGGGGTACGCATCGGCGGCTTCCATGGCGCGCCCTCGCTGGCGCGCATCCGCGACATGCGGGACAAACTGCGCGCCGCACTGCCCGAGGCCGAAGCGCTGATCCGCTGGGCTGCGGCCATTCCTGTGCCGCAGGACGACCAGGTTTTCGTGTCGGTGGCGACACGACACCCGGCTGACTACGCCATCGAGCGCGGCGACATCGGGGCCAGCGACGGCTTGCGCATCGGGGCTGAGGCCTTTGACGCGCATTTCATCGAACGGCACGAACCGCATTCCACCGCGCTGTTCAGCACCTATCACCAGCAGCCTTACCTGGTCGGGCCGCTGGCGCGCCTCAACCTCAACCACGAGCACCTGCCCGGCGCGATCCGGGCTCTGCTTGCCGATATCGGCTTCGTGCTGCCTAGCCGCAACCTGTTTCACAGCCTGCTGGCACGTGCGGTGGAAATCTGGCTCGCGCTATATGAAGCGCTACGTCTGCTCGACGGCTATCGCGCGCCGGACTCGCCCTGGGTGCCGGCCACGCCGCGTGCCGGCGTGGCGATCGGCTGCACCGAAGCGCCGCGCGGCCTGTTGTGGCATCGCTATGAAATGGACGACGCGGGTTGCGTGATCAATGCACGCATCGTGCCGCCGACCAGCCAGAACCAGGGCCGCATGGAAGAGGATCTACGGCTGTCGTTGCTCAACTTCGGGCTTGACCATCCTGACGACGCGCTGCGGCTGCATTGCGAGAAAGTCATCCGCAACTACGATCCCTGCATTTCCTGCGCCACCCATTTCCTGCGCCTGAATGTCGCGCGCGCATGAGCAAGGTCCGCATCCTCGGTATCGGTTCGCCGTCGGGCGACGACCAGGCCGGCTGGCTGACCGTGGACGCCCTGGCGGATTGCGGTGTCCAGGGCGGGCATGAACTTGCCATCGACAAGCTGGACAGGCCCGGCGCCAGCCTGATCGGCCTGCTGGAACATGCGGACTGGGTCATCCTGGTCGACGCCATGCAAAGCGGCGATCGGCCAGGCCGCATCAAACGTTTCGACAAGGACGCGTGGCCGGGCTACACGCATGGCCTTTCCAGCCACGGGCTCGGCGTGCTCGACGCGCTGTCGCTGGCGCGCGCGTTCGGCATCCTGCCGCCCCGGCTCGATCTGTATGGCATCGAAATCGCGCTAGCATGCCCCGGCGACGAGGCCGGCGACGACATCCAGGCGGCAGCCCGACACCTTGCCCGACACATCGCAGCCGACTTGGCCGCCGTGTCCCGGTAGCCGGTTCGCGCTTAGTACAGGGCCGGATATTAGGTTAGGCTACGCCCGCAACAGCCAGGGCACCTGGCACGGTTCGATCTACAGGGACGTATTTGCGTGGTTTTCCGTATTCTTTTGCAGGCCTGTCTATTCTGGCTGTTGTTGGGTTCTCCGGCAGTGGCCACGCAGGGCGGGACTCCTGTCCGGGTCGGCGTGGCCGACAATCCCCCCATCGTCACGGCAACACCCGGTGTGCCGCCCCAGGGCATCGCGATCGACGTCATCCGTGCGGTGGCGGATCGGGAAGGCTGGCGGATCACCTACGTTCCCGACTCCTGGGACAATCTGCTCGCCCGCCTGGACAAGGGCGAGATCGATCTGCTGGTGGGGATTGCCTATAGCGACGAACGTGCGAAGCGCTTCCAGTTCAGCCAGCAGAGCCTGATTGGAAACTGGGGCATGGTGTTCCGTCATATCCAGTCCCGCATCGACTCGCTGCCCGATCTCAAGGGCAAGCGGGTGGCGCTCATGCGGGGCAGCACGCACAGCCAGGCCCTGATCGATTTGTCGAAGCAGTTCGACGCGGGATTTACGCCTGTCTACGTGGATACCTATGCCGACGTACTGCAAGCGATCGTCGAGCGCAGGGCCGACGCAGGTGTCGTCAACCGGGTGTTCGCGGCGCTGCATGCCCATCAAAACGACATGGTTGCGACCGGCATCGTGTTCAATCCCATTTTTGTCCATTACGCCGCTCCGGAGCATGCCGACCCAGCGCTTCTGCATGCATTGGACCGAGACCTGGCTGCGCTCAAGGCAGATCCCGGGTCAGCCTATTACGAGTCGCTGCGGCGATGGCTCGAAGCCGCACCTGCCGCGCGCTATCCCTGGTGGCTGTCGTGGGCCGTGGCGACGGTCGCAGGCTTGTTCGTCCTGGCGCTGGCGATCGTCGGCTTTCTGCGTTATCAGGTCAATCGGCAGACCGGCGAGCTGCAGCGCCGTGCCGATCTGCTGCAGGCTGAAATCCAGCAGCGTGAAGCCGCCCAGCAACACCTGAACCAGCTGGCTTATTTCGACGGGCTGACGCAGCTGCCGAACCGCGAAGGGTTCCGCACCGCACTCGAGGGAATGCTGTCCGCCCTGCAAGGCAGCGACGCGCGGCTGGCCCTGCTGTTCATCGACCTCGACCGCTTGAAGAACATCAACGATGGGCTGGGCCACGGAGCGGGCGACCTCCTGTTGCAGCAGGTCGCCCAGCGCCTGCAATCGGTGTTGCGCGCACACGATCATCTGAGCCGTTTCGGCGGCGATGAATTCGTGGCGATCGTATCCGATATAGACGCCCAGGCCGATGCCGAACTGGTCGCCACCCGCCTGCTGAACAGTCTTGCCCTGCCGATCGATATCGGTGCCACCCAGATATACAGCAGCGCCAGCATTGGCATTGCACTGTATCCCGACGATGCATCGTCGGCCGAAACGCTGCTCAAACACGCCGACACGGCCATGTATCAGGCGAAGGAACAAGGCGGCAATCGCTTCCTGTTCTACCACGCGCAGCAGACCGCACGCGTGGTGGAACGGCTGACCCTCGACACCCGCCTGCGCCAGGCGCTGGAACGCGACGAATTCCTGCTGCATTACCAGCCGATCGTGGAACTGGAAAGCGGGCGCATCGTCGGGCTCGAGGCCTTGCTGCGCTGGAACGATCCGGACCAGGGACTGGTGCTGCCCGGCGCCTTCATTTCAGCCGCCGAAGACACCGGCCTGATCGTCCAATTGGGCGAGTGGGTGCTCGAAGCCGGCTGCGCCCAGTTGCACGCCTGGCAGAAACAGGGCAAGGCGGACGGGTTGACGCTGGCCGTGAACGTCTCGACCCGGCAGTTCGAAGGCGGGCGCCTGGTGAAATCGGTTGCCCAGGCGCTTGCGCGTACCGGCCTGGCTGCGGAGTGTCTCGAACTCGAGATTACCGAGAACGTGATGCTGATCATGAACGACGAGGTTCGCAGCAGCCTCGACAAGCTGCGCGGCATGGGGGTGCGGCTGTCGCTCGACGACTTCGGCACCGGCTATTCCAGTCTGAGCTATCTCAAGCAGTTGCCGTTTCATGCGCTCAAGATCGACCAGTCGTTCGTCCGCCGGATCCCGGACCAGGCTGGCGATACCCAGATCGTCACGACGATCCTGGCCCTGGCGAAAGGGCTCGGGCTCGAGGTGATCGCCGAAGGCATCGAAACCTCGCAGCAGTATGACTTCCTGCGCGAAAACGGCTGCGAATTCGGTCAGGGCTACCTGATGAGCCGGCCGCAGGCGGCGGACCAGCTGGTCACGTTTCTGGACCGGCAGATCGCACCAGGGTCAGCCTGATTACAGGTCGGCGAGATCCTCGCGCCGCAGCATGAAGACGAACTGGTCGCCGCTCTCGGTGTCGAGCCAGGTGAAGGGCAGGGCGGGATAGGCGGCTTCGAGCGCATCGCGGTTGTGGCCGATTTCGACCACCAGCAGGCCGCCGGGGTTGAGGTGGGCCTTGGCACCAGCCAGAATCTGCCGCGCGGCGTCCAGGCCGTCCTCGCCCGAACCCAACGCCAGCGCGGGTTCTGCCTGGTATTCCGGCGGCAGCGCGGCGACCGATTCGGCGTTCACATAGGGTGGGTTGCTGAGGATGACGTCGTAGGTCCGCCCCGCCAGCGCCGCAAACAGATCCGATTCGATCAGTTCGATACGGTCCGTGAGATCGTAATCGGCGACGTTCCTTGCGGCGACGTCGAGCGCATCCCTTGAAAGATCGACGGCATCGACCTGGGCATCGGGAAAGGCCAGTGCAGCCAGAATCGCGAGGCAGCCGGAGCCGGTGCAGAGGTCGAGTGCGCGCGTCACCTCGTCCGGATTTTCCACCCACGGCGCCAGCTGTTCGTGCAGCAGCTCGGCGATGAACGAGCGCGGCACGATCACGCGCTCGTCGACATAGAAACGGTGCGCGCCGAGCCAGGCCTCGTGCGTGAGGTAGGCGGCAGGCAGCCGCTCGCGCACCCGGCGCTCGATCACCGCCTGTACCTGTTCGGATTCGCCATGCGTCAGGCTGGCATCGAGGAAGGGCTCCAGACGGTCGAGCGGCAGGTGCAGGGTATGCAGGATCAGGTAGGCCGCTTCGTCAAAGGCGTTGTCCGAGCCGTGGCCGAAAAACAGCTTGGCTTCGTTGAAGCGCGACACCGCGAAGCGCAGCCAGTCGCGCACGGTGATCAGGGATTCGGTGTCTTCGAAATGTTTCATGGGGCGGGCGGTGAACAGTAAGTGGTGAGTGGTGAGTGGTGAGTGGTGGGCGGACGGCCGGATTCGGCCATCCGAAAAAATCACCCCAGGAGTTTTTCCAGCGTCTTCTGGTAGACCGCTGCCAGCTGCTCGATGTTCTCCACCGCGACGTGCTCGTTCAGCTTGTGGATGCTCATGTTGAGCGGGCCGAACTCGACGACTTCGCGGCAGATGTCGGCGATGAAGCGCCCGTCCGACGTGCCGCCGGTCGTCGACAGTTCGGGCGTGAGACCGGTAACTTCGCGGATGGCTTCGCTCAGGTGATCGCACAGGGGGCCGCGCGGCGTGAGGAAGGGCTTGCCCGACAGGCTCCAGTCGATTTCGTAATCGAGGCCGTGACTGTCGAGGATTTCATTCACCGCGTCCATCAGGCCTTCTGCGGTACTGGCGGTGGAAAAACGGAAGTTGAACTGGATCTCGACCGCGCCGGGAATGACGTTGGTAGCACCGGTGCCGGCATGGATATTGGATATCTGCCAGGTGGTCGGCGGAAAGTAGGCATTGCCCTCGTCCCACATGGTGTCGGCGAGCTCGGCGATCGCCGGCGCCGCAAGATGGATCGGATTCTTGGCCAGGTGCGGGTAGGCGATATGGCCCTGTACGCCCTTGATGCGCAGCGTGCCGGACAGCGAGCCGCGGCGGCCGTTCTTGATGGTGTCGCCGAATTCGGCGGCACTGGTGGGCTCGCCGACGATGCAGTAGTCGAGCGTCTCGCCACGTGCCTTCAGCGCTTCGACGACCTTCACCGTGCCGTCGGTGGCGGGGCCCTCCTCGTCGGAGGTGAGCAGGAAGGCGATCGAACCGCCGTGCCCGGGATGCGTGGCGACGAAACGCTCGGTGGCGGTAACGAACGCGGCGTCGGAGGTCTTCATGTCGGCGGCGCCGCGTGCGTACAGTTTGCCGTCGCGTATGGTCGGCTCGAAGGGATCGGATAGCCATTGCTCGAGCGGCCCGGTGGGCACCACGTCGGTATGGCCGGCAAAACAGACCACCGGTGCGGCCGTGCCCTTGCGTGCCCATAGGTTGTCGACGCCGTTGTGGCAATGGCGCTCGATGTGGAAGCCGAGTTTCTGCAGGCGCGCGGCGATGAGGTCGTGGCAGCCGGCATCGTCGGGCGTCAGCGATTTGCGTTTGAGCAGTTCGATCGCAAGCGCCAAGGTTTCATTGGCAAGGATTCCATCCTCGGGCGTTTCATTGGCCATGCAGTTTCATTCTCCGAACAAGGCTTGATATTGTTCTTCGGCAAAGCCGAGATGATATTTTCCGTTGCGCTCCAGCACCGGCCGCTTGATCACGCTGGGGTGGGCCTGCATCAGCGCGATCGCGCTGGCGTCGTCGATGACCGCCGCCTTCTCCGCATCGGTGAGTTGGCGCCAGGTCGTGCCGCGCGTATTCACCAGTGCCTGCCAGCCGGTCTGCGCGACGACCTTGCGCAGCCAGGCCGCGTCGACGCCCTGTTTCTTGAAATCGTGGAAGGCGACGTCGCATGCGTGACCGTCGAGCCAGGCGCGTGCTTTTTTCACCGTGGTGCAGTTGGGAATGCCGTAGAGCTTCATGTCAATCGTGGCGCTTCATGCTGTTCTGTCGTCGCGTGCCGGAATTGCCACGCATGGACGTAAAATCCTGAAATACAAACACGATTCTACCTGACCTGATGCATCCCGCCGTTCATTCCCATGCCGCTCCGCCGCCGCCCGGCGACCCCAGCCTGCGCTCGATCGGCCGCCTGTTTCCCTATTTATGGGAATTCCGCGGCCGCGTATTGCTGGCGCTGGCGCTGCTGGTCGGCGCCAAGCTGGCCTCGGTGGCGGTGCCGCTGGTCCTGAAGGAGATCATCGATTCGCTCGACAGCTCGCGCCACGAGCTGGTGCTGCCGCTGGCCTTCATCCTCAGCTACGGCCTGCTGCGCTTTGCCAGTACCACCTTTTCCGACCTGCGCGACGTGGTGTTCGCCAAGGTCACGCAACGCGCCATGCGGCGTATCAGCATGGCGGTGTTCCAGCACCTGCATGCCTTGTCGCTGCGCTTTCATCTCGAAAGACAGACCGGCGGCATCACCCGCGACATCGAGCGCGGCTCCAAGGCGCTCTCCAGCCTGGTCGGCTACCTGCTGTTCCGCATCACGCCCACGGTGCTGGAAATCCTGCTGGTCGCGGGCATCCTGTTCGTCAAGCTCGACTGGGTGTTCGGCGTGCTGACGCTGGTCACCCTGGCGGCCTACATCGGCTTCACCGTCACCATCACCGAATGGCGCACCCAGTTCGTGCGGCGCGCTAACACGCTCGACTCCGAAGCCTACGGCCGCGCCATCGACAGCCTCTTGAACTACGAGACGGTCAAATATTTCGGCAACGAGAAATACGAGGCCGAGCGCTACGACAACAGCCTGATCGAGTGGGAAAAGATGGCGCTGAAATCGCAGCGCTCGCTGGGCATGCTGAACGCCGCCCAGGCCGGGACCATCGCGATCGGCGTCACGCTGATGGTGCTGCGCGCCGCCAACGGCGTGGTGCACGGCACGCTGACGCTGGGCGACCTAGTGATGGTCAACGCCTACTTGCTGCAGATGTTCCAGCCGCTGAGCTTTCTCGGCGTGATGTACCGCCAGATCAAGGAATCGATCACCGACGTCGAGCGCATGTTCGCCCTGCTTCAGCGTCCGCGCGAGGTGGAAGACGCCCAGGATGCGCGCGATCTCGAGGTGGTGGCGGGCGAGGTGCGGTTCGAGCATGTGAGCTTCGCCTACAACGCCGACCGTCCGATCCTGCATGATGTCAGCTTCACCATCCCCGCCGGCAGGACCGTGGCGGCCGTGGGCTCCAGCGGCGCCGGCAAGTCGACGCTCGCACGATTGCTGTTCCGCTTCTACGATGTCGGCGCGGGCAGCATCCGCATCGACGGCCAGGACATCCGCCACGTCACGCAGGACAGCCTGCGCGCCGCGATCGGCGTGGTGCCGCAGGACACCGTGCTGTTCAACGACAGCATCTACTACAACATCGCCTACGGCCGGCCCGACGCCAGCCGCGACGAGGTGCTCGAAGCGGCGCGCGCCGCGCACATCCTGCATTTCATCGAAGCCCTGCCGCAGGGATGGGACACGGTGGTGGGCGAGCGCGGACTGAAGCTCTCGGGCGGCGAGAAGCAGCGCGTGGCGATTGCGCGCACCTTGCTGAAAAATCCCGCCATCCTGATTCTCGACGAGGCCACCTCGGCGCTCGATACCAAGACCGAAAAGGCCATCCAGGCCGAGCTGCTGGAAATCGCGCGCAGCCACACCAGCCTCATCATCGCGCATCGCCTTTCCACCGTGGTCGAGGCCGACGAGATCCTGGTGATGGAAGGCGGCCGCATCGTCGAGCGTGGACGGCACACCGACCTGCTGGCGAAAGCGGGCGTCTATGCCCACATGTGGGCATTGCAGCAGCAGGCCGAAGAGGAGGTCGCCTGATGGCCGGCCCTTCGGCTCAGTCCAGGACAGGCCCTTCGACCGGGCTCAGGGCAGGCATGCTGCAGCCCGGCGTACGCCGGCGCGAAGTCTGGGCATGGGCGATGTACGACTTCGCCAATTCGGGCTACACGACGGTCGTCATCACGGCTGTGTTCAGCGCCTATTTCGTCGCGGCCGTGGCCGGCAACGCGCCGTGGGCGACGTTCGTCTGGACGCTCGCGCTGTCGGTCTCCTATGCATTGGTGATGTTCACCGCACCGCTGATCGGTGCGTATGCCGATGCCCATGCCAACAAGAAAATGCTGTTGTGGCTGACCACGCTGGGTTGCGTCGGCTTTACCGCGCTGCTGTATTTCGCCGCGCCGGGCGCACTGACGCTGGCCATCGTGGGGCTGGTGCTGTCCAATTATTTCTTCGGCACCGGCGAAAACCTGATCGCTGCATTCCTGAACGAACTCGCGCGTCCGCGTGCACTGGGCCGGGTATCCGGCTGGGGCTGGTCGCTCGGCTATGTGGGCGGGCTGGTGTCGTTGGGCGCAAGCCTCGCCTACATCAGCTGGGCACAGGCGCACGGCCAGGAAGCAGCGGCTTTCGTCCCGGTCTCCATGCTGATCACCGCCGCGCTGTTCCTGCTGGCGAGTTTGCCGACGCTGTTGATGTTGCGCGAACGCGCCCTGCCGCAAACCGGGCGCACGGCGCGTAACGCCTGGGCCCAGGTGCGACACACGCTGGGCCATCTCGAACGCCTGCCCGACCTCAAGCGCTTTCTCGTCTGCACCGTGCTGTATCAGGCCGGCATCCAGGCTGTCATCACGCTGGCGGCGATCTACGCCAACCAGGCGTTTCACTTCAACACCCAGCAAACCATCCTGCTGGTGCTGGTGGTCAACATCACGGCGGCGGTCGGCGCCTTCGTCTTCGGCCACGTGCAGGACCGGGTCGGCCATGTACGTCTGATTGCGTTCACCCTGGTCGGCTGGATCGTGATGGTGCTGCTGGCCTGGGCCGCGCCCGACGAGCGCATGTTCTGGGTAGCGGCCAATCTGGCCGGGCTGTGCATGGGGGCCTCGCAATCGGCCGGGCGGGCCATGGTGGGATTGCTGGCGCCGCCGGCACAGGAGGCCGAATTCTTCGGCTTGTGGGGGCTGGCGGTCAAGCTGGCGTCGATCATTGGTCCGCTGACCTATGGTATTGCGAGCTGGATCACGCAGGGCGATCACCGCCAGTCGCTGCTCATCACCGGCTGTTATTTCGTCGCCGGGCTGTGGATGCTGGTCGGCGTGAAAGCGGCGCGCGGCCATCGTGCCGCGCGGCGGTTCGCCCGCATCGGCGCTTGACGATGACGAGCTTTACGATTGGAGAAACCGACTGGGCTCGTGATGCTGCCCGCCTCGGCGCCGTGCGCCGTGCCGTGTTCATCGACGAGCAGGGGGTCCCGGAAGCGCTGGAGTGGGACGAATACGATGCCGTCTCGACGCATTGGCTCGCCCTGGCCGAGGATGGATCGCCCATCGGCTGCGTCCGCCTGCTGCCCGACGGACACATCGGCCGCATGGCCGTGCTGCCGGCCTGGCGTGGGCGCGGGGTGGGCCGGGCCTTGCTGGATCGGATTCTGCCCGCTGCGCAGGCGCGCGGACAGACCGTGCTCAGACTCAGTGCGCAAACCCATGCCGTGGAGTTCTACGCCCGTGTAGGGTTTGTCGCCGACGGTGCCGAATACGAGGAAGCCGGCATCCCGCATGTGGCCATGCGGAAGGTACTGACCTGAGCGCACTGTCATCAGTCTGAGCAGAATTTTTGAATCGGCATTTAAGAATTTGCTGATACAGTTCGATATGGAACGGGAATAACGCGCGCCCATGCGCCGCGCCATTCCCACGGCGATACGGGAGATCGCCGCGTGGTCATATACAAGGATGGACAGGAATGGAAAAACTCCACCCGCAAGGGATAGGCCGTGGTTCTAACGACGCTGACGCGTCAAGAACCACGCTCAGGGCAGGCCCTTCGACAGGGCTCAGGGCAGGCATCGTCGGGGCAGGGATTGCGGGCGCAAGCTGTGCGGGCACACTCGCCGCGGCGGGCTGGGAGGTCGACGTGTTCGACAAGGCGCGCGGCGCGGGCGGGCGCCTGTCGACCCGGCGTACGGAACAGGGCTGGGCCACGCTGGGCACCCCGTTCATTTCGGCCAAGCGCGAGCCCTTCCGCAGCCAGCTGCGCGACTGGGTACGTCAGGGCTGGGCCGCACCGGTACGGGGCAACGTCTGGCAGGGACGCGCCACCATTTCGTGGGGCGAGGCGCAGTTGCAAAACCATTTCCGTCCCACCATCGAACCGTCGCAGCTGGTTCGCAAACTGCTCGGCGGTGCCCGCCTGCACACCCAGTCACGCGTGGCGACCCTGCAGCCGCGAACGATCATCCTGGAGAACGGCGAGGTGCGCGGCGACTTTGACTGCGTGATATGCAGCGTGCCCACGCCGCAGGCCATCCCCATGCTCGATGCGCTGCCGCTGTTGCGCGCACGCCTGGGCGAGGTGCGCTACCGTCCGATCTGGTCGTTCCTGATGCGCTGGGAGGGCGGCCCCGCGGCGGACGTCATCAAGTTCGACGACCATCTGTTGAACCTAGCGGTACGCCAGACTGCCGACGGCCCCGGCCTGTGGGCGGTGCACAGCAGCCACGAGTTCGCCGAAACCTACCTGGAAGCATCCGAAATGGAGGCAAGCAACCGCGCAGCCTCGGCGCTGATGGGCCTGTTGGGACTGCCGTGGCCGGTCGAGATCGAAGCCTCGCACCTGTGGCGTCATGCGCGTCCGCAAGCCTCGGTCGGCGGCTTCTGGGTCAGCGACCGCGAGAGCCGGGTCGCCCTGATCGGCGACGGCATTGCCGGCGTCGGCGTCGAGCGTGCGTGGGAAAGCGGCGTGCGGCTGGCCCAGGCGCTGGTTCAGGCCCGGGAAGAACTCCTGATCTAACGGTCCCTTCCAGGGGCGGCCTGCCGGGTCTGCGCCCGCAACGTATCCATTTCCTCCAGCAGGTCGGCCACCAGGGCGGCAAGCTCCGGTACGGCTTCGAAGTCACGCTCCAGTTGCCGCATGCGCCGCGCGCGCAGCAGGCTCGCGCCGGAAAACCGCCAGGTGCCCGCCACGCTTTCGGCATGCGGGAAGAGGCCTTCCTCGATATGGCGGATAAGCCAGACCGGCTCCACGCTGCAGGCAGCGGCCACCTGTTCCAGCGTCAGCCAGGAATCCTCCATCAGGCAGCCGATCAGAATATCGTCGTCTTGCATGGCTCAATCCTTTTGCTGCGCGCGCGGATCGAACGCGAGTTCGCGCGCCATCGTTTCATACAGTTCCCGCGCCCTCGGCGTGGTGGCCGGCGGCAACACCACCTGGAGATCGAGCAGCAGGTCGCCGGGCGGCTGTCCGGGTATGCCATGGCCGCGCACGCGCAACTGCCGCCCGCTCTGGGCGCCCTCGGGGATCCGTACCTTGACGCTGCCTTGCGGCAGGTCCACTGCGACGATGGCACCGAGGGCGGCTTCCCACGGCGTCACCGGCAAGGTCCGCTGCAGATCGCGGCCTTCCGCCCGAAAGCGCGGATGCGGCTTGAACTGCACTTCCAGCAGCAGGTCGCCGGCCGGGGCCCCGCCCATCCCCGGGGCGCCCTGGCCAGCAAGGCGGATGACCTGGCCGGCGTGCACGCCTTTGGGAATCTTCACATTGAGCGTACGGGTTTCCAGTTGAACCCGGCCCTGGGCATCCACTTTCGGTGCCCGCAGCGAAATCTGGCGGGTGACGCCGCTGAAGCTGTCTTCCAGGTCGAGCAGCACCTTGGCGTGGTGATCCTCGCCCTGCGCCCGGAAGCCGGCGCGAGTATGGCTGGCCCCTGCGCGCGCGCCGCCCATATGGCCGAACAGTTCGGCAAAGAAATCGCTGAAATCGGCGGTTTCGCCGGGCGAGTAGCCCTGGCCGGTAAATTCGAAACCGGCGTCCCAGTCCGGCGGCGGGCGAAAGGTCTCGCCCGACCGGTGGCCGCGCCCCAGCTGATCGTAGGCGGCGCGCTTTTCCGGATCCGAGAGCACGGCATGGGCTTCGTTCACCTCCTGCATGCGCAGCTCGGCATCCGCCTCCTTGGACACGTCAGGATGATATTTGCGCGCGAGCTTGCGGAAGGCTTTCTTGATTTCGTCCGCCGTGGCATCGCGCTTCACGCCCAGCGTCTGGTAGTAATCCTTGAATTCCATCCGGTTTCCCCGTGGTTCCGACAGGCTGGTTTATTTATAGATGATGGCTCGCGGGAGCCAGAAGTGCGTCACCTGATCGCTGAACGGCGGGGCCGTCAGGATTCGGCGATGACGTATCGGTTGCGGCCGTTGCTTTTTCCTTCGTAGAGCGCCTGATCGGCCCGCTCGATGACGTTCGCCAGGTCTTCTCGCTCGCCAGCTTGCGCGAGCCCGAGGGTCACGGTCAGCCGCAGGACTTCATTGTTGTCGATCGGCACCGGGGTGGTGCCCACGATCGCAAGGACACGGCGCGCCGACTGCCTGGCCTCGGTGGCCGACTTGCATTTCAGAAGCCAGAGAAACTCTTCTCCGCCGTAGCGATAAAGCGGCTCGTCGTCGCGCAGGCTGCGTTTCAGCGTGTCGGCCAGATGGCGCAAGACGCGATCGCCTACGGGATGACCGTAGGTGTCGTTGATCGGCTTGAAATGATCCACGTCGATGATGACCACGTACAGCAGGGTGCGATTGCGCCGGGCTTCCTTCTGGTACAGGGCGAAATCGTGCTCGATACCGTAACGCAGCGGCAATTGGGTGAGCGGGTCGCGGCGCACCGCCGTCGAAAGGATCAGCGTCTTGAAGCGGGCCAGCAGACCGAGCAGCTCGGATTGCGACTGTTCGAAGGCTTCCAGATCGGCCTCGCGTCCCGGCCGGCCGGTCAGGATCTCGCGGCAGATCGAGCGGATGGCGTCGTGCATGGTCTGGTGCACCGCCTCCACGCGGCCGGCGGATTGGGCATCCAGTATCTCGAAATGGCTTCGGTTCGCCATGAACCAGCCGCCGAAATGGCACAGGGTGTGCGCCTGGAGGTCGAGCACATCCTCGCCGGGCGTCGAGCGCAGGACAGCGCAACGTAAAATGCGGCGTGTCCAGTTCATGTGCGCTTCGACGGCCGCGTCGAGTTCGGCGATAAAGCGATCGGTATCTGCGGGCAGCTCAGGCATGGCGACGTTCCCTCCCTGGCGTTGCACGGGCAGTTTTTCTCAATCCGGGTACTCCGTTATGGCGTGCGGTACAGCGTAGCCGCCCTAAATTTCGCGCACGACGCGGAAACCCAGATTGAGGTCCAGTTCATTTTCCAGCCGGCGGCGGCGTGCGGCAGCCCGGCAGTCCTCGGGACCATCGAACCAGGAGCCGCCCTTGGTGACCACGGCTTGCGGCTTGCCGGGCAGGGGACGCTCGGGGAGGCTGGCATGATCGCGGGTCCAGGGACTGGCGGTGAATTCCCATACATTGCCCGCCATGTCGTGCAGGCCCCAGCGGTTGGCGCGCAGCTTGCCGGCCTCCATCGCGCCGCAACGGACAAAGCAGCGCGACAATAAGCGCGGCCGCTTGGGGCGTGCGGCGTCATATCCCTGACTCGCGTTATAGAGCGCATCCGCCGGCGTGATGCGGTCGCCCTGCGGATAAGCACTCGACGCACCGGCGCGATAGACGTACTCCCATTCCTGTTCGGTGGGCAGACGGTAGTGCTGACCGGTCTGCTGGCTCAGCCAGGCGCAGTAATCGCGGGCCTCGGTCTGCCGCACGTTGATGACCGGCTTGCGACCGGACAGCCAGACCAGTTCCGCACGCCGGCGCCAGCCGGTGGCGCGGCCGTAGGCCTCGAATTCCTCCGTCGTGACGGGCAGCACGCCGATGGCGAAGTCCCGTTCGATCAGGGCGGCACGGCGCGGGCGATCCTGCGCCGGGGCCGCTTCCTGCGGCGCGGCGCCGTATTCGAACGCACCTGCAGGGATGACGGCCAGCGCGGGGGCTGCGGTGCCGTCGGCCAGGCCATCCCGGAAATGGGTGTCGGACAGGCCGAGCGCATGCGCGGCCTTCACTTGCAGCGCGATCAGTTCGCCTTCGTGCAGGGCAAACGTATCGGGTAGGGAGGGGGCAATACGCTCGGGATCCATCGTGGCTGGAAGATGCATGAGACCTGATTATTATGCCACTTTCGCGTTGACCGGATAACGGATGGGGCGGCATGGGCCACCACGCGGTTTGGCGAGCCGCGCGCCCTAAGGGCGTGAATGAGGGCAAAATCGTGGAAAGACACTAAAATGTCATCCATTCGGACAACAATGGGCATGCTGGGAACACCCGAACAATCCAGTGCCCACCCTACAACATGCTTTACATCGACCTCTTCAAATCTCTCGAACGTGCCCGCTGGAACATGGAAACCGACATTCCGTGGGACAGTTTCGATGCCGCCAAGCTGACCGACGAGCAGGCATTGACCATCAAGATGAATGCCATTACCGAGTGGGCGGCGCTGCCGGCCACCGAGATGTTCCTGCGCGACTTCGTGCACGACAGCGATTTTTCCGCCTTCATGTCGATCTGGTTCTACGAGGAGCAGAAACACGCACTGGTGCTGATGGAGTACCTGCGCCGTTTCAAGCCCGACTTTGCGCCCACCGAGGACGAACTGCATGCCATCCGCTTCCCGTTCGACCCGGCGCCGCCGATGGAAACCCTGATGCTGCACTTCTGCGGCGAAGTCCGTCTCACGCAGTGGTACAAGCGCGCCTCGGAATGGCATACCGAGCCGGTCATCAAACACATTTACGAAACCATCTCGCGCGATGAAGGCCGCCACGGCGGCGCCTATCTCCAGTACATGAAGCGCGCGCTGAAGGAGGGCGGCCAGAGCGTTGCCGCAGCCTTCGCCAAGATCGGTTTCCTGATGGCGTCCAGCAAGCGTTCCGACAAGGCGCTGCACCCGACCAACCTGCACGTCAACGAAACCCTGTTCCCGAAGGACACCATCCAGTCGCGCCTGCCCAATCCGGAATGGCTGGAGCACTGGCTCGACGAGCAGATCCGTTTCGACGATGCCTGGGAAAGCAAGGTCGTCGGCGGCATCCTGCGCAACCTGTCGAGTCTGCTGGGCCAGACATTCGAGAACGTGCGCGACCTGAACAAATACCGGAAGCAGGCGCTGGCAGCGGTTTGAGCGCTGCGCGTTCCGGGCCTATTCGCGCCGGGAGAGTTCACTCGCACTTTCTCGCAATGGGCGATGCAGATCCTGCCGGACATAGGGCTGCGCATGGCCCGACAAAGCCAGCGCAAGGCCGACCTCCCACTTGTGAGTGGGAAAATAGCCGGACCAGGAAGGGCTGAAAGCCAGCAGCAGGAAGACGCCCGCGAGGCCGGCCACGCCCTGGACGGCACGCCGGTGCCGCATCACCTTGTAGGCGGCCAGGCTGATTGCCAGCCCGAGGAGCCAGCCCGCCATCACTTCGCTCGGGCTGTGCGCCCCCAATGCCAGCCTTGACACCCCCACCGCGGCACCGATCGCCAGGCCCAGGGACACGCCGGAAAGACTGAAGCGACGGCCCGGCTCCGCCAGCAGCCGGCCCATCCAGACGGGAAGAATGGACGTGGCCAGCATGGTGTGGCCGCTGATGCCGGTAAAGTTCAGGGATGCGCTTCCCCATCCCCAGCCGATGAAAGCGATCTTGCTGGCGAGCACGATCGCCCCCCCTGCCGACATCGCCAGCATCCAGGCCAGAAGGTCGGGTTTCTGGCCCGCGAGCCACAACTCGGCCGCGATGACCAGGAACAGCGGCAGCATGATGCCGGCCGCGCCCAGATGGGTGATCACGATCCAGAAATCAGCGGCATGAAAAGGCATCGGTTTGTCGGGAACAGGCAGGAAGGACGGCAATGCGCAGCCTACCATCCGCAGATGAAAAATCGCTCCGGTGCCCGAAAGGTTGCCGGAGTACGAATCCCGACATCAAGGACGGCGCCTACGCCCAATGCGAGCCGTATAGCCGCAGGCTTGCCTTGAAGCCTTTCTCGTTCTCCAGCGGGATCGCGACATAGGGCTGGCCCTGCTCGTCGGTCTTTCCGTTCGCCGGAGTCGTCTTCGCGCCCGACCATCCGCTGTCGGCCAAGACGAAGCCGACCTGCCAGGATGCGGCCGGGTCTGCCGGCGGAATGGCGCTGATCACGACGGTGTCGCGGAACAGGTATTCGCCGGGCACAAAGTGGTCGTCACGCGAAGCATCCTCGCCGGTATAGGTGATCATCGATACGGCGAGCTGGATCGTGAACATCATTTCCCGGCTGTCAGACGGCCGCTTCGACAGGTCGAGGAAGGTGGAGAAGAGATGTGGATGGCGCGCATCCGCCTTCAGCGTGCCGTCGTCCCCGAAGAGCTCGCCGCGCGAACGCAACATGGCGCTGTTGTTGGCCACCGTGCGGCGGGTGAGATCGAAATCGAGCGCGCCCCGGGTGGCGACCGCCACCTCGAAGTAGTAGCCGACCTTTTTCCCAAGTAGCTTCTGCAGCCTGGTCGCAGGCGGAAGCGGCAGGTTTTCGATTTCCAGCACGCCATTGACGCTGACGTCGCCGAACAGGAAGCGGGTGAGATTCTGGAAGCCTTCCTCCGAATTCACGATGCCGTACGGACCGCTGTGGCTGCGGTGGACGTGGGCACGCGGCGCACCCGAGACATAGGCGTTCTCGATGCGCACCAGCCCGTCGCTCAGTTCGCCGGCAAGCAGCCGGGAGGCGCCGCGTGCCACGTCGTAGTCCTTGCTGTTCGTGCCGACCAGGCAGAAGAACCGGCTCGGGTCGAATTTTCCATCGAGCGAATTGACCCCGACGTTCGTGTCCTTTATGTCGAGATACTTTCTCATCTCGTCGCGGTTGAAGTTGTTCATGTCCCACAGGCCGAAGAAATCCGGAACATTCATCCCGGCCATCTCGATGCCGTTGTGTGGCGTGGCGAACGTGAACACCTTGTCGACGAGCTTGCGTGCGGCGTCGCTACCAGCCGCGCCGTTCTGGAGGAAGCAGCGGCAGACCAGGCCGCCCATCGAATGCGCCACCAGATACACCCTGAAGTCCTCGGGCTTCATGCGGCCGTCGAGGCAGACCTGGTCGCGCACGCGCAGGATCAGGTCGCTCAGCCCTTTCGCGGCATCGACGATCGTGGGCACTTTGCCTGACCCGAAATCCGGATCGGCCGCATCGTAGTAGCGATGGATGATGATGCTCTGCGGCGGGATCGATCCGGATTCGATCTGCAGGCCGTCCCGGTAGATGTCGCTGTAGCCTTCTTTCAGCAATCGCACGATGGGCGACTCGAAGAAGACCTTGCGCACTGCGCCATCCCAGGCCTGGCGCGCCTTGGTCGAACCGAGCTCGAGGCCCATGTAAGGCGTCGAGGTGGTTTCGGTGATTTCCGATTTCGTCATCGCGTAGCCGCGGACGTAGATGATGGGGTAACGCGGGGTCTCGGCCATGCCGTCCACTCCTGTTGCGATGGGTATCGAGGGTACCCGCTAACGACTCTCAGGGCCAGGTGTCTCGTTCGTCAACTTGAAGGCATTTGCCCGCTCGCTTTCGATAGGCCGAATTTCGAATGCAAGTCCGCAGGCCAGGCTAGGATTCTGAGATGCTAGGGCGACGGCTTCCTGCAGGTCGGCGGCACGGAAGAACCAGTAGCCCCCAATGACCTCTTTCGCCTCTGCATAAGGGCCATCCATCACACCCGAGCGCGAAACCAGCTTGGTTTGCGTGGCAAGCCTCTGGCCCGGCTTGAGCCTGCCTTCTTGTACAAGACGATCGTGCCAGACGTATAAGGCGTCGATGACACGCTGGATCTCTTCCGGGGACTTGTCAGCGTCCCATTTTCCGCGTGAAAGAACCAAGAAATCGGGGAGGCTCGACTGTCTGGGCATCCCGGTTGACCAATGCTAGGCCTTGTTTTGCTGTAGCCAAGCGACGACATTGGCCGCGTTTTCGTTTGGTGGAAAAACCGGATAGAAAACTTTGCGTATTACGCCATTTTCGATAATGAGCGTGAGTCTCTTGATGAGACGCAAGGCGTTATATTCAAACGTGGAAAGCCTCAATGCGCTTGCCAATTCAAACTTGCTGTCGCTCAATAACTCAAAGGGCAAATGGAGGCGTTGAACAGCTTCTTTCTGGTCTTCCGGAGATTGCGAACTCACACCGTATACCTTGGCCCCCAAATCCAGCAAATCAGCGTGATGGTCACGAAAAGAACAGGATTGAGGTGTGCATCCCCTTGCGCCAGGAATCTCGTTCCAGCCAACCATGGGAGGCGCGTCTGGTCTTCCTGTCATGGGGTAGAAGTAGACAACCAGCATTCCATCTTCGAGCCCAAGATTTACTCTTGATCCTGAAGTGCTTGCCAGAGCTATGGCAGGCATATTCATCCCTTCCAAATGGATGCATGCGCCATCATCTTCAGGGACGGGCAAATTATCTGGCAGGACGAGAAGATTCTTTGTGTTCATTGGGTTTCATTGAGTTTGTATGCTGCCTGACGTCCAAACTCAGCCGCTGCTGGGTCACGTGGCAGTTTGCGGCTGGCCATATCGGATTGTTATGCGGCAATTAGCGTCCCTTGATGATAGACAACTCGCCAGTTATCCCCATTACGACGCCAGATTGTCGAACGCCGGCTTAGCCGGCCTTCTTGGTCAAGTTGATATGTCGCCAAGTACAGGTTGGGAGAAAGCTCCTGGCACAAAAAATCCGTTACCAAGTAAGACTCAGTAACCGGTTGGGAATGTCTGGCCTCCAGTGTTTCAAGAACAGATTCCTTGGAGTATTTACGACCGGAAGCGCCGACTTCCCAGAACTCCGGCGCTGTCATTGCTTCAAAATCCATACGAGATGTGCCGAACTCCGGACGGTGAAAGATCGGTTCCCGTGCAGCGAGAGTTCGGGTGGCTTCGTCAATGGAAAGGTCGGAATCTTTCATGGGTCTAACGAATGAAAGGGACTTCCGCGTCGCGTGGCTGTGGCGAGGTTTCCGCATTCGACATCGAAAGTGCCATGATGGAATTTCTGGATCTCATCAACACCTCTGGAGGGGAAAGTCATGAGCATTATCGTCATGGGAATTGATCTGGCCAAGTCCATCCTGAGTAAAGGTGTGGCCGTGAATCGTCTCCGCCCTTATCGAGTGAAAGAAGGATTCCATGAAAGCATTGTCAGTGACCTTGCGCGCTGGCCAACAAGCTGGCGCGCATCTGCTTTGCGGTGCTGAGGGAGCATGGCCGACATGAACGTATGCACCGCACCCTGAAGGCGGAAGCCACCCGGCCCGCGGCGGGCAACCTCGCAGCCCAGCAACGCAAGTTCAACCGCTTTCGGGAGGAGTACAACCAGGAACGCCCGCATGAGGCACTGGATCAGGAAACCCCTGCCTCACAGTCTACGAGCCGTCCCCGCGCGAGATGCCAGGCAAGCCACCGCCATTGGAGTATCCCGGCCGTTTTGAGGTGCGCTATGTCAGTGCCAATGGCGGCATTCGCTGGAACAGGGACTGGGTCAATGTCTCCATCGTCTCCCCGTCTCCCCAGACTTTTTTGTTACCTATCTCCCCGACTGCTCACACTTACGCGCACCCTCAGCGAACGAAGCCAAATTGTTGAGTGTCGACATCAATCCCGCCTTATGATCCTCCTGTCGTATTCCCGGCGGTACATTTTCGCAGCTCACTGTCACAAGGGTTCCGTCCGGTAACGGTTCCAGTATCCACGTAATTCGCATCTCTCCCGAGAACGCCGAATCCTCACTATTGAAGGTAACTGCTTGTTCGATGCGTTCACCCTCGACTAGCTTGACGAATCGTACTTCGACTTCGTCAGCATCAACTGATGTCTTTCCCGCCACGTGCTGCGGTTCGTTGTAAGTGAGCCGCATCCGATACGCGCCGCCCTCTCGGAAGGCAAAGTTGACCATGCGCCCGGTCATCCCTTGGGGCGGCAACCACGTTTCCATTGCGTTCCGAGTTGCGAACGCTTGATAGATCTGCGAGGCCGAGGCGGAAATCAGCTTCGAAGCGGAATCAACTCTCTTGGACATGAATCATCGGTTCTGTTGTTGTGACGCCTAACGAATGAAATGGACTCCCCCGCCCCCGACGGCATCGTATGTGCCAGATTGAATGGAGTCGTTCCGATCAATCGAAAGAGGAGGGGAGTCCGTCATGAATGCTACTACCTAAGGAATTGACCTGGCCAAGAACGTTTTCAGTGTGCACGGCGTCGATACGCATGGCAAGGTACCCACTGAGCGCTGCTATAGAGCCCCTTACTGTGGCGCATGTACATGAACACCGGAATTGCGGCAATTAGCGAAATTGCCAAAGACAACAGCAGTCCAATTTCAAGTAACAGGGGAGAGTGCATACCGTTGTGCAGATGCCTAACGTTTGAATTAAGGGGCGCGCTTTAACGCGTCCCGCTTGAATGATGAGTTAGGGTGCGAAACTCTCGATAGAGCCAATACATAAGTGGCACACCAATGAGGAGCACCCATATTGCAGCAATAAACGCATTTTCCGTTGCGGTTAGTGCACTCCTTTGCAGTTGGGCTGCAATCGCAAAGTACGCTTGATTTCCCCCGTATATGAGCGCGAGCGGGCTTGTCACAAGGAGAAAGCTTTGAATTCCTGCGAGGGAAAGGAAACAACTAACAAAGAATAAAGCGCGAGATCGTATACGTTTCCAAACGAGTAATGTGCCAAGCAAGGCAAGGGTAAGTGGAAAAGTTAAGAGTATTGGAAGAGCCGCTTTGTAGGAAAACAAGTAAAAAAAGATCGATGGCGGCAGGCCGCCAAGTTCGTTCGTGTAGTTGTACATTTATTCTCCCTAACGTATAGGTAAGGGGCGCCGCTTCAGCGGCGTCCCAGCGTAGCGAAGCGGAGCGGTCTTGACCGCCGGGTTAGGGGTTCTGTGAGAAAGCACTTTGCTTGCCACACGATTCGCAGATGAATAGCGCTTCTTTTGTCCCGAGCGCACCGAATGTAGGGTCTGGACGGCTGCCTGTTCTTTTTAGATTTGGACTGCCGCAGTGGTCGCAGACGTAACCACGAGGATTGCTGTTATGAGAGAGTTGTTTTTCGAGGTTCCGCGCTTGCTCTTGGAGCTCGGCGTTATTGAGTTTAAGTGTCTCGTTCTCAGAGCGAAGAACAGCATTCTCAGATTCGAGCGCCGAATACTTGTCATTCGCGAGCGCAATTCGCTCGCGAAGTATCGTAGCCGAGCCATGCTCGGTAATCAGTTTTTCGAGTCCGTCGAGCAATCCCATGTGGATACCCCTAACGCTGAAGTGAGCCGGGGCGCACAGGTCCAGGCAAAGACCGGAGAAAAGCATGGTTGATATTGATGTGAAACTGAAGGCCAAAAACAGCAGTGGGGAGCAAACCCTATGGCTTCAGGAAGACGATGGCGACTACTACTTCACGTTAGTCGGGAAGTACAACGGAGAAAACATTCAAATAGACTTTGACACACTGAGCCGAGAGAAGATTGAAGAAATTCACCTGGCCATCGGACTAATACTCGAAACCCCTAACGTAGAAGTAACCGGCCTGCGCGGCTTTTTGCGCAGGTCCGGTTGACTGCCGGGTTAGCGATTATTTCCACCATTTCTTAACGTAAAAGGGCTTAACGGCTTTCTTGATTTCCACTGCGGTTCCATTTTCATCGCCGGCCATGATGTCAATGTACTCGCCTTCTCCGAGATAGCCCTTGGTAGCAATTGCCAAATCTGTGGATATTCCGCTGATAGCAGTCTTGTCTTTGGTGTCCACCTCCAGAACAAGTGCAAGATGAGGTTTCTCACCATCTCTAACGTAAAAAACTTGACCAAGGTATGCTGCTTTAACTTCACGGTTTCTCGAGGACAGGTTTTTCTTTAGCGATTCAACTAGGCCGTCAGGAATCTTCGCTGGAGCCCCGATTAATACCTGAGTTCCAGCTGGAACACGTTCTTCCTTGGCTTGACCTAGATTTTGCTTTAGCCATTTGATCTCATCGGGGACAAAAGTCTTGACGTGTTCTGTTCCGACATTGAGCGCCCAGTGAAACTCGGGGGACATCATTTCAACAATTGCGTGGCCGGGAATTGCCGCAAAACCAACCTCTCTTTTCGCCCATGAGAGCAAACGCTCTTCTGAGTCAAAAAGCATAATGTATTTAGCGCCGTCAGATTCAATGATGATTGGAGAAATGGTGTCTTGTTCTCCGGCACGCTTTGTCTTCTCTTGAGACGGAGCATTTGCTGTTGCGATGAAGATGGTTGCATTTAGGAAGGCGTTGTAAAAGACGGCCTCCTGTTTGGTTTGCATTGCTGTTACATATGCCTGATCCAGAGGGCTCATTTGTCTCTTGCTTTCTTGAGCGTAAGTGGCGAAGGAAAGAACCAGCATTAAGGCGGCGAAGTAAAGGCGCATATCGCTAACGTTTAAGGTACGGGGCGCCGCTTCAGCGGCGCCCCAGCGACCGAAGGGAGCGCCTTGACCGCAGGGTTAGGTCTGTAGATCACGTGACACTAGCCTCAATGGATCTTCCAATAGCGACCAATCTGGAAGATAGACGCGACCAAATGGCGGGGACTTGAGCAACCGGCGGCGCCTTAGCGCCGTCCAGCGACCGAAGGGAGCGAGGTTGAGCGCCGGGTTAGGGGTGGAGCGTTGGGAAGAACGCATTGAATTCCCCTAGATTGAAACTCGACTTCCACCCGCACTTACACACAAATTGCTCATGAAGAAATTTGACGTGGTTGTTTATGGCGGTAGGTGTTTTACAAGAGCCGCAATAAACAACCTCGTGATACCCGCCACCAGGTTTGCGCTTGAAAAATGCGCCACGGTACTCGGCGAATTGCTCAGAGGACAGACGTGATGAACGATGCTGAAAAACTACGGACACCAAGAGAACGATTAACCACAGCAATACGACTGACACTATCAGTGTGGCTAGGAGTAATGGTTTTTGTTGCTGGGGTATTTGTAATCCAATTTCATCTAACAACTTGGGAATTGCCCATGCGCCTACTAGCAGGGGCGCTATTGCTCCCGCTATCAGCCGCAACCATACGGTTGGCAGCATATCTTTTAGGATGGCGTCCGCCAGATCCTTCATTGATAACCCCTAACGTTTGAATTAAGGGGCGCGCTTTAGCGCGTCCCGCTTGAATGATTAGTTAGGAACTCGTTTCAATCAAAAGCCCTATGGTGCATGAGTATGGCCTGAGCTAGCGCTATACAAATTGAAATGAAGAATATCGAGAAAAACCACGATATCTTTTTGCGCCGAAGCAAAAGGTAACTGTTCATGATGAGGCATGCTGCCAGGAGAGCAACCCCAACCATCTCATCGTAAGGGACGGGGAAAATGTTCTTTAGTGAAGGGCCAATAAAGAGGAGTCCAATGCTCCAAGGCAGGCCGAAAAATATATCCGGGATAGCGATAGCGAATCCGGAACTCCAGCTTCCGCTTTCCGTGAGGAACAAAAGAGGGAAGAGTAAGGGGGAGATCGCCAATGCAGCTTGCAAGATCGTGCGAACGCGTGGCGTCATTTGCGATTCCTAACGTAGAGGTAAGGGGCGCCGCTTTAGCGGCGTCCCAGCGTAGCGAAGCGGAGCGGTCTTGACCGCCGGGTTAGGCATGTTGTTCACGAATAACCTCCTTCCATTCCATCAGAACGCGCGCGATTTCGAGATCGTGCTCAGGGTTTTCGGTGAGACCCATGCGCTCGGTGGTGACTTGGGTAAGGTACCGCGCTATGGCGTGGACGTCGCTGCCACTGTGAAGCAAACCAAAGACCTGAGGCAGGTAGCCGTGGTACTCAGCCCGTGCTTGCGGGATGCTCGAAACGCCGATTGGATCCCAAACATAGTGGAGTACCTCATCGACGGCTCGATAGAGGGCAAGATCGGGGGCGCTCAGACTCTGTCCCATCTCTTATGCCTAACGTAGAAGTGAGGGGCGGCCGGAGCGCGAAGCGCGGAGGGAACCCACCAGCGCAGCTGGTGGCCGTCCCTCTCGACTGTGATTAACGTCCCAGCATCGGATGCACATTGGTTGCCCAATTGGTTTTCCATCTTTGCCGACGATGTAGTAAGCGTCGCGGGCGCGCACAACCTCAGCTTTTCGTTGAAATGCTTCCTCAAGCTCCGCTATGTGGCGCTCTTGTTCAGTGATGGTGTCTTGAACAGAGGACATTTCAATCTTTGCATCAGCAAGCGCACTCATCAATTCGGCGAGTTTGAGTTTCAGTTCGGCTTTTTCCAGAGAAAAGTCACTTTCCCTCAGGAATTTGGTGATGTCTGTAGCCGTCTTAAGGCTGTTGAGTACTGAACCGATAACAGCGAGGTCAACCATGGTGTACTTCCTTAGTGAGACGCATAACGTTTTAGGTAAGGGGCGCGCCGCCTGCGGCGCGTCCCAGCGACCGAAGGGAGCGCTTTGACCGCAATGTTAGAGAACGGGTTACGCATCGCCTGACGGCCCTTTGGCAGTGACTAAGA
>JBDRCF010000029.1:0-63298 GCA_043821985.1 Pseudomonadota bacterium
GGTGCGCCCGTGAAGCGGGAAAACAGGGTGGAAAACGCGATGAAATGGCAGCAAGACAGGCGTGTTTCGATCAATCCTCACCATCGCTTTGGGCAATACGTGCGTCAGGCTAATGGCGATACTTGTTCAGCGTTGCCCTAAGCGGGAACCACCACGCTCACGCGGCCTTTTCGTGGTGGTAGCCGGTCACGGTGTCCACTTCGCTCTTGGAGCCGAGGATGACCGGCACGCGCTGGTGCAGGCCTTCGGGCGCCAGATCGAGGATGCGCTGGTAGCCGGTGGTGGCGGCGCCGCCGGCCTGCTCGACGATGAAGGCCATCGGGTTCGCCTCGTACAGCAGGCGCAGCTTACCGGCCTTGGACGGATCCTTGGTGTCCTTGGGGTACATGAAAATGCCGCCGCGGGTGAGGATGCGGTGCACTTCGGCCACCATCGAGGCGACCCCGCGCATGTTGACGTCCTAGCCGCGCGGGCCGGTCTTGCCGGCGAGGCACTCGTCGACGTAGCGCTGCACCGGTTTTTCCCAGAAACGCATGTTGGACGCGTTGATCGCGAATTCCTTGGTCTCGGCGGGGATGGTCATGTTGGGGTGGGTCAGCACGAACTCGCCGACGTCGCGGTCGAGCGTGAAGCCGTTGGTGCCGTGGCCGAAGGTCAGCACCAGCATGGTCGACGAACCGTAGATCGCGTAGCCGGCGCACACCTGCTTGGTGCCGGGCTGCAGGAAGTCCTCGGCCTTGGCGGGACGGCCGGCGACGGGAGCCTTGAGGATCGAGAAGATGGTGCCGACCGAGATGTTGACGTCGACGTTGGACGAGCCGTCGAGCGGATCGAACACCAGCAGGTACTTGCCGAGCGGATACTGGCCGGGGATGGCGTAGACGTCGTCCATCTCTTCCGAGGCCATGCCGGCGAGGTGGCCCGCCCACTCGTTGGAGCGGATCATGATGTCGTTGGTGATGACGTCGAGCTTCTTCTGCGTCTCGCCCTGCACGTTCTCGGAATCGAGCGCGCCCATGACGCCCAGCAGCGCGCCCTTGTTCACGGCGTTGGAGATGGCCTTGCAGGCGGTGACGACGTCGTTCAGCAGCGAGGTGAAATCGCCGGTGGCGCCGGCGGTGCGGCGCTGCTCTTCGATGATGAACTGGGTGAGGGTGGTGCCGGTGTGCATGTCGATCTCCAGAAGCGGAATTAAATGAAAATATTAGAACAATCAAACATTTTATCACGTGATAAAGATATCAAATATCCCCGGCGGACTGACGAAGCGTGTAACCGGGACATGAAAAACCCGCCTGGAGGCGGGTTGTTGTCGTGTGTAGCCTGGAGTTCAGGCTTGGCGCCGGCTCACGCGAAAGCCGACCAAGCCCAGACCGGCCAGCATGGTCATCCAGGTGGCGGCATCCGGTACCGGCTGGGCCACGGGATTGATCGTCAGGGATTGCAACTTGGCAAAGTCGTTGTTCTGGCCGATCCGGGCAGCCACCGCGATCCAGTCGTAGCTTCCGGTGAAACTGGCGAGGCTGACGGTTTTGACGGTGTTCACATTGCTGATGTTGTCGTACAAGGTCGCCGTGCCAATCAGGCTGGCCTTCAGCCCGGCCGGGCTGAAGGCGCCTGCGCCGGCCCAGATGCTGAGGTCGGAATCGCCGCCGAACTGGAGCATGGACAGGGATTGCAGGTTGACCGCGCTGGAAAACGTGAACAGGATCAGATCGTCTGCGCCCTTGTTGCCCAGCGCGTCGGCAAAATTCTTGGCCGTGCAATTGGCCTTCTCCTGGCTGCTGCATACGCCCAGGCCGAAACCCGGCGTGAGGGTCAAGGCAGCCTGCCCGAACTGGTTGGCGCGTGCCGTGCTCGACCAGGCGCTGGCCGAGATCGTCAGGCCATCCACCGTGGTGGTGTAGGTGTTGCCATAGCTCTGGGCGAGCCCGGTGCCCGAGGTGAAGGAAACGTCCACGGCGTGCGCCTGGGCGGAAACCAGGGCAATACCCAGGAGGGCGGCAAATCGATTGAATGGGGTCATGTCTGCTCCTGTCATTCGGCGCGGCCAGGGGATGGGCCCTGCAGCCGGCTTTGCCTGAATACAGCAACATGCATGCCTTGTGAGGCGGCTATCCGTAACTTATTGATTGGTATTTAATTTTTATGGGTGTGCGAGACGGGGGCGCCGTGGCGCCCGGCCCTGCACATGACGGCAATGACGGGATTCAGTCAGTCCCGACGAGCTGATCGGAGCGTGTGAAGGTCCAGGTGCGGGTGATCGACAGGATGTCGGCCTTTTTTCGCATATCGTCGGGAAAGGGCGCGTAGGGGGCAGCGAGCTCGACGATCTTGATCGCGGCGGCGTCGAGGATCTTGGAGCCGGATGAGCGGTCGATGTCGACGGTCTCGATGCGGCCGTTGGCATAAATCGATACGGTCAGCCTCAGGCTGCCGTAAATGCCCTGGCGGCGCGCAGCCTCGGGATAGTTGACGTTGCCGATGCGCTCGACCTTGGTGACCCAGTCCTCGACGTAGCGTGCGAAGTCGTATTCGCGTGTGTTGGCCCCGACGAAGGCGCGCTTGGGACGTTTCTGGTATTCGTCCCATTGCTGCGAGATCCGCGCCTGCAGTTGCGCCATTTCGCGGGCCTGTTCGTTGAGTTGGCTGGCGTCGACGGTGGGCTGGACGGGAGCGGGGGTTTCGACGGGCGGTGGAGTGTGCAGTTGAGTGTCGGGTTTCAGTTGGCTCAACAGGGTTTTGGCCTGCTGTTCGAGGGAGGCCACCTTCGCCTGCAAGGCGGCTTCCTCGGTCCCGGTCTGGGTTCTGGCGCTGGCTGGAAGTGGGCTTTTCAGCCGGCGGTCTTCATCGGTGTTGCCGCCCCCCGCCAGGTTCACCTGTGCCAGTGCGTCGGGATTGAGCGGGGAGTCCACGCTTTTGGCGTTGACCAGCACCACCTCCATCGGCAGATTGGGATCCTCGAACAGGTGCGGATTGACATGCACGAACTGGGTCGAGAGCACCATGCCATGCACCGCCGCCGACGCCAGTAGGGCCAGCGCCATGCGCGTGCCCTGCTTGGAGGGCGCGGCGAGAGCGGGAGACGGGGCGGGAGCGGAAGACACCATGGACTCGAAATAGTCGGACAAACTGGATTCTACGGAACGACGGTGGCGCTGTCAGGCGGCGGTGCCATCGTCTCCAGGTACTCGGCATGAAAGCTGATGTCCAGTAGATCGATGCCGGAAATGGCCAGCCGAACTTTTGATCCCGGTGCGATGCCCATCACCGAGGGTGCGCGCGTCACCATCGGCAGGGTGTCGAAGCGAACCAGGTCTTCGCGGATGACGCTGGCGATGACGTCGTTCACGTTTTCCTGGATCAGCCAGCGCAGCATCCAGTAGCGTTCGAGCCGCCGCTGGAATTCGTTGTAGGCGTCGTACGCCAGCTCGAAGTCGCGCACCGTCGAGAACAGTTGCTCGCTCCGCGGGGGATACACCGGATCGGTCCCTTGCACGATGCTGATCAGCTGTCGCTGGTTGACCAGGTCGACGTAGCGCCGCAGCGGCGAGGACGACCACGCGTACTGGTCGACGCCGAGACCCACGTGGGGGTCGGGGGACGTCGTCATGCGCGTCTTGCCGCCTGCCTGAGCGCGGTAGATGCCGGGCACACGCTTTTCCGCCAGCCAGCCGCCCCAGTGCGCATTGGCGAAGATCATCAGCTCGGAGACCACCTTGTCGATCGGGCTGCCGCGCTTGCGCGGCACGATGCTGATGCGCTCGCCGTCGAGCTTGAAGTTGTAATCGACGCGATCCACGTTGTCGGCCTTGCCGCGCCCCGCCTCGAGTACGGCAGCAAAATCGCGCAGCCATTCGAGTTCGCGGCGGTAAGGATAGTCGGGCACGTCGGGATTGCGCAGGGTGTCGTCGTTGAACTGCACTTCCAGCGTTTCGTGGCGCAGGTTGTCGGCGATGTGCACCATTTCCAGCCGGGTCTCGGTGCCGAGCACGCGCAGATCGGCGGCCACGTCGACATACAGCGACAGCGCCGGACAGTCGTGGGTCTCGCCCAGCGTGTAGTGATGGATCAGCGCCTCGGGCAGCATGGTGATCTTGTTGCCGGGGTAGTAGACGGTCGACAGTCGCTCGCGCGCGACCTTGTCGAATTCCGAGCCGGGTGCGATGCCGAGCGCCGGTGCCGCAATGTGGATGCCGACGCGGACGCTGCCGTCGCCGCGCCATTCGACCGACAGCGCATCGTCGATCTCGGTAGTCGCCTCGTCGTCCATCGAGAAGGCGCGCACGCTGCTCTTGGGTAGTTCGGGCGGATCGCTTGGATTTAAAGCAGCAGGTTCGGTGACGGGCGCAAAACCGGTGCCGCGGGGGAAGTATTCCAGCAGGAAGGTCGCGAGATGGAAGTCGAGCGTCGAGGGGATTGCGCCGCAGCGCTCGATGAGCCTCAATTGGGACAGCCCGGTGGCCGTTGCCGCGTCTTCCAGCGCCTTGTATTCCAGCGTGTTCTTGTCCGGCGCGATGAGGATGCGCGGGATCAGCGAGGTGTATTCGGGCGGCAGGCGGCAGGCCGCGAGCTCGGCAGCCAGGTGCGCTTGCCGTTCCGCCGCGAGGCGTTTCTTCTCCAGACCGGCCTTGGCCGCTGCCAGCGTTTCGGCCGGTGCCGGGCGGTAGCGGCCCTTGCCCTTTTTATGAAAATAGATCGGCGACGCGTGCAGCTTCAGCAGCAGCGCCACCGATTCGGCCGGTCGCGGCGTGTGGCCGTAGTACTCCAGCGCCAGCTGCTCGAAGCCGAATTCCTCGGTGCCTGCTACTTCCCACAGGAAATCGGCGTCGAGATCCGCCGTCAGCGTCTCGGCTTCGGCCATCACCTCGGCCGGCGCCGGCGCGGCGAAGCGCAGCAGGATATTGGCCGTCTTGATCTTGCTGCGCTTGCCCGAGGCCGCCTCTACCTGCGCCGTGGCGTCGGTTTCGGACAGGATGGAGCCGGCCTTGAAATGGCCGTCCTCTTCAAAGATGAGATGCATGGAAAATCAGAAATCCAGGATGGTTTGGAAGTGGTGTTCGAACCCGGCAAAGCCGTGGTTGCCGCCGTCTTCGATGATCTGCGTGGCGCCAGTGTAGTAGGCGACGGCGTCGCGGTAGTCGAGCACCTCGTCGCCGGTCTGCGCCAGCAGCAGATAGCGCTCGGGTTGCGAGATGGCGGGAACGTCGAGTGCCGCGAGTTCGGCCAGATGCGCATCGGTAAGTTCCCACTTCTCGCCGCTGTGCCAGTTGGTCTGCGGGCCAAGTGCGGCGCGCAGCAGCGTGTGTGCGTGCACGGCGGGGTTCACCAGCACCGCTTTCCAGCCGTGCCTCTCGGCCAGGTGGGTGGCATAGAAGCCGCCCAGCGAACTGCCGACCAAGGTGACGGATTCAGGGTGGCGTTGCGCCAGTTCGGCCTCGACCTGGGCAATGGCCGCGCGCGGGCTGTTGGCGAGCGCCGGGCAATAGTAATCGGCCTGCCGCCCGAGGTGCGCCATGTGCTCGCCCAGCTGCCGGGCCTTGCCGGATGCGGGAGAGGAGTTGAAGCCGTGGAGATAGACAATCATCCCCGGATTTTACCGGGGCGGCTCCCATTCCAGAAATTAAGTGTGAATGGGCCCTAATCGTCGAAGCAGTAGAAGTCAGCCTTGGTCACGCCGCAGTCGGGGCAGCTCCAGTCGTCGGGGATGGCTTCGTAGCGGGTGCCCGGTGCCAGGCCGTGGTCGGGGTCGCCGAGCGCCTCGTCATAGACGTAGTCGCAGACGGCGCAGGTCCATTTGCGGAAGGCAGGGACGGATTCGGGGGCAGAGACAGCAGCAGAGAGATTCATCATGGCAATTTCCACGGATCGAGCGTGGCCAGCAGTTGATTGAAGATGGCGTCGAGTTCGCTGCCCAGCACATCGAGCTGCGGGTTGACGTAGGGTTTGAAGACATCGGTGGCCGGGCGGTACGCGACCCAGGTGCGGCCGCCGGCCTCGTATAGATGGATACGCAGCGGGATATCGATGCCCGCCGCCTTTTCCGCCGCCCAGACCTTGGCGGCATAGTCGGGGCGAAACACCTCGAGGATCTGGTCGGCCGGCACCTCGATCCCCTTTTTTGCGCAATTGGCCTGGCCATTGGCGTGGGCGACCAGACCCATCGGATAGGCGGCGATGGCGGCGATCAGTTTCCCTGCGGCTTCGTCCACAGAGAGCGATACGGCAAAACGGATCATGCGACCTCTCTTTCATCCTGCGCCAGTGTGCAGGCATGGCTGTCGAACTCATGCAGCTCCTTGCGCAGGTGCTTGATCGCCGGGGTGACGATGGCGATGAAGTAGGCCTCGCGCAATCTGCGCTGTGCTGCATTATTCGACAAATAGCCCTTGGCGCCCAGATGCAGCATCGCTGCGTTGGCGGCCTTCAGGCTCAACTCGCTGCCGGCCAGCCGCAATTGCAGCGTTTCCTTCACGTGCGGCGCGCTGCCGTCGCGGTCGATGCGTTCGGCCAGATCGTAAGTCGCGGCACGCGCGGCGTCGAGTTCGGCTTGCAGGGCGTCGGCCTGTACGTCGAGGAAGCGGTTGACGTGGCCGAACTGCCTGTCGGCCCGTTGCATCATGACGACGCAGGCGTCGACGAGGCCGAGGCCCATGCCCATCTGCAACAGGATGAAGGCCGATTTGGTACGGTCGCGGAAAGCGTCGAATTCGTGCGGGTGGCAGACCACCTGCGCGTCGGGCAGGAATACGTCGCGGAACTGGCAGGCGAAGGTGTTGGTGCCTTCCATGCCGATGAAGTGCGCGTTCTGCGCCAGCGTGAGCCCGGGCGTGCTGCCGTGCAGCAGGCCGATCACCAGTCCCGGCGCGTCGCGCAGCGAGGCGCCCATGTGGAAATGATGCTCGGGCCCGATATTCGACACCCAGGGCAGCACGCCGTTGACGCGGTAGCCGCCCTCGACGCGCTGCGCCTTGAGACGGGTTTCCTCGATGCCCACGCAGGACTTCATGGTGTTCGACTGCGC
The DNA here is from genome assembly GCA_043821985.1 of Pseudomonadota bacterium. Classification (GTDB taxonomy): domain Bacteria; phylum Pseudomonadota; class Gammaproteobacteria; order Burkholderiales; family Thiobacillaceae; genus Thiobacillus. Next base: position 7,025 of record JBDRCF010000029.1, read on the forward strand.
AGTGCCGCCCAATACCTCGCCGCGCGCCATCTTCGGCAGCATGTCGGCGGCGAGTGCGGGGTTGGTGCCATTCAGCACGTACCACTGCAGCGCGTATTGTGCCCACAGCAGGAAGCCGGTGGACACGCATTGCTTGGACGCTTCCTCGACCACCTGGATGGCGTGCTTCAGGCCGCGTGCGCTGCCGCCGTGCGAGGTCGGCGTGAGGCTGCCCAGACCGCCGAGCGTGCCGAGCTTGCGCAGGAAGGTGTCGGGATAAAGGCCCTTCAGGTCGATGTCGACCACCTTGGGCGCGAGCTCTTCGGCGATGAGGTCGGACAAGCCCGGCAGGATTTCGCAGGCTTCATCCGGAAGAGTGGGGGCGAGGGCGATGGCGGGCATGGTGCGCTCCTGGTTCGATAAAGGGACGGCTCAGGCCAGCTCGACGCTGACGTTCACCGGATTGCGCAGCGTGTTGGCCACCGGCGACCAGGCGTTGGAATGCGCGACCAGGTCCTTTAGCTCGGCTTCGCTGGCGTCGCCTTCCAGGTGCACCTTGACGCGTACGTCGGTAAACCCGAGTTTCTTCAGCGGATCGAGGTCGCCCACGCCCCACACGGCCGTCACGTTGATGTCGCCTTCGAGTTCGAGTTCGAGGCGGGTCAGCGAAATGCCGCGTGCCACGGCGTTGGCGTGCAGGCCGACCGACAGGCAGGACCCCAGCGTGGCCAGCACCGCTTCGGACGGATTCGGCGCAGTATCGTCGCCCAGCAGGTGCGGCGGCTCGTCGATCACGTGAGCCGGCAGGTTGCGCACGTAGGTGAGATTGCGGAACTTGCTTTCGCACACGGTCTTCGCTTTCAGCGTGACGACCGATTGCGGGTTGGCCTTGCCTTTGGCGGACAGTGCGGCAAGGCCTTCGCTGGAAATGGGTTCGAGGATGGCTTGGGTTTTCAGGGCAACGACTTCAGACATGGCATGACTCCTTGGTTGAGAGGATCGGGGAACCGACATGCCCTGTATTGCGATTCCTGTGCCAGCTCTGAAAAACGCGGCAAGTCGTTGTTTGTTATTCAGATATTCCTTTCCGCCCGGTTGCCGCCAATTGTCTGCGCTAACAAATTGTCAACCATTGTCAGCTTGCCTCGGCCGCTTCGAGCCGCTGCAGGCGGTAGTTCAACTGGCGCAGGGTCAGCCCCAGCATCTGGGCCGCGCGCGACTTGTTGCCATGGGCGTGCGCCAGCGCCTGCGCGATCTGTTGACGATCATGCGACTGCGCAGGGAGATAGGGGCGCACGGTGGCAGCCGCAGGCGGGTTCGCCGGTACGCTGCCGAACGATCTGCCGTTCTCCGGCGTGGCTTCGCTGTGGATCACGCGTTCGACTTCCTGTGCCGGAATCGTCGCGCCCTCGGCCAGCAGCACCAGGCGTTCCAGCACGTTGCGCAATTGCCGGATATTGCCCGGCCAGTGGTAGCCCGCCAGCGTCTCCATCGCCTCCGGCGTCAGGCCGACGTTGCGCTGATAACTCTGGCTGATGAGGTTGAGCTGGTGGCGTACCAGCGGGCGGATGTCCTCGGGACGTTCGCGCAGTGCGGGCAGGCGGATCGGAATGATGTTGAGGCGGTAGTACAGGTCGAGACGGAAGCGGCCCGCGCTCACCTGTTGTTGCAGGTCGAGGTTGGTGGCGGCGACGATGCGCACGTCGATCGGCGTTTCGCGGCGACCGCCGACGCGCTGCAGCGATTTCTCCTGCAGCACGCGCAAGAGCTTCACCTGCATCGCCAGCGGCAGGTCGCCGATCTCGTCGAGAAAGAGCGTGCCGCCGTTCGCCTGCTCGAAGTAGCCGGCGCGTGCCGTGACCGCACCAGTGAATGCGCCTTTCTCGTAGCCGAACAATTCCGACTCGAACAGGTTTTCCGGAATCGCGCCGCAGTTCACCTTGACGAAAGGCTGGTCGCGTCGCGGGCTCGACAGATGCAGCGCGCGCGCGAACAACTCCTTGCCGGTGCCCGATTCGCCCAGCAGCAGCACCGTCACATCGGTGGACGATACCTGTTCGATCTGGCGCAGCGCATGACGCAGGGCGGGCGATTCGCCGACGATGCCGAGCGTGGCCGGCTGCGGCGTGCCACGTTCGAGCGCCCATTTGAGCTCGCGGTTCTCGTGCTCCAGGCGTGCGGTCTGTTCCGCCACGCGATCGTTCAGTTTGAGGATCTGCGTGATCAGCGTGGCGATGATTTCGAGGATGCGCAGATCGTCGGTCAGCGCCCGTGCGCGTCCGCGGATGCGGTGCACCCCCAGCAGGCCCAGGACCTCGCCATCGCTGCGCAGCGGCAGCACAATGAAGCTGACCGTTTCGTTCGGCAGGTGCGAACGGTCCACCGCGCGCGCGAGGTAATGCGGATCGTTGTCGATGTCCTGCACGATCACCGGCTCGCCGCTTTGCAGGGCGCGCCCGGTGACGCCGACCCCAGGGTGATAGACGCCGCGTTTGATTTCCGTGGCCGTCAGGCCGTAGGCATAACGGATCGCATAGTCGCCGCCGGGCTGCCGCAACACCACGCGCCCGCGGTTGAGCCCGAGAAACTCCGAGACCAGATGCAGCATTTCGCGGATCACCGGTCCGGGCTCCAGGCTTTTTCCCACCAGGCGTGCCGATTCGCGTATGACCAGCATTTCCTCGTTCTGTAGATGTTCGGTCGGCAGTGCGGACGATGTCATGGCGATTCCTCAAAACATTTTGTCAACACTGTGTAATCAAGAATCGGGCCAGCGTTGAAGGCGATTCTGAATGTTCCTATAAGAACCCAGGATAAACAGCCACTTAGTGTCGATCGTGTGGGCTGGCACGCTTCCTGATAAGACTTCAGGCGTCAACACGACGCATCGCCCGGCCGGGTTCCTCCGGGCCCGCCCAATCAGGCGTTGGAGCGGTCGGCGTGCTGCAAACCGGAATCGTGGCCATGCACCAGACCGGAGCGCAGTGCGGCGACGCTGGTGCATGCGGACGTGTTGTGAAGCCACGTTTTTTCAACCGATGGGAGCGCTTAATGTCCGGTTTCGATAATCCGTTTGACCCCGATACCCCACTGCACCGTGCAGGATGCAGCTGCGGCCGCCACCACAGCCAGGCCGATCATGACGCCGCCATGCAAAACGAGGATGCGCGCGTGTCGCGCGTGGTCGAATCGGCGGTGATGCGCGGTCTGTTCCCCGACGACCAACTGCGCCGCAATTTCCTGCGCGCGGTCGGCGCCGGCACGGCGATGGCGGCGATCTCGACCTTGTTCCCGATGGGCGCCGCCAAGGCGCTGGCGGCGGAAAAAGGCAAGCTGGAAAAAACCGATCTCAAGATCGGCTTCGTCCCCATCACCTGCGCCACGCCCATCATCATGGCGGGTCCCATGGGCTTCTACGAGCGCGAAGGCTTGAACGTCAGCCTGCAGAAAACCGCCGGCTGGGCCGTCGTGCGCGACAAGGTGCAGAACAAGGAATACGACGCCTCGCACCTGCTGTCGCCGATGCCGCTGGCGATGTCGCTGGGACTGGGATCGGCCAAACAGGCGGTCGACGTGGCGACGATCCAGAACATCAACGGCCAGGCCATCACGCTGCATCTCAAGCACAAGGACAAGCTCAATCCCAAGGACTGGAAGGGGATGAAGTTCGGCCTGCCGTTCGACTACTCGATCCATAACCTGCTGCTGCGCTACTTCCTCGCCGAGCATGGGCTCGACCCGGACAAGGACGTCGAGCTGCGCATGATGCCGCCGCCCGACATGGTGGCCAACCTGCGCGCCGGCAACATCGACGGCTTCCTCGGCCCCGAGCCGTTCAACCAGCGTGCGGTGTACGAAGGCTTCGCCTTCATCCATACCCTGTCGCGCGACCTGTGGGACGGCCACCCCTGCTGCGCCTTCGGCGTGAAGGAGGGTTTCTACAAGGACTACCCTAACACCTACGCCGCGCTGTTCCGCGCCATTGCCAGCGCCACCGACTACGCGCACAAGCCGGAAAACCGCAAGGCCATCATCGAGGCCATCGCCCCGGCCAACTATCTCAACCAGCCAATCCCGGTGCTGGAGCAGGTCATGACCGGGCGTTTCGCCGATGGCCTCGGCAACGTGAAGAACGTGCCGGACCGCGTCGACTTCGATCCTTTCCCCTGGCAGTCGATGGCGGTGTGGATCCTCACGCAGCTGAAGCGCTGGAATTACATCAAGGGCGAGGTCAACTACAAGGCCGTCGCCGAAGACGTGTTCCGCGCCACCGATGCGAGGAAGCGCATGGCCGAGATCGGGCTGAAGGCGCCGGCGTCGAGCTACACGAAGCACACCATCATGGGCAAGGTGTTCGATCCCGCGAAGCCTGCCGACTACCTCAACTCCTTCGCCATCAAACGCACATGAAGACCCGACTCTCGCTCAGTCAAAAGGCCGGCCTGCTGTCGCTCGGGCTGTTCGCGGCGATCCTGCTGGTCTGGCAGCTGCTGACGCTGCCGGAAACCCATGTGGCTGCGGCCAATGTCGATCCTGAATATGCCGCGCTGATGGGGGGCGGGGGGGCCAAGGCCGCCTCGGGGTTCCCCACCCCGGCGGCGATGGCGCAGACCGTGTGGGACAAGCTGTCCCACCCGTTCTACGACAACGGCCCCAACGACAAGGGCATCGGTATCCAGCTTGGCTATTCGCTGGCGCGCGTGCTCGGCGGCTTCTTCCTCGCCGCCGTGGTGGCGATTCCGCTCGGCTTCGCCATCGGCAACTCGCGCGTGGTCTACCAGGCGATCAATCCCTACGTGCAGCTGCTGAAGCCGATCTCGCCGCTGGCGTGGATGCCGCTTGCGCTCTACACGATCAAGGACGCCTCGGCCTCGTCGATCTTCGTCATCTTCATCTGCTCGCTGTGGCCGATGCTGATCAACACCGCACACGGCGTCGCCAACGTGAAGAAGGACTGGCTCGACGTGTCGCGCACGCTGGAAGTGAATCCGCTGCGAAAAGCCTTTCGCGTGATCCTGCCGGCCGCCGCGCCGACCATTCTCGCCGGCATGCGCATTTCCATGGGGATCGCATGGCTGGTCATCGTCGCCGCCGAGATGCTGGTCGGCGGTACCGGGATCGGCTACTTCGTGTGGAACGAGTGGAACAACCTGTCGCTCACCAATGTGCTGTTCGCCATCCTCATGATCGGCGTCGTCGGCATGGCGCTCGACAGCCTCTTCGGCGTGCTCGGCAAGCGCGTCGCGTATCAGGAATGAAACGGGGAATGCAAGCATGACAAGTCCATCCATCCATCCCTTCCTGCAGGTCGAGAACCTGGCGCGCATCTACCCCAGCCCGACCGGGGGCGAGCCGGTCACCGTCTTCGACCACGTCAATTTCCGCATCCACAAGGGCGAATTCGTCTGCGTCACCGGCCATTCCGGCTGCGGCAAGTCGACCATCCTCAACATCCTCGCCGGCCTCGACAGCGCCAGCCTGGGCAACGTCTTCATGGACGGCCGCGAAGTGTCCGGCCCCAGCCTCGATCGCGGCGTCATCTTCCAAAGTCATGCGCTGATGCCCTGGCTCAGCGTGCTGGAGAACGTCGCCTTCGCCGTGAAGTCGCGCTGGCCCGACCGCAACAAGCTGCAGGTGCGCGAGCATGCCATGCGCTACATCGAACTGGTTGGCCTGAAGGGCGCCGAACACAAGATGCCGTCGCAGCTATCCGGCGGCATGAAGCAGCGCGTCGGCATCGCGCGCGCGTTTTCCATCGAGCCGAAAATGCTGCTGATGGACGAGCCTTTCGGCGCGCTGGATGCGCTGACGCGCGGCGTCATCCAGGACGAATTGCTGAAGATCTGCGCAGAGACGCAACAGACCGTGTTCATGATCACGCACGACGTCGATGAAGCCATCCTGCTGTCCGACAAGATCATGCTGATGTCGAACGGCCCGCATGCGCGCATCGCCGAAATCGTCAACAACACCCTGTCGCGCCCGCGCGAGCGCAGCGCCATCCATAAGCAGCCGCACTACTATCCGATCCGCAACCACCTGGTCGATTTCCTGGTGAGCCGCTCGAAGCAGTTCGGCGCCCTGCGCGACGCGCTCGACGCCCCCAGTTCGCCCACCGTGTTCGATCCGGCCGACCTCATCGAGTCCGACGTCGAACCGGCCGTCGCCCACACGCCGCCCGTCGGCAAGCCTCATATCCACCTCGTCAACGCCTAAGGACCATCATGACCCGCACCGAAGTCACCGACCTCATCCTCGCCGCCAAACACAAGAAAGGCCTCAAATGGGCCGACATCGCCAAGAAAGTCGGCCAGAGCAAGGAATGGACAACCGCCGCCCTGCTGGGCCAGATGACGCTCGACAAGAAACAGGCCACCACCGTCGGCAAGCTGCTCGGCCTGCCTGCAGAGGCAGTCGACCAATTGCAGATGGTGCCGTACAAGGGCAGCCTGCCTTCCGCCGTGCCGACCGACCCGCTGATCTACCGCTTCTATGAACTGATCATGGTCTACGGCATCACGATCAAGTCGCTGATCCACGAGGAATTCGGCGACGGCATCATGAGCGCGATCGATTTCTCGATGGATATTTCGCGCGTGCCGGATCCCAAGGGGGATCGGGTGAAGATCGTGCTGAACGGGAAGTTCCTGCCGTACAAGATGTACTGATCCCTTAGTTGCGCCGCAGCCAGGCCTCGAACTCATCCGGCGGCAGCGGTTTCCCGGCGTAGAGATACCCTTGCGCGTAATCGCACCCTGCCGCGTACAGCAGGGCGCGCTGCCCGGCGGTTTCCACACCCTCTGCGATGACCTTCAGCCCCAGTTCGTGCGCCATGACGATGATCGCCCTCGAGAGGGCCATGTCGTTCGGGTCCGTTTCGATGTCGCGCACGAACGACCGGTCGATCTTCAGGTAATCGATGGGAAACTGCTTGAGATAGGACAGCGTGGAATAGCCCGTGCCGAAATCGTCGATGGCGATCTGGATGCCGGCGTCGCGAAACGCCAGCAGCTGCTCGGTGACGTCGGCATGCGCATTGAGCAGCAGGTTTTCCGTGATCTCGATCGTAAGATTCGTGCCCGGCAGTCCGATGTCCTGCAGATGTCGTAGCCATGCCCGGGTGCGCGGGCGTCCTTCCGCCCGGAACTGCACGGGCGACATGTTGATGCTGATCTGGAAATCGTCGCCGAATTCATGGCGCCATGCCTGCGCGCGCCGCGCCGACTCCATGAGGACCCATTCGCCGATTTCGTTGATGAGTCCGGTTTCCTCGGCGAGCGGAATGAAATCCATCGGATTGACCAGTCCGCGCGTGGGGTGCTGCCATCGCAGCAGCGCTTCGGCCTTGCGGGTGCGGCCGGTGGACAACTCGACGATCGGCTGAAAATAGGCGACGAATTGCCTGGCGGCGACCGCCTCGCGCAGGTCGCGGGACAGTTTCAGGCGAGTCTGGGCGGCTTCCTGCAGCGACGCCGTGAAATAGAAAAAGCGATTGCGCCCATGTTTTTTGGCGGCATACATGGCCTGGTCGGCATGCTTCAGCAGGGTGTCGATATCACCGGCGTCGCCCGGATACACGGTGATGCCGATACTGGCCGTGACATAGGCCACCTCGTCGCCAAGGTGAAAAGGCTCGGCCATGCGCCCGATGATTTTCTGGGCGATGTCCTCGATATGGGTACGATCCGACAGGTCGGCCAGGATGACCGTGAATTCATCGCCACCCAGGCGCGCGACCGTATCGGCATCGCGCAGGCAACTGCGGATGCGCCGGGCCGCCTCCTGCAGCAGGATGTCGCCCACGTCGTGCCCCAGCGTGTCGTTGACCTCCTTGAACTCGTCGAGATCGACCAGCAGGAGCGCCAGGAAAAAATCGGCACGCTGGGACTTGATGATTTCCTGACCCAGGCGGTCGAGGAACAATCGCCGGTTGGGCAGTTGCGTCAGCGGGTCGAAGTTGGCCTGGCGCTGGATGGTTTCCTCCGCCTGCCTGCGCTCGCTGACATCGAGGTAGGTTCCGATCAGCCGCGTGGGGACGCGAGCCGAATCGCGGGTGACCACCATGCCATGCGTCTGGACCCATTTCCAGCTACCGTCCTTGCAGCGTTTGCGATGTTCGTGGGCGAAGGTGTCGCGGCTGCCGTCAAGCAGCGGTTGCCGTGCGGCCATCAGGCCGGGCAGGTCGTCCGGGTGGACACGCTGCAGCCAGTCGTCCATGCGGGGGCCGATCTCATCGTCGGCAAATCCCAGCATGGCCTTGCTGCGGCTTGAAAGCAGAATCCGGTTGGCCGGAATGTCCAGATCCCATACCCCGGCCCCCGTGCTGTCCAGCGCGAAGCGCCAGCGTTCCTCTACATCACGCAATTTGGCGTTGATCTCCGCGGTCTCCCGTCGGGAGAGGACGAGCTTGCGAACGAGCGGTGTCACCAGTCCGTACAGCAGAAGAACGCCGGTTACGACCAGGATGGCCAGCAGCGGAATGATGATTCGGAGTTGTTGTCTGACGGGGCCGAACAGTTCGGCCTGGTCTATCTTCAGCACCATGCCGGGCCCCAGACGGCCCAGCGGGGTGTAGGCGGCAATCACGTTCTCATGGCGGTAATCCTGCGTGAATACGGTGCCGGTTTCCCCAGCCAGCGCATGGCTCATAGGCAGGGGCTGCCCGCCTATCGTGCGGGCCAGGCGCGCGAACACGTATTGCGACCGGGTGAGCGGGAAACATTGCATGTCCTTTTCCAGCGGGGCGCACAGGGCGAGTTCCACGGTTTTTCCCAGTACCCCTGCCTCGGCGATGGCACCCGTCAGCCGAGGCAGGGTGGATTCGGTCCGTGCCGTGCCGATGAGGTGGCCCGCGTCGTCCATGACCGCCTGATCGACCCGCAGGATCAGTTGCCCATCCCACAGCAGATGTGACGTGGCTTGCGTGTTGAGGGGCACGCTGAGCGCCGGGCTTTTCGACGGATGACCTGCATGCACGATCGTCTGGCCGTGGCTGTCATGAAAGGAGACGCTGGCGAATCCGATCGGCAGGAAGGAGTCCGCAATCTGCTGCAGGGCTTGCCGGCCGGCGTCGATCTCGCTTTCGAACAGGCGGCGGTCGTTCTGCAGGGCGGTGGCCAGGCTATTGACGAGGACGGATTCCGCTTGTCGCTGCATCAAGGCATACACGGCGATGCCGGCGGCGAGCGTCAGGACAATCAGGATGAGGCCGCCGATGAGGCCGATGCGGTGACTTTCGAATTGCCGATCCAAATACGTTCCTCCCGATCTCGCGTCGCGCATGCCGGGATATGCGCGCGCAAGGTATTGATATCGTGGATGCTGTTACAGATCGACAACTTACCACGCATTCCGGGAGAAGGTTGAAAGGGCGTACGGTCACCGTAGTGGCCGTATGCACGATGGCCAGTGCGTCAGCGCGCCATCGCCACCGCGTTCGCCGCCACACGGGCACCGGCGCGCTGGCTCAGCAGGCTGTTGAATATCAGCGCCAGGATGACAAACGCAGCGCCGGCCAGTTCGGCAAGCCCGAAACGATGGCCGAGAATGACCCCGATGACGAACGCGGATACCGGAACGAAATTGATGAACAGCACGCCGTTGAGCGCGCCCAACTGCCGGATGCCGGCGTTCCAGCTCAGTACGGCGATCACCGCGCCGATCACCACCATGTAGGCCAGTGCCCACAGTCCGTCCTGCACGGCCGCCATGGAGGGCGAATGAATGTGGCCCAGGCGTGTCATCGCCGCAGTCGCGGCAAAGATGCTCAGCACACCCAGCAGACAGGTCAGCGTGGTGTAGCGCAGCGGCGACCAGTGCGTGAAGCGTGCGGCCCCTAGGGTATAGAACACCCAGCACAGTGCACCGAGCAACAGCAGCAGGTCACCGCCGACCTGGCCCGAGGCAGACAGCGCGGAGAGATGGCCGTTGCTCACCACCAGCACCACGCCGGTCAAGGCGATGGCGATGGCGAACAGCGTGTGCGAGGCCGGACGGGTGCCGCGCATGCCCCAGTTCACGAGGGCGGTCATCAAGGGCATCAGCGCCATGATGACCGCAGCGTGCTCGGGCCGGCTGTGCGCCAGACCGGTGAACGCGAGCAGGTTGAAGCCGGCAAAGCCCAGGCTGCCATATAGCCAGAGCAGCATGCCGCGACCCTCGAGCCTGAAGGCGCCCCGCCCTTCGCGGTAGGCCAGCAAGCCGGCGAAGAGAAAGGCGGCGCCCCCATAGCGGATGGCGGTCATATGGAACGCGTCGATCTGCGGCAGCAAGGGCTTGGCGACCTGGAACATGCCGCCCCAGGAGACGGCGGCAAGCAGCAGCAGGCCCATGGCCTGGAAAAGCGAAGCGCGGGACATCGTGATCTCCTTGCAACAATGCGATGTGCGTAGCGTAGCCATTCGAGACCTGTTAAAAATCTACCTGGAAGGCATATGATTGTTTCCCTGGGGTTAACAATAGTGTCTGCCATGCTCGACCTGGAAGCTGCCCGCATCTTCACCCTCGTGGTCCAGAACCAGTCCTTTTCGGAAACCGCGCGCAAGTTGGGCGTATCGGCGCCGGTCATCAGCAAGCAGGTGGCGCGCCTGGAAAAATCGCTGGATGCGCGGCTGCTGCAGCGCACCACGCGCCGCCTCGGCCTGACCGAAGCCGGCACGGCGTTCTACGCGCATTGCGTGCGCATGCTCGAAGAAGCCGACGCCGCCGAACGCGCGGTCAGCCGACTGCATGAAGCACCGCGCGGCCACCTGCGCGTCAGCGCGACCGTCGGCTTCGGTAGCCTGCGCATCGCCCCGCTGCTGCCGGGCTTCCTGGCGCTGTATCCCGAAGTAAGCGTGGAACTGGTGTGCGACGACCGCGTGGTGGACCTGGTCGATGGCGGCTACGATCTCGCCCTGCGCCTCACCGCCCAGCCCGGCGAACTGCTGGTGGCGCGGTCCCTGACTGCGGTGCGCCAGGTGCTCTGCGCCGCGCCCGCCTACCTCCAACGCCGTGGCACCCCGCAACGGCCGGAAGACCTCGCTGACCACAACTGCCTGTGTTACCTGCGCAGCGACGAGACGGGCGACACCCGTTGGGCGTTCGTCAGCGAGGGCCGGCCGCTCAACGTGCCGGTGGCTGGCAATTTCTCCACCAACAATATCGACGCCCTGCGGCGGGCTGCGATGGCGGGTCTGGGGATCATCCTGGGATCGAGTTACCGGCTGGAGCCGGATATTCGGGCGGGGCGACTGGTGGAGATTCTGGGCACCTTTTTACCCGAGCAGGATGCGCGGATTTATGCAGTGTATCCGTCGAATCGGCATCTCAGTCCGAAGGTGCGGGTGTTTATTGATTATCTGGTGGGGGAGTTGGCGGAGGCTTAGGGGGCTGTCCCACGCATCCGTTCGCTTTGGTTTGTGCCGGTTGCAGCGTACGCGCCCTAACCACCGTTCGCCCTGAGCTTGTCGAAGGGCATGTACGTTGTAGTGGAGATATTCGCAGGACTGCTGACCGTTGGCCGGGGGTAGCCCGGCAGCTAGTTACTTTTCTTGTCTCGCCAAGAAAAGTAACCAAAAGAAGGCGACCCCGACAGCCCCGAATTCCCGGAAATCAAGTCGGTCGGACGGGCGGCGAAGAACTCACCCCGCCTTGCTGTTTTTAATTGATTTTTTGTGGGCGGGGCTCAAACACCTTCGCCGCTGATCCGCCCGGCCGACTCGATTTTCGGCGGGTCTGTGAGGGGAAGAAAGTCAAAACCAGGGTGGTGATGACTGAGCCATTTGTGTGCTTGTTGTGCGACGCGAAACGATTTTGTTTTGCGCTGATTTAGATGTCTCTTGGCTCAAAGTCAGAATCCTTGAAGTTCCCACTTTGGATTCGCTCTTCTCTCTCTTCAATCATCTTGAGCCCATCATCGATGACATAGAGTAATGACTCGCCTCCTCCATAGCCATTAGGGGCATCGAATTTTGTGGTTGAGTCGTTGTAGTGCCGGGTTACGGCATTCAATACATCAGCTATTGCACTTAAAGCTTCCTTAACAGCCTTCCTGCTGGCTGGTTGCAACGGATTGATTCCTTCCTCAATTGCCAATTGCAAATCAAGGTGTGCGATGCGTCGATTACGCCAATCACGACAAAATTCGGATTGGCTTTTTGCTGTTTCTATTTTTGCTTCTAGCGTTTGCCTCAGAGCTTCATCAGACACTTCAACGAGAATTCTTTGAATTGATAGATTTTCTTTTCCCGCTGTTTTAGGTGGATCTGTAAGCCTTGCAATATGCATCAAGGTTTCTTCCCATAGGGAATCTTGTACGATCCTAAAAAATCGTGGGGCAGACTTGTTCATTAGCTCAATGCGGCTTGGCTTGGTGCCATACAGCGCTACGTATTCATCCCATTTCGTATAAAGCCAAGCTACCTCTTGCCATAAAGTGTGGAAGACCTTTCCTAGTGACTCTCCCATGAGTTGAACGTACTCTTGTTTCGACTCATCAGCGGTTTTTGATTGTGTCATTTGATTGCACCACTAACTGGATGTATTAGGTCTGAACGTAGCGCAAACCGCCCAGTCATTACTGGCCTGGTTTTGAATTTCTTCCCCTTACAGTTCCGCCGAAGTTTAAGCGTGTCGGGTGGATCAGCGGCAAAGGTGTTTGAGCCCCGCCCACAAAAAACCAAATCAAAAACAGCAAGGCGGGGCGAGTTCTTTGCCGCCCACCCGACACGCTTAAACTTCGGGAATTCGGGGATGTCGGGGTCGCCTTCTTTTGGTTACTTTTCTTGGCGAGACAAGAAAAGTAACTAGCCGCCGGGCTACCCCCGGCCAACGATCAGTGGTCCTGCGAGCACATTCACTACAACGAACAGGCCCTTCGACAGGCTCAGGGCGAACGGTATAGAGAATGCGCTTCGACAAGCTCAGCGCGAACGGTGGTTGGGGCAATGCACCACAACCACTGCGACGCCTCCCCTTACGCATACCCCCCATACCGATGCATAGGGGTCAACACAATATCCTCGTGATAGTGGTGATGTAGCGCATCCAGCAGCTTCGCGTGAATGCCCCCGAACCCCCCGTTGCTCATCATCAGCACATGGTCGCCAGGCCGCGCATCGGCCACCAGTTGGCTCACCAATTTATCCAGATTGTCGAACACGCGCGCCTTGTCGCCCAGCGGGGCCAAAGCCTCGGCGGGGTCCCAGCCGAGGTTGGCGCCGTAGCAGTAGACCTGGTCGGCCTCGGTGAGGCTGTCGGGTAGTTGGGCTTTCATCACGCCGAGCTTCATGGTGTTGGAACGCGGCTCCAGTACGGCGAGGATGCGGCTCTTGCCGATCTTGGCCCGCAGGCCTTCGACGGTGGTGGCGATGGCGGTGGGATGGTGGGCGAAGTCGTCGTAGACGGTGATGCCGTGGACGGCGCCGCGGATTTCCATGCGGCGCTTGACGTTCTCGAAACGGGACAGCGCGTCGGTCGCGGCGGCGGCGGGCACGCCGGCGTGGCGCGCGGCGGCGATGGCGGCGAGTGCGTTCATGCGGTTGTGCTCGCCGATCAGTTCCCACTTCACGCGGCCCTGCAGCGTGCCGTTGAAGAGGACGTCGAAGTGGCCGTTGGCGTCGGGCTCGCCAGCGGCCCAGCCGCCGCTGTTGCCGAAGCGCTCGACCGGGGTCCAGCAGCCGCGCGCGAGCACGCGCTCGAGGTTGGCGTCGGCGCCGTTGGCGACGATGAGACCGTTGCCGGGAACGGTGCGTACCAGATGGTGGAACTGGGTCTCGATGGCGGCGAGGTCGGGGAAGATGTCGGCGTGGTCATACTCAAGGTTGTTGAGGATGACGGTGCGCGGCCGGTAGTGGACGAACTTGGAGCGTTTGTCGAAGAAGGCGGTGTCGTATTCGTCGGCCTCGATGACGAAGAAGGGCGTGTCGGTCAGCCGCGCGGAGACTTCGAAATTCTGCGGTACGCCGCCGATCAGGAAGCCGGGGCGCATACGCGCGTCGTCGAGGATCCACGCCAGCATGGCGGAGGTGGTGGTCTTGCCGTGGGTACCGGCGACGGCGAGCACCCATTTGTCGCGCAGGACGTTGTCGGCCAGCCACTGCGGGCCGGAGGTATACGCAAGGCCGCGCTCGAGGAGGGCTTCCATCAACGGGTTGCCGCGGGTGACGACGTTGCCGACGACGAAGATGTCGGCTTTGAGGTCGGCCTGGCTGGCATCGAAGCCTTCGATGAGGTCGATGCCGAGCGCGCGCAGCTGGTCGGACATGGGCGGGTAGACGTTGGCGTCGCAGCCGGTGACCGTGTGGCCGGCTGCGCGGGCGATGGCGGCGATGCCGCCCATGAAGGTGCCGCAGATGCCGAGGATGTGGATGTGCATGGTGGTGAGTGGTGAGTGGTAAGTGGTAAGTAGTAAGGGGTGAGCAGGAAGCGGTGAGCGGATTATCCCATGGCGGCGGCGCGTGCCTGCTGGATCAGGTGGGTCAGCAGGGCGCGCAGTTTGGCGGGGCGCAGCGGTTTGTGCAGCAGGGGAAAACCGGCCTGGCTGATGCGCAGGATGGTGTCGGGTGCGGTGTCGCCGGTGACCAGGATGGCCGGAATGTCATGGCCGAATTTCTGCCGCAGACGGATAATGACCTCGATGCCGTCGATGTCGTCGGGCAGGCGGTAGTCCGACACGATGACGTCGGGCACGCGGTCGAGGCTGGTGAGCCAGTGCTCGGCTTCGTCGGCGCTGTGGGCGGTGACCAGGTCGATCTGCCAGTTGTCGAACAGTTCGGCCATGCCGCGCAGGATGGCGCTTTCGTCGTCCACCAACAGTACCAGCGCGTCGGCCGGGATGGAGCCGGGCGAAAGCGCGGGGGTGGGCGGCTGGATCAGGCGCGCTTCGCCGCCGGGCACGTCGATGCTGAATACCGAGCCGTGCCCCGGACGCGAGAGCAGGTCCACCCGGTGTCCCAGCAGCCGACCGAGGCGCGACACGATGGCGAGTCCGAGTCCGAGGCCCTTGCTGCGGTCGCGGGCCGGGTTGTGCAGCTGGACGAATTCCTGGAATACGCTCTCCTGTTGGTCGGGCGGGATGCCGCGTCCGGTGTCGATCACGCTGATGCGCACCAGGTTGCCGCGCTGTCGGCAGGCCACCAGGATGCCGCCGTCGTCGGTGTAGCGGATGGCGTTGGCGATCAGGTTGACGAGGATGCGCTCGATCAGCAGCGGGTCGCTGTACAGGGTGGCGTCGCACGGACGGAAACGCAGGCGCAACTGCTTCTCCGCCGCCAGCGCACCGAACTGCTGTTCGAGTTCGACGAACATCTTCTGCAGCGGGAAATGCACCGGATGCGTTTCGATGGTGCCGGCGTCGAGCCGCGAAATGTCGAGCAGCGCATTGAACAGCAGTTCCATGGCTGCGGTGGAGGCTTCGATGTTGTCGATCAGGGTTTGCGCTTCGGGCTGCTGGTTGCGCGCCTTCAGCGCGGCGACGAACAGCGACAGGGCGTGCAGCGGCTGCCGCAGGTCGTGGCTGGCCGCGGCGAAGAAGCGCGACTTGGCCTGGTTGGCGCGTTCGGCCATGTCCTTCTTGGCGGCGAGATCGGCGGTGGCTTCGCGGATGCGCCGTTCCAGTTCGCCGCGATGCGTCTGCAGGGCCTCGGCCATGTTGTTCACGCCGGCGGCCAGGGCGCCGACCTCGCCTTCGGGCGGCAAGTGGGTGCGCACCGAGAGATCGTCGCAGGCGAGCAGCCCCACCACGCGGCCGACATGTTGCAACTGGCTTGCCAGCCGGTTGGACAGACGCCAGGCCAGCGCGCCGGTCAACGCCAGGGCCAGCAGCATCAGGAGGGCGGCATGGATCAGGGTGTTGCGCTTGAACGCGGTGATCTGGTCGAGCTGGACGCCGACTTCCACTTCGCCCAGCAGATCGCTGGCGGCGGCCGGGCCGGCCGGAAACAGGACGTTGTCCTGGACCACGGTGCTGGGCAGGAAAATGCTGGCGCGCTGCCGGTAGCGCTCGGCAAACTGTCCGGTGTCCAGGGTGTCGCCGGCGCTCGCCAGCGTATGGCCATGGAGGTCGGTGATGCGGGCAAACGCCAGCTGATTGTTATGGGCCTCGGTCTCGAGCAGGTGGTGGGCCAGGGCCATGTCGCCGCTGACCAGCGCGTAGGGCAAGGCGTCGGCGAGATGACGGGCCGAACTCGTGGCCCGCGCGTGGAGGGCTTTTTCGGCCGTGGCCAGCGCTTGCGAGGTGAAATAGGCCACCATGCTGAATTCGGCGAGCAGTGCAGGCAGCAGGGCGATCATCAGCATCCGGCTGCGGATGCTGGAAGGCGACAGGCGGCGGAGCCAGGCGCGCGGCGAGGTCACGAATTATGGGTCAAGCGCTGAATGGCGAGCACGGCCTCGGTTCGATTGGTCACGTCGAGGGCGCGAAAAATCGCCGCGATGTGGACTTTCACCGTGCTTTCCGACATCGCCAGCATGCCGGCGATGGCCTTGTTGGCACAGCCCTGCGCCAGCAGGCGCGCCACCTCGAGCTGGCGCGCGGTCAGCCCGCTATGCTGCAGGGCCTCGAAATCGGCCGGCGCCACCGTATGCAGTCCGCCGTTTCCGTCGCCCAGGCAGGCCGGTACGAAAATGTTGCCCGCCAGCACCTGCCGCAGCGCGGACAGCATCACGGCGGTGGACGCGGCCTTGGGAATGTAGCCGAGCGCGCCGGCTTCCAGCGCATTGCGGATGTCGTGCGGCGATTCGGAGGCGGACAGGACCACCAGGGGAATGTCGGGGAAACGGCTGCGATACTGCGTGATCCCTTGCATGCCGACGAAGCCGGGCATGTTCAGATCTACCAGCGCCAGATCGAGATCGGTATGCAGCGCGGTCTGTGCGAACAGGCTGGGGTAATCGTGGGCGTCGATGATCTCGACCGGCGGCTCCAGTTGCGATAACACCTGTCGCACGCCCTCACGCATCAGCGGATGATCGTCGGCCAGAAGGGTTTTCATGTCTGCGCGTCCTGCATGGCGGGATTCTAGCAGCCTGCCAAACTTGAAGAATCGATGCGCGCGGGGGGCGAGACCGATCGGCGGGCCATGTCGGCTGCGCCGCAATTATTTGCCGCGTACTTTGCTCACGCCGGCGTCGATGGCGTTTTCCAGATAACCGAAATAGTAGTCGGGGATCAGCAGGCCGACGATGGGGTCGCCGACCCCATTGCCCTGGGTGTCGAAGACCTGGACGGTGGGCACCATGAATACCTTGTGTGCGGCGGCAAACGCGCCTTCGGTGGTGGGCGTGCCATCAAAGTCGGTCATGGGGTCGGTGGTGCCGATGGTGACCTCGCGGATGATGACGCGCTTGCGGTAGGCCGGGTCCTTGTGCATGGGAATCAGATAGTCGTGCTTGACGCGTTCGCAATACGGGCAGTGCGGCGTGGTGAAGACGACCAGGATGGGCACCTGCCGTTTGGCGGCCGTGCGCGCGTCAGCCTGGAAATCCTTGGCGTGGACCAGGCTGTCTGCCGCGCGGGCAGTGCCGGACAGCCCCAGGCCCCATGCTAAAATCAGGGCCCAGGCTGCGATCTGTCGTGCGATTGTCGCCATTCCTGCGGGTGGTTTCGGGTACGTCATAATCGCCAGTATCGCGCCATCATTTGCCAAATCAAACAGTTTATTCCTACCGCCATGCATACCCTGACCATCGCCTCCCGTGAAAGTGCACTTGCCATGTGGCAGGCCGAGCATATTCGCGATCGCCTGCGCGCGCTGCACCCCGGTTGCACGGTGAATATCCTGGGCATGACCACGCGCGGCGACCAGATCCTCGGCGTCACGCTGTCCAAGATCGGCGGCAAGGGCCTGTTCGTCAAGGAGCTCGAGGTTGCACTGGAGGCCGGCGAGGCCGATCTGGCGGTGCATTCGATGAAGGACGTGCCGATGGAACTGCCGCCGGGCTTCACACTCGCCGTGATCGGCGAGCGCGAGGACCCGCGCGACGCCTTCGTGTCGAACCGCTATGGACGCCTGTCCGAGCTGCCGCCCGGCAGCGTGGTCGGCACCTCCAGCCTGCGCCGCGAAGCGCAGTTGCGTGCGCGCTACCCGTACCTGGCGGTGAAGCCGCTGCGCGGCAACGTCGGCACCCGCCTGAAGAAACTCGACGAAGGCCAGTTCGACGCCATCCTGCTGGCCGCCGCCGGCCTCAAGCGGCTCGGGCTGGGCGACCGCATCAAGAGCCTGCTTTCCGTGGAAGACAGCATTCCCGCTGCCGGGCAGGGTGCCCTCGGCATCGAGATCCGCAGCGGCAACGGCGAAGTGGCTGCCATGCTGACTGCATTGAACCATCCTGAAACCGCCGCCTGCGTGCGCGCCGAGCGCCAGGTCAGCCGCGTGCTCGGCGGCAGTTGCCAGGTGCCGCTAGGCGCGCATGCGGTGCTGCAGGCGGGCCGACTGGTGCTGAACGGCTTCGTGGCGAATCCGGACGGCAGCGGCTTCATCCATGATCGTGCCGAAGGCGACGCGGCCGATCCCGAGGCGGTCGGCCAGGCGCTGGCCGACAAGCTGCTGGCGCAGGGCGCGCACGCCATTCTCGACGCCTTGCCGGCCGCATGACGCAGCCTCTGGCCGGCCGTACCGTGTTGGTGACGCGGCCAGCCCATCAGGCAACTGCACTGGCACAGAAGGTTGCGGCAGCAGGCGGGGAAGCTTTTGTGTTTCCCGCGCTAGGCATCGAGCCGGTTGCGACGGATCGGCTGGCGGAGGCGCTCGCGTATCTGGCCGGGGCTGACATTGCGATTTTCATCAGCCCCAATGCCGCACAGTTCGGCATGGCGGCGATCCGTACACACGGCGACTTGCCTGACGCGCTCCGGATTGTTGCGGTCGGCCCCGGCACGGCGCGCGCGTTGGCGGAACAGGGCGTCGAAGGCGTCATCACGCCGGACGGCCAGGACAGCGAGGCCGTGCTGGCGTTGCCGCAATTGCAGACGGTGGCGGGCAGGCAGGTGGTGATCGTGCGTGGGGTCGGCGGCCGTGCGCTGATGGCCGACACGCTGCGCGCGCGCGGTGCCGACGTGCGATACATGGAGTGCTACCGGCGCACCTGTCCCCAGGCCGACCCCGCGCCCCTGCTGGCGCACTGGCAGGCGGGCGGCATCGATGCGGTGACGGTTGCCAGCGCGGAGACGTTGCACAATCTGGCGACGCTGCTGGGCGAGCCGGGTGCGCCGCTGCTGGCGGCCACCCCGCTTTTCGTCCCGCATGAGAAAATCGCCGATGCGGCCCGCCGCTTCGGCATTGCGCACGTCGTCGCCACTCCGGGCGGGGATGCAGGCCTGCTGGATGGTCTGGTTAACTGGTTCAGGAATAAGACAGGCTCTACACATGAATGACACGCCCGACACCTCCTCCGCCCCGCCCGTTTCCCCACCTGTGGCAACGCCGCAGCAGCGCATGCATGCGCTGCCGCTCGTTGCCGTGCTGGTGTCCGTTCTGGCGCTGGCTGCGGCAGGGTGGTCGTGGTCCGACAGCCGCGAACGC
This sequence comes from Pseudomonadota bacterium, assembly GCA_043821985.1. Classification (GTDB taxonomy): domain Bacteria; phylum Pseudomonadota; class Gammaproteobacteria; order Burkholderiales; family Thiobacillaceae; genus Thiobacillus. The sequence goes on from JBDRCF010000029.1 coordinate 26,506, forward strand.
ATCCGCGACCTGAAGACCGAGTTGGGGCGCCGTCTGGCCGAGTCGGGCAAGGACGTGAGCGAATCCCGCCTGCTGGCGCGCAACGCCGACGACGCGATGCGCCAGGTCAGCGAAAAGGTCTCGCATATCGAAAGCCAGATGGCGACCTCGCAGCAGCAGCAACTGGCGCTCGAGTCCCTGTACAAGGATCTGGCGCAGGGCCGCGACCAGTGGACGCTGGCCGAAATCGAACAGGTGTTGCTGACCGCTGCGCAGCAGTTGCAGCTGGCGGGCAATGTGAAGGCGGCGATCATCGCCCTGGAGGGCGCCGATACCCGCCTGCAGCACCTGAACAAACCGCAGTTCACCGCGTTGCGCCGTGCCATTGCCTCGGATCTGGCCAACCTGCGCGCGGCCCCCTCGGTTGATGAGGTGGGAATGAGCGCCCGCATCGAGGCCCTGGTGGCACACCATATGGACTGGCCGCTGGCCAGCGCGCAGGCCTCCGAGGCGGTGCCCGCACCGCGCAGCGTGCGGGCGGCCAACTTCGGCCAGGAGCTGTGGGCGGAGCTGAAGCATCTGGTGCAGATCCGCCGCGTGGAAGGCAACGAAGCGGTGCTGCTGCCGCCCGACCAGGCCTACTTCCTGCGCGAGAACCTGCGCCTGCGCCTGCTGTCGGCGCGGTTGGCGCTGTTGTCGCAGGATCAGGCGGCATTCCGCGCGGACCTGCGCGCAGTGCTGCTCATGCTTGAACGCTATTTCAATACGCGCGATGCCGGCGTCGCCGACGCCATCAAGGAGGTCAAGCGCCTCTCCAGCCTGCAGATCGCCATCAAGCTGCCCGGCATCGACGCCAGCCTGGCCGCTCTCGATGCCTACAAGGGGAATCCGTGATGCGCTGGCTGATCTCGCTGCTCATCGTTGTCGTGCTGGCGGTCGCCCTGGCGATGGCGGGACGTTACGACCCGGGCTATGTGGTGCTGGTCTATCCGCCATGGCGGATGGAAATATCCTTCATCGGATTCGTGCTGGCGGTGGTCGGGATGGTGGTCGGCGGCATCGTGCTGCTGCGGCTGGCCATGCTGACCCTCAATCTGCCCGGTATCGTGCGCGAACAGCGCGAGCGCCGCGCCGCCCGCAAGCGCGACGAGAATTTCGTCGGCGGCCTGCGGGCGTATGCCGAATATCGCTACCAGGATGCCGAACAATCCTTGGGGCAATGGCTGGGCGACGAGCCCCGGATCGGCCTGGCGCGCGTGCTCGCGGCCCGTGCGGCACAGGAAATGCGGGCGATTGCGCAGCGCGAGCGGCATATACAGGACGCCACCGAACACGGCGCCGAACTCGCGGCGCAGCTGTTTGAAGCCGAGGCGCGCCTCGACGCCAAGGACGCCACGGCGGCGCTGGTGGCGATCAACCGGGCGAAGGAAATCGCACCGCAGCACACCGCGCTGTTGCGGCTCGAACTCAAGGCGAGGCAGATGACGGGGCAGTGGGACGAAGCCGAGCGGCTGCTCGACGCGCTGATCCGCAGCAATGCGCTGGAACCGGGCGTTGCCACGCAGAGCCGGCGCATGGTGTACGCCGAGAATCTCAAGCGCCGTGCCGAGGACGATCGCGGGCTGCTGGAGTACTGGAAGAAAATCCCGGCCGATTTCAAGGCCGACCCCTGGGTGGCGCGTGCCGGCGCACGTGCCTTCATGCAGCGTGGCGGCCACGATACCGCGCTCGATGTGCTGGAGACTGCACTCGGGCGCGAGTGGAACGAGGAACTGGTGGCCCTCTACGGCGAAGTGCGCGGCAGCAGCCCGACCCGGCAGATCGAGCAGGCCGAAAAATGGCTGCATGCGCAGCCGCGCGATGCGCAGTTGTTGCTGACGCTGACGCAGTTGTGCAGCGTGCAGCAGCTATGGGGCAAGGCGCAGAGCTATCTGGAGGCCAGCCTCGCCATTGCCGCCAGCGCCGACGGCCATATCCGCATGGCCGAGCTCAAGAGCCAGAGTGGCCAACCCGGCGAAGCCTGTCTGCATTATCAGAAAGCGCTGGCATTGTGCCGTGCGCAGTAGGGTTTAGAGTCGGCGACTGGCACGTTTGTACGGGGTTGCCGTCCTGTGCAGCGTGTACCATTAGACTTTTCTAATATTTGGAAGGAGTGTCTCATGCGCCGTACCTTTTTTGCCGTGTTCGGGATCGTGCTGGGCAGCCTGGTATTGTCCGCGCCCGCCAGCTGGGCTGCTGCGCCCAAGGCCCAGCAGTCGGGCCAGACTGCCGGCGTCTACAAGGTGGCCATCGATCAGGGCGTCAGTCTCGACGATGCGGCCCAATCGATGCGCCTGCGGGCCAATGCGCTGAATCTGAAACTGGTCGCGGAACTGCCGTTGTCCAAACAGGTGGAAGCGGTGACGGGCAAGCCGCAGCGCACCATCACCATTTTCCAGTTTTGCGACGCGGTCACGGCCAAGGAACTGATCGACATGAGCATGGACTTTGCCATCTACATGCCGTGTCGCATCTCGATGATCGAAGATGCCGACGGCAAGGGCTGGCTGATCATGCCGGACATCAACGTCGATCTGGTGGCGAAGGAAAAGAACCTGCAACAGGAATTGACTGCGCGCATCAAGAAAGTGCGCGATGGGCTGATCGAGATCATGCAGGCGGGCGCCCACGGGGATTTGTAAGCCGGCCCCGATTCGAGCGGAACGCCATCCATAAATCGTAAGACGCTCGAACCGAGATGCCCGCTTCAAGCGGGCATTTTTATTGCGCGGCGGCCGTTTCCGTGTCGGCCGCGTAGACGAAGGCGTCGGCGAAGAATTCGTCCTCGGACAGCTGGCGGGTCTTCACGAAACTGTCGCGCGCGCTGTCCACCATGACGGGCGCGCCGCAGGCATACACCTGGTAGCCCGACAGATCGGGAAAGTCGGCCAGCACGGCCTCGTGCACGTAGCCCGTCCGCCCCTGCCACTGGTCGTCAGGCTGCGGGTCGGACAGCACCGGGATGAAACTGAAGTTCGGCCGCTCGGCCAGCCATTGCTGGGGCAATTCGACCATGTACAGGTCCTTCCGCGAACGCACGCCCCAGTACAGCACCAGTTCGCGGTCGGTATGCTCGGCGAAGGCGTGTTCCAGCATGCCCTTGATCGGCGCAAAGCCGGTGCCGCCGGCGATGAAGATCATCGGCTTGTCGGAGTCCTCGCGAATGAAGAAGCTGCCGAGCGGGCCTTTCAGGCGCAGGATGTCGCGTTCCTTCAGGGTGGTGAACACCTGGTCGCTGAACAGGCCGCCCGGCACGTGGCGGATATGCAGCTCCAGCAGCGCGTCGTCGTGCGGCGGGTTGGCGAGCGAATAGCTGCGCGTCTTGCCGTCCTTCAGCTGGAAGTCGATGTACTGTCCGGCGAGAAACTGCAGGCGTTCGTTGGCCGGCAGCTTGATCAACACCCGCATCACGTCGTCGGCCCGCTTTTCCAGCTTTTCCACCCGGCACGGCAGGGTTTTCACCATGATGTCCTTGGCGGCGCCGATTTCCTTGGCCTCGATGACCATGTCGCTCAGTGGTTTGGCGCGGCAGAATAAGGCGCGTCCCTGCGTTTTTTCTTCCTCTTTCAATGCATTGGCGGAATGCACGCCATAATCGATCTGGCCAGACAGCACCTTGCCCTTGCAGGCGCCACAGGCGCCGTTGCGGCAGCCATAAGGCAGCGAGAATCCCTCGCGCAGGGCGGCTTCGAGGATCGTTTCGTCGTCGTTGACGGTGAATTGGTGCCCACTGGGGTGGACGGTGACCTGATACGGCATGATGTGCGCTTAAAATGCGGGGATAAACCGGCGGATTATCGCCCGAGTGGACGGGGTTTTCACCCTTGCAGCGCAAGGGTTACAGGCGGAGGCAATGAAAAAGATCTTGATCGTAGGATTCGGCGACGTCGCCGAGCGACTGGTGGCACGCTACGCTGGCCAGGCCGACTTCATCGGCATGATCCGCCGGCCCGAGCGTGCCGCCGCGTTGCGCGCGCTGGGGGTGACGCCCTATATCGGCGATCTCGATGCGCCGGCCACGTTGAAGCGCCTGCCGCGCGTCGGCGGCGTATTCCATTTTGCGCCGCCGCCCAATGAAGGCACGACCGATCCGCGCACGGCCCGGCTGCTGCATGCATTGGCCCGGCGTGGCAAGCCGGGCGCGCTGGTGTACATCAGCACCAGCGGCGTGTATGGCGATTGCGGCGGCCACTGGGTCAGCGAAACGCGTCCTGTGGCGCCGGTGAACGGCCGCGCTGTGCGGCGGGTGGACGCCGAGCGCCAGCTGCGCGCCTGGGGCGAGGTCCTGGGGGTGCAGGTGAGCATCCTGCGCGCACCGGGCATCTATGCCGCCGACCGTCTGCCGCTCGAACGCATCAAGCGCGGCACGCCCGCGCTGATTGCCCGCGACGACAGCTATACCAACCATATCCACGCCGACGACCTGGCGCGCCTGGCGTGGGCGGCGTTGTTCCGGGGACGCGCGCAGCGCGTCTACCATGCGGTCGACGCGCATCCGCTGAAGATGGGGGACTGGTTCGACAGCTGCGCCGACGCCTTTGGCCTGCCGCGTCCCCCGCGGGTGGATCGGGCCGAAGCGGAAAAGGTGCTGTCCGCAGCGCTGTTGTCGTTTCTGCGCGAGTCGCGCCAGTTGTCGAACGTGCGCACCACGCACGAACTGCGGTTGAAATACCGTTATCCGACTTCGGACGACCTGTTGCGCGAAATCCGGCAGACACGCGGCCAGATGAAGCTGTTTTGAACGATCCGGTTCAGCGCAGCAGGTCGTCCGGTTCCCGCTTGAACTCGCCTTCCAGCACATCGTCGTTTGCCGGGCGCATCGGGTCCGCCTTGCGGCCGGCCCAGGTGCCCGGGATCAGCAGCAGCACGAGTGCGATGGCATCGCTGATGAAGCCGGGGAAGACAAGCAGGCCGCCCGCGAGGAGAATACGGCCGCTGGCGAAGAGGGAGGCGAGCGGATTCGCGCCGGACTGCAGCGAAAATAGCAGGCGCGGCCCCCAGACGGCGCGTTCGATGCGAATCAGCATGATGCCGGCAACGGCTGCCAGCAGCAGCAACAGCAGCACCCAGCTGCCGATGGCATGGGCCACCCAGAAAATACCGATGGCCTCCAGAACCGGAAACGACAGGAGCAGTAGCACAATCCAACCAAAGCGCATGACATGGAACCTTTGTTAATCTTGACGAATGTACCCGATGTTGCGGATGCCGAGAAACTGGCGCACGCATTGATCGAAAGCCGCGCGGCGGCATGCGTGAACGTTTTGGCGGCGTGCCGCTCCATCTACCGTTGGCGGGGGGCGGTGGAAACGACCGACGAAATCCCGCTGCTGATCAAAACCACCGCGGCACACTACCCGCTGGTCGAGTCGATCGTCCGCGCGCACCACCCCTACGACGTACCTGAACTGATTGCCGTACCGATAACACATGGCCTGCCCGCTTACCTCGACTGGGTGGCCAAGGAGACTGAAAAGCATGATTAAGTGGATTCGTTTGCTGAGCGCACTGTTTGCACTTGGGGGTGCGCTTGGGCATTTTCCAGTGGCCCACGCCGAAGATTTTCTTGACCCCGAAGCGGCGTTCAAGTTCTCGGCACGTGCGCTGGACGCCAATACGCTGGAAGCGCGCTGGCAGATCGCCGACGGCTACTACATGTATCGCGACAAGTTCAAGTTCGAGGTCGACGGTGCCACGCTGGGCACGCCGCAACGGCCTGCCGGCAAGGTGAAGCACGACGAGAACTTCGGCACGGTCGAGACCTACCGCAAGGATGTGCGGATTGCCCTGCCGATCCAGCGTGCCGCAGGCGTCACGTCGGTGACCCTGAAAACGGTGTCGCAGGGCTGCGCGGATGCCGGTCTCTGTTACACCCCGCAAAGCGAAAGCGTCACGATCAAGCTGCCCGCGGTCTTCGCCGCTGCGGTAGCCCTGCCTGCGGCCAGTGCGGCTGCTTCCGCACCCTCCGCGCTGGATCGGTTGCGCAGCCTGGGCGGCGATACCGGCATGCCGCAACTCCTGCCGCCGGACGAGGCTTTCCTGGTCAAGGCGGCCATGCCCGATGCGCAGACGGTCAAGCTGGACTATGCGCCGACAGCCAACACCTACCTGTATCGCGACAAGCTCGCTTTCGCCGTCAAATCGCCGGCCGACATCAAGATCACGCGTGTCGACACGCCTGCGGGCGACATCAAGGACGACCCGAGCTTCGGCCGCACCGAGGTGTATCACCATAATTTTTCCGCCAGCCTTGCGCTGTCGCGTGCGCTGGCCGGCAACGAAACCCTGGTGCTGGCCGCAACCTGGCAGGGCTGCAATGAGGCGGTCGGCGTCTGTTATCCGCCGATCAAGCACGACTTTTCCCTGACGGCCGGCGGCAGTGTCGCGGGGGTTGCGGCGAGCGGGGCGGCTGCATCCGCCACCCCGGATGCCGCGAAGCCTGCAGCCAGCGAATCCGATACCTCGAAGATCGAGCGCGTGCTGAAGGGCGGCAGCTTCTGGGCGGTCGTCGCCACCTTCTTCGGCTTCGGCCTGCTGCTGGCGCTGACGCCGTGCGTGTTCCCGATGATCCCGATCCTGTCGGGCATCATCGCCGGGCAGAACAAGCAGCTCACCAAGGCCAGCGGCTTCCTGCTTTCACTCGCCTACGTGCTGGGCATGGCCATCACCTACGCGCTGGCCGGCGTGGGGGCGGCCCTGTCCGGCACGCTGCTGTCGAACGCCCTGCAGAACCCGTGGGCACTTGGCATCGGCGCCGGCATCTTCGTCCTGCTGGCGCTGTCGATGTTCGGCTTCTTCGAGCTTCAACTGCCGAGCTTCATCCAGAGCAAGTTCTCCGACGCCTCCAACAAGATGAAAGGCGGCAACTTTGTCGGCGTCTTCGTCATGGGCGCGCTGTCGGCCGTGATCGTCGGCCCCTGCGTCGCGCCGCCGCTCGCCGCCGCGCTCGCCTTCATCGCACAGACCGGCAACACCACACTGGGCGGCGTCGCGCTGTTCGTGCTGGCGCTGGGCATGGGCGTCCCCTTGCTGCTGGTGGGCCTGTCGGCAGGCGCGCTGCTGCCGCGTGCCGGCGGCTGGATGAACGCGGTGAAGTATTTCTTCGGCGTGATGATGTTGGCGATCGCCATTTATCTCATTTCGCCCATCATCCCCGCCTGGATCAACATGCTGCTGTGGGCCGTGCTGCTGATTGCGTCCGCGATCTACCTGCATGCGCTCGATCCGCTGCCGGAGAAGGCCTCGGGCTGGAAGCGTTTGTGGAAGGGACTCGGCGTGGTGCTGCTGGTCGGCGGGCTGTCGATCATTCTCGGCATGCTGGCGGGCAGCCGCGATCTGTTGCAACCGCTCGAGATCTACAAGGGCAGCGTCTTCAAAGGGGGCGCGGGTGGCGTTGCGATGGCGGCCGAGCAGGAGGGGCTGGCGTTCGAGAGAGTGAAGAGCGTCGCGGAGCTCGATACCCGGCTGGCCGCGGCCAAGGCCGAGGGCCGTGCGGTCATGCTCGATTTTTATGCGGACTGGTGCGTGTCGTGCAAGGAAATGGAACATCTGACCTTCAGTGACCCCAAGGTGCAGGCCCGCCTGCACAAGATGGTCCTGCTGCAGGTCGACGTCACGGCCAACACCGATGCCGACAAGGCCTTGCTGAAACGCTTCAACCTGTTCGGGCCGCCCGGTCTCATTTTCTGGGATGGTACAGGCACACAGTCGGACTACAAGGTGATCGGTTTCGAAAAGGCGGACAAGTTTCTCGCCAGTATCAACTCGGCACTCGGCCAGTAAGGTTCGGCAGACCCATGAAGTCCTGCGAGCGTGCGCCCGCAGGGCTTCATCGCTTTTATGGCTGGCGTCGCAATACCGTGATGGCGTCGAGCAAAGACGTGACGACAGGCTGGATCTTGCGCCGCATCAGCGAGCCGATGGCCGTGGTCTTGAGGAAGATCGGCCGCACCGTGTCGGCATCCACTGCGGCCAGTGCGTCCAGCGCCGCGCAGTCTGTTTCGAATTGCGGCGCGGCAGCGAGCAGTGCGGCGCGTGCAGCGGTACGCGAGGCCTCGTCCGCCTGGCGAAGCGGCGCGCACCAGCCGGCCAGCGCATTCAGCGTGTGGTTCACCACTTCCTGGATTTCCGGGCGATCGAGGATGGTCGCGGTGGTGGCGAGGAAGGTCTGGCCTTGTCCAGAGAGCGCTTTTTCCAGCATCGTGCCGTAGGGATTGCCGGCCAGTTGCGGCACGCTGGGGTGGTCGGCCCGCGCAGGGCGCGGGTTGGGCAGGTCGTCCGGCTGCAGTTCGAGAAAGGCCACGTAGTAAGAGTTGCGGCTGTTGCCCCGCTTCCAGATCGCCAGCCGCTCGGCGTCGCTGAGCACGCCCGAATACAGCATCACAGCGACGGTGTCGAGAATGCCGACGTCGTCCTCGTGCAGGAAGGCCAGATGCTCGATCAGGAATTCGGCCAGCGTGCGGCCCATGTTGCCCTGGCACACGACGTCGCGCATCAGCATCAGCCTGGCGTTTTCGATGGTCGGCATGCACCACCAGGCGTAACGCGCCAGCTCGTCGGTGAGCGCGGGCGAGTGCACCACCGCGACCACCGCCTCTTCTTCGGCAATCAATAACAGCTGCGCCAGGTGCTGGGTCGACAGCCCGGCCTGCGACTGCCGGGTCCAGCGGGTGAGGTGCACCGGGTAGCCGCCGGGCGAGCCGAGCGCGTGGCCGGACAGCAGTTCGCGTACCCGCTTCAGGTAACGGTCGGAACGCTCGTTGGGTTTCAGCGGCACGCTGGCTTCGCCCTGCGGCGTCAGCGCCCACAGCGTCATGTGCGATTCATCGATGCGGACGGCCTTGAGCTCGGTATTGAAGAGAACGTTGAGGCGCAGTTCGTCCTCGGGCGACAACTCGTCGTTCATAGCGTCTTGAATACCTCACGCGCGGCCGCGATGGTGGCATCGATGTCTGCGTCCGTATGCGCGGCCGAGACGAAGCCGGCCTCGAACGCGGACGGCGCGAGGTAGATGCCATGGTCGAGCATGGCGTGGAAGAAGCGGTTGAACTTCTCCTTGTCGCCCTGCATCACTTCGGTAAAGCTCGCCGGCGGCTTGGCCGCGAAATACAGGCCGAACATGCCGCCGACCGAGTCGGCGCAGAAGGTGACGCCAGCGTCTTGAGCTGCGGCGGTCAGGCCCTGCACCAGTTTTTCGGTGCGGGCAGTGAGCGTCGCATAGAAACCGGCTTCGGAAATCGCGGCGAGCGTGGCGAGGCCGGCGGCCACCGCCACCGGGTTGCCCGACAGCGTGCCGGCCTGATACACCGGACCGGTCGGCGCCAGCGCGTCCATCACGTCGGCGCGACCGCCAAAGGCGCCGACCGGCATGCCGCCGCCGATCACCTTGCCGAGCGTGGTGAGATCCGGCTTGATGCCGAGCAGCTTCTGCGCGCAACCGAGGTCGACGCGGAAGCCGGTCATCACCTCGTCGAAAATCAGCAGGGCGCCGTGCTGGTCGCACAGGCGACGCATCGCCGCCATGAATTCGGCGGTCGGCTTGACCAGGTTCATGTTGCCGGCGAAGGGCTCGACGATGATGCAGGCGATCTCGCTGCCGATCTCGGCGAAGGTGCGCTCCAGCCCGGCGACGTCGTTGTAGTCGAGCACGAGGGTCTGTGCCGCGACTTCCGGCGGCACGCCCGCCGAGGTCGGGTTGCCGAAGGTGAGCGCGCCGGAGCCGGCCTTCACCAGCAGGAAGTCGGCATGGCCGTGGTAGCAGCCCTCGAACTTGATGAACTTGCTGCGTCCCGTAAATCCTCTGGCCAGACGGATCGCGCTCATCGTCGCCTCGGTACCGGACGACACCAGGCGCACCTTCTCGATGCTCGGCACGAGTTCGATGATGCGCTTTGCGATGATGAGTTCGGCCTCGGATGGTGCGCCGAACGACAGGCCGTTGGTGGCGGCGTCCTGCACCGCCTTCACCGTGCCGGGATGGGCGTGGCCGAGGATGGCCGGGCCCCACGAGCCGACATAGTCGATGTATTCGCGGCCATCGGCGTCCCACACGCGCGAGCCCTTGGCGCGGCTGAAGAACACCGGGGTGCCGCCGACGCTCTTGAAGGCGCGTACCGGCGAGTTTACCCCGCCGGGGATGACTTTCAGCGATTGTTCGAATAGCTGTTCGTTGCGGGTCATGGCTGCTTTCATCGTTGGGCGTTCACTCTTCGGATTCGGTTTCGAATAATTGATTCAGGTCGTGCGCGGCGGCGCGGATGTCGGGAGCGTCGAACAGGGCCGAGAGCACGGCCAGACTGTCGGCGCCGGCGTCGAGCAGCTGTGGCGCGTTGGCCAGCGTGATGCCGCCGATGGCGACCAGCGGCACCTGAATGACTGCTGTGGCGTCGCGCAGCAGGTCGAGGCCGGCGCGCGGCGCGGCCGGCTTGGTGGGCGACGCAAAGAAACTGCCGAAGGCTACGTAGTCGGCACCCGTGGCCTGGGCTGCCTGCGCCAGTTCGAGGTTCTGGTAGCACGACGCGCCAATGAATTTGTCCTTGCCGAGAATGATGCGCGCTTCGCGCAGGCTACCGTCATCGCGCCCCAGATGCACGCCGTCGGCATCACACAAATCGGCCAGCCGCAGGTCGTCGTTGACGATCAGCGGCACGCCGAAACGGCGGCACAACGCGACCAGTTCGCTGGCCTGTTCGTGGCGGCGTGCGACGTCATCCGATTTGTCGCGGTACTGCACTGCGGCGACGCCGCCAGCGAGCGCCGCCTCGACCTGCGTCAGCAGCTGCGCGGTGTCGGCGGTTTCGGAGGTGAGGGCGTATATGCCGCCCGGAAATTCACGCATGGCAAGAATCAGGCATTGCCTTCGGCCTGCCCATCCTGTGCCCAGAAGAAACGCTCGGGGATGTATTGGCCCATGCCGGGCCGGAACGCAGCTTTCAGGGATTCATAGGTGAAATTCTGCGCGTCGCGTACCGCCTGCGGGACGTCCTGGCCGTAGGCCAGGGCGGCGGCGATGGCCGAGGCAAGCGTGCAGCCCGAACCGTGGTAGCTGCCGGGTAGGCGGTCCCAGGCGTCGGTCTGCACGTGGCCGTTGGCGTCGTACAGGCTGTTCAATACGCGCGGGGTGGCCTCGTGGGTGCCGGTGACGAGGACATACTCGCAGCCGAGATCGGTCAGATGCTTGGCGCAGGCGGCGAGGTCCAGGTCGTCCTCGTCAGATTCGAACAGCGCCAGCCGCCGCGCCTCGTGGCTGTTGGGGGTGAGGATGCTGGTCTGCGGGATCAACAGGTCGCGCATGGCGGCGATCATGTCGTCGGTGGCGAGTTCGTCGCCGCGTCCCGACGCCAGCACCGGATCGAGGATGACCGGTATGTCCGGGTAGTCGGCGAGGATTTCGGCGATGACCGCGATCGATTCGGGGCTGCCCAGCATGCCGAGCTTGAACGCGGCCACCGGTACGTCTTCCAGCAGCATGCGTGCCTGGTCGGCCACCCACTCGGAGTCGATCACCAGGATCTCGTCGACCCCGGCCGTGTCCTGCACCGTGATCGCCGTGATCACCGAAAGCGGATGGCAGCCCATACTGGCAAGCGTCAACAGGTCGGCCTGGATGCCTGCGCCGCCGGTCGGGTCGGACGCGGCGAAGCTGAGCACCAGCGGCGGCGTGGGCTTGGGAGCGAAAATAGGCGGCATGGCGTCACTGCTTTAAAATCAATCCCCAATTTTAGCTGATTCCCTCCAAGAGCCTATTCCAGCAGAAATCATGTCCCGCGTTGAGACCAGGATCGGATGGATGCCAAGCGCTGCAAGGCCGCAGACGGGCGCCCCGAAGCGTCGTCCGAGGGGGCCCGCTTGTGGTGATCGGACAGCGTAGGTATGCCGGCGACCGCGCCCCGGGGGCCTGCATCCCGCTCAGGGGTCGCACCTTGCTCCGCAAGGCACTGCTCCGCCCTGAGCGGTCGCATCCTGGTCTCGACCCGAAGGCCCGGTTGCCTGCGGGCGTTTATGCTCTCCGGGTGCATTGCAGTGGTGCGGGTGACTCGTGGAGAATGACTCCACTCCGCCCCCCGCGCCTTGCACTGCATCCCGCAGGCAGCCGGCGCGGGGCATGATTTCTACTGGAATAGGCTCTCCCCCATGTCCGAAACCCCTGAATACAAAAGCTGGATGTGCCTGATCTGCGGTTACATCTATCACGAGGAAACCGGTGCGCCCGAGGACGGGATTCCCCCCGGCACGCGCTGGGAAGACGTGCCGATCAACTGGACATGCCCGGATTGCGGTGCGCGCAAGGAAGATTTCGAGATGGTGGCGTTTTAAAGCCCGGATTTGTCATCTGTCCGCTCAAGTAAAACGCCTGATGGGCGATAGTACGTAGGCCTTTCGAATCCCACTATGCAATGGTGGGATACTATATGGCACCCCTGTCAATGGTACGGTAAGACAAAAAATCGGGGTACATATAAATCAGGAGACGATAATGATGATGCGGTGGATGACAACGTGGGTTCTGTTTGTTTTCTCAACAAGCGTATGGGCGATTTCCCCCTATCTCCAGGGCGATTCGGTAAAGGGAGGGAACGTGCAGGCGGCAGCGACGGCGGTCGAGTCCAAGCTCAAGGCCGGCGGTTTCAAGGTGGTCGGCAAGTATTTCCCTAAAACCCTGGCGGGATATGGCGTGGTCATCGCCACCGACGAGGCTATGCTCGACGAAGTGGGGTCGGTAGGGGGGAATGCCATCCTGGGTGCGGCGATCCGCGTGGGGGTGGCCGCGGACGGCAGTGTGGCGTACACCAATCCCGACTATTGGTATCGCGCCTATTTCCGCAAGGCCTTCGCCAAGAAGGAAGAGGCGGTCAAGGCCCTGCAGGCGCGCCTGCAGGATGCGCTGGGCGCCGGCAAGGGCCTGGGCGGTGACGAATCGGCCAGCAGTCTGGCCAACTACCGCTACATGATCGGCATGGAACGCCTGGATTCCCCGAAGAACAAGCTGGCCGAATATGGCAGCTTTGCCGAGGCGCTGAAGACCGTGCGCGACAATCTGGCCAAAGGCGCGGGCAAGACAACCAAAATCTACGAGGTCGTGATGCCCAATCGCAAGCTGGCCGTATTCGGCGTAGCGATGAACGATGGCGAGAACAGCGACGGCGACTGGATCAAGAAAATCGACATGCAGAACAATATCGCCGGCCTGCCTTATGAGATTTATGTGGTCGACAAGGAGGTGGAGTCGCCGCATGGCCGCTTCCGTATTGCGCTGGCGTTCCCGGATGTCGGGATGGGGCAATTCATGCGGATTTCCTCCCTGCCCAACACCATTCTCGAAACCATGAGCACGGTGGCCGGTGTTGAGAAGAAGTCCAGCGGGGAAGCCTGGCAGTAATCAGGATCTGACTCCAGGCCGGTACAAAAAGGGCGTTGCGTTGCAACGCCCTTTTTGTTGCCCGCCTGGTCCTCGATGCGCCTGCACTAAAGAAGCGCGGACCGGTGCCGTAATGTTTACCACACAGGGGGGTGGCACGTGCCGTTCCCCCGATGACCCTGCTGGAGAAACGTGTGGACAACGAAGCATTGAAAGGCGTCAAGGTGATGGTCATCGATGACAGCAATACCATACGCCGCAGCGCGGAAATCTTCCTGAATCAGGCGGGCTGTGAAGTCATCCTGGCGCAGGACGGTTTCGACGCGCTGGCCAAGATCACCGACCACGAGCCAGACGTGGTGTTCGTCGACATCATGATGCCGCGACTCGACGGCTACCAGACCTGTTCGTTGATCAAGCGCAATGCCAAGTACCGCACCACGCCCGTCATCATGCTGTCCTCCAAGGACGGGCTGTTCGACCGGGCACGCGGCCGCATGGTGGGATCCGATGAATACCTGACCAAACCGTTTACCAAGGACACGTTGCTGACGGCAGTGCGCGAGCATACGTGCGCAGGCGCTTAATTTTCTTCTAGGAGCATAGATATGGCGATCAGCCGAATTCTGGTTGTGGACGACTCTCCCACCGAGCGCTTTTTCCTGTCCGAGTTGCTGGTCAAGAACGGCTATCTGGTCAGTATGGCCGAAAGTGGCGAGGAAGCTGTCGCCCAGGCCAAACAGACCCTGCCTGACCTGATCGTGATGGACGTCGTCATGCCCGGCATGAATGGCTATCAGGCGACCCGCATGATTACCAAGGAAGATGCGACCAAGCATATACCGGTCATCATGTGCACCACCAAGGGCCAGGAAACTGACAAAGTATGGGGCATGCGCCAGGGTGCGAAAGCCTACCTGGTGAAGCCCGTGAAGCCGGAAGACCTGCTGTCGCAAATCAAGGCTTTGGGCTGAGCACACCGCCATGGCCAAGAAATTCAATCTGCGCGAATTTCAGACCCAGCTTTCGCAGCAGTTGCAGGCGGCGGCCAGCCGCGACAACTCCGGCTCCCGGCTGGGTTTTCGCGTGGGTGACGTGAACTGGCTGGTGAGTCTTTCCGACACCGAGGAAGTAATCCCGGTGCCGCCCATCGTCAAGGTGCCCGGTGCGTGCCGGTGGTTTCGCGGCGTCGCCAACATCCGCGGCAACCTGTTTGCCGTGAGCGACTTTGCGGATTTCATGGGGCAGGGCGTGACACCCGAACACGCCGATTGCCGCCTGCTGATCCCGCATCACGATTTCGGCGTCAATGCGGCCTTGCTGGTGCGCAACACCCTGGGCCTGAAGAACATCAACCGTTACCAGCCGAGCAGTGCACGCGCAACGCATCCATGGGTTGCACGCCACTATGCGGACGAGGCTGGAGCCGACTGGTGCGACATGGATTTCGGGCAATTGCTCGGCAATACCGAGTTCCTCAAGGTCGAAGCGCAGATCGGCAATTGATTGATCATTAAAACCGGGCGCACAGGCGCCGATACAGTGGAAGGACTGGAGCGATGAACATGGCAATCACGATGAATGGCCTCAAGGGGCTGGCGGGCCGCATGACGGGCAAGGCTGGAACCGAACACACCACCCTGATCATGCAGACCGTGCGCAAGCTGGCGGACAAGGAGCCCGGCAAGGCACCCTTGATCGGCAGCCTGCCCGTCGAGAAACAATATCTCTATACCGGCGGCACCCTGATCATCTCCCTGCTGCTGGCGGCCGGCTTCACCATCTACAGTTCGATTCAGGTCAACAATCGCACCGGTTATGAAACGCGCGCGGGTGAGCTGAAAGTGTTGTCGCAGCGCCTGCCGCTGACCGCCCAGCAGTCTGTCCTGGGTAATGCCGCGGCCTTCAAGAAGCTGGCAGCGGGGAAAGCCTCGTTCGAGGCGACGCTGAAGGGCTTGACCGAAGGCGACGATGCCGTGCCTGCGTCCACCGGCGCGGCGCGCGCGACGCTGGAGAAGATCGAGGCGCAATGGAAGACGTTCAATCCACAGGTCGCACAAATCCTGTCGCAGCAGAAAAACCTGGTGGCGACGAGCGTCAGCATCAAACGCATCAACGACCTGAGCGTCGACTTGCAGGAAGTGGCCGAGCAGCTTGCCAGCCAGCTGGCCGATTCCGGTGCCGGCGTGCGCGAAGTGTCGCGTGCCAACCATCTGGTCATGTTGAGCCAGCGCCTGCCGAAAAACGCCAACCTGCTGCTGTCGGCCGAACTGATCGACCCTGCCGTGGTGATGCAGCTGGAGAAAGACACGACGTCGTTCCGCGATACCGTGCAGGCATTGATGGCTGGCGGGGCCAGCCGCAACGAGAACAGCATGGCGACGCTGGAAGACCTCGGCAGCAACATGGGCGACATGGTCGAGGTGGTCGGCTCCGTGCTGGCCAATACGCAGCCGCTGCTGCAGGCCAAGGTGTCGGCCAAGAACCTGTTCACCGGCAGCGACACGCTGTTGGCGAACACCGATCAGCTGTCTCAGGACTATCAGTCCGTCGGCGGTGCCGGCTATCTTCTGGCGGCCCTGTTCGGCCTGCTGGCGATCGGTTCGCTGGTGATGCTGGGGCTGGTCAACATCAACGAGACCAAGTCGCGGGCGCGCAAGAGCGAAGAGGAAAACGGCCGCAACCAGGAAGCGATTCTGCGGTTGATGGACGAACTGGGTGAACTGGCCGAAGGCAACCTCACCATCAACGCCAGCGTGACCGAAGACATCACCGGTGCGGTGGCCGACTCGATCAACTACACGGTTGAGGAATTGCGTACCCTGGTGCGAGGGATCAACAATGCCGCGCAACAGATGGACCAGGCCGCCAGCCAGGCGGGCCAGGTGTCCGATTCGCTGCAGCAGGCGGCGCGCCGTCAGACCGTGGAAATCGAGGGGACCTCGGCTGCGGTGGTGAGCTTGGCGCAGTCCGTGCAACAGGTGTCGGGCAATGCCGCCGAATCCGCCCGAGTGGCCGAACAGTCGCTGGCCGCCGCCGAGAAGGGCCAGCAGGCGGTGGCCAACGCCATCGCCAGCATGAACGGCCTGCGCGAACAGATTCAGGAAACCTCGAAGCGAATCAAGCGCCTCGGCGAATCCTCGCAGGAGATCGGCGAAATCGTCGAACTGATTTCCGACATTACCGAACAGACCAACGTGCTGGCGCTCAACGCCGCCATCCAGGCCGCGTCCGCGGGCGAAGCCGGTCGCGGCTTCTCGGTGGTTGCGGAAGAGGTGCAGCGGCTGGCGGAACGTTCGGCCGATGCGACCAAGCAGATTGCCGCGATCGTGAAGACCATTCAATCCGACACCCACGATACGGTGGCGGCGATGGAAGTGTCGACCCAGGGCGTGGTCGAGGGTGCCAAGCTGTCCGATGCCGCCGGTCAGACGCTGGCCGAGATCGGCGACGTGTCGAAGAAACTGGCCGGCCTGATCGCCGACATCTCCTCTGCCACCCAGAGCCAGGCTGAATCGACCGCCAAGGTGGCCGAAACCATGCAGGACATCAAGTCCATTTCGGCACAGACCAGCAGCGGCACGCAGCAGACCGCCGAGTCGATCGGCGGCATGAAGCAGTTGGCTCAGGATCTCAAGAACTCGGTTGCAGGCTTCAAGCTCGCCTGAAGCGGGCTGACGCGTAGACAAGCGGTCAACGACCCCAGGCCAAGCACACAACGTCAGGAACACACACCATGAGCGCCTTACTCGATTACGATACCGGCCCGTTGAACTGGGTGCGCGGGGACATCGATGCCGCCCTGCAAGCCGCCCTTGGGCGCGTGCAGGCCTACAGCGTGGATGCCGATCTCACCAATGCCCTGCGCCTGGCGGCCGACGATGCGCACCAGGTGACCGGTGCGCTCCGTATGGTGGGCCTCGAAGGCGCGGCCACGCTGGCGAGCGCCCTCGAATCCGCGCTGGGCGCTGTCAATGAGAACCGTCTGCAGCCGAGCGATGACGTGCTGCGTGCCTTGCGCAATGCCATCGAAGGCCTGCAGCGCTGGGTCAAGGACCTGGCCGACGGGCGCGGCAGCGGCGAGTTGGCGCTGTTTCCCCTCTACAAACGTCTGCGCGAGCTGCAAGGCGCGGAGCGGGTATTCGAAGGCGAACTGTTTTTCCCTGATCTGCGCACGCGGGCGCATAGCAAGGCAGCCAACGATGCCTTGACGCAGGAAGCGCTGGCGGCGGAAGTCAAGATCGCGCGCAGCCTGTTCCAGCGCGGCCTGCTGGCCTTCCTGCGCAATGTCGAGGCCGAACAGGGATTGAAGCGGATGCGCGATGCGCTGGCCGCGATCGAACGCATTGCACCGTCTCAAGCCTCGCAAACCTTCTGGTGGGCCTGCGTCGGTTTTGTCGACAGCCTGATCGCGCACGGGGTCGAGGCCGATTTCCATGTCAAACAGCTGCTGGCCCGGGTCGATCTGCAGATGCGCCGCCTGATGGAAGGCTCGCCGCAGGTGGCCGAACGCCTGCTGCGCGATGCCTTGTTTTTCGTGGCAAAAAGTCAGACCTTGGATGGGCGCGCTGCCGAAGTCCGGGCGACGTTCGGCCTCGATCGCTACCTGCCTGGCCGCGGCATGCTCGACCCCGAGGCGCTGGCACGCATGCGTCCGGTCCTGGATGCCCTGCAGACAAGCCTCAAGGCGGCACGCGATAGCTGGCATGCCTACGTGGAAGGCGATGCCGGCCAGTTGCCGCAGT
This sequence comes from Pseudomonadota bacterium, assembly GCA_043821985.1. Taxonomy (GTDB): domain Bacteria; phylum Pseudomonadota; class Gammaproteobacteria; order Burkholderiales; family Thiobacillaceae; genus Thiobacillus. The sequence continues at coordinate 44,626 of JBDRCF010000029.1, forward strand.
TCCAGACACACCTGGAACGCATGCTGCCGCAGGCGCAGGCGCTGGAAGCCAGCAAGCTGAAACCCCTGCTGGAGGAATTGGCTGCCGCGGCTACCGCACGGGCCACCCGCGAGGGCGACGCACGCGAGCAGATGGATCTGGAGGTCGCAGCGACGCTGCTGTTCATGCAGAACGCCGTCGATCAGGAGGACGTCCTGCACAATGACTTTGCGGTTCGCGCAGAAGGCCAGCAGGCTCGTCTGCGCGCCTTGATCGAAGGCCGGGAGATGCCGGCCGTCGTCGTGGAGGCCACCAGTCAGCGCGAAGCCGAGCGCGACATGCTGGTGCATATGGCGCAGGAAGTCGGCCAGAACCTGAAACAGATGGAAGAGGCACTGGATGCCTTCTTCCGCGACGCGGGCGAACGCGAGGCGCTGGCGGGTTTGCCCGCGCTGGCGCAGCAGGCGCAAGGCGCGTTGACCATGCTGGAATTGCCCGACGCTGCCAGCCTGCTGGGTGCGGCGACCGCGACGGTACAAACCTTCGCCGAGGAAGGCTACCCGGACGATGCGAGCCAGCAACGTTTGGCCGATGCGTTCTCCAGCCTCGGACTGTATATCGAATCCTACTGCGCTGGCCGCGCCGACGCCGCCAGAATCCTGCGGCCCGTGCTGATCGAGTTCGGCGTGATCGATGCCGACAGCGCCGACGACAGCGCGTTCGACGACACCGTCGAATCGGGCCTGCCCGCCCGCAAGACCGAAGTACAGGAAAACTATCTGGCGTGGCGCGATCAATCCGACGACGCCACAAAAAAAAAATTCCTTGATGCCCTGACCGAGCTCAGTCGCGACGCCGAGTTGATCGACGACGCCACGCTGAAACAGCAGACGCGCGCCGCACTCGATGCCTGCCGCGATGCGACGGAAGCCCCGCTGGCACTCGATGCCGATGTGGCCGCCCTGACCGGCCTGCCGCTGCCCGAACGGGTTGCGGTCGACATGTCCGTGGCGCTTGAAGACGAGACCGACTCGACCCTGCCGGCATTCGAGCTGCGTGCAGACGACGCATTCGACAATGGCATGCCGGTCGAGGCGCAAGCCGACGAAACAGCCGTGTCCACATACGGCGTCATCATCGAGACGGCAGAGCCGCTGGCCGCGGCTGCAACCGAGGCAGTGGCCGGTTTGCCTGGCGACGACGCGCCTGTCGAAGCCCTGCTTCACGTTACGGTTCCCGAAGGATCCGAGGCGGAACTGCTGGAAATCTTCCTGGAGGAAGCCAACGAGGTGCTGGCGGCCATGGGCGAGGCCAGCGAAGCCTGTCAGGCCAATCCCGACGACCAGGCTGCCCTGACCGTCATCCGCCGTGGCTTCCATACGCTGAAAGGCAGTGGACGCATGGTGGGGCTGGACGAACTGGGCGAAACCGCGTGGCGTCACGAGCAATTGATGAACGGCTGGCTGGCCGAGAACAAGCCCGTCAGTGGCGACTTATTGCGCCTGGTGGGACGGGCACGCGGGGTATTCCAGGACTGGGTGAACGCCCTGCAGAACAATCAGCCTGCGAGCTTGCCGGTTCCAGCCTTGCTGGCGGCGGTCGATCGCGTAGCGCAGGGACAAGCTCTGGAGGTGACGCCAGTTCCGGTTGCTGCGCCGCCCGAGCAGGTTGTCGAAGCGCCGGCTGCGAATGCGCCGGACTGGCCTGAAACGGTTGCAGAAGCCGAGCCGTTGGCTGAAACCGGGACGGCAGGGGAAACCGAAGAAGCGGCAGCCGTGCCGGAAGGCGAGGCGGTGGCCGCAATCGAGATGGACGTTGCGGCCGATGCCGAAGCGGAAAGCGATTGGCTGGCCTTGTCAGCGGTCGAGCATGAGGGCGCTGCCACCGCACTGGAAAACGGTGCGACGGATGATGCCGGGGCTGTTGTCGCTGACACGCCAGTCGAGTTGATCGAACAGGCAGGCTGCGAGGCGCGTGCCGATGCTGCACCGATCACGGTGGACGATGTTCAGCCTGAAGCCGAAGTAGTCCGTGCTGAACGGCCTGTGCTGGACGTTGGCGCGATCATCGAATATGCGATTGCCCCCGCAGGGGGGTACGACATCGAGCCGCCCATCCAGGAAGAAGCCGCTTCGCCGGACGAAACCCAGGCAGAGCCGTTTACCGCCGTACAAGCGCATTCCGATCCGCTCGATGAGGCGATCCCTGCGGAACCGCTCATGCCGGACGAAATCTGCATCGGGCCGGTTTGCCTCTCCGCCGGGCTTTACGAAATTTTCATGACCGAAGCCCACCAGCGCCTGGCCGTGTTGACGGAAGAGGCCGAGCGTCACGCCGAAACCGCGCACAGCTCGGTCAGCGAGCATGCGCGCCGTGCGATCCATACGCTGGGCGGCATTGCGGGGACTGCCGGCATCACCGCCCTGTCGGATCTGTCGCATGCCTTCGAGCAGTACTGGAACCGCTTCGTGCATGCGCCCATGCCGTCTTCGCATCTCTCGCTGGTCCAGGATACCGTTGCGCGCCTGCACGAGATGATCGCAAGCATCGAGAAGGGACATCTGCCCGACGCGGCAGACGACCTGATCGCAACGCTGGGCGAACTGGAGGATGAACAGACATCGTTGGTGCCCGACGCGGCATCTGCTCCGCTTCATGATGACGCGGGCGAGATGAACGTACTGTCCGCCGAAGTCCAGGAACAGGAAGCGCCGGCCGAGCCAGAGCACACTGTCGAGCCGACCGCCGCCGTTCAAGCCGAAACGGCGCCCCTCCTGCCGGATATCAGCGCCCTGGTCCCCGACATCAAACATACCGCGCCGGCACCCGTATTCGAACGGCGCGAAGTGGCCGATGAAATCGACCAGCAGCTGCTGCCGATCTTCCTCGAGGAAGCCGATACGCTGGTGCCGGATACCAGCGCGCAACTCCGCGCCTGGAAAGAGGCGCCCGCCGGCACGGGCCCGCGCGACGCGCTCCGCCGCAACCTGCATACCATCAAGGGCAGTGCGCGCATGGTCGGTGCGATGCGCCTGGGCGAACTGACCCACGTGATGGAATCGCGCGTGATCGCCGTGATCGAAGGCCATCTGGCAGCAAGCCACGACGTGTTCGATACGCTGGAAGCCCAGCTCGACCGGCTGGCCGATGCCGTGGAACACCTGAAACAGGGCGACCTTGCGCCGGCGCTCGAGGACGCGCCCGCCCCGCTGGAAGCGCCGGTCGAGCCGGTGCTGGGTCGTGACGAACCTGCGGCTGCCGCGGCGACCGACCCGCTTGCGCCTGCGACACCGGTCACGCGGGAAAGCAATGCCCTGACGCTGCGCGTGCGGGCCGACTGGGTCGACCGCATGGTCAACCAGGCGGGCGAAGTGGCGATCGCCCGTTCACGCATCGAAAGCGAAGTGTTTGCGTTCAAGCGTCACGTCAACGAATTGTCGGAAGCGCTAGTGCGCCTGCGCGGGCACATCCGCGAAGTCGAGATCCAGGCCGAGTCGCAGATGCAAGCGACCTTCCAGACACAGGGAGCGGCCGATGAATTCGACCCGCTGGAGTTCGACCGCTTCACCCGTTTCCAGGAAGTCACCCGTTTCCTCGCCGAAAGCGTGAACGACATCTCCACGGTGCAACATATCCTCTTGGCCCGCCTGGGCGAGGCGGATGCCGCGCTGATCCAGCAGACGCGGCTGAACCGCGAACTGCAGCAGGATCTGCTGCGAGTCCGCATGGTGCCGCTGTATTCGGTGGCCGAGCGCCTGTATCGGACCGTGCGTCAGACCGCGCGCGATGTCGACAAGCGCGCCCAGCTCGATATCCAGGGCGGCGAACTCGAAATCGACCGCTCGGTGCTGGAGAAGGTGACCGCGCCGCTGGAGCACTTGCTGCGCAATGCCCTGGCACATGGTATTGAAGACCCCGAGGTACGCCGGGCGGCGGGCAAGGCCGAGTTTGGCGAGATCGTTCTGTCGGCGCGCCAGACCGGCAACGAAATGATGCTGACCGTGAAGGACGACGGTGCCGGCCTCAACTATGCGCGTATCCGCGAAAAGGCGGAGGCCAACGGCCTGCTGCTGCCGGGCGTCGAGCCGACCGAATCGCTGCTGGCACAGATGATTTTTGCCGCCGGCTTCTCCACCGCCGAAACCGTCAGCCAGGTTGCCGGGCGCGGCGTCGGCATGGACGTCGTCAAGAGCGAGATCTCCGCGCTGGGTGGCCGTATCGACATCACCTCCATGCCCGGCGCAGGCACCGCTTTCAACATCTATCTGCCGCTCACCCTGGCGATGACCCAGGCGGTGATGATCCAGGCCGCCAAGCACGATTACGCGCTGCCGGCCCCCCTGGTGCAGCAGGTGCTGGAACTCAAGCCGCATGATCTGGAGCAGGCCATGGCAGCCGGCGAGCTGACGTGGCGCGGTGCGCGTTATCCGTTCTCCTATCTGCCGCATCTGCTGGGCGATACCGAGGCGGTGCACGAGGTGCAGCGCTACAACCCGGTGGTGCTGCTGAAAAGCGGTTCCAGCCAGGCAGCCGTGCTGCTCGACGCGATCGAAGGCACGCGCGAAATCGTGGTCAAGAACATCGGCCCGCAGATGGCGCGCATCACCGGCGTCGCAGGCGCCACGGTACGCGGCGACGGACGCGTGATCCTGATCCTCAACCCGGTGCCGCTGGCATTGCGTTGGGCCAGCCTGCCGCGTACCGCCGTGGAGCGTACGGTACCCGCCGAGACGGCCGAAGTCAGCGCCGCACTGCAACCGCCGCTGGTGCTCGTGGTCGACGATTCGCTCACCGTGCGCAAGATCACGACCCGCCTGCTCACCCGCGAAGGCTTCCGCGTCGATAGCGCGAAGGATGGCGTCGACGCGCTGGAAAAAATGCACGACCTGATTCCAGATGTGGTGCTGCTCGACGTCGAAATGCCGCGCATGGACGGGTTCGAACTGGCCCGCGTGATGCGCAGCGACGCACGTTTGAAGACGGTGCCGATCATCATGATCACCTCGCGCACGGCGGACAAGCACCGCAACCACGCGATGGAAATCGGCGTCAACGTGTATCTGGGCAAGCCGTACCAGGAACAGCAGTTGCTCGATTCCATTGCCGAACAACTTGGCCAGGAAGCCGCGGTGCCGGCATAAAAGCGGGGTGGTAGAAAACGGGCGCGCCTGGCGCCCGTTTTTTTCGTCTAGAGCCGGAGGCCGGCGAGATCGCCATTGGCCAGCGCGTTGAGCTGCGCGTTGCCCTGCGCCGGATCGTGATGGTAGGTCGTCGTCAGCAGGCGGGCGGCATCCAGCCAGTGGGATTCGGCCGCCTTCACCACTGAAGTCAGGCGGGCAGTGTCGCCGTTGCCGAGCCAGGCGTCGTATGCCTGCGGGAGTGCCGGGAACAGGGCGCGGCGCAGCCCGGACAGATTCGCCAGGTAGAAATGCAGCGAACCGATGGCTTCGCGTTCGAGCAGCGTCGGCAGCGTGATCAGGCAGTCGGCCAGATGGTCGCGCACCGCGCGCGCCAGCAGCTCGGCATGCCGGGAATTGAGGTGGCCGAGCATCGCATTCCAGTCCTCGCCCAGCAGCGTTTCTGCGCGCGCCTCGCCGATCTCGTGAAGAATCATCGCCTCGCTCTCCGCTTCGGCCATGCGGTCGAGGCCGCGGTCGATGTCGCGCTCGAAGTCGTAGTGGGCAAACGCGCGTCCCAGCGCGGTGTCCTTTTCCTTCCACTGCCATTCTTCGTACCTGTTCCACAGCAGGCGGCGCACCGCGTCCATGCGCAGGAAGATGGCGCCGTCGCGCATGGCCGCAGGCGGCGCGATCAGGTCGCGTGCATATTCGCAGCCGGCCACCAGCACCTGCACGCCGTCGCGCACTTCGGCGCGCTTGAGTTCGGCCAGCACGAAATGCGGCTTGCGGAAGCGTCCCAGTCCGCTGCTGTAGACCAGCCCTTGCGGGATCAGCGCACGGTTGATGTCGTCGGCCTCGAACGGATCGATGCCGGATGCGGTGAGCGGCAGCGGCGCGAAATCTTCTTCCTCGACCGCGTCCCACAGGCTTTCGCGCGCATTCAGCCAGTCGCCGAGCTCATCCTTGGGCAGACGCGCGCCGTAAGGGATTTCCATTTCCCAACGGTAATACTCGCGCATTTCTAGCAGGAAGGTGCACATCGTCATGTCGCGCGCGTGGCGGGCGTCGGCGATGGTGCAATTCTTTTGCACCGTGTCGATGAGAGCAGAAAGTTCAAGCATCACGCACTCCTGAAGACAGCTTTATCTGGAGTGTACAAATAAAAACAGCCCGTGTAACCGGGCTGTTTTCAGGGGTATTGCGGGCGGTCGGCACGGCCATCCCATCGGCCGGGCGGCAGCTTAGTGACGGCGGGTGGCGCCGAAGAAATTCAGGTCGGCGCGCGAACGGCGGGAAAGCTCGAAGCGCGCGGCATCGGCACCGCTGAATTGTCCCGCAAGCTGGCCATACACCTCGGCTGCCCAGGTCTTGTCGTTGAGCGCGTCGGCGATGCCTTCGGCCCAGCGCAGCTTGTCGGCAGGCTTGCTCAAGTGGGCACCGCATTGGGCGTACCATTTTTTCAGCGTCTCGGCCGGGAGCGCGAATCCCTTCAGGCGATCGATGAACTGGATGCAGGCGTCGCCATTCGGGCAGGCAGCCGCGGCGGCCGCATAGAGTTCATCGGCCCGGGCGCTGTTGCCCATGGACGCATACAGGCGGCCGATGTGGGTGAGTGCAAAGTGGTCCTTGGCCTGGGCGCGCGCGGCCTCGAGCAGACGGCCTGCTTCGGTTGCATCCTGCGTTGCGGCGAAACTTGCCTCGGCGAGTTTCGCCGTGTCGTAGACCGTGGCATTCGGGTCGGTTGCCAGCGCGGTTTCGCGCGCGGCGAGGTAGGCGCGGGCCTTGGAGACGCCCAGTTCGCGGTGTTGCAGATGCGCGGCGGTGACCACCAGATCCTTGAACGCGATGAAGTCGGTGGCGTTTTCTGCGGCGCGGTCGAGCAGGCGGGAGAGCCAGTCGGTGTCATCCAGATTCTTGTCCACCGCCAGCATGATGGGCTTGTAGCGCGAGAACTGGTAGCCGGTGCCGTCGAGCAGGGTTTCGGCCGACTCGATCAGCTTGGCGGCGTAGAACGGGTCTTCCAGTTCCAGCCGCACGCGGTCGGCCAGGGCGAGGAATTGCTTGACGCTGACGGCCTCTTTTTCCAGCTGCTGGAACTCCATATAGCGTGCGTGGTTGGCCTGGCGCTTCTCCAGCTTGATTTTTACACGGGCGAGGCGTTCGGCGTCGTCGGCCAGATGCGCTTCCACCGCGGCCACCAGCTTCTGCATTTCGTCCAGTCCGGCCACGGCGTCTTCGGCCTTGTCGAGCAGGGCCGCCGCCCCCGGCTTGTCGCCCACGCCGGCCAGGCCTTCGGCGAGCTCGATGTAGTCGCCGGTGGCGCTCGCCAGGTCCCCCGCCTTTTTCAGGGCAGACTGCATGAATGCAGTGTCGCCCGCCTGCTTGGCCGATTCGATCAGCGTCTTGGCGGCACTGAAGTCGGTGGCGCCGGCCAGGGCACGCTCGTACAAGGCCTTGGCGCGCGCCGGGTCGCCCAGCGTCTTGGTGACCTCGCCGGCCAGCGACAGCAGGTCGGGCACGCTGGAAAGCTTCTCGCCGGCCTTGTTGAAGATCGCCGCGGCGTAATCCTTGTCGAGCAGATGCTCGGTCGAGGCCGCTGCCAGTTTGCTGTATTCGACCGCACGGGAAATTTTCGCTTCGGCCTTTTCCAGTATTTTCTTGGCAAACGCGCCGTCGGCGATGACGCTCATCACGTTCTTCGCCAGGTCGATCAGCGGGTCGAGGTTGTTGGTTTCCTTCAGCGCCTTCTCATATGCGCCCACCGCGGCCGCCTTGTCGCCCAGTACCTTGAACTTGGCCTCGGCCAGCGCGATCTGCTCCTCGCCGCTCATGCAGTAGTCCTCGGCAGTCTGCAGCAGTTCCTCGGCGCGGCCTTGCTCGCCCAGCGCCTTGTAGACGATGGCGCAGGCCGCCAGGTCCTTGGTGAACTGGCAATCGTCCGCCACGCGGTCCATCAGTTCCTTGGCGTAGGCCGCATCGGCGGGTTCCTGCAGGGCTTCCAGCGCCAGCGCGGCGTAATCGGCGCCGCCGCTGCATTGGGCTTCTTTGGGGGTGAGGGTATCGCGGGTGGCCATGGATGTCTCCGTGAAAGTCAGTTGGCCAATTTTCCGCTGGCAGGGAGGGGGCGGCCAATAAGTAATGTCGATGGCGGTATTAGTGAGGCCGGGGGGCCGGGCCGGGTGCCGATCCCCGAAGGGAACGGCCCGGGCCAAGGGAAACGCCGGGAAGCAATCCTGGCGCAATTTCCCCGCAGTTCGCATACGGTCTCTATCTGCGAGAATGGACGTTGTTTCTCATATCAAAGCAGATAGTCAATATGCAGATGGACAAGCTGTTTCCGGATGCTACGCTCGGATCGCTATTTGAACGTTGGAAAAGGACATGGCGGCGACCATGGATGGCGGGCGCGATGGCAAATAGTTGCATTTCCCGGCTGGCGCCCAACTGGAGCGCTGCCGCCCCTGCGGCCCTCATGTTCAGGCCGGTCGCCCTGACATACCGTCCGGAACGGGTGCAACCGGAAATGGCGGTTGCGGCATGAATCCATGGAAAGGGCCGCATGGGCGCTGTACCGGCGCGCGGATCCGCTTGCGGGCACTGCTTCTGGTCATGCTGGTGGCCGTGCTGGTGGCCGTGCTGGCGCGCACACCCACGGCCCACGCGCAGACCGCACCGCCGGTACGGATCGGCGTCCTCGCTTTCCTCGGCGCCGAGATTGCCGTGCCCACCTGGTCCCCGCTGGCGGCGCAGCTCGAAGCCGCCCTGCCGGAACGGCGCTTCGTCCTGGCTTATTACGATGTGGCCGGTTTGCGCCAGGCGGTACAGCAGCAGGCACTGGATTTCGTCATCACCAACAGCGGCCAGTATACGGCCCTGGAATCCGAATTCGGCGTCAGCCGCATCGCCACGCTGGATTCGCCCGGAGTGCCCTCGCCCTCGCAGGCGATCGGTTCGGCGGTGATCGTTCGCGCCGACCGGCGCGACCTGAACGTGCTGGCCGACCTCAAGGGCAAGCGGGTGGCCGCCGTCGGCGAGGATGCCTTCGGCGGCTTCCAGGTGGCCTGGCGCGAGTTCCGGCGCCAGGGCGTCGAGCCGGAAGACTTCGCGCGCCTCGACTTTGTCGGCTTCCCCATGCAGCGCATCGTCACGGCGGTGACCCGCAGTCAGGCCGATGCCGGGATCGTGCGCGCCTGCCTGCTGGAAGAGCTGGCGCGGGACGGCGCCATCCGGCTTGCCGACTTCAAGGTGCTCTCGCCGCGCCGGGTGGAGGGCTTAGCCTGCGGCCTGTCGTCCGAACTCTACCCGGACTGGCCCATCGCCACGCTGCGCCATACCGATCTGCACCTGGCCAAGGCCGTGGCCACGGCGCTGCTGTCGATGCCGGCTTCCCCCACCGGCCATGCCTGGACGGTGCCGGCGGATTACCAGGCGGTGCACGAACTGTTCCGGGATTTGCAGATCGGCCCTTACGCCTATCTGCGCGAGACCACCCTGCAAGCGCTGGCGCGCCGCTACTGGCCGTTCCTCCTGCTTTTTTTCGCGGCCCTGGCCGGCTGGGTCGTGCACGCTGTCCGCGTCGAGCAGCAGGTCCATGCTCGCACCGCGGCGCTGCGCCAGGCGCTGGCGCAACGGGATGCGGCCGAGGCGGGCATGCGCGCCCACCAGGAGCAGTTCGATCATTTGTCCCGCCTGTCGATCCTGGGCGAGCTGTCCGGCACCCTGGCGCATGAACTGAACCAGCCGCTGGCCGCCATCGCCAACTACGCCCAAAGCCTGGTGCGCCGTCTCGACAGCGGCCGTTACACGCCGGACATCCTGGCCGAAGCGAGCCGGGAAATCGCCGCCCAGGCGGAGCGCGCCGGCGGCATCGTGCGCCGCATCCGCGCCTTCGCCCGCAAGCGCGCCGCGGTGCGGGAGCGGCGCCCGCTGGCGGATATGGTGCGGGAGGCCGCCGCCCTGTTCGGCGGCATGCTGCCGGGCGCGCCGCGCATCGACATTGCCGACCGCCTGCCGCCCGGCACGCGGGTCGAGGCGGATGCCCTGCAAGTCGAGCAGGTGCTGCTCAACCTGTTGAAGAACGCCGCCGACGCCATGCAGGAACTGCCGCCCGACGCGCGCGCCATCGACGTGACCCTGGCGCGCGAGGGGCGCGCCTACCGGATCGCCATCCGCGACCACGGCGCCGGCCTGGCGCCGGCGTCCGCGCAGCATCTGTTCGAGCCTTTTTTCACCACCAAGCCCGACGGCATGGGGCTGGGCCTGTCGATCTGCAAAACCATCGTCGAGGCCCACGGCGGACGGCTGTGGGCCGAGGCCAACGCCCCCGCGTCCGGCATGACGTTTATTTTTACCCTGCCCGCCGATGACCTCACCCCTTGACCAGGCCCTGATCCATATCGTCGACGACGACACGGCGCTGCGCCGCTCCCTGGTGTTCCTGCTCGACTCGGTCGGCTGGCGCACCCAGGCCCACGCCAGCGCCGAGGAATTCCTCGCCGCCTACCAGCCGGGCGCACCCGGCTGCCTGGTGCTGGACATCCGCATGCCCGGCATGAGCGGGCTGGAACTGCAGCAGGTGCTGCGCGCCCAGGGCCGCACCCTGCCGATCATTTTCATCACCGGCCACGGCGATGTCTCGCTGGCGGTGCAGGCCATGAAGCAGGAGGCCTGCGATTTTCTGGAAAAGCCGTTCAGGGACCAGGTGCTGCTCGATGCGGTGACCCAGGCGGTGCGCCGCAGTTCCCGGCAACTGGCGGCAGAGCGGCGCCACGACCAGGCCCATGCGCTGCTGGAACGGCTGTCGCCGCGCGAGCGGGAAGTCGCACTGAGAGTGGCGCACGGCCTGCCCAACAAATTGATCGCGCGGGAGCTGGACATCAGCGAAAAGACCGTGCACGTGCACCGCCAGCACGTGATGGAGAAAACCCACACCGGCTCCGCCGCCGAACTCGCGCGCCTGATGCTGCGCGCGGACCCGGCCGATCTGGATTGAGGGAGCCTGTGGGCAGAAGTCCGGATTTGAACTGCTTTACTCAACCGACGGCGGCACCACCCGTGTTGTGGTCCGCATGGACGGCTTCAGGGTTAATGCCCTCGCCGCCGCCAATGAACTATCTGGACGCATCATCCCCACCAGCCAGGGGGCGTGTAGAACGTGTACCGAATCGCCGAAAGACACGAGTGACACGAAATCAGGAAAAGACTCCATGAGCAAAAAGACAGCCTTGCCAGACAAACCGGAAAACCATCTCGTCGTTTTTCAGGAAAAAGCCATCCGCCGCACCTGGCACAAGGATGAGTGGTGGTTCTCTGTCGTGGATGTCTGTGCCGTGCTCACTGAAAGCGCCGATGCCGGCGCCTATTGGCGCAAGCTGAAACAACGGCTGGGCGCGGAGGGCAGCGAAGTCGTGACAGTTTGTCACGGGTTGAAACTTGAAGCACCGGACGGCAAGCAGCGTATTACCGATTGCGCCAACACCGAGGGGCTGTTCCGCATCATCCAGTCGATTCCCTCACCCCGTGCCGAGCCCTTCAAGCGCTGGCTGGCGCAGGTGGGTTACGAGCGGGTAAAGGAAATCGAGAACCCGGAACTCGCCAGCGCCCGTGCCCGCGAGCTGTATCAGACCAAGGGTTATCCGCAGGCGTGGATAGAAAAGCGGCTGCGCTCCATCGCCGTGCGCGGCGAACTGACCGACGAATGGAAAACACGCGGGGTGCAGGAGGGCAAGGAATATTCCATCCTCACCGCTGAAATTGCACGCGCCACTTTCGGCGTAACACCCGGCGCGCATCGTCGGCTCAAGGGGTTGCACAAGGTCAAGACTGGCAACAATCTGCGCGACCACATGACCGATCTGGAATTGATCTTTACCATGCTGGGCGAAGCCAGCACCACGGAAATCGCGCGCCGCAAGGACGCCCAAGGGCTTGAAGACAATCGCGTTGCGGCCAAGGAAGGCGGCACCATCGCCGGCAACGCCCGCAAGGAACTGGAAACCAAGAGCGGCAAACCGGTAGTCAGCAAAACGAACTACCTGTCACAGACCGATGCAGTTACTGGCGACACGGTTAAAAATGTTTCCGCCAACCCATTGCCGCTGCCGACCACCTCAAAGAAGACCAAGGGTAAGAAATGATCCGGCCAGGACCCGACATCGGCAGAAGAACGCGTTCAAGGGCACTCTGTTCCTGCACCACCTGCTGACAGAGGACGACTATGCCTGGCTCAAGGCGCTGATTTATGCGCGCGAAACCGGGGTGGTGGATAGCACGGCTTGCCGGGACTTTTCTGGACTCGATACCCTGCAAGCGAGCAGCTTGCTGCGCCGGTTGCGTGATCGGGGGCTGCTGGAAAAACTCTGTGGGTTTCGCAATCGACCGGTAACTGGCTGGAACCAGCCTTATAGAGCTTGTAATTCTCAATTTTTTGATTGTCTCAAGCTGGCCGGTAGCACTAATTCGGAGCCAGTCCTTAAAGCAGACTTTCGAGGGCCGTCAGTCGCCATGTGAGAGTGACTGTTCAGGCCGACGCCCCACAATTGATCTCAGCATCCGTCTGCTATGGGGCCACAGAGCAGGTGATAGTCATCGTGGCCTCCATTCAGTGCTGATCGACAATTTCGACATCAAAGGCATGGCTGTCTTCGAAACGATTTGAGGCTACCCGAACAAAGCAAATCCGACCCATGCGGCCAGGTCACGAGTCTGGGCCTCGACAGCTTGCAAGCGCTATTTTTCGGCATTTCACAGCTCACAGGGTCGGCCGGTGAACGGTTTCTGCTGCGCCTCGCAATCAGGTGCGCCAATCTAGCAGCCTGTCGGACTTGAAGGAAATCGGCTGCAAATTTGCCTGGCCGGTCCATATTTCGCCGATTTTTTGAGCAATAGAACGACTATTGCCCTGCAAAATCGTCAAAATCTGTCCTCGCCCAGCCAAATTTTCGCTTCGATTCTTCAAGTCCGACAGGCTGCTAGCCGCCCGGATTCAAAACCCCTTCTTGCCGTGGCGCAGTTTCTGAATGCCCTGCAAGGACATCAGGGCCTTGGTCAGCTCGACCTCCAGCCTGGCATATTCCGCCGCGGTGACGCGGTTTCTCATGGTTTCTTCGGCCTTCCGCCTTTCAACTTCCAGCGTTCCTTCTTCCATATCCTTTTCCCGGATGGCGATGTCGGACAGAATGGCCACGCCGCCGGGTTGCACCTCCAGTATGCCCCCGGAAACGTAAACGATATTTTCCTGCGCCTGGTGCGGAATCTTCAGCCGTACGACACCGGGCTTGAGGCGGGTGAGCAGGGGCGCATGCCCGGGATAAATGCCGACCTCGCCCATTTCCGCCGGGGCGACGACACGCTCCACCCGGCCGGAAAAGATCGACGTCTCGATGCTCACCACGTCCACATGCATCGTCATGGCCATGGCTTTCTCCTTGCGCCGGCGCCCGGTTCCACCCCGCCTAGGCGCGCGCGATCGCGGCCGGCAGGCCGTTGCGCACCGCGGTGCCCGATACTGCGTCCACCCACACCGACTTGCCCTGGCGGGTCGGGTCCGCCAGTCCCAGGTCGTTGAGGTTGATCCCGGCGCGGATGGCCGGCACGTCGGGCTGGCGCGCTTTGCCGATGCGGTGGGCACGGGCGCCCAGTTCCTTGTGGCCGAAACCGTGTTCGACCGCCAGCACGCCGGGCATCACCCCGGCATGCACGATCACGCGGCCGCGCACGCTGCCGCCGGGGGTGCGGATCACCGCGGCGTCGCCGCTTTCCAGCCCAAAGCGGGCCGCATCCGCCGGATGCATCAGCACCGGGTTTTCCGGGTGGATGCCGCGCAGCCGCGAGGCGGCGATGGAGTAGGAATTCTGCAGCGCCGACTTGAAGCTGACCAGTTGCAGCGGCCACTCGGCCTCCGGATAAAGCGTGCGCATCGGCGTGCCGTCGGCGAACACCGGACCGGTCCAGGTGGCGCAGCCGGTGAAGCGCTTGCCGGTGATGCTGTTTTTCGCCGCGCCCAGGTTTTCGTTGTAGATCTGCAGGCCCTTGTCGTAGCGGTGGGTCATCCATTCCGGATTGTCCTCGCTGTAGGTCTCGCTGGCGGGCTGGTAGCGCCCGCCGCGGGCGAGGATGAAGGCCACCTTGCGCACTTCTTCCTGTTTCAGGGTACGTTCCAGCAGCGGCCGCAGGCGTTCGACGCCGGACAGCAGGATGTCCTCGTCGCTGGCATCCCCGACCGGCGCCTTGCCTTGCCAGGCGATGTTCGCGCCGCCGCGCAGGTACCAGTCTTCCGGCCGCTCCAGCGGGTAGGTGTTGCCGTCCATGTCGGCGATGGCGCCGGGGCCGAAGCCGGGCAGCGACATGGCCTTCGCCAGGGCGATGAAGAAGGTTTCCACGCCGATCGCCTGACCGTCCGCCAGCTTGTCCGCCTTCGGCTCCACCACCGGCCAGCGCGCGGTGCTGGCCTTGGTCGGTACCGCTCCCCAGGCCGCGCCCCAGCCCCAGCTCTCGTACAGCAGCGCGTCGGGCACGATGTAGTCGGCGAACGCATTGCTCTCGTTGATCAGCGGATCGATGGAAACAATCAGCGGAATCTTTTTCGGATCCGCCAGATCCTTTTCCACCTGCGCGCGCAGGCCGGGAATACCGTAGACCGGGTTGGCGCTCCACAGGAACAGTGCCTTGATGCCGTAGGGGTAGCCGTTGACGGCGCCGGTCAGCCATTCGGTGGCCAGGGCCGGCGCGTTCGGAAACCAGGGTGCCCGGGCAGGATAGGCCTTGCCTGCCGCCTTCTTCGCAGCGAACTCGGCGCTTTTCTCGTACGGCACGTTGCGCCCCAAAGGTATGCCAGAGGGTTTGATCATGCCCGGGAAAGCTGCCAGGTTGTAGCGCGGGCCGGGGCCGGCATCCTTGAAACCGCCGCCGTTCATGCTCAGCCCGCCTTTCCAGTTCAGGTTGCCGATGAGGGCGTTCAGGGTGACCACGCCGTAGGCGTTGTAGAAACCGTTGCCGGCCATCATGCCGCCGTGCGCGATCGCCGCCGCGCGCTTGCCGTGGCTGGAGAACTCCTTTGCCAGGGCGGCGATGGTCTGCGCCGGGATGCCGCAGGCGGCGGCGTATTCGTCGAGGCTGCGGGCGAACGCCTGCTCGTGCAACAGCAGCAGCGAGGATTTGACCTTGAGCGGTTTGCCATCGACCTCGATCGTGCTGTCGACGAATAGCTGTGCCGGTCCCGTTGCCTGGTCGTGCGGCACCGCGCCCTCGGCGCCGATTACCGCGAAGGGGTCGTTTTCCTTGTAGCGTTCCTCCTCGGGCAACACCAGCCCCAGGTCGGAGCCGCGCAGGAAACGGCCCTGGCGCGGGTGGCCGGGCTCGACGACGACCAGATGGGTGGCGTTGCTCCAGGACGGCTCGCCGGCCGCCTTCGCCACTGTCAGGTTGGGGTGCGAGAGATATTTCGCGTCGTAGCCGCCGTTCTCGAACATCCAGCGCATCATGGCCATGACCAGGGCACCGTCGGCGCCGGGCTTGATCGGAATCCAGCGTCCGCGCTCACCGGTTGCCATGTTGTTGGCGTTGGTTAGCACCGGGTCCACCACCACGTAGTTGAGTTTGCCCTCGGTGCGGCCGCGGGCCAGCATCGCGCCCTGGCGCTTGAACGGATTGCCCGCATTGGCGGGCGCGGTGCCGATGAAGAGCGCGAATTCCGTGTTGGCGAAATCCGGCTTGCCATGAGGCATTTTTTTCATGTCGCCGAACAGGGCGCCGGAACCGGAACGGTAGGCGCCGCCGCAATAGGAACCATGCCCGACGACATTCAGCGAGCCGTAGGCCTGCTGCATGAAACGCTTGCCGAAAGCCAGGCGGCCATCGTTGAAGTTGGTAAAGAGGGCCACCTGGTTGACTTTCGGCCCCAGTTCCGGGCGCTGCGGGTCGATCGGGGTGGTCAGGTCGCGCAGGGCTTTCAGGCCCTCGACCTGGCCTTCCCCGAACAGGTTGCCGCCCTCGGTCAGTTCCCGTATCAGCTGTTCGAATGGAATCGGTTCCCATTGTCCCGAATTGCGCGGCCCCACCCGTTTCATTGGGCGCAGCACCCGGAACGGCGAGTCCATCTGCTCCAGCACCGCGTTGCCGCGCCCGCAGGCGGTGGAGCGTCCCGCCAGGCCCTTGTCCTGGAAACAGGAGAAGGAGACGAAGCTGTCGCGAATCGACGCTTTCATCGGCAGGTGCGGCTCGGTGGAGAGCGGGCTGTAGGGGTTGCCGGCGACGCGCAATACCTTGCCGCTGGCGCGGTCGATGCGCACCCGTACGCCGCACATCGTGGTGCAGCCGAGACAGGCGGTGTAGCTCACCTGTTGTGCCGGGTTCAGATTCAGCACACCGGTTGCCGGATCGACCCTGAACTCGGGTTCGAGGGAGGCCCCGTTGTATCGGCTCTTCGGTTTGTTGCGGCCCAGCAGGGGATCGAGCATGCGCTTGGCGGTGGCGCTGAAGCCGGCGCCGAAGGCGATCAGGCCGCTGGCGGCGAGAATTTTGCGGCGATTGGTGGTAGTCATGACATTCTCCTTAGGCTTGGGCGTGGCGTTGGCCGGCCCAGGGCAGGACCGAGACAAGCAGGATGAGAACGGCGATCCACAGGCCGGCGGTGCCGGCGATACCGAGCAGCCCTTCGTGGCCCAGGGGGAGGTGATAGACGTAGTAGCCGGCGCCGGTTTTCGGGATTTCCTGGCCGCCGATGAATATCGTCCAGCGCATCATCCAGGCGCTGTGCAGCGCGATCAGGCCGGCGGTCAGCCGCCACGCCGGATGCCGTGCGGCGAGTGCGAGCCAGAGCGTGGCGAGCGCGCTGCCGGCGGCCCACACCGCGGTGATTTGCCAGGCGGCCGCAGGCGCCACCTGGGCCAGCGCCTCCGCGTGGCGCGGGGACAGGCCGGTGAGACCCAGCAGCAGCCAGGCGGCGCCCACGGCCAGCACCAGCAACTGGGTTGCCGCCAGCAGACGCAACAGCGGGGCGTCCTCCGCCGCGCGGCCGCCGCCGAGGAAACGATCCAGCACCAGTACCAGGCCAATGGCGCCGGCCACCGCGGTGATGAAGAACTGCACCGGCAGGAAGGGCGTGTCCCAGAGGGGGCGGGCGCGCACCACCATCACTTCCATGCCGGTGTAGAGCGCGACCAGCGCGGCGCCGGACAAGGCCAGGATGGCGGCGACCCGGATCGCGCCCAGGCTGTCGTGGCCGCCGTAGGCCAGCGCCCGGTAGACGGCCGCCCCGCGCCCGCCGGTATCGGCCAGACGCTTCAGGTCCGGGCGCAGCGCCAGCCAGGCGTAGAGCACTAGGCCGCCCAGATACAGGGGAATGAAAAAAGCGCCCCAAGCCATCCAGGAGCCGAAATTGGGGTACAGGTAGAAGTTGAGGAAGCGG
Source organism: Pseudomonadota bacterium (assembly GCA_043821985.1). Taxonomy (GTDB): domain Bacteria; phylum Pseudomonadota; class Gammaproteobacteria; order Burkholderiales; family Thiobacillaceae; genus Thiobacillus. The sequence continues at coordinate 62,131 of JBDRCF010000029.1, forward strand.
CCGGGCTGGTGCAGGTCGGCGAGCAGCGCGACGGGCGCGGTCAGGCCGCAGGTCAGCGCGCCCAGCAGGGCCAGGCGGCTCGCCCGCTCCCAGCCGGACCACCGCAGCACGAACTCGGGCGTGCTGAGCAGAAAACAGCCCACGGACAGGCCGATCAGGAAAAAGTACTGGACCGCCCAAGGCAGCCACGCCACTTCGCGGGCCACGTTGACGACTTCGACAATGGATGGATTCATGATTAGCCTCCGTGCTCGCTCGGCCGCCACAGGGCGGCCTGGCCGTCGACGCGCCCCTGGAAACGGGGGTCGAGACCGATGTAGAAAACGTTGGGTTGGGTGCCGGCTTCGGGCTTGAGCACCTTGACCGCGCCTGGATCGCTTCGTTTGGCGGCGTCCAGCCGGTGCCGCAGTTCGCCTTCGGCATCGTTCAGATCGCCGAAGATGCGTGCCCCGCCGACGCAGGTTTCGACGCAGGCCGGCAGCAGACCGGCCTCGACCCGGTGGGCGCAGAAGGTGCACTTGTCGGCTTTATTCGTATTGTGATTGATGAAGCGGGCGTCGTACGGGCAGGCCTGGACGCAATAGGCGCAGCCCACGCAGCGGTCGCCGTCCACCACCACGATGCCGTCGTCGCGCTTGAAGGTGGCGCCTACCGGGCAGACCGGCACGCAGGGGGGATTGTCGCAATGGTTGCACAGGCGCGGCAGCACGTAGGCGGCCGCCGTAGTCTGGCCGTCCGCTTCCTGCTGCTGCACGACGTAGGTGGAAACGATGGTGCGGAAGCTGTTCTCCGGCACCGCGTTTTCCATGATGCAACTGACGGTGCAGGCCTGGCAGCCGATGCACTTGCGCACGTCCACCAGCATGGCCCAATGGTGCTTGCCTTCGGCGGCGCGGGCGGTGTTCATGGGCAGTGCCACGCCGGCGGTGATCGCCGGTAACGCCTGCAGAAAGGCGCGTCGGGACTGGAAAGGCGTATCGTCGGACATGGTCGAACTCCTCATCGAGCGTGCACTTGAACATTAAGCGCACCGAGACCATGGCAACAGTGGGTTGATTCTCTATCCTTCTAGGTATTTTTTCTTAGAAGCCGTTTGCGATATTCGTATGCCCGGCCGAATGATGTTGATGTTGGGCATGCGCGCCGTGCTCCGGCCGGGAGGCCGGAG
>JBDRCF010000030.1:0-62269 GCA_043821985.1 Pseudomonadota bacterium
CGAAGCAGGTGGTCCGCGGGAACCAGCTCCTCGAGGGTGACCATTTCCAGACGGTGCTGGTGGGGGGCGGGCGGTTTGAGCATGCCCACGATTCAAACACAAAGCCCCCAACGAGTGGGGGCTTTGTCAGCAGTCTGAAACGCCGCTGAATGCGGCGTTTTTTGCGGCGCGGGTCGTTTCTCCCGTGAGCGCCCGACGCTCAGGCCATGTTTTTGACTGCCTGGGACAGACGGCTCTTGTGGCGTGCTGCCTTGTTCTTGTGAACGATCTGCTTGTCGGCAATGCTGTCGATCACGCTCATGGAGGCCTGGAATACCTGTTGTGCAGCGGCCTTGTCGCCGGCTTCGATGGCTTTGCGCACCTTCTTGATCGCAGTGCGGAGCTCGGAACGCTGGCTCATGTTGCTGTCGCGCTGGGCGCTGGCTTGACGTGCGCGCTTGCGCGCCTGGGCGGAGTTCGCCATAAATGTTCTGCTCCTGTAAGCCCCGCATGATGAGCGAGGCGAATTTATCTGGGCACCCCGCACCTACCGGCAGGGCAAAAAATAAAATCTGAAGCGCCCCGTCAAAACGGGGCAGATTCACCAAAGCCCGCGATTGTACGGGACAACCCGATAAAAAATCAAGTCCGCAGCGAATGGAGTTGCGGCGCGGCGCGGCGCCCCGCACAATGCGCGCAAAACCCGGTCCATCCATGAACCTACTCAAAGCCCTCGCTGCGGTCAGCAGCATGACCCTGCTCTCCCGTATCCTGGGATTTGTGCGCGATACCATCATCGCCCGCGTATTCGGCGCAGGGATGCTCACCGACGCCTTCTTCGTCGCCTTCAAGATTCCCAATCTTTTGCGGCGGCTGTTTGCCGAGGGCGCGTTTTCGCAGGCCTTTGTGCCCATTCTCGCGGAATACAAGAGCCGCAAGGGCCATGACGCCACCCATACCCTGGTCAACCAAGTGGGCACTGCGTTGACGCTGACGCTGGTCGTCGTCGCCCTGCTGGGCATCGTGGGCGCGCCGTGGGTAGCTTATGTCAGTGCACCGGGATTTCGCGCCGATCCGGAAAAATTCGCCCTCACCGTCACGCTGCTGCGCATTACTTTCCCCTACATCGTGTTCATTTCGCTGGTCGCGCTGGCGGCCGGCGTGCTCAACACCTACAGCAAGTTTTCGGTGCCGGCGTTCGCGCCGGTGCTGCTGAACGTGGCCATGATCGGCGCAGCGCTATGGCTGGCGCCCTATTTCGACCCGCCGGTGCTGGCGCTGGGCTGGGGGGTGGCACTGGGCGGCGTGCTGCAACTGGCGTGGATGCTGCCGCACCTGATGAAAATCGGCATGCTGCCGCGTCCCACGCGGCACATCAACGATCCCGGCGTACACCGCATCCTGCAATTGATGGCACCCGCCACGCTGGGCGTATCGGTGGCACAGATCAGCCTGCTCATCAACACCATTTTCGCGTCCTTCCTCGCTACCGGCAGTGTGTCGTGGCTGTATTACGCCGACCGCCTGATGGAGTTTCCTACCGGCATGCTGGGGGTAGCGCTCGGTACCATCCTGCTGCCCAGCCTGGCCAAGCATTACGCCGACGATTCGCCGGCCGAATATTCCAAGCTGCTCGACTGGGGCCTGCGGCTCACCCTGCTGATCGCACTGCCCTCCGCGGCCGCGCTGGCGGTGCTGGCGGTGCCGCTCATCACCACGCTGTTCCGCTACGGCGCGTTCGACGCGCATGACGTCACCATGACCCAGCACGCGCTGGTGGCCTACAGCCTCGGGCTGGTCGGCCTGATCCTGGTCAAGGTGCTGGCACCCGGGTTTTACGCGCGACAGAACATCCGCACGCCGGTCAAGGTCGCCATCACGACGCTCATCGCCACCCAGTTGATGAACCTAGTTTTCATCGGCCCGCTGGGCCACGCCGGGCTGGCGCTGTCGATCGGGCTGGCTGCCTGTCTCAACGCTGGAATGCTGTTGCATCTTCTGAAAAAGCAACAGGTCTACCAGCCGCAGCCGGGCTGGACCGCCTACTTCCTGCGCGTGCTGCTGGCGGTGTCGTTGATGGCCGCCATGCTCTACTACGCCATGGGCGAGGAACAATGGTGGCTGGCGGCCCGCTCCTACGAACGGTTGCTGCGGCTGGCGCTGCTGGTCGGTGGCGGCATCGCGCTGTATTTTGCGGCACTGGGCCTGATGGGCTTCCGCCCGCGGCAATTCGTCCGGCGGGCCGCCGAATAAGTCACTGAATCGGCTAGAATTAGGCCTTTTCGCGCCGGTTTCCCCTTTCGCCTCACGCCATGCGCATCACCCACGGTTTTCGTCCACTCGGCACGCCCCACGCAGTCACCATCGGCAACTTCGACGGCCTGCACCTCGGGCACCAGGCCATGCTCGCCCGCTTGCAGGACGTGGCGCGGATGCGTGGCCTGCCGAGCTGCGTGCTGAGCTTCGAGCCGCATCCGCGCGAGTTTTTCGCGCCCGAGCAGGCGCCCGCGCGTCTGTCGAGCCTGCGCGAAAAGGCCGAATGCCTGCAACGCATGGGAATCGACCGCTTCCAGGTATTCCGCTTCGACCGCGCGTTCTCCGCACTTTCGCCTGAGGCCTTCATCGAGCAGGTCCTCGGCCGCACCCTGCAGGCGCGCTACGTGCTGGTGGGTGACGATTTTCGCTACGGCGCCAAACGCGCGGGCGATTTCGCCCTGCTTAAAAAGGCCGGCGAGACGCTCGGCTTCGACGCCGAGTTTCTGCCCACGGTGGAAGTCACCGGCGAACGCGCCTCGTCGACCGCGGTGCGCGCGGCGCTCGCCGCCGGCGAGCTTGAGCATGCCGCGCGCCTGCTCGGCCGCCCTTACAGCATCTCGGGCCGCGTGGTGCACGGCGACAAGCTGGGCCGCGACATCGGCTTTCCCACCGCCAACATCCAACTCAAGCACAACCGTCCGCCGCTGATGGGGATTTTCGCGGTCGAACTCTACGGTCTCAACGGCGCGCCGCTGCCCGGCGTGGCGAGCCTGGGCAAGCGGCCCACCGTCAAAGGCGCAGACGCCGTGCCCGTGCTCGAAGTGCATCTGTTCGATTTCGACGCCGACATCTACGGCCGCCGCGTGCGCGTGGAGTTTCTGCACAAGCTGCGCGACGAAGCAAAATACCCCGATCTCGACAGCCTCGTCGCGCAGATCCGCCGCGACGTCGACAACGCCAAACACTTTTTGGCCACGATTAAATAAAACCCGGACGCCATGCCTGACTACAAAAGCACGCTCAACCTGCCCGACACCCCCTTCCCGATGCGCGGCGACCTCGCCAAGCGCGAACCCGGCTGGGTCAAAAGCTGGCAGGAGAAAAAGCGCTACGAAGCCATCCGCAAGGCGGCGGCCGGCCGGCCGAAATTCATCCTGCACGACGGCCCGCCCTACGCCAACGGCGACATCCACATCGGCCACGCGGTGAACAAGATCCTCAAGGACATCATCGTCAAGGCGAAGACGCTGTCCGGCTTCGATGCGCCCTACGTGCCGGGCTGGGACTGCCACGGCCTGCCGATCGAACTGCAGGTCGAAAAAACCCACGGCAAGGACATCCCCCCGTCGAAGTTCCGCGAACTGTGCCGTGCCTACGCCGCCGAGCAGATCGAGCGCCAGAAGGCCGACTTCATCCGCCTCGGCGTGCTGGGCGACTGGGACCATCCCTACCGCACCATGGACTTCCAGTTCGAGGCCGACACCCTGCGCGTACTGGGGCAGATCCAGCACGCGGGTTACCTCTACCAGGGCGCCAAGCCGGTGCACTGGTGCGTCGACTGCGGCTCGGCCCTGGCCGAGGCCGAGGTCGAGTACGAGGACAAGACGTCGCCGGCGATCGACGTCGGTTTTGCCGTGGCCGACCCTGCCGATCTCGCGCGCCGTTTCGACATTGCGTCGATCGCCGAACCGGTCCGGATCGTCATCTGGACCACCACGCCGTGGACGCTGCCGGCCAACCAGGCGGTGGCGCTGCATCCTGATTTCCAGTACGCGCTGGTGCGTACGGCCAAGGGCTTGCTGATCCTCGCCGACAGCCTGCGAGAAGCCGCGCTGACGCGCTACGGCCTCGCCGACGGCGCCGAAGTCATCGCGCACACCACCGGCCAGGCGCTCGAGGGCGTGCTGCTGTGGCATCCGTTCCAGGAACGCCAGGTGCCCGTCATCGTGGGCGACCACGTCACCGCCGATGCCGGCACAGGGGCCGTGCATACCGCACCCGGCCACGGCCTCGACGACTACGTGGTGGGCAGCCGCTACGGTCTGAAGGTCGACAATCCGGTGGGCGACGATGGCCGCTTCTACGCCAGCGTGCCGCTGGTCGGCGGCATGAGCATCTGGCAGGCGAATCCGCTGATCGTCGAAACGCTCGAGGCCGGCGGCAACCTGCTGGCGCACGAGAAGCTGCTGCATAGCTACCCGCATTGCTGGCGTCACAAGACGCCGATCATTTTCCGCGCGACGCGACAGTGGTTCATCGGCATGGAGGCTGGTGAGCAGGGAGCGGGGAGCAGGGAGCGGAGCAGCCTGCGCAACAAGGCAATGGCGGCGGTCGATGCGACGCAGTTCTTCCCGGCCTGGGGCCGCGCGCGACTGGAGGCGATGATCAAAAACCGTCTCGACTGGTGCGTCTCGCGCCAGCGCAACTGGGGCGTGCCGATGCCCTTCTTCACCCATAAGGAAACCAGCGAACTGCACCCGCGTACCCTGGAACTGCTGGAGATCGTCGCCAAGCGGGTGGAGGAAAAAGGCATCGAAGCCTGGTTCGCGCTCGATCCGGCCGAGCTGCTGGGTGACGACGCTACGCACTACGACAAGACCGGCCACACGCTCGACGTGTGGTTCGATTCCGGCGTCACCCACGCCTGCGTGCTGAAACGCCGTCCCGAGCTCGCGTATCCGGCCGATCTCTATCTGGAAGGCTCGGACCAGCATCGTGGCTGGTTCCAGTCAAGCCTGCTCACCAGTTGCGCCACCGACGGCCGCGCGCCCTACCTGGCCCTGCTCACCCACGGCTTCGTGGTCGACGGCAAGGGCCACAAGATGAGCAAGTCGAAGGGCAACGTCGTCGCGCCGCAAAAGGTGATGGACCAGTACGGCGCCGACATCCTGCGGCTGTGGGTGGCGACCACCGACTATTCGGGCGAGCTCACCATCTCGGACGAAATCCTCAAGCGCGTGGTGGAAGGCTACCGCCGCATCCGCAACACGCTGAAATTCCTGCTCGCCAACCTGTCGGACTTCGATCCCCAGGCACACGCGCTGCCGGTGACGGACTGGCTGGAGATCGACCGTTACGCGCTGGCATTGACCCGACAATTGCAGGGCGAACTGCAGGCGCATTACGACGCCTACGAGTTCCACTTCATCGTGCAGAAGCTGCAGTCCTTCTGCTCCGAGGACCTCGGCGGTTTCTATCTCGACATCCTCAAGGACCGGCTCTACACCAGCGGCGCCGACAGCCGCGCGCGCCGCGCCGCACAGAACGCGCTGTATCACCTGACGCAGGCGCTGGCCCGCTGGATGGCGCCGATCCTGTCGTTCACCGGCGAAGAAGTGTGGGCGCAACTGGCAGGCGAGAACGACTCGGTGTTCCTGCATACCTGGCACGAGCTACCCGAACAAGCCGGCGAGGTCGACCTGCTCGAGCGCTGGACCCGCATCCGCGCCGTGCGCGCCGAGGTGCAGAAGGAACTCGAAACCGTGCGCGTCGCAGGCGGCATCGGTTCCTCGCTGCAGGCCGACGTCACCCTGCACGCCAGCCCCGCCACTCAGGCCTTGCTGGCGCCGCTCGGCGACGACCTGCGCTTCGTCCTGATCACCTCACAGGCGCGCCTGGTGGCCGCCGCCACCGATCGCATCGAGGTCACCCCGAGTACCGCGAAGAAATGCGAGCGCTGCTGGCATTACCGCGACGACGTCGATGCAGACGCCGGACATCCCGGCCTGTGCGGACGCTGCGTCAGCAATCTGGCCGGCAGTGGCGAGGTGCGCAGCCATGCATGATCTGCTGAATCCGTCCATGCGCAAATGGCTGGGCATCGCCCTGGCAGTGATCGTGCTCGACCACCTGACGAAATTCTGGGTATCGTCCGCGCTCGATTATCAGGAGGCCATCCCTGTGCTGCCGTTCTTTTCGCTGGTGCTGGTGCACAACACCGGCGCGGCATTCAGCTTTCTCGCTGACGCAGGCGGCTGGCAGCGCTGGTTCTTCATTACGGTGGGGATCGTCGCGACCGTGGTCATCGTGCGCCTGCTGAAGCGCCACGCCCATGACGCGCATCTGGCATTCGCGCTGGCGCTGGTGCTCGGCGGGGCGCTCGGCAACGTCATCGACCGTGTGGTGCTCGGCCACGTAGTGGACTTCCTGTATTTCCACTACAAGAGTTTCGCCTGGCCGGCGTTCAACGTGGCGGATTCCGCCATCACCGTCGGCGCCGCCCTGCTGATCTGGGACAGCCTGCGCGGCAAGCAGGCCTCGGCCAGCAAGCCATGAACGCACGTGCGGTTGTCGCCGGCGACACGTTCGAGCTTCGCTATGCGCTGCGCCCGCGCGGCGGCGACGACATCGTCTCCAACTTCGACGACGCCGAACCGGAGACCCTCACGCTCGGCGACGGCACCTTGGCGCCAATGCTGGAGCAGTGGCTGATCGATCTCGTTCCCGGCGAACGCCACGTCTTCCTGCTCGACCCCTGGCAGGCCTTCGGCGCCAGCCAGCCCGACCTGGTCCAGATGCTACCCAAAACCGACCTGCCCACCGACATGGAATTCGCGGTCGACCAGCTGGTCGAATTTGCCATGCCCAACGGCCAGACGCTGGCCGGCCGCATCCTGGAAATCGGCGACGACGCGGTGAAGGTCGACTTCAACCACCCGCTCGCCGATCTGTCCATCGAATTCGAAGTGGAAATCGTCCGCATCCTGTGACCCTGGAACGCCCATGACCCCCACCATCCTTCTCGCCAACCCGCGCGGCTTCTGTGCCGGCGTCGATCGTGCCATCGCCATCGTCGAGCGTGCGCTGGAAAAATTCGGCGCGCCGATCTACGTGCGCCACGAAGTCGTCCACAACACCTTCGTCGTCAACGACCTCAAGGCCAAGGGCGCCATCTTCGTCGAGGAACTTGCGGAAGTGCCTGCCGGTTCCACCGTCATCTTCAGCGCCCACGGCGTGTCGCAGGCGGTGCGTGCCGAGGCCGAAGCACGCGGGCTGAACGTGTTCGACGCCACCTGCCCGCTGGTCACCAAGGTCCACGTCGAAGTCAGCAAGATGCGCGAAAAGGGATTCGAGATCGTGATGATCGGCCATAAAGGCCATCCCGAGGTCGAGGGCACGCTGGGCCAGTCGAATGGCGGCATGTACCTGGTCGAAACGCCGGAAGACGTCTCCGCCCTGCAGGTCAGCGACCCCGACAAACTCGCCTACGTCACCCAGACCACGCTGTCGGTCGACGACGCCGCGCGCGTGGTCGATGCCTTGCGTGCGCGCTTCCCCCATATCACCGGGCCGAAGAAGGATGACATCTGCTACGCCACGCAGAATCGGCAGGATGCGGTCAAGAAACTCGCCGCGAATAGCGATGTGGTGATCGTGGTGGGCTCCCCGAACAGTTCCAATTCGAACCGCTTGCGGGAAGTGGCAGAAAACCTCGGTGTGCCGGCCTACCTCGTGGATGGCGCAGCGGATATCGACCCCGCCTGGCTCGAAGGCAAGCACCGCGTCGGCATTTCGGCCGGCGCCTCGGCCCCCGAAATCCTCGTCGAAGAGGTGATCGATCGCCTGAAAAAGCTCGGGGCCACCGAAGTGGCCCCGCTGGAAGGACTGCTAGAAAAAGTAAATTTCCCTCTGCCCAAGGAACTTCTGTCCTAGGACATCGAAATCCGGCGGCACAAAATGAGCGCCAACAAGCCTTAAGACCTCTTTGTGCCAACCCAGTCAACGGTTCGGGGTCTAATCAAGTCGATTTCGTTCCGTCTGTGCCATATATCGCCTTCCGTCCGCTCATTCCAGCCACTCGTCGAACACAAATAAACTAATCGTCAGTATTGACGTATAAACGCACAGACAGCCGTGAGACTCTGTGCAATTTACCAATTAGAGTCAGCGGCAAAGCAGTTTTTGAAAACCACATGGCGGAACCCTGCACGTGAAACAATCCGGATTCACACTGATCGAGTTGCTTGTCACGATGACAATTTTCGCCATATTGCTGGCGATTGCAGTGCCGTCCTATCAATCGATAACCACCAGCATACGCATGAGTGGAGAAATCGATTCTCTCATGAGCGATCTGAAATTCGCCCGTAGCGAAGCCGTCAAGCGCGGGCTCAGCGTGTCGGCCTGCCCGACAGCCGGTGCCCCCTGTGGTTCTACGGGAACAAACTGGTCGGCTGGCTGGATCATTCATGATCCAGCGTCGGCCAGCACATTGCGAATCTCTCCAAGCCTTACCAGCGGCGACACGCTGACGTGGACACCGGGTAGCGGCAACGCCAATCCATCCGTCACCCAGACCGGCTATTTTTCAACGCCCGGCGAAATGATCCTGAACAATGCCGCGGGTGACGTCAATCAGCGCCGATGCATCTTTATTGCAACAGGGGCGCTGACGATAAATAAGGGAGCGGCCTGCTAATGAGAAAACAATCCGGTTTCTCCATGCTGGAAGTTCTGGTATCCCTGCTCATCATCCTGTTGGGTGCACTGGGCATGGCCGGTATCCAGATGTTGTCGATCAACAATACCGAGATCGCTCGCTATCAGAGCCTCGCCGCACTGCAGGCCTCCGGCATGGCAGCCGAGATTCAGGCCAATAAGGCCTACTGGGGCACCGCACCCACAGGGATTACGGTCACAGGTGGAGTTGTCACCGGTGGTCCGGGCAGCGGCACAGTAGCCGGCGACTCCTTACAAACGTGGGCAGATTCAATTTCCAGCGTGCTGCCGACCGCGACCGGAACCGTTAACTGCTCGAGCACGCCGGCTATTTGCCAGGTGCAGCTTCAATGGAAAGAAAACAACGTGGCACTCCATGATGCTACCGGGACTGGAACGAATCAGTTTTCCGCTGGGCAGCAGAGTAACCAGACCTATCAGACCGTGGTGACCGTTCGATGAAAACACAGCGCGAGCGCGGCCTCAGCCTTGTCGAATTGATGGTTGCCCTCACCATCGGACTGTTCCTGCTCTTGGGATTGGGAACGATGTTCTCTGCCATGCGGCAAACTTCCAACGCCCGGAATGGCCTGTCAGCGCTTCAGGATAGCGAACGCATGGCCATGGTATTTCTAGGGAGTGCGGTGCAGGGCGCCGGCTCATTTCCCATCGGGAGCAGCCCAAATTTCAATACCGCAATCCTGGAATTTCCGGTAGCCGCCGCTTCTCCCCCAGACCCATCTTATATAGCCGGCCAAAGTATCCGCGGAACGACAGGCGCGACACCGGGGACCGACATCCTGAGCGTTCGCTTTAGAAGCAACCCCGCCGCTACGGGCGTTGGCGCCATCCAGGGATGTAGCTCATCCATCACCGCGAACAATGTTCTTTATACCAACACTTTCCGCGTGTCCAACGGCAACCTGGTGTGCACACAGAATGGAACGGACACACCCATGGTTTCTGGCGTGGCGGGGATGACAGTCCTATATGGGGTCGACCCGGGGAATACCGGATCGGTCACGGCTTATGTTACTGCATCATCGGTAACGAACTGGTCAGCGGTCAAAACTGTAAACATCACGCTTCAATTCACGAACCCCTTGGCGGGCCAACCCGGTCAGCCCGCGACTGTGAATTTTTCCCGAACAATTGCCGTCATGAGTGCGATTTGATATGAAGCAGAATGGTTTCATTCTCATTTCCAGCCTGATTTTCCTGGTCATCATGACTCTGCTGGGCGTCGCCATGTTCAAGGGATTCACCATGGACCAGTTGATGGGGGGCAACCTGCGCGAGAAGAACCGGTCGTTCGACGCCGCGCAAGCCGCTCTTCATTCCGCTGAATACTGGTTATCGCAGTCGGGCAATGCAACCAACGGCATCGCCTGTGCTGGCACAGGTATGGTGAGTGCGCCGCGGATATGCAACGATCCGCTGTCGAACCCGACCACGCTTCCTTGGGCGGACAGTGTGAACTACACGCCCGCGCAAATACCTGTGAATTCGGCGGGCGGCAGTGGTCAGTACTTTGCCAATCCAACCTATTACATCCAGTTTCTCGGCGTGGATGGGTCCGGCGCATCTTTCTATCTGATCAGCGCGGCCGCCCGGGGAGGCAATGCCAACGCCGTCACGGTCGTGCAGAGTGCATTCAAGCTAAGCACCAACTCAGGCAGCTTGTGAGCGAGTTTAAGAAGGAAACAAAATGACCCATCCTAAGATGAAACTGTTACCCGCTCTGATTGCACTTGCTCTATCCGGTGCTGCGGGAGCGACCACCTATACGGATAACTTTCAGGGTGCATCGGCAAACCTGAGCTGGGTGGTGGGCACCCCCGCCAGTGGAGCTAACGCCGCCTGCCTGACTGCCGGAAGCGGCTCCGGGACCATACCCGCTTGTACTTCGAATACGGACACAGCGGGAAATGGCGCTTTGCGGCTGACCCCGGCTAGCGGTAACCAGTTCGGCAACATCGTGTCTGATTTTTCGTTTGCCTCCAATCAGGGCTTGCAGGTCACGTTCACGACCTACACGTATGGCGGGGATAAAGGGGGAACCGCCAAAAATGGCGCCGACGGTATCGGATTCTTTCTGATGGACGGTAGCGTTGCCGCAAACATAGGCGCCACGGGCGGGAGTCTGGGATATAGCTGTTCCAATACAAACAACGCCAGTAATGGTCTGATGGGCGCCTATCTGGGCCTAGGTATTGACGAATATGGGAATTTTCTCAATTCAGGCGACAACACCAATACGGGCATTATCAACAGCAACGATCCTGCTTACACCGACGGAACTACCTATGGTTCCAACAGCTATTACAATGGCAGCAAGTATTACCAACCGCAGCGTATCGGCTTGCGCGGCGCGGGCAATGTGTCGTGGCCATGGTTGCAAGCAAATTATCCACTTGCTTTCCCGGGTGCGTTTAACACGGCAAAAGTCAAAAGCGTGTGCAGTACCGGCCAGTTCAGCAACCCTGTTGCGATGGCCTTCCCGAGCGGCACCAATCTTTCATCCATAACCTATAGCTGGCTGCGTTCGAATTATCCTTCATATTATCCGAAGACCAGTAACATCAATTCCACCCAGCAGAGCCTGGCTGTGAACTATGCGCAGCAGAACCAGATCTGGGATTTCTCGAGTCCAAACAGCCCCGTTCAGGTCTTCACAAATCAAACTGTTACCGTACCGAACTATGCCGCCATTCCCGGTGGCTATCGGTTGCTACCCACGGGCTCCCTGATTGCCAACGAAAACACCTCGACCCGGGCCAACGCCTGGCCCATTACTTACAAGCTGATCATTACGCCAACGGGTTATCTGAGTTTTTCATACAGCTATAACAATGGCGTCTATCAGCCGGTTCTGGCAAACAAGCTGATCACAAATTCGAATGGCCCCCTGCCAGCGACGTTCAAGTTCGGCTTTTCCGGATCCACGGGCGGTTCGACCAACGTCCATGAAATCACCTGTTTCACGGCCCAGCCGATCCAGTCTTCCAGTAGCGCCTCGGCCAACACCATTCAATCTGGCCAGGTCCAGACCGGTACCCAGATTTATCTGGCTTATTACAATTCAAACAACTGGTGGGGTGGACTGACTTCCAATAACCTGGTGGTCTCGAGCAGCGGAACCGTATCGGCCGCCACGACGGCCAACTGGGACGCGGGCTGCACCTTGACCGGCGGCGCCTGCACCAGCACCGGGGCGTCTTCCACAACCTTGCTCACGCCTGCCAATCGCCAACTGTTGACATGGAACGGCTCGGCGGGTTTAGCGTTTGACTCAGGTAGCCTGACCAGCATCCAGACAGGCGTCCTGAATGGCAACGTCACCGGCAGTAGCGCGGCGGATCTGGTGAACTGGCTACGAGGAGATCGCGCCAATGAGCAAGGGCAGTCGACTGGAACGGGTGCATTGCGGCTACGCTCGAGCGTACTTGGCGACATCGTCAACTCTAGTCCGGTCTGGGTAGGCGCACCCAGCGCTGGTTATCCAAGCCAATTCAACGACTCCATCTATGGAACAAATACCGCGGAGAATGCAACCGGCGCGCAAACCTACAGCGCTTATGCCAGTGCCAACGCCAATGTCACGCGTGAAAACGTGGTTTATTCCGGTTCCAACGATGGGTTCCTGCATGGGTTCCGGTCGGGTGGCTACAACACGAACGGAACCTACAACAGCAGCAACAATGACGGCCAGGAAGTCCTCGGTTTCATGCCATACGGCGTGCTTGCCAACATCGCAAACGCCAGTTCGGCCCCTGTCAATAATTTAAGCTCGCCCACCTACAGCCATGACTATTTTGTCGATGCAACACCGGGCAGCGGCGATCTGTTCTACAACGGCACGTGGCACACTTGGCTGGTGGGCGGGCTCGGATCGGGCGGAAAGGAAATCTACGCACTTGATATCACCGATCCCACTCAGTTTTCCCAGACCAATGCATCCAGCCTGGTCATAGGCGACTGGACGGCCGGCTCTACGTCGGAGCAGGCGGCTATTTCCTGCTCCAACGTCTCGGGATGCAATGCCAATCTCGGTTACACGTATGGAACGCCACTGATTCGCCGATTGCATAACGGAACGTGGGCTATCATTTTTGGCAATGGTCTGGACAGCAGCACGGGACGTGCCGGCGTATACATTGGGCTGGTCAACTACAACAGTGGCAGCACGCCGCCCACCACCAATAGCAATCCACCCACATTGACGTTCTATTGGCTGGATACCGGCACGGGCTCAACTTCCAGCCCGGACGGCATCAACTTCATCACGTCCGCCGATCTTGATGGCGACAAAATCACCGATTATCTTTATGGCGGCGATCTACAAGGGAATGTCTGGCGCTTCGACCTGACCAGCAGCAATCCAGCCGATTGGGGCGTGTCGAAATATGGCAACACCACCGCTACGCCATTGTTTACCGCGAATATCAGTGGGGTAGCCCAACCCATTACTACTCAGCTTTCGACCGCCTGGACCAGCGTCGCCGGACAGAAGCAGGCCATCATCATGTTCGGTACTGGCCAGAAAACACTAGCAACTGCCACCACCCCCGATACGTATGCAACTGGCACACAGAGCGTGTACGGAATATGGGATTGGGACATGACTGCATGGAATAATGGAACAACGACGACTTCTAGTGTCGTCATTCCGGCGTCAGGAACGCCCTATAGAGCTGCGACGGCTTCACAAACGATCTCTCGAAGCGACCTACAAAGCCAGACCGCCACGACATTGTCAACGACTCCGCCCGCTGGCAGCCAGGTACAAGGCTACCGCACCACTACGGCCAATGCCATCTGCTGGGATGGGACTTCAACTTGCACGACTGGCAATACCCGATACGGCTGGTATTTGGATTTGCCGACAACCCAGGAGCAGGTTGTCTACAGCCCGGTCATCAACAACGGGGCGCTAGTCCTGAATACCACGATTCCGCCCGGTGCATCCTCGACTTCAAGCTGCTCCGTACCGACCACTACGGGATGGACCATGGCGTTCAATATCGCAACAGGCGGCAGCTTTCCCCAAAGCTTCTTCCAGAATTCGAGTGGGGTCTTCAGCGTCGGCTCAGGCGGTTCCTCAATTTCGGGTATCCAGCTTAGTGGTGTTGGTTCTCCAGGCTTCGTTTCAGTAGGTAGCCAGCAATACACATACTTCCAGACATCGCCTGGCCAACCGGCGGTTGCTGCCGCCAATCCCCAAAATGGGATTATTCCAAGTCGCGTCATGTGGGAGCAATTGCGATGAGTAAAAAACAGGCAGGTGGATTTACTCTGATCGAACTCATGATCGTTATCGTGATCGTGGGTATCCTGGCCGCGATTGCGATGCCATCGTATCAGCGATATGTCCTGCGATCTCACCGGACAGTGGCCATCAATGCGCTGTT
The DNA here is from genome assembly GCA_043821985.1 of Pseudomonadota bacterium. Lineage (GTDB taxonomy): Bacteria > Pseudomonadota > Gammaproteobacteria > Burkholderiales > Thiobacillaceae > Thiobacillus. Next base: position 14,085 of record JBDRCF010000030.1, read on the forward strand.
GGACCTAGGCAGCCGTGAAGCACGCTATTACTCGGCCAACAACGTTTATACGGCTAGTTTGACTGGCGCAACCGGATTGGGATACGCAAGCGATCCGGCCCCCGTGCCTGATGCAACCACCCCTTATTACCAACTCAGAGCTGCGCTCAACGGCAATTCCTTTACCTTGACAGCGACCGCTTTCGGCAATCAGGCTAACGACGCCGACTGCCTAACCTTCACCTACACCGGATTGGGCGTTAAAGGTTCTACTGGGACCGGTACAGTCGCACAATGCTGGGGCAGCAACTGACCCTTCATGGCAAATCCCGCACGATGGACTTTACTTTGATAGTCAAGCTTGAGTGCGTTTGTCAACACAAACCACTCGAACTACGTATGCGCCCTGTTACGCTCAAAATAACCTTCCGCTGCATGTGCTCCAGACAAATCTCGAACGTTCCGTTCCCCAGATTATTGGGGCCCTGACTCATGCCACTAGGCAAGTAGCTGACATAGCTGCTGAAATTGCTTGGGGTAATGATGGCGCCATTTATGTTGTCCTGCTCTATTCTTATCAATTCATCCTGAGCATCCAGAATTCCGCGGTTACCTCCATCCACAAACACAAGCCAACCCTGGTGCCAGCCTGCCGCGTAATCGCAGACAGGCATGGCGCCGGCTGGGTTTGACGTCTTACATACCGTTACACGCGTTCCCCGCTTGATCGCCTCGGATCGCGCCAACTGCAATGCACTTACCAGATCGTTCGTCACCGCCGCCAGCCTGCTAGTATTCACCAGAAATCCATAGCCTGGAACCGCAATCGCCAATAAAATCGACCCTACCGCCAGCACAATCAGCAGTTCCACCAGTGTGAATCCACGCCGCCCCATTTCCCCCTCCCTCACTTTTTTATATGGGAATGCCAGCTTGCCACGCTGTAGACGGCGCATCTATACAACTTTAGTCGTAGGTCCAGCCCATGCATGAACCAGGCAATGCGGGGCTGGGAACGTCAGTCATCGTGCTGGGCGCGGGGGTTTCCGGCCTCAGCGCGGCGCTGGCTTTATTAAAGCGCGGCCATGGCGTCACGCTGCTGGAACGCGGTGACGTGGGGGCCGAGTCGTCGTGGGCGGGTGGCGGGATTCTGTCGCCGCTGCTGCCGTGGGATTACACCGAAGCGCTCTTCACGCTGGCGCTGCGCTCGATGGCCGGCTATGCGGACTGGGTGGCGGACATCGAGGCATACTGCGGGCGCAGTGCCGAATACTGGCGCTGCGGGATGCAGGTATCGAGCGAACCCCGGATCGACGAGGCACTTGCCTGGTGCGAAACGCATGATCTGACAGCGCAACGCCAATTCACACAGGCAGGCGAAAGCCTCTGGCTGCCTGACATCGCCCAGGTGCGTAATCCGCGCCTGGTCGCGGCCTTGCGCGAAGCCGTGATACGCCTGGGCGGGATCATCCATGTACACAGCGCGGTGGAAACGGTCACCATCCGTGCAAGGCATATGGCGGCAGTCCACACGGCACAGGACACGTACACGGCGGATCGGTTCGTCCTGGCTACCGGGGCGTGGTCAGGCATCGCGCTACCCGACATGAGGGGTGTTCCCAACATCCGTCCGATCCGCGGCCAGATGCTACTGTTCAAACAGGAACCTGGCATGCTCGATACGATCCTGTACCGCAATGGCCTGTATCTGATTCCACGCCGCGACGGCCATGTGCTGGTTGGGAGCACGCTGGAAAACGCCGGGTTCGACAAGACCACCGATGCATCCACACGCCAGCGCCTGCACGTTGAGGCGGCCGAATTGCTGCCTTCCCTGGAAGGGCTTCAACCCATCAGGCATTGGGCCGGTCTGCGTCCCGGCTCACCCGGCAATCTTCCGGTCATCGACCGCCATCCCGATTTCGACAATGTCTTCGTCAACGTAGGGCATTATCGCTATGGCGTCACGTTGGCGCCTGCGTCGGCAGAACTCCTGACCGACCTGATGGAGGGTACCGCGCCTACAGTCGATCCCGCCCCCTATCGTTGGGAAGCTGCGCGCGAACGCAGGTGGACCGACGCGCTCTAGTACGGTGTTCCCATGCGCAAGCACTCGGCGCGCCCTGACAAGATGGTTTACACTTTGCGCCACTCAGGCCACGCTGCTTCCGCCATGCGATGAAAACAATAACCGGTTCGTGCAACCCCATCTATACAAAGGCTGGCAGGAATGACAAGGTTGTCCATTGACTGAGGCAACCGGCAACCGCCCAGCCCTGACGGTCTGGATCGTCAGCGACGGTAAACCGGGGCATGTCAATCAATCGCTGGGACTGGTCGAGGCACTGGCGCGCGCCACGCCAACCGAAACCCATAGGCTTCCTGCCTTGCCGGCCTGGCGCGCCTGGCTGGCATTGCTACTGAAGCACATGCCGGGCAAGGCCCTCCCCTCACCCGATCTGATCGTGGGCGCAGGGCACGCCACACACATGACGTTACTGGCGGCACGACGTGCGCGTGGGGGACAGATCGTCGTCCTGATGAAACCGACCCTGCCGCGCGCCTGGTTCGACCTCTGCATTGTGCCCCGGCACGACGGCATCGCAGCCGATACGCGGACGCTCGTGACGGAAGGCGCCCTGAACCGGATGCACGCTGCGGCCAACCGCGATACACATCATGGATTGCTTCTGATCGGCGGCCTCTCGCCGCATTTCGAATGGGACGGCGACGCCATCCAGCTTCAGATCAAGAGCATCCTCGCACGTACACCCGACACGCACTGGACGCTCACCACCTCGCGCCGTACGCCGCCCGAATTTCTGGCGGAACTGCCACCCGCCTCCAACCTGACCGTTGTTCCACATACCGACACGTCGCCCGACTGGCTGCCGGCACAATTTGCGCGATGCGGCATCGTGTGGGTCACGCCCGACAGCGCCTCGATGGTGTTCGAAGCCCTGTCGGCAGGTGCCGATGTCGGCGTATTCGATCTGCCGGTCAACCCGAAAAGCCGCGTCGGCCAGGCGATCGCACGGCTCGCCGATTCGCAACGCATTACCCGTTTCGTGCGCTGGTGCGCGAGCGGCAAACTCCATCCCAACCTGCACCCGTTGGCCGAGGCCGACCGGTGTGCCGAATGGATTCTTGAATGGCTGAAGAAAAAAAACTGACCGTCCTGCAACTGCTGCCCGCCCTGCAATCCGGCGGCGTCGAACGCGGCACACTCGAAGTAGCACAGGCCTTGGTGAAGCAAGGCCACCGGGCCTTGGTGGTATCGGCAGGCGGGCGATTGGTTGCCCCCCTGACGAAAACCGGTGCCGAACATTTCACCTGGCCGATCGGCAAGAAATCGCTCAAGACGCTGCTGCTCGTCGGCAAACTGCGAAAATTCCTGGCGGAAGAGAAAGTGGACATCCTCCACGCACGTTCGCGCGTGCCCGCCTGGATCGCCTGGCTGGCCTGGCGCGGCATGAATCCGTCGACTCGACCGCGTTTCGTCACCACGGTACATGGCCCCTATTCGGTGAGTGCCTACAGCGCAATCATGACCAAGGGCGAACGGGTCATCGCCATCTCAAAAATGATCGTCAATTACATCGTCAGGAATTACCCGAAGGTGCCGCAGGAAAACGTGCGCCTGATCTATCGGGGCGTCGACCCCGAGCAATTTCCGTCGGGTTACACGCCCCCTGACGACTGGATGCGCCAGTGGCAGCAGGAACATCCCGGCCTGACAGGCAAGAAAATCCTGTTGCTGCCCGCCCGCCTGACCCGCTGGAAAGGCCAGACCGACTTTATCGACATGCTGGAACAAGTCATCAAGGCTCGGCCCGATGTCCACGGCCTGATCGTGGGTGAAACCCACCCGAGGAAGCAGGCATTCATGGCCGAACTGGAAGCGCGCAGCAAACGTCTTGGCGTGTGTCAGCATCTGAGTTTCATCAGCCATCGCGCAGACCTTCGGGAAATCATGGCCATCAGCGATATTGTGTATTCGCTCTCGCGCGAACCCGAAGCGTTTGGCCGGGTCAGCCTGGAAGCGCTCAGCCTCGGCAAGCCGCTGATTGCCTATGACCACGGGGGCGTGAAAGAGCAACTGGCGGCCATCCTGCCGGAAGGTGCGGTTCCCGTCGGCGACATCGGCCAGGCCGCCCGGAAAACCCTGCGGTGGCTGGATACCCCGCCTCGCGTACCCGAACAGAATCCTTTCACGCTGGAGCGCATGCTGACAGCCACGCTCGACGTCTATACCGAGCTCGCCCGCGCGCCGCGCAGCAAATAAAGCAGACGCTATCGATACAGATCCGCAGCGGTCAGGATTTTCCGCTGATCGCCCCGGGCAGATGGCGCAGCCGTCCCCGGAGCTTGCCATACACGTCCCGAAACAGGGTAGCGGGGCTGGACATGCGCATGGCGCGGCGCGACAGAATTGCCGCGCCCGTTTCCGGTTTGGCGCCCTCGCGATGCAGGCGTGCAATTTCACGTGCGGCCACGGCAAACAGGTTGTATTCGAACATGACACGCCGCTTGGCCTCGACGATCGCCGGCAGGCGCTTGTCGAATTCACGGTTCGCGACCGCCTCGCGGATCACCGCGGCGGCTCCGGCCGCGTCATGGATATCGATACGGATAAAACTTTCTTCCGGAAAATACGCCTCCAGATTGGGACAGCCACAGTAGAAAGGCAGCGTCAGCCCCAGGAAGGGATCGGCAATCTTTTCCGTCCAGTGATGCTCGCCGATATAGTTTTCGATCGCGACGTGGTAACGATAGGCGCGCAGGCAGTCGGCCTTGTCGTCGAGCGGCCGCGTACTGTGGCGGCCGAAGGTATCGAGTTCCGGCATCAACTCCACCAGCTCGCGCATGAAGCGCGCACGGTGATAGTGCAAGGTATGCCGCATCGCCTTGGGCGAATACACCATCGAGACATTGCGGGATTTGTCTTGCGGCGATTCGCCCAGGATGTCGTCGAACGGCACGGTCCGGTGCCGTCCCACCCCGTAGAACCAATGCAGCGCCGACTGCGAGTAAATCCGGTTGGGGTGCCGCAACGCCCACTCGGGCTGGCTGGTCAGCACCGCACCGAACTGTCGCGCGTAGTCATTGCCATAAATCTTGACGGACGAAGGCTCCATGGTCACCAGCAGCGTATGCTCGCGCGGACAGGCCAGCGGCTCGCGGCTGACTTTCTTTGCCTCCCCGGGTCTCGCGGGCACGTCGTCGTAGACCAGCAACCAGTCGTAATCCCGCGCCTCACGCTCGAAGACGAATTCGCATTCGCCCCATACGGGCTCATTGTGGGGAAATTGGTGAAGCCAGGTCGACGTGGGCGTGGAACTGATCACTTTGACGCGTAGCCGTGACTTGCTCATGGTCTGCCTCAGAAGCTGCGCAAACTGCCGGGGAGGTCCTGCCCGGCCTTCAGGTCGCCGGCGATGAGGTTCGGCAATTGCGCCGCCAACCATTCCGGCGCGATCGCTTTCATGCAGGCATGGGTGTCCGGATTGCTGCAGGTTTTGGCATAGCAACTGATGCACGGCAGCACGGCCTGGATCGCAACAACCCGCGGCCCGATCGGCTTGACCCGTCGCGGGTCGGTCGGGCCGCACAGGACAAGTAAGGGCCTGTCGGCTATCGAGGCAAAATGTGCGGTGCCGGTGTCATTGCCGACGATTGCGGCAGCGCCTGCGCACAACGGCGCAATATCCAGCAACTGGAGCCGGCCATTCAGATTGACCACCCATTCCCCGAGGGTTGCGATTTCAGCGCAGACATCCACCTCGTCCGCCCCGCCGATCAGGACGATCTTTTCCATACCCTGCTGGTGCAGCCGTTGCGCCAGTTCGGCAAAACGCTGCGTGCCCCAACGTTTCAGCGGATGTGCGGCAGCCGCCCCGGGCAGCAGCACGACGTAATCCTTCTCGCCGAGGCCATGTTCACGCCGCAACTGCTCGATGAACGGTGCACGGTCCGGTGCGGGATACAGCACCGGATGCAAGGTTCGCGCGGGGATGCCGATCGCCTGCAATACCGACTGCATCATCGGGAACGCATGGGCTCGAGGATCGCGCAGCACCGGCTGATGCGTATAGGGGAGGCCGCCGCGGTTGCCGACGCGGATGCGTGGCGCACTGCCGGCAAGCCAGAGCAGCGTAAGCAGGAAACGGGAATGATCCGAGCGTTGCAGGTCGACGACCAGATCGTAATGCCCGGCGCGTACTTTCTTCAGCCACGCGAGGCTATTGGCCCAACGCCGGGTTTTACTGCGCACGTCGATCGCCCATACCTCGGAAAAACGCGGATCGTGCGCAAACAGGCCGGTGCAATTGGGCTGCGTGTTGAGATGTATCTCGGCGTGCGGCAAGGCACGTGCAATGTCTTCCATGAGTGCGCTGGCGGTCACCACGTCGCCCAGCGCACTCCACTTGATGACCAGGACACGTTGGATCCTGTCGAGTTGTGCCGCATTCATGCCGGAGACAATTGGGGTTGATATTCCGGCACCCAGGTCTTCAACTGGCGTTTGACCGTGGCTTCATCATGAGGGCCCGGGTAGGCAAGCCAGGCCAGGCATTCGGCATACCAGTCAGCATCTGCCCTGCGTGCTTTGGCCACCCGCAGCTTGGGATGCGGCGTCGGCAGCGTGGATTCGTCATCCGCAAGCAACTCCTCGTAGAGCTTTTCGCCTGGGCGGAGCCCGGTGTATTCGATGCGGATACGGTCCTCGTCCGCACCCGACAGCCGAATCATGAGTCGGGCCAACTCGGCAATCCTGACCGGCTCGCCCATGTCGAGCACCAAAATCTCGCCCCCCACGCCCATCAACCCCGCCTGCAACACCAGCTGCGCCGCCTCGGGAATCGACATGAAATAGCGCATGATGTCAGGATGGGTCACCGTCACCGGTCCGCCCGCCTCGATCTGCTTCTGGAATTTTGGAATCACACTGCCGGACGAACCGAGCACGTTGCCGAAGCGTACCGACACGAAGCGCGTGCCGCCCGGCTGCTGCATCGCCTGGCAGGCCATCTCGGCGAGTCGCTTGGTCGCCCCCATCACATTGGTCGGGTTGACCGCCTTGTCGGTGGAAATCATCACGAACTTGCCGACACCCTGTGCCTGCGCCGCCGCTGCGACCACCTGCGTGCCGAGCACGTTGTTGCGCACGGCTTCCCAGGCATTGTCATTCTCCATCAGCGGCACATGCTTGTAGGCCGCCGCATGAAACACCACGGCCGGCCGATGCTCGGCCATCACCTGACTCACCCAGACTACATTCTTCACGTCGCCGATCACCGGCACAATTTTCAGTTGGGAAAAATGCTGCGGCAACTCCTGCTCCATCGCATACAGCGCCAGTTCGGACTGCTCGAATAGAACCAGTTTCGAAGGCGAGAACCGCGCAATCTGGCGGCACAGTTCCGAACCGATCGAGCCGCCGGCACCGGTCACCATCACCACCTGGCCGGTCAGCAACTGGTGCAGGCCGCTGTCGTCGAGCTGCACCGGGTCGCGTCCCAGCAGGTCGTCAAGCTCGACACGACGCAGGCTGGACACCGACACCCGGCCCGCCACCAGATCCTCAAGCGACGGGATGGTCATCACGTTCAACCCGGTTTCGGTACAGAGTTGGGTGATGCGCTTGCGCACGGCGTGCGCGGCCGACGGCAACGCCAGCACGATGTCGTCCACCTCCATTTTCTTCGCGCAGGCCACGACATCGTCCAACGCGCCCAGAACAGGAAGGCCCTGCACCAGCCGCCCCTGCTTGTCGCGATTGTCATCCAGCAGACCGACCACGTGAAAACCCGCCGGATTCCGCGCCAGTTCGCGCAGCAGAAAATCCGCCGCCGAACCTGCGCCAGCCACCAATACCGGCTTGCTGTCCGGGCGCAACACGCTGGCAAGCCGGTGCTCCTTCCACGCCCGATAGGCCAGGCGGCTGCCTCCCATCACGATCACCAACAGCAACGGATCGAGAATCAGGACCGAACGCGGGACCACCGCGTGGACACGGAACAGGATCAGCGTCACGGGAACCAGCAGCGCAGCCAGACCCACCGCCAGCACGATGCGCTTGAGATCGGGCAGGCTGGCGAAACGCCAGATGCCGCGATACAGGCCGAAACGCCAGAATACAACGGCCTGCAATGGGACCACCCAAGCCAGCGTGGACAGGGCCGCCTCCTGGAACTCGGGCGGCATCGCCAGATTGAAGCGCAGCCAGTACGCACCCATCCAGGCGAAAACCGCCACCAGGATGTCGTGCAGGATGATGATGGCGGTACGGGGATTAAAGTTCATTGCGGGATCGATGCCAACGCCAGTCGATGGCGCGAAAAATCAGCAGATAGGTTGTCGCCGACAGTATAAGCACCCACACGGCGCTCAGCGGCAGAATCAGCAACACGAAGGCCAGCGCGGCAACCACGAGCATCAGGGCATAGGCTGCCAGGGCGAGTTGGCGGTGCGATGCCCCCAGCAATACCGCGCGTTGATAATAATGCGAACGATGCGCCTGCCAGATCTTTTCACCGCGTAGCCCCCGCCGTGCGAGCGTCACGCTGGCATCGACGATGAAGGACGAAAACACCAGCAGCGGAAACAACCAGGGCCATACGTTTTGTCGCGCCCCAAAGATGCCGAGCGCGGCCGCCATGAATCCCAGCGGGATCGATCCGGCATCGCCCATGAACACCCGCGCAGGGGGAAAGTTAAAGCGCAGGAACGCCAGCGCCGCCGCCGCAATCGCAGCGCAGAATACGGCCAGTCCATGAGCGTCACCCATCCACGCGGCCAGCGCCAGCGCACCGAAGCCGATGACCGCCATGCCGCCTGCCAGGCCGTCCGAGCCATCCATGAAATTGTAGAGATTGGTCATCCATACTGTCGCCAGCGTGCCCACCAGCAGGGCCCAGCCGGTGAGCCCCAGCGCCAGCAGGCAGCCTGCCGCAGCGAGGAAATGTGCCGAGAAACGCACCCGCACCGACAACCCCCTCAGGTCGTCGAGCAGCGACACGGCGGCCAGCGCGAACGCCCCCAGGCCAATCGGCAGCAAGGCGCCGTCGCTTCCCCACAGGCTCGCGACCCCCACCCCCGCCATGATGCCCAGTCCGCCAACGCGTGGCGTCGGCGTGGCATGCAGCGAACGGGCGTTGGGGTGGTCCATCGGCAGACGTTCTCCACGCCGTAGCAGCCAGGCAAGTGTCAACCAGCAGACTACGAATGCAGCCGGGACAGCAAACACATTCATTTTGCAGCAGCCACCGTTGCGGCCAAGCCGGCGTCCATGGAATAAGGCGGCGTCCAGCCCAGGCGCGAACGGATCGCCGAACTGTCGACATGAAGCGACCCCGTTAGGCGCGCCACCGCCGCCCGTTTGCCCAGCAAGGCTCCCATGAACGCCAGCACGCCAACCGGCACCGCCAGCAGTCGCGCCGGGCGTCCCATGGCACGCGCCACCGCACGGATCAGTTCCGGCGTCGAAACCGCCTGACCATCGTCCAGCAGAAAAGTCTGTCCCGCGGCGGTCGGGTGTTCAACACACAGCCGGATCGCATCGACGAAATTGCCCAGATAAAGCAGGCTGCGACGATTATGAATCGCGCCCAGCGGCAACGGCCAGCCCCTTTGTATCGCTTTCATCAAACGCAAAAAATTCGCTTTTACCTCCGGCCCATACACCAACGGCGGCCGCAGGATGACGACTTCCAGCCCGGTTTCCTGCGCAATCCGCTGCAAGCCCTGTTCGGCTTCCCATTTGGAAATCGCATACGCATCCTCGGGCGCCGGCACATCGGTTTCGCGATAGGCTGCGTCGCGCCCCTCGCCATTGACCTTGATGGTGCTGATGAACACGAAACGCTTCACGCCGGCATGGGATGCCTGACGGGCGAGATTGAGCGTGGCTTCGGTGTTGGTTGCCCGGTAAAGAGCCAGTGGATTCTCTGTTGAGTCATTCATGACGTGGACCCTCGCGGCGAGATGGATGACCGTGTCGCAACCGGCAAGTACTGAGCGCCAGTTCGTAAATGAATTCATTTCGCCAATCGCCACCTCATCCGGCGAACCGGAACTCCGCCGTACGGCGGCAATAATCGTGTGCCCTGCTGCCCTTAATTGTCCACACAACGCGCTTCCGATAAAACCGGTTGCGCCCGTCACCAGCACCTTGCAAGTGTGCCCTGACATCACCGGCCTTCTGTATTTGGAAAACGAAGCCAATGCTTGGACAGATAGCGCACAACACTGGAAACGTGCCAACGCATGTACCGCAAATTACGGTGGCTGGCACGGCGTGCATCATGGACCACCTGCGCTTTGGGACAAGCCAGCACTCGACAACCGGCCTTCCACAAGCGCGCACAAATATCAACGTCTTCGTAATACAGGAAGAAACCCTCGTCGAACCCCTTCACACGCTTGTAATCCTCGGCCTGGAATAGCATGAACATGCCGCCTATCCAATCTGCCGCGAATGTCTCGTCACCTATCGCAAATTGATACCTGCCGTCCCCCCGGCATAGTATTTTCATGCCTAAAGACAGTGGCGTTGGAAATTTCCGCACGCTATCTTCAAGTTGTCCTGAGGGAGAAAGAACAGCCGGCCCAATCGCTGCAACGTGTTTCCGCCCAAGTTCCGCCACAAGGACTGGAAACGGGTTTTTCGGCAGCCGGATATCCGGGTTGATCACACAGTAAAACGGCGTTTCACAATTTAAGAATGCTTGATTGTGATTGGCCCCAAACCCTAGTGGCGTAATATTCCGTATCGTTAAAAGCCTGCCCTCCAAACCTGTTGGAACGTCAAGGTCCGACTCGGGAATATTCAACGTCACAATGACCCGGGCCACCTCCGGGAAGTCTGTCAAATCAAGCAAGCACCTATGCACGAGGTCAGCTTGCCCATGGCTCACTATTGAAATGGTCACCATTTATGTTCGATGGCTACCAAAAGAGAAATCGGGGGTTTTCAATCCTCCCAACCTCCCTGAAATCCCATGCTTTACCCCAAGCACGATCATTTTTAAGCGCTGGAATCTAGGAGGCACCCGCAACATGAAAAATGCAAATTTAATTCCCGCATTCAATGCGATAGCGGTTCTCCAGCGTATAGGGATATTCGGCTGCTTACAGAGCCAGACAGCATTTCTGAACAGGTAATAATGCCTTAAAGGTGCGTGTATCGGAGCCGTTCTTCCAAGGGTAAGCATGGAATTTTCGCCAATGCTGTGTTTCATTTTTGCCAAGCAAACTCCAAAAAGTTCAAATCCAGCCAGTTTCGCCCTTAAGCCCCAATCAACATCTATATATTCGATGAATAAGGCTTCATTCATTGTCCCGATTTCAGACAGCGCTCTCATTGAAATCAGGCAGCCCGATGAAATCAGAAAGTCCACGGGCACAATTTCATTTCCCGACACGCACGGACAGCGCTTGATAGCAACGCCCTGAAATCGCCTAAACGGGTAATTTCCAGCAGCCAAAAAGTCAGGACCGACGGCGGCAACACGCCTACCGTCCATCTGTAGCTTGCGCATGCTCTCCCAAAGAATTTCAACCATACGACTTTCAGGAATGCTGTCTTGGTCGAAAAGAATCGTGAAGTCCACGCCGACAGACTGTGCCCTTCTCAGCCCAATATTTTGGGCTGCAGACAATCCTGAATTATCGGCCAGAGCAATCACTTCAATCTTGTCAGACCGAATACCGGACACAAGGCCATGTATGTCCGAGGCCGAAGCATTGTCTACGAGAATCACATGCTCAACCTGCGTTACAAGCGCAGTGAGCAATGCGCACAGCTCAGTCGGGGATGGGTTGTACGTGACGACTACAGCCCATATCCTGTTCACCACAGAATTCAAATCACCTCAAGCTCTGGGAGAGGGAAAACCAGTCTGGCCTTCTTCAATTTATATTTCTCAATGAAGAACTCTCTGAAATGCCAAGGCAGCACGATCAGGTAATCCGGCTCGTCTGCAAGCAATTCTGACTCAGGGATGATCGGGATCAACGTACCGGGCGTGAATCTGCCGTACTTGTCGGGGTTCACTTCACCCACCGCATAGAGCTCATCCGGGGTAAACCCGCAATACTGCAGCAGCACATTCCCTTTGGTTGATGCCCCCAGACAAGCGACCCGCTTCCCTTCGGCCAAGGCCTTGCGAACAAAATCACGCAAGGATATGCGTGAGCCCTCTGCTCGTTCGGCAAACGCCTGATAAGGACGCAAAGAGTCCAGGCCGAGTTCCTGCTCCTTTTTCAGTACTGCTGAAAGGCCAGCGAACTCGGGATATCCAGATCGTTTCTTTGCGACGATTATCGAGAAACTGCCACCATTAACATCGTTAAATTCAATATCTATGATTTTCAGGTTAACGCGATCCGCCATCCATTTAATCTGTTTGAGGGCGTAATACTCCAAATGCTCATGGCAAGCGGTATCGTAAGAATTACGCTCAAGCATCAAGGGCATGTAGCTTTGTTCAAAGACCCAAATCCCTTCATCGTCGAGGATGGCCTCCACCTCAGACATGAAATCCATAGGTCGTTCCAAGTCATAGAACATCGAAAAGGATGTCACCACACGTGCCTTTTCACCCGGGAGTGCCTGCTTAAAACGCTCTGCCGAGAAAAAATCGTCTATGACCAAGACGTCATCGGGATAGTACTGACGAAATTTTGCGGCAGTCGGGTCCATCCCGATCCGCTTACAGGCACCTCTCGGATAGGCGTTCAGTGTCGTGCCATCATTACTGCCGATATCGAGAACGACAGGATGGCCAGAAAAATCAGCGATATCCATGACCCTACGCACTTTCGCATGCAAATGTCTGACCATGCTCTGATTCAGCCCTGACCGATAGCCATAATTGTCACCATACATCTCGCCCAAATCGTAAGAATGTGCGAGTTGCAACAGACCGCAGCAATCATCGTTCCCCGTGCACTTCACCAATCTAAGCGGCCCGCGGGTGATGGTCTCGTCCTTGCGTTTTGGAAACACGCCAGTAAGCGTCTGCTCTCCCAGATCGAGCACTTCTTCCAGATGGGAATTACCACAAATACGGCATTTATCAATATGGCTATACATCGTCACTCCGAACGAATATTAATCTTTCAACTCTTTAGAAAGCCGGCTGCGATCTGCATCGACCATCAAGCATACCAACTCCTTAAAACCAATCGTGGGCCTCCAGTCAAGCTGCAAACTTGCTTTGGTTGAGTCACCGCGCAATTCAACGGTTTCGGCACGCCTTCCCCAATTCTCATTTACCTTGACGTAATCCCTGTAATCCAGCCCCACATGGGCAAAAGCCAAATCACAAAACTCTCTTACACTATGCGTTTCCCCAGTGGCAATGACGAAATCCTCGCCAGCGGGCTGTTGAAGCATCAGCCACATAGCCCTTACATAATCGCCCGCAAACCCCCAATCACGTCGACTATCCAGACTACCGAGAAGGAGTGAATCCGAACAGCCCGCACTGATCATGGCTGCACCATGACTGATTTTACGGGTTACATATTCCGTTCCCCGCCGTGGGCTCTCGTGATTGAACAGGATAGCCGTGCTCGCATGCAGGTTATAACGACTGCGGTAGGCCATGACCATATTGAGGGCGTAAGTCTTCGCGGCTCCATATGCATTCACCGGTCGTAAGGCCGTTTTCTCACTCTGGGGGGACTCGTCTGAACCTGCGAATACTTCACTGCTCGCCGCCTGGCAAAAGCGTGTCTCAGGCGATTTCTGGTAAATCGCCTCCAGGAAACGCACTGCTGCCACCCCATTGATTTCGGCAGTGGCAATCGGGTCGTCAAACAATTGCGAACTCGATGACCGGGCAGCCAGGTTGTATACCTCATCCGGTCTGTAGGTTTCGATCACTTCACGAACATCTTGCGAGCAAGCCAAGTCAATTTTGACCACCTCCGCAGTCTCCGACTCACCCTTCAAGGGCATCGAACCGGCATAGTCATGAGAAGTCCCTATTACCTCATAGCTTCGCCCGAGCAATAACTCGGCAAGATAAGAACCATCCTGTCCACGAATACCCGTGATCAACGCCTTTTTTCTCGGTAATGTATTCAACTAAACTGCCTCTTGGGCGAATAGGGGCTCAGAGCCAACTCCCAGCGAGTCCCCTGAAAACGATGTGGAAAAAGATCAAGCATCAACTTGACCAATAAATACGCCCCGAGACCCGGGAACATTGCTGTGAACAGGGCAGGAATCTTTTCCAGGAAGGGTCGTTTCGCGGGCATCACCAGACAGCGGAACGAATCCCATGAATACAACCCCTTAGCCCGGTAGAGCAGCAGCTTGACCGGATTTTGCCATGGATACCGGGCGGTCACCGCTGAACGTGCCGGCTCAGAGCGTTGTGTGAATGACCAGATAAGATTGGGCCACTTGAACATCCACACCTCGAATGCGCGCCTTGCCCAATTTCCGACGCCATAGCGTATGCGCAGCATCGGTTCGCCCAAGGCCAGGACCTCGCCCGGCAATGGCGCCTGAAACAGGACACCCACATGTATGAACTCCGTTCCGAAATAGGCTTGGCGCTCCCGCGCCAGCCAAATGGCGCGCCGAATAACCAGTGCGCCGATAAAACTCAGGCAATCGCCACAGTCGGCCAGTAGACGATCCATTTCGGTGGAAGCATAGCGGCGCTCGCCCGTAAAGTGGAGACGTTGACTTAACAGCTTGATGGAATAGTCGGCCGAATACACTTCCGCATCGACGATCACTGCGGCAAGATCCTGTCGGCAGAGCTCAAGAACGCGCTGCACAGCGCCGTCCAAAGGCAAATCATCGTCAGACATCAACCAGCAATACTCCCCTTGCGCCAGGACAATCGCCTTGTCAAAGTCACCATCGATCCCCGAGTTGGAAACCTGCGGAAAATATTTGAGTGACGTGTATTGCTCGGCACGCGCCCGTACAACTTCACCCGTATTGTCCGTCGAAGCACCGTCCACCACCACGATTTCGACTCCCGGCCCAACTTGAGCCAGCAGCGCATCCAGCGTCGGCGCCAGAACATCCCCACGGTTCCGTGTGGCGATGCAGATTGAAAGACGTGGCAAGGACATAGGCACGGCTTAATCCCTGACCTTTGCCAAACGGTACAGCCGGAGGGCAGCGCGATAGAAAAGCAAAAAAATACGGTATGCCGTGAGCGGAGCATAACGATAGGCGTTCCTAGTCAACCAAGGGGCAAGACCCGGATCGCTGAAACAGGCATCCATCAACCGATCGAGTTCCTTGCGATTCTCCAATTCGGGCACATCCAATGTCCGTCGTCTCGCATACATCCATACCGGTAGCTTGAGATCATTTCTTAACAACCTGCGTACCTGAGCCGTCTCTTCGGAATCCTTGCCAAAATATTGATGAGCGATGCCTTGATAGCCGTCGACTGCGATCCTCAGCCGGTTGACGATTCCCCTATCGAGAAAAGAGTCATTGTCCCCACGCTTGTCCAGCCATACCTCACCGACATAGCACACTCGCAGTTGCATCTGCGCAGCAGCCAGCAGACGCGCCGCGTGTGCCCAGCAACTGCCCATGAATTGATCTTGGCTTTCAACGGAAAGCCATTTCTCACGCCGGATTATCAATCCGCTCATGAAGCTGAACAATGCCTCTGAGGTGATCCCTTCCGTCAGGTAGCCCAATCTCTGCGCCCCGTCGCCAAGCTCGGCCACTCTGACCTCGTCGGTGCGAAACACGGGGTGTTCATTGAGGACATGCATGTCGCGGTCACAGTTGGAATGTTTGCAGATGTAGACATCGTGCCCCTGATCCAGCCACGCAAGGGCTTTAATCAGCGCCCCCTCACGCATGAGATCATCGCCACTGAACAGCCAACAGTATTCACCTTTAGCCAGACTGACGCTCTCAGCCAGGTCAGCATCGATTCCTCCACGCTTGGTCAACTTCACGTAGCGAAGATTCGGCCAGCGTCTAACCCGTTCGCCAACCACTTCCTCGGTGTTATCTGTCGACGCACCATCAACCACCAGGACTTCGACAGCTTCATCCATTCCAGGCTGGCCAAGGATGGAGTCAAGTGTCTGGCCGACAAACGGGCCGAAGTTGTATACCGGAATACAAATCGATAGCCGCACCGAAGTCTGCGTTGTCATACAAACCTCTGATAAAAATCCCGATGCCTCGCGGCGATGTTTTTCCATTTAAGATCTCGCCCGGTGTGGGCGATCTTGCGCCCGGCCAAAAGATCCAATGCGGTACGCATCGCTTCCGTGTCATTGATGGGGGCTGTAAACAAATTGCGCTTCGGTTCATCCCCCCGGGGCTCCAGTGCCGTCGTAATCACCAGCGTTCCCTGCGCAAGTCCACTATGAATCGAGGTATTCCACTCTCCTCCACCATCGAGAAAAGGCAATACTACTGCATCAGCAACCGCCAGGAGGTCGGCGGCATCTTCGGCATCCATGAAGCCCGTAAATTGGGCATTACCCGCCCACGCCCCTCTATCGACCAAGCCCCTGAGCTGATCCGCATAAGCCGTATCAGGTGTTGCGCCGGCAATTACTAATGCATCGGTTGCCGGGTTGGCTATGTCGAATAACCGTTCGATCCCTTTATTGGGGTATACGAAACCGAAATATACGATCAAACGTTTACGCCCCCTGAGATACTGATTCTTGAGGCGCATTTTTTTTTCGGGTGCCAATGTACTGGTGGGAAGCGCCGTGGCATTGGGAATAAACTCCCATTGCCGTGCCTTGACCAAGCCTCTAAAAACCCGGGGCAAAAGTTCAAGATAGTTAGGCCGAACGAAAATCAGCCCTTTCGCAGCCACATAAAGAACCAGAAAATGAGCCCAGGCTCGCCAACGGTAGCTTTCGTGCCAGGTCTGTACAACCTGCACCCCCATCAGCCTGCTGATGATAGGCAGAAGAGATGGCAGGCGCCTTGTGAACCCTTGCGACGGATACTGGATGTGGACCAAGTCCGGCTTCCAGTCGCGCAATACTTTCACGATGACAGGCAGGTCAGACATTGCCCAGTTTTTCACGACCGGAAAGATTTCCACCCTTTCAAGTCGAACGTCCTTGCTCTCCCTCTTCGTCAGGACCGCCACTTTGGTCCCTTCATCGTCCGCCAATTCCTCGGCGAGCCTGGCCGTGTAATCGCCTATCCCACAATGTAAAGGCGGGAAAGCTCCCGCAACCAACAAGACTCGCATGCTGTCAAGTCTTCTGCAAAGCCAGCCAAGCAAAGGTGTAATCGTAGCCAATGCAGTGGACGGCCTGCTCTTTCGCCGCGGGCTGAAGGCCCCCGACTGGCTGCAGACCGTGCCGACTCGCCATCTTGAGCATCTCCTCCACATCCCCTTGCGAGAAGATCAGCCAAGACATGTCAAAGAATGTGGTAGTGCCAATGTCAATCTTATCCGGCCAGTAATCGAACGAGGCGATGAAATAGCCGCCTGGCCGTAAAAGGCGGGAAATTTCGGAGTAGAGCCGCTCTGGCTCGTATCCATGTTCGATTACCGAAATGGCGGTAATGGCATCGAACGAGGCATCCGGATAGGGAGTGCTCATGAAATTACCGATGTCATACTTGATTTTGTCTGCATCCGGCATGGACTTCAGCGCGGGATTCAAATCGATCCCGTGGACCTGGGCGTAGCCCATGCGCCCCAAGGCCACTGGAACCTCCGAACAGAAGGCACCCAAATCCAGTATGGCGGCATCACGGGATAGATGAGACTCGATAAAACCCAAAGTCTGCAACACATCCCAGCTTTTGATGTAATCCCCCACCAAGAGTCCTGAGTTCAACCCAAACCGCCTGAGAAATTTCGAGACCGCGCCCTCTAATGTTGACAGGCCACGCCGCGCCATGACACGACGCGCCTCACTAATTTGATTCTTCGTTTGCAGAACCTCTAACATCTTTCACCCTATGAACGCCCAGCCTCAATTCCGATCAAGACCAGCTAATGATAAAACCCACAGCTCTCGTCACACCCTACTGGAACCCATTCTCCATCGTGTAATTATTGTTCCCATGGATGTCATAACTCGTGCACGGGCCATTGGTAAGACCAATAGCACTGAAAGTGCCGCAATCCCCCAGAACAGCATAATAATCATAGCCGTCCCGGGTCTTGAGAAACCAGCCAAATCAATATCCCTGAGCAGCCCGACTACCAGGAAAACTACTAGGATCGGTGCTAACACATCCCGCTTCAGCCAAGCCATCTTCTCTGTTCGTAGCAAACGTTTGTGTATGAATTGAGGCGTGACAAATACATATCCTGCATTCAACCCACACCAGACCGCCGCGCCGCCAATCGGGCCATATTTTGAAGCAAAGTACCACGTGGCTGGCGCCAGAAACAAAATGGCCGCAACGTTGATCCAGAAAGACAAACTTGTCCAGCCTGAAGCCAACTGCAATGCGAAGGGTATATTCATGATGCCGTTGCATGCATTACCCAAGACAAGCAGGGATAACACCCAGGCCCCCTGCTCACTGATCACCATATTTCCTGTCCAAACATAAAAAATTTGTCTTGAGAAGAGTGCCACGACAACGGCAGCAGGAACCACAAGAACAGCCATTACCTGGCTACTCAGATGGTAATACTCGGCCACTGCCTGTTCGTTGTCTGCGTGAAGCAAGGCAGAAAATCGCGGATACATCAAGGAAAAAAGCGGGCTTATCACCATATACAAGCCTGCTGCCAAGGTGCCGGACAGCACGTAGATCCCGAAATCCTTCATCGCCAAGGTATGGCTCAGCACCAGCTTGTCCATCTGGGTCAAGGCAATACTGGTCAGGGTGATACCTGTCATTCCTCCCGCGAAACCCATGGTTCCCCTGAGAATGGAGAACCGAATGCGTGGTGTGTGCCCAGGCAGGCCCAGATTCCGCCACAGCAAGGAACGCATGCCCCACGACTGAAGCAACGCGCCCGCCACTTGCGACCAGAAGAAGGCCTCAAGCGTCGGGGTTCCCAGTGTTAGCACCCCTACGGTCAGCGCTATGCGAATCGTGGCAAGGAGACTGCTGGCGAAGCCCAGCTGGGTCTGTTTGTGAAGACCGGCCATTCCGGAACCATACAGACCCGCTGGCCATTGCAAGGCGAGCGCTAGCCCCCCAAGAACCAGTGCGCGACTCGCCTGGGCCGGTTCCACGGTATCGAGTTTTATCCAGTAGTGAGCTAGGAGCGGACCCAGAAAAAACAGCATCACCCCAATCAGGACCGCCACAAAAAGATAGGTCGTTTCAAAGGTGCGCGTGATATCGCGCGCATGCCTTCTTCCATCCGTGCTATTGCCTAATCGGGCCAGTTCACGGATCAACGTGGCGCCAAGGCCGAGGTCCAGAAAGGTTGTAAATGCCTGAATGCTGGCGAAAAAACCGACTAGCCCGTAAGCCTCCACCCCGAGAAGCCGGACATAGAGTGGGACAACGACAATCCCCAACAAGGCCACCCAAGCACGAGCAGAGATTGAGACCACAAGAGCCCTTTTGACGCTCTCCATCAGCGCGGGCTATTCATGGTAATCCATGGCCTTGTAACCATGCTTCTTCACCAGCTCGTCACGCTCGGCGGCTTTCAGATCCTCACGCACCATCTCGGACACCAGTTCATCGAAGGTGATCCTGGGTGTCCAGCCGAGTTTCTCCTTGGCCTTGCTGGGGTCGCCCAGCAGGGTTTCAACTTCGGTGGGACGGAAGTAGCGCGGGTCGACAGCGACGATGCATTTGCCGTGGGCGTCATAGCCTTTCTCGTCGACGCCCTGCCCTTCCCAGCGGATGGCCATGCCCAGCTCTTTGGCGGCGGCGTTGACGAAGTCCCGCACCGAGTACTGCACGCCGGTGGCGATGACGAAGTCTTCGGCGTGGTCCTGCTGCAGCATGAGCCACTGCATTTCGACGTAGTCCTTGGCATGGCCCCAGTCGCGCTTGGCATCCATGTTGCCGAGGAACAGACAATCCTGCAGGCCGAGCTTGATCCGGGCGAGGGCGCGAGTGATCTTGCGGGTGACGAAGGTTTCGCCGCGGATGGGCGATTCGTGGTTGAAGAGGATGCCGTTGCAGGCATACATGCCATAGGCTTCACGGTAGTTGACGGTGATCCAGTAGGCGTAGAGCTTGGCACAGGCGTAGGGGCTGCGCGGATAGAAAGGCGTGGTTTCCTTCTGCGGGATTTCCTGGACGAGGCCGAAGAGTTCGCTGGTGCTGGCCTGGTAGAAGCGGGTTTTCTTTTCCAGGCCGAGGATGCGGATGGCCTCCAAAATACGCAGGGCGCCCAGGGCGTCGGAGTTGGCGGTGTATTCGGGTTCTTCGAAGCTGACGGCCACATGCGATTGCGCAGCCAGGTTGTAGATCTCGTCGGGCTGCACCTGCTGGATGATGCGGATGAGGCTGGATGAATCGGTGAGGTCGCCGTGGTGCAGGATGAAGCGACGCCCTTTTTCGTGCGGATCCTGATAGAGATGATCGATGCGGTCGGTGTTGAACAGCGAGGTGCGGCGCTTGATGCCGTGGACTTCGTAGCCCTTGCCCAGCAGGAACTCGGCGAGGTAGGCGCCGTCCTGGCCAGTGACGCCGGTGATGAGGGCAACAATATTCAATGATGTAACTCTTTTAGATCAGTATATAGATTGTTTAAGGAAGTCTTGATAAGTTAAGTCTATGCCTTCACGCAGTGAAGTTTTAGCTTTCCAACCAAGGCCCGCCATACGAGAAACATCAAGAAGCTTGCGTGGGGTACCATCGGGTTTACTACTATCAAAAATAATTTTACCCTTAAAGCCGACAACCTCCATGACGGTTTCCGCAAGTTCACGAATAGTGACATCTTGTCCCGAACCTATATTGAATATGCCTTCGTTAATATTGTTCTCCATAAGAAAAACACATGCGTCGGCCATATCATCCACATACAAGAACTCACGCATGGGGTTGCCTGTTCCCCAAACCGCATACTCGCTATCACCCTTCTGCTTTGCTTCATGCGCTTTACGAATCAATGCGGGCAATACATGGCTATTTGCCAAATCGTAATTATCATTTGGGCCATACAAGTTCGTTGGCATAACACTGACAAAACGTGTCCCTAGGCCACTGTTATACAAATTGCACAACTCAATGCCCATAATTTTGGCAACTGCATAAGGTTCATTGGTCGGCTCAAGAGGACCGGTGAGTAGATAATCTTCTTTAATTGGTTGCGCACATTCGCGTGGGTAAATACAACTTGAACCTAGAAAACACATCCACTTGGCTCCGCATTGGTACGCTGCGTGGATAACATTATTTTGTACTTGAAGATTTTGATAAATGAAGTCAGCCGGGTAAGTATTGTTGGCGTTAATTCCACCCACTTTAGCTGCTGCCAGAAATATGTACTCAGGACGTTCTTGGTCAAAGAATTTGTTAGTTGCTTGTTGGTTCAATAAATCCAATTCTTTGTGTGTACGGCCAATAACATTGGTGTAGCCTCCTTTTTCGAGACGCCGCTTGATGGCCGACCCCACCAAACCACGATGTCCCGCAACATAAATTTTTGCGTTTCTATCTATAGCCATCGATTGTCTCCCGAAGCAATCTTCGAATCGAACTGGTTATTACCGTTATTGAGCCGAATGTTCAAAGCTCAGCATCTAGTAAAACCGAATTCAACGATCTAAATTAGTACTCATTTGCAGGATAACGTGCACGCGCAAACGAAACTGCAATTAACCACCCCATCAATAATGACCAGTACGCTGAATAAAGCGCAGTATGCGTATTGATGGGAAATAGCCAGGTGAACGCCCCGAGCCAAGCAACCCAAGCCAGTGGATAATGCGATATTTCTCGCCCAGCTAGAATAAAAAACACGAAAAACAACAGCAAGCCTACCAAGCCAATGATACCGGTCTCCGATCCCACTTCCAGCAGAAGCTGATGGGCATAGATCTGCCCCGTCCCGTCAGGACTAAGAAAAGGATCCCCCGCTTCGGCAAATTGGGGATAGGCGTAGCGATACGAGCGAACGCCCGCACCATTAACCGGATAATGCTCCAGCACCGTGAGTGCGTTGCGCCACAAATGCAGGCGCAGTGAACTGGCCGCATCCAGACCCTCGTAACTGAGGTCCATTGCTTCAATGGACTGGTTCATGCGCTGGGCAAACTTGGGGTTGACCTGATAGGTTCCAAACCCCGCCACGACTGCGATCAGCATAATGGGAACCCATAGCCGGGCCGGATGAAAACCCAGCCGCCTGGCGTACACCCAACTCCACATCAGGGTGGCGATGGCGAAGACGATCCAGCTTTCGCGGTTACTGGCGAGCAGGACGACCGTTGCGGTGCCGAGCCAGGCCAAGGCCAGTTGCCATTTGGCGCCATGACGGGAAACGTATTCCCACACGATGGGCGACAGCATGGCAAGCGTCAGGCCGAGCTTCCAGTCGTGCGGGCCATACAAGCCATTCAGCCGTTCGGGGTAGGCATAGCCAAGCAGGTCGTAGCCGACTGCGGCCTGGATCAGGGCATCCAGGGTCCAGAAAAGCATCAGCCACGCCGACAGCTTGAACAGGCGCTGGCGCGCGAGGTTTTCGTGCAGCATCCAGATCAGATAGATGCCGGCAAAGTAAATACGCGGGTAGGTGAGTGCGGTACTGAGCGATTTAGAGAACCAGATGGAATCCGGCACCGACAGCGCCATGGGAATCCAGATGCACAGGAACAGCAGGCTGAAGGTCTTGGCGCCGCCTTCCCACACGACCTGCTTGCCA
Organism: Pseudomonadota bacterium; assembly: GCA_043821985.1. Classification (GTDB taxonomy): domain Bacteria; phylum Pseudomonadota; class Gammaproteobacteria; order Burkholderiales; family Thiobacillaceae; genus Thiobacillus. Next base: position 36,851 of record JBDRCF010000030.1, read on the forward strand.
TGCCGCCAGATCAGGATGCCGCCCAGGATGGCCATGATGAACACGGGCAACTCGGACGAGCGGCCGAACGGCAGCAGCAGGAGGAACGACCAGGCAAGGACGACGGGCGGCCACGTTGCGGGGCGGAACAAGGATTTCATCGCTAGACTTTATCGACGGATGCACCGTGCATCCGGCAGGGTGGATAGTAACGCACGACTCCGGACTTTCATGCAATGAAAGCCAGCGGATCCGACTGGTCGGCGGGTTTTTCTCCCTCACCTTCGACGAAGATGCGGTGCCAGACGGCAAAGCTGAGCAGCGTCCATATCGCACTGCCATGCCGGCCACCCTGCTGTTGTGCACGCAGCAGTTTGCGGACCTCGGACGAGTCGAACCAGGTACGGATCCCGTCCGCGTCCGGCAGGACTTTGAGCAGCGTCTGCAGCCGTTCGCCGCGCAGCCAGTCGTTTACCGGCACGGTAAAGCCTTTCTTGCGCGCCCATAAATGCTCGCGTGGCAGATAGCGCTCGCCCCACAGCCGCAGGAAGCGCTTGCCGGTGCGTCCCTCGATCTTGTAAGCGTCCGGCAACGCCAGGCCGAATTCGACCACCCGGTGGTCGAGGAACGGCACCCGGCCTTCGATGCCCCAGGCCATCAGCATGCGGTCGGCCTTGGTCAACAGGTCGTCCGGCAGCCAGGTTTCCAGATCCACGCATTGCATGCGCTGCAGCCGTGTCCACTGCCGCGGGGTACGCTGCCACGCCTGCTGGAAGGGTTGCCGCCAGCCGGGCAAGGCTTCGGCCAGCCGCGGGCTGAACAATGCAGCGCGGGTGCCGTCGAAGACGCCCTTGCTGCGAAAGCCGCCGCTGCCGGGGACACGCATCGCCGCCCAGGCTCGCTTGATCCAGGGTGAACGATAACGCCCGTAGCCGGCGAACACTTCGTCCCCGCCTTCGCCGGAAAACACCACTTTCAATTCTGCGCCGGCCTGTTCGGCCAGCATCGACACCGGCAAATTGGCATAGTCCGCTGTGAGGTCGTCGGCCGCCCAGACGCTGCGCGGCAGGCAGTTCAGCATGTCGTCGGCACTCACCTCGAACACGCTGTGGCGGGTATGGAACTGCTCGGCGACACGCTGTGCCGCGTCAAGCTCGTTGTGCACCGAACTGCCCGGGAAGCCCACCGAAAACGTACGCAGGGGCTCAGTCATCCGCTGCGCCAGCATGGCGGCCAGCAAGGAAGAATCGACGCCCCCGGAGAGGAACAGGCCCAGCGGGACGTCGGCACGCATATGGATGTCCATCACGTCCTGCATCAAGACGTCGAAATGCTCCAGCGCATCGTTCAAACCAAGATCGAGCGGAGTGACCTGCAACGGTGACCAGTAGGCATGCAATTCGATCGCCAGGGTATAGGTATCGATCCGGGCCAGATGCGCGGGCGGCAATTTCGCCACGCCCTGCAGCAGCGTCCGCGGCGCGCAGGTGAAATTGGACTGCAGGAGTTGAGCAAGACCCTGAGGATCGACCTCGGGCTTCCCCGACCAGGGCAGCAGCGCCTTGATCTCGGATGCAAACGCCAGCCCCCGGCTATCGCGGCAGTAGTAAAGCGGCTTGATGCCCAGCCGGTCGCGCGCCAGGATCAGTTCTCCACGCTGCACATCGTGGAGCGCAAAGGCAAACATGCCCTGCAGGCGGTCGAGGAAAGCGATCCCCCAGGCCTCGTAGCCGTGCAGGATGGTTTCGCAGTCGGAATGCGTGGCGAAGCGGTGGCCGAGCGTTTCCAGTTCGGAACGCAGTTCGCGGTAGTTGTAGATCTCGCCGTTGGCGACCAGGACGAGGCTGCGGTCCTCGTTGTAGAGCGGCTGCGCGCCGCCCTCCAGATCGATGATGGCAAGCCGCGTATGCAACAGGCCGACATTGCCGGCCACATGCCTGCCCTGCCCGTCCGGCCCGCGATGGGCGAGGCGCCGCGCCATGTCGTCGAGCAGGGCCGCCTCGATCGGATTGGCTGAAACGACGCCAGCGATCCCGCACATGCTAATTCCCTGCCGCGCGCCGGTATTCGATCGTCACGGCGTGCGGAACGCTTTAACGCGCGCTGCCGGCGGCGACAGCCGAAGCGAACGCATCAATCACCGGCTGGATCAGGTTCCGCTTGAGCTTGAGTGCGGCCTGGTTCACGACTAGGCGCGAACTGATGTCGCTGATGTGTTCGACCGCAACAAGCCCGTTGGCCTTGAGCGTGCCGCCGGTGGAAACGAGATCGACGATGACGTCGGACAGTCCGACCAGCGGCGCCAGTTCCATCGAGCCATACAGCTTGATGAGGTCGATGTGCACGCCCTTGCTGGCGAAATGGTCGCGTGCCGCGTTGACGTACTTGGTCGCGACGCGGATGCGCGCACCCTGCTTCACCGTCCCGGCATAGTCGTAGCCTTCGCGTACCGCGACCATCATGCGGCAGCGCGCGATCTGCAGGTCGAGCGGTTGATAGAGGCCGTTGCCGCCATGTTCGTTGAGCACGTCCTTGCCGGCGATGCCGAGATCGGCGGCACCATATTGCACGTAGGTCGGTACATCGCTCGCTCGCACGATGATGAGGCGCACATCGGCGCGGTTGGTGCCGATGATGAGCTTGCGCGAGGACTCGGGGTTCTCGGTCGGCGTGATGCCCGCCGCCGCCAGCAGCGGCAGCGTTTCTTCGAAGATCCGGCCCTTGGACAGGGCCAACGTGATGCCGGAGTTGCTCATGTTCAATGTCTGTATTCAGTGCACGCGCTTGATGCGCGCGCCCAATTGGGTAAGCTTTTCCTCGATGCGTTCGTAGCCGCGGTCGAGATGGTAGATGCGCTCGATGGTGGTCTCGCCCGCCGCCACCAGCCCGGCCAGCACCAGGCAGGCCGAGGCGCGCAGGTCGGTCGCCATGACGATGGCGCCATCGAGCCGCGGCACGCCGCGCACCAGCGCAGTATGCCCGGACACCTCGATGTTGGCGCCCAGGCGGCGCAATTCCTGCACGTGCATGAAGCGGTTCTCGAATATGGTTTCGGTGACGCTGGCCGCGCCTGCGGCTACGGCATTCATCGCCATGAACTGCGCCTGCATGTCGGTGGGAAAGGCCGGGTGCGGCGCGGTGCGCACGTCGACTGCCTTCAGCTTGCCATCGGAGTCGATTTCGATCCAGTCCTCGCCGACGCTTACCTGGGCCCCGGCCTCGCGCAGTTTGCTTATCACCGCTTCCAGCGTATCGGGCTGGGCGTGAGTGGCGCGCACGCGCCCACCCGTCATCGCAGCGGCCACCAGGAAGGTACCGGTCTCGATGCGGTCGGCCATGACGGCATACTCAGCGCCGTGCAGCGCGTCGACGCCATGAATGGTGATGACATCGCTGCCGGCGCCTTCGATCCTGGCGCCCATCGCGACCAGGCAACGTGCGAGGTCGACCACTTCGGGTTCGCGCGCGGCGTTTTCCAGCACGGTCGTGCCGTCGGCCAGCGCGGCGGCCATCATCAGGTTCTCGGTGCCGGTCACGGTCACCACGTCCATCACGATGCGCGCACCCTGCAGGCGTTTGCAGCGCGCATGGATGTAGCCGTGCTCGATGTTGATGTCGGCGCTCATCGCCTGCAGGCCCTTGATGTGCAGGTCGACCGGACGCGAGCCGATGGCGCAGCCGCCGGGCAGGGAGACGCGCGCCTCGCCGAAGCGCGCCAGCGTCGGTCCCAGCACCAGGATGGCGGCACGCATGGTCTTCACCATCTCGTAGGGCGCCTCCTTGTGCGGAATCGATTCGCCGGACAGGGTGACGTGGTTCTTGTCGTCCAGGGTGACGCGCACGCCCATATGGCCGAGCAGCGCCAGCATGGTGCTGATGTCCTTGAGGTGGGGCACGTTGCCGAGCTTCAGCGGCTCGGCGGTAAGCAGGCTGGCAGTCAGGATCGGCAGCGCGGCATTCTTGGCGCCGGAAATGCGTACCTCACCGGCAAGCGGGTTGCCGCCGTGGATCAGCAGCGCATCCATTCAGCGGGCGGCCCAGTCTTCGGGGGCGTAGGTCTTCATCGACAGCGCATGGATCTGCGCGTGCATGCGGGTGCCGAGCGCATCATAGACCAGCCGGTGCTGCTGGATCATGTTCTTGCCGCTGAAGGCCGGGCTGACGATCACCGCCTGGAAATGTTGGCCGTCGCCGTCCAGTTCGATGTGGTCGCACGGCAGTTTCTCGGTGATCCAGCCTTTGATGTCGTCGGGAGTAACCATGCTTGTCTTGCCTCGTCTTTCGCAATACTAATGTCTGAGCTTGTAGCCGCTCTTCAGCAGCATCAGGGTGAGCGCGGATATTGCCACAAAGCAGGCACCGGCGACCAGCAGGCCGAGCCCGGGATCGGTATCGGACTGGCCCACGAAGGCATAGCGGAATCCGTCGATCAGGTAGAACACCGGATTGACGCGCGACACGGCCTGCCAGAAGGGCGGCAGCGAGTGGATCGAGTAGAACACGCCGGACAGGAAGGTGAGCGGCAGGATGAGGAAATTCTGGAACGCCGCCAGCTGGTCGTATTTTTCCGCCCAGATACCCGCCACGATGCCGACCGCAGCCATGATGGCACAGGCCAGCAACGCATACGCCAACAGCCAAACCGGATGCGGCAGTTGAAATGGCGCATACCACAGGGTCACCGCCCATACGCCGAGCCCGACGATCAGCCCGCGCAGGATCGCCGCGCCGAGATAGGCAAGGAAGAATTCCAGATACGACAGCGGCGGCAGCAGCACGAACACGATATTGCCCTGCATCTTCGACTGGATGAGGCTGGATGAACTGTTGGAGAAGGCATTCTGCAGCATGCTCATCATCACCAGTCCCGGCACCAGGAAGCTGGTGTACGAAACGCCGGGATAGACCTCGACATGCGCTTCAAGAACATGCGAAAAGATCAGGAGATACAGCAGCGCCGTCACCACCGGGGCGACCACGGTCTGCACCACCACTTTCCAGAAGCGCAGCAGTTCCTTGTAAAACAGCGCCGAGAATCCGCTCATGTGCGCTTCATGATGTCCGTGAAGACATCCTCCAGATCGGGTTCCTGCAAGTGCATTTCGGTCACGCGCACGCCTGTGACGCGCAGGTCGGCCAGCAGGGTTTCCAGTTCGAGGTACTCGCTGAAATTGATGCGCCAGCTGCCCTCCGCATCGCGCAGCAGCCGATCCTGCCAGGCGACCGGCACGTCGTCCCTGTCCAGCCGCAATTGCGCGCAATGCTCGTTGGTCAATTGCAGCAGGTTGCGCGTGGTATCGCAGGCGACGACCCGGCCACTCTTCAGCATGGCGATACGGCCGCACAGTGCCTCGGCTTCTTCCAGATAATGCGTGGTCAGGAGAATGGTATGCCCCTCGCGGTTGAGGCGGCTGATGAATTCCCACAGCGAGCGGCGCAGGTCGACGTCGACCCCGGCAGTCGGCTCGTCGAGTACGATGACCGGCGGCTTGTGCACCAGCGCCTGGGCCACCAGCAGGCGACGCTTCATGCCGCCCGACAGGCTTTGCGTGTTCTTGTCGGCATGCTGGGCAAGATCGAGATGATGCATGATCTCGTCGATCCAGCCGTCGTTGTGCTTGAGGCCAAAATAGCCGGACTGGATGCGCAGGGTTTCGCGTACATTGAAAAAAGGATCGTAGACCAGCTCCTGCGGCACCACCCCGAGCGCACGGCGCGCCTGCCGATAATCGCGCACCACGTCGTGGCCCATGATGGTGGCCTGGCCGGCGTCAGCCCGGGTGAGTCCGGCCAGAATCGAAATGAGGGTGGTCTTGCCCGCCCCGTTGGGGCCCAGCAGGCCGAAGAACTCGCCCGGCTGGATGTCGAGCGACACGCCGTCCAAGGCTTGGGTCGTGCGGAAACGTTTGCGCAGATCGTCGACGTGGATGGCGGGTGTCGCCTGGCTCATGTCGGCAGCAGATCCGATACGCCGTACAGCTCCGCCAATGTGGTGAAACTGGGCGGCAAGCCGGTGCAGGTCAGCGTACGGTTCGCCTGGCGGGCCTGCCGCATGGCGCTGAACATGAGCGCGAGTGCAGCCGAATCGACGGTCTCGACCTTGCTGAAATCCAGGGTCTCAACCCCGCGGGCAAGCTGAGGCTGCAATTCGCGCAGCAGGCCGCCCACACTGTCGACAGTCACCGCACCGGCGATGCGACAGCATGTGTCGTCACATGCGATCACGAGCCGGAACGCGGCGCCGGCTGGGCCACGCTGCGTGCGGACTTGTCGGCCAAGGTCTTGATCAAACCATCGATCCCGCTCTGACGGATGGTGCTGGCAAAGGAAGCGCGGTAATTGGTGACCAGACTGACTCCGTCGATCGACACGTCGTAGACTTTCCAGCCGAAGCTGGTCTTGTACATGCTGTAGTCGATGGGAATCGGTTGCCCGCCGGGCTGGCGGATTTCGGAATGCACGGTCACGTCGGTATCGTCCGGCTTCATCGTCAGCGGCCTGAACTCGACCGTCTGATTGGTGAAGGCCGTCAACGAGCTGGAATACGTCCGCACGAGCAGATTGCGGAATTCGGTCACCAGCGCCTGCTTCTGGTTGGCGGTGGCACGCGGCCAGTGCTTGCCGACGGCCAGCTGGGTCATGCGGTTGAAGTCGAAATTGGGCAGGATCTTGGCTTCGACCAGCTGATACACCTTGTTCAGGTTGCCGCTCTGGATCTCCTTGTCCTGCTTCAGGATGGCAAGCACTTCCTGCGTGGTGCTGCGCGCCAGCACATCGGGCGGCGTATCTGCGGCCAGTGCCGGGGTGCTGAATCCCGACACCAGCGCCAGCAGCAGAAAAAACATGCGCAACATAACTCTGTCCTATTCGAATTTAATGGATATACGGGAAATCGGTTATGGAGTAGACGCGATCGCGTTACTTGAGTTCACCCGTCAGGCGCGCCAATTGCGCCACATTCATGTTGTAGTCGTTCACCGTACGCAGATATTCCGTCTGCACCAGCACGTAGCTCTTGATCGCATCGGCCACTTTGTCGGCGCTTTCCAGCCCGGCCGACAAATCGGCCAGCGACGCCACCATCCAGCGCCGCGCCGCCGTGGCACCCTCGCTCAGTTCGCGCTGCGCGTTGAAGTTGGCCTGGGCGTTGATATAGGCCTCGCCCACTTCGAACGGGATACCCGCCACCGCAAACGCCTTCTTGTGGTTGAGCGCTTCCAGCTCGGCCTGGGCCTGGTTGACGCGCGCATTGGCGGCCCCGAAGATCGTGTCCCACTTCACGCCCACCACCGGCGTGAGGCCACCCCCGTTGAAGGGATCGTTGATGTAGGGATTATCCAGCCGATCGCGCTGCGAAGCATAGTTGAACTGTCCGATCACGCCCGCGTATACGTCCGGCATGCGATCCGCCTTCTTGGCCGCCACAAGGGCGCGGCGGGCGCGCAACCCGGCTTCGAGCTGCTGCATTTCCGGGCGGTCCTGCAGGGCGCGCGCCTGGAATTCGGCCAGATCGATCTGCGGGAAGGGCACCGGCGAGATGCGCTCGTCCGTCACGGTCAGATCCTCCTTCAGGCCCACGCCGGTCAGCACCTTCAAGCCGTCCAGGCTGATTTTCTCGACGGCACGCGCCTGATTCACATACTTGGAGAGCAAACCTTTCGCGGTCTGCAACGCATACAGGTCGGACTGCTTGGACTCGCCGTTTTCCTTCTTGAGATTACGCTGAACCGAATCGATGGACTGGTTCAGCCGATCCTGCATGTCCTCCAGAAAAGCCCGGGTATCGCGCGCGGTCAGATAGCCGAAATAGGCACGCTTGGTGTCGTACACCGTATTGGTGCGCGTTTGCCGGAGTTCGCCCTGCTTGAGATCGACATTGCTCTGCGCGGCCTCGCCGTAATGTTCGATCTTGCCGAAGGTGAAGAGCGGCTTGATCAGCGCGAAATCGAGGTGCGTCCAGTCGGACAGGCCATGGAACTCGTCGCCGTCGGTGCGTGGCATGGTTCCGCTAAAGCTCCCGCCCTGGTAGAACCCGCCCTCGACTTGTGGCGCCAGTCCAATGAACGCATTGGCGTTGAGCCGCCAGCCGGCATTCCCCTGGACCTCCTGCACCATGCTGCGCGCGGCCTCGACGACCTGTTCGCGTTCCTTGATGCGGGGATCGGCAGCCAGGCTCATCTCCACAGCCTGCTGCAGATTGATGGTCTCGGCCTCCCCGGGGAGAGCGGTCAACAGCATGCCTGCTGCCAGGAGTGTGCGGGTCAGAGTGTTGCGTGTCATTTTGGCGCCCCTTCTTGAGCCTTACCGTATAAAAATTGGCCGATCAGATTTTCCAGTACCACCGCGTCCTGCGTGATCAGGATCCGATCCTTGTCTTTCAGTTTCTGGCTGTCGCCGCCGGCTTCCAGCCCGACATATTGCTCGCCCAGCAGGCCCGAAGTCATGATGGCCGCTGAAGTGTCCTTAGGGAAAGCATAGCGCTTGTCCAGGCGAAGCGTGACGGCGGCTTCGTATTTTTCATTGTCAAAGCGGATATCCGCCACCCTGCCCACGACCACCCCCGCGCTTTTGACCGGGGCGCGGGGCTTGAGCCCGCCGATGTTCTGGAAATCGGCAACGACTTCATAGCTGTCCGAAGAATTTACGGTACTCATGCTGCCGACCTTGAGCGCCAGGAACAGCAATGCGCCGATACCTGCGATGACGAATAATCCCACCCAGAAATCGAGTACGGTCTTGTTCATTTAATTGAGTCCCCGGAACATGAATGCGGTCAAGATAAAATCCAGTGCCAGCACGACCAGACTGGAGGTCACGACGGTTCGCGTGGTGGCGCCAGACACGCCTTCGGCGGTAGGCGGCGCATCGTAGCCCTCGAACAGCGCGATGGTGGTGACGGCGATACCGAACACGACGCTCTTGATGACGCCGTTCAGGATGTCCTGCTCGAAATCGACGGCCCCCTGCATCTGCGACCAGAACGTGCCCTCGTCCACGCCGATCAGCTTCACCCCGACCAGGTAGCCGCCCAGCACGCCCATGGCCGAAAATAGCGCCGCCAGCAGCGGCATCGAAATCACCCCCGCCCAGAAGCGCGGTGCCACCACGCGGGCGATCGGATCGACCGCCATCATTTCCATCGCCGACAACTGCTCGGTTGCCTTCATCAAGCCGATTTCCGCGGTGATGGCCGATCCGGCGCGGCTGGCGAACAGCAGCCCGGCCAGAACCGGCCCCAGCTCGCGCACCAGGGACAGCGCCACCAGCGTGCCCAGTGCCGACTCGGAGCCATAGCGCTGCAGGGTTTCGTAGCCCTGCAGGCCGAGCACCATGCCGACAAACAAGCCCGACACCAGGATGATGATGAGCGAGAGCACACCGGTGAAGTACATCTCGCGGATGGTCAAGCCAAAGCGGCGAAACGCGGTTCCCGAATGCAGCAGCATCGACAGGAAGAAACGGCTGGCGAAGCCGATGCGCCAGACGCCCTGTATGGTGTGGTTGCCCAGATTTTCGATAGCCTGCTTAAGCACTCCGCACTCCCAACCTCAAGTCGTCGACGTAGGGCGGTGCCGGATAGTGGAACGGCACCGGTCCATCGGACTCGCCATGCACGAACTGATGCACATAGGGGAGTCCGGACGCCCGGATCTCCGTTGCCGTGCCCTCTGCCACGATCACGCCTTCGGAGACGAAATAGACGTAATCGACGATTTTCAACGACTCCTGCACGTCGTGCGTGACCACCAGCGAAGTCAGCCCCAGGGTGTCGGTCAGGCGCCGGATCAGGTTGCCGGTCACCCCCAGCGAAATGGGATCGAGACCGGCAAACGGCTCGTCGTACATCACCAGCGACGGCTCCAGCGCAATCGCACGGGCCAGCGCCACTCGCCGCGCCATCCCGCCGGAGAGTTCGGCCGGCATCAGGTGGGCGGCACCACGCAAACCCACGGCATGCAGCTTCATCAGCACCAGGTCGCGGATGACGTCTTCCGGCAGGTCGGTATGTTCGCGCAACTGGAAGGCCACATTGTCGAACACCGACATGTCGGTGAACAGCGCGCCGAACTGGAACAGCATGCCCATTTTACGACGCACCCGGTAGAGGCCGGCCCGGTCGAGCTCGCCCAGCGACTCACCCGCCACGCGCACCGTGCCCTGGCCAGGCTTGATCTGGCCGCCGATCAGACGCAGGAGGGTGGTTTTGCCGCAACCGCTGCTGCCCATGATGGCCACGACCTGTCCCCGTTTGGCGGTCAGGTTGATGCCCTTCAAAACCGGCCGGGCGCCATAGCCAAATACAGCATCTTCGATCTCGACCAGATTGTCGTTTTGCAAGAAATCGAGCCTTTTATTGTTGAGGGCAGCATTCTACCGAAGCACATTGTCCTCGCCGGGTAGACCGGGTAGTCTATTCGTCCAGCATGACGCGCGCAAGATTCGCAGGAAATTCCTTGCTGAAATTCAGTAGCCCATGACCTGCTTCAGGCTATTCGCCCGCTCCAACAGCGCCAGATCGCCGCTGCGGCTGAACACGAACAGCGGCTCGCCGGTTGTCGCCTGCTGCGTGATGCGTTGCGCCAGCACCCGCAGATCCGGCGCCTCGTCCAGCCACCAGACATGCGCCGCCGCCCACGCCGGCGTCGCGAGCAGGATGCGGGGAGATACCGGTGCAACGGCCGCAGCGCCGCCCGGCTCCAGCACGAAACAGAATCCGTCCTGCGTGTCCAGCAGCCATTGCGCCCAGACCCTGTCGGAGGCGGCCTGCCAGACGGCTGCCGGCAGATAGACCGCCTGGAATTGCGTGTTGTAATAAGACAACAACCAGTCATCCGGCAGGTCTTCGGGATAAAAGCTGCCGCGCCAGCCGGGCAGGTCCCAGTTCATGGCGCCGACCAGTACGAGCGGGGGAGCGTTCATGTCGCCACTTCCACGCCGGGACGAAAATTCAGGCCCGGCGCCAAGTGGTCCCACCGGCCCCATCCTCCAGCACGACGCCGGCGGCGGTCAGCGCAGCGCGGATGCGATCGGACTCGGCGAAATCCTTCGCCTTGCGCGCCGCCTGGCGCGCGACGATCAGGGATTCGATCTCGGCTTCGGACAAGCCGCCGGCCGTCGTCCCGGCCTGCAGAAAACCCGCCGCCTCGCGCTGCAGGAGGCCGAGCACCCCGCCCAGGCTGCGCAGGGTCTGCGCGGCAGCGGCATCGCCCCGGTTGGCCTCGCCCGCGAGTTCGAACAACACCGCCAGCGCCTCGGGCGTGTTGAAGTCGTCGTCCATCGACGCCTGAAAGCGCTGCGCCGCAGGCTGGCTCCAGTCGGGTCCGATCGCCGTGGCAGGCGCGTTTTTCAGCGCGGTATACAACCGCGTCAACGCGCCCCTGGCATCGTCAAGATGCGCGTCCGAATAGTTCAGCGGGCTGCGGTAATGGGCGCGCAGGATGAAGAAGCGCACCACTTCGGCGTCGTATTTTTCCAGCACCTCGCGGATGGTGAAGAAATTCCCCAGCGACTTCGACATCTTCTCGTTGTCCACCCGCACGAAACCGTTGTGCAGCCAGTAGTTGACGAAGGTACAGCCATGGGCGCCTTCCGATTGGGCGATTTCGTTTTCGTGGTGGGGAAACTGCAGGTCCTGACCGCCACCGTGGATGTCGAAATGCTGGCCGAGCAGTTCCGCACTCATCGCCGAGCATTCGATGTGCCAGCCGGGACGGCCCGGCCCCCACGGCGAGTCCCACGCCGGTTCGCCCGGCTTGGCGGCTTTCCACAGCACGAAATCCATCGGGTCGCGCTTGTTGGGGTCGATGTCCACGCGCTCGCCGGCGCGCAGCTCGTCGAGACTCTTGCCCGACAGCCGCCCGTAGGCGGGAAACGCACGCACGCTGTAATACACGTCGCCGTTGGGCGCCGGGTAGGCCAGGCCGTTGGCGATCAGTTGCCCGATCAGTGCCAGCATCTGGGCCACGTATTCGGTGGCGCGCGGTTCGTGGTCGGGCGGCAGCACGCCCAGCGCGCGCTCGTCCTCGTGCATCGCGGCAATGAAGCGCCCGGTCAGTTCGGCCGGCGTTTCGCCATTGTCATGCGCGCGCTTGATGATCTTGTCGTCGATGTCGGTGATGTTGCGGACGTAGTCGACCCGGTAGCCGCTGGCACGCAGCCAGCGCGTCACCATGTCGAACACCACGAATACCCGCGCGTGGCCCAGATGGCAGAGGTCGTACACCGTCATGCCGCACACATACATACGGACGACGCCGGGAGTAAGCGGGACGAATTCTTCCTTGGTGCGCGTGAGGGAATTGGTGATGTGCAGCATGGTGCGAACAGGCCTGGGGCGAAATGTCAGGGGGCGGTCCGGGGCGGCGCACCGACTGTCTTAGCGGGGTCGATGTTGTTAGAATGCCGGCTTCCCAAGATGATCCGAGCATATCACATGGCCTTGTCACGTTTCCTTGCCGCCGTTATTGCCGGCGTCATGCTCGTCAGCCTTCCCGTACAGGCCGATGAAATCCAGGACATCAACCTGCAGTTCCGCAAGGGCGAACTGACCGCCGCGCTCGACCAGGCCAACCGTTATCTGGCCAACAAGCCAAAGGACGCGCAGGCCCTGTTCCTGAAAGGCCTGATCCTCGGCGACCTGGGCAAGACCAACGATGCCATCGACGTGTTCAAGGGCCTGACCGAAAATTACCCCGAACTGCCCGAGCCCTACAACAACCTGGCCGTGCTCTATGCTTCGCAGGGCCGCTACGAACTGGCGCGGAACGCCCTCGAAATGGCTATTCGAACCCATCCCGACTACGCGACTGCGCACGAGAACCTCGGCGACATTTATGCCAAAATGGCGGCGATCGAGTATGGCAAGGTTCTGGCACTGGACAATGGCAACCAGGCTGCACAAACGAGGCTCAAGCTGATCCAGAACATGCTCGGCGGTCAGGCAACCAAATCGGCGGGCAAACCCGTGTCGGGTTCCGCCCAACCGACAAAAAAATAATAAAGGCAGCCCTCGCGGTGCCTGCAACGCGGCCTCGAGCCCACTCATCCCTGTAAATTTTCCATAGGACTCCACATGGTCAAGCTGCATACGAATCACGGCATCATCACCCTCGAACTCGACGCCGAAAAGGCTTCGAAGACGGTGGAAAACTTCCTGCAGTATGTGCGTGACGGTTTTTTCGACGGCACGATCTTCCATCGCGTGATCGACGGCTTCATGGTCCAGGGCGGCGGCTTCGAGCCCGGCATGACGCAGAAGCCCACTCGCGACGCGATCGAGAACGAAGCCTCCAACGGCCTCAAGAATGAGGCCTACACCATTGCCATGGCACGTACGCCCAATCCCAATTCGGCCACGGCGCAGTTTTTCATCAACGTCGCCAACAACAGCTTCCTCAACTTCACCGCCCCCACCCCGCAGGGCTACGGCTATGCCGTGTTCGGCAAGGTGGTCGAGGGCATGGACGTGGTCGACGCGATCAAGAAGGTGAAGACCGGCAATCGCGCGGGCCACCAGGACGTGCCGCTGGAGGACGTGATAATCACCAAGGCGGAAATCGTCTGACCAACGCGGTGAGCCTGACTTCAAAACCAGGCGCAGGCCGCACCTATTTCGTTGCCGACCTGCACCTGACCGACGAACGCCCGGCTGCCACCGGGCGTTTTTTTCGCTTCCTGCAGGACGAGGTGGCCGGGGCGGACGCGCTCTACATCCTGGGCGACCTGTTCGAAGCCTGGATCGGCGACGACCACGGAGAACAAATCGCCGGCGACACGGCGAACCGGCTCGCAGCACTGGCTGCAGCCGGCACGCGAGTGTATTTCATGCACGGCAACCGCGACTTCATGCTGGCCGAACGCTACGCCGCGCGGTCCGGCATGACGCTGATCGCCGACCCTGCCCGGATCGACCTGTATGGGGTACCGACGCTGCTGATGCACGGCGATACCCTGTGCACCGACGATACGGCCTACCAGGATTTCCGCCGCCGCGTCCGCCATCCGTTGACGCGCGCGCTGTTGCGCCGCCTGCCGCGGGCGCTGCGTAGCCGCATGGCCCGCCAGGCCCGGGCGGGCAGCGAAGCGGCCAAGGCCAGCAAGCCGTCCGAAATCATGGATGTGAATGCGGATGAAGTGGTGCGGGTGCTGCGCGAACATCAGGTCTGCCGCCTGATCCACGGGCATACCCATCGTCCCGCGCAGCATGCGCATACGGTTGACGGCCGCGCATGCGAGCGCTGGGTGGTGCCGGACTGGTATACCCGCTGGGGCTATGTCGCGTGCGGCGCCACGGGCTGCACGCTGCAGGTGGACGCGCTATGACGGCGCATCGATCTCCGTCTGCCTAAGACGGCGCATCAACCTGCGCTATGTGTCTTATGAAGGCGCATTGATCTGCGCCATGCCCTCCGGCACGCGGAACAGCCCGGGATCCACCGGCAGCCGGGTTTCGCTCTCGAATGTCCGTGTCCGCCCGGTAAACTCGCGTTCCTCGAGAGGCAGGCCAAGACTGAGCGTGTCACCCGTGTTCCACACCTGGTTCGCCAGGTCACAATCGTGCTGCAAATCGGGAGGCGATACCTTCCACACACGATACTGGGTCGCGGCCAGAATGGCTTTCATCTCGGCCATCGCGCGTGCCGCATCCATGGCATGCCTGACCGCGATGCCTTCGCTGCAGACGACGCCCTTGACCGTCAGCGTGAAACGCCGGCCGCCGCGCTCGGCCTTGCCCTCAGCGAGTCGGGCGTTCCAGCCGGCGGGTTTCGGCGGCAGCGTGCCGGGCGCGAACGCCATCGCCAGCCCGCTTTCGTGCATGACGTTGATGACCACGCGCCGGCGCCGGTCCAGCAGGGTGAAGTCGCCCGCGTCCTCGCCGCTATCCATGCGCATGAACTCGGGGGTGACCAGGATGCGCGTCGCATAAGGCGGGCCGCCCGGGTCCTGGTCGACGTAACGCAGCACCGTCATGTCGGCCGCATGCGCCATCCCCACGCACAGCGCGAGCAGAAGGCCGAACAGCGCTTTCATCCCGCCAGCCCGCGCGCCAGATCGGCCTGGATGTCGGCCACCGATTCCAGCCCTGCGGCGATGCGTACCAGCCCGTCGCTGATGCCGGCTGCCGCGCGCTGCTCCGGTGTCATGCGACTGTGCGTGGTCGACGCGGGATGCGTGATCGTGGACTTGGTGTCGCCGAGGTTGGCGGTGATCGACAGCAGTTTCGTCGCGTCGATCAGCTTCCAGGCCGCATCCTTGCCGCCCTTGAGTTCGAACGAGACGATGCCGCCCCCGGTTTTCTGCTGGCGCATCGCGAGTTCGTACTGCGGATGCGAAGGCAGGCCCGGATACCACACGCGCGCCACCTGCGGCTGGGCTTCCAGCCATTGCGCCAGCGCCAGCGCGTTCCGCGAATGCGCTTCCATGCGCAGCGAGAGCGTTTCCATGCCTTTGAGGATCACCCAGGCGTTGAACGCCGACAGCGTCGGACCGGCCGTGCGCAGGAAGGTAAACACGCCCTCCATCAACTCCTTGCTGCCCAGCACGGCGCCGCCGAGCACCCTGCCCTGCCCGTCGAGATACTTGGTGGCGGAATGGATCACGATGTCGGCGCCGAGTTCGAGCGGCTTCTGCAGCGCGGGCGAGCAGAAGCAGTTGTCGACCGCGAGCCAGACGCCGGCCTCGTGCGCGATGTCGGCGAGCGCACGGATGTCGCTGACTTCGGTGAGCGGGTTGGACGGCGACTCGACGAAGAACAGCTTGGTGTTCGGCTTCACCGCCGCCCGCCATTCCGCGGAGTCGGTCGGCGACACATAGGTCGTCTCGACGCCGAAACGCCCGAGGATGTTGGAAAACAGCTGTACCGTCGAGCCGAAGATCGAACGCGACGCGACGACATGCTCGCCCGCTTTCATCAGCCCCATCACCGTCGCCAGGATCGACGCCATGCCGGAGGAAAACGCCACGCAACGCTCGGCGCCTTCCAGCGCGGCGAGCCGTGCCTCCATCATGTTGACGGTGGGATTGGCGAAGCGCGCATAGATGGGTCCGGGCTGCTCGCCCTTGAAGCGCGCTGCCGCTTCCGCCGCGCTGCCGAACATGAAGCTCGAGGTGAGGAATATCGCCTCCGAGTGTTCGTTGAATTGGCTGCGCACCGTCCCGGCACGCACGGCCAGCGTCTCGATGTCGTATTCGTCGTTGTCCATGTCTGATCCCAAAAATAAAAAACCCCGAACGGCAGCGCGGTTCGGGGTTTCCCTGGCGACGCTTTAGCCGTATTTATCAAGCGCCCGCAAGCTGAAGTTCAAATCGGCGCCAGGGACAATTTACGCCCGACGCCAGACACGGTCAACCGTTATTCGCCGCCAGATTGAGGTCGAGTTGCTGAGTGGAAAGCGCCGACGGCGGGGGGGTTTCGCCGTTGCGCACGGCCTCGACGTAATTCAGGTACTCCGGCGTCACGTCGCCGGTGATGTAGCGGCCGTCGAAGCACGAGGTATCGAAATCCTGAATCGCCGGATTGCCCGAGCGCACCACCTCCACCATGGCGTCGAGATCCTGGTAGATCAGCGCATCGCAACCGATCTCGCGCGCGATCTCGTCGTCGGTGCGGCCATTGGCGATCAGTTCGTTACGCGTCGGCATGTCGATGCCGTAGACGTTGGAAAAACGCACCGGCGGCGAAGCCGAGGCGAAGTACACCTTCGCCGCACCGGCATCGCGCGCCATCTGCACGATCTCGCGGCTGGTGGTGCCGCGCACGATGGAGTCGTCGACCAGCAGCACGTTGCGGCCCTTGAATTCCTCGGCGATCGCATTGAGCTTCTGCCGCACCGATTTCTTGCGCAGCGCCTGCCCCGGCATGATGAAGGTACGGCCGATGTAGCGGTTCTTGATGAAGCCTTCGCGATACGGCACGTTGAGGTGGTTCGCCAACTGCAGCGCGGAAGGACGGCTGGTGTCGGGAATCGGAATCACCACGTCGATCTTGAGATGGGCGAATTCACGCTTGATCTTTTCGGCCAGCGACACTCCCATGGCGAGCCGCGTGCTGTAGACCGAGACGCCGTCCATCACCGAATCGGGACGCGCGAGATAGACGTATTCGAAGATGCAGGGATTGAGCACGGCCTTGTCGCTGCACTGGCGGCTGTGCAGCTTGCGCTGGTAGTCGATGAACACTGCCTCGCCCGGCGCCACGTCGCGCAGCAGGCGGAACCCCAGGGTATCGATCGCGACGCTTTCCGACGCGACGATGTACTCGTGCGGCGTAACCTGTTCGTTGACGCCGATCACCAGCGGCCGGATGCCGTAGGGATCGCGGAAGGCCAGCAGGCCATGGCCGGCAATGAAGGCCGTCACTGCATAGGCGCCCTTGCAGCGCGCATGCACGCCGGACACCGCGCCGAAGATCGTGTCCAGATTGAGCTGGCGCCCGGCGGCACGCACCTGGAGTTCATGTGCCAGCACGTTCAACAGCACCTCGGAATCCGAATTGGTGTTGACATGGCGCAGGTCGGCGCGGAACAGCGACTCCTTCAGTTCGTCGGTATTGGTGAGGTTGCCGTTGTGCCCAAGAACAATTCCATAAGGCGAGTTCACGTAGAACGGCTGCGATTCGGCCGAAGACGACGCACTTCCGGCGGTGGGATAACGCACGTGTGCCACCCCCATGTCGCCCAGCAGATTGCGCATGTCGCGGGTGCGGAACACGTCGCGCGCCAGCCCTTGCCCCTTGTGCATGTGGAAACGGCTTTCTTCCGCCGTCACGATGCCAGCCGCATCCTGACCGCGATGCTGGAGCACCATCAGCCCGTCATACAAAAGCTGATTGGCTGCCGAATTGGAAACGACTCCGATTACCCCGCACATGATGTGCACCCGTCCATAAAGTTATTCAAAGCGAATGTATTTCGCCACGTCAGCCGGCACCAGCGGCAAGGCGCGCTGAGCCATCGCCTGCAGGCTGCCCGACAGTCTGGCCTGCTTCCAGAACTCGGTACGCGGCAGTGAAGTCAGTCCGGCCGCGAGCGTCAGTCGACCAGGATCGCCAGCCCCTTGGCCAGTCCCAGCACGCCACCCAGCATCTTGTCGGCTCCGCCCAGTCCCACCGCCTTGACCAGCGAAGACAGGACATGTCCCAGCAACAAAACGCCGATCAGCACCACCAGAAAAACCACGGCAAAGCCGGCGAAATAGCGGATACCGGGGCTCTCGATGCCAATCGGCAGCAGCGGCGCCACCAGCAAGGCGCCCCATTTGCCCAGCGCAAACGCGAGAACCCAGGCCACCAGCGAAAACAGCGTGTCGACCATGCCACGCATCAACCCGCGTACCACGGCCAGGACCAGCACCAGCACCACGATGAGATCGAGCATGCTCATTTGGCCAGCACCTGCCCGGTCATGCCGTTTTCAGCCAGCCGCCCTGCCGCTGCCTCCGCAGCCTCGCGCGTCGGATAAGGCCCTACACGCACACGCGTCAGATTGCCAACCGTATCGGTGTAGGTCGGCAATCCTGCCAGTGCCGCGCGCGCCTTGAGTTCGCGAGCCTTGGCGCCATCGGACAGGGCGGCAAGCTGCACCACGAACATTTCGCTGGCTGCCGCAGGTTTTTTCTGGAGGACAGGCGCAGCCACGGGATGCGGCTTGGGTTGCGGTTTGGCGGATTCTGCTTTGACAGGCTCAGGCTTGACCGGTTCGGCCTCAGGCTTGGGTTCGGGTCTGGCTGCCGGTGTGGCAGGCTCGGCCGGCGGCGCGGGCGGCGACGGCACGGAAGGTGCGGGCTCGGCGGCAGGTACCGGCGCGACCGCCTGTTGTTCGGGTACGGGTGTCGGCGCTTCGGCCATGTGGACCGACAGCGTACTCGTCGGCGGCGGCTCGTCTTCCAGCAACAGCGGCAGCACGATCACCGCCAGCAGGGTCAGCGCCACCGCACCGATCAGGCGGCGCCGGGCGAGGCGTTTGAGGTCATTTTCACTGCTGGGTGGCGGCATGGTCGAGCACGGCGGCAACGGTATAAAACGAACCGAAGACGAGAATTCTATCATCTTCGCGCGCCGCGCTTCGTGCCTCCGTGAGTGCACGGGCGACATCCGGCTGCACGTGTATCGGCACCTCGCCCACCTGCCCGCGCAGTTCGGCAGCCAGTGCCTGGGCATCCCGCGCACGTGGCGAAGCAGGTGTACACGTCCACCATGCATCGATTTCGTCGCGCAATGCCGCAAACACCCCCGCTGCATCCTTGTCGGCCAGCATGCCAACGACTGCCAGCGTGCGTCCGCCTACCGGCTGGCCATGCAGGGTGGCCGCCAGTGCCCGCGCAGCTTCCGGGTTGTGCGCCACGTCCAGAATGACGGCTGGCGCCTGGGCGATGTACTGGAACCGCCCCGGCACGCGCGTGGCCGCCAGCCCGCGGCGAATCGCCGCTTCATCCACGGGCAGACGAGCCTGGATGGCATCCAGCGCCGCCAGCGCACCGGACGCGTTACGCAACTGGCAGGCGCCCGCCATGGCGGGCAGCGGCAAGTCTGCCCAGCATGTAGCGCGACTGCGGTAAGTCCAGTGGTCGTCCTCGCGCTGCGCGGAAAAATCCCGGCCCACACACCGCAGGTCGGCACCGATACGGCGGGCATGTTCAAGCAGGCTGAGCGGCGGCGCGGGATCGACGCAAACTGCAGGACGTCCGGTTCGATAAATCCCCGACTTCTCGAAGCCGATCTTTTCGCGGCTGTCGCCCAGGTAGTCCATATGGTCGAGATCGACGCTGGTGACGACCGCGACGTCGGCGTCGAATACGTTCACGGCATCGAGCCGCCCGCCAAGACCCACCTCAAGAACCGCCACATCGATGCCGGCATCGATGAACCGGGCCATCGCGCCCAGAGTGCCGAATTCGAAGTAGGTCAGCGAAACGTCGCCGCGTGCCGCGTCGACCCGTTCGAATGCAGCGATGAGTTCGGCGTCGCTTGCCTCCCTGCCGGCGACCCGCACGCGTTCGTTGTAGCGCAGCAGATGCGGCGAGGTGTACAGGCCGGTCTTGTAGCCGGCGGCATCGAGGATGGCGGCCAGATACGCACAGGTAGAGCCTTTGCCATTGGTGCCGCCCACGACGATGAGCGGAAAATCCGGAACGAGTCCAAGTGCAACCTTGACCCGACGCACCCGATCGAGGCCGAGATCGATCGTACTGGGATGCAGTCGTTCCAGCCGCGCCAGCCAGGCATCAAGGGAAGTCAGACGTTGCACGATCTAGGTTACGTCGGGATGGTAGCCAGACAGGAATCAAACAAATTGCCGCGATGCGGGCATGTCCCCGCGGCCCTGGACGCTCAACCAGCTCGGTTGTCAGGCCGCCAGCGCCGGACGGCCCATCATCATCGCCAGCGTGGATGCGAGTTCGCTACGCATCTGACGGCGATCGACGATGCGGTCGATGGCGCCCTTCTCCTGCAGGAATTCGGCTCGCTGGAAGCCTTCCGGCAGGGTTTCGCGCACGGTCTGCTCGATCACGCGCGGCCCGGCAAAGCCGATCAGCGCGTTGGGCTCGGCGACGATCAAGTCGCCCAGCATGGCAAAGCTCGCCGACACCCCGCCCATGGTCGGGTCGGTCAGCACCGACACGAAGGGCAGTCGATGGCGCGACAACTGGGTCAGCGCCGCCGACGTCTTGACCATCTGCATCAGCGAAAACAGGCCTTCCTGCATGCGCGCGCCGCCGCTGGCGGAGAAGCAGATGAATGCCGAGTTCGACTCGATCGCCGCTTCCACACCCAGGGCGAAGCGCTCGCCGACCACCGACCCCATCGAACCGCCCATGAACTTGAACTCGAACGCCGCGGCCACCACCGGCACCGCCTTGACGCTGCCGCCGATCACCACCAGCGCATCCGTTTCCGAGGTGCCGGTCTGCGCTTCCTTCAGGCGGTCGGGATATTTCTTGCTGTCCTTGAATTTGAGTGGGTCGAGGGGCGTGATATGGGCGCCGATCTCATGCTGCCCCTCCGCATCCAGCAGCATGGCCAGCCGCTGCCGCGCGCCGATGCGGTGGTGGTGACCGCATTTCGGGCACACTTCCAGGTTGCTTTCCAGATCGGCGCGGTAGAGCACCTCGTTGCAGGCCGGGCACTTAGACCACAGCCCCTCGGGCATCGACTTCTTCGATGCCTGGGCACGCCGCTTGATCTTCGGCGGCAGGATTTTCTGAAACCAGCTCATGTGTCTTCTCCGTTTATTTCGATGCCGCGTCGACGCCACGACGCAATTCGGCCACCAGGTGTTTGACGCGGTTGGCGCACTCGCCTTCGGGCGCGGTCTCGATCTCGTTCACGATGCGGCTGCCCACCACCACCGCGTCGGCTATGCGGGCCACCGCTTCGGCGGTTGCCGCGTCGCGGATACCGAAGCCCACGCCCACCGGCAGACTGCAATGCTTGCGCACCATGGCGAGCTTCTGTGCGACTTCCTCGGTGTCGAGATTGGCCGAACCCGTCACACCCTTGAGCGAGACGTAGTAGATGAAACCACCGGCAGCGGCCGCCACCTGCTCCACGCGCGATTCGGGCGTGTTCGGCGACAGCAGAAAAATCGGGTCGAGGCCGTGGGCCTTAAATACGTCCGACACGCCAGCCGATTCCTCGGGCGGAATGTCCACCGTAAGCACGCCGTCCACCCCCGCCGCCTTCGCCGCCTGGGCAAAGGCCTCGTAACCCATGTGCTCGACCGGGTTGGCGTAGCCCATCAGCACCACCGGCGTGGTCGTGTTGGTCTTGCGGAATTCCGCCGTCATTGCCAGCACGTCTTTCAGGCCGACCTTGTTCGCCAGCGCCCGTTCGGACGCGCGCTGGATCACCGGGCCGTCGGCCATCGGGTCGGAAAACGGCACCCCCAGCTCGATGATGTCCGCCCCGGCTTCCACCAGCGCGTGCATCAGCGGCACCGTCAAGCCCTTGCCGGGGTCGCCTGCGGTAATGAAGGGAATCAGGGCTTTTCTGTTGTGCGCTTTCAGCGCGATAAAGGTCTGGCCGATGCGGCTCATGGTTGGGTCTTCTGGAAGGTGCGATTCAATTGGGGAGCCGGTTCAGAGTGTGATCCCCGATACCTTGGCCACGGTGTTGATGTCCTTGTCGCCACGCCCGGAGAGATTGACCAGGATGATCTTGTCCTTGCCCAGGGTCGGCGCAAGCTTCTTGGCATGGGCGACGGCATGGCTGGATTCGAGCGCAGGGATGATGCCTTCGAAGCGGCACAGATCGTGGAAAGCGGCCAGCGCCTCGTCGTCGTCGATCGCCACGTATTCGGCGCGGCCGGCGTCCTTCAGGTAGCTGTGCTCGGGACCAACGCCCGGGTAGTCAAGGCCGGCGGAAACCGAGTGGGTTTCGATGATCTGGCCGTTTTCGTCCTGCATCAGATAGCTGCGGAAGCCATGCAGAATGCCGGGGGTGCCGGCGGTGAGCGGGGCGGCGTGCTTGCCGCTGGCGATACCGGAGCCGCCGGCTTCGACGCCGATCAGGCGCACGTCTTCATACGGGATGTAGGGATGGAAGATGCCGATGGCATTGGAGCCGCCGCCCACACAGGCGACCACCGCGTCGGGCTGGCGGCCGGTCAGTTCCGGCATCTGCACGATGCATTCGCGGCCGATCACGCACTGGAAGTCTCGCACCAGCATGGGATACGGGTGCGGACCGGCGGCGGTACCGAGGATGTAGAAGGTCGATTCGACGTTGGTGACCCAGTCGCGCATCGCCTCGTTCAACGCATCCTTCAGCGTCTTCGAACCCGACGACACCGGTACCACGGTGGCGCCCAGGAGTTTCATGCGGAAGACGTTGGGCGACTGGCGGGCGACGTCCTCGGCGCCCATGTAGACCACGCATTCCATGCCGTAGCGCGCCGCGACGGTGGCCGACGCGACGCCGTGCTGGCCGGCGCCGGTTTCGGCAATCACACGCTTCTTGCCCATGCGGCGTGCCAAGAGCGCCTGGCCGATGGTGTTGTTGATCTTGTGCGCGCCGGTGTGGTTGAGATCCTCGCGCTTGAGGTAGATCTGCGCGCCGCCGTAGGCTTCGGAGAGCCGCTTGGCGTGATACACCGGGCTCGGACGCCCCACATAATGCTTGAGTTCGTACTCGAATTCGGCCACGAAGGCGGGATCATTGCGCGCCTTGTCGTATTCGGCGCGCAGCTCCTCCAGCGCCGCCATCAGGGTTTCGGCGACGAAAATGCCGCCGTAGGGGCCGAAGTGGCCGCGGGAATCGGGTAGATCGGTGAGCTTCATGATGCTTCTTTCGCTTTCGCAATGAATTGCGCAATCTTGTGCGCGTCCTTGATGCCTTTGGAGACTTCCACGCCGGACGACACGTCCACCGCCCACGGGCGAACGGTTCGCACCGCTTCGGCAACGTTGTCGGGCGTGAGGCCACCCGACAGGATGACCGGTTTGGGCAGGTCCGACGGGATCAGGCTCCAGTCGAAGCGTTCCCCGGTGCCGCCCGGTACGCCCGGCACGAAGGCATCGAGCAACAGACCACGTGCGACATCAAAGTCAGCCGCGCATTTTAGCAAATCCGTGTCCCGATTGACCCGTACCGCCTTGATATAAGGTCGGCCAAAGCGCGCGCAGTCAACTGGCGTCTCGTCGCCGTGGAATTGCAGCAGGTCGAGCGGGGCAAGCTGCAACACGCGATCGATGAAAGCAGGCTCGGCGTTGACGAACAGGCCCACGCTCTGGACGAAGGGCGGCAAGGCGCGCACCAGTTCGGCGGCGGCCTCGAGCGACACGTGGCGGGGGCTTTTTTCGTAAAACACGAAGCCCACGGCATCCGCCCCTGCGCCGCAGGCGGCCTGCAGGTCCTGCAGGCGGGTGATGCCGCAGATTTTTACGCGAACTGCCATCGTTCAGAGCTTTCCGGCAAGGCAAAGTGCGCAGGATACCGGATGTGGGTGAGATACAGCCCGGCAGCGTCGAAAGTGGGTGCGGCCAACGTGCGATCGCGGCCTTGCAGGATCGCATGCATCCACTCGGGCGGCTGCGCGCCCGCGCCGATATGGACCAGGCAACCCATGAGATTGCGCACCATGTGATGCAGGAAACCGTCGGCGCGAAAATCGCATAAAAGATAATCGCCGCGCCGCTCGATGTGCGTCAGCCGCAGTTCCTTGACCGGCGACTTGGCCTGGCATTCGGCGGCGCGGAAAGCGGAAAAGTCGTGCTGTCCGATCAGGTGCGCCGCTGCCCGGTTCATCGCATCGGCGTCGAGTGGACGATGGTGCCAGCCGATCAGGCCGTGGTTGAGGCCGGGGCGCACCGGATGATTCAGCAGTACATAGCGGTATCCCCGTTGCGTGGCGGCGAAACGCGCATGGAAATCCTCGCCTACCTCACGCGCCCACAACACCGCCACGCCAGGCGGCAGATGGCTATTGACGCCGCGCACCCAGGCCGTAATCGGACGCTGGGCCGAGGTATCGAAATGGGCGACCTGGAATGCCGCGTGCACGCCGGTGTCGGTGCGCCCCGCTGCAGTGACGACCGTCCTTTCGCCGGCAATCGCCGACACGGCCGCTTCCAGTGCGTCCTGCACGCCGCACCCCTGCGGCTGCGACTGCCAGCCGCAAAAGCCGACGCCGCAATATTCCAGACCCAATACGATACGCATACTCACCCGGCCTCACGCCAGCACGATCCACACCCCAAGCAAGCCCGCAAGTATGACGGCGCTATCGCAGCCTTGCCAGCGTTCGCTGTGCAGGGTGTACGTAGCGGGACCGGCGTCATCCGGTAATGGCGCACGCAGCGCATCCAGCCACCGGGCCGGTTTGGGCGCATGCTCGACGTAATCCAGGGTCAGCCCCAGGCGTACTGCGAAGGCGCGACGATCAAACCCCAACCAGACCAGCGGCCGGGCCAGGCCATACAGGCCGTAAATCAGGCGAGGGCGGACAGTAGTGGCGAGCAGCACCCCCAGTCCGGCGATCATCAGCGCCAGCCGCGCCACGCGCAGCGCACCCAGTCGGACTCCCTCCAAGGTCGGGCTGGCCCATTCGAGCGGTGGCCATAATGACGTACCGGGCATGGTGTAGGCGTAGGTAAGCAGAAGTACGACCATCAGCCAGCGGGTTCGGCGCAGCAAACGCCAGGCCTCATGGCGGACAGGTGCAAACAGAAAGGCCGTCGCGAGGGCGACGGCCAGGAAAGAAAGCTGGGGCAAGGCAGCGCGTTCCACCGCCACTGCCCACCCGCACCACAGCAGGATGCGGGCAGCCGGATGAGGGCATTTAGGGCGTGTTAACACGGATTTCACGCCCGCGACGAGGCCGATTCGGGATACAGCCCGCGAAGCAGGCCGCGCCGCAGTGTCGTTCACTGCAAGCGGTACGCGACAAAGGGATGCACTCGAATCGGCCCGTCCCTTCGGGTTGCTGCGAGAAAGCGCGTCTGCTG
>JBDRCF010000031.1:0-116741 GCA_043821985.1 Pseudomonadota bacterium
CCGGGTGCTCATCCCGGTGTTCGGGGGCAAAAATGCTGCAAATATCTGGGGCCACCCCGGCGGGGGGGGGGGGGGGGGGCAGGGGGCTGCGTCGCGCTATTGCGGTGGGAATGCTGGCAGGTTTGTCGCCTGTGGGAGCAATGGCCGGGCCTACGATCGAATTCGGCGAACAGGGGTCGCTGACGTTCACCTACGCCTTCCAGGGCTGGATGCAGTACAAGGGATTCACTTCGCCCACCGACTCGGGGGCGTCGACGGACTCCTTCCTGCGGCGTAACCGGGTGACTTTCTCGGGACAGTACAACGACTATGTCGGGTTCTACGCGCAATTCGAAGCCGGCAACGACAGCAAGCTGGGGCAGGACAACAAGAGCGTGTACTACCGCGATGCCTACGTGACGCTGGATTACCGGGATGACCTGCGTTTCATTGTCGGCCGCTTCAAGAACACGTTCTCCCGTGAAAATCTCGAGGCCTGTCTTGAGCCCCTGACGCTAGACCGCGCCGAGGTTCTGTCCTACACCCCGTTTGGTGGAAGCCGCGATACCGGCCTGGCTGTCTGGGGTAACCTGATGGATGCCCATCTGCAATACCGCGTCATGATCGCCGACGGTCGCGAGGACGAATATAAGCCTAAGGATAGCCCGCGCCTGACCGCTCGTGTGCACTACAGCTTCTGGGAGCCCGAGTTCAACTACGGCTATCTGGGCACATACCTGGGCACGCAGAAGGTTCTGACGATCGGAGCCGCCTACGACACGCAGTCCGATGTCGCTTATGCCAACTACCCCTCGCGCAGCGATATCAAGGACTACAAAGCTTGGACGGTCGACGCGTTCATGGAGTACCCTGCCCCAAGCGGGGTTTATACGCTGTCGGGTGCGTACTTCAAGTACGATACGGGGATGGCATTCAGCAAGACGCCGGATCCCAATCTCCCGGTCAACAGCGACCTGAAGGGCTATTATGTCAAGGGCGGCTATATGCTGCCGGGCAAGGTGGGTACCGGACGGCTACAGTTTTTCGCTAGGCACGAAAAATCGGACTATGGTGTCAAGACCGGCCTTGCCGAATATTATGATCAGGCATGGAATGGCGTCGGCGCCAACTATTATATTGACGGTCAGAAACTGAAGGTCACGTTCGAGTACGCGGACATCTCGTTTGATACGGAGCACCCGACCAATCCTGCCCTGCAGAACTATAAGCAGGCAACCCTGGGATTGCAGTTTATTTTCTGAAGCGGCTGGGTTGCGTCAATAACAGGTGGCCACCTATTTGTTTTGGAGGCTGCCTTGGTTTGATTGGATAGTATTATCGACGGGGAAGGCTCATAAAATCTCTGAGTTTACGTGGTGCGGCCAGGCGCTCGGTTTTGCCTGGGCTCTCCGGCTTTCTGGTACCGCTGGCGGTCGCGCTGCCGGCCGGCTTGCTGTACGCCTATTGGGGGCCCCGCTGGCTCGATTCGCCCCATTTCTGGGGCGTCGGTGCGCTTCTGGTTGGTGTGCTGTGCTATGCGCCTGTGCGTCTGGTTGGTGAACTTATGGCGCTGCGGCAATTGGAGCGGGGCATTCACGGCGCGCGTGAAGGGCTGCTCGAGTCTGCTGCGGAAGGCGCAAATCTCTGGACCAGCGCCGGGCGCCTCATCCCTGAATACAATATTACGATTTCCACGCTGCGGCTGATGTTTCAGACGGTCGAGCAGTGCCAGGGGCGTTTTCTCAACGAGCGTAACCGCAGCAACACCATCCTGCAGAGTCTGCCGGGCGCCTTGCTGAGCTTGGCGGATGATCTGTGCATCATGATCGCCAACCGTCAAGCCGACACGATGTTCGGCGTGGACCCGGGCGGCCTGATCGGCGCCAACCTGTTCGAACTGCTGGAATTGAACGAACGCGACCGTGAGTTGTTACGCGACGCTTTCCTGTACAAGCGTGCGATTAGCAATCAGGAGATCGCACTCCGTGTCGAAGGGGCTACGCGGTACTTTTCCCTGAATCTCGGCTTCTACAATGACGAAGAAAACGACATGGGCGGCGTGCTTATCCTTCAGGATATCACCGAGTACAGGCAGCTGATGGAAAGTGTCGCCACCCGGGAGAAGCTGGTGGCGATGGGACAATTGGCGGCTGGAGTGGCGCACGAATTGAACACTCCGCTTGGCAATATTCTTGGTTATGCTCAACTGCTTGATCGAAGTGCGGCGGATTATCCTAAACTTGGCGGGTATGCTCGAATCATCGCCGATGAGACCCAGCGCTGCTCCCGGGTCGTCCAGGAGCTTCTGAATTACGCCCGCAAAGACAAATGCTGCGGCGAGACCTGCGACCTGAATCAGCTGGCACAGGAACTGATCGATACTTTCATTAATTGCCGGCTTAAACGGTACCGCATCGATATCGTCATGGACCTCAGCCCGGAACGCCTGATCGTGGAAGGTGGGTGCGGGCAGTTGGACATTGTGCTGACCAACCTGTTGGCCAATGCCATCGATGCACTGGATACGACTGATCTGCCATGCATTACAGTCAAGACGTGGCAGGAGGAGTCGTATGCAGTAATCAGCATCGCTGACAATGGACCCGGTGTGCCACCCGATATCCGGAATCGTCTCTTCGATTTATTCTTCTCAACCAAGGAGGTTGGGCAGGGATATGGATTGGGGCTGTCGATCAGTCAGGCCATCGTTGCCAAGCGGGGAGGCTTCATTGCCTACGACCAGGACTATTCGGCAGGCGCACGCTTCGTCATCAAATTGCCGGCCGTTGATCTCAAACGTGCGAATTATTTATGAAGGGTAATCAGCAGGACCTTGCCAAATATCTTGAGGTTACATCGAACAAATCCGATGTCTTGCCGACTATTTTGATCACAGAGGATGATCGCAATATGCGTGAGCTTATGCTTACTGTGTTGAGCGAATCCTCAATAAATTTCAAGATCGCGGGTGTTGAGAATGCCAATGAGGCGATGGCCTTCATCGAGAACAACGATGTAGCGGTGGTTGTCACGGATTTACGCATGCCGGGTGCGGACGGGCTGGATCTACTCAAATTCGTCAAGGCTCGGGATCCGCTAATCCAGGTTGTGCTGGTCACAGGGTATGCTACGGTTGAGTCCGCCGTGTCCGCACTCAAAGATGGCGCATACGACTACGTCCAGAAGCCGTTTGATATCGTCAAATTACGCTGTGTTGTAGAAAAAGCACTAGGCTATTTCCTGCTTTCGACCGAGAACCAGCGGTTGCGCCAGCAGCGCCGCGCATATGAGGACGGGGGTGAGATCATTGGCCAGTCGCAGGGCAAGGAGCGGGTTGATCGCCTGATCGATGCTGCGGCAGCTTATGATTCCAGCGTCCTGATTTTTGGCGAGAGTGGAAGTGGAAAAGAATTGGTTGCACGTCAAATCCATATGCGCGGCAAACGTGCTGAACACCCTTTCGTGGCGATTAACTGTGCGGCTATTCCGGAAAATCTCATCGAAAGTGAGCTTTTCGGATTCCGTAAGGGCGCTTTCACTGGAGCCGAACGCAACAAGCTTGGCTTATTCGAAGTGGCGACTGGTGGCACGCTGTTTCTCGATGAAATCAATAATGCGCCGATGGCGCTGCAGGCCAAATTGCTGCGTGTACTTCAGGATGGAAATTTCTATCCGACGGGCGCCATCGCACCGGTGCATGTCGATGTGCGTGTCGTGGCCGCGAGCAATCGTCCGATTCATGAGCTTGTCGAGAAGCAGCTCTTCAGAGAGGATCTCTTCTACCGGCTGTCCGTTATGGAAATCTGCATTCCGCCTCTGCGTGAACGACGCGAGGATATCGCGCTCCTGACTTACTTTTTCCTAAACAAGCATGCGCTCAGATTAGGTAAACACATTGCAGGCGTCAGCACTACCGTACTCGGGGCTCTGATGCGTTACGATTGGCCTGGAAATGTGCGGGAGTTGGAGAATGTTGTTCAGCGCATGATCATTCTCACCGAATCGGAGCACATCGATACCGATGTCCTGCCAGCTAAATTGAGCGAGCAACGGGATGCGCGCAGCCATGCGCTCGACTACCTGCCTCCGCAGAGCCTGGACGAGATCGAGGCATATTTCATTCGCAAGACGCTGCGCGAGACCCGGGGCGATCGCGCGCTTGCCGCAGACATCCTCGGCATCGACAAATCGACGCTGTGGCGCAAGGTTAAGCGCTATGGCATCGAGGAATAGACCGTTGCCGCTGGTGCTCCGGATCGCCGCCATGCCCGGTTTGCCGCGCGCCGGTTGGGCCTTGCTCGACATGGCGCTGTTGCTTGCGCTGGCGGCCGTGCTTGCGTACTGGACCTGGCATTTCGCCGCTCCCGCTCCGCTCCAGCCTATTGAGCGCGCTGCACCACAGCGAGCCGGTGTAGATGCCCTCCGCGCCGCGCGTCTGTTCGGCGGTCCGATCCGCACTGACGCGCGCACGACGGCCTTGAATCTCAAGTTGCATGGTGTGTTCGCCGCGCCGGATACGCGCCTGGCCTTGGCGATCCTGAACGTGGATGGACAGGACCAGGCCGTCGCGCGCGGCGCCGAAGTGCAGCCCGGCGTGGTATTGAACGAGGTGGCGGCCGATCACGTACAGCTGCTCAATCAGGGGGTGACGGAGCGCCTCGATCTGGATCGCCCGCAGGCACAGGCTCCGGGCACGTCCGGAGCGCCACGCGAGATGGCGCTGACACCGGCCGAAATCGACCGCGCAATCGCCAACCCACAGCAGTTCGGCGCGCAGATCCGCTCGAACGGCGACGAAGGCCGCCCCGCGCTCATCGTGGACGCGGTCGACGCCGGCGGATTCGCCGCGCGCCTCGGCCTGCAGAGCGGCGACACGCTGCGCCTGGTCAACGGCAACCCGGTGGCCAGCGTGCAGGACCTCGCCCGCCTGCTGACGGATGCGGCGAGCCAGCAACGCGTGACCCTGGTCGGCGAGCGCCTGGGCAAGCCTCTGATCCTTTCCTATAAATTGCAACCGTGATGATGGAACCGAACGCCATGCCCTACCGCCTGCGCCATCTGGCTATTTTTGTGCTGGTCTGCCTGCTGGCGTTCCCATCCCGCTTCGCTCACGCACAGGGCGATGCGGTCGTCCTTAATTTCGTGAATGCAGACATTCCGTCGGTGATCAAGGCCGTGGGCGAGCTCACCGGCCGGAACTTCATCATCGATCCGCGCGTGAAGGGCACCGTGATCATCACCTCGGCCAAGCCGGTATCGCGCGAGCTCGTCTATCCCATCCTGCTGTCCGCGTTGCGCATGCAGGGTTTTACCGCCATCGAAGGGCAGGGCGCGACCAAGATCGTGCCTGAGGTCGAGGCCAAGCAGAACTACAGCGTCATCCGCGGCAAGGAACTCAACGAACGCGGCGACCGCATCATCACCCAGGTCTATCCGCTGCAGCACGAGACCGCTGCGCAGCTGCTGCCGGTGCTGCGCCCGCTCATTGGCGCGAACAACGCCATCGCCGTGCTGCCGGCCAGCAATACGCTCATCATCACCGACTACGCCGACAACCTGCGGCGGATCGGCGCGATCATCGAGTCGGTCGACCATCCCAGCCAGAGCGACACCGCGGTGATCCGTCTGCAGCACGTGTCGGCGGTCGACCTGGCCCAGTCGCTTGGGCGTCTCATGGCCGATGCCACGGCGGCGGACGGCCAGCCGGCCGGCGGCGCGCGTCTCGCCATCGTGCCCGATGTACGGTCGAATGCGCTGCTGGTGCGTAGCAGCAGCTCGTCGCGCATTCAGATGCTGCGCGAACTGGTCGCCAGGCTCGACGTGCCGGGTGCGCTTGGCGGCAACATCCACGTGGTTTATCTGAAGAACGCCGAAGCCGGCAAGCTGGCCGAGACGCTGCGCAGTCTGGTCGGCGGGCGCCTGCAAAGTGCGCCGACGGCGACGGCCGTCGGTGCGGCCGTCGCCGTTCCGGCGGTCGCGGGCGACGGCAACGCCATGATCATCGCCGACACGGCGAGCAACTCGCTCGTCATCAACGCGCCCGATGTCGTCTACAACAGTCTGCGGGCCGTGATCGACAAGCTCGACGCGCGCCGCGCCCAGGTATTCGTCGAGGCCCTCGTAGTGGAAATCACTGCCGAGAAGGCGGCGGAATTCGGCATCCAGTGGCAGGACCTGAGTGGCGTCAACAAGAGCGGTACCAATCTCATCGGCGGCACCAATCTGGGCGCCCGCAACACCGGCACCAACATCATCGACGCGGCCGCCAATCTTGGCACGGTCGGGCGCGGACTCAACATCGGCGTGGTCGACGGCACCATCAACATTCCAGGTCTGGGCATCGTTACCAATCTCGGTGTTCTCGCGCGGGCGCTGGAAACCCACGCCAACGCCAATATTCTCTCCACTCCCAACCTGCTGACGCTGGACAACGAGGAGGCGAAGATCGTGATCGGCCAGAACGTGCCCTTCATCACCGGCCAGTACGCGCAGACCGGCTCGTCCACCACCGCTACGCCCTTCCAGACCATTGAGCGCCGGGACGTTGGCCTCACGCTCAAGGTACGGCCGCAGGTGTCGGAAGGCGGCACGGTCAAGCTCCAGATCTACCAGGAAATCTCCAGTCTGCGCGATACGACCACCGCCGCTGACGTCATTACCGACAAGCGTTCCATCGATTCGACCGTGCTGGTCGACGACGGCCGCATCATCGTGCTCGGTGGACTGATCCAGGATCACGTGCAGGACGGCGTCGACAAGGTGCCGCTGCTGGGCGACATTCCGCTCTTCGGCCATTTGTTCCGCTCGGAGACGCGCAACCGCCAGAAGACGAACCTGATGGTCTTCCTGCGGCCGCACGTGCTGCGCGATTCGGAAAGCGCCGACACGCTGACCGGCGACCGCTACGAATTCATCCGCCAGCGCCAGGCCGATTTCCACATGCAGCCGCATTTCGCGCTACCGGAGATGCGCATGGATCTGCTGCCCGAGCTGAAACCCGCGCCGCAACCGGCGCCCTGAGCAGATCACATGGATACGCCGGCACTCCAGACTCTCGACCTTCAACTCGCGGCATTGCTGCCCTACGGCTTCGCGCGGGCGCACGGTGCGCTCGTCGCGTGCGCGCACGGCGACGAGGTCGAGGTATGGCTGCGCGAAGGCGCGCACCCGGCCACGCTGGCCGAGGTCCGGCGCATGCTGCGGCGGCCGGTACGCACCCGCCTGCTCGATACTGAACGCTTCGAACAGGCGCTGAACCAGGCCTACGACCGCGGCGAAGGCAACCATGCCGCCACCCTGGTGGGCGATCTCGAACTGGGCATGGACCTGCAGCAACTCGCGCAGGACATCCCGGAAGTCGCTGACCTGCTGGAAAGCGAGGACGACGCGCCGATCATCCGCCTGCTCAACGCGCTGCTCGCGCAGGCCCTGCGCGCGCAGGCCTCCGACATCCACATCGAACCGTATGAAACCCGTTCGGTGGTGCGCTTCCGCCTGGACGGCGCGCTGCGCGACGTGATCGAGCCCAAGCGCGCGCTGCACGCGGCCATCGTGTCGCGGATCAAGGTCATGGCGCAGCTCGATATCGCGGAAAAGCGGCTGCCGCAGGATGGCCGCATCACCTTGCGTCTCGGCGGCCGTCCGGTCGACGTGCGCGTGTCCACGCTGCCCACAGGCCACGGCGAGCGCGTCGTCATGCGCCTGCTCGACAAGCAGGCGGGCCGGCTGGAGCTGGGGCGGCTGGGCATGAGCGACGCCACGCTCGGCAGCCTCGACGCGCTGATCCGCCGACCCCACGGCATCATCCTGGTGACCGGGCCGACCGGCTCCGGTAAGACTACCACGCTGTACGCCGCGCTGTCGCGCATGGACGCGCGCACGCTCAACATCATGACGGTGGAAGACCCGATCGAATACGACCTCGACGGCATCGGCCAGACCCAGGTCAACCCGCGCATCGAACTTGATTTCGCGCGCGCCCTGCGCGCCATCCTGCGACAGGATCCCGACGTCATCATGATCGGCGAGATCCGCGACCTGGAGACGGCGCAGATCGCCGTGCAGGCCTCGCTTACCGGCCATCTCGTGCTGGCCACGCTGCACACCAACGATGCGGCCAGTTCGGTGACGCGTCTGGTCGACATGGGGATCGAACCTTTCCTGCTCGCATCCAGCCTGCTCGGCGTGCTCGGCCAGCGCCTGGTTCGGCGCCTGTGCCCTGCGTGCCGCCAGCCGTATACGCCCGATGCAGCTGAGCAGGCTTTGGCGGGGGGCCTGAAGTCGGGCGCGCTGCTTTACCGTGCGGTTGGCTGCCCGAGTTGCAATGCCACCGGATACCGCGGACGCGTCGGCATCTACGAACTGCTCGCAGTCGACGACACCCTGCGCCGCATGATCCACGATGGGGCGCCGGAGCAGTCGCTGCGTGCCTACGCCATCGAGCACGGCATGATCGGCATGCGCGAGGATGGCATGCGCTGGGTGCGCGGTGGCGAGACCACGCTGGAAGAGGTGCTTCGCGCGACGCGCGAGGGGTGAACCGCCATGGCCGCATTCCACTATGAAGCCTATGACGCAGCCGGCCACCTGCAAAAAGGCGTGCAGGAAGCGGATACTGCACGGCAGCTGCGCGCCCGTCTGCGCGAACGCGGGCTGGCGGTGGCGAGCGTGGCGCAAGTATCCGGCGCGGAGCGGGCCGGGGTGGCCGCCCCGCGCTGGCGGCGCGGCCTGCCGGCCGCCCAGCTTAGCCTGATCACACGGCAGTTCTCGACCCTGTTGAGCGCAGGCCTGCCGGTCGAACAGACGCTCAACGCGCTCATCGAACAGGCCGATGGCGACCATGCGCGCCAGGTGCTCGCAGGCGTGCGCGGCGAGGTGCTGGCGGGCTTCCCGCTGGCCCACGCCTTGCAGAAATTCCCGCGCGAATTCCCCGAACTGTACATCACACTGGTGGCGGCCGGAGAGCGTTCCGGCCGGCTGGCCGACGTGATGGACAGGCTGGCCGACTACGTTGAATCGCGCCAGGCCCTGCGCCAGAAGATCGGGCTCGCCTTCATCTATCCCGCCATCGTCACCGTGGTGGCCGGCGCGGTCGTGCTCGGCCTGCTCGTCTACGTGGTACCGCAGGTGGTGAATGTGTTCCAGAACACGCACCAGACCCTGCCCTGGCTCACGCGCGCGCTCATCGCCACGAGCGCATTCATGCAGTCCAGCGGCTGGTTGTGGCTGATCGCTCTGGCGGCTGCGGCCTGGGGCGCCGTGCGTCTTCTGCGCCATCCGCCGCGGCGCATGCGTTTTCACCGCACGCTGCTGCGGCTGCCGGTGGCGGGTTCGTTGATTCGCGGCGTGAACAGTGCGCAGCTCGCGAGTACGCTCGGCATCCTCGTCAGCAGCGGCGTGCCGCTGCTGGACGCGCTACACGCGGGCGCCGGCGTGGTGCGCAACCTGCCCATGCGGGAAGCGGTGAGAAATGCGGCGCGCACCGTGCGCGAGGGCGGCAGCCTGAGCCGCGCGCTGAGCGCCGCGGGCCTTTTCCCGCCCATGCTGGTGCACATGATCGCCAGCGGCGAGGCGAGCGGCCGGCTGGCACCCATGCTGGAACGCGCTGCGGTGCAGCAAGGCCGCGAAATGGAGAGCCGCGTCATGGGGCTGACCAGCCTGATGGAGCCCCTGTTGATCGTAGCGATGGGCGGCGTGGTGTTGATCATCGTGCTGGCGATCCTGCTGCCGATTTTCGAGATGAACCAAATGGTGCGCTGAAATGGCAGTTGAACGGACAAGAAAGAACAAGGAGAGAGAACAGGCCATGGCAGTTTCCACCCGGACATCCACGCGACGCACGCGCGGCTTCACGCTGATCGAGATTATGGTTGTCGTGGCGATCCTTGGCATCCTCGCCGCGCTGGTCGTGCCCAAGATCATGGGACGGCCGGACGAGGCGCGAATCGTCGCCGCCAGGCAGGACATCGCCGCCATCCGCCAGGCGCTGAATCTTTACCGGCTCGACAACCAGCGTTATCCGACCACCGACCAGGGCCTGCAGGCCCTGGTCGAACGGCCCGCCACCAACCCTGTGCCGACCAACTGGAAGGCGGGCGGCTATCTCGAACGCCTGATGCACGATCCCTGGGGGGTGCCCTATCAGTACCTTAATCCTGGCCTACACGGCGAGATCGACATCTTCAGCCTGGGCGCGGACGGTGCGCCGGGCGGCGAGGGCAACAACGCGGACATCGGATCGTGGATGCTGTGAATCAGCACGGTTTCACGCTGATCGAACTGCTCGTGGTGCTGGTCATCGTCGGCATCATGCTTGGTCTCGCCGGCGTACGCCTGGCGCCGGACGACGAGCACGCGCTGGAAACCGAGATGCGTCGCCTCGCACTGCTGCTCGAACAGGCGTGCGACGAGGCCGTGACCACGGGCGAGCCGATCGCTTTCTCGGTCGAGCGAGCGCGCTACCGCTTCTGGCGCCGTGACGCGGCGAACGAATGGGTACCCTACGGCAGTGATGGCCTGCTGCGCGACCGTGATGCGACGACCGGCGTGCGCCTGATGGACTGGCAAGCCGGACAGGCGGACGGCACGGCGGTTTCGCGGGTGTTGTTCCTGCCATCCGGCACCAGCACGCCCTTCAGCGCGGATTTCGCGCTCAATGCCGCCTACGTGCGTCTGCGCGGTGACAGCCTCGGCCGCATGCGGGTCGAGACTTCGTTCGGGGCGGCGTCGTGATCGCGCGCCGCCGCGCTGTGCGCGGTTTCACCCTCATCGAGGTGCTGGTGGCGCTGGCCATCCTTGCCGTCGCGCTGGCTGCCGCCAGCCGGGCAATGGGCATCCTGAGCGCCGGTTCGGTCGAACTGCGTGAACGTCTGCTCGCAGAATGGGTGGCGCAGAATCGGCTGGCCGAACTGCAGGCGCGGCACGCCTGGCCGGACCCCGGCACGCGCAGCGGCGAAGCCGAGCAGGCGGGGCTGACGCTGGCCTGGCGCGAGACCGTTTCCGGCACCCCCAATCCCGCGTTCCGGCGCGTCGAGATTCAGGTCGGCCGGTCCGGCAGCGAACACGCGCTCGCACGTCTCACCGGCTATCTCGTGCGCGAGGCGGCATCGTGAATGCGCGCGGTTTCACCCTGGTGGAGATGTTGGTCGCGTTGCTCATCTTCTCGCTGATGTCCGTGCTCGCCTTCCGCGGCCTGAACGCGGCCTTCGCCACGCAGGCGCACCTGGAAGACGACAACCGCCGCTGGCGTGACATCGCGCTGACCTTCGCACAACTGGAGCGCGACGTCGGCATGGCGGTCGACCGGCCGGTGCGCGACAGCGTTGACCGCCGCTTGCCCGCCTGGCAGGGCACGCCGGGGTCCGGCGAGGCGCAACTCGAATTCAGCCGCATGGG
Source organism: Pseudomonadota bacterium (assembly GCA_043821985.1). Taxonomy (GTDB): domain Bacteria; phylum Pseudomonadota; class Gammaproteobacteria; order Burkholderiales; family Thiobacillaceae; genus Thiobacillus. Next base: position 11,374 of record JBDRCF010000031.1, read on the forward strand.
CGATGCCTGGCAGACCGGCGCGGCTGCCGACGTACTGCGTTACGGCTACCGGCTGCGCGACGGCACGATCGAGCAACTGGTGTGGCCGGTGCTCGATCGCGGCGTGCGCGGCGAACCCGCCGTCAACGCGCTGCTTGATCGCGTGCGGCGCTTCGACCTGCGCTACCTGGGCCGCGACGGCGACTGGCACCCGACCTGGCCGGCAGGCGGCACGGATCTGCCCGCCGCGCTCGAAGTCGCCGTCGAACTCGCCGACGGTGGCACGCTCACCCGGATATTCGCCCTGCCATGAAGCGCCAGCGCGGACTCGCCGTCATCACCGCCATGCTCGTGGTCGCCCTGGCCGCGAGCCTGGCCGCGTTCGTCGCCTGGCAGCAGCATCTGTGGACGCGCCAGGTTGAGAATCTGGCGGCGCAAGCGCAGGGTCGGGCCGCCGCTCTGGCGGCGTTGCAATGGGCGCGCGCCTTGCTGGCGGAAGATGCGCGCGCGGGCGCCGTCGACCATCTGGCGGAAGACTGGGCGCAGGCCCTCGACCCGCTGCCGGCCGACGGTGGCGAATTGAGCGGCGTCATCCGCGACCAGCAAGGTCTGTTCAATCTCAACAGCCTCGTGCGCGGCGGTCAGGCGAGCCAGACCGATCTGGCCGTGTTCCACCGCCTGCTCGAACAGCTCGGGCTGTCGCCCGAGTTGGCCAACGCCGTCATCGACTGGGTCGACGCCGATGCCGAGGCGCGTTACCCGGGCGGGGCCGAGGACAGCGCCTATCTGGTGAACGATCCGCCCTATCGCGCCGCCAATCGCCCATTGATGACAGTGGACGGCCTCTACCGCGTACACGGTTTCGACCGGGCGAGCGTCGAGCGGTTGCGTCCTTTCGTCAGTGCATTGCCTGTGCCGACCCCGGTCAACGTCAACACCGCACCGCCGGAAGTGCTGGCTGCGTTGATCGAAGGATTGACGCTCGAACAGGCGAAGACGCTGGTGGACGCCCGCAACGGCCGCCCTTTCCGCGACCTCGACGACTTCCGCCAGCGCCTGCCGCGGACGGCGCAGACCTTCGACGACACGGTGGTCGCGGTTGGTAGCCGCTATTTCCTCATTGCCGGGCATGCCCGTTTCGACCGTGCGCGCGTGGGCTTCGAGGCGTTGCTCGAACGCGGCCAGTCGATCTGGCCAGTGCTGGTCTGGCAAAAAAATCTATGAATCCGACGCATTCCTGCCCATGAGTCTGCTGCGCATCCATATTCCCGCCGACTGGCTCGAAGCCGGCCCCGACACCGAGTTGGCCTGGTGCCGCCTCGGCAGCGGGGGCGAACGGCTGGACGGCGGCGTCGCGCCGCTGTCCAGCCTGCCGCGCGCCCCGTTGTGTGAAATCATCGTGCCGGCCGAGCTGGTACTGTTGACGCAGGCCAGCCTGCCGCGCGGTCGCAAACGCCAGTTGCCCGCGCTGTTGTCCTATGCGGTCGAGGACAAGCTGGGCGTCGATCCAGACAGCGCGCACGTCGCGGCCGGTGCGCAGCAGGACGACGGCCAGACCGCGCTTGCGGTGGTCGACAAGATATGGTTCGGCGGCGTGCTCGCGCGCCTGGGCGCCGCCGGATTGCATCCCGTGCATGCCTGGCCTGAGACCTTGCTGCCCGCATTGCCGGAAACGGGTTGGGTGGCCGTGTGGACGGGCCGCAGCGGCTTCTTGCGTACCGGCGCACAGACCGGACTGGCGCTTGATGCCGGCGAAACCGAACGGCCCCCCGCCGCCCTGTCGCTGTCGCTCGATGCGGCGCGTGTGACGGCGCAAGCACCGACGCGCCTGCTGCTGCGTCCATGCACGGGCGTGCCGCTACCGGACAGGGCCGCCTGGGGCCGCAGCTTGGATCTGCCGGTAGAGGCGGGCGCAGAATGGTCACCGTTGGGGGCACATGTCGGGAACGAAGGCGCCATCGATCTGATGCAGGGCGCGTTCGCGCCGGCGATGCTGACGCCGCGCAACTGGCAGGCCTTGCGGCTACCCCTGATCCTGCTCGGGCTGATCGCATTCGTACACGGCGGCGCCACCCTGATCGAATGGGGACAGCTCAGACACGAGCGGCAGCAATTGCGCGCCGCGATGGAACAGGATTTTCGCGCGGCCTTTCCCGAGGCACGCGTGGTTGTCGATGCGCCGCTGCAGATGCGTCGCAATCTGGCTGAGCTGCGTCGCGCGGCCGGCCAGGCGACGCCGCGTGATTTCCTGCCGTTGCTGGCGTGCGCGGCGCAGGCGTTCGACGCCGCCAATCGGCGCGGCCTGCATGGTCTGCACTACGAGGCGCAGACGCTGACGCTGGAGTTCGCGCCCGGCACGGCAGACGACGCGCTGCTGCAGCGTTTGCGCGACGCCGGGCTCACAGCCGAACTGCGGCGCGCGGACGATGCGGTGCGGGTGCGGGTGACGGGTGATGAAGCATGAAAACGCAGCTTGCCGATTTCTGGAACGCACGCACGCCACGCGAACGCCGCGTCCTTGGTAGTGGCGTGCTGGCGCTCGCATTGCTGCTCGGCTACGCTTGGCTCTGGTTGCCGGTGCAGCGCGAAAGCGCGCAGTTGCGTGCGGACCTGCCGGCGCTAGCGATGCAGGCGCAACAGGTTGCCGCGGGCCGGCAGGTGGTCGCGGCCTTGCGCGCGCGGCCCGCACCATCGTCTGCGGGCGATCTCGCGGCCCGCGTCGAGGATCTGGCCGTGGCCGGCGGCCTGCGCGCGCGCATCGAGGCCATCGTGCCGCTGGATGCGCAGCGGGTCCGGGTTCGCCTGCCCGAAGTGGCGTTCGACGACTGGATTGTTTGGCTCGATACCTTGCAGAAGGCCGGCGTGCGCGTAGAATATGCGCGCGCCGAAGCGAGCGGGGTCGGCGCCGTGCGCGCCGAAACCGTGCTGGCGGCGGGCGGTTGAAAATGGAAACCGCTGTTTTCCGGCTGCGTTGGCCACATTACCTATTGGCGGCCGCGACCTATCTCTTTCTGCTGTTGGCTTGGGCACCCGCCAGCCTGATGACGGGCGCACTGTCCGCCGCAGGTATGCCGGAGGTGCATTTTGACCGGCCGCGCGGCTCGTTATGGCATGGACAGGCCGACGCCGTTGCTGACATCGGCGCGGGCCGTGTCGCAGGTACTGTGGACTGGCGCTTCCGACCGTCCGACTTATTGTACGGCGGGCTCGGCTATGCGATACGGCTGGATGCAGTGCAGGCCACTGCCGAAGGCATTGTCCGCTTCGGACCTGCGTACATTGCACTGCGAGACGTACAGATGCGCGTGGCATTGCCCTGGTTGCTGGGTTTTGACGCGGAGCTGGGCAAGTTGCCGCTCGGCGGTAGTCTGCAATTGGTGGCGGATGAATTCGATCTGTCGCGGCACGCGATCACGGGCGCGGCCCACGTCGACTGGATAGAAGCCGTCTTTGCCCAACGCCCGCTTGGCCGCTACCGGCTCGATGCCGAGGGACAGGGCGATGGACTGGCGCTGCGCCTGCGGACGCTCGAAGGGCCGCTTGATCTCAACGGAGCCGGCGACTGGCGCGTGACACGCGGTCTGCGCTTCACCGCTACGGCCCAGGCGCGGCCTGGCGCGCGCGGATTGGATGACGTGTTGAAGCTGCTGGGGCCGGAAAGGAGTGGCGCATATGAATTCCGTTTTCCGCGTTGAGCAGCAGGTCTACGAAACTGTGTGGGACGCGCAGATACACGTGTTGTCCGTCGCCGGCCTTGCGTGCGAGCGTGGCGAACGCAGGCTGTTTGCGGCGCTGGATTTCGAGCTTTCGATGGGCGAGGTTCTCCTGGTGAGCGGTAGCAATGGCCATGGCAAGACCAGCCTGTTGCGCATTCTGAGCGGCCTGTCAGTTCCTGCGGCGGGCGAGGTCCGCTGGTGCGGCATGCCGATCCGCGCACTGCGCGAGCGCTATGGACAGGCGATGGTTTACCTGGGCCATGCCGACGGTATCAAGGCGGATCTGACGCCGTTGGAAAACTTGCGGCTCGCCGCTGCGTTGCGTGGCCGCACGCTTGGCGATGCGGCCGCATTGCGCGCACTCGACCGCGTAGCGCTGACCCGTTGCGTCGATCTGCCGGCGCGCGTATTGTCCTTCGGCCAGCGCCGCCGCGTCGCGCTGGCCGCGCTGGCGCTCGCCGATGCCAGCCTGTGGATTCTCGACGAACCGCTGGCCGGCCTCGACGCGCAAGGCATCGTCATGGTGGAGGGCCTGCTGGATGCGCATCTGACGCAGGGTGGTCTGGCCGTCGTCAGCACGCATCAGGCCCTGGCGTTGGGTGCGTGCGTACCGCGCACGCTACGCGTGGGGTCGTGAAGAGCGAGACATGCTGAATTTCGTCTACACGGTCATGCGGCGCGAGGTACTGCTGGCGACCCGGCGGCGCGGCGACTGGCTCACCGCGCAGTTCTTTTTCGTCATCGTCGCGAGTCTGTTTCCGCTGGGCATCGGCGCCGAGCCCGGGACCCTGCGCGCAATCGGGCCGGGCGTGGTGTGGGTCGCCGCGCTGCTGGCCTCGCTGCTGTCGCTCGACCGGCTGTTCGCCGATGACCATCGCGATGGTTCGCTGGAGCAATTGATGCTCGCACCATACCCACACGCGCTGCTGGCCTTCGGCAAGGCGCTCGCGCACTGGATCGTGAGCGGGCTGCCACTGATCGTGATCGCGCCCGTGCTCGGCCTGCAGTTCGACCTGCCGCCGGAGGCGCTGCTCGCATTGGTTGTTTCGCTGGCATTGGGCACGCCCGTGCTGTCCCTGCTCGGCAGCATCGGCGCGGCGTTGACGCTGGGCCTGCGCGGTGGCGGCGTGCTGCTCGCGCTGCTGATCCTGCCGTTCTACGTGCCGGTGCTGATCTTCGGTACCGGCGCGGTCGGCGGCGCGCTCGCCGGAAGCGGCGCTGAAGCGAACCTGTCGCTGTTGGGGGCCTTGCTCGCGCTGACGCTGCTGTTGGCGCCTTGGACCTGCGCGCAGGCATTGAATGTCTCTCTGGAATAGTCGAGGCCGATTTGAATCCGAACCGTTACGCGTCACCGTCGACCTTTTATCCGCTGGCCGGCCGGCTGATTCCCGTGTTTGCCGTGCTGGCGGCCGCGCTCGCCGCCGCGGGGCTGTACATCGGCTTGTTCGTCGCGCCCACCGATTTCCAGCAGGGCGAAGGCTACCGCGTCATCTTCATCCACGTGCCGGCGGCGTGGATGTCGATGTTCATCTATCTGGCCATGGCGTTCTGGTCGGCCATCGGACTGGCCTGGAATACCCGGTTGTCGTTCATGATGGCGCGCGCGCTCGCGCCGACCGGCGCGCTGTTCACTTTTCTCGCGCTATGGACCGGCGCCTTCTGGGGCAAGCCGATGTGGGGCGCCTGGTGGGTCTGGGACGCGCGGCTGACCTCCGAATTGATCCTGCTGTTCCTGTACATGGGCTACATGGCGCTGCAGGCGGCCATCGACGATCCGCGCCGCGCCGACCGCGCGGGCGCGTTGCTCAATCTGGTGGGCGTGGTCAACGTGCCCATCATCTATTTCTCGGTCGTCTGGTGGAACACGCTGCACCAAGGCGCGTCGGTCAGCCTGACGCGCGCGCCGAGCATGGCGCAGACCATGCTCTGGGGCATGCTCGTCATGGCGCTGGCGACCTGGTTCTACACCCTCGCGGTGACGCTCGCCCGGGTGCGCACGCTGATCCTGGAGCGCGAGCGTCAGGCGCAGTGGGTCAGGGCGCAGATGGAGGACGGCGCATGAACTGGGCGGGCTGGAGCGATTTCTGGGCGATGGGCGGATATGGCCTCTATGTGTGGGGTTCGTACGGCGCTGCGCTGCTGTGCGTGGCCGGTGAACTGTGGCTGCTGCGCCGCCGCCGGCGCGAGACGCTGCGCATGCTCGAACGCCTGAATCAATCAAACGCGCAAGGATAAGGACAGACTATGCAGGCACGACATCGAAAATTCGCCCTGATCGCATTCGCGGTCGTCACCGTCAGTATCGCGGCGACGCTGGTGCTCAACGCCTTCAAGAGCAATCTGGTGTTCTTCTTCACGCCCACGCAGGTGGCCAACGGCGAAGCGCCTGCTTCGCGCACCTTTCGCATCGGCGGTCTGGTCGAAGTGGGCAGCGTGAAGCGGCAGCCCGACGGCCTGACTGCAATTTTCGTGGTGACCGACACGGCGCGCGCCATTCCCGTGACCTACACGGGCATCCTGCCGGACCTGTTCAAGGAGGGCAAAGGCGTGGTCGCCGAGGGGCGGCTGGGCAACGATGGCCGTTTCACCGCCACCCAGGTGTTGGCCAAGCACGACGAGAATTACATGCCGCCCGAGGCGGCCGACGCGCTGGCCCAGGCGCAGAAAGCCCAGTCGACGGTGGCCGAATGAAAACACATTGCATGCATAGAAGGAGGGCTGCATGATCCCGGAATTCGGCCAATTCGCTTTGATCGTCGCCCTGTTGCTTGCCGCGGTGCAGGCGGCGCTGCCGCTGTACGGGGCCTGGCGTGGCGACGCCGTCCTCATGGGCACGGCGCGGCCGGCCGCGCTGGGCCAGTTCGCCTTCATCCTGCTGGCCTTCGTCTGCCTGGCCGCGTCGTTCTTGACGAACGATTTTTCGGTGCTGAACGTCGCACGCAATTCCTACAGCCGGCTACCGGAAATCTACCGATTGACCGCCACTTGGGGATCGCACGAAGGTTCGCTGTTGCTCTGGGTGCTGATGCTCACGTTCTGGGGTGCGGCAGTGGCGGTCTTCTCGCGGCGTCTGCCGGACGAGATGGCGGCGCGGGTGATCGGCGTGATGGGCCTGGTCTCGGTCGGCTTCCTTGCCTTCCTGCTGAGCACGTCGAATCCGTTCGAGCGCCAGTTGCCGGCGGCGATCGAGGGCAACGACATGAACCCGCTGCTGCAGGACTGGGGCATGATCATCCACCCGCCCATGCTCTACATGGGCTACGTCGGCTTCGCCGTCGCCTTTGCCTTCGCCATCGCGACGCTGCTGTCGGGCCGGCTCGACGCGGCCTGGGCGCGCTGGTCGCGGCCTTGGACGCTGGCCGCCTGGGCCTTCCTCACGCTGGGCATCGCGCTCGGGAGCTGGTGGGCCTACCGCGAGCTGGGCTGGGGCGGCTGGTGGTTCTGGGATCCCACGGAAAACGCGTCTTTCATGCCTTGGCTCGCGGGCACGGCTCTGATCCACTCGCTGGCGGCCACCGAGAAGCGCGGCGTGTTCAAGGCCTGGACCGTGCTGCTCGCGCTCACCACCTTCTCGCTGTCGCTGCTCGGCACGTTCCTCGTCCGCTCCGGCGTGCTGTCCTCGGTGCATGCCTTCGCCACCGATCCGGCGCGCGGCGCCTTCATCCTGGGCTTTCTCTTCGTCGTCGTGGGCGGCTCGCTCGCGCTCTACGCCTGGCGTGCGCCGCGCATCATCGCGGGCGGCGGCTACAGCGGGTTCTCGCGCGAATCGCTGCTGCTTGCCAACAACGTGTTGCTGATCGCCGCGCTCGGTGCCGTTCTGCTGGGTACTCTTTATCCGTTGTTCGTGGATGCTCTCGGGCTGGGCAAGATTTCCGTCGGCCCGCCGTACTTCAACACTGTGTTCGTCCCGCTGATTGCACCAGCACTGTTCCTCATGGGCCTGGGGCCGCTGACGCGCTGGAAGAACGGCCAATTGCGCGATGTGGCGCTCCGCCTGAAATGGCCGCTCGTCGCGGCGCTGGCTGGTGGCCTTGCCCTCGGCTTCGCGCTGGATGATTTCAAACCGTGGTCAGTGCTCGGGACCTTTCTTGCCGTTTGGATCGCGCTCACGGTTGGCGTTGCCTTCCGGGACCGGCTGCGGGGCAGCGCCTGGACCGATCTGCCTCGTGCCTTCTGGGGCATGCAGTTCGCGCATTTCGGCATGGCGGTGGGTATTGCCGGGATCGCTGTGGTGGCCGGTTATTCCAGCGAGCGCGATGTGCGCATAGCGCCAGGGAGTAGCGTTGAATTGGCCGGCTACACTTTCACGTTTTCCGGTACTGCGCCGCGCCAGGGACCGAATTTCGATGCCGTGCGCGCCACCATCGAGGTGAAGCGGGGAGGAACCCGTGTGACTACCCTGTATCCCGAAAAGCGCATCTACAGTGTTTCGGGCATGACCATGACAGAAGCTTCGGTGCACTCTACGCTTATCCGCGATGTATATATCGCGCTGGGCGAACAACTCGACGACCAGGGTACCTGGGCTGTACGGGTGTTCTACAAGCCCATCGTCAACTGGCTTTGGCTAGGTGCTTTTCTGATTGCCCTCGGCGGATTCCTCGCTGCAACTGATCGCCGTTATCGGATCGGTCGTGCCATGTCGCGTGCCACAGCGAAACTGGCCGCGCAGGGAGCCTGAATGAAACGTTGGCTCCCGCTTATCGTCTTTGTCCTGCTGGCGGGTTTTCTCGCCAAGGGGTTGTTCCTGAATCCAAGTGAGGTGCCGTCGCCTCTCGTCGACCGCACTGCGCCGGCTTTCTCGTTGCCACTGGTCGGCATGCCGGATCGCAGCTTCGGTCCGGACGCCATGCGCGGCCAGGTTTGGCTGCTAAACGTGTGGGCGCCATGGTGCGTCTCGTGCCGCCAGGAGCACCCCATGCTGATGCGGCTCGCCCGCGAGAACGGCATTCCCATCGTCGGCCTCAACTGGAAGGACGAAGACAGCGAAGCTGCGGCGCTCCTTGTGCGCACGGGGTCACCCTATGTCGCGGTTCCGGATGACCGTGACGGTCGTGTCGGTATCGACTACGGCGTCACCGGCACGCCGGAAACCTATCTGATCGACCGCGACGGCGTGATCCGCTTCAAGCACATCGGTCCGATCACGCCCGCGGTATGGCGCGACCGATTCATGCCGCAACTGAAGGCGCTGGGCCTATGAAGCGACTTCTGTTTGGACTGTGCCTGATGGCCCTAGCGGGCATGGCTACAGCGATAGATGCCGATGCGGACGACCCGGTGGTCGAGGCAAGATTGGTCGAGTTGGCCAAGGATCTGCGCTGCCTGGTTTGCCAGAACGAGTCGCTTGCAGGTTCCCAGGCTGCCCTGGCGCAGGACCTGCGGCGCGAGATACGTACCCAGATCCGGGCCGGAAAGAGCGACGGGGAAGTGATCGATTACCTGACGGTACGTTATGGCGATTTCGTGCTCTACCGGCCGCCCTTCAAGCCGCTCACCTGGCTTTTGTGGCTGGGCCCGCTGCTGTTCCTGGGCATCGGTGCTGCCATCTGGTACAGGCTGGTGGCAGGCCTCCCGGTCGCCGCTGAGGTACAGCCGCCTCCCGATCGTCTGACTGATGCAGCGCGCTTGCTCGAGGACCAGACACCATGACGTTCCTTTCACATGCAAATCTGTTCTGGGTTATGGCGGCCCTGAGTTGTGTGATTGCGCTGTTTTTCTTCCTGCCGGGCCTCATGCGTAGCAGGAATGCATCCGGTATGGGACGACCCGAGGGGAACGTTGCGGTCTATCGTGACCAATTGCGTGAACTGGAAACCGAGCACGCACTTGGGCGACTGGATGCGGATGAACTCGCTGCTGCACGCCGCGAACTGGAAGTGCGCCTTGCAAACGATGCGCTGGTGGAGGCACCGGAAGCAGGAACCGTGGTGCCGATCCGCGCTTGGCGCGGCTTGGGCTATGCCTTGGCCCTGGCGTTCCCCCTGCTTGCGTTCGGTCTGTATTCCCAAGTGGGCAATCTTGATGCCCTGACAGCGCAAGGAACCCCCGCCAGGCCGACACATGATTTCGGCACACTGCTAAAACGTGTCGAGCGCAAGGTCGAGGCGAACCCCGGCGACGCCGAAGCTTGGATCTTGCTGGCCAAGAGCTATGGCATTGAGCAGCGCTGGCAGGAAGCGGCACGCGCGTATGAAAAGGCCGTGGCCCTGCTTCCGGGGGACGCTGCAGTGTTGTCCGGGTACGCCGAAACCCTGGTGCTGGGCAACCGCGGCCAACTGAACAATGAAGCCATGATCTGGGTACGGCGCGCGCTCGCGGCCGATCCTGACGACGCAAAGGGGCTGGAACTGGCCGGTTATCGCGCCATGTACGAGAAGGCCTACGCTCAGGCGTATGCCCATTTCACCCGGCTCTATGCCCAGTTGCCGCCCGAGCTGCCGTATGCACAGGACATTCTAGGTGTACGCGAGGAGGCAGGCCACCTCGCGGGACTGACGTCTGGGAAAGGCACTGCGCCAGTCATGGCTAATCAGACGGGCGGCGCACGGATCTCTGGCCGGGTCGACATCGCACCCGCATTGCACGCGCAGATCCGGGCCGGCGACGTGCTCTTCGTTTATGCCCGCGCCGCGGGAGGCGGCCCGCCACTCGCTGCGATCCGCGCGCGCGCGAGCAATCTGCCGATGGATTTCATGCTGGATGACGGCGCTGCAGTGACACCGGGCAACACGCTCTCGGCACACGAGCGGGTGAATCTGGGGGCCCGAATATCCAGGTCGGGCGGACCCATCGCAGGCCGCGGTGACCTCGAAGGCGAACTGCGTGATGTCAGGGTTGATGCCCAGGGAATCTCGCTATTGATCGACCGGATACATCCCTGAGTTGGATGTATCTCGTTATGCAGAGTTGGTTGACAGATGTCGAACGAATACATGCCTTAGAATGCATGAAGAGAGAGGGGAGCATTAAGTTTTGAAGTGTCGTCGCAGTGGGCGTAAACGAATTTGATGTGCGGATAAGGGAGAGTCGATGCTTCGTGCTTGATTCACACTCGACTGCATGCTTCAGTTTGCCGATTAATCAATGAAATGAGGGAGTTTGTCGTGACTGCAGGAATTAAATCTAAGCTCATGTTTCTGATCGGCGTCTATGCGCTATTTGCGTCTGGCGCCACAATGGCCGTACTGCCCACCGATCAGTTGATTCGTCTGAAGCAATCCGGCCTCGGGCAGGATGTGATCCGTTTCATGGTGGAGGGCGATTACATGGATGTCGAAAGGGTGATGAAGCTCAAGGAAGCTGGGTTCAGCGATGATGTGATCATGTCGATCATTCGTGGCGACCTCAGTAAGGAAGGGGCAACCCAATCGGTAACGCCCGCGCAGCCGTCCACACGTTCGAACGCGCCGCTGCCGATAGCCGAGAAAAGGTCGCTAATGCAGGCCTTGGCATCCGTTCGGATTGAGGAATACATGGTGCGTGGCGAGCCCATCATCAAGAACACGCTGGAACTCACTGAAGCCACGGTTTCCTTGCTGGAAGGGAACCGCCTAAAGATCGAATTGCATGTCGATGCGAAGACTTCGGTCCTGGATACTTTCCTGCGTCGCAAGACGTTTCCTAGCCCTTTTTATTGGGATCTTGACAAAGGTGACAGCCTGCATGTCGTTGATCCAGAGAAGAATGCCTTCGTACTGCGGACTGGACGCACTCACTCCGGTATGCCGGCTGCCAATGGTGCCCGTTACTGGATTGTCTACCTGACTGCCGATACGCCAGAGCTGGAGAAGCGCATTCGGGCCGCCATGGCGGAATAGCAGTTCGGATGCAGAGATTGTGCTGGCTGGGTATTGCCCGGCCATGCGGACTCTGCCGCGATTTTCCAGTTGACTACGGAAACGGAAGGCGTGGAAGGCGATTGGGCTGGCTGATGCCTTGCCGGTAGTAACGAAAGTGCGATTGGTGGCTTGCCCGATCAGCTTTTCCGCCGCCGGGTCGCCTTCCAGGCCAGCCTTCAGTAAATCGTCGGTAAAGGCCAGCATCCCGCAGCGAGTGTGGTGGATGAGGATGATTTCGTTGGTGTTCAGCAGGTGGTGCGAAATGATCAGGCAGCGAATCGCATCCTCGGTGACCATACCCCCGCATTGCAGATGATGTGCGCTTCGCCGGACTGCAGACCCGGCAGGTCCTCAACGTCGAGGCGGGCATCCATGCAGGCGACACGGCGAGCGTCTGGATGGCTGGTTGGGTTGCTTGCCAGGGTAAGCTGCTTGTGCGTCGATTGGCCATCGGCATAAAGCCGGTTGTTTTCGAGAAAGATATCAATGTTCGACTTGTCCATTTTTCAACTCCGGGGATGAAGGGACGGATGAGCCGGGAGCACGCCTACACGTCATGATGCGCCCGGTACTGCAGGAAGGCTTGGTTATAGATGCGAAAGCCGGACAGTCAAGCCGAAGCCAGCAGGGGCCTGGCGACCTTCGCCAAGAGGCGGCGTTCACAGTACGGACATCTTTGCCTGACCTGCGTTCTGGCGGAGTCTGGCGTCGTCGCGGGCGTCATTGAGCTGACTTTGGCTATGGAGTAGAATCCGTCATCACCCGCCCCCGCTTATAAAATGACGAAGTATGTGTTTGTCACCGGTGGGGTGGTTTCTTCCCTCGGGAAAGGGATCGCCTCCGCTTCACTCGCTGCGCTGCTCGAATCGCGCGGTATCCGTGTCACCCTGCTAAAGCTCGATCCGTACATCAACGTCGATCCCGGCACCATGAGCCCGTTCCAGCACGGCGAGGTGTTCGTCACCGACGACGGCGCGGAAACCGACCTCGACCTGGGGCATTACGAGCGCTTCTCCAGCGCGCGCATGAGCAAGCGCAACAACTTCACCACCGGCCAGATCTACAAATCGGTGATCGACAAGGAACGGCGCGGCGATTATCTCGGCGGCACGGTGCAGGTCATTCCGCACATCACCGACGAGATCAAGCTGTCGATCCGCGAAGGGGCGAAGGGCGCCGATGTGGCGCTGGTCGAGATCGGCGGCACCGTGGGCGACATCGAGTCGCTGCCCTTCCTTGAGGCGATCCGCCAGATGGGATTCGAGGATGGTCCGGAAAACACCTGCTTCATCCACCTGACGCTGCTGCCCTACATCGCCACCGCCGGCGAACTGAAGACCAAGCCGACCCAGCACTCGGTGAAGGAACTGCGCGAGATCGGCATCCAGCCCGACATCCTGCTGTGCCGCGCCGATCGCGAGATTCCGCTCGACGAGCGGCGCAAGATCGCGCTGTTCACCAACGTGCGGCCGGAAGCGGTGATCGAGGTGCTCGACGCCGACTCCATCTACAAGATCCCGGCGATGCTGCACGAGCAGATGCTCGACGAGATCGTCTGCCACAAGCTCAACATCCTGGCGCGCGCCGCCGATCTTTCCGTGTGGAAGAACCTGGTGCATGCGCTGGAACATCCGCAGCACACGGTCGACATCGCTTTCGTCGGCAAATACGTCGACCTCACCGAATCCTACAAATCGCTGTCGGAAGCAATGATCCACGCCGGCATGCACACCAGGAGCCGGGTGAGGATCCATTACATCGACTCGGAGCAGCTCGAAACAACCGGGGTCGACTGCCTGAAGGAGATGGACGCCGTCCTCGTGCCGGGCGGCTTCGGCAAGCGCGGCGTCGAAGGCAAGATCGCAGCCATCCGCTACGCACGCGAAAACAGGGTGCCGTATCTGGGCATCTGTCTGGGGATGCAGCTTGCCGTGGTCGAATTCGCGCGCGATGTCGCCGGCATGGCGGACGCGCAATCGACCGAGTTCGATCCGGCGACCACGCATCCGGTGATCGGCCTCATCACCGAATGGCTGGACCGCGGCGGCCAGGTCGAGAAGCGCAGCGAGCAATCCGACCTGGGCGGCACCATGCGCCTCGGCGGCCAGCCGTGCGAACTCAAGGACGGCACGCTGGCACGCGAGATCTACGGCGCCGCCAGCATCGTCGAGCGCCACCGCCATCGTTACGAAGTCAACAACACGCTGCTGGCCGAACTTGAGGCCAAAGGCCTGGTGGTGGCCGGGCGCGCGCCGGGTACCGACCTGTGCGAAATGGTCGAACTGCCCACCTTGGTGCATCCCTGGTTTGTCGGCTGCCAGTTCCACCCCGAATTCACCAGCAACCCGCGTAACGGCCACCCTTTGTTCATTGCGTTCGTGCAAGCTGCGCTGGCGCATCAGAAGGAGCATGGCAAATGAGACTCTGTCATTTCGAGGCCGGGCTCGATCAGCCGCTGTTCCTGATTTCCGGTCCCTGCGTGATCGAGTCCGAACAGCTGGCGATGGACACGGCCGGCCAGCTGAAGGAAATGTGCGCTGGGCTGGGCATCCCCTTCATCTACAAATCCTCGTTCGACAAGGCCAACCGCTCGTCGACCCAGTCCTTCCGTGGGCTCGGTCTGGAGGAAGGCCTGCGCATCCTGTCCGAAGTGAAGGCGAAGATCGGCGTCCCGGTCCTGACCGACGTGCACGAAGACACGCCGCTGAACGAAGTGGCCGCAGTGGTCGACGTCCTGCAGACGCCGGCCTTCCTGTGTCGCCAGACCAACTTCATCCAGAACGTCGCGCGCACCGGGCGTCCGGTCAACATCAAGAAGGGCCAGTTTCTCGCGCCGTGGGACATGCAGAACGTGGTCGACAAGGCGCGCGCGGTCGGCAACGAGCAGATCATGGTGTGCGAACGCGGCGTGAGCTTTGGCTACAACACGCTGGTGTCCGACATGCGCGGTCTGGTGATCATGCGTGGCACCGGCTGCCCGGTTGTGTTCGACACCACCCACTCGGTGCAGCAGCCGGGCGGGCAGGGCACGTCGAGCGGCGGCCAGCGCGAGTTCGTGCCGGTGCTGGCGCGGGCTGCGGTGGCCAGCGGCGTAGCGGGCGTGTTCGCGGAGACGCACCCGAATCCGGAAGTTGCCCTGTCCGACGGCCCCAACGCATGGCCGCTCGGCATGATGAAGGAATTGCTGGAAACGCTGAAGGAAATCGACGCGCTGGTGAAACAGCGCGGGTTTATTGAACACAAGTTGATGAAAAACTGATCTGCGCAGGACACGACGGTCGCGAAGCGCTGACCCCGTGCCCTGCGTGGACGAATGAACTAAGGAAGAAGAAATTGAGCGCCATTATTGATGTCATCGCCCGGGAAATTCTCGACTCCCGCGGCAATCCCACTGTTGAAGTCGACGTGCTGCTGGAATCCGGCGTGCTGGGGCGCGCCGCCGTGCCGTCAGGCGCATCGACCGGCAGCCGCGAGGCGATCGAGCTGCGTGACGGCGACAAGTCGCGTTATCTCGGCAAGGGCGTGCTGAAGGCCGTCGAGCACGTCAACACCGAAATCTGCGAAGCCATCATCGGCCTGGACGTCGAAGACCAAGCCTTCATCGACCAGACCATGATCGATCTGGACGGCACCGAGAACAAGTCGCGCCTGGGCGCCAATGCGCTCTTGGCCGTGTCGATGGCGTGCGCCCGCGCCGCCGCCGAACAGGCCGGCTTGCCGCTCTACCGCTACCTCGGCGGTGCCGCGCCGATGGCCCTGCCGGTGCCGATGATGAACATCATCAACGGCGGCGCGCACGCCAACAACAACATCGACATGCAGGAATTCATGATCATCCCGGTCGGCGCGCCGAGCTTTCGCGAAGCCCTGCGCTACGGCGCCGAGGTGTTCCATGCGCTGAAGAAGCTGCTGGACGACGCGGGCATGGCGACGACGGTCGGCGACGAAGGCGGCTTCGCGCCCAACCTGGAATCGCACGAGGCGGCGCTGAAGCTGATCGTGCAGGCAATCGAGAAAGCCGGCCTGCAGCCCGGCATCGATGTCGCCATCGGCGTCGACTGCGCCGCATCCGAGTTCCACAAGGACGGTCGCTACCACCTCGAATCCGAAGACCTGAAACTGACCGCTGCCGAACTCACCGATTACCTGGCGGCCTGGTGCGACAAGTACCCCGTCATCAGCATCGAGGACGGCATGGCCGAGGGCGACTGGGACGGCTGGAAACTGCTGACCGACAAGCTCGGCACGCGCGTGCAGCTGGTGGGCGACGATCTCTTCGTGACCAATACCAGGATCCTGAAGGAAGGCATCGAAAAAGGCATCGCCAACTCGATCCTGATCAAGGTCAACCAGATCGGTACGCTGTCGGAAACCTTCCAGGCGATCGAGATGGCCAAGCAGGCGGGCTACACGTCCGTGATTTCTCACCGCTCAGGCGAAACCGAAGACACCACGATTGCCGATCTGGCAGTCGCGACCAACGCTCGCCAGATCAAGACCGGCTCGCTATCGCGTTCCGACCGCATGGCGAAGTACAACCAGCTGCTGCGCATCGAGGAAGAACTCGGCGACACGGCGAGCTACCCTGGACGCGATGCGTTCCGCCAGCGCGGCTGACCTCAACGCGACCCGGTTCATCGCGCGCCTCCGCAGCCAGGGACTGACCTGGGTGCTGGCCATCGCGGTTGTCCTGTTGCAATATCCGCTCTGGCTGGGTGAGGGCGGTTGGCTGAGGGTACGGGAGGGCGCGCAGAAAATCGACATCCAGCTCGCATTGAATCAGCGCCTGGAAGTCCGCAACGCAAGCCTGCTGGCCGAGATCAACGATCTCAAGCAGGGGCGCGATGCGATCGAGGAACGCGCGCGCAATGATCTGGGCATGGTGGCGCCGGATGAATGGTTCGTCCGGGTCGTGCCTGCCCAATCCGTTCAGTCGGGAAAAACGAATGAGTGATTTGCAAATCGGCTTGTTGATCGTCGGCGGGGCCGTCGTGGCGGCGGTGCTGGTATTCAACTGGATCCAGGAACGCCGTTTCCGTAAACAGGCGGATGCGGCCTTTCAAGTGCCGGTGGCCGATGCGTTGATGCAGGCTGATGCCAGGCCGCGCGCCATGCATGAACGGGTCGAGCCGGCATTACGCGAGCCGGTTCTTGGAGACGACGGCGAGAACGAGACCGGCGAACCCCATGTACGCCTCGATACGGGCGCCTCGCTGACGGACGACGATGCGGACGTGCCGCTGAGTGCTGTCCCTGCTCCGAATCCTGCCTCTGCAACGCCCAGTGAACGACGCCCCGCCAGCGCGCCACCGGCTGCGGCGCCGGCACCCTATGACGAACTGATCGAATACCGTGCCCGCATCGGCTGCGATGGCGTCATGGCCAATGTGTTCGCCGATGCGTTCAACCAGGCCCGGACACTGGGCAAAGCGATACGCTGGCTCGGCCTGCCGGTGGGAGCGACGGCATGGGAAGACGTCCAGCCGTGGCGTGACGCGCGGTATCAGCAGGTGGCGGTTACCATGCAACTGGCCGACCGCAACGGGGCGGTGCAGGAAGAGCAGCTCACCGCCCTGTGCGACGTGCTGCAGGCGATGGCGCAGGCGCACGGTCTGCGCCTCGCCTGCGACGATATGGTCGATGCGCTCGAACGCGCCCAGGCCATCGATCGTTTCTGCGTCGACGTCGATGTCCTCATCGGTCTCAATGTGGTCGCGCGTGGCGAGGGGGCGGTGAATTTGACGCGTATTGTGCGCGAGGCGGAAAGCTGCGGCATGGTACTGGGCGGCGATGGCGTATTCCAGCTGCTCGACAGCCGCGGCGAACCGCTTTATGCCCTGTGCAACCACGATGCCGAGCCGTTCGCGGTCGAGGTGGTGGAGGGCCAGAGCTCGCAGGGCGTCACCCTGCAGTTCGACGTGCCGCGCGTGCCGGATGGCCTGAAAGTGTTCGACGGCATGGTGGCCTTCGGCCGCAAGCTCGCCAACGAAACCGGCGGCATCCTGGTGGACGACAACCTGCGCCCGCTGACCGACACCGGCATCGAGAAAATCCGCAACCAGCTCATGCACATTTACGAGCGCATGGAAGCGCGTGGCGTGCCATCCGGGTCCCGGCGGTCGCTGCGTCTGTTCTCCTGATGTCCACCGATTTTCTGGCACGCGCGACTGCGCTGCGCCGGGAGATCGAGCGCCACAATTACGCGTATTACGTCCTCGATCAGCCGACCGTTCCCGATGCGGAGTACGACCGGCTGTTCCGCGAGTTGCAGGCGCTCGAAGCCAGGCACCCCGAACTCGTCACACCCGATTCGCCCACCCGGCGTATCGGCGGCAAGCCGCTCGATGCGTTCCCAAAAGTGCGCCATGCGATACCGATGCTGTCGATCCGCACCGAGACCGACACCGAAGCCAGCGGTGCGCAGGCTTTCGACGCGCGAGTGCGCAAGGAACTGGGGCTGGACGAACACGATCCGCCGGTCGAGTATGCCGCCGAACTGAAATTCGATGGTCTGGCGATCAACCTGCGCTATGAGCAGGGCGTGCTGGTGCAGGCCGCCACCCGGGGCGATGGCGAAACGGGTGAGGACGTCACGCAGAACATCCGTACCGTGCATGCCATCCCGTTGCGCCTGCGTATGGATTCGCCGCCAGCCGTATTGGAAGTGCGCGGCGAGGCGTTCATGCGGCGCGACGACTTCGAGCGTTACAACGCGAAGCAGCGCGAGGCCGGCAAGGATACGCTGGTCAACCCGCGCAATGGCGCGGCCGGCAGCATCCGACAGCTCGACCCCAAGCTGGCCGCACAGCGTCCGCTGTCGTTCTTTGCCTATGGACTGGGCGAGGTGCAGGGTTGGACGTCGCCACCCACCCACAGCGCTACCCTCGATGCACTACAGGATATAGGGATTCCAGTCTGCGCCGAACGCATCACCGGACGGGGTGCGACGGCACTGGTCGCCTTTCACGACGACATTGCGGCCCGCCGCGACCAGTTGCCATTCGATATCGACGGCGTGGTCTACAAGGTCAACCGCTTCGATTTGCAGCGCACACTCGGTTTCGTCACGCGCGAACCGCGCTGGGCGGTGGCGCACAAATACCCGGCCCAGGAGCAGCTCACCACCGTGCTCGGCATTGACGTCCAGGTCGGCCGAACGGGCGCGCTGACGCCGGTGGCCCGCCTTGCGCCGGTATTCGTGGGCGGGGTGACGGTGACCAACGCCACCCTGCACAACCAGGACGAGATCGACCGCAAGGACGTGCGCGTGGGGGATACGGTCATCGTGCGGCGCGCCGGCGACGTCATTCCCGAGGTTGTGGCGGCAGTGGTCGAGCGGCGGCCCCAGCCGGAGCCGCCGCGTTTCAACATCCTGCACAGTTATCCTGTCTGCCCGGTGTGCGGTTCGCACGTGGTACGGATCGAGGGCGAAGCAGCGGCGCGCTGCACGGGCGGGCTCTACTGCCCGGCGCAGCGCAAGCAGGCCCTGCTGCATTTCGCCGGCCGCCGTGCGATGGATATCGAAGGCCTGGGCGACAAACTGGTCGATCAACTGGTCGAGCGTGGCCTGGTGCACAGTCCGGCCGACGTGTATGGCCTGAGCCTCGACACGCTCGCCGGCCTGGAACGCATGGCGGAGAAATCGGCAGCCAATCTGGTCGCGGCGATCGGGACCAGCAAGGCCACCACGCTGGCGCGGTTCATTTTCGCGCTGGGTATCCGTAACGTCGGGGAGGCGACCGCCAAGGATCTGGCACAGTATTTCGGTTCGCTGGACAAACTGATTGCCGCAACCGAAACCGACCTGATGGCCGTGCGTGACGTCGGGCCCATCGTGGCACAGTCCATCGTCCAGTTTTTTGCCGAGCCGCACAACCTCGAGGTGGTCGGCAGGCTGCGCAAGGCGGGCGTGCACTGGCCGGAAACATCCGGCATGCAACAATCGGCTGGTATCCTTGCAGGCAAGACGCTGGTGTTGACGGGGTCGTTGCCGACGCTGACACGCGATGCGGCGAAGGAGAAAATCGAGGCTGCAGGCGGCAAGGTGGCCGGGTCGGTGTCGAAGAAGACCGACTACGTGGTGGCAGGTGAGGAAGCCGGCAGCAAGCTGGCGAAGGCACAGGAGCTCGGCGTGGCCATTCTCGACGAGGCTGGGCTGCTGAGCTTGCTGGCATCGGACAATAACAACACGCAGTAGCCGCTGGATTTTTGAACCAAGGGACTTTCAAGGAAGAGCCATGCAACAAGTCAAAAAAGCCGTATTTCCCGTCGCCGGCCTCGGCACGCGTTTTCTGCCGGCCACCAAGGCCAGCCCCAAAGAGATGCTTCCCATCGTCGACAAGCCGCTGATCCAGTACGCGGTCGAGGAGGCGATGGACGCCGGCATCACCGACATCATCTTCATCAGCAGCCGCACCAAGCGTACCGTCGAGGACCACTTCGACAAGGCGTACGAGTTGGAAACCGAGCTGGCCGCGCGCGGCAAGAATCGCGATCTGGAGCTGGTGCAGTCGATCCGCCCGGCCGGCGTCAACTTCATCTACATCCGTCAGGCCGAGGCGCTGGGCCTCGGCCACGCCGTGCTGTGCGCGCAGCCGGTGGTCGGCAACGAGCCCTTTGCCGTCATCCTCGCCGACGACCTGCTCGACGGCAGCCCGGCGGTGATGAAGCAGATGGTCGATCAATACGACTACTACCAGTGCTCGGTGCTGGGGGTGCAGCAGGTGGCACCCGAGGAAACCGCGTCCTACGGCATCGTCGACTCCAGCCCCTTGGCCGAGCGCGTGTCGCGGGTGAATGCCATCGTCGAAAAGCCCAAGCCGGCAGACGCGCCGTCCAACCTCGGCGTGGTCGGCCGCTACATCCTCACGCCGCGCATCTTCCATCACATCCAGCATCTCAAGCCCGGCGCCGGCGGCGAACTGCAGCTGACCGACGCCATTGCCGCCTTGCTGAAGGAACAGCAGGTACTGGCCTATGCCTTCGACGGCGTCCGCTATGATTGCGGCAGCAAGCTGGGCTATCTGCAGGCCACGGTGGAATACGCATTGAAGCACAGCGAAGTCAGCGAGGACTTCGGCGCCTACCTCAAGTCGCGCATCTGCTGATATCCGGGTTCATCCGCCCGGATCGCCCTACAGTCCCAAATCGCTCAAGCCGGGATGGTCGTCCGGGCGGCGGCCGAGCGGCCAGAAGAACTGGCGGTCGGATTCCTTGATGGGCAGGTCGTTGATGCTGGCGAAGCGGCGCATCATGTAGCCGTGCTCGTTGAATTCCCAGTTCTCGTTGCCATACGAGCGGTACCACTGTCCCGAATCGTCATGCCATTCGTAGGCGAAGCGCACGGCGATGCGGTTGCCGGTGCAGGCCCACAATTCCTTGATCAACCGGTAATCCAGTTCGCGGGCCCATTTGCGTTCGAGAAACCGGCGGACCTCCTCGCGTCCGACCGGGAATTCGGCACGATTCCGCCAGCGGGTGTCTTCGGTGTAGACCAGCGCAACGCGTTCGGGGTCGCGTGAATTCCAGGCGTCTTCGGCCATGCGCACCTTCTTGGCGGCGGTTTCCTCGGTAAAGGGGGGCAGTGGCGGTTTGCTTTCCATGTCGGCTCCTTGGTGTGATGTAGACAGATCTGTCTACGTTGGGCGCAGTCTAGGTCATGTAGACGGATCTGTCTACAATGGGCGCATGAACACCCAGGCCGATCGGAGCGACGCGTCGCCCAGCGCACGCGAGCGCATCCTGTACACCGCGCACGAACTTTTCTACCGGGATGGCGTGCGTGCCACCGGCATCGATCGCGTCATTGCCGAATCCGGCGTGACCAAGGTCACGTTCTATCGGCACTTTCCAAGCAAGAACGATCTGATTCGCGCCTATTTGGCGTATCGGCATACGCGCTGGATGGCCTGGTTCACCGATGCGCTGGCACGTCACGGCGGCGAGGTCGGCGCGATCGTGCCGACCGTCGAGGAATGGTTTCGCGACGTGCGTTATCGCGGCTGCGCCTTCATCAACAGCGTCGGGGAACTGGGCGGCACGCTGCCGGACGTCATCGAGATTGCGCGTAGCCACAAGCAGGATATGACCGCAGCAATTGCCGCCGTGCTGCCCAAGTCAAGGCAGCGCGCACAGATCGCGCAGGCCGTGGCGTTGGCGATCGACGGCGCGATCGTGCGGGCGCAATTCGATCCCTCGCCTAACGCGGCGCTGGCCGCGCTGCGCAGGATCATCAACGCGCTGTTGAAGGCGTAGCGGTGCCCATATCGCGGCCGTGCAGCCATACGGCGGCTTCGAGCGCGTCGCCTGCCGCCATGCCTTGACCCAGCAGCGCAGCCACCATGCCGGTGAGACGATCGCCTGAACCGGCCTGGGCGAGCCAGGGACCGCCCGTGGTGTTGATGGCGTAGCGGCCGTCGGGATGGGCGATCACGGTGCCTGCGCCTTTCAGGGCAACCTCTGCGTGATAGGTTCGGCTCAGCGTGCAGGCGGCCTCGATGCGGTTCGCCTGGATCTCCATCCCGCTCACGCCCAACAGGCGGGCGGCTTCCCCGGGATGCGGGGTGAGCAGGGTGGGATGCGTGCGACGGGCCGCTTGTTTGGCCAGTTCGGGATCGCCGGCCAGCAAATTCAGGGCATCGGCATCCAGCACCAGCGGGCAGGGGACCGGAAGTGCGGCTTCCAGCAGCATATGCGCGCGCACGCCCTGGCCCAGTCCGGGGCCGATCGCCAGGACATTCAATTGCGCGGCCGCCGCCAGATGCTCCGGACTGGCAAACATCAATCGCGGCTCGCCGTAATCGACCGCGATGCGCTCGTCCAGTACACCTACGGTCACGCTGCCGGCACCTTGCAGCAGCGCGGCGCGGCCGGCGATCAGGCAGGCGCCCACCATGCCGCTGTTGCCGCCGACGATGCCGACATGGCCGAACTGGCCTTTGTGGCTGTTCCTGGCACGGGCTGGCAGGTGGTGGCGCGCCTCCAGGTGTATCAGGGCGATCCCGCGGGTTGCCGGCATTGCGGCCGGGTCGACGCCCAGCATGTCGAGATGCAGCGTGCCCGCATAGTCCGGTCCCTCGGCGGTGAGAAGACCGGGTTTGAGTCCGAGAAAAGTCAGGGTGTGGTCTGCCCGCAGGGCGCAACCGCGGATCCGGCCGCTGTCGCTATCGAGTCCGCTCGGCACATCCAGTGCCAGCTTGGGGCAGGCCAGCGCATTGGCCTGCGCAATCCAGCGCGCATCCTCGCCGGTTAGGTCGCGCGTCAGCCCGATACCGAACAGGCCGTCGATCACGAGGCTGTAACGTTGCGACGGCGGGAAGTGGGGCAGCACGACCCCGCCCTGTTGGAGCCAGGCATCCCGGGCGCGCGCGGCATCCTGCGGCAGTCGGGCCGGATCGGCACGGCTCGCGACGACGACGCGAAATCCCTGTGCCGCGAGGTGACGTGCCGCGACCAGGGCATCCCCCCCATTGTTGCCGGGCCCTGCCAGGATCAGGACCGGTTCGCCCGAATCGTCGGCCAGTGTGCCGGCGCATTCGGCCGCCGCCGCCCCCGCTTTCTCCATCAGTGCGTCGTGGGGGTGCGCGGCCGTCCCTATTCGCTCGCCGGCATGAATATCGGTCGCCATGTATAGCGGGAGAGCGGCAGACGGGAGCGGCGTGGTCGGCATGGGGCGAGGCTCAATAGGGGCACTGCGGACATCATAATCCGGGCGGGGCGTATGGCGGTCGGTCGCCTGGCGGGGCGACCCCGCTACCAGCCAGGCATGGGCGGGTGAGTAGTCATAATTGACCCCACTCCGAGCATTCATTTTGCCGGACGTTGGCCGCTAATGTGCAGCCGGCCATCGGGCCTGAATAGGGGGAGACAAACATGCATAGACGTGGTTTTCTGGCGGGCCTGACATTGCTTCCTGCATGGCCGCTCATGGCCTATGCCGGTGACAGTGCGCTGAGTATCGGGATATACCCCGGGACCGGCAAGGCCGATGTGTTCATGGACGACTTTCGCACGGCGGCGATGCCATTTGCCCGGGCGCTTGGCGCTTCGCTGGGATTGAAGCCCAATCTGATGCTGTTCCGCACGATCAAGTCGACGCTTCGCTCGCTGGATCGCGGCCGGCTGGATGTGTATTTCGTGCCGCCGTCCGTTGCCGTGTCCGTCCTCGACCAGGATTATTCGCCCGTGGCCCGGGTGAAAGACCAGGCCACCGGTCTGCTGGTACGCCGGAAAGGCGTCACGATCGAAACGGTGGCGCTGACCGAAAAGGAGTCCTGGCTTGACGTGATGGGCCGCTACACCATCAAGCGCAACAAAGCGGGCACCCCCAAGATCCTGAATTTCAAAACGCAGGAGGATGTCTCCATTGCCCTGGAACGGAATTACGCCCAGGCCGGCAGTCTGCGAAGCAAGGCCGCGAATGCGCTGCTGGAAAAAGGGGATTTCGAGGTTTGGTACGCCTTGCCGAACACACCGGATTTCACGCTGCTGGCGAGCAATCGGCTGACCGCGGCCGAGCAGGACAAGCTGGGTACCGCGGCCGCTGAGCTGAGGCAGGAGGCCGTCCAGTCCTTGCAAAAAACGATCCACAGCAAAGTGACAGGGTTTGTGATCGACAAAGAGGCGGATTACAAAACCATCAAAACGGCAATCAAGGAGGCGGGATACTGATCGGGGAAGGACGGACGGCTTGCAAGCCGGTCCCGGGGGCCTATATTCCGGGTATCCGCAGTTCACGTAACGGAGTGCGTATGACGGTCCATAACCGCACACCAGCAGGTGCGCCGGTCGCACAGTGTTCCGATGAAGATGCCTGCACAGTCATCAATTGTGAGGTCTGTTTGAAGGAAATCCCGGCAGATGCGGCCAAAGTGGCGGACGCGCAGGATTATGTCCATCATTTCTGCGGCCTCGAGTGTCTCGAAATCTGGCGGAAGCAGGCGGCCATTCGCCAACCGACCCGTCCGGCGAAGCGTTCCGATCGGCTAAAATAGCGTCTTTGCCCTGTTTGCAAAGCCGCACATGTCTTCCATCGTTTCGCTCCCCGGCAGTGACGCGCTGTCTTCCTTTCGGCTCGACAAAATTCGCCAGGAGGCAGCCCGTCTCGGGGTGGCGCTGGGCGAGTTGAGCGCACGCTACTGGCATTTCCTTGAACTGGACGCCGAACTGGATGCGGCGGCTGGACAGCAGCTGGCCCAGACGCTGGATTACGGTACCCCGACCGACAGTCCTTCGGCCGGCGACGTGCAGGTTCTGGTCACGCCGCGCCCGGGCACGATTTCACCCTGGTCGTCGAAGGCGACGGATATCCTCAGAAACAGCGGCCTCGTTCAGCTGCGCCGCATCGAGCGTGGCGTCGCCTA
The DNA here is from genome assembly GCA_043821985.1 of Pseudomonadota bacterium. Classification (GTDB taxonomy): domain Bacteria; phylum Pseudomonadota; class Gammaproteobacteria; order Burkholderiales; family Thiobacillaceae; genus Thiobacillus. The sequence continues at coordinate 36,271 of JBDRCF010000031.1, forward strand.
TCGCCTGCGCGATCCACAGGGCGCAGCGCTGTCGGGGCAGGCGTTGACGGCGCTGCTGCCGCTGCTGCACGACCGCATGACGGAAGCCGTGATGAGCTCGCTCGATGCCGCGCACGCGCTGTTTCAGCATGTGCCGCCGCGCGAACTGGCTGCGGTCGACGTGCTGGCCGGCGGTCGTGCCGCGCTGGAAGCGGCCAACCGCGAGCTCGGCCTCGCGCTGTCGGACGACGAGGTCGAGTACCTGGTCGACAACTTCACCCGCATCGGGCGCAACCCCACCGACGTCGAACTGATGATGTTCGCGCAGGCCAATTCCGAGCACTGCCGCCACAAGATCTTCAACGCCGCCTGGGTGATAGACGGCGCGGCGCAGGCGAAGTCGCTGTTCGGCATGATCCGCGACACCCACGCCGCCCATCCCGAGGGTACGGTGGTGGCGTATTCCGACAACTCCTCGGTCATCGAGGGCGCGACCATCGACCGTTTCTACCCGCGCGCCGACGGTAGCTACGCCTACAGCGGCGAACTGACCCACGTGCTGATGAAGGTCGAGACGCACAACCACCCGACCGCGATCTCGCCCTTCCCCGGCGCGGCCACCGGCAGCGGCGGCGAAATCCGTGACGAGGGTGCGACCGGCATCGGTTCCAAGCCCAAGGCCGGCCTGTGCGGGTTTTCGGTGTCCAACCTCAATATTCCCGGCTACGCCCAGCCGTGGGAAGCGGACGCCTATGGCAAGCCCGATCGCATCGTCACCCCGCTCGCGATCATGCTCGAGGGCCCGATCGGCGCGGCGGCATTCAACAACGAATTCGGCCGCCCCAACCTGGCCGGCTATTTCCGCACGTTTGAAGAAACGGTCGCCGGGCAGCGGCGCGGCTACCACAAGCCCATCATGCTGGCAGGCGGCGTCGGCAGCATTCGCGCCGATCACGTCGACAAGAAAATGCTGCCCACCGGCACGCTGCTGATCCAGCTGGGCGGCCCCGGCATGCTGATCGGCCTGGGCGGTGGCGCCGCCTCCTCGATGGATACCGGCGCCAACGCCGCCGACCTCGACTTCGATTCGGTGCAGCGCGGCAACCCCGAAATGGAACGGCGCGCGCAGGAAGTCATCGACCGCTGCTGGCAGCTCGGCGAGGCCAATCCGATTCTTTCCATCCACGACGTCGGCGCCGGCGGCCTGTCGAACGCGCTGCCCGAGCTGGTGCACGGTGGCGGCAAGGGCGGCCGCTTTGAGCTGCGCGCCGCGCCGTCGGAGGAATCCGGCATGTCGCCGCGCGAGATCTGGTGCAACGAGGCGCAGGAACGCTATGTGCTGGCGATCCCGCCAGGTCGCCTCGACGAATTCCGCGCAATCTGCGAGCGCGAACGCTGCCCGTTCGCGGTGCTGGGCGAAGCGACCGAGGAGAATCACCTGCTGGTGAGCGACAGCCATTTTGGCAACGCCCCGGTGGACGTGAGCCTGGACGTGATCCTTGGCAAGCCGCCGAAGATGACGCGCGACGTTACGCACCAGACCGTTCTGCCGGCACCGCTTGCGCTCGAGGGCATCGACCTGAAGGACGCGGTCTATCGCGTGTTGGCCATGCCGGGCGTGGCATCGAAGATGTTCCTGATCGCCATCGGCGACCGCAGCGTCGGCGGCCTCACCGCGCGCGACCAGTGCGTGGGGCCGTGGCAGGTGCCGGTGGCCGATTGCGCGATCACGCTGGCGGGCTACCGGACTACGCAGGGCGAGGCGTTTTCCATTGGCGAGAAGGCCCCGCTGGCGCTGATCGACGCACCGGCGTCGGGGCGCATGGCGATCGTCGAGGCGATCACCAATCTGGCTGCCGCGCGGGTCGAGGGCCTGGGCAACGTGAAGCTGTCGGCCAACTGGATGGCGCCGGCCGGCCACCCTGGCGAGGACGCGGCGTTGTTCGACACGGTTGCCGCGGTCTCGAATTATTGCCAGGCGCTGGGTGTGAGCATCCCGGTCGGCAAGGATTCGATGAGCATGAAGACGGTGTGGCAGGCCGACGGCGAGAGGAAGTCGGTGACCTCGCCGATCTCGCTGGTGATCTCGGCGTTCGCCACCACGCCCGATGCGACGCAACACCTGACGCCGCAGCTGCGCACCGACGCCGGCGACACCGATCTCGTGCTGATCGACCTGGGGCTGGGCAAGAACCGTCTCGGCGGATCGAGCTTTGCCCAGGCCTACAAGCAGGTCGGCGACCGCTGCCCGGATGCGCCTGTGGCTGCAACACTCGGCGCGTTCTTCGACACCGTACAGGCGCTCAACGCCGGCGGTAAACTGCTCGCCTATCACGACCGCTCGGATGGCGGCCTGTTCGCCGCCCTGTGCGAGATGGCGTTCGCCGGCCACTGCGGGGTGGAGGTGGACGTCGACGAGCTGTGTTCGGAGAAGATCCGTCATGACGTCGAAGACGAGGGCCTGCCGGAGCCGGACATGCAGGATCCGCGCGGTTATTCCGAACGAATGTTCAGCGTGTTGTTCAGCGAGGAAGCCGGCGCCGTGCTGCAGGTTCGCCGCAGCGACACCCAGGCGGTGATGCAGGCCTTCTTCGACGCCGGCCTGCGCGGCGAGTTCTACATCGTCGGCCAGCCCAATGGGGCGGACCGCGTGCGCGTGCTGCGCAAGGAGCGGGTGATCCTGGACGAGGCGCGCACCGATCTGCAAAGCGCCTGGGCGCGCACCAGCTATGAAATGGCGAAGCTGCGCGACAACCCGGCATGCGCCGAACAGGAGTTCGCACGCAACGCCGACGCTGGCGATCCGGGCCTGCGCTTTGCGCCGAGCTTCGATATCGATACTGACATTGCCGCGCCCTTCATTGCCAGCGGCAAACGCCCGCGGGTGGCGGTGCTGCGCGAGCAGGGCGTCAACGGCCAGGTCGAGATGGCCGCCGCGTTCGACGCCGCCGGCTTTGCGCCCATCGACGTGCATATGAGCGACATCCTGTCCGGCCGGGTGAGCCTCGCCGATTTCACCGGGCTGGCGGCCTGCGGCGGCTTCAGCTATGGCGATGTGCTGGGCGCGGGCGGCGGCTGGGCCAAATCCATCCTGTTCAACCCGCGCGCCCGGGATGAGTTCGCAGCGTTTTTCGGGCGAGCCGACAGTTTCGCCCTGGGCGTGTGCAACGGTTGCCAGATGATGAGCCAGCTGCACGACCTGATTCCCGGCGCGGCCGCCTGGCCGCGTTTCGAGCGCAACCTGTCGGAACAGTTCGAGGCGCGCTTTGCGCAGGTCGAGGTACTGGCTTCGCCATCGATTTTCTTCGCCGATATGGCGGGCTCGACGATGCCTATCGTGGTGTCGCACGGCGAAGGGCGAGTCGTTTTCCGCGAGGCGGCGCATGCGGCGCAGGCCGTGGCGACGCTACGCTATGTCGATCACCAGGGTGCGCCGACCGAATGCTATCCGCTCAATCCGAACGGATCGGCCGGCGGCCTGACCGGCTTCACCACGGACGATGGCCGCTTCAGCATCCTGATGCCGCATCCGGAGCGCGTATACCGCGCCGCCCAGTTGTCATGGCGGCCCGAAGGCATGGCCGGCGCGAGCCCGTGGCTGCGGCTGTTCCGCAATGCCAGGCGCACGGTTGGGTGATCGGCGCCGACTATGAGAAAATAGCGGGCTTTGTCGCTTCCGATCCCGCTGTGCCGGGCATTGATTTTTTGCCATGAACGCACCCGAAAATCTCCTGACGGATGACCACCTGCGCGCGCAGGTCAAGCTGCTGGGCACGCTGCTTGGCCAGGTTCTGCTGCAATTTGCCGGCGAAGACGTGTTCGAGGCGGTGGAAACCCTGCGCCGCGGCTTTGCCGAACTCCAGCAGCAGGAAGACCAGCAGCGCCGCACCGAATTGATGGCGATGATCGACGCCATGCCTGCCGCCAAGGTGGAACTGGTGGTACGTGGGTTCTCCAGTTATTTCAAGCTGGTCAACGTGGCAGAGGAGAGCTTTGCCCACCGTAACCGCCGCCGCATGCTGTCGCATGGCATGCCGTTGTGGGAGGGCTCGTTCGACCGTACCCTGGCCGATCTCAAGGCGCAGGGCATGTCGGTCGGCACCCTGCAGGAGATGGTCAACCGCCTGCACTACGCGCCGGTATTCACCGCGCATCCCACCGAAGCGCGCCGCCGCGCGGTGATGGAAGGCATGCGCCGGGTGTTCCTGATCTGCGACCAGTTGTACAGCCCCACCCTCGGGGTGAACGATCAGCGCGAGCTGGAAGCGCAGCTGGCCGCCGAGATTCAAGTGATGTGGCGCACCGACGAGCTGCGCAGTGCCAAGCTGGAAGTGCGCGACGAAGTGCGCAATGGCCTGTATTACGTGCGGGAAAGCCTGTTCGAGGCAGTGCCGAAGGCGTATTACTTCTTCGAGAAGGCGCTGCGCAAGCATTACGGTGCCAACGCCGACGGCGCCGCCCCGGTCAGCGTGCCGAGCTTCATCCGCTTCGGCTCCTGGATCGGCGGCGACCGCGACGGCAATCCGTTCGTGACGGCGGACGTCACCGAATGGACGGTACACACCCAGATGCAGGAAGCGCTCCTCGAGTACCGTGCCCGGGTACGGGATCTGCGGCAGACGCTCACCCACAGCAACGACTGGTGCACGCCTTCCGGCCCCTTTCTGGAGCGCCTGGCGGAATACGAAGAAGCCTTCGGCGAACAGGTGTTCCGCGGCACCGCGGTGCAGATCTATAGCCGCGAACCCTATCGTCGCATGGCGGCGATGATGCTGGCGCGGCTGGATGCCAACCTGTCCTACGTCCATCAGTGCCTGGCCGACGTGCCGAGCTTCACCTCGAATCTGGCGTACGAGAATGCCGCAGCCTTCCTCGACGATCTGTACCTGGTGCGCGATTCGCTGATCAGTCACGGCGACCGCATCATCGCCATGCAGGATCTGCAGGCGCTGATCCGGCTGGTCGAGAGCTTCGGCTTTCACCTGCTGCAGCTGGACATCCGCCAGGAGTCGACCGTGCACACGCGCACGGTCGCCGCGCTGCTACAGCAGATCGATCCCGATTTCGACTACGTGAGCGCGTCCGAAGCCGACCGCCTACAGCGGCTGGCGGCCTGGATCGGCCATATCGATCCGATCGAGGTGAACGATGCCGCGCTGGACGACGAGGCGCGCGAGGCGCTTGCGGTATTCCGGCGCATGGCCAAGCTGCAGGCCGAAGTGGGCGACGAAGTCTTCGGTACCTATGTGATCTCGATGACGCACAGCGCGTCGCACGTGATGGAGGTGATGTTGCTGGCACGGCTGGTTGGGCTGTGCGGCCACAGCGGGCGTGACTGGTTCTGCCGCATTCAGGTCGCCCCGCTGTTCGAGACGGTGGACGACCTGCAGCGCAGCGAGGTCATCCTCGACCAGTTGCTGTCGAACAAGGTGTATCGCGCCCTGGTGGCGGCCAATGGCAACCACCAGGAGGTCATGCTCGGCTATTCCGATTCGTGCAAGGACGGCGGTATCCTGGCGTCGAACTGGAACCTTTATCAGGCGCAGCTTTCCATCATCGCGCTGACGCAGCATTTCGGTGTCGAATGCCGTCTGTTCCACGGACGCGGCGGCACGGTGGGACGTGGCGGCGGCCCCACCTATGATGCGATCCTGTCGCAACCGCCCGGCACGGTGAATGGCGAGATCAAGTTCACCGAGCAGGGCGAGATGCTGTACTACAAATACGGCAATCCCGAGACTGCCAACTACGAAATCGGCATGGGCGTCACCGGCCTCTTGAAGGCCAGCGCGACCGCGCTGGCCCACAGCGAGGTGCGCTACCCGCAGGAATACCTCGACTGGATGCGCGACATCGCCGCGGCCGGAGAGATGGCTTACCGTGCGCTGATCGGCATGCCGGGCTTCATCGACTACTTCTACGAAAGCACCCCGGTCACTGAACTCGGCCTGCTCAACATCGGCAGCCGGCCGTCCCATCGCAAGAAGGCCGACCGCTCGCTGGGCTCGATCCGTGCCATTCCATGGGTATTCGGCTGGGCGCAGTCGCGCCACACGCTGCCCGCTTGGTACGGCATCGGCAGCGCGCTGAAGCATTTCATCGACAGTCATCCGGAGGGACTGGTGCATCTTCAGTCGATGCACCGCGAATGGCCGTTCTTCCGCGGGCTGCTGTCCAACGTGCAGATGTCGCTGGCCAAGGCCGACATGGAGATTGCCGAGGAATACGCGCGCCTGTGCGACCACCCCAACACCATGGCGATCTACCGCGCGATCGTGGACGAATTCGCGCTGACGCTGGCCGGGGTCAAACAGATCGCGCAGATCGAGACCCTGCTGGAAGATAACCCGTCCCTGGCCTTGTCGCTTTCGCGTCGTCGTCCCTACATGGACCCGATCAACCACATCCAGGTCCGCATGCTGAAGCGCTATCGTTCCGAAAGCGTATGGGATGCCGAGCAGGAATCGTGGCTGACGCCGCTGATGCGATCGATCAACGCCATCGCGTCCGGGATGCGCAACACCGGTTGAGCATGAACACGAGCGCAGGCACGTCCTCTCCCGCTCGGCCGAGACGCCGCGGGCTGTTCGTGTCGGTCGGCCTGAATGTCGTGCTGCTGTTGCTGGTGTGCGGTCTGGCGCTGTATGCCTTCATGCTCAACGTCGACCTGGGCGATATGAAGCGGCGGCTGTCCAAGGAGACCGAGTCGCGCCAGCAGAGCGAGCGCTATCTGATCGAGACACGCAACCAGCTGACCGAAAGCCTGCGCGAAATCGAGCAGCTGAAAGCGCAACTGGCCTACAAGGAAACCGACGTCCTGGCGGCTGCGGTCGCAGCCAAACCGGCCCTGCCGGTTGTCATCGGTTTCCGCTCGTCGATACTGGGCAAGGGACTGGTGGCTGAAATCGAGAATACCAGCGACCGCTATCTCACCGTGATCCTCGCCGTGCGCAACCCTACGCTGTCGACGGCGCGTCGTTTCAAACTCGATCTGGAACCGCGGTCACGCACCGAATTCGGCCATCTGGAAGGCTGGCAATTCGCGTCGGGCGACGAGGTGGGAATATTCAACGACGAATTCGGCGCGCTGAAGGTCACGGTGCCGTGACGGCGACGGGACGCGGCTTGCGCAATTGCATGCCGAGCAGGGCGGGCATCAGCAGCAATTCGAACACCTGACCGGCGAACAGGCCGACGGCGCACAGCATGCCGAAATGGGCCGTGGGGCGGTAGTCGGACAATCCGAGCAGACTGAACTGCGCAATCAGCACCACCGAAATCGCGATCACCGCGCGGCCCGAGCTTTCCACGCTGCGGATGATGGCAAACACCGGACCGGCGCCATGCTTGAGGCGGTGCAGATAGCCGTGATACAGATGGATGGTGTCGTCCACGGTGATGCCGAGGATGATGCCGGCGATCAGCACGGTGGCGACGTCGAGCGCGATACCTGACACACCCATCACCACAAAGATGAAGAACAGCGGCGCCAGGTTGGGGATCAGGCAGATGAGTCCGGCCTTGAGCGAGCGGAACAGAAGCGCCATCAGCAGCAGAATCTGCAGGAAGGACGAAGTGAAGCTCTTGATCTGGCCGTTGACGATGCGATCCGTCTGGTCCGCAAACAGCTGGCCGAATCCGGAAATATCGTAGCGCATGCCGGCGATGGGCTGGGTATCCAGGTGTGTGCGGATACGCTGGATCACCTGGCTGATTTCATTGGCGCCGTGCACGTTGAGGCTGAGCGCGATGCGGCCGCGCTGGAACTCGTGGTTGACGAGCTCGTACAAATCCTTGCCGTCATAGATGAGCAGCAGCTGTTCGACCAGTTTGCGGCTGGTGGGCAGCGCATTCGTGCCGGGCGCATCGCCGCTGAAGGCGCGGTTCATTTCCTCCAGTACGTTGACCAGCGAAAAGCTGCGGTCGATTTCCGGCTGCTGTTCCAGCCAGGTCTGCAGGGCCTGGATCTGGGCCAGGCGGCCCGGGTCTTTCAGGCTGTCGCGACCTGAGCCGGTAAGCACGATCTCGAGCCCGGTGACGCCGGACAGTTTGCTTTCGATCCGTTCGGTCCCGCGGCTGAGGGGATGGTCGGGCGCAAAGAACTCCAGGATGTTGGATTCGACCTTGACCTGCATGACCAGCGGGATGGTCACCAGCACCAATAGGGCCGAGCTGATCAGCACGGCTTTCGCGTGCCGCAGGCTGAATACGGCCACCACCGCCGCGATCCGGCGGGCGTGCGCCAGGCCCGAGCGGCGGCGGGGCCAGCGCGGCGTGTCCCATTTCAACAGGATGGGCGGCACCAGGATGAACACCACCAGGAACACCATGAGCGTGCCGATGGCACCCGACAGGCCAAAGGTCTGAACCGGGGGGATGCTGATCCACAGCATGCTCAGCATGCCGGCGCCTGTCGTCAGGATGTTGAACAGGCCAGGGACGAAGGTGTCCTTCAGCGCGCGGGCAATGCGTTGCCGCCGCGGCAGCAACGCGATGCGGCCGCGCTGGATGCCGGCATACAGGTGCAGCAGCGTGGCCGTGGTGTAGGCCGCCATCAGGGTGGGGATCATCGCGGTGATCGGCGTGTAGGGCTGGCCGAAAGCCACCAGCCCGGCTACGCTGGCCGATACCACCGTGCCCATGGCCAGTCCGCCGATCACGACCGGACGGATGCGCCCGACCACCCACCACAGCAACATCATGCCGATAACGAAGGTGAGCGGAATGAAGATCGCGCTATCGCGCCAGAGCGAGCGCAGTTCCGCAACCGTCTGCGCCACCGTGCCGGCGGTGGCGGTATGGTGGCTATCGAGGTTCTCGGCGGTGATCGTTTTTTCGAGTGCGTTCTCGATGTCGCGGCGGGCGAGGCTTTCCTTCAGGAATTTCGGGCGCACCACCAGTGCGACGGCGCGGCCGTCGCGCGAGGCGATCAGGCCGGGCGCGATGGGGTCGCCAAGCACGCGAGCTTTCCACTGCGCCGGCGTGCGTTCGGCCAAATGTTTCGGATCGACCAGCAGCGATACCGCAAAACCGTCGTCGGTGGCGTCGATATGCTCGACCGTGGTGAGCGTCAGGACCCGGTCGACCGCAGGCAGGGCGGCCATTTTCTTCGCGGCGCGGTCGAGCGCGGCGAGAAACGCCGGGGTGTACAGGTCGTCGCCTTCGAACAGGGCGATGACGGCCTCGTCGTTGGGGAATTCCTTGAACAGCGATTCCCGTAGCTGGATGGTGGGCGAATCGGGGGGCGAGTAGATGTCCGGCGCGTTGTTGAAATGAAGCTTCAGCAGGAACGGTATCGATACCAGCTGGATCCCGAGCAGGATGGCCAGCGCCAGCCAAGGCGGCAACATGCGGTTGCCATCGATCCAGGGTTTCAGCAGCTTCATGCGCCGGTCCCGGTCAGAACTTGGTGCGCAGGCCCAGCGTGATCAGCGAATGATCCTGGTGGAAGCCGCCCAGGGTGCGCGCTTCGCCGTCAAAGTAATGCGCGGCGACATAGAGCTCGTAGGGTTCCCAGCCCACGTAGCTGAGCTTGGGGCTGAGGTAGACATCGCGCACATTGAAGCCGCTGGCAAAGCGCAGCCCGGCCTTCCAGCGTCCCTGGCCGAAGTTGGTCTCGATCTCGCCGTTGGCGCCGTAGTATTCCTTCAGTTCGAGGATGCTGCGGTCGGTCTGCAGCGCGTGCGCAACCAGTTGCAGGTTGACGCGGGTATCGGCGCCGCCAGGGAAGAACTCCAGTGCGCCGACCCAGTCGAGCGAATGCGTGGTGTCCATCACGGTCGTGGGCAGGGTCACCGGCACGTCGCCGGTGTAGCCGGCTTCCATGCGCCAGGTGAGGCCGTCGTGTTCGAGTTCCATGTCGGCGCCGACGAAGGTGTTGAACGGGTGCACGGCGGTGAGCCTGAGCGCAGCGAGGTCGAGCCGGTAATACGGCAGCGATTGCCGGGTGCGCGCGAGCGTCACGCCGAAATCGAAGGGGTCGCCGGTCTTGGTGAGTCGCAGGGCACCGCCGCCGCTGCCATGCTCGTCCTCGTCGATGCGCGCGGCGCTGACCCAGGGGGTGGTGAGCGCAGGATCGATGCCGATGATCTGGCCGGTGGTGCGGTTGACCGGGCTCCAGATGCTGGCCACGTCCGGCAGCTGCGCGGCACGGAACACCGGGAGCCACACCGCATCCAGCTTGTAGTCGCCGAAATTCTGCTCCCAGCGGGTGGCGAGCTGCGCGCGGCGGCGGTCGGCCAGGTCGTCGAGAGCGAACCGGGTCAGGTCGACCCGGCTGACGCGGTCGGCCAGCGGGATTTCATCGACGCGTCCCCAGATGATGGTCTGCGCGCCGAGGGTGAGGCGGGTGTCGCCGTTACGGTAGCGGACATAGGTGTCGCCGTAGTCGGCCAGCAATTCGCGGTGGCTGGCCAGGCCGCCATCCTGCGTCATGCCGTCGAGCCGCGCGCCGGCGCGGAATTCCCAGTTGAGGCTGGGCTGCCACAGGACGTAGGCGCTCGTGCGCAGGGTGGAATAGGTGTCGGCCTCGGGTGCGTCGGGCAGGCTACCGCCTTCCAGCAGCAGGTCGTCGATGCCGGCTTTGAACGAGGGCTGGAAGCCGCGCGCCTTCGGTTTGTGGCTGCGCGGAGTCGGCGGCGGCAGATCGTCCGCCGTACTGACGGATTGGGCGCTGTCGGCCGGCGAGGCTTCGGTGGGCAGCGGGCGCGGTTTGCGCGTCGTGGTGCGGGGTGGTGGCAGATCGTCCGGTACATCCTGGTCGGCGGTGGTGCGCGGCGGCGGCAGGTCATCGGCCGCATGGGCGGGGATGAGCACGGGCAGAGTGGCGAGCGACAGGCTCAGGGTCAGCAACAGGTTTTTCATGGGCGATATTCCGATTCCAGGCTTTCGTCGGCAAGGGCTTGCGAAGTGAAGAGTTTGGCGGGCAGTTTCTGGTCGTACAGCGCCGTATCGATGACCAGCCGGGTTTCGTGCCCGCTTTCCAGGTCGATCATGCGGCTGTCGGTGAGCGTCCAGTAGCCTTGGGTGCGTTTTTTGCTGCGCAGCAGCCAGCGCTTGCTGGGCGCATTGCCGCTCTGCTCGAAATAATCCACGCGCTGCGGGATCGCGGTGGCGGGATCGATCCAGCTGATGCGTTTCTTGTACACCGAATCGTCGGCGTCCAGCGGCACGCTCTCGAGCACGTCGCAGAGGATGCCGTTTTCGAGCTGCTTGCCGAGCAGGCGCTGGCGATCCTTCGAGGGTTTGCGTTCCTGCAGGTCCTCGAAATAGAGGTCGGAACCGACGAAGCGTCCACCCTTGCGGTTGCTGGAAATGCGCCGCACCCGATCGAGCGCGGGCAGATACAGCCACTGGTCGGTGCTGCCGTCGGCTTTGTCGATGCTGAGCAGGCCGGTTCCCGCGATGTCCTCGGGATCGAGAAAGCGGATCAGATTGGCGGTTTCGCCGCGTGCCTTGTCGAGGCGGTAGGTGACCAGTTCGCGGATGCGCGGCGCCTGGCCCTTCTCGGTGAGCACCATGCGGCCGAGCGTGGTGAGGTCGCGCCCGTTGGGGCGGTCGTAGACGCGCTGGGCCAGATCGGACGCATCGTCGGCGCGGACGGCGGCGGCCCCGAGCAACAGCGCGACCAGCAGCAGGAAACGAACCAGAGACGGCGGCGGAATGGATGACATGTGATTTCCGGGTGAGCAGCGCATACCAACGGCTTTGTCAGCCCGAACTTTACCGCAAAACCCGCTGCGCTCCCCAGCACGGGGGTGCTGGATTTCGCGTCCATACTATGATAAAAAGACATCGTTATCTGATGGTGGGCGCCTCCATGACTTCGACTCTTCTGGAACTGCTCCAGAAATACAGCGTACCCGGCCCCCGTTATACGTCCTATCCGACTGCGCCGTATTTCCGCACCGGTTTCAGCGAGACGGACTGGACCGATGAGTTGGCTGCGGCATCCCTTGACCGCGGGTTGTCGCTGTACGCCCACATTCCCTTCTGCGACACGCTCTGCCACTTCTGCGGCTGCAACATGGTGGCGACGCGCGACTACAGCAAGACCCAGCCCTATCTTGCCTATCTCGACCAGGAAATGGCGCATACGGCGCAACGGGTGGATCCGGGCCGCCTGGCTCGCCAATTGCACTGGGGCGGCGGTACGCCCACTTACCTGAATCCCGGCGATATTCGCCGCCTGATGGACATGATGCGCCGGCACTTCACGCTGGCTGCCGATGCCGAGATCAGCTGCGAGATCGACCCGCGCGAACTGACGCGCGAGCATCTGGTGGCGTTGCGCGAATCCGGGTTCAATCGCGTCTCGTTTGGCGTGCAGGACATGGATCCGGACGTGCAGCAGGCAGTCAACCGTATTCAGTCGCAGGCCCTGATCCAGCAGGTGCTCGACTGGTCACGTGAATTGGGCTTTTCCAGCATCAATCTGGATCTGATCGTGGGATTGCCGAAACAGACGGTCGCCAGTTTTCGCCACACGCTGGAACAGGTGACCGCATGGTCGCCGGATCGCCTGGCGGTGTTTGCGTATGCCCACGTGCCATGGTTGAAGAAGCACCAGCGCCTGATCAAGGAAGAAGACCTGCCGGATTCCGCGACGCGTCTCGGCCTGCAGCAGGCGGTGAACGAGATGCTGGGCGCAGTGGGCTACGTCAATATCGGCCTTGACCACTTCGCCCGTCCGGACGACGAACTGGTACGCGCCCAGCAGAACAAGACGCTATGGCGCAATTTCCAGGGCTATACCACGCACAAGGACTGCGACATCCTGGCCTTCGGTGTCTCCAGCATCAGCCAGACAGCCGACGTGTACATGCAGAACGAGAAGAATCTCAAACGCTACCAGGAACGTATCGCTGCGACCGGCCTGGCCGTCGAGCGCGGCCTCAGGCTCACACGCGACGACCAGATCCGACGCGACGCGATCACGCGCGTGATGTGCGATCTGGAGCTCGACTTTGCGGCCTTCGGCCAGGAATGGAACATTGCCTTCACCGATTATTTCGCTGACGCACTGACCGATCTGCGCCCGCTCGCCGCCGACGGACTGGTCACGGTTGCGTCGGACCGGATCAGCGTCACCCCGCGCGGCCGGCTGTTCCTGCGCAACATCGGCATGTGCTTCGACCGCTATCTGAAGGAAACCGCCAGCACGCAGCCCCGTTATTCGCGTACCGCCTGAGTCCGGGGCGGCCGCGCATGCCGCCGAAGGGAATCAGCAACAGCCACTGCCATCGTCGCGTTTGGGACAGCCCTCGGGCCGGTTGCGCGGCGGAAGGGGGCAGCGGTTGATTTCATCCGCGCTACGCTGAAAATAGCAGGTCATCGCGCTGGACGCGATACCCAGCAGCCAGAACACGAAGAAGCCGAGGGTATAGGCGGCGAGGCGCTGTTCGATCACCGCCTCGCCGTGGTACACGATCTCCAGCGGATCGAACAAGGTGGTGAAGACGATGTCGGCCACGCCAGCCACCAGGAAGGACGGCCACAGAATGTGGATCAGGCGCTGCATCATGGCGTGCTCCTCGTCTGGGTGGACGTCATTCTTCGGGATTGTTCATCTTGCGCTTGTACCAGACCATCAGGTAGATCGCCATGCCGATGATGAAGAGGATGGTAAACAGGCTCAAGAGGCCGATCGGGCTGCTGAACAGCAGATTGAGTACAACGTCCATTTTATTCTCCCTGTGGTTGATGAACGACGGAATCGGATGACAGCGTGACGGCTTGCCTGAACGGGGAATGCAGTACGCCGGCCAGGCGCCAGGTGGATGCGGCATCGGTCAGCTGGGCATGCCATTTCCCGTTGGGCATGGCGGGAAGCGTGGCGCGATAGCGACTGCCGCCGGCGTGGTGCAAGGTGAGCGTGTGATCCATGCCCTGGTGGGTTGGATGGGCCAGGGTGAGGATCAATTGGTCGGGATAGGCAGTCAGATGACCGGCCAGCGAGAGCACCAACGCACCGTCCTCGCGTTTCACGGTGGCGGCGAGCGCCAGGGCGTGCGCGGCGTCGTCACGCTCCAGCGTCTGGTTGATGGCGAGTCCTTCCTTGTAGTAATCGCCCACCACTAGCCCGTCGGCGCTCTGGTAGGCGATCCACACGGTAGTCAGTCCGGCGGCGACTGCGATGGCGGGCAGGCTCATGAGGAACCATGGCCAGGGTTCGCGATACCAGGGTTTGGCATAAAGGGTTGTATTCGTCATGGCGCCGTGCCTCGCAATCTAGCGGTTGAAGAACTTGGTGGCGACGTCCTGTCTGATGCGCGGATCGTCGGTGGCTTGTATCGTGAACGTGACTGCGATCGAGCGGCCCTTCAGTTCTTCGGGGTCGGCTGTCAGGCTGACGGGAATGTCGATGGTCTGCAAAGGCGCGGCCGCGATATCGCGCGTGGCGGTCTCGAGCTCGAGATTCTCGATGCCGTGTGCCTGGATCGTATAGCGGTGAGCCTGGCCATCCTTGTTGATGATCTGCAGGCGATAGACGTTCTCGATCTTGCCTTCGTCGGTTTCCTTCGACAATGCCGCGCGGTCGCGCACCACGCCGACGTTGAGCGGTACCCGCGTGGCGAGGCTATAGAGGAATGCGCCCGCGATCAGCGTCAGCAGCACGGTGTAGATGATGGTGCGCGGACGCAGGACGTGCCTGACGATGCCGGTGTCCGGGTATTTCCCCTTCACCACGTTTTCCGTGGTGTAGCGGATCAGACCGCGCGGGTAGCCCATCTTGTCCATGATCTGATCGCAGCCGTCGATGCAGGCGGCGCAGCCGATGCATTCGTACTGCAGGCCGTTGCGGATGTCGATGCCGGTGGGGCAGACCTGGACGCAGACGTTGCAGTCGACGCAGGTGCCGAGACCCGCGGCCTTGTAATCGGTTTTCTTGCTGCGCGGGCCGCGCGGCTCGCCGAGGGAGCTGTCGTAGGTCACGGTCAGCGTGTCGGAATCGAACATCACGCTCTGGAAGCGCGCATACGGGCACATGTACTTGCAGACCTGCTCGCGCATGAAGCCGGCGTTGCCCCAGGTGGCGAAGGCGTAGAACAGGATCCAGAAGGTTTCCCACGGACCGAGGTTGGCTTGAATCGTCTCGGCCGCCAGTGTCTGGATCGGGGTGAAATAGCCGACGAAAGTGAAGCCCGTCCACAGCGCGATCGCGAACCAGACGGCGTGCTTCAACCCGCGCTTTCTCAGCTTGTTGGCATTCCACGGCGACTGGTCGAGCTTCCTGCGTGCGAGATGATCGCCCTCCAGCCAATTTTCCACCCACATGAAAACCTCGGTGTACACGGTCTGCGGGCAGGCGTAGCCACACCACAGTCGGCCGGCCACCGCGGTAAACAGGAACAGCGACAGTGCCGACAGGATCAGGAGGCCGGTGAGGTAGACGAAATCCTGCGGCCAGAACACCAGGCCGAATATGTAGAACTTGCGCGCGGCCAGATCGAACAGCACCGCCTGGCGGTGGTCCCATTGCAGCCAGGGTATGCCGTAGTAGAGCGTCTGGGTCAGCAGCACCAGCGCGATGCGCCAGTTGGCGAACACGCCATGCACCGCACGCGGCTGGATTTTTTGCCGGATCGCGTAGAGTTGCTGCTCGGTCGCCGCATCGGCGGAGGCGGGTTGCTTGTCGTTGGTCACTGCGTTTCCGTTGAAGGTCTGAGCCGCTTGAGCGCACTGCGGGCAATGCGCTCAAGCGGCTCGCCGGTTTGTCCGGCGAATACCGCTCACCACTCACCACTCACCACTCACCACTCACCACTTGCTACTTACCGCTTACCGCTTACCACTCACTTCTGCTGCGACAACCCGTACACATAGGCTGCCAGCAGGTGCAGCTTGGCTTCCTTGTTGGAGGTGGTGCCGAGCGTCTGGGCCAGGGCCGGCATGACGCCGTTGCGGCCTTTGGCGATGGTCTCGACGATCGCCGCCTCGCTGCCGCCATACAGCCACACCTTGTCGGTGAGGTTGGGCGCGCCCAGCGCTTTCATGCCAGTGCCGTCCGGCATGTGGCAGGCGGCGCAGTTCTCGGCGAATTTCGCCTTGCCTGCTTCGGCCAGGGCGGCATCGTGCTGTCGGCCCGACAGCGAGAGCACGTAGTTGGCCACTTGCTTGACACCTTGTGCACCGAGGATCGGCTCCCATGCCGGCATCACCCCGGTGCGACCGTTGGTGATGGTGGCCACGATGGTGTCGGGTTCGCCGCCGTAGAGCCAGTCATTGTCGGTCAGGTTGGGGAAGCCCTTGGCGCCCATGGCATCGGAGCCGTGGCACTGCGAGCAGTAGGTCAGGAACAGATGCTTGCCGATGGCGCGCGCGTTCGGGTCGGCCGCCACGGTCGCGACATCCTGCTGCATGAAGCCGGCATACATCGGCTGGAACTTGGCTTCGGCGGCTTTCACCTCGGCCTGGTATTCCCCTTTGGAGGTCCAGCCCAGCAAGCCGGCGAAGTTGCCCAGTCCCGGCCACAGGGCGAGGTAGCCCAGCCCGAAAATCATGGTGCCGTAGAACAGTCCCAGCCACCAGCGCGGCAGCGGGTTGTTGAGGTCCTGCAGATCGCCGTCCCAGGTGTGCTCCATGAGCTCGGCTTTCTCGCCGGGCGCAAACTTGCGGGTGGTCTGCGATTTGAGAAATACCCAGGTGCCGAGGATGCTCACCAGGGTCAGGACGCTGATGTAGATCGGCCAGAAGCCGCTTGTGAAATCGCTCATTGCTTGTCTCCTTGTTTGGCGGGCCGGTCGTCGTCATCCTGGAAAGGGAGCCTGGCGTCCTCTTCGAAACGCTGCTTGTTTCCCTTGCTGTAGGCCCACCAGACGATGCCGATGAATACGATGACGAAGACCGCCGTGATGATGCCGCTGAGGGTTCCGCTGTCCATGCCGGGCTCAATTCTTCGGCGCGTGGGTGCCGAGCACCTGCAGGTATGCGATGACGGCGTCAAGCTCCGTCTTGCCCTGGAGCGCCGCGGGTGCCGCGGCGATTTCCTGCTCGGTATAGCCGTGGCCGACGATGTCCAGCGTGCGCATCTTGGCCTGGATGCCGGTGTCCTTGAGCGGACGGTCGAGCCAGGGGTAGGCGGGCATGATGGATTCCGGCACCACGTCGCGCGGGTTCATCAGGTGCGCGACCTGCCAGGCGTCCGAATAACGACCGCCGACACGCGCCAGGTCGGGACCGGTGCGCTTGGAGCCCCATAGGAACGGACGGTCGTAGACATACTCGCCTGCCACCGAATAGTGGCCGTAGCGTTCGGTCTCGGCACGGAACGGACGGATCATCTGCGAATGGCAGCCGACGCAGCCTTCGCGGATGTAGATGTCGCGTCCCATCAGTTGCAGCGCCGTGTAGGGCTTCAGGCCTTCCACCGGGGTGGTGGTGGAAGTCTGGAAGAACAGCGGCACGATCTGGACCAGACCGCCGACGCTGACGATGAGGATGGTCAGCACGATCAGCAGACCGAGGTTCTTTTCGATGTTTTCATGCGAAATCATGTTCGGTCTCCTATCAGGCGTGGACGGCTTGCGGGATGGGGGCGTCATTGACGACGCGTCCGGCACGTACGGTCTGCCAGACGTTGTAGGCCATCATCAGCATGCCGCCGAAGAACAGCGCTCCGCCCGCGAGACGGATGCCGTAGAACGGATGCATGGTGGCGACCACCTGGGCGAAGCTGTAGGTCAGCGTGCCGTCGGGGTTGGCTGCGCGCCACATCAGGCCCTGCGCCACGCCGGCGATCCACATCGAGGCGATGTACAGCACCACGCCGATGGTGGAGAACCAGAAATGCCATTCGATGAGCTTGGTGCTGTACATCGATTCACGGCCGAACAGGCGCGGAATCAGGTAGTACATGGAACCGATGGTGATCATCGCCACCCAGCCGAGCGCGCCGGAATGCACGTGGCCGATGGTCCATTCGGTGTAGTGGCTCAATGCGTTGACGGTCTTGATCGACATCATCGGGCCCTCGAAGGTCGACATGCCGTAGAACGACAGCGCGGTGACCATGAACTTCAGGATGGGGTCGGTACGCAGTTTGTGCCACGCGCCCGACAGCGTCATGATGCCGTTCATCATGCCGCCCCAGCTTGGTGCCAGCAGCATCAGCGAAAACACCATGCCGAGCGACTGTGCCCAGTCGGGCAACGCGGTGTACTGCAGGTGGTGCGGGCCCGCCCACATGTAGATGAAGTTGAGCGACCAGAAGTGAACGACCGAGAGGCGGTAGGAATAGATCGGGCGACCGGCCTGCTTCGGAATGAAGTAGTACATCATGCCGAGGAAGGCGGTGGTGAGGAAGAAGCCCACCGCGTTATGGCCGTACCACCACTGCACCATCGCGTCCTGCACGCCGGCGTAGGCGGAGTAGGACTTGTACCAGGCGCTCGTGCTGCCGCCGAGAATCCAGGGCAGTTCGGCGCTGTTGACGAGATGCAGCAGTGCGATCACCAGGATGTAGGCGCCGAAGAACCAGTTCGACACGTAGATGTGCTTGGTCTTGCGCTTGATGATGGTGCCGAAGAACACCAGTGCGTAGGAGACCCACACCACCGTGATCAACAGGTCGATCGGCCATTCGAGTTCGGCGTATTCCTTGGAGCTGGTGATGCCCATTGGCAGCGTGATGGCAGCCAGCACGATCACGGCCGTCCAGCCCCAGAAGGTGAACGCGGCCAGCTTCTCGGCCCACAGCCGCACCTGGCAGGTGCGCTGCACGATGTAGTACGACACCGCGAACATCGCGGAGCCGCCGAAGGCGAAGATCACCGCATTGGTATGCAGCGGCCTGAGGCGGCCATATGACAGCCATTCGATGCCAAAGGTCAGGTCCGGCCAGATCAGTTGCGAGGCCAGGATGAGCCCGACCAGCATACCGACAATCCCCCACACCACCGTCATGATGGCGAACTGGCGGACGACCTTATAGTTGTAGGTTGTCGCTTCCATACACGTCTCCCGTGATTGATGACTTGATTAGTACATGCGAATTTTATGATGCGTTTCGCATATGAAGATAAATATATCTATTTATTCTGGTGTGTCAAGTTGTCGCACCACGCGCTGAGCGGATCGGTCGGCCATAGTGTTGTTTCGTTGCGAAAAAAGACGCATCCCTGTTTTTTATGCCAAATTTGAATTTGGTATAGATCAGTTCCCGTGCAATTGATATGCATCCATTTTCCAGACCGACAGGCACCCGCCTCTGCGTCATCCGCCATGGTGAAACCGGATGGAACGTGGAGAAGCGCATCCAGGGCCACACCGACATTCCGCTCAACGAGACGGGACGGGCCCAGGCGCTGGCGATGGCATTCAATGCGGCGCACCATCGATTCGACGCGATCTACAGCAGTGATCTGGCGCGGGCGCTGGAAACGGCACGGGTACTGGCCCAGCGCGAGGATCTGGAGGTGAAATGCCTGCCGCAACTGCGCGAACGGCATTTCGGGCTGTTTCAGGGGCTCACGGCGGCGGAGGGCGCCGAACGTTATCCGCAGGCGTATGCGCACTATGCGGCGCGCGATCTCGACTACGATTTCGGGACGGGCGAGTCGCTGCGCGGCTTTGCCGGGCGAGTGAGCGAGGCGATCGACTGGCTGGTGCGGCATCACGGCGGCCAGACGATCGCGGCGGTCAGCCATAGCGGCGTGCTCGATGTCATCTACCGCCGCGCCACCGGCCGCCCGCTGGGTACGCCACGCGATTTCGCGATTCCCAATTGCGCCCTCAACTGGTTCCACTTCGACGGCCAGGGATGGCATCTGGATGCCTGGGGCGACCGCCACCACCTGCACGACGTGCTGACGGAGTCGCCCGAATGAACGCGCCGGCCCCATGGGTGGTGCTGTTTCGCCACGGCCACAGCGAATGGAATCTCTCCGATCGCTTCACCGGCTGGACCGATATTCCCCTGACCGAAACCGGCTTGGCCGAGGCAGCCGCGGCGGGGCGGCAGCTGGCACAGGCGGGCTACGCCTTCGACGAGGTGCATGGTTCGGTGCTGCAACGCGCCCGTCAGACGGCCGAGGCGCTGCTGGCTGCGATGGGGGCGCCTGAGGTCCCGCTGTTCACGACCTGGCGCCTGAACGAGCGGCACTATGGCGCATTGCAGGGGCTCAACAAGAAGGAGATTTTCGCGATTTGGGGCGAAGCCGCTTCGCGCCGATGGTGGCGCGGATACGTCGAGCCGCCACCACCGCTGGATCGCAACGACCCGCGCCACCCGCGCTTCGATCCGCTGTATGGCGGAATGGATCCGGACGATCTGCCCGCCAGCGAAAGCCTGCGCGACTGCCAGCAGCGCATGCTGCCGTACTGGAACGACGTGCTGGTGCCGCGCTTGCGCACCGGACGACGGCTGCTGGTGGTGAGCCACGGCAATACGCTGCGTGGGCTGGTGATGCATCTGGACGGGCTCTCAGCCGAGGCGATGGAGCGGGTGGAGATTGCCTCCGGGGTGCCGCTGATCTATCGCCTCACGCCCGACCTGCGCGCGGCAGGACACGCGTGGCTGGACGTGCCCGCGTCCGTCCCGAGCTGATTCAGTTGAGCCCCAGATCCTGCGCCAGGCCGGCGTGGGTGATCGTCCCGGCATGCACCTGCAGTCCCGCTTTCAGCCCGGTATCCGCATCGAGTGCGGCGAGGCCCTGCGCGGCCAGCGCCTGGACATAGGGCAGGGTGGCATGGGTGAGCGCGTCGGTGGCGGTGCGTGCCACCGCGCCGGGCATGTTGGTGACGCAATAATGGACGACGCCTTCTGCCACGAAGAACGGCGCGCTGTGGGTGGTGGGGCGCGAGGTCTCGGCAATGCCGCCCTGGTCGATGGCAACATCCACCAGTACGGACCCGGGCGGCATCTGTCTCAACAGTTCTCGGCTGATCAGGCGCGGCGCATGGCGTCCCGGGATCTGGGCGGCACCGATGACGATGTCGGCCTGGGCAAGAAACATCGCAATCGCCTCGGGCGAGGAGAAGCGCGAGGCCACCCGCGCACCGAACAGCGTTTCGGCATGCGCGAGCTTGTCGGCCTGGCGGTCGATCAGCGTGACGCGTGCGCCCAGTCCCACTGCCATGCGTGCGGCGCTCATGCCGACCGTGCCGGCGCCGATGATGACGGCATGGGCGGGCGGCACCCCCGGCATGCCGCTGATCAGCTTGCCATTGCCGCCGTGGGAGGTGTGCAGGCCCAGCGCACCCATCTGCGGCGCAAGCCGCCCGGCAATGTCCGACATCGGTTGCAGGAGCGGCAGGCCGCCGGCCGGGTTGCTCACGGTTTCATAGGCAATCGCTGTCACGCCGCGTGCCATCAGTTCGCGCGCCAGTTCCGGCGCGGCCGCCAGGTGCAGGTAGCAGAACAGCAGTTGGCCGCTGCGCAGCAGCGCCACTTCGTCCGTTTGCGGTTCCTTCACCTTCACCACCAGGTCGGCGGCATAGATATCGGCAGCGGTGGCAACGACAAACGCCCCGGCGGCACGGTAGGCGTCGTCATCGAATCCCACGGTGGCGCCGGCACGAGTCTCGACGCTCACCCGGTGCCCGGCCTGGGCCAGTACCCGTACACCCTCGGGCGTGAGCGCCACCCGGTATTCGTGATTCTTGATTTCCTTGGGAATGCCGATGTGCATGGCGAGCCTCGTGGGGATGGATAAATTGCAGCATAGCCAAAGCTGCAACACGCCAGAAGGGCCGGCTTTATTGCACCGGTGCGGAATCGGCGCGGCGTTCGAAGCGGTAATACGCTGGCGGAACGTGCTCGAGCCTGATCTGGCGCGTTCCCCAGGCGATGGCCATGCGGCCGACGTTGCGGTAGGGGCCGATCATCGACGGCGCGGCTTGCACCTCATAGAGTCCTGGCGTGAGCAGGCGCGCCGACAGCGTCAGGCCGCCGCCGCGGGCGTCGTGGGCAATGCCGGCAAACGGGCGCGCCAGCGGTTCGCCGATGAAAATGCCCTGTCCCGGCATCTGCACGCTTTTCCAATAGGCCTCGATCAGCGTTTCGCCTTGCAGGTAGTGCGCCATGACAATGCCGGGAACCGGGAACTTGGCGGGGAAATTGCAGGGTTCGACCACCGCGCCGTAGCTGCCGGTGGCGCCGGCCTCCAGCCAGCGCAGGCTGCTCATCTGGCCGCCGCCGAACAGTTCGCCGCCGGCCGAGGTGAGATGGTCGGCGATGGCGCCGGGCAGAAAGCGGTTGCTGTCGATGGCTGGTACCTGGGCCAGTCCGGTGAAGTAGAACATCACGTCGGGTTTGTTTTCGAGCGCGTTGGCCTCGACGATTTCGGTCGGCATGACGGACTGCATCAGTGCGCGCACGGACGCGTACCCGGCGGCACGTACGTTGCGGTTTTTATCCGTCGTGCTGACGAGGTAGGCGGTGCCGGCCGGGTTGCTGCCGTCGGACGCCACGCCGCGGGCGATCAGCTTCCTCGCTTCGGCCACGCTGGCGGCGGCCAGGCTCATGGTCGGGCGCATGCGATAGACGGCATAGGGCCGCGTCACGCTGCTGTTGAAATACGGGCTCGGCTGCGTCGGCTTGCAGCTGTTGGCGCACCAGGCGGGATCGAAGCCGAAGGCGAAGGCGGACGTGATCGACATGCAGTCCACCCGGTACGGCTGCGCCCAGGTCAGCGCATAGGCCTGCACATTCTGCGGCGTCTTGCGGTCGACGAGACGCTTGAGATTGACGAATTCCTCGCGTGCGAGCGTGCTGCGTCCGGGCTTGAAGCGCACATGGATCAGGTTGGCCGCGGGGATGCCGCGCTTTACCCGGTAGTACGCGGCGATCGCCACGCTGTCGGGGTCGTCGTCGTTGACGATCACGCCCAGCTGGTCGGCATCGAGGCCGGGTTGCGGAAAATGGGTCAGAACCGGCTCCGTCGGCGCGGCATGTGCGCCGGCATGTAGCAGCCACGTCGCAACGACGGCCCCCGCAAACCGTATGGCCGTCAGGCGAGGCGTTGCACGCATTCCCGCACCAGTGCCGGCCCGCGGTAGATCAGGCCGGAATACAACTGCACCAGCGACGCGCCCGCGTCGATTTTTTCGCGCGCATCGTCGCCCGAGAAAATGCCGCCGACGCCGATGATCGGCACTTCGTTCTTCAGATGCCGTGCCAGTTCGCGCACCACCCGGGTGGATGCCGCGCGTACCGGCGCGCCCGACAGGCCGCCGGCTTCCTCCGCATTGGGCAGGCCGGCGACGGCGTCGCGCGCAATCGTGGTGTTGGTGGCGATCACGGCGTCGATGCGGTGCATCATCAGCAGCGCGGCGATCGCGGCGATCTGTGCATCGTCGAGGTCGGGCGCGATCTTCAGCGCGATCGGCACGTATTTGCCATGCTGCTGCGCGAGTTCGGACTGGCGCAGCTTGATCGCGGAGAGCAGCGCGTCGAGCGCCTCGTCCTTCTGCAGTTCGCGCAGGTTCTGCGTGTTGGGCGACGAGATGTTCACCGTCACGTAGCGTGCGTGCGCGTAGACCTTGTCGAGGCAGGCCAGATAATCGTCCACCGCATGCTCGTTCGGCGTGTCCTTGTTCTTGCCGATGTTGATCCCGAGCACGCCCCTGAAGCCGCTCGACTGGACATTGCGCACCAGATTGTCGACCCCGAGATTGTTGAAGCCCATGCGGTTGATGATGGCGTGGGCTGCGGGCAGGCGGAACATGCGCGGCGTGGGGTTGCCCGGTTGCGGGCGCGGCGTCACCGTGCCGATCTCGATGAAGCCGAAGCCCAGGTCGGCCAGCGCGCCGATGTGCGCCCCGTCCTTGTCGAGCCCGGCGGCGAGGCCCACGGCATTGGGGAAGTCGATGCCCATCACGTGCACGGGCGTTCCCGCGGCGCGCGGCAGCAGCTTCAGCAGGCCCAGTGCGTGCGCGACGTCGAGGCTGGCGAGGGTGAAGCCGTGCGCATCCTCGGGGTCGAGCGAGAAGAGGGCAGGCCGGATCAGCGGATAAAACATGGGATCAGGAAGCGAAATGGGAGGGAAGGGGGCGGCGGGTGGCCGCCTCGACCGAACCGGCCGAGGGGTCGTCGAACACTGCCTGGTCGAGGGCTTTTTCGCTCTTGGCGACGATGCAGCTGACCGCGCAGTCGCCGGTGACGTTGGTCACGGTACGCATCATGTCGAGCAGGCGATCGACGCCGATGATGAGGGCGATGCCTTCGACCGGCAGGCCCACCTGGCCGAGCACCATGGTGAGCGTGACCAGGCCGACCGCGGGGATGGCGGCGGTGCCGATCGAGGCCAGGGTGGCGGTGAGCACGACCAGCAGATAGTCGGTGACGCCCAGGTGGATGCCGTATACGTTGGCAATGAACACGGTGGCCACGCCCTGCATCATGGCGGTGCCGTCCATGTTGATGGTGGCGCCCATCGGCACGGTGAACGAGGCGACGCTGTTCTTCACGCCCATCTTGTATTCCACCGTGCGCAGCGTGACCGGAATGGTGGCGCCGGAACTGGCGGTGGAAAAGGCGAACGCCGCCGGGTCGCGCATTTTTCTCAGGAAGGTGAGTGGATTGAGCGAGGCCAGCAGCTTCAACAGCAGGGGATAGACACCGAAGACCTGGATGGCCAGCGCGCCGGTCAGGGTGAGGAAGTAGGCGGCGAGCGGCAGCAGGATGTCCAGGCCCTGGCTGGCGAAGGTGCGGGTGATCAGCGCGAAGACGCCATACGGGGCGAGCCGCATGATCCATTCGACCATGTGCATGATGACCACGTCGAGATCGCCGAAGAAATTGAGCACGTGCTTGCCGCGCGCGCCCGACATCGTCACCGCCACGCCGAACAGCAGCGCGAACACGATGATCTGCAGCATGTTGCCTTCGGCCATGGCCGCGATCGGGTTGGTCGGCACCATGTCGATCAGCACCTGGGTGAGCGGCGGCGCCGGCTTGCCGGTGAAGCTGGCGGCCGTGCTGCCGGCATTGAAGCCCTGTCCCGGCCCGACGATTCCCGCCAGTGTCAGCGCGATCGTGACGGCGATCGCTGTCGTGGCCAGGTACAGCGCCAGCGACTTGATACCGATGCGGCCCAGCGCATTCAGGTCCGACAGCGAAGTGACGCCGGCCACCAGCGACACGAACACCAGCGGCACCACCATCATTTTCAATGCCGCCACGAAGACCGAGCCGACCACATACAGCAGGCCATCGACCAGAACCAGTTGCACCCAGTCTGCCGTCCCCAGCCGATTGAGGACGACGCCCAGCACGATGCCCGCGAGCATCGCGATTACGATCTGGCGGGTGAGGTGGCGGGATTCGGGTGCAGCCATCGGATTCAATGCAGTCTCGACATGGCGCGAGTTTAACAGGGCAGCGCCACGAAGCTGTCGCAGAGCGGGCGGGCGATGTTATCCTGAACTTACGCGCGCTTGTGCGTGTCTGTCTGGTCCAATGCCAACCTTGTTTGCTCACTCATCGACGAATCCATGACTACCCCGTTCTTTCTGCAAAGACTCGTATTGATTTTCACCGTACTGATCGCCCCGGCTGCCTGGGGCGCTTCTCTCGTCCCGCCGCCCCCGGAGTTGGCCGCCAAATCCTGGGTGCTGATGGACGCGGCCAGCGGCAACGTTCTGGTCGACCACCAGGGCGAGATGCATCTGCCGCCCGCCAGCCTGACCAAGCTGATGACCGCCTACATCGCGACGCAGGAAATCAAGCACGGCCGGCTGCACGAAAACGACATGGTCACCATCAGCGAAAAGGCCTGGCGCACGGGCGGTTCGAAGATGTTCGTCAAGGTGGGCAACAAGGTCTCGGTCAGCGATCTGTTCCACGGCATCATTATCCAGTCGGGCAACGATGCCAGCGTGGCCCTGGCTGAGCACATCGCCGGCGACGAAGATGCTTTCGCCGCGATGATGAACGCGGAAGCCAAGCGGCTCGGTATGAAGGACACCCACTTCATGGACGCCACGGGCCTGCCCAATCCCGGCCATTATTCGAGCGCCCGCGACATGGCCACGCTGGCGCGCGCCATCATCTATGCCGATCCTGCCCACTATGCGCTCTATGCGCAGAAGGAGTTCACCTGGAACGGGATCAGGCAGCCCAACCGCAATCTTCTGCTGTGGCGCGACGACGGCGTCGACGGCCTGAAAACCGGCCACACCGAGGAGGCCGGCTACTGCATGGTGGCGTCGGCCCAGAAGAGCGGCGAACGCCTGATCGCCGTCGTGTTCGGCACCGACAGCGAGGCCGCGCGCGCCACCGAAACTGCCAAGCTGCTGGGCTACGGCTTTCGCTTCTTCGAGACCAGGGTGTTCAACAAGAAGGGTGACGTACTGGCTGCAGTGCCCGTCTGGAAAGGGGCCGCACG
This sequence comes from Pseudomonadota bacterium, assembly GCA_043821985.1. Lineage (GTDB taxonomy): Bacteria > Pseudomonadota > Gammaproteobacteria > Burkholderiales > Thiobacillaceae > Thiobacillus. The sequence goes on from JBDRCF010000031.1 coordinate 62,577, forward strand.
CACCGTCAAGGCAGGCGCAAGCGAAGATCTGGCCGCCACCGTGGCCCGCGGCGAAGCTGCCAAGCTCACCACCCAGCTCGTGTTGAACCCGACCCTGATCGCCCCGGTGAAACAGGGCGCCGTCATCGGCAAGGTCGAGATCCGCCAGGGCGACAAGGTGATCAAGCAGGCCGACGTGGTCGCGCTGGAGAACGTGGATGAAGGCGGCTTCTTCCGCCGCATGTGGGACAGCATCCGGCTGTTCTTCAAGGGCTTGTTCGGCTGACGATCAAGCGCAGACTAAACAAGCGACCCTCGAAAGAGCGGTCGCTTTTTTGTCGCCGACGTTGGGTGATCTTTGCCCGGTATCGACTGCGTCTTCGACGGCATCGAGATGGCCTGCAACCCAAGCGTTGGTACGGCTACGCAAATGGGCTGTCTCAGCCAGCGCTCGAAAAACAGTATCGCAACGGGCTCGAAAATGCCTGGGAACCGTGCGGCAAGCATTCAGATGGCGCGATTGGCGTGAAAGTTGCTTGGTTTGGATCCAGTGCCAAAATCATGATGTTCCACGCCCCGGATTTGAAACACTTTGTTTCAAATCGTTCAATGCCAGGGGCAGTCATGCTGGATCACGACCCGGAAATTGCAGAAGGGAGATAGTGTCACTGCAACGTTCGATTTTGCGACTTCAGTTCAAGGAAGAAAGAAACTGTCCAGTTCAACGGCTTAATCAATAAAAGTGGAGGAATGAAGATGTCCATTCTTGATCCAAATAGCGACGCCAAGAACACATTGAAAATAGCGTCTTTGGTTGAGGCCGAAGAAGCATTTCTCGCTAAAGCCAGAACAAACGCCAATTCAGCATATTTCAGCCAGCATCCTATTGAGCCGGCAAAGCCTGTAAAAGGTGAGCCTGCCAAAGGCGTTGATCCTCTTCAGCGACCACACAATCGACGGCATTTCCTGGCTTCCTTTGCGGTGCTCGCCAGTTCGAGCGTGGCCGGAAGAGCCATCGCGCAAACCGCTGCGTCCCCGGACGGCAAAGCCCCTCCGGGTGCGGTATGGCGGTCGGTCCCGGAAGATGCCACGAAAATTCCAGGCGCCGCTATTGGCGAAGACGGGGGGTACGGGACGCGCTCCCAGTTCGAAACTGAGGTTCGTTGGCGCTTTGGTACCAAACCCCCCTCTCTTCCTGGTCGATGACGCCACTGGAGCATGGCGTAGGCATTATTACTCCGTCAGGGCTGCATTTCGAACGGGATCATGGGGGCATCGCCACAATTGATCCGGCCACGCATAAGTTGTTCGTGCACGGCATGGTGAAGCAGCCAAAGAAATTCTCGATGCCGGACGTGAAGCTCTTTCCGTCGATATCCCGAATTCTTTTCATTGAATGTTCTGGCAATGGCCTCACGGAGTGGTCGAAGCCTACGTTGAAAACCGTACAAGGTACGCACGGCCTCGTCTCGACTTCCGAATGGACAGGGGTTCCCCTGTCGACCATCCTGAACGAAGTGGGTGTCAAATCGGGTGCCAAGTGGTTGCTCGTAGAGGGGGGCGACTCTGCGGTCATGACGCGAAGCATCCCAATCGATAAGGCAATGAAAGATTGTTTCCTGGCCTATGGACAGAATGGGGAGGCGATTCGTCCCGAACAAGGCTACCCGTTGCGCCTGATCGCGCCAGGATACGAGGGCAATACGCATATCAAGTGGGTTCGCCGAATCGAGTTATCTGACAAGCCATTCATGACGCGCGAAGAAACCTCGAAATATACCGATCTGCTTCCCAGCGGCAAGGCGGTGCAATTTTCCTTGATCATGGATGCCAAGTCGGTCATTACGCGGCCATCCGGAGAAATGACGCTCTCAGGTCCCGGTTTTTATGAAATTACCGGCTTGGCGTGGTCCGGGCGCGGACGCATAAAACGTGTCGATGTATCGACGGATGGGGGGAGAACATGGAAGCCTGCGGGCTTGCAGGGCCCGATCCTGCCTATTTGTCAGACACGCTTTCGTTTTCCCTGGGTATGGGACGGTAAAGAAGCGATTTTGCAAAGCCGTTGCGTGGATGAAACAGGGTACGTCCAACCCACGCTGGGGCAGCTTATTGAGGTTCGGGGTTTAAATGGGCCCATTGGTTCCATCTACCATCTCAATGCAATCCAAAGCTGGAAAGTTGATACCGAGGGGAGAGTCAGCAATGTCCACTACTACTAAACTCTTTTTACAGGTAACGGCGTGCGGTGCTTTATTCGCATTGAATACGTATGCCGTGAGCGCAGACCCGACGCGGTATGGCTTTGGAGAGCCGGCATCTGCAAATGACCTGCAGGATTTCGTGTCATCTTTGCCGGATGGACGGGATCTGCCGGCAGGCAGCGGCACGATTTCAAGGGGCAAACAGGTTTACGACGAAAAGTGTGCCTCCTGCCATGGGCAAAAAATGGAGGGGGACTTAGGCGATCGCCTGCTCGGCGGGAGGGGGACGCTGGTGAACAATGATCCCAAGAAAGCGCCGGTCAAGACGGTTGAAAGCTATTGGCCCTATGCAACGACATTGTTTGACTACATCAAGCGTGCCATGCCGTTCTATACGCCAGGATCATTGACGAATGACGAGGTCTATTCGGTAACCGGGTATATCCTGTCTGAAGCCAATATTCTTAACGGCGATGAGCCAATCACTGCGAAAAGTCTGCCAAAAGTCGCCATGCCGAATCGCAACGGATTTATTCCGGATCACCGGCCAGATCACTTCAAACCGGCAGACAAGCATCCTCGCCTGCGCTAGTCGAGTGCTCAGTATGGTTATCTACTTCTGACTGCCCATCCGCAAAAATCTGACACTGGGTCATTTTTTGTTTCCCTGACGTAAAAAGAGCCGCTGATGCGGCTCTTTTTACGTCAGATGACAGGGCCCTTACTTCTTCGCCGTCCGCCGCAGGCGGTTCAACAGCCGCCGCGCCAGTTCGCCGAACAGCTCGGTCTGCGTCGGGTGCGGGAAGATCGCCTTCGCCACCTGGGTCAGCGTCATCTCGCCGGCCACCATCATCACGCCGATGCCGATCAGGGTGTCGGTGTGGTCGGCGAGGTAGTGCACGCCGATGATGCGGCCCGTGGCCTTGTCGGCCACCAGCTTGATCATGCCCTCGGTCTCGCCGGTGATCATCGCCTTGGCGTCGATGCTCATCGGCATCTTGGCTTCCACCGCGTCGATGCCCTTGGCCTTGGCCTGCGCTACCGTGATGCCGACAAAGCCGGCCTGCGGGCGCGAGAAGGTGACGCCGCAGTCCTTGTCCTGGTCGTAAACGCTTGCGTGGCCGAGCAGGTTGTCGGCGGCGACGCGGCCCTGGGTAGCGGCGGTATGGGCGAGCATGTAGCCGCCGATGACGTCACCCACCGCATAGATGTGCGGGGCGCTGGTCTGGCAGCGCGCGTTGACCTTGATCGCCGCGCCGTCGAGTTCGACGCCGATTTTGTCCAGATTCAGCTTGCTGGTGTCGGGGCGCTTGCCGGTGGCCATCAGCACGACGTCGCAATCGAACACCGACTCGACGCCTTCTTTGCTGGCATAGCGCAGCTTCATCGCGCCCGGGGTGCCGCTGACTTCGTTGATGCTGGCGCTGGTGAGTACGGTGACTTCCTTTTCGAGCAAGGCGATCAGTTGCTTGGCAATTTCCTCCTCGGTTTCGGCGAGGATGCGGTCATGGCGCTCCAGCATCAGCACTTCGGTGCCGAAGTCGCGGAAGATCTGCGCCATTTCCACGCCGATCACACCGCCGCCGACGATGCCGAGTTTCTTCGGCGGCGTGGCGAGGTTCCAGATGGTGTCTGAGGTGACGACGCCGCCGGTTGCCAGGTTCTCGCGCGCGCCGGGGATCGGCGGCACGAAGGCGGGCGCGCCAGTAGCGATGACCGCCGCACCGAAGCTGACGGTGTAGGGCTCGCCTTCGACCGGGGTGATCTTCAGCGTGTGGGCGTCGACGAATTCGCCGTAGCCTTCGCGCACGTCGATCTTCATGCCCTTGTCGGCCTTCAGCGCCATGTCGCCGCGGCTGCTCTGCACCCAGCGGCGGTGCTTCTCGACCTGTTCCCAGTTGAGCGCGGGGGTATTGGTGCCGTCGACGCCCATCTCGGCGTCGTGGGCGCGGTTGCGGATGACGTCGGCGGCGGCGCGCCAGGCCTTGGACGGGATGCAGCCGCGCCACAGGCATTCGCCGCCGGGGAAGGGCTCGTTGTTGACCATCATGACCTTGATGCCATGATCGGCCAGGTCGCGGGCGCAGTCCTCGCCGCCAGGACCGCCCCCGACGATGACCACGGGGAAGTCCCAGTTGCCTTCGGGGATGGGCGACACTGGGGCGGCGTGGCTCGCGGCAGCGATACCGGTCGCCTCACCCCTGACGCCTGACCCCTCACCCGCCATCCAGGCATCGGGTGCCTCGATGGTCTGCTTCAGCGTGGCGAGATACAGCGCCACGTCGGCGCCGTTCAGCACACGGTGGTCGCCGGTGATGGTGAACGGCGTGCCCTGCGGGCCATTCGCGGCGATCGCCAGGATCGCGGAGATGCCGGGGGTGGGGATCGCGGTGAAGTGCGACACGCCCAGCATGCCCATGTTGGAAATCGTGAAGGTGGGGTTGGAATACTCGGCCGGGGCCAGCTTGCGCACCCGTGCGCGCTCGACCAGGCCGGTCCAGTCGCTCTGCAGCGACTCCAGCGGCTTCTTCTCGATGCCGTGCAGGATCGGCACCACCAGGCCGCCGTCGTTCGACATCACTGCCACGCCGAAGTCGTGGTTGCTGCGTTCGACCAGCTTGTCGACCGGCTGGTAGGCCCAGTTCATGCGCGGGAACTTCGCCATCGCCACCGAACAGGCCTTGGCGATCGCCACCGTCACCGACACCTTCTTCGCCTTGGCGGCGGCGGTCAGTGCGGCGGTATCGATGTTCACCGTGACGTTGAAGGTCGGCAGCGTGAGCGAGGCGGTCATCGCGTGGGAGACCGCCTTTTCCATCGAGGTCATCGCGCGGCCCTGGCCCGGCACGTCGACCTGCGGCAGCGAGTGGGCGACTTCCTGCATCGAGGGACGCGCGCGCGCCACGTCGGCGGCGACGATCACGCCGGACGGGCCGGTACCGGCGAGGCCGGTCAGGTTCACACCCAGCTGTGCTGCGACCTTGCGCGCATAGGGGCTGGCCTGGCGGCCCTGCGGACGCGCCACCGGCGGCACGTTGCCAGCTGCGGAGATGTGCGCGGGCGTGGCCTTGGGCGTGGGAATGTGCGCCGGTTTGTCGGCGGACGGCGGTGCCACCTTGTGCGTGTTCTGGACCTTGTGGTCGGCGCTGATGGTGACGCCGGTATCGTTGGCCTTGGCGGCGTCGTCGACGATGAAGGCCATCGGATGGCCGACCTCGACCACGCTGCCGACGTCGGCGATCGGGCCGGAGAGGAAGCCTTCCTGGAACACCTCGACGTCCATGATGGCCTTGTCGGTTTCCACCGTGGCGACGATGTCGCCGCGCTTGATGACGTCGCCGGGCTGTTTTTCCCAGGTGACGACCACGCCCTCGGTCATGGTGTCCGAGAGCTGCGGCATCACGATCGGCGTGCCGGCATGGTGCGGGATCATCTCGGTCTGAGCCTGTTCTTCCACCACTTCGCCGGCGGCAATCGCCACGTCGCCCGCGGTGTCGGTGATGTAGCCGAGTGCGGCGCCGACGGCGATGGTCGCGCCGACGTCAGCCAGCGGGCCGGCCAGATAACCGGCCTTGAATACTTCGACGTCCATGATGGCCTTGTCGGTCTCGACCGTGGCGACGATGTCACCGCGTTCGACCTTGTCGCCCGGCTGTTTTTCCCAGGTGACGACCACACCCTCGGTCATGGTGTCCGAGAGCTGCGGCATCGTGATGGCGTAATGTTGGGACATATTTATTTCCGTGAGGGGTTAGGGGTGAAGGGTGAGGGCAGGTAATGACGCCAGCGAATGTTCCTGACGCCTTACCCCTTACGCCTTACTCTCAATCACGCCTTACCGAAAATCTTCAGAACGGCCTTCACCACGTCCTCGTGGTCGGGAATCGCCGCTTTTTCCAGCGTGTGGTTGTACGGCTGCGGCACCAGTGCCGAATGCACGCGCACCGGCGCGGCATCCAGTTCGAAGAAGCATTCCTCGTTGATGATGGCGATGACTTCGGAGCCGACGCCGACCGGCGCTTCGTCTTCTTCGGCGATGACGGCGCGGTGGGTCTTGCTGACCGATGCCTTGATGCCTGCGCGGTCCAGCGGCGACAACGAATAGAGGTCGACGACCTCGGCCGAGATGCCGTACTGCTTGTCGAGGATCTCGGCCGCCTTGAGGCACCAGTGTACCGAAATGTTATAGCCGAACAGCGTCACGTCGGTGCCCGAGCGGGCGATTTCGGAGCCTTCCAGCGGATGGAAGTATTCGCCGTCCGGCACTTCGCCCTTCATGTTGTACATGAGTTCGTGTTCGTTGATGAATACCGGATCGTCGCAGCGGATCGCCGACTTCAGCAGACCGTAGGCCTGCCTGGGGTTGGACGGTGTCACCACGCGCAGGCCGGCGATGCCCATGAACACCTTCTCCATGCGCGCCGAATGCTGCGCGCCGAGCTGGTGCGCGGCGCCGCCGGCGGAGCGGAACACGCACGGCGCGGTCAACTGGCCGCCCGACATGTAGCGGACCTTGGCGGCGGAGTTGAACATCTGGTCCATCGCCAGCCAGGCGAAGTTGACCGACATGATCTCGATGACGGGACGCACGCCGAGGAAGGAGGCGCCGATACCGAGACCGGTGAAGCCGCCTTCGGAGATGGGGGTGTCCATCACGCGCAGCGGGCCGTATTTTTCGTACAGGCCCTTGGTGGCCTTGTAGGTGCCGCCGGCCACGCCGATGTCCTCACCCATGCAGATGACGAGCGGGTCGCGCGCCATTTCTTCGTCGTGGGCGCGCTGGATCGCTTCCCAGTACATGATGTTTGCCATGCTGTCTTTTCCTTAAAACCTTAAGCGGCCTTGCCCGTGAGCCACGGGAGCTGGGTTGCGCGATCGGCGAAAACGTATTTCTCGAGATCCTCGACGCGCGGTTCGGGCGATTCCTCGGCGAACTTGATGACTTCGTTCTCGATGTAGGCGTCGGTTTCCTTTTCCAGCGCCTCGAAGTCGGCCATGGTCATGGCACCGTCCTTGATCAGGCGGTCGCGCAGGATGAAGATGGGGTCGCGCTGCTTCCACAGTTCTTCCTCTTCGCGCGAGCGGTAGCCGCGCGAATCGGACATCGAATGGCCGCGATAGCGGTAGGTCATCAGTTCGAGGAAGTAGGGACCGTTGCCCGAGCGCACATGGTCGACCGCCTTGCGTGCGGCTTCGTAAACGATCTCGATATCCTGGCCGTCGCATTCGTCGGCCGGGATGTTGTAGGCGGCGACGCGCTTGTGCTGGTGCACCACGGCGGTGGAGCGTTCGATCGAGGTGCCGATGCCGTAGAGGTTGTTTTCGCAGACGAACAGCACCGGCAGCTTCCACAGTGCCGCCATGTTCAGCGTTTCGTGGAATACGCCCTGGTTGTTGGCGGCGTCGCCGAGGAAGCAGATGGCGATCTCGTCGCCCCCCTTGAGCTGGATGGCCTTGGCGATGCCGGCCGCGAGCGGGAAGGGGCCGCCGACCAGCGCATAGCCGCCCATGAAGCGCTTGTCGCCGTCGAAGATGTGCATCGAACCGCCGCGTCCCTTGGAGGAGCCGGTTTCCTTGCCGTACAGCTCGGCCATCACGGCCTTCGGATCGGCGCCGCACTTGATCGCGTGAACGTGGTCGCGGTAGCCGGTGATCACGTAGTCGTGGCCGGGGCGTGCGGCTTCCATCACGCCGTTGCAGCAGGCTTCCTGGCCGGGGTAGAGGTGGAGGAAGCCGCCGATCTTGCGTTCGATATAGGCCTGATAGCAGCGCTCTTCAAAACGGCGGTGCAACACCATTTCGCGCAGCACGCGTTTCTTGTCTTCAATCTTCATTCGGTTACCCTTGGTGGATGGGCTCGGAAAAAGCGCCGGAAAAATTCAAACGCGCAATTATCCGGTAAACCCCGCCAACCATCAAGAAAAACGCCACCCCCAAGGAACCCACATGCTGCCTAAACTCGCTGAAAACAAACAGGAAATCACGGCCAAATCGCTGGAGGGCGCAGGCCATGCACTTGTGCTGCTGCCAGTGTCGAAAACCCTGCCCGACGTGCCGGGCAGCGCCGAACTCAAGGCTGTGATGAAGCGGCGCGACCTCAAGGTCGACGCGCTGGCCCAGTCGCCGGTGGCGGTGCAACTGGCCGGCGGTACGCTCGCGGTGTTCGCCATGCTCAAGGCCGATGCCAGCACCTTCGAAACCCACGAACGGGTGCGCAAGGCATTGGCCCTGTTGATGGCCGAGCATCCCAAGGCGCTGGCGCTGGCCGTGTTCGGCGACGAGGCATTCAAGGCGCGCGCCGCCGAGGCGGCCGTCTATACCGCGCTGGTCAACGCCGTGCCGCTGCCGTCGCGCAAATCCAAAACCGACACGGTGCTCAAGAGCATGCAGTTGTTCGGCCACAAGTCCGCCGACGGCTTCGCCCGCGTGCAGGCGCTGGCCGAAGGCAATCTCCTCACCCGTAGCCTCACCGTACAGGGGCCGGACGAACTCACGCCCGGCGTCTATCGCAAGCGCATCAAGGCGCTGGCCAAGCAGTACGGTTGGACCGTCGAGGAATACGCTTTCGACAAGCTGAAGAAAATGGGTGCCGGCGCGTTCTGCGCAGTGGCGCAGGGCTCGCCGGCGAAGGATGCGGCGATCGTGCGGATCAGCTACAAGGGGAGCAAGGCCAAGGGGAAGCCGATCGCCTTCGTCGGCAAGGGCATCTGTTTCGACACCGGCGGCCACAACCTCAAGCCCGCCAAATACATGCAGGGCATGCACGAGGACATGAACGGCTCGGCGGTGGTGCTGGGCATTCTGGCCGCGGCGTCGAAGCTGAAGCTGCCGGTCGCGCTGGAAGGCTGGGTCGCGCTCGCGGAGAATCACATCAGCCCGCAGGCCTACCGGCAGAACGAAGTGATCACCGCCTTGAACGGCACTACCATTGAAGTCGTCCACACCGACGCCGAAGGCCGCATGGTGCTGGCCGACACGCTGACGCTGGCGGCCAAGGCCAAGCCCGCGCTCATCGCCGACTTCGCCACGCTCACCGGCTCCATGCATTACGCGCTCGGCAGCCGCATGTCCGGCGTGTTCGCCACCTCCAGCGCGCTGGCGCACTCGGCTTCGCGCGCAGCGACCGTCAGCGGCGAGCGCATCGTCGTTTTCCCCTATCCCGAGGATTACGACAGCAGCCTCGATTCGACGGTGGCCGACGTCAAGCAGTGCAGCATGGAAGGCGAGGCCGACCACATCCTCGCCACCCGCTTCCTGTCGCGCTTCGTCGACGACACGCCATGGCTGCACATGGACCTGTCCGGCCATAGCTGCAAGGGCGGGCTGGGCGCGGTGATGAGCGACGCCAACGGCTTCGGCGTGGCGTGGGGACTGGCATTGCTGGAAGGGATTCAGGCGTAAGAAAAACCCCACTCGAGCGGTGACCATGACGCCGTACCCGGGCAGCGTTGCCATCGAACCTCTCTACGCCGACGACACCCTGCTGGTATTCGACAAGCCCAGCGGCCTGCTGGCCGTGCCGGGACGCGGCGTCGACAAGCAGGATTGCCTGAGTGCGCGGGTCCAGGCCCGCTATCCCGATGCGTTGATCGTGCACCGGCTCGACATGGCTACGTCCGGTTTGATGGTGATGGCGCGCGGACCAGCGGCGCAGCGCGCACTGAGCAAGGCCTTCGCGGCACGCGAGGTGACGAAGCGCTACGTCGCAATCGTGGCCGGCAGGCTTGAGCCGCCGACGGATGGATGGGGAGTGATCGACCTGCCCATCATCGTCGACTGGCCCAGGCGGCCGCTGCGGATGGTCGATCGCATTCACGGCAAGCCCAGTCTCACCCGCTGGCGCGTGCTGGAGATCGACGAAACCGGAACGTGTACGCGCGTCGAACTCGAACCGGTTACCGGACGCTCGCATCAGTTGCGCGTCCATCTGCGCGAGTTGGGCCATCCCATCCTGGGCGATACCCTGTATGCGCCGCCGGATGTGCAGGTCCAGGCTGGGCGTCTGCTCTTGCATGCCTGTGCCCTGCGCTTCGCCCATCCGCTGACTGGCGCAGCGCTCGTGTTCGAGCGTTCCGCCCCATTCTGACGGACTCCGATCGGGGCCCTACTTCGATCTCATCGGGCCTTGCCCTTTCCAGTGCGGCACGCCGCCGTCACACGCGGTCACACCCTTGTCATGCGGGGCCAGTACATTTCCCATCCTTCCCGCTCCGTGCCCGGAATTCGGGCGTTCAGGAAATCTGTAGCTCGTTCAATACATAGGTAGGAAATGTCGCTCGCAAACATGAAAATTGGCGCCAGAATGGGCGCTGGATTCGGTCTGGTTCTGGCCTTGGTGCTGCTGATTGCAGTGTCCGGGCTGATACGGATGTCGCAGATCCAAAGCCATCTTGATCAGGTAACGGGTGATCAAATGGTCAAGATCAAACTGGTCGGCACCATGCGCGATGCGCTGCAAACCACGGCCATCTCGGTCCGCAATCTTGTCCTGCTGACGGACGACAGTGCCATGGAAGCCGAAGCGAAGCGTGTCCAGGCGCAGCGGATGCGGTATGCCGAGGCAAGCAGGAAGCTGGCTGCCATGGTGACGGGCGACGCGGAAAAGTCGCGCCTCGCCAGGATTGCGGCGGCGCACGCAAAGACTGACCCCCTGCTCGACAAGGCAATGGGGTTTGCGCTCGGCAACCCCATTGCGGCGACCCAGGTGCTGGTCGATGAAGCCCGCCCGGCACAGGATCAATGGATCAAGGCCCTGGAAGACATGGCCCGGCTTCAGGAAAAGGGAAGCGCCCAGGCGGTGGCGGACGCGGAGGCGGTCTATGCCAGCGCACGTGTGTTCATGCTTTTCATGATGGTCTTGTCGCTGCTGCTCGGCAGCCTGGCCGCCTGGCTGATCACGCGGTCCATCACGGCTCCGATCAAGCATGCAGTGAAGCTTGCCCAGACGGTTTCAACCGGCGACCTGACGCAACGTATCGACGTCCATTCCACGGATGAAGTCGGCCAGCTGATGCAGGCGCTCAAAGACATGAACGCCAGCCTGGTGACCATCGTCGGCCAGGTGCGGACCGGCACCGAGACCATCGCTGTTGCCTCGCGCGAGATTGCCTCCGGCAACGCCGACCTGTCGTCGCGTACCGAATCGCAGGCCTCGAGCCTGGAAGAGACCGCCTCCTCGATGGAAGAACTGACCAGCACCGTCAAGCAGAACGCCGAGAACGCCCGTCAGGCCAACCAGCTGGTGGTCTCCACCGCCGACGTTGCCGCCAAAGGCGGAGCCGTCGTCGGCCAGGTCGTCGACACCATGGCCTCCATCAAGGACAGCTCGCGCAAGATTGCCGACATCATCGGCGTCATCGACGGCATTGCCTTCCAGACCAACATCCTGGCCTTGAACGCCGCCGTCGAAGCTGCACGAGCGGGCGAACAGGGCCGCGGCTTTGCCGTCGTCGCCTCCGAAGTGAGGAACCTCGCCCAGCGCAGCGCCGGTGCCGCCAAGGAGATCAAATCCCTGATCGAGGACTCGGTTGGCAAGGTTGACGCAGGCGGCAAGCTGGTTGACGAAGCTGGCAAGACCATGGACGAGATCGTCACCTCGGTCAAGCGGGTCACCGACATCATGAGCGAGATTGCGGCGGCGAGCCAGGAGCAGAGCGCCGGGATCGAGCAGGTCAACCAGGCCGTCACCCAGATGGATGACGCCACCCAGCAGAACGCGGCGCTGGTCGAAGAGGCGGCGGCAGCGGCCGAGAGTCTGCAGGACCAGGCGGGCAAGCTGGCCGAGGCGGTGAGCGTGTTCAAGCTGGAGAGCGGAGCCTACAGCGTGCGCTCTGAGCTTCCGGTGTCGCGAGACTTGGACGAGACATCGCAAATTTCCCGGGCTGTCATCGCGGCTTCAAAGAAAACAAAGGACAAGCCCAGGCTGGCGCTGGTTGGGCGGTCGGAGAAACGGGCGGGCGGCATGGGCTGAGCCGTGTCGTCAGCCCGTACATCCGCGCAGCCGCCGCGTGCTTAATGCGACTTTGCGACCAGCTGCAGGAATTCCTGCCGGGTACGGTCGTTGTCACGGAAGGCACCCAACATCATCGACGTGATGGTCCACGAATTCTGTTTCTGCACGCCGCGCATCATCATGCAGAAATGCTGGGCTTCGATGACGACACCGACGCCGGCCGCACCGGTGGCAGCCTGGATGGCGTCGGCGATCTGGGTAGTGAGCTGCTCCTGGATCTGCAGGCGGCGCGCGAACATGTCGGTGATGCGCGCGATCTTCGACAGGCCGATCACCTTGCCTTTCGGCAGGTAGGCCACATGGGCCTTGCCGACGAACGGCAGCAGGTGATGCTCGCACATCGAATACAGCTCGATGTCCTTGACGATGACCATTTCGTTGTTGTCCGAATCGAACACGGCATCGTTGAGAACCTCGTCCAGCGACTGTGTATAGCCCTGCGTCAGGAACTTGAATGCGGCGGCCGCGCGGTCGGGGGTTTTCAGTAATCCGTCGCGCGAGATGTCCTCGCCTGCGCTCTGGATGAGTTGTGCGTACAGCTTGGCGGTATCCATTGCTGGTGTCCTGAGGGGTTCAAAGAAGTGTTCCGACTGTGTCAGAGCGACCTGGCATCGTCAAGCCGGCATCGGGTGCCAAACGGAAAACGCGGGCGTATGCGGCAATGCCTGCCCGGATCCTTCAATCGAAAAGCAGCTGCGGCAATACCAGACTGATTTGCGGGATGTAGGTCACCATCATCAGGAAGACGAGCAGAACCGACAACCACGGCAGTGCAGCCCGCGTGACCTGCACCAGGCTCATGCCGGTGATGCCGCTGGTGACGAACAGGTTCAACCCCACCGGCGGCGTGATCATCCCGATCTCCATGTTGACGACCATGATGATGCCGAGGTGGATCGGGTCGATGCCGAGCCGGGTGGCGATCGGAAAGAAGATCGGCGCGAGAATCAGGATGATGCCGGTGGGCTCCATGAAATTGCCCGCCACCAGCAGAATGAGGTTGACCACCAGCAGGAACATCCATGGGGCCATGCCGGCGGCGACGATATGTTCCGCGATGGTCTGCGGAATGCGTTCGGTCGTCAGCACGTGGGCAAACAGCAGGGCATTGGCGACGATGAACATCAGCATCACGGTTGTCTTGCCGGATTCCATCAGCACCTCGGGCAGCTGGCGTACGCCGATGTCGCGATAGACGAAGATCGCGATGAGCGTGGCGTACACGGCGGCGACGGCCGCCGCCTCGGTCGGCGTGAACACGCCGCCGTAGATGCCGCCCATGATGATGACCAGCAAGGCCAGTCCCCAGATCGAGTCCTTGAATGCGATCAGCAATTCGCGCGAACCGGCGCGTTCGGTGCGTGTCAGCGTCAGCTTGCCGGCACGCCACCAGACCGCCGCCGCCAGCATGCCGGACAATAGTAGGCCAGGAAGGATGCCAGCCATGAATATGCGTCCGACCGAGAGTTCGGTGACCGAGGCATAGACCACCATCACGATGGACGGCGGAATCAGGATGCCCAGCGTCCCGGCGTTGCAGATCACGCCGGCGGCAAAGGCCTTCGGGTAGCCGCTCCTGACCATGCCGGCGATCACGATGGAGCCGATCGCCACCACGGTGGCCGGACTCGATCCGGACACCGCGGCAAACAGCGTGCAGGCCAGTACGCTGGCAATGGCCAGCCCGCCGCGCAGATGGCCGACGGCCGCAACCGCAAAGCGCACCATGCGCTTGGCCACGCCGCCGGTGCTCATCATGGTGCCGGCCAGGATGAAAAACGGGATCGACATCAGCGTGTAGTGCTCGCTGGTCTCGTACAGCTTGATCGACAGGCTGGCCAGCGAATCATCGGCGAAGAACAGGATCGTCAGCATGCTGGACAGGCCCAGGGAAATGGCCACCGGCATGCCCAGCGCCATCAGGAGGAAGAGCGAAACGAAAAGGAATGCGGTGCTCATGGGGCGTCTTCGCTTTTGGGCCTGAGCGCGTCGTCGGCTTCGTTGCCGAGGTGCAACCGGTCTGACCGACCGGTGATCAGTGCCCACAGGACCTGCCCGAGCCTTAGCACCAGCAGCAGGTAGCCGATGGGCAGGATGGAACGCACGATCCAGATGGGGATGGGCAGGTCTTCCATCTCGATGCCGATGAGCTTCATCTTGCTGACGTAGACCCACGAGCCGTAGATCACGAGGCCGGCATAGAGCAGGCATAGCAAGACGACGACGATGGATAGGGCGCGGCGCCATCCGGGCGGGAAGCGCTTGACCAGGGCGTCGACGCCGATGTGCGCGCCCGTCCGCACGCCATACGAGATGCCGACGAAAATCATGGCAGCGAAAAATACCGTGGACAGTTCCAGCGCCCACGGGAAACCGGAATTGAATCCATAGCGCATGACCACCTGCAGAAAGGTCAGCAGGGTCATCAGCGCGAGCATGACGATGACGATCAGTTCCTCGATGCGGTCGAGAATCTTCATAGGGTGCCCGCCGGGCCTGCCCAACGATGCAGGCCCTGAAAAAGGGGCCGTCGGGCCGGCCCCACAGCCTTAGCGCTCGTTGGCTTTGAGTGCGGCGTCGATGACGTCCCGGCCGATCTCAGGCTCGAACTGTTTCCACACCGGGGCCATGGCCTTGCGCCACTGGTTGAGCTCGGCCCGGGTCATGGGCAACACTTCGGCCTTCTTGTCGTCGATCACTTTCTGGCGGAAATTGGCGGCTTCGTCAAAGGCGATCTTGTTGCCGTACTTGATCGACTCGACCATCGCCTCGTTCAAGCCCTTGCGGATGTTCGGGGGCAGGCCGTTCCACCAGCCCGCGTTGGTGACGACCATGTAGTCGAGCACGCCGTGGTCGGATTCCATGATGTATTTCTGGACCTCGTGGAATTTCTTGGTGTAGGTGTTCGACCACGGGTTTTCGGTGCCATCCACCACGCCCGATTGCAGCGCCTGGTAGACCTCGGCAAAGGCGAGTTTCTGCGGGTTGGCGCCGACGGCCTTGAATTGCGCTTCGAGCACATCCGAGCTCTGGATCCGGAATTTCAGGCCTTTCGCGTCCGCTGGCGTGCGCAGCGGCTTGTTGGCCGACAGCTGCTTCATGCCGTTGTGCAGGTAGCCGAGGCCCTTGATGCCTTTATCCGTCATGGAGTTCAGCAGTGCCTGGCCCACCGGACCATCCTGGAAGCGGTCGACTGCCTGGATGTTGTCGAACAGGAAAGGCAGGTCGAAGACCTGCAGTTTCTTCGTGTATTTGCCGAATTTGGCCAGCGAGGGCGCGATGATCTGCACGTCCCCGAGCAGCAGGGCTTCCATTTCCTTGCCGTCGCCGTAGAGCTGG
This sequence comes from Pseudomonadota bacterium, assembly GCA_043821985.1. Classification (GTDB taxonomy): domain Bacteria; phylum Pseudomonadota; class Gammaproteobacteria; order Burkholderiales; family Thiobacillaceae; genus Thiobacillus. Next base: position 78,111 of record JBDRCF010000031.1, read on the forward strand.
CTGTTCGGGAAGACCTGCACTTCGACCACGCCCGGGAACTTCTTCTCGGCCAGTTCTTTGAATTTCAGCGCGGCCTGTCCCTTGGGCGACTGGTCGGCGACGACGTGGGAATATTTGATGACGATGGGGGCTGCACTGGCTGTGTGTGCGATGAGAAAAGCGGCCGCGATGGCCAGGAAACGCAATGACAATGACATGATGCTCTCCCTGTTATTAATGATCGGTTTGGGTGCCCATAGCTGGTATTTATAGCGCAAATCCGTCGAGCGGGTAGGGGGTGAGGCATACAAGAGACAGGTCAGGCACGCGCAAGCCGGGCCGCATCCCGTGTCGCCACGGTTTCGGCGTCGGGGAGCCCGTCAGCCGCCCGGCGCTGAACGGCATGGTGGCGGCGTGTTGCGCCGCGACCTGTTCGTCGGGGCTAGCGAGCCGACAGGTAGCGTGGGAAGGCGTGTTTGTCGAGCAGGATTTCGATGAGATTGATCGTGCCGGTCAGGTCGGCGTTTGCGAACAGGGCGTCAAGCGCGGCCTCGGTTTCGATGCGGTAATGGTTGACCCCGAACGATTGCGCGAGCAGGCCGAAGTCGGGGTTGGTGAAGTCGCAGTCGATGTAGCGCTCGCCGTAGAGCTGGAACTGGTTCTTGCGGATGAGCGAGAGGGTGCCGTTGTTGATTACCACCACGTTGAGCGGGATGCCGTAGTTCACCGCGGTCATCATTTCCATGCAGCACATCTGGAAGCCGCCGTCGCCAAGGATGGCGAAGGTGGGGCTGTCTTTCGCAAAACAGCGCGCGCCGATGGCGGCGGGGATGGCGTGGCCCAGCGACGAGATGCCGGAATTCGGGAAGTAGTGGTTGCGGTCGGAGACGTCGAAGTAGCTCTGCGCGAAGACGATGTTGTCGTCGAACACCAGGGCGTTGTGCGGGTAATGCCGCGCGAGCCGGTTGAAGAAATCCTGCATCAGGCGGAAGGACTGCGCCGACGCCGTGTCGGGCTCGTCGGTCGTCCGGACGGCGGCACGCCGATGGCCATCGAGACGATCCAGCGTCTTGGGCGGCATGGCGTCGGCCCGGAGGGTGGCGAAGAGGTCTTCCATCACGGCGCGGATGTCGCCGCAGATCGCCACGTCGGGCTGGAACACACGGCCGAGTTGCGCGGTATCGCGGTCGACCTGGGCGATTTTCTTGCCGCCCAGCAATTTGGCGTCCCACAGGTAGCTGGTGCGTTCGTTGAAACTGGCGCCGAGGAAGATCAGCAGGTCGGCGTGATCGACGAGGTAACGATAGGCATCGCCGTTGGACGTGACGCCGAGGCAGCCGAGCGACAGGGGCGAGCCTTCGGCAACCACGCCCTTGGCCTTGAGGCTGGTGGTGACCGGAATGTTGAATTGTGCCGACAGGGCGGCGACGATGTCGCGTGCCCCTGCTTGGATGCAGCCGTAGCCGGCGACGATGACCGGGGTGTGCGCGGCGCGCAGCAGCTCGGCGAATTCGGCGATCGAGGCTGTGTGCCGGACGGCGGCCTTGCGCGGAAAGTGGATCTGTTCCAGCACGCTGTCGTCGACCGTCTCCTTCTGCACGTTGTAGGGGATCGACAGCAGCACCGGCCCGGGTTCGCGCCCGAGCAGCGCCTGCGTGGCCTGGTTCAGCACCTGGCCCAGATAGTCGGTGCGTTCGATGAGCTTGTGGTAGCGGGTGACGCTGGCGAACAGCGCGCCCTGGTCGATGGCGCCGCCTTCGCCCGAGCTTTCCTGCAGACCGCCGCGGCCGAAGATGTAGGTGGAGGTCTCGCCGGTGATCGCCAGCACCGGAAGCCGTTCGGCGTAGGCGTTGGCGATGCCGGTCAGCAGATTGGTCGCGCCGGGGCCTGCCGTGGCGATGCAGGCCGCAGGCTGGTGTGAGGCCCGCGCGTAGCCACCCGCCATGAAGGCCGCACCTTGCTCGTGCTTGACCAGTACGCTCTTCACGCCCGAATCGTGCAGGCGGTCGTAGATGGGCAGCACGTGCGCGCCCGGCATGCCGAAGATGTGGTCGATGCCCAGGCGTTCCAGATACCGGACGATCAGTTCGCTGACGGAAATGTTCATGTGCTTGTTATGGGGTGGGCAATCTCGCTCCTCCGGCGCGCGTCGGCGCATCCGGAGTACCGGATTTGAGCACAAGACGCCGTGCGGGAAAACCTTGGGTGTTGCGTGGAATAGTGCCTGGGTCCGACAGTCTCGTGGGGGCGGGGCTTTCAAGGGCAAAGCGCCTGGTTGGAGAGGCCGGCTTTGCAGACGAATGCGGGGCCGGGTTCGAAATGGGCCTGGCACCGCACCCGGCCGCTGCACCCGCCGGGCGACGGGCGCAGCGATTCGACGGTCAGGCGTGCGCCAGGTGTTGCTCGATCTCGATGAAGGTATTGGCCACTTCGGTGGTTTCGACGTTGACCCCCAGCTGTTTGCACAACTGCGACAGCGACAGCAGGCCGCGCACCATTTGCCGGCCGCCGGTGTGTTCGATCACCAGGGCATGCTGGCGGCCGCGCGCCTTGAGGGTTTCCAGCACATGGCCGACGCGGGCATGGGCGATGTCGTCGTAGTCGACCGCTTCCAGCCGCTCCACCGGCGTCATGATGTCGGCCACCAGCACTTCGTCGCGGCGGATGCCGCGGCTTTGCACGACCTGCATGGGCTTCTCGCCGTGGATGTCGGTGCGGGTCACCAGGCCGGCGACGCGGTCCTGGCTGTCCATGACGAACAGCAGGCGCACCTTGCGGCGGATCATGCGTTCTTCCGCCTGCTTGATGGTGTCGCCGGGCGTGGCGATGAAGGCCGTCAGGCGGCGGAAGTCGGTCATGACGTCGAGCGCCGGGTTATCCAGTTCAACCCGCTCGGGCAGGATGCAGGCGGGGCGCAGCAGGCCGGCGCTCTTGTCGAGATTGCGGGCGGGCAGGCGGGTGTAGGTCAGGGTCATGTCGGATCTCCTTGCATCGTTTTCTGGACTCCATGCGCGCATGCCTTGCGTGCGGGGCTGGAAGCGACAATCCTGTTCCTCGGCGTGCCACCTGTCCATTCAAGATTTTTTAGCCCGACATAAAAATTGTTCTTGTTTGATCCGGAACAGGAAGCGGCGCAATGCCGGCGGTTCAGCGTGCCATCGCCTGCGCGTGAAACGCCAGATGCTCGCCGATGAAGGTGGCGATGAAATGGTAGCTGTGGTCGTAGCCCTCCTGCATCCGTAGCGTGAGTGGAATGCCACGGGCCGCGCAAGCTGCCTGCAGGTTTTGCGGGAACAACTGTTCGGCCAGGAATTCGTCGGCGGTACCGTGGTCGATCAGCGCAGGCGGGAGCGGTGCGCCGGCCTTGACCAGGCAGGTGGCGTCGTAGGTTTCCCAGGCTTTTTTATCGTCGCCGAGATAGGCGCCGAAGCAGCCCTGGCCCCAGGGACTGACCAGCGGATTGCAGATCGGGGAGAAGGCGGAGACCGAGGCATACATGCCGGGATTTTTCAGGGCGCAGACGAGCGCGCCGTGGCCGCCCATCGAGTGGCCGCTGATGGCGCGCTTGCCGGGAATCGCGGGGAAATTCGCCTCGACCAGCGCGGGCAGTTCGCGCGTGACGTAGTCGTACATCCGGTAATGCGTCGCCCACGGCGCCTGCGTGGCGTTGACATAGAAGCCGGCGCCCTGGCCGAGGTCATAGTGTTCGGGTACGTCGGGCACGCCCTCGCCGCGCGGGCTGGTGTCGGGCATGACCAGGATCAGCCCCAGTTCGGCGCAGTAGCGCTGGGCGCCGGCCTTCACCCGCACGTTGTCGTCAGTGCAGGTCAGGCCCGACAGCCAGTAAACCACTGGCAGCTTCCGGGTCGCGGCCTGCGGCGGCAGGTAGACCGAGAAGGTCATGGTGCACTGGCACGCAGTCGACTCGTGCTGCCAGCGGTCGAGCCAGCCGCCGAATTCCTTGATTCTTTCGATTTGTTTCATGGGTACTTTCAGAAAATGATGACCGAACGGATGCTTTTGCCTTCATGCATCAGGTCGAAGGCGCGGTTGATGTCTTCCAGTGGCATGGTGTGGGTCACCAGACTGTCGAGTTCGATCTTGCCCGCCATGTAGTTGTCGACGTAGCCCGGCAACTGGCTGCGGCCCTTGACGCCGCCGAACGCCGTGCCTTTCCAGGTGCGGCCTACCACCAGGTTGAACGGACGGGTGCAGATTTCCTTGCCGGCGCCGGCCACGCCGATTACGGTCGACACGCCCCAGCCCATGTGGGTGCATTCGAGCGCGTCGCGCATGACGTTGACGTTGCCGATGCACTCGAACGAATAGTCGACACCGCCCTTGGTCAGGTCGCGGATGTATTCCGAGATCGAGCCGTTGACCTCGCGCGGGTTGATGAAGTCGGTCGCGCCGAGCGCCTTGGCCATTTCGAACTTGTCGGGGTTGAGGTCGATGGCGAGAATGCGGCCGGCCTTGGCCATCACCGCGCCCTGGATCGCCGACAGTCCGATGCCGCCGAGGCCAAACACGGCGACGGTCGAACCCGGTTCGACCTTGGCGGTGTTGAGCACCGCGCCGATTCCGGTGGTGACGCCGCAGCCGAGCAGGCAGACCTTGTCGAGCGGCGCGGCAGGGTTGATCTTGGCGAGCGCGATTTCCGGCACCACGGTGTACTCGGAAAAGGTCGAGCAGCCCATGTAGTGGAAGATCGGCTGGCCGTTCTTCGAGAAACGGCGCGTGCCGTCGGGCATGTAGCCGGTCCACACGGTGGACGCGATCGACTGGCACAGGTTGGTCTTGGGCGAGGCGCAGTATTCACAATGGCCGCATTCCGGGATGTAGAGCGGGATCACGTGGTCGCCCGGCTTCAGCGTTTTTACGCCGGGTCCGCATTCCACCACGATGCAGCCGCCTTCGTGGCCGAGGATGCAGGGGAAGGCGCCTTCCGGGTCGTCGCCCGACAGCGTGAAGGCATCGGTGTGGCACACGCCGCTGGCGACGACCTGCAGCAGGACCTCGCCCTCGCGCGGGCCGTCGACCTCCACTTCCTCGATCGACAGCGGTTTCTTCGGCTCCCAGGCAACAGCAGCGCGTGCTTTCATGTATTTGGTTCCTTGGTAATGATCAGTGGGGGACGCGATATGCGGCGGGTCGATGATGCCGAACTTCCATGACATCCACAACGTACGCGGGGTCGGGCGGGCTTAGCCGGTCTGTTGCAGCAGCTTCTGGAATGCGGCCTCGAACAATTTGACGCCGTCGTCCTGCAGGGTGTTGCCGACGGCATCCATGTCGATACCCAGGCGAGCCAGTTCCGCCAGCTTTGCCTCGGCTTCGGCGACGCCTTGCGCCACACGCGGAACCGGGTCGCCGTGGTCGCGCAGTGCGGCGAGCGTCTTGTCGGGCAGGGTATTGATGGTTTCCGGGCCGATCAGCGGCTCGACGTACAGCAGGTCGCGGTAGTCCGGATTCTTCACGCCGGTGCTCGCCCACAGCAGGTACTGCGGCGTGGCGCCCTGCTGCGCCAGCGCGGCAAAGGCCTCGCCATGAAAAATCCGCAGATAGCGTTGATAGGCGAGCTTGGCCATCGCCACCGCCGCCTTGCCGCGCAGCGACAGCGCCGCCTGGGTGCCGATGGCGGTCAATTGCGTGTCGACCAGCGTATCGATGCGCGACAGGAACAGGCTGGCCACCGCCTTGCTGCGGCGCACGTCGGCGCCGGCCTGCACGCGTGCGCTGAGGCCACGGATATAGGCCTGGAAGACCGCCTCAGTCTGGGCCACCGAAAACAGCAGGGTCACATTGACGTTGATGCCGAGCGTGGTCAGCGCCTCGAATGCGCTGACGCCTTCGGGCGTGCCCGGCACCTTGATCAGCAGGTTGCGGCGGTTCACGGTGGCGGATAGGCGTTGCGCCTCTTCCACCGTGCGCGTCGAGTCGTAGGCCCAGCGCGGTGCGACTTCCAGGCTGACGTAGCCGTCGTTGCCGCCGCTGGCTTCATAGGTGGGCAGCAGCAGGTCGCAGGCAGCCTGGATGTCGGGGATGACGAGCGCCTCGTAGCGCCGCTCGACATCCGGTTCGTTCACTTTCAATCGTGCCAGGTCGTCGGCGTAATAGGGGCTGGTGGCCAGGGCGTTCTGGAAGATCGACGGATTCGAAGTCACGCCCGAAACGCCGTCCTCGGCGATCAGCCTGGCCAGCGTGCCGTCATGGAGCAGGCTGCGCGACAGGTTGTCCAGCCAGATGCTTTGGCCGAGAGTGGTGACGTGTTGCGTGGTGTTCATGGGCGGTCCTCGTAGGGGTGAGATGTTCAGGATAGAACATGCGCATGACGGCAAGTTCAACGAGCCGTGTCGATCCGCGCTGGAGGCCGCGCCTGTGCTAGACTTCGGCGCATTCTTTCGGCTCTTTTCCGGCTTATTCCATGTCTGGCAGCACACTCGGCAAATTGTTCTGTGTCACCGTGTTCGGCGAATCGCACGGGCCCGCGATCGGCTGCGTGGTCGACGGCTGCCCGCCCGGCATGGCGCTCGCCGAAGCCGACATCCAGCACGACCTCGACCGCCGCAAGCCGGGTACTTCGCGCCACGTCACCCAGCGGCGCGAATCCGACACCGTGGAAATCCTATCCGGACTCTATGAAGGCAAGACGACAGGCACGCCGATCGCGCTGCTGATCCGCAACGAGGACCAGCGCAGCAAGGACTACGGCAACATCGCCGAGACCTTCCGCCCCGGCCATGCAGACTACACCTACACGCAGAAATACGGCTTTCGCGATCCGCGCGGTGGCGGCCGCTCGTCGGCACGCTTGACCGCGCCCATCGTCGGCGCCGGCGCCATCGCCAAAAAGTGGCTCAACGAAAAATACGGCATCGTGATCCGCGGCTACATGAGCGCGCTGGGCCCGATCGACGTGCCCTTCGAATCGTGGGACGAGATCGGCAACAATGCCTTCTTCGCGCCCAACGCCGCCATCGTGCCCAAGCTCGAGGAATACATGGACGCGCTCAGGAAGTCGGGTGACTCGGTCGGCGCGAAGATCAGCGTGATGGCCGAGAACGTGCCGCCCGGCTGGGGCGAACCGCTGTACGACAAGCTCGACGCCGACCTTGCCCACGCGTTGATGGGCCTCAACGCCGTCAAGGGCGTGGAAATCGGCGACGGCATGGAGGCTGCACGGCAGTTGGGCACCGAGCATCGCGACGAAATCACGCCCGAGGGATTCCTTTCCAACCATGCCGGCGGCGTGCTCGGCGGCATTTCGAGCGGCCAGGCCGTCGTCGCCCACATCGCGATCAAGCCCACGTCGTCGATGCGCCTGCCTGGCCGCTCGATCGACCTGCACGGCCAACCGATCGAGGTCGTCACCCACGGCCGCCACGATCCCTGCGTCGGCATCCGCGCCACCCCGATCGCCGAGGCGCTGATGGCGATCGTGCTGATGGATCACGCACTGCGCCATCGTGCGCAATGCGGCGACGTGGCCAGCGGCACGCCGGTGATTCCCGCCAACAGCTAAGGCCAAGCTGGCCACGCCTTACGCCTCGTAGGGCCGGCCCAAACGGCGTTGGGGTTTGACGGATCGGCGGTGTACGCTAGGTTTAAATTCCCGTGCAACCGGTGCCTGACGCCATGCGACTGCCCATCAGCCTGAAAATCTTCAGCATCACCACCGCGCTACTGGCCTTGATGGTGGTCGTCACCTGGCTGTCGGTGCTCAACTTCCGCCAGCTCAACAACCAGGTGCGGGCGCTCTCCGACTACTACCTGCCGCTGCAGCAGCAGGTGGCGAGCGTGGAAATCCTCATTCGCGACCAGATGGTGCGCATGGAGCGGGTGATGGCGGGCATGGAGTCGGCCCGGCCCGATCCCGAATACATCGCGAAGGAATCGAACGCCTTCGACATGCGCGGGATCTACGCCGACCAGATCGTCGACTCCTCGCTGCGCATGCTGAGCGAAGCCGAAGCGGAGAAGGGCATCAAACTCGACCGCGTCACGCTCGCCATACTGGGCAAGGAGCTGCCGTCCATCCAGACCGCGCGTCAGCATTTCCACGCGACCTTCCGTCAGTTCCAGATCGAGGCGCAGGAAGGCACGCCGCGCTCGGAGAAAATCGTGCGCGACGCCCTGCTGCGCGAGAAGGACGCCGTCGACGTCGAAATCCAGAAGACCACCGACCTGCTCAACAAACTGACCCAGGACACCGCCAAGCAGGCCAAGGCCGAGGAGGCGCGCGCCACCACGCTCAACTGGATCGTCACCGGCATCGCCACCGCGCTCGGGCTGATCTTCGCTGCCTTTGTCACGCGTTCGCTGGTCGATCCGGTCAAGCGCCTGCTGGGCGGCACGCGGGCGGTGGAAGCGGGCGACCTCGACGTGGAAATCCTGGTGCGTACCCACGACGAGTTGGCCACGCTCGCCACTTCCTTCAACCACATGGTAGTCGGGCTGCGCGAGAAGGAGCGCATCCGCACAACCTTCGGCCAGTATGTCGATCCGCGCATCGTGAAGAGCCTGCTGGAAAACCGCATCCCGACGGACCGCGGCGAGCGCCAAGTGATGACGGTGTTCTTCTCCGACCTGCAGGATTTCACCCGCCTGTGCGAGGGGCTGACGCCGGATGCCGCGGTGCGCTTCCTCAACCGCTATTTTTCGCTGATGTCCGAGGTGATCCGCACACAGCAGGGCATCGTCGACAAATACATCGGCGACTCCGTCATGGCCTTCTGGGGCCCGCCCTTCACCGATCCCGCGGACCACGCGCGGCTGGGCTGCATCGCCGCGCTGGAGCAGCTGGCACGCATGGAGGCCTTCCGCGCCTGGCTGCCCGAGATGTTCGGCACCCGCGAGGGTCTGCCCGTGGTCAACGTGCGCATGGGCATCGCCAGCGGCGAGGTGACGGTGGGCAACATCGGTTCCGAAACCTCGCGCGGCTACACCGTCATCGGCGACATCGTGAATCTCGCGTCCAGGCTGGAGCAGGCCAACAAGTTCTACGGCACGCGCATCCTCGTCAGCGAGGGAACGCGGGACCTGGCAGGCGAGACGCTGGCCTTCCGCGAAATCGACAGCCTGCGCGTCGTCGGCAAACAGGAGCCGGTCAGGGTGTACGAGTTGCTGGGCTATTCAGACGAACTGGGCGAAAGCGACAAGCAGCGGGTACAGGCCTACGAGACCGGGCTGGCGCGCTACCGCGCACAGGACTGGGATGCGGCAGAAGCGGCGTTCTGCGAATGCCTCGCCGATGCGCCGGGCGATCGGCCCAGCCAGGTCATGCTGGAGCGGATTGCGGCGTTCCGGAAGACGCCGCCTGAGGCGGGGTGGGATGGGGTTTGGGTGGCGCTGAGTAAGTAATTGGATACAAACGGTTCGGCAGGCTACTGCATATTGGTGTCGAATACAAAATTTGGTCGAACTAAAGACCATTGGTGGAGAAGAACGCTTCCCACTTTGAGAGAACGCGATCTGCCAACTGCACAACGTCGACGTCTCGATCGCCAGTGTGCAGAATCCATTTGCTGCCGCCATTAAGCGAAAGGGTATTAAGTGGCGCCCCATTAAAGCAGCCACGCCAAATACCCGTCCTTGGATTTGCACGTTTTGTTAACGTGAGATGCTTTCCCTTGTCGCAGATGTCCCGACAGTCTCGGATATCTTGATCCCCCAAGAACGTTTCAAGCACGACTTGCGGGACAATATGGGCATTACGAATGTAATCGCTGACGTGGTACGCAGTGATGAAAAAATTGAAAAGATTATCTCCGTCGAAGTGTTCCGAGAGCCTTTGATGTTCTCGACGTGCCTTCTCAAGCATGTCGCGTGCTGTTCTCAATTCAAAAAATTTTCCATTCCTCGCAACTGACAAATAAGTACTCGTTGAGATGTGGACTGTTCGCTCGTCGAGGCGGCTCAATCGCGGCCCTTCCTGTAGCTAACAAAATTGGCCACAGTGATGGCTAGCATCACAAGGCAAAGGAGGTAGCCAGTCATCGGGACCCCGCCTGACAAAATATCGAGCATTGATTTATTTCTTAGATTTCCAGGCTTAACTCTTTCAGGGGTCTCGGGTAAGTATGTTACTTGTACTTGGGTTCCTGCGGGATATGGGGAATCTAGACCTAACGTGGCGTAATGGGCGCCAAACGTGATGGCGTGGAAGTACGTCTCTCGCCCTTGCTTTGTTCTATTCACGTATTCCAACCCTTCGATAGTCGCAGTCGTTTCCTCACCATGGTCGCTTAATTCGTAATCTTCGTAGATTAGTGCTGTTGTTGCGCTGAACATGACGATCAACAATCCCAAACTTAGGAGAAATACGAACGGAGTCCTTTGTTTCATTGCTTTTCCAAGGGGTGGGTAATAGGTAAGGCTCAATAAACTGACTGAATCAGAACCCAGCATCAGGCCGCTTCCGCATGCAGCCGCACCCCCAGCGCCCGCGCGACCTTGAGCACTGTCGCAAAACTCGGATTGCCGTTCTCGCTGAGCGCCTTGTAGAGACTTTCCCGGCTCAGCCCCGCGTCGCGCGCGACTTGAGACATGCCTTTCGCATGGGCGATGTCACCCAGCGCACGGGCGATGCCTGCCGCGTCGTCCGGGGCCTCCTCCAGCCAGGCGTCGAGATAGGCGGCCATTTCCTCGGGGGTGCGCAGCTGCTCGGCCACGTCGTAGGGTACGGTCTTCGTCTTGGCGGTCAGTTTGGTGGAAGCCTTGGGCATGTGGGTTACTCCTGCAAATTTCTGGCGAGCGCGATGGCCGTCTTGATGTCCTGCTGCTGCGTCGACTTGTCGCCGCCGGCAAGCAGAATGATCAGTTTCCCGTTTCGCTCGGTGTAATAGACCCGGTAGCCGGGGCCGGCGTCGATCTTCAATTCCGATATGCCGTGCGTGAGATTGCGATGCTGACCGGGATTGCCGTGAGCCAGCCGGTCGACGCGCACTTGTATGCGGGCGCGGCCGGCGCGATCCTTCAGTTCGCTGATCCAGTCCCGGTAGACTTCGGTCATCGATACACGCATAGCCGAAGTGTATCCCATAGGCTACATGTGTCAAGGCTCTGTTGGGGGTGTGTTGCTACTCGGCGACGCCTTCGTCGCCATGACACGTGCACCCTGGCTCGGTGCTGACGGTGCCGTCGCAGCACACGATCTTGCCGGCGCGACAGCCGCAGAGGCCTTTGTGGTCCTTGCAGCAATTGAGTTGGGCGACATGTTCGCCCTTCGCGTGGGCGAGGCACGCCTGGGCTGCGGCCGCGTCGTGCCGGGCGGCGGCGAGCAGGGCGCTGGCACTCGAATCGGCGGTGGCCGGAAGGGCGAAGAAGGCGGGGGCGAATGCCAATAGGGCGAGCAGGGGGTGGATGCGCATGATGGTCTCCTCAGGGAAGGGGCTGCATCACTATAGCCGATCGGACGCGTCGCGCAGCAGCAGCCCCAGCATGACGGCGGCGAGCAGCAGAATCGCTGCCAGCAGGGTGAAGGCGCTGCTGTAGCCGGCGACGCCGACCATCCAGCCGGTGAGCACCGGGCCGATCGACTGGCCGACGTCCATCACGGTGCGCAGCACGCCCATCGACGAGCCATAGCGGCCGTCGCGCGTGAGGTCGGCGACGAGTGCGGAAGTGGACGAGGTGACGGTGGCGAAGCCGATGCCGAACGTCAGGCTCAGCACCGACAGGCCCATGAAGCTGGGCGCAAACGGCAGCAGCGCGATGCTCCCGGCGCCGATCAGCAGGCCGGGCAGGATGACGCGGCGGCGCCCTAGGCGGTCCGACACCTTGCCCATCAGCGGCTTGGCGAACACGATACTGACGAGTTGTACGCCGAGGATGACGCCGATCTCCCACGCCGGGATGCCGAGCGAAGCGGCGAACAGGGCAAGGAAGGCTTCGATGGCACCAAACACCAGGTATTGCGCCGCCTCGACCCCGCTCACCAGCATGATGCCGCGGTCGCGCAGCACGGTGGTCAGGCTTGCCCAGAAATGGGGTAATTCGAGTTTCGCTTTCGGTCTGGGTGCAGGGTCCTTCAGCAGCAGACCGGCGCCCAGCGCCAGCACGCCGCTGATCGCGCAGGCGATGTAGACGGCGTGGAAACTCGCCAGCGAGATCAGGCTGCCGCCAAGAAACGGCGCGATGGAGCGCCCGACGATGGTGACCGAGGAATAGGTGGATAGGCGCGCTGCGCGCTCGGTGGTGTAGCGTTCGGCGATCGCCGCGTTCGCCACGGTGCCGAAAATCGCCGTGGCGAAGCCGTGATAGAAACGCACCGCCATCAGCTGCGGGGCCGTCTTGACCAGCAGATACAGGAAGGGCGCGGTGGCGAACACGACCAGCGACGCCAGCAGCAGGCGCCGCGAGCCGAGATAGTCCGACAGTGCACCGGCGGGATAGCTGATGAGGATGCCGGGAATCGTCGAGGCCATGACGATCCAGCCGATTTCCGCCGGCGTGGCGTGGAGCGTGTGGGCGAACAGCGGCAGGACCGGCGTCTTCGACAGCGTGGAACTCAGGATGGCCAGCCCGCCGATGAAGGCGATCAGGATGAAGAAAGACGGTCGGGCGGATTTCATCAGGGGGCTGTAGAGGATGAGGGCTGCCTAGAATGTAATGTGAAATTCCATGGTGTGTGAATCCGAGGACACGTGAAGAATCCGCAACTCAGCGTCAGTGCCCCGTCGGTCCTGTTTGGCGCCTTCGATCGCCACAACTTCGGCGACCTGCTGTTTCCCCATCTGATGACGGCTTTGCTGCCGGAGCGGGCGTTTGCGTTTGCCGGGCTGGTCGAACGCGATCTGCGGGCATTCGGGGGGCATCGGGTGCGCGCGCTGGGTGCGGAGCGGCCACTCCAGTTGATTCATGTCGGCGGCGAACTGCTGGCCTGCACGGCCTGGCAGGCTGCGGTCATGCTGCTCGATCCTGCCGGGGCCGCTGCCGCGATTGCGCGCTACGACGCCGCCCCGGTTGCGGCTGCCGCGTGGGCCGCCGATCAGCTCGGCTCGTCGCGCCTCGCCCCCTATGTGGCGGGACGCGAGGCGCTGGCGCCGGGCGGGACATTGATTTTCAACGCCGTGGGCGGTGTGGACTGGCCCCATCTGCCGCTTGCGCACCGTGAAGCGGTCCAGACTGCGCTCAGGCAGGCGGACTGGGCCAGCGTGCGGGATCATCTGACGCAGGCCGCGCTGCGGGCGGAGGGTCTCGATGTCCCGCTGTGCCCCGATCCGGCCGTGATGGTGGCGGCGTGTTTCGGTGAACGGATTGCGGTGCAACAGCATCATGGCGAAGTGCAGGCCCTGCGCACGGACTTTCCCCAAGGCTACCTGGCGCTCCAGTTCAGTGCCGACTTCGGCGATGACGCCACGCTGGATGCCCTGGTGCGTGAACTGTCCCGGGTGGTCGCCGCGACCGGGCTGGGGCTGGTGTGCTATCGCGCCGGCGCAGCGCCCTGGCACGATGACGCGGGGCTTTACGACATCCTGCAGCAGCGGCTGCCGCCCGGCACGACGCGCTTGTTCGAGTCGCTGAACCTGTGGGATATCTGCGCGCTGATTGCCGCCAGCCGTGGCGCCATCGGCAGCAGTCTGCATGGGCGGATCGTCGCGCTGGCCTATGGGTTGCCGCGGGTCAGCCTGATCCCGCCGCAGCAGGGCGACCGTCCGCTCAAGGCGACCGCCTTCGCCGAAACCTGGGAACCGGACTCGGTTCCACGCGGCGTGACGGTCGACGAAATCGAACGCGCAGTGATGCAGGCGCTGGCCGCACCCGCCGACGTGCTGCGGGACAATGCGGCCAACCTGCGCGCGCGCTACCTGCAAAGCCAGGCGCAGTGGACCGGCCGGCTGACACGCTGAATCGGGCCGGGCCATCGGTCTTGCGCAATAATCCAACCACCCTATAACAAAGACTGCCTACACCATGCCGACCGTTCCTCTGTCTCCAGCCGACCTGCGCCTGACCATCGATCCCGCCACGCTTGGCTTCGTCGACACCGCCGAACTGGCGGACGAGGCCTTGCCCTGGATCGGGCAGACTCGCGCGGAGGCGGCCGCCCGCTTCGGCCTCGGCATGGACCAGCCCAACTACAACCTGTTCGTGCTGGGCGAGGTCGGCAGCGGCCGTTCCTCGCTGCTCAGGCAGGCGATGGTCGAGGCAGCGGCGAAGCGGCGGGTGCCGCCGGACCTGTGCTACCTGCATAATTTTGATACCCCCGAGCGGCCGCTGGCATTGCGCCTGCCGGCCGGCGAAGGACGCTTGCTGCGCCAGTTGCTGGCGCAGACGGTGAAGAACCTGCAGGCCGAGATTCCGCCGCAACTTGGGGGGCAGGAGTACAAGACCGAGAGCGAACGCATCGAGCAGGCCTGGAAGGACGACGTGGCGCGCCACTATGCCGAGCTGTCGGCGTTTGCCGAGGCGCGCAGCTTTTCGCTGCACCGCGAGGCCGGCCGCATGGTGTTCACCCTCATCGGCAAGAAGGGACAGGCGCTCACCGAGGACGAGGTACTGGCGCTGCCGAAGGCGCGCCGCGCGGCGGTGGAGCAGGCCGAGCAGGAACTGCGCGCCGAGATCGCCCGCTACATCGAGAAGACCCAGCCGCTGGAACGCGCGATGAACGAAGCGCTGGCAGCGCTGCGGCGGCAGGTGGTGAAGCCGCTGGTCGAGCGCGAACTGCAAGTGATCCGTGCCGGACTGAAGAAGCAGATCAAGGACGCCGCCAAGCTCAATGCCTGGCTCGATGCGCTGGAGCATGACGTGTTCGACAACCTGGAGCTGTTCAACGGCGGCGAGGAGGATGAAGGCCGGGAGGCGGCACTGCACGCCGTGCTGGCGCGCTACCGGGTCAATCTGGTGGTCGACAACGGCGGCCTCGCCGGCGCGCCGGTGATCGTCGAGGACAATCCGCTGTTCCGCGCCCTGTTCGGCAGCATCGAATACCAGTCCGAGAACGACGTGCTGGTGACCGATTTTTCGCGCATCCGTGCCGGCAGCCTGCTGCAGGCACACGGCGGCTTCCTGATGCTGCATCTGCGCGACGTGCTGGCCGATCCGCTGGTGTGGGAGAAACTGCGGCGCTTCCTGCGCAGCGGGCGGCTGCAGATCGAGGAGCCGGGGGTGTCGTTTTCGCCGATCGCGGCGGTGTCGCTGGTTCCGGAGGCGGTCGACGTCGAGGTCAAGCTCGTGCTGATAGGCTCGCGCGACCAGTATTACGAATTGCAGGAGGCTGCACCGGAGTTCGCCCGCCATTTCCGCACCAAGGTGGATTTCGCCGACAGCTTCGTGGCCAGTTCGGACACCCGCCGCGCCTCGGCGATTTTCGTCGCCCACGTCTGCCGCGAGCACGGCCTGCCGCATTTCTCGGCGGCGGCGGTGGCGCGCCTGCTCGAGGAATCGCACCGCGAGGCGGGCGACCAGGTGCGCGAGAGCGCGATTTTCGCGCGCACCGAGGCGATGGTGATGGAAAGCGCCGCGATCTGCCGGGCGCGCGGGCCGGGCCGGGTGACGGCGATGGATGTCGAGACGGCGCTCGCCGCGCATGCCGCGCGCCACGACTACCCCGAACAGCGGCTGCGCGAGGAGATCGCCGAAGGCGACGTGCTGATCGACCTGCATGGCGCGCGCACGGGCCAGGTCAACGGCCTGACCCAGATCGACCTCGGCGATTACCGCTTCGGCCTGCCGGTACGGCTGTCGGCGCGTACCTATGCGGGCGAGGAGGGACTCCTCAACATCGAGCGCGAGGTCGAGCTCTCCGGGCCGATCCACGACAAGGGCGTATTCATCCTGCAGGCCTACCTGGCGGCGCTGTTCGCGCACCTGGCGCCACTTTCCCTCAATGCCACGATCGTCTTCGAGCAGCAGTACCACGGCGTGGAGGGCGATTCCGCATCCTGCGCCGAGCTCTATGCGCTGCTGTCGGCGCTGTCGGGCCTGCCGCTCAAGCAGGGCATCGCCGTCACCGGCGCGGTCAACCAGCACGGCGAGGTGTTGCCGGTGGGCGGCATCAACGAAAAGATCGAGGGCTGGTTCAGCGTCTGCGAGGCCGCCGGCCTCGACGGCAGCCAGGGCGTGCTGATCCCCGCGCGCAACCGGCGCCACCTGATGCTGGCGCCACGCGTGGTCGAGGCGGTCGCCGGGGGGCGCTTCCATATCCATACGGCGAAGCTGGCGACCGAAGGGATCGAGTTGCTGACCGGGGTGACGGCGGGCGAGCCGAACGCGGCAGGGCATTACGCCCCCGACAGCGTGTTGGGGCAGGCGCAGGACGCATTGCTGGCGTTTCGCCGCGCTTGCCAGCAGCAGGAGCATACGCGGGCGCCGCGCCGGCATTTTCGCGCCGCCGACCGTCCGCAGCGGCGTTAGCCGCCAGCAGCCGGACGGGGCGTGAACTATAGTGAAAGTCGTCCTTTTCTTGCCAGGAGACGATCATGAACGCACTACACCGCATGGCGCGCTTTCTCGACGAGCACATGATTCCATTCGACATCGTCGCGCACCCGCACACGCACACCAGCACCGAAACGGCACGTGCGGCAGGGATCCCGTCCAACCGCGTGGCCAAGGGCGTGCTGCTCGACGGCGTCGGCTGCCAGATGGTGGCGATGATCCCCGCCGACCAGGAGGTCCATCTCGGCAGGCTGGGCCTCGACCACGGCGTGGAATTCAGTCTGGCCGACGAAGCCAGCGTGAGCCGTCTGTTCAGCGAATGCGAGCCCGGCGTGGTACCGGGCCTGCCGAATGCCTGGGGCGTGGAAATGGTGTGGGACGACGATTTGATGGCGCAGCCGGATGTCTATCTGGAGGGGGGTGACCACGAACGTCTGCTGCACATCGAAACCCGCTACCTGCGCGACATTTTCGGCGATGCGCCGCATTGCCACTTCAGCCAGCCGCGCATGCAGCACGTCGCCTGACTGTGCCGCCTCAGCGCGGCGCCAGGGCCATCAGGCGCCGGGCCGATTCGGTAAACGGCAGCAGTTGCCGGATGCGTTCCGTGGCCGGCGCATGGGCGGCTGCGATGCCGCCACCGGATTGTTCGTCATGACGGAAATAGGCCAGCGCACCGTCTTCCAGGCTGCATCCGCAAACCTGCGCCGCCAGCAGCGCACCGAGCCAGTCGGCTTCCCGTTCCTGTTGCTGCCAGAGCGGGGATAGCTTCAGCGCCAGGCCGAAATTGCCGTCGGCCAGTTGCATGGCATCCTCGCCATGGCGGGTCCAGTAGGCAGGCTTGCCGGAGTAAACCGACAGGGCGATGGCATCCTCGTCAAAATGGCGTAGCGCGATGTGGACGATTTCGTGGCCGATGAGAAACGCCAGCTGGCAGCCGGCCAGTTGCAGCGCCGAAGGCGACAGCACCACCACATTGGGCGCAACCGAATAAGCCTGGCCGCCGCTTTCGTCGGGCGCCCGCTTGAAATGCACTTCGGACAGGCCGGCACGCAGGGCCATGCGCGTCCACCTGGGCTGGGCATCGAGGGGCGTGCAGCCGGGACACGGCTGGTCGGCCCAGATGTAATGGCGGAACGTCGGCGCGTCGGGAAACCAGGAGGCCGGGGCCGGCTGCGCGGCATGAAGGAACCCGGCGCAAAGAAGCAGGATCAGACATACGCCGTATCTGACGCCGGGCCATGCTGGATGAATTGCCAGGGTGAACATCGCATCCCCTTTCACAATTGCCGCTTCTGTGAATATAGTCGGCCATGACGCAATTATTCTTGATGGCCCTGCAGCAACAGACCCGCGAACGGAATGAACCGATGCAAGAGAACGAGTCTTCGCCCAACCCGTATCGCCCCCTCGGGCGCGGCATGGCCTTGGTCGCCAGCCTGCTGATGCTGGGGATGTTCTATCTCTATTTCGAGAACAGTCTGCAGGCACGCGACCATCCCAATCGCGACCTGCAACTCGCGCCGGGTGCCGAGCTGGTCCTGAAGCGCAGCGGCGACGGGCACTATGTGTTCCCGGGCACGATCAATGGCCGGCCGGTCAGCTTCCTGCTCGACACCGGGGCCACGCTGGTGTCGGTGCCGGCGCATCTGGCGGGTGAACTGGGACTCGAGGCTGGCGCGTACCTGCCGTCGATGACTGCCAACGGCACGGTCGTCACCCGCACCAGCCGCATCGGTGCGCTGGCGTTTGGGCCCTTCGTTCTGCGCAACGTGCCGGCCAGCCTCAACCCGGGCATGACGGATGATCAGGTGCTGCTGGGCATGAGCGTGCTGAAGCACCTCGAATTCACCCAGCGCGGCGACACGATGGTGCTGCGCCCGCTGGAGGGGAAATGAAAAAAACCTTGGACATCTGATTCTTCTGTGTTATCAATACGCCATCTGTTGGATTCAAGCTTTAAATTGCGGTACCTCTGGTAAGCCTTTTTCCTTGAAATTCGATCGATGGAGCATGTCGCTCAATTTTTTTAGATAGATAGGAAACAAGATGGAAACGGGTACTGTTAAGTGGTTTAACGATGCAAAAGGTTTTGGCTTCATCACTCCGGATAACGGCGGCGAAGATCTCTTTGCACATTTCTCCGCAATCAACTCCAGCGGCTTCAAGTCCCTGCAGGAAAACCAGAAAGTCAGCTTTGAAGTGACGACTGGCCCCAAGGGCAAGCAAGCCTCGAACATCCAGGTCATGTCGTAATTTTTTCGACCTGATGTGAAAAAACCCCGGTTCGCCGGGGTTTTTTTATTTATGCCCTCTGGGTATTGATGCCCTTCGGGCATTTTTGCGTTTCAAGTGAGACCTCCCCATGGCGCTCAAAGCCACCATCTACAAAGCCGACCTGCAGATCGCCGACATGGACCGCCACGTCTACGGCGACCATGCGCTGACGATTGCGCGTCATCCTTCCGAAACCGACGAACGCATGATGGTGCGGGTGCTGGCCTATGCGCTGCATGCGCAGGAGGGCATCGCCTTCACCAAAGGGCTGTTCGACGTCGACGAGCCGGAGGTGTGGGTGAAGAACCTGGCGGGCGAGATCACGCTGTGGATCGATCTCGGCCAGCCCGACGATGCGCGTATCCGCCGCGCGTGCAGCCGCGCCGAACAGGTCGTGGTGCTGTGCTACAGCAGCAGTTGCGAGGTATGGTGGAAGCAGATCGCCAGCAAGCTCACGCGCTTTACCAATCTGACCGTGTTGCAGCTGCCCGCCGAAACCAGCCAGGCGCTGGCGGCACTGGCCGAACGCAGCATGCGTCTGCAATGCATGGTGCAGGACGGCGAAATCTGGATCAATACCGACACCGCCAGCGTACCGGTGAAACTGGCTACGCTTCAGGCGGCTGCATAAGCCTCATTTCGCGGGCGGACAGTTCTTGATGCACATCGTCTCGGTCACGCGCTGGCCGCCGCAGCCGACGAAACAGGTATCGTAGGCCGGCAGGCAGCCGCAGTCGGCCTTGCACTCGGATTTTTCCAGTTGCGCGCGCACGCCTTCGCGCGTCGGCATCACCGGTTCGCGATAGGGCGGCGGGAAATAAGGCCCCGGCCACGGGTCCCACCAGTAAGGGTAGAAGGGATAGCGGTTCATCCAGTCGAACTGCATCTGCATCTCATAGTGCCGCAGCGCCGCCGCATACTGCTTCAACTCGAGTTCGTATTTTTTCAGCGCATCGAGATAGCGTGCTTCAACCTGCGGCTCGAGCGCTTTGGTGCAGGCTTGGTAGTGGGTCTGGCAATCGCTCTGGCAGGCCGCTTTCTTGGCATCGCAGGCCTGCACGCAGGCGCGGCCCTGCGCATCGGCCGGCGGGATCAGCCGGACGGTCGTCTGGTATTGCGGCGTGGCGCAGCCAGCCAGGGCGGCGAACAGGGCGACCACGATGAAGCGAAACGGCGAAGCGGGCAGGCGCATGATTCGATCCGCAAAATTAACGATGCCTTCGAAGCATAGGATGGTTTGCGGCTTATGGGGTTCCCAGGAAACGCGCTTCGAGTTCCTGCAGATTGAGCTCAATCAGGATCTGCTGCAGGCGTTCGCGTGCGTTCCGGCGCGGGGCGTTTGCCTGGGTGGCGATGATGAGCTCGTTCTTCATCGAGTGCTCCCAGCCCACCAGCTCGGTGACGGTGAGCGCGTAGCCGTGCGATTCCAGCTGCAGGCAGCGCAGCACATTGGTCAGCTGGCTGCCGAATTCGCGGGTGTGGATCGGGTGGCGCCAGATTTCCGACAGCGGGGTTTTGCCGAAGGATTCGTTCT
The DNA here is from genome assembly GCA_043821985.1 of Pseudomonadota bacterium. Taxonomy (GTDB): domain Bacteria; phylum Pseudomonadota; class Gammaproteobacteria; order Burkholderiales; family Thiobacillaceae; genus Thiobacillus. The sequence continues at coordinate 98,281 of JBDRCF010000031.1, forward strand.
TGTGCTTGCGCAGCACGGCCGCGACCTCGGCCTGGCAGCACGGCACCAGCACGATGTGGCGGGCCTGTTTGGCGAGGGCGAACTGGATGGCGTCGTCGGTCGCGGTATTGCAGGCATGCAGCGCGGTGACGATGTCGATGCGCGGCGGCAGGGTCTCGGTGGTGATCGATTCCGCCACCGTCGCATTGAGAAACGACATGCGCTCAAAGCCCAGCCGGGCCGCGAGCTCGCGCGATTTTTCCACCAGTTCGTCGCGCGTTTCGATGCCATAGATGTGGGCGCCGGGCCGTGCCTTCAGGAACAGGTCGTACAGGATGAAGCCCAGATACGACTTGCCGGCGCCGTGGTCGGCGAGCGTCAGCGTGTCCTGCCGGGCCAGCACGTCGTCCAGCAGCGGCTCGATGAAATTGCACAGGTGATACACCTGCTTCAGCTTGCGGCGGCTGTCCTGGTTGAGCTTGCCGTCGCGCGTCAGGATGTGCAGTTCCTTCAGCAGCTCGACCGACTGGCCGGGGCGCAGCACCTCGGCCAGCGGATCGGTGTAGGCCACTTTCGGCGCGCGGCTGGCGAGGGGGGCGGCGCGCTTCATGACGTGCCGAGCAGGCGCACTTCGCGCTGCGGGAAGGGAATGGTGATGCCGCGTGCGCGGAAGCTTTCCAGCACCGCCTGGGTGACGTCGCTCGAGGCCGCGTTGAAATCGGCCACGGCGGCCCACGGGCGGATGGCGATGTGGACGCTGGAATCGGCCAGCGTCAGCACGCGGATCACCGGCTCGGGCTCCTGCAGGATTTTCGGATGCATGCGCAGCAGGTCCTGGATGGCGGCCAGTGCCTGTCCGATGTCGGTGTCGTAGGCCACGCCGACGACCACGTCGAGCTGCCGCAGCGTGCCGAAGTTGTGCAGGATCTCGCCGACGATCTTGCGGTTGGGAATGACGATGCGCGAGCGGTCGGGATGACTCAGCACGGTATTGAACAGCTTGATGTCCTCGACCCGGCCTTCCTCGTCGGCGATGGAAATGTATTCGCCCACGTGGAACGGCCGGGTGAAGAGGATCGTCAGTCCGGCCGCCAGGTTGCCGAGCACGCCCTGCATGGCCAGCGCGATGCCTGCGCCTGCCACGCCCAGCCCGGCGATCAGCGGCAATAGCTGCACCCCCAGGTTCTGCAGCGCCATGATGAGGAACAGGCCCAGCACCAGGATGCGCACGAAGCGAACCAGCAGCACGCGCAACGGCTCGTCGAGCCCGAGTTTCGCCAGCATGGAGTCGACCAGCTTGCCCACCCAGCGCCCGACGTAATAGCCCGCCACCAGGATCAGCAGCGCCACCAGCAGCTTGGGACCGAACTGGACGGCCAGCTCGATCGCGGTTTTCTTGGCGTATGCCAGCGTTTGCAATTGTTCGTCCATGATCGGGAAAAGGCAGGGGGAAGACCGAAGGGTATCAAAACCCCCGGCAGGGCAGAACCGGCCGGTTGATCCCGTGGGGACAGTTTCCGGGATAATGCCGACTGGCTGATTCCGATTCCAGATCCAACGTGGCGCGAAGCCGAGCCGCAGACAGTGCTGTCGCACGGCAAGGCGAAGGCGACAAAGCCGGGCTGGATCTGGAATCGGAATGAAAGGGTTTTACCGTGTCCGTCGTCAATATCTCCTGCTACAAATTCGTTTCCCTCGCCGACCGCGAGGCCTTGAAGGCCGACCTCACCGCGCGCTGTCTTGCACTCGATCTCAAGGGCACCATCCTGCTGGCGCCGGAAGGCATCAACGTGTTCCTGGCCGGCTCGCGCCAGGCGATCGACGCCATCGTCGCCCATCTGCGTGCCGATCCGCGCTTCGGCGATCTCGCGCCCAAGGAAAGCCTGTCGGCCGAGCCGCCGTTCAAGCGCATGCGGGTGCGGCTGAAGAAGGAAATCATCACCATGAAGCACCCGCTGATCCGCCCGGAAGCGGGCCGCGCGCCGTCAGTGCCGGCCGCGACGCTGAAGCAGTGGCTCGATCGCGGCTGCGACGACGAAGGCCGCCCGGTGGTGATGCTCGACACCCGCAACGACTACGAGGTGGCCGCCGGCACCTTCGAGAACGCCGTCGACTACGACATCGGCGTCTTCAGCGAATTTCCCCCGCGGCTGGCCGCCCATCTGCCCGACTACGCCGGCAAGACCGTGGTGTCGTTCTGCACCGGCGGCATCCGCTGCGAAAAGGCCGCCATCCACATGAAGGCGATCGGCATCGAACGGGTGTACCAGCTCGAAGGCGGCATCCTCAAGTATTTCGAGGAAGTCGGCGGGGCGCATTATCGCGGCGACTGCTTCGTGTTCGACGAACGCGAGGCGCTGAGCGCGGACCTGCAACCGGCTTCGGGTCGGCTGCACCGGTAAGCAGCCGACCTGGCTGCCCCTTTAGCGAACGCTGGCGCCGGACATGAAGGTGGCCAGGCGTGAGCCGTGACGCGAAGCCACTATCCGTCTTGTCGGGCGGACCGTTCTCCATGCACAGGCGTGTCGCCGCGTGCACCATTCCAGCGCGCGGCCTGCGCGCAGCCCCTTGCCGCCGATCTTACAAACAGCCGGAAATGTCCCGGCCCGGCGCCGTCGAGTCCGCCGGTGCACCGCGCCTTGCACATTTGTAAGCATCAACCGTCATTTGTTCTTACAAATGATTCGATTTTTGAGTGGTGCAGCCTGCAATGGCATGGTGCACGCCACAGGCGTCCGAAACGGGCCGCCTGGACGTTGAAAGATTAAATTGCATATAAAACAATGGATATTATTCAATCCATTGGCTGGCATACGGCTTGCTAAACCTCTCCCGGCATTGTTGGTGAAACCGTATCACTTGTTAGGAGAAAAGCATGTCAGAACAGGATCACAAGGAAAAACTGGCCGATGCCCTGGCCGCCAGGATCAATCGCCGCGGGTTCATGAAACTGATGGGCAGCGGAGCCGGGCTGGCCGCAAGCAGCGCCATCATGGGGGGCGCGCTGGTGCAGAACGCCATGGCTGCGGCACCCAAGCGCGGCGGCACCATCAAGCTGGCCTGGATCGACGCGGTCGACACCCTGGATCCCCACTTCACCTCCTCCCTGGGCTCGGTGAAGATCCTCAACAATATCTACAACGGCTTGCTCAAGGTGGCCTACGACGGCAAGAAGGTCTCATTCGTGCCGGACCTCGCCGAGAAATGGGACATGCCCGACGACAAGACCCATGTCTTCACGTTGCGCAAGGGCGTGAAGTTCCACAACGGCGATCCCTGCGACGCCGAGGCCGTGAAATGGAGCCTGGAGCGCGTCAAGGATCCGGCCGTCGGTTCGCCGCATGCCTGGAAGTTCGAACAGCTCGCCGGCATCGACATCGTCGACGACCACACCATCCGCATGCGCTTCAACAAGCCCTACGCCTTCCTGCCGGTGGCACTCACCGGCAGTACGGGACGTGCCGGCACCATCGTCAGCAAGCGCGCCGTCGAGCAGTACGGCAAGGCCTTCGGGCGCAACCCGGTGGGTACCGGCCCATTCAAGTTTGCCGGCTGGCGCGAGAATGAATCCATCAAGCTGGAGCGCAACCCGGATTACTTCGAGCCGGGCCTGCCTTACCTCGACGGCGTACAGATCCTGCTGATCAAGGAGCCGACCGCGGCTGTGGCCGCCATGATGTCGGGCCAGGTCGACGGCATGAGCCTGTCGCCGTTCCAGTTCATTCCGCAGCTGAAGGCCAATCCCAGCCTCAAGGTCTACGGCGAGGTGGAAGGCAATTACAGCTATGTCGGCATGAACACCCGCCGCGCGCCTTTCGACGATCCGATGCTGCGCAAGGCCGTGGCCGCCGCGATCGACCGCAATGCCATCGTCAAGCAGGGCTATTTCGGCGAGGCCATTCCGGCCTACAGCCCGATTTCCCCGCCCATGACCGATTTCTACGACAAGAACATCGCCAGGAGCGGCCGCGGCCAGACCTTCGACCTGAAGAAGGCGATGGCGTACCGCAAGCAGTCGAAGGTCCAGGGCGAGGTCAACCCGGTCTACATCGTGGCCCAGGGCTTCACCGGCTCGGGCGGCAGCGGCACGCGCAATTCGCAGCTGCTGCTGCCGATGCTGGAAAAGATCGGCGTCAAGCCGAAAATCGAGCTGCTGGACCGGGCCGTGTGGACCAAGCGGCGCAACGGCGGCGACTTCGACATGTACGATGAGGCCTGGATCGCCGACCTCGATCCCGACGAGACCATCTATCCGGAATGGCATAGCGGCAAGCCGTGGAACTTCGTCGGCTACAGCAACAAGGCGTTCGACGCGCTGATCTCCGACGCACAGGACACGCTCAACCAGGCGACGCGCAAGAAGCTGTACTACCAGGCGGAGGACATCCTGATGGCGGATGCGCCCCTGGCGATGCTGGCCCACATGAAGGTGTTCAAGATCCTGCACAAGCGGGTCCAGGGCTTCCAGTACATCCCGGTCGATCTGCTGAACCTGCACGCCGTCTGGCTGAGCTGATGTTCCAGGCTGTATCCGCCAAACTGGCGCAGACCCTGCTGGTGCTGCTCATCGTCTCGGCAGCCAGCTTCGCCTTCCTGAAGCTGGCCCCGGGCGATCCGGTGAGCATCATGCTGGGGTCCGACTATTCCAAGGCGTCCTACGACCAGCTGACCCACGAGCTCGGCCTGGACCAGCCCGTCGTGCTCCAGTATGGACACTGGCTGGCCAATTTCGTGAGCGGCGACTGGGGCACCTCCTACATCACCAACCAGAATATCTTCGAACTGGCGGTGCTGCAGGCGCTACCGGTGACCCTGACGCTGGCCGCGCTGTCGCTGCTGATCGCGCTCGTGATCGGCATTCCGACCGGCGTGCTGGCTGCGCTCTACCGCAACAGTTGGATCGATGTGCTGGCCACCACGCTGGCAATCGGTGGGAACGCGTTTCCCAGCTTCTATCTCGGCATCATCCTGATCTGGGTGTTCGGGGTCGACCTCGGCTGGTTCCCGGTGCTGGGATTTGTCGCGCCCTGGGAGGATTTCTGGCAGGGGCTGTGGCACCTGGCGCTGCCGGCCATTACGCTGGGCGCCTGGTATGTCGGACTGATCGCGCGCATCACGCGTTCCAGTTTGCTCGAGGTGCTCGGGCAGCCCTACATCCTGGCGGCCAAGGCGCGCGGCGAGCCGGCCTGGCGCGTGGTCTGGGTGCACGGCATGCGCAACGTGCTGATGCCGCTGGTCACCGTCATCGGCCTGCAGCTTGGCGGCATGCTGCGCGGCGCGGTGATGACCGAGGTGGTGTTCGCGCTGCCCGGCCTCGGCATGATGGTCACCACGGCGGTGCTCAACCGCGAATACATCGTGGTCCAGGCCGGCATCATGCTGACCGGCCTGCTGTTCGTGGCGGTCAATCTCGCCGTCGACCAGACCTACCAGTTCCTCGATCCACGCCTTCGGAGACGCTGACCATGAGTGAAGCAATCGATGTCGCCCCGCTGGCCCGGGGTTCGCAATGGAAACAGCGCTTCCTGCAACCGCTGCTGCGGCAGCGCAGCGCGATGGCCGGCCTCGTCATCCTGGCGATCTATGTCGTCGCGGCGGTGTGTGCCCCGTGGCTGGCCACCCACGACCCGACCGCCCAGGACCTGATGGCCGCGCTGCAGGGACCGAGTGCCGCGCACTGGCTGGGCACCGATTCCTACGGCCAGGACCTCTACTCGCGGCTGCTCTATGGCGCGCAACTGGCGCTGATCATCGGCTTCGCCTCGGTCGCGCTCGGCTTGTTCGTCGGCGTGGCAGTCGGCCTCGCGGCCGGGCTGATGGGCGGGCGCACCGAGTGGGTGCTGATGCGCATCGTCGACGGCCTGCTCGCCTTCCCGGAGCTGATCCTCGCGATGGCCTTCATGGCAGTGCTCGGGCTCGGCACGGAAAACGTCGTCTATGCACTGGCCCTGTCCTTCGTCGGTCCCTTCGCGCGCATGACCCGCGGCGATGTGCTGCAGGTGAAGAACCAGCCCTACATCGAGGCCGCGAAACTGATGGGGGTGGGGACCGCGGCCGTGATCTGGCGCCATGTCCTGCCCAATGTCGTGTCACCGATCCTGGTCCAGGCCGGCATGCGCATCAGCATCGCCATCCTGCTGGAGTCGGGCCTGTCTTTTCTCGGTATCGGCGTGGTGCCGCCGACCCCGGACTGGGGGCTGATGATTGCCGAGGGCCGTGCCTTCATTACCATGGCACCCTGGATTTCGGGCGTGCCGGGTCTGGCCCTGGCGATTCTGCTGGTGGCCCTGAATCTGCTGGGCGACGGTCTGCGCGACGCCTTCGACCCCAATACCCAAAAGGATGCCGGATGAACCGTGCGGTCGCTTTGAATACTCAGGTTGTCGAGGTTCCGGCCAGCCAGGACGCGCTGCTCGAGGTGAGCAATCTCAGCTTGCGGCGCGGCAAGGCTGTTGTGCTCGATGGCGTCAGCCTGGCCTTGCATTCCGGCGAGACGCTGGGGCTGATCGGGGAATCGGGCGCCGGGAAGTCCACGCTGGCCATGGCCCTCATCGGCCTGCTGCGTGCCCCCGAGGTGCAGCTGGAAGGCAGCATGCGCTTCCGCGGCACCGAGCTCACCCGTCTTCGGGAATCGGACTATCGCCGCCTGCGCGGCAACAAGATCGGCCTGATCTTCCAGGATGCGACCGCGGCCCTCAATCCGTGCTTCACCGTGGGCGAGCAGATCGCCGAGCCGCTCAAGCGCCATCTGGGGCTATCGAAATGGGACCGTCGCGAACGGGCCGCGGAGCTGATGCACAGCGTCGGCATCCCGGAACCCGCGCTGCGGCTGGATGCCTATCCGCACGAATTGTCCGGCGGCATGCAGCAGCGCGTCATGATCGCCATCGCGCTGGCCTGCAATCCCGAACTGCTGCTCGCCGACGAACCCACCAGCGCGCTGGACGTCACCATCCAGGCGCAGATCATGGAACTGATCCTGGACCGCGTGCGCGCATTGAATTCGAGCGCGGTATTCGTGCTGCACGACCTGGCGCTGGGCGCGCAGGTGTGCGACCGCATCGCAGTCATGTATGCCGGGCAGATCGTCGAGGAGGGCCCCAGCGAGCGCGTACTCGCCGCGCCCCTGCATCCGTATACTCAGGGACTCAAGTCGTGCGTCGTCGAGTTGGGTTCGAGCACCCTGGTGCCCATCCCCGGCCAGATCCCTCCGCTCAACGCCATGCCCGCCGGCTGCCGGTTTGCTCCGCGCTGCCCCAAGGCGCAGGCCATCTGCAGCGAACAGCGCCCTGTGGTTGAAACGCGCGACGGCCGCCAGATCACCTGCTGGTTCATTGATTAGGTCCCACTATGCAAGACCCTGTTTTTTCCCTGCTGGACGTCGAACGTAGCTACGAGCTTCGCGGCAGCGGCTGGTTCAAGCGCACGTCGCGGCATCTCAAGGCGCTCGACGGTGTGCGCCTGGAATTGCAGCGGGGCGACACGCTCGCATTGGTCGGAGAAAGCGGCTCCGGCAAGTCCACGCTGATCCGGCTCATGCTCGGGCTCGAACCCGCGAGCGACGGCCGCGTCCTGTACGGACAGCGCGACCTTGCCCAACTCGACGCGGAGGAACGGAAACGCTTCGCGCGCGAAGTGGCGTTCATCTACCAGAATGCCCGCGGCTCGATGAACCCGCGCATGCGCATCGCGGACATCCTGGCCGAACCGATCCGCCTGCACGGATTGTGCGCGGAGAACGCGATCCCCGCGCGTATCGAGGCACTGCTGCTGCGCGTGGGGCTGCCGGCCGGCCTGCTGCAACGTTTCCCCGGCGAACTGTCCGGAGGCCAGGTCCGGCGCGTCGCCATCGCCCGCGCCCTGGCTGCCGAGCCCGAGGTCATCATGGCCGACGAGTCGGTGGCCGGCCTCGACGTCTCGGTACAGGCCCAGGTGCTCAACCTCTTGCGCGACCTGTGCCGCGAATCCGGCATCACGCTGGTCTTCATCACGCACGACCTGGGCGTAGCGAGCTACCTGTGCGACAAGATCGCCGTGCTCTATCTGGGCCGCATCGTCGAGCAGGGCCCGACCGACGCCATCCTGAACACGCCGCGCCATCCCTATACGCGTGCGCTGCTGCAGGCCTTCCCCCGTTTCGGCGTGCCGCTCAAGGCGTCGTTGAGCGGGGAAATCCCAAGCCCGGTCAACCTGCCGCAAGGGTGCCGCTTCGCCGGGCGCTGCCCGCAGGTGCAGGCCGCCTGTCGTGCGACCGACCCGTCCCTCACCGCGCTCGAAGCGGATCGTCAGGTGGCATGCCTGTTCCCGGTGGCCTTGCCATGACGACGCGCTATGCGATGTCCTCGCGCGGCGTGGTGACCTCGCCGCACCATCTGGCGACGGCTGCCGGCGAGGCCGTGCTCGCAGCCGGCGGCAACGCCGTCGAAGCCGCGCTCGCGGTCGGTGCCACCCTCTGCGTGGTCTATCCGCATATGAACAGCCTGGGCGGGGACGGTTTCTGGCTGCTGTGCGATGAAGCAGGCAACCTGACCGGCCTCGACGGGGCAGGGGCCGCCGGTCAGGCCTACACGCCGGCGTTCTATACCGGGCAGGGTCTGGACGCGATTCCCGTCCGGGGCCCCCATGCCGCCAATACGGTAGCCGGCCTGGTGTCCGTGTGGGGGGCCGCCCATGCCATCAGCCGCGCGCATTGGGGAGGACGCATGTCCTGGCAGGCGGTGATCGATCCCGCCCAAGACCATGCCGAACGCGGCTTCGCGTGCAGCGCCAGCCAGGGCAATTTTCTCACCCGGAAATGGGCGGAGCTCGGCGGCTTCCGGACCCTGACGGATATCTATGCGCCCGATGGCCAGCCGACCCCGGCCGGGGCCAATTTCCGGCAACCACAGCTCGCCGCATCGCTGCGCCTGCTGCAGCGGGACGGCGCCGAGGGTTTCTATCGCGGCGAACTGGGTCGGCGTATTGCGCAAGGTCTGGCGGAGGCCGGCAGCCTGCTGTCCGCCAGCGACCTGGCGGTCTTCCGCGGCCGACAGGTGAAGCCGATCGGCGTGCCGTATCGGAACGGACGGGTGGTCAACATGCCGCCGCCCACCCAGGGGCTCGCTTCCTTGCTGATCCTGGGCCAGCTCGACCATTTCGACCTGGTCCGCCACCCGCATCTTTCCGCCGACTACGTGCATCTCGTCGTCGAGGCGACCAAGCAGGCCTTCCGCGTGCGCGACCGCCACGTGGCCGATCCGGACCATGTCGCCGTACCCGTCGCCGAACTGCTTTCGTCCGCCATGATCGACAAACTCGCCGCCACCATCGACGTCGCCCGTGCCGCCCCTTGGGGCAAAGGCGTGGGGCCGGCCGACACGGTCTGGTTCGGGGTGGTGGACGCGAAAGGCCGTGCCGTCAGCGCCATCCAGAGCATTTACCACGAATACGGCAGCGGCGTGGTGGCGGGGGAAACCGGCATCCTCTGGCAGAACCGCGGCATCTCCTTCTCGCTCGATCCGCAGCATGTCAATGTGCTGCAACCGGGCAAGCGCCCGTTTCACACCCTCAATCCAGCCATGTATCTGGAGAACGACCGCCCCCGCCTGGTCTACGGCACCATGGGCGGCGACGGCCAGCCGCAGACGCAGGCAGCGGTCGCGACCCGTGCCCTGGACTATCGCCTGCCGCTGTCCGAGGTGCTGGACAGCCCACGCTGGCTGCTCGGACGCACTTGGGGTCAGAGCAGCGACAGTCTGAAACTGGAAGGCCGCTTCGCTCCGGACGTGTTCGAGGAGCTCGCGCGGCGCGGGCACGTGGTGGAACGGGTGGAGGACTACGCGCAGATGATGGGGCACGCGGGCGTCATTCGCGTGCTCGACGACGGGACATTCGAGGCGGCTTCCGATCCGCGCAGCGACGGCGCTGCCGCCGGTGCCTGAGCCCACACGACACACCAGGCCGCTTGCGGCCGTTTGAGGAAAATCAATTGCTGGCACTCGCTTCTTTTCTTGTCCTGGGCCTGATGGCCGGACTGCTCGCCGGCATGCTCGGCATCGGCGGCGGCGTCGTGATCGTCCCGGCCCTGATCTGGATTTTCCAGCGCGATGGCCTGTCGCCGGAGATCATCCCGCACCTGGCGATCGGGACCTCGCTGGCTTCCATCGTGTTCACGTCGCTGTCGGCGGTCTGGGCGCAGCAAAAGCGCCGCGCGATCGATTGGCCGGTGGTGCGCCTGCTGGCCCCGGCAACCCTGCTGGGCGGCTTTGCCAGCGGCTATCTGGCGGGTTTCATCCCGGCGGCCATGCTGAAGGCGTTCTTCGCGATATTCCTGCTGTTCGTCGGTACGCAGTTCGTTCTGGACTGGAAGCCCGCCGCGCACTGGCGTCTGCCGGGTCGAGGGGGTTTGTGGGGCCTGGGCCTGGGCATCGGCTCGCTCTCGGCGCTCCTCGGCATCGGCGGCGGCAACATCACGGTGCCGCTCCTGCATGCCTGCAACCTCGACCTCAAGCGCGCCATCGCCATCTCCACCGCGCTGGGCTTCCCGATCGCGCTGTTTGGCGCAGCAGGCTTCCTCCTTTCCGGGTGGGGACATGCGCTGTTGCCGAGTGGAACCCTCGGGTATGTGTCGCTGCCCGCCCTGGCGGCGATCGCCGGCGCCGCCATTCTGACCGCCCCGCTGGGCGTGCGACTGGCGCACGATTTGCCGGTCAAGCGGCTGAAGCGGATTTTCGGCGTGCTGGTGCTCGCGATCTCGCTGCGCATGCTGTGGACCGTGTTGATGTAACCGCCTGACGAGGAAGCGTCCATGACCGATCTGGATCAGAAGATTCTCGCCATGCTGGTCGACGACGGCCGCATGAGCTTTGCCGACATCGCCCGCGAACTGGGCATATCCCGGGTGCATGCGCGCGACCGGGTGCAACGCCTGATCGACGAGGGCGTCATCGAGAAATTCACCGTCATCGTGAACCCGGAAAAGGTCGGCACCCTCGTCTCGGCCTTCTTCGATGTCGAGGTCGACCCGCAGGGGATCGAGATGGTGGCCGAAGACCTGGCGCGGCAACCCTAGGTCCGGAGTCTCTACATCATGAGCGACATGACCAGCCTGCACATCCACACCCTGACCGAGGACAACAACGCGCTCGAGGATTTCGTCCGGCGCAACCTGTTCTCGCGCCGCCACGTCGTCAAGGTCAACTGCAAGCTGCTGCTCAGCCGGGTGAAGAACCGGCGCGGGGGGCCGCGCATCTAGCGCAGGTCAACCTCCTGGGGCCCTGGGCTTCGATGTGATCCAGGCGCCGAGCGGGCCGCAGTACCAGGAGGAAATCCCGCGCTGCCAGCCCCACGTCATCGCCCGCCAGATGCACCAAGCGCGCAGCGTGCTGGACGCCTACGGCCAGGCCTGCATGGCGATCCGGCCGGCCGACGGCGGTGGCGATGCGGCGGTTGCAGCAGCCGAGGTAGGGGAGCGAGGTGGACGCATCGAGCATCCGTTGTTCGGCCGAAGGGGCCAATGGCGCAAGCTGGGTTGAATGGTCAGTCTCGTGCTGATTGCAGACATAGACGACATCACCTACACATATCTACAACATTCAGACCTTACAGTAGCGATAACGAAACCACTAGGGATGGCGACATGGAACGACGTCAATCAGAACGTGTTCAGTTCTTTCAACTAGCACGCGATGATGATGTACTGCCTGTCTGGGTTTTTCAGCGTGCATATCCAGATGCCACGCTAGGTTTGCTACTGGATATCAGTGCGGAGGGTATTCAGATCCTGACTAATAAATGCTCCCCGCTGGACGACCAAACCTATTGTCTGACCGTGCACACGGAGGACACGTCCAGCGATAACTGCATTACCGTGGAAGTACGTCACATATGGTCGAAGGCGGACGGCACCCTCTATGTCCGCAATGGATTTGCTTTCGACGACGGCGAGGACTTGCTGCAATCCATCGAACGTATGCTTGCTGCTCGTGATGCCGGGATGCACTGGCTGAGGTGCGAACTGGCCAAGATCGAATAATTTGCCTGGCCGGCTCCTGGGGCCGCCAGGGAGAAGTCCTTGCGGGAAATCAACCCATACCGCCATCCCCCATCCGACTATTCCAACATTTCCAACAAGCTTACGCACTATGAAACCAATAGCCGCGATGCCATTGGCATTGAACCAGCACCTTGGCGTCCCTGGAGAATCGTATAGCTTCATACAGGACGATCGCCTCCTGGACGCACCTGAGGTGAAAAGCCTCGCCCGGGCCATCGAGCCGGTTTTGCAGCAGGCCACCTGCCAGGAGGTGCTAGATCGTTTCCTGCAGGATAGTGGGCTCTATGCGATTCCAGTCGTCGACGAACAACGGAACCCCGTCGCCCTTGTGGACCGCAACGTGTTCCTCGAGTTTTTCTCCCACCCTTACTCCCGCGAGATCTTCGGACGCTACCGTATTTCCGCTCTCCTGAGGGGCAAGGACTACAAGAAACATGATCCCATCATCGTGGAGGAATCCTGCAGCGTCGAGGATGTGACCCAGATCATCATCAGCGGCGGCATGCAGCACATGGTCACTGGCTTTATGGTGACCATGCAGGGCAAGTATCAGGGTATTGCCAATGGCCATGACTTGCTGAATCTCATCACCCAGCACAAGCAGGCGAAGCTCTTCTATCTCGCCCATTACGACCATTTGACCGGCCTGCCCAACCGAATGCTGTTGAGCGACCGGATCCAGCAAGCCTGTGCAGATGCCGACCGCAAGGGTCAGTTGGTTGCATTGCTGTTCATCGATGTGGACCGATTCAAGACTATCAACGACTCCCTTGGCCACAGTTTTGGCGACGCCGTCCTGCGCAGTCTGGTTACGCGACTGAAAGGGGCGGCCCGGAAGTCGGACACCGTGGCCCGCATTGGTGGGGACGAGTTCGTGATCCTGATGGAAAACCTGAACGATCCCGCCGGCGCCGACGCAGTCGCGCAAAGGGTTTTGGAGGCGATGCAGACACCCGTGGATCTTCTCGGCCATTCGATGGTGGTGACCGTGAGCATCGGAATTGCCCTCTATCCTCAGGACGATACGGATATCAGCCGCCTGTTGGCCAAGGCGGATGCCGCGATGTACGAAGCCAAGGCCGCCGGCCGCAACGGCTTTTGTCTCTATATGGAAGGCGGAGTCCTGTATGACCCGACGCGCAGGCCCCTGGAGAACGACTTGAGGCTGGCGCTGGAAAACGGCGATCTCGATCTGCACTTCCAACCGCAGATCGAGTTTTCCACTCAGCAGATTCGCGGGGTCGAGGCGCTGGTTCGCTGGCAGCACCCCGTCCGCGGCATGATCTCCCCACTCGAGTTCATTCCTCTGGCTGAGGAGTGCGGCCTTATCATGCAACTGGGGGAATGGGTACTACGCAGGGCTTGCAGCCAGCTGCGCGAATGGACGATCCGGGGATTTTCGCCCATGCGCATGTCCATCAATGTTTCCGCCGTGCAGTTCCACCAGAAGGACTTTCTGGACGTGCTTAAGTCCGCTTTGGCGGACAGTGGTGTCGATCCACAGTACATCGAATTGGAACTGACGGAAAGCGTTCTCATGCAAAATGTGGAGGCCGTCGAGGTGACACTGTCCGAGATCAGGTCCTTGGGTGTCAGCCTAGCCATCGACGATTTCGGCACCGGCTATTCCAGTCTGAATTATCTGAGGCGCTTTCCGATCAATCGCCTGAAGATCGACCAGTCCTTCGTCCGTGATATCGAACTTACTCCCACCAACGAATCCATCACCAAGGCCATCATCGCCCTGGCGGAAAGCCTTTCTCTCGAGATCGTGGCCGAGGGTATCGAGAAGACCACCGAGAAATCCATGCTGGAAAATCTGGGTTGTACCGAAGGACAAGGCTATTTCTTCGCCAAGCCCTTATCCGCGAGGGACATTACCCACTGGATGGAGGCACACACGCAAAACCACGCCAAGGACGCAATTGTAGGGGATCACGCGAGTTGCAGTGACGCCTAAGAAGTCGGATTCAATTCAATGCCCGAGAGGCTGAAAAGGTCATGAAAGGCCCCTCACAACCGGTCGGAACTGACCTGGCCGCTCAGCCTCTCCTTTGCCCTCATTGCAGCCGTCTTCGCTCGCCATTCCTTTAGCTGCTCAGCCTCCATCTCAAGCTGAATCGCTATACATTCCACGGTGCTGAGCTTTTCATCTTGCATTTTGCATATTGGCTTTGTGCGCATTCTGGACATCAGGCGTTCGGTTTCTTCCTTGCTCAGGAGTTTGGCTATTTCGAGATATTCTTCAGAAGGCTTTTTTCTCATCGCGATTTATCCTTTGAGCTGGTTGCATCTGTCCGAGTGGATGCTAGCTTATTACCTGGTTACCTATCTACCGCAGCCCAAATGGATCCCCCTTCTGCCAACCAAATCTGCTCGTGCAAGTCGGGCAGGTTATGCATTGCAAAACAAGACTTCAAACCATCACAACACGACTAAGGGTTTCGCCATCTTATGGGCATAAATACTCAAGATCACTCGCACTGCGAGTGACTGCGCCTTCTATCGGTCTCAGGAAGGAAACATGGGCACCTGTCACCGATTCCTCCCATGCTTTACTGGCAAATAGCTCGCCAATAGATGCCCATCACTGGAAATTCCCCCTGGTGCTGGCCCACAGTTGGTGCGGTGAATTCCAAGCGGCAAAACTTGGCGGCGATCTGCCGGTCTCCTAGCCTAACCCATTGAATTTACATTGAATGAGTCATCTGCTTAGTAACACCCTGCCATGCCCGGCTAATTGCAGGATGCAACCTGCTGGATGCGATCCTGCGGGCCGGGCGCCACGGGGGAATGCGCCACGAAATAGGCCTCCATGGCGTCCAGGTCCACGTCGCCGCCCAGCTGGTCGGTTCCCAGGTTGAACACGGTGTAGTTGTCGCCACCGGTGGCCAGGAAGGAGTTCATGGTCACGCGGTAGCGAGCTGCCTTGTCGATCGGCTGGCCGTTGAGCATCACCGAGCCGTCGCACACATAGTTCTGGCCCAGCGGGCTGACTTTGGCCTGGAAGGTGTGCTTGTAGGTGAAACCCTGCGATATCTGCAGGGTACGGCCGCCGTCGGCGAACTGGTTGCTGCCCCACTGCTGGTTGAGCAGGTCGTAGATCTGCTGGCCAGTGAGGGTCTTGACCACCAGGCTGTTGCCGAACGGCTGCACGGTGAACGACTCGCCGTAGGTGACGTTGCCGTCACCCTCGCCGGCCGTGCTGCCGACGTAGCTCAGGTTGGCGCGGATGCCGCCGGTGTTCATGAAGGCGATCACGGCGCCGCCCTTGTCAGCCGGTTGCGTGGCCAGCAACTGGGCGTCGGCGATCACGTCGCCCAGCGCCGACTCGCCTGCCGCGTTGCGGGCGGTGGTGATGTCGGCGGTGATGCTGCCGATCACGCGGTTGGCGATCGGCGCGGCGATGGCGTTGTAATTGGCGATGATGTTGCTGATCTCGGGCACCGGCATGATCGGCTCGGCGGCGCCCAGCACGTTGTTGCGGTCGACCAGCTTGTTCACGGCGTTGACCGCGACGACGTCCTTGCTGCGCGTGTCGAGTGTCAGGTCGATGCTGGTGATGATGCGGCTGAAGGCACCGGCGCTGGTAACCGGAATGCTGCGGCCCTTGGCGTTGGGCAGGCTGCAGTTGTAGGCCTGGTGGGTATGGCCGGAAACAACCAGATCGACGGCGTCGTCGAGGCGGCTGACGATGTCGACGATCGGACCGGAGATGCCGGAACAGCCGTTGATGCTGCCGGGCGCAAAGCCGCCTTCGTGAATCAGCACCACCACCGCGTCGACACCACGGTGCTTGAGCCGATGCACCAGTTTGTTGACAGTGTCGGCTTCATCGTTGAATTCCAGCCCGGCGATGCCGGCGGGAGTGACGATGCTGGGCGTGCCCTTCAGGGTCATGCCGATGAAGGCTACACGGTTGCCCTTGAAGTTCTTCACGCCATAGGCAGGGAACAGGGTCTTGCCGCTGGCGGTGTCCACCACGTTGGCGGCAAGGAAGTCGAACTTGGCGCCCTCGAACGGATAGGGCGTGCCGACGAGGTTGCCCTGGCAGCTGTTGGCGTCGGTGGGGTGGCATCCGCCATGCTGCATGCGCAGCAGTTCGGCGCGCCCCTCGTCGAACTCGTGATTGCCCACGGCATTGAACTCCAGCCCCAGACGGTTCATGGTTTCGATCGCCGGCTCGTCGTGGAACAAGGCGGAATTCAGCGGGCTGGCGCCGATCAGGTCGCCGGCGGACACCACCACGCTGTTGGGGGCGGACGCCCTGAGTTGCTTCACCAGGCCGGCCATGTAATCGACTCCCCCGGCCGGCGTGCGCGACGGAATGCCGTCCACGGTGCTGGTGAAGTTCAGGTTGGCGCCGTCGATATTGCCGTGAAAATCGTTGAAGGCGATGACGCGCACCTTCATGGTGTTGCCTACCCCGGATTGCACGCCCGCCTTCAGCAAACCCACGGCTTCGCGCGGGCTGATCGCATGCTTCCTGGCCCACAGCGCAACCTGCTTCGCCAGGGTGGCGACGAACTCGCCATGGTTGCCGTAGTTGGCGCCTTCCGCAGCGGTATCGACGATCAGATCGTTCAGGCAGGCGCCGCCAACAGCCTTGTTGGGAATCGTCGTGACAACTTGGGCGGCGCCTTCACCGAAGGTGACGTCGCCAACGCAGTCGGCGAGCGCGGGGCCGGCCATGGCCAGACAGACCAGAGCGGCGAGAGGTTTGAGCATGAGTTGCATGGGTCAGACTCCAGAGGGTGGGAATGAGACGACAACATCGCAAAGCTGTGTGACGCCCTCATGAAAAAACGCATGCGCCCCCCCATGTAGCCTGCGGGCAGGGGCCGGACCACTCAGCGGGCGTCGCCGTCGACGCCGAGACGATCAAACAGGATGGGACGGCTGCGGAGCTGTTCGACCCAGGCTGCCGCCTGACCGCACAGCGATGCCTCCCGCCGCTGCTGCCACACCCAGGCGCGCGTGCCCACCGGTATGCGCAGCAGCTGGAAGAAACGCCGGGAAGCTTCCGGCTGGGCTTCCGGGTCATCGTCGTGAGAGAGGGAATCGAGCAGTGCCGCCATGTCGGGCTTGAACAGACCTTGAATCACCAGCAGAGTCTGCGCGCCGGGTTCGCTGCGCAACTGCATGCGAAACTCGAGCCCCTCGGGCAGCGTGTCCGCACGCATCAACGGGCCCCCATCTCCCAGGCGGTCGGCCAGGCAGGCCGCCAGGCCAGCAAGTTCGGGGGCGGTGTTCAGCAATGCCACCCGGGTTGGCGCTGCATGGGCGGGCAGCGCGGCCGAGCAGAACACGACCAGCGCCAGGAGATTCCCCCGCGTCCGGCGGCAATAATGATGAGTCCGCCGAAGAAGCCGCCCAAACATGTTTGTCCTTTGTACTTGTGTAGGCGCCATGTGCCCCGTAAGGCGCCAGCCTAGACCAGGACGTTTGTAGAAAAATGACAGGTGGCGGCACGCACCCGGTACTGCCCCGCCTGGGTCAGCTACGCACATGGGGATTCAACCGTACACCGGCCATTGGCTGGAAATGCCGCTGATGGCGGCTTTCGACTTCGGCTAATGCGTATCCCCGACCCAAAGCGGAAGTTCAAGCAGGTTGTGGCGATGCGCAACAAATATGAACGAATTGTTTACGGGGAGGGCCCATCGGACAGAGGTGAACCTATTGCTGCCCTTCAGGCCTGGCGCGAGGTTCACTCCTGTTAGTTGATGGAGAAAACAGAAGCATAATCCGGAAGCCTTCAGCCGTCTTTGCATAACGTAATAAAGAGACAGCCGGGCAAACATCTCTACAGCAACCAAGCCTTTCACAGGTTGCTCAACTCAACTTAATTTAAAAACCCGAAAACTCAGCTCAACTAAATTTTACAATTTGCCATTCTTTGCCTAAAAAATAGGCAAAATCGGTGACATTTGCTAAAGTAAGACGCATATATCCTTTTAGTGTGGCGGCTTCATCGGTTGTTAATGTCATTATTAAATGAAAGTTGAGCTGGCCGAATTGCCCGTATTTATTGGCGTACCGACGAGTGTTCTAACCTGAGGCTCGAATTTTCCGCGTAGGGAGCGGATGCTCAGCTCAATTTAATTTATCAGCTCAACTAAATTTATCTCGGCTCAACTTATTTTTAATAAAAACCAAATATTGGCCATTATTAAATATAAGTTGAGCTAAGTACCTGGCTGAATCTGAAGCCAAGGTGGCAGGCCTTGTGTGGGAAGGTTAGACCAACCAGAATTGAGGGTAGCGGCTAAGGGCAGGAGGCGAACTTAGAGAGAGGTACTACGGTCAGCTTCTCGGCGAGGCTGTGTGGAAACTCCCCCCAAATTTCCTAAACTGATCGCAGTTGTATCAGCGAGGGAAATGCGGCATGAAGCGATTCATCGAAGGCGAATCCCGTAGCCAGATCACCCTGCTACCTGAGTCTCTC
>JBDRCF010000032.1:0-231901 GCA_043821985.1 Pseudomonadota bacterium
CGTCGCGTCGCGTGGGTTTGCGGTACGCGGCAAAGCCCGTTTCTTGATCGGCGGCCATCGCTAGGGTCTGTTGTTTCATCATGTACCGCAGTTTAGCGGGGACTGATTCACGTAGGGGGACTTGTTCAGCGTTGCCTTAGCCCTTGCTTCCGTTTCCGCCCAGCAGCGGGATCAGGCCGTCCAGTCCCACCTGATTCAGCGCGTAAGCGGCTTGTGCACGTACCACCGGTTTGGCGCGGTAGGCGATGCTGACCCCGGCTTCGGCCATCATTTTCAGGTCGTTGGCGCCATCACCCATGGCGATGACCTGTCCGCGCTCCATATCCAGTTCGATGCGCACGCGATTGAGCCAATCGGCCTTGCCCTGGGCGTCGACGATGTCGCCAAGGACGCGGCCGGTCAGCTTGCCGTCTGCCACCTCCAGCGTGTTGGCGGCGGTGTAGTCCAGCCCCAGCCGGGATTGCAGCCGTTCGGTAAAGAAGGTGAATCCCCCTGACACCAGCAGGGTCCGGATTCCGGCGGCGCGTACTGTCGCCAGCAGGGTTTCCGCGCCCGGCGACAACTGCAGCCGCTCGTCGTAGACGCGCTGCAGGGCAGACTGATCCAGTCCGGCCAGCAAGGACACGCGACGGCGCAGGCTTTCGGCAAAGTCGATCTCGCCGCGCATGGCCGCTTCGGTGATGGCCGAGACCTGGGGTTTCAGGCCCTGCATGTCGGCAATCTCGTCGATGCACTCGATGGTGATCAGGGTCGAATCCATGTCCATCACCAGGAGGCCGAAATCGCCGATGTGCCGGCCGGCCGGCACCCAGCCGCAATCGAGCGAGTTCGCCTCGCAGAACGCGGCGACGTCGGTACGCGACCTGTCGTCGGCGGCCACCAGCCGGAACGCAGCGAGCGAAATGGCCTCGATGGCCGTGGCGTCGGTCAGTTTGGCGAGCTGTTTGAGGCTGGGGGTGGGGACGTCGCGTCCCTGAACGATCAGATTCATGCCGTGTGTTATTTCAATAAATTGAACAGGGTGATGACGTTGGCGGCGCGCGCTTCAGCGGGCGAATTGGCGGCCCAGCGCAGGCGATTCTCGCCCGCCAGCTTGATGTCGCGCCGGTTCTGGATGAGCTGGATGATGCGGCCCGGGTCGATCGGCGGTTGCGGCACGAACTGCAACAGGATGCTGTCCGCGTTGGCGTCCACTTTCATGATGCCGAGCGGCTTGGCGGCCAGCCGCAGGCGATGGGTGTCGAGCAGCGCGCGGGCGGGGTCGGGCAGCTTGCCGAAGCGGTCGACCAGTTCTTCCTGCAACTGGGTGAGCGCCTCCGCGTCGTGCACGCTGGCCAGCCGCTTGTACAGCACCAGTCGCTCGTGGACGTCGGGGCAATAGTCCACCGGCAGCAGCGCGGGCATGTGCAGGTTGATTTCCGACACCACGCCGAGTGGCTGGTTCATGTCGGGCTCCTGGCCCGCCTTCAGGCTGGCCACTGCGCCGGCCAGCATGTCGTTGTAGAGTGAGAAACCGACCTCAAGGATTTCGCCGCTCTGCTTCTCGCCCAGCACCTCGCCGGCGCCGCGGATTTCCAGATCCTGCATGGCGAGGTGGAAACCGGAGCCGAGTTCTTCCATCAATTGAATGGCTTCGAGGCGTTTCTTCGCCTGTGGCGTGAGGGTGCGGTCTTCCTCCACCAGCAGGTAGGCGAAGGCCTGGTGGTGCGAGCGCCCGACACGGCCGCGCAGCTGGTGCAGCTGTGCCAGGCCGAACTTGTCGGCGCGGTTGATGAGGATGGTGTTGGCGGTCGGAATGTCGATGCCGGTCTCGATGATGGTGGTGCACAGCAGGATGTCGTAGCGCTGCTGGTAGAAATCGCGGATCACCTGTTCCAGTTCGCGCTCCCTCATCTGCCCGTGGCCGACACGGATGCGGGCTTCCGGCAGCAGCTTTTCCAGCCGTTCGCGCATGGCCTCGATGGTGCTGACCTCGTTGTGCAGGAAGTACACCTGGCCGCCGCGTTTCAGTTCGCGCAGCACCGCTTCGCGGATCAGGCCGGCGGAGAACGAATGCACGAAGGTCTTGATCGCCAGCCGCTTTTGCGGCGCGGTGGCGATCACCGAGAAGTCGCGGATGCCTTCGAGCGACATTGCCAGCGTGCGCGGGATCGGCGTCGCGGTCAGCGTCAGCACGTCAACCTCGGCGCGCAACGCCTTCAATTGTTCTTTTTGCCGCACGCCGAAGCGGTGCTCCTCGTCCATGATCACCAACCCCAGCCGGGCGAATTTCACGTCCTTCTGGATCAGCCGGTGGGTGCCAATGACGATGTCGAGTTTACCGTCGGCGAGCGCCTGCAGCGCCTCAGCCTGCTCCTTGGGGCTGCGAAAGCGCGACAACTCGGCAAGCTTCACGGGCCAGGCGGAAAACCGGTCGGAGAAATTGTTGAAGTGCTGCTCGGCGAGCAGGGTTGTCGGGACCAGCACCGCCACCTGGTAGCCGCCCATCACCGCCATGAAGGCGGCGCGCAGCGCGACCTCGGTCTTGCCAAAGCCGACGTCGCCGCACACCAGCCGGTCCATCGGCTTGCCGGCCTGCATGTCGGCCATGACGGCGGCGATCGCCGCGGCCTGGTCGGGCGTCTCTTCGTAGCCGAAGCCTTCGACAAAAGCCTCGTAGTCGTGCGGCGAGAACTTGAACGCGTGGCCTTCGCGTGCGGCGCGCAGGGCGTATAGATTGAGCAGTTCGGCGGCGGTGTCGCGCGCAGCCTGCATGGCACGGCGACGCGCTTTTTCCCACTGGTCGGTTCCCAGCTTGTGCAGCGGCGCGACGCCCTCGCCGGCACCGCTGTAGCGCGAGATCAGGTGCAGGTTGGCGACCGGCACATAGAGTTTGTCGCCCTTGGCATATTCCAGCTGCAGGAATTCGGTGTCGCCGTCGCCGAGGTCCATGTTGATCAGGCCGAGGTACTGGCCGACGCCATATTGCGCGTGCACTACAGGGTCGCCGGGCTTGAGTTCCGAGAGGTCGCGCAGCAGGTTGTCGATCTGCGTCGCGCGGGCCTCGCGCGCGCGCCGGGTTTTCGGCGGGATGGCGTAGAGCTCGGTTTCGGTGATGACGGCGAGCGAGCCGTCCGCCGTGACGAAGCCCTCGGCCAGTGGGCCGTAGGTCAGCAGGATGCGGCCGGCCGGTTGTTGGCAGTCAGCCCAACCCGCGCACAGCGTGGCGTCGAGCCCGTGCTCGGCAAGGTATTCGTGCAGGGTCTCGCGACGTCCGGCCGAAGGCGCGACGATCAGGGCCGTACCCTTGAATCCATCGATGAATCCCTGCAGCTTGGCAACCGGATGCACTTCGCGGCGATCGACCGAAATGGGCGGAACCGGGTGGGCCAGTCCCTCACCGGCCTGTTCCACGTCGAGTCGCGTGTAGGCTTTGGCCAGACTGAAGAACGCATCGGTCGGCAGGAACAGGTCGACAGGCGCCAGCAGCGGGCGGTCCTTGTCGCCCGACAGCAGACGGTGGCGGCTTTGCGCGTCGGTCCAGAAGGCCTGCCCGGCCGAGTCGAGCGCGCCGTGGCTGACGAAGCGGGTGTGCTTGGGCAGATAATCGAACAGTGTCGCTGTCTCGTCGAAAAACAGCGGCAGGTAGTACTCGATGCCGGCCGGCGCGAGGCCGTTGCTGACGTCCTTGTAGAGCTTGGATTTGGACGGGTCGCCTTCGAAACGTTCACGGAAATTCTGGCGGAAGCGGGTGATGCCGGCCTCGTCGAGCGGGAACTCGCGCGCAGGCAGCAGGCGCACTTCGTTGACCGGATAGATGCTGCGCTGGGTGTCGACGTCGAACGCGCGTAGCGTTTCGATCTCATTGTCGAACAGGTCGATGCGGTAGGGCAGGGCGCTGCCCATGGGAAAGAGGTCGATCAGCCCACCGCGGATCGAGAATTCGCCCGGCGCGAATACCTGGTTCACATGGGTATAGCCGCCCAGTGCCATCTGCGCGCGGAAGGCCGGCTCGTCGAGGATGTCTTTCTGTTTCAGGAAGAAAGTGTGGGCGGCGAGAAAGGCCGGCGGCGCCAGCCGGTACAGCGCGGTCGAGAGCGCGACCACGGCGACGTCGAATTCGCCGCGCGAAATCTGGTACAGCGTCGCCAGCCGCTCGGAAATCAGGTCCGGGTGCGGCGAGAACGTGTCGTAGGGCAGGGTTTCCCAGTCGGGGAAGGCGCATACCCGCAGCTCGGGGTCGAACCAGCGCAACTCTTCGGCCAGGCGGTTGGCGTCCCACGCGCTGGCGCACACCACGGCCAGCGGCGCGGCGCGGCGCGCCAACTCGGCGAGATAGAGCGCATCGGCCGCGCCAGCCAAGCCGGACTGGGTGCGAGACGAAAGTGCGGAAGGGGAAAACAGAAACGCCATGGAAAAAGTTTAGAATTATCCCGGAAATGGCAAGAGGATGCGCGCAAAGGAATGCGCGATGACTGCTGTGACCCCATAGGGAGAAGAGTGGAGCACCGGTCATTCACAAAACATCGTGCATGATTTTGGCATCGGTGTTCGACAAATAAGTAAATGTCCGTGCCATTACAACAACGGAATTTCGTGCTTGCGGCTGGCTATTCGGCCTAACTAGGCACAATCGGCAAATAAGACTGCTCGATGGCCGGCATACCTCTCGATAGATTGCCAGCTTTGCTTCAATACCAACGCAGCCGGGGGACTAGCGTATGAAATGTTTCGATTCCATGGCAAAGGGGTTGTGCCTGTTGGTGGTGGCAGGCTTGATGATTTTTGCGTTGCCAGCAGCGGCGAGATTGATGGACGCCATACCTGGTTTGGATGCAAGTGTCGAAAGCGCGCTTCCAGCACCCGCACCCCCCGGTGAGACTGAACAATGGTTGCAGCGTGCATCCATGGGCGATTCGTTTGCGCAATGGGTTGTAGCACAGCGGCTTTTGGATGAGGAGCCCAACAACAGACAGAAAGCCTTGTCGATGCTCAAGCACTCTGCAGACGGTGGGTATTCGCAAGCCGAGTTGGATTGGGGGCGAATACTGCTTTATGGTTGGTTCGAGACGACCATTGATGTGCCGCAAGGGGTGAACTGGATCGAACGTGCCGAGCGAAGTGGCAAGGCAGAAGCTGCATATGTCTTGGCTGAGGCGTACTGGAACGGTTGGGCCGGTGCTGCTGATCGAACAAAAAGTGTTTATTGGCTGAAACGTGCGGCCGAGAAAGGCTGGGCACAGGCGCGCGAAGTGCTCGGACTCATGTTGCGTGATGGTATTGAAGTACATCAGGATGCACGCGAAGCGGCGCATTGGTTGCAACTTGCAGCGGTCCAGGGCCGGCCCGATGCGAAATTTGCGTTGGCTACTATGTTTAGCGAAGGTCAGGGAGTGGAGCATGACGATGGGCATGCGCTCCAACTGTATCGTGAACTCGCGAAGGCCGGCTATCTGCCGGCCGAGCAAAAGCTCGCTTCGATGGTTGCCGAAGGGCGAGGCGCAGCAACCGATACCGCGCCGCTCCGGGCGTTTCTTGAAAAAGCCGCACAAGCAGGGTATGCCGATGCCGCTTACGAGTTGGGCAATGGCTTGATCGATGGACGCTTTGGCAATCCCGAACGTACAGCGGGGCTGCGCTGGCTGGAACGTGCCGCGGAACTCGATCATCCCCTCGCACAATATCAATTGGCCTGGCAGGGACTTGCCGCAGAGAAACGTGTGCAGTGGCTGGAGCGTGCGGCGCGTCTGGGCTATACTCCGGCGGAATTCGCTCTGGGCATGGCCTATGCCTATGGGGACGGTGTGGCGGCGGATGACAAGACTGCAGTGGATTGGTATCGGCTGGCGGCAGAAAAGGGCTATGTCGAGGCGCAATCAAGCCTGGCCTGGCGCTATTTTCAGGGAGTGACGCTGCCGCAGGATGAAACATTGGGGATAGTCTGGTCCCGCAAGGCGGCAGAACAGGGTGATGAGCTTTCGATGAAGAATCTGGCCGCCAAATTGTTGGTGCATCCGGATGGTGCCAGCCGAGACGAGACACTGACTTGGATGAAACGGCTCGCCGAAGCGGGACACTCGCAGTATCAATATTATTTGGGCAACGTATACAGCGGCCAGTTTCCTCAGTTCGGGGCACGCCTTCTGAACTATGGCGAAGCGCTGAGCTGGTGGAGAAAAGCCGCTGCACAGGGCAATGGCGCCGCCGAGGTGAGCCTGGGAAATGCCTACATGCAGGGCTGGGGTGTGCCGGTGGATGTCTGGCAAGCGATCCCCTGGTATGAACGCGCCGCCGAACGCGGCGACGCCGCAGGCGATCTCAATCTTGCCCGTATTTACGAAACGGGGCGCGGCATGCTCCATGACCCTGAAAAAGCGCGTCAGTATCGTGAGCGTGCCACCCGGAGTGGTAACGCGTTGGCAAAGCAGCTGGCGGCGCAACAGGAGAATCCCGCGTACCGATGGATGAGCGCACAAGGGCAATACGAATGGCCGAGGGTGCGCGCGGAGGCCAAGAATGGCAATCTGGAAGCGCAAAAACTTCTCGGGACCGCTTATTTGCAAGGCAATCTGGGTTTGCCGCAAAGCCTGCCCAACGCATACCACTGGTTTGTCAGAGC
The DNA here is from genome assembly GCA_043821985.1 of Pseudomonadota bacterium. Classification (GTDB taxonomy): domain Bacteria; phylum Pseudomonadota; class Gammaproteobacteria; order Burkholderiales; family Thiobacillaceae; genus Thiobacillus. Next base: position 6,599 of record JBDRCF010000032.1, read on the forward strand.
CGCAGAGCAGGGGGACGCTGACTCGATGAACAATGTGGGCTATACGCTTTACCGGGGCTATCTGGGCAAGTCCGATTTGGCCGGCGCGAAAAGCTGGTTTGTAAAGGCGGCCCGCGGCGGCAACAGCAATGCGATGCTCTCCCTGGCGCGGATGCATGAGGAGGGTGAAGTCGGGAAGCGCGATGCCAAAAAAGCGCTGGGCTGGCTGATGAAGGCGGCCGCGGCGAACAACCGCCAGGCGATCGAACGGCTGGTAAACGTGTATCGCAACGGTGAGTTGGATCAGAAGGCCGATCCCAAGCGTGTCGCTTATTGGGAGGCGCGCGCGCTGTCAGCAACTCCAAAGGATAAACCATGAAACAGGTGTGCATCGCAGCCAGTTGGGCTGTTTTTCTGGCACCACTATCCGTATTGGCCGACGTTGCACCGGTACATGCCGCCGCGCAGAAGGAGATGCTGCAATTTCGTCAGGCAGCCGAACAAGGCGCAAGTTTTTTACTTTATGACATTGGCTGGAATTATGAGTTGGGACGGGGTGTCCAGGCTGACCAGCAGGAAGCGCTACGTTGGTATCAACGTGGTGCTGAATTAGGTGAATCACGTGCCCAATACAGGCTGGGGCGGTATTACCAGAATGGTGGCGACGTTCTGCCGCGCGATCTTAAACGGGCATATGACTGGTACCTGCGCGCAGCGGAGCAAGGTCATCCCGGCGCGCAGTACGCCCTGTCCTTGATGCTGGCTGGCGGACAGGGTGTGCTTCAGGACGATGCCGCCGCTTATCACTGGATCGAACGCGCAGCGGCGAGCGGTAGTCCCGAAGCACTGTATCGGCAGGGCTTCCACTTGCTTACGGGGCGTGGCGTGGCGAGAAATGCCGAGCATGCGCGGCAGGTGTGCAGGCAGGCAGCGGAAAAAGGCCTTGATAGTGCGCAGTTTGATCTTGCCCAGTTTTATTTGCGTGGTGACGGTGTGCCGCGTGACGTGTCTATCGCAATACCTTGGTTGGAACGTGCCGCCAACCAGGCGCATGTCGGGGCCGCGCTGGCGCTGGGGATGATTTATCTGCAAGGGCAGGGTGTGGCACGGGATGATAAACAGGCTGCGGTATGGATCGAACGTGCTGCGCAATTATCGAGTGCGGATGCGCAGTACCAGTTGGCACGCATGCTCTATACGGGGATCGGCGTGGAAAAAAATGAAACGCAGGCCAGTCGCTGGTTGACGCGGGCTGCGGAGCAAGGTCAGTTTAATGCCATGCTTGAGTTGGCTATACGCTATGCAGGTGGAATCGGGGTGCCCCAGAATGCAGCGCGTTCGCTTGAATTGTATGAGCGAGTAGCTGAACGAGGGCATCTCGATACACAAAAGCTATTGGCCTACCGCTACCAAACAGGAGATAGGGTGCGGCAGGATTCTGCGCGAGCGGCCTACTGGCTTGAGAAAGCAGCCCTGCAAGGCGATGCCTGGGCGAATTACCAACTCGGTATCGCCTACCTTTCAGGCAACGGTTTACCCCAAAACGATTTGCTTGCAATGCAACACCTCCACGCAGCGGCTGAACAGGGCGAAGCGCTAGCACAGTGGTTGTATGGAAGTACCCTTGCCGACAATGCGGACTCCTTGGAGGAAACGCGTGATGCAGTCGTCTGGTTGAGGCGTTCGCTTGCGCAAGGCCTAAGCTACGCACAGGCAACGGTTGAAATGGTTTGTACACATAGTCCGTTGGCATGTCAGGCACCCTAGAAAAATCTACGAAGCTTGCGTGCCAATATGGGCAATTAAGCGTCATGCGGCTAACTCCCTGTATGTAAGGTGAGACCGGCGAGGGCGGGTATAATGCTCGACTTTCCCGTTTTTAGCATCCGAATACCATGAGCCTCGATCGCGTCAGTTCCGGCCGCAACCTGCCGGACGACTTCAACGTCATCATTGAAATTCCCGCCCACGGCGAACCCATCAAGTATGAAGTCGACAAGGAATCCGGCGCGATGTTCGTCGACCGCTTCATGTCGACCGCCATGCACTACCCGTGCAACTACGGCTATATCCCGCACACGCTGTCGGAAGACGGTGACCCGGTCGACGTGCTGGTGGTGACCCCGATTCCGCTGATCACCGGCGTGGTGGTGCGCTGCCGCCCGATCGGCATGCTGAAGATGACCGACGAGGCCGGCGTCGACGCCAAGCTGCTGGCGGTGCCGGTCGACAAGCTGTGCGGCCTGTACAAGGGCGTCAACAAGCCCGAAGACCTGCAGCCGCTGCTGCTGAAGCAGATTTCCCACTTCTTCGAGCACTACAAGGACCTCGAAGACGGAAAATGGGTCAAGGTCGAAGGCTGGGTCGGCATCGACGACGCTCGCGCCGAGATCCTCGCCGGCGTGGAGCGCTATCGCAACGCCAAGGACAAGCCTGCTTTCTGATGAAGGTCTGCATTCTCTCCGATTCGCACGACAACCGGCGCCTGCTGGGCGCAGCGGTCGAGCACGCCAAGGCGCACGGGGCGGAAGCGGTGCTGCACTGCGGTGACGTGGTCGCGCCGACCACGCTGCGCGTGCTGCAGAAATACGAACTGCCGGTGCACGTCATCCACGGCAACAACACCGGCGACCTCTACAACATGACGCGGCTCGCCGCCGAACCCAACAGCGTGGTGCGTTATCACGGTCAGGATGCCGCGTTCACCCTGGCCGACCGCAACCTGTTCCTGGTGCACTACCCGCACTACGCCCAGGCGCTCGCCTGTACCGGCGACTACGACCTGGTGTGCTGCGGGCACGACCACAAATCGAGCATTGCGCAGGTCGCCACAGTCAAGGGCGGGCATACCTGGCTGATCAATCCGGGCACCGTCGGCGGTGTCGGCGCGCCGCCCACCTACATCATGGCCGACCTGGCCACCATGCAGTTCGAGATCGTCACGATCGAAGCCGCGCCGGCTTCAGTGCTGCCGCCCGTCACGCCGCATGTCTAGACAGCCCGCCTGAGGCTTTGCTGCCAGATTGCTGATGGGAGTATCGGCTGGCTGCAGGCCTGATCAGATTGCCCAGAGTTCGTCCAGATTCGTGATGCCCCACTTGGCCGCGTCTTCACGGCTGACAATCTTTTCCGTGGTGGAGGGTCGGGACAGGTCGATCAACTCCGGCACGATGTAGGTTTGCGACTTGGTCGAGAAGAATGCCTTGACGCGCGGCGCCAGCAGGGACTTTTCCGATTGCTCGACCACGACCGCCAGACGGCCTGACGCGAGCCTGACCAGCGAGCCGACCGGATAGATGCCGATGCTCTTGATGAAGGCCTGAAAGACGTGCTCGTCGAAGTGTCCCTTGCTCCACTCGGTCATTTTCCGGATGGATTCAGCCGGATCCCAGCCCGCCTTGTAGGGGCGATTGGAGGTGATGGCGTCATAGACGTCGCACACGGCGCCCATCTTGGCGAAGAGGCTGATTTCGTCGCTTGAGAGCCGGTCGGGGTAGCCGCTGCCGTCGATTTTCTCGTGGTGGTGCAGGCACACATCGAGCACGATGTCGCTGGCGGTTTTGCCTTCGACCAGCAGGCGGTGTCCTTCGACCGGGTGGCTCTTGATGATGCGAAATTCGTCGTCGGTCAGCTTGCCCGGCTTGTTGAGTACTTCCATCGGCATCAGGGCCTTGCCCAGATCGTGCATCAGGCCGGCCATGCCGGCTTCACGCACGCTCGTTTCATCCAGGTCCAGTTGACGTGCCAGCGACACCATCAGCGCGCACACCGCAACGGAATGCATGTAGGTGTAGTCGTCGACGGTCTTGAGCCGCGCCAGGCTGATCAGTGCGCCCGGATTGCGTATCACTGACGAGGAAATTTCTTCGACCAGTTCGCCGGCATCCTCGGCACTGATGGCCTTACCCATGCGAACTTCCCGGAACATGGAGACAATCGCCTTCTTGGCCTTGGCGCAGATCATGGCCGCACGCTGGAGCTCCTCGCTCATCGAGGCCGGTTTGAGCGTCTCGATTCCGGGTGCAATCTCGGCGTTCATCAGCACTTGGGTAGCCGATGGTTCGGGATCTTCCTTGGCTTTGTTGGGTATATCGAGGCCCTTGGCGACATCGATCCAGACCTCGGTGATGCCGCTATCGCAGATGCGACGGATGTCCTCGGTATCCGTCAGGGTGAACTTGCTGCGCCAGAATGGGTGTTCCATCCATGAGCCGCACAGCCCATGCAGATGCATGCCCAGTTGCAGGTTTCGGGCCTTGATTTTCTTGAGCACGGCGTTTCTTCGATCAATCTATTTAATGGCCATTCTAGGTGAAAACGACGTTTTGTACCGGGCATGACTCCTGAGCATGTCCGTTTCAGCATGATTCGTCGGTGTTCGATCTTGCCGAGCCTGATCCGTGGCATCGCCATTGCCTGGCACTAGCGATGACGCGCCGACTCCGATTGGCAATAGTCGGGCAGGGGGAGCTTTTGTGCTTCTGGTCTTTCAATCGGCCAATACCGGCCACCGGACACAGCGGGGCAGTCCCGGGCCAGGCCAGCCCGGATCACGGCAGCGGCAATATCCTGTCCGGCCACATAACAAATCCCGACTTCGTGCATTTGAAATTGAGTTCCATCAAGCGTGCAGTGCACCGGCTCGCCTTCCGCATAATGTTCCAGGAACGCTGTTGCTTCATCGCCACCGGACTGGTGGTTGTCCGGGGCCGCGATGCCGAGTAAGCGCACCTTGATCGTCCCATGATCGGTGACGACATGAATCGTATCGCCATCGACGACATGGGCCATGCCGGATATTTCTGATTGTGCAAAGACCGGAAGTGAGACCAGAAGGCAGAGCAGACCCATTTTTTTCATCGTGAACTCCCTTGGATTCTGGGACTCATAATTCTACTGTTTCAGCGGATACGAAACAGGCATGTCGGATTGGGACGGGTTTTCTCGCTTGAATGGATGAAACAAGATCACCGTGTCTTTTATTTGAGATATATTATTGAGCACGATCTGATTCACAGGCGCAAGCCCAAGTCAGCCCCCGAGGCGAACCGGCCCTTGTCGTCATGTAGTATGCCGGAGAGTCTTTTATTAACCGCCAGCAAAAGGAAGCCAGCAATGAAAGAAGAACTGAAGCCTTCACGTCGTCAATTCCTGAAGATCAGCGGCGCAGCGCTCGCCATGATTCCCGTGGTCGCCGTATCGGGAAAGGCAATGGCCGCAACCAATGCCGCTATGCGCACTGCCATGAAATATCAGGACAAGCCCAACGGGGACAAGCACTGCGCAACCTGCATGCATTTCGTTCCGGGTAAAACACCGAAGGCGCTGGGCGGCTGCAAGATTTTCCCTGGAGACACCGAAATCTCTCCGCAGGGCTATTGCGTGGCGTGGGTTGCCGCCAAGTAGTTATCAGAGCAATGAGTGATTCGCGCATCTGAGCCAGACTGACATGGATGCGCACGTGAAGCGGTGATTCGTTCACCGGGTGGTTGGCTTTACGCCGAAAACACGATCTGTCGTTGAAATGAAAAAGGCCGATTCCATTTGGAATCGGCCTTTTTGTATGGTGGTGCGCCCGAAGAGATTCGAACTCCTGACCCCTTGGTTCGTAGGATGGGAGTTCGAAAATTAGTTTCATTTAATCAATGCCTTGCTTCGCCCGCAACATTGACATGAAGGCCCGCGAAGCCTCAAAAAACATAGGTTACGTTTTGGAGTGGTTACGTTTTGGCTACGACGATAAGACAACATGAAAACTCAAAGAGCCGCATTCGGCCAGTAGCTGCCATTCGCAGGCAAGCACCGCCGGTAGTGGCTCGCCCCTTGACAGATGCAATGGGTAACATCGAGAATGGAGACGTTCTTTACGTGAATAAAGCTTATTAAGGTTGTTAGCTTAATAGCTTAGTCGGGCGTTTAGCCAGACTCTATTAAATTGTGTGGATTTAGGCCGCAGATAATTTCTGCGGCTCTCCGTTCGCAAAATCAGCTCTCTACGATCCACAGAAATTATCTGCGGCGCGTTCTAGGTGAAGAACATTATTTTATGGAGCAAGTCCTTCAAGACCCTAGGACTGCACTGCTTTCAGCAATTGATATTGAAGCGTGCAAAGTTGAGCTCTCAAACACACCGATTGTTCTTTTATGTGGCGGGCCGGTTGTAATTAAGGAGCGCCCAGATGATCCCCAACCTGCAATAGCTTCTTTGCGTCACGCTGTCACTGACGCAAACACCTCATATGAAATATTCAGACCCGAAGAGATAGCGTCATGGCTATCTGATGGGGTTTTTAAAAACCTAATGAACCTAGAAGCGGATCTTGCGAGTATCTGTTCCCTAGTTGTCATTATCCTAGAAAGTGCCGGTTCACTTGCTGAATTGGGCGCATTCTCACAGCTTCCTGACTTAAGCAAGAAAATCATAGCCATAAGGTCGAATGACTTTAGAGATGCGCCTTCATTCATTAATCTTGGCATCCTCAGACATCTTACCGAAAGCGAGATATCAAGCGTCAAAAGCTATCCATGGGATGTAGAGAATCCGGCAACTATTTCCAGCGAAGTTGTAAATGACGTTATTCTTGATATACAAGATCGTCTTGATCAGCTAACCAAGAGTTCAAAGCTGAAGCTAACAAACAGTTCACATGTTGTTGTTCTTATATGCGAAATAATTGAGCTATTTTCAGCGCTAAAAGAAAATGAAATTTTTGACTACCTTATTCAGGTTGGCGTTGCCATAACCAAGGAAGAGCTTAAGAGAAAACTCTTCCTTCTTAAGGAATTTAGGCTTGTAAAGAACGAGATTTATGGTGATGCAACTTTTTTCATGCGCAGCCATGAGAGCTACCACAGACTCCGCATGGCATTGAAGGAAGGTTCGAATAAGGACGCGCTTAGAATTAGTGCGGAGTGCCTTGAATACTACAATGTGGAGCCGAAGCAAAGACACCGCAAAAGAGCAATTGCTCAGGCCCGACAAGGAGCGAGCAAATGACAGACCATTTGAGGCGTGACTTGCAAGTATCTCTTGGTATAAGCGATTACCTATTAAATCGCTTAATTCAGCGGGCGCCACATTCGTATAAAGTCTATACGATTCCAAAGCGAAGCGGCGGTAAACGAACGATTGCTCAGCCAGCAAAGGAAACAAAGTTTATTCAGCGCTGGCTAATTCAAAATTTATTTAACCAGCTGCCAGTTCATGAGTGCGCATCAGCTTATAAAGATGGGGCAAGCATTAAAAAGAACGCTGATGCACACAAAAATAATAGCTATGTGACAAAGCTCGACTTCACAGATTTCTTTCCTTCTATAACATCCAATGATTTGGTAGAGCACATTTCAAAATTCTTGGGAAATAGCTTAGGTACCCAAGATATCCAAGATATAGCTAGAATTTCATGCATAAGACTTCCGGGCAAGAGCGAACTATGCCTTAGTGTGGGCGCACCTAGCTCACCTGTGCTTTCAAATTCGATCATGTACAGCTTTGATTCCGATGTATTTGCTTGGTGTGATAGGAACGGCATAACCTACACGAGGTATGCGGACGATCTCACGTTTTCAACTAGCACCAAAAATATCTCCAGCGATATAGAGCCTTTTATTAGGGGTGTCGCACAAAAGCTTGCCTACCCCAGCCTTAGTTTAAATAGTAAGAAAACGACGCACCTATCAAAAAAATATCAACGAAGGATTACGGGGATTATTATCAACAACGAAGGACAGATTTCTCTTGGGCGAAATAGAAAAAGGGAGATCAGCGCGTTGATTCATAAATTTACTCTGGGCGTGCTTCCAGAACCTGAGATATTTAGGCTTCAAGGTCTGCTTGGCTTTGCTAAAGATGTTGAGCCATTATTCGTGGCTAGAATGCGAGGAAAATACACTTCCAAATTAATTGAGGAAGTTCTTCAGAAGAGAAAGTAATTCATGTTGGTTCGACTGTCGGAAAAGGGTCGTTTTCTGCCTGTCGCAGAAATAGCGTTATCCACATATCCACGCGCCCGGAGCCCCGGCGGGATGCCCCCTAGGGCAATCCTGACGCCGGGGGCGCGAAGCGCGGTGGGTGGGTATGTGGAGAACGCGGTGCGATCACTTTGTTTTGTTGACTTGTATTTTTTTCGCTGCTAAATTTGCGCCGTCCGTCACAAGGACTAGTTGAAGAGCGAAAGCGCCCCTGCGTTGGGAAGGATGCAGGGAGGATAAGTTTAGAGAGCAGTAGGTATACCCTTCTTGTGACTTCATCGTTAACCAAACGCATGGAGTTGCTATGGCCACTACGCCGCCTCTCGCTTCTGAATTCCCTTCGTTTCCAGAAGGTCTATCCCCTCCAATACTCGATCACGCAAGCGCTGACGGCGCACAAGAGGCGTGCGCGTATGCGCGCGGCACTGGTGAGCAGTCTGCAGCCCCCCGTATAGTAACTACGGGGGGAAAGTTTTCCTCTCCGGGGAATCCGTGCGCTCCCTCGCACCTGGCGATTGTCGACTTCCTCGCATTCACTATCGTGCCTCCCAGCGATGATTCCCTTGGGTGGCTATTTCCCTATCTCACAGACCTCTTTGGTATCTCGGCGCTACTTCCTAAGAACAAAGGCGCTGCTGGTTACAAAACGTCCTACGACATGAACGGTTATGGCCTTCTCGCGCTAGGTGGGAAAGGTCAACGCGGAACGGTTCTAGTTTCCCTGACCGGTAAAGGATGTACCCGCATAAACAATTGGCCTGCTGTGCAGCACTTCCTTGAGGGCCATCGCGCTCGCCTCAAGCGGGTCGACGTTGCACACGACGACCTTCAGGGGACAACACTCAACATGGAAAGCGCCGTGCTGTGGTATCACGGTGGAGGATTTAATTCCGGTGGGCGCACTCCAGAACACAGCACAAGGGGTGATTGGCTAACGCCCGGTAGCCCAAAGGGAAGAACCCTCTACGTCGGCAACCGTGCGAATGGCAAGTACTGCCGCATCTACGAGAAAGGCAAGCAGTTAGGTGAACCTTCAAGTCCGTGGGTGCGGGGCGAAGTGGAATTCAAGGACGAAAGCCGCGTGTTGCCTTATGCCATGCTTACCCAGCCTGGCGACTACCTGGCAGGCGCTTATCCCTGCCTTGCCTATCTCAGCCATGCGCAAGAGAAAATCAAGACCATCACCAAGGCGGTGAGCATCTCCTACGACGCTTCCGTCCATCACGCCCGGCAAACGGTTGGCAGGCTTGTCAACGTCATGATGCAGATGAATGGCGGTGATGCATTCGCTGTGCTCAACCAGTTGAAGCGGGAGGGCGTGCCACGCAGGCTAAAAAACTATGCTGACTTCCTACCCATGATCATTGATGGCGGCGCTGCGTGAAAACCCTCGACCTGCATGCCGCCGCCGCACTGCTGCACCTTCATCCCGTCACGCTGCGGGACAAGGCACGTCTGGGGGAAGTACCGGGCGCGAAGATCGGAAAGTGTTGGGTGTTCGTGGACGTTGATCTAATCGACTACATCCGCGCACAATACCCCTCGCGGGTGATGCAGGGCGACAGACAGGAGAAAACCTTATGTCACTCTACAAACGCAAAGACTCGTCCGTCTGGTGGCTCAAAATCCACCACAATGGACAAGTCATACAGAGAAGCACTGGGACTGACGACAAGCTAAAGGCGAAGGAATACCACGACCGGCTCAAAGTCGAATTGTGGGAACAGCAACGGCTCGGCGTAAGGCCTTCGCATCTTTGGAATGAAGCTGTTGTACGCTGGTTGCAGGAAACGGAGCACAAGGCCTCACAGGTTAGCGATGTGTACCATCTCCGCTGGCTTGATTCTTACTTGTGCGATGTTCCACTGTCCGACATCAACCGCGGTTTGATCGACAAGATCACGGCTGCGCGCAAAGCGGAAGGGGTGGCAAATTCCACCGTCAACCGTGTGTTGGAAGTGATGCGGGCAATACTGCGTAAGGCGGCCAATGAATGGGAATGGTTGGATAAGGCGCCATATTTTCGGCTACTGCCTGAACCCACTCGCCGTATCCGTTGGCTGACGCACGAAGAAGCCTCGCGCCTGCTTGCTGAACTGCCTGAACATCTTCAAGCGATGGTGCGGTTCAGTTTGGAAACTGGTCTGAGAAAAGCCAACGTGACTGGCTTGCTGTGGTCACAAGTTGATTTGGGGCGTCGTACTGCATGGGTGCATCCTGATCAAGCGAAAGCGCGCAAGGCGATAGCTGTGCCGCTTTCCAATGCCGCCGTGGTGGTGCTGCGGGGACAGATCGGGAAACACTCAACGCACGTATTCAGCTATCGGGGAAATCCGATCGTTGCCCCAAACAACAGCGCTTGGGAGAAAGCGTTAAAGCGTGCCGGCATCGAGCATTTCCGCTGGCATGATTTGCGCCATACCTGGGCGAGTTGGCATGTTCAGGCGGGAACCCCGCTCCACGTTTTACAGGAGTTGGGCGGCTGGGAATCGGTGGAAATGGTGAGGCGTTATGCTCACCTGTCCAGTGAACACCTGGCCGATTATGTGGACCGGCTGTCAGGCCTTCGGACGCTTGACGGGGTAGGGGGCTACGATTTGGCTACGGTGCCTGAAATGAAAAGGGGCTAGCCGAAGCTAACCCCTTGTCTTGTATGGTGCGCCCGAAGAGATTCGAACTCCTGACCCCTTGGTTCGTAGCCAAGTACTCTATCCAGCTGAGCTACGGGCGCTTTGAAGGTTGCGCATTATACGCAGTTTTGGCGATCTTGGACAGATGGAATCTGTCTGCAATCTGAATTTGGCGGAGACGGAGGGATTCGAACCCTCGATGCAGGTTTAAGCCCGCATGCTCCCTTAGCAGGGGAGTACCTTCAACCACTCGGCCACGTCTCCGAACCGCCGCGCATTGTAGCGGAATGCGCGGCGGAAAGCCACCTCAGACGGCGGCCTTGTCGAGTTCGAAGGCTTGGTGCAGTGCGCGCACGGCAAGTTCCATGTATTTGTCCTCGACCACCACCGAGATCTTGATTTCCGAGGTGGAGATCATCTGCAGGTTGATGTTTTCCTTGGACAGGGTTTCGAACATCCTGCGCGCGATGCCGACGTGAGAGCGCATGCCGACACCGACGATGGAGACCTTGGCGATCTTGTCGTCGCCCGTGATTTCGCGTGCGCCGGTGGTCGCAGCATTGGCCTTGACGATGTCCATGGCCTTGGCGAAATCGTTGCGGTGCACGGTGAAGGTGAAGTCGGTGGTGTTCGCGTGGCCGACGTTCTGCACGATCATGTCGACGTCGATGTTGGCGTCGGCCACCGGGCCGAGAATCTGGTAGGCGATGCCGGGCTGGTCGGGCACGCCGACCACGGTGATTTTGGCTTCGTCGCGGTTGAACGCGATGCCGGAGATGATGGCCTGTTCCATGTTGTCGTTTTCCTCGAAGGTGATGAGCGTACCGTCGCCTTCATCCTGAAAGCTGGACAGCACACGAAGTTTGACTTTGTATTTGCCGGCGAACTCGACCGAGCGGATCTGCAGCACCTTGGAGCCGAGGCTCGCCATTTCGAGCATTTCCTCGAAGGTGACGGTCTTCAACCGGCGCGCTTCGGGCACGATGCGCGGATCGGTGGTGTAGACGCCGTCAACGTCGGTGTAGATCTGGCACTCGTCGGCTTTCAGCGCCGCGGCCAGCGCGACGCCGGTGGTGTCGGAGCCGCCGCGGCCCAGCGTGGTGATGTTGCCTTGTTCGTCGACGCCCTGGAAGCCGGCGACCACGACCACGTGGCCGGCATCCAGATCGCGCCGCATGTTGGCTTCGTCGATGCTGAGAATGCGCGCCTTGGTGAAGGCGTTGTCGGTGAGAATGCGCACCTGTGCGCCGGTATAGCTCTTGGCTTTCAGGCCGAGGTCTTTCAGCGCCATGGCGAGCAGGGCGATGGTGACCTGTTCGCCGGTGGACACCAGCATGTCGAGTTCGCGCGGGTCGGGCTGTGCCTGAATGCCTTTCGCCAGTGCGATCAGCCGGTTGGTCTCACCCGACATGGCCGAGAGTACGACCACCACCTGGTGGCCGAGCATTTTGAATTTGGCGACGCGTTCCGCTACGGCGCGGATGCGTTCGACGTTGGCGACCGAGGTGCCGCCGTATTTTTGTACGATGAGTGCCATGTTAGGGCCAGGGGTTGAGGGCTAGGTAAAGGCAGGATTTTAATGGATTACCGCGTAAACAGGGCAATCGACTCCACATGTGCGGTATGCGGGAACATGTTGGCGACGCCGGCGGCTTCGAGCCGGTAACCCTTGACGTGTACCAGCACCTCGGCGTCCCGTGCCAGCGTGGCGGGGTCGCACGAGACATAGACGATACGCTGTGGCGTACCCTCGTCGGGCAGCGATTTGACGACCTCGATGGCGCCGGAGCGCGGCGGATCGATCAGCAGCTTGTCGAAATGTCCGAGGGCGGCGAATTTCTCGGGCGTCATTTCGAACAGGTTGTCGACCACGAAGTGGGCGTTGGGCAGCGCGTTATGCAGAGCATTCGCGCGCGCGCGGGCGACGAGCTCCGTACTGCCTTCGATGCCGAGTACGTTGGCCCTGCTTCGGGCGATGGGCAGGGTGAAGTTGCCCAGGCCACAGAACAGGTCGGCAATGCGTTCGCCCGGTTGCGGGTCGAGCAGGCGCAGCGCGCGGCTGACCAGCGCGCGGTTGATGGCGGTGTTGACCTGGGTGAAATCGGTGGGTCTGAACGGCATCGTCAGGCCGAATTCGGGCAGGCTGTAGCTGAGCTCGGGCGCGATGTCGGGCCAGAACGGGCGCACGGTGTCGGGGCCTTTGGCCTGCTCCCAGATCTGTACGCGATGCCGGTCGGCAAACGCCCGCACCTGGGCGGCATCCTCGTCGGTCCAGGGTTCGAGCAGTCGGAACACCAGCACGGTGATATGTTCGCCGACGGCGATCTCGATCTGCGGGATGCGGTCGGCGTTCGACAGCATGCCCATCAGGTCGCGCAGCGGCTGGATCAGCGCCGAGACATCGGGGGTGAGCACTTCGCAACTCGCCATGTCGGCGATGTAGCTGGAACGCTTTTCGCGGAAGCCGACCAAGCCACCGCCCTTCTTGTCGACCCAGCGCGCGGACAGCCGTGCGCGGGTGCGATAGCCCCAGCTCGGGCCGTGCAGGGCGGACAGGATCACATCCGGTTTGACCTTGCCAATGCGGGCGAGGTTTTCCTCCAGCACACGCTGCTTGGCGGCGACCTGGGCACTGGCTTCCAGGTGCTGCATCGAGCAGCCGCCGCAGCGGCCGAAATACGCGCAGCGCGGCGTGGCACGCTGCGCGCTGGTCTTGAGGATGGCGATGGCGTTGGCCGAGTTGTACTTGGCATGTTTGCGGTAGATGGCGATTTCCGCACGTTCGCCCGCCAGCGCGCAGTCGACGAAGGTGACCTTGCCGTCGACGCGTGCGACGCCGTGGCCCTCATGGTCGAGGGAAAGAATGTCGACGATTTGATTCATGCCCAGGCCGCCAGGAATTCCTGCCAGTGCGATGCAGGATGCGCTGCCACGGTGCTGCGCGCCAATTCGATCTCGGCGGCGTAGGCTGACTCGGTCAGCGTGCCGCGCATTTTCTGGAAGCGCAGATAGACCAGCCAGGTGTTCATGACATCGGTTTCACAGTAATTGCGGATAGCCTCGATTTCGCCGTTCTGGAAGGCGTCCAGCACTTTCGAGCCATCCATCCCCAGCTTGCCGGGAAAGCCGCATAGCTTGGCCATCTGGTCGAGCGGCGCGTTGGCGCGCGGCTGGTACATCGCCAGCACGTCCATCAGGTCGAGGTGGCGGGTGTGGTAGCGCCCGAGATAGCTGTTCCACTTGAATTCCTTGTCGTCGTCGCCCCAGTCCCAGTAGCGCGCGGCCGCCACACCATGAATGAGCGCGCGGTAATGCAGGACCGGCAGGTCGAACCCCCCGCCGTTCCATGACACCAGTTGAGGGGTATAGCGTTCGATGCCGTCATAGAAGCGCTGGATCAGTTCGGCCTCGCTGCTGTCGGGCTCGCCGAGCGACCAGACCTTGAGCTGGTCGCCGCTTCGCAGCACGCAGGAGATCGCGACGATGCGGTGCAGGTGGTGCGGCATGAAATCGCTGCCGGTTTTCTGGCGGCGGGCAAGCAGCGCCATTTCGGCAAGCTCGGCCTGCGGCAGCGCTCCTTCGTCTATACCGTTGACGGCGGCGAACCCGGCAAGGTCGGGGATCGTTTCAATGTCGAAAACCAGGGTGGGATGCATGGCGCGGGCGGCAAACAAAAGCCGCCATTTTACGCTGTCAATGCAGGGCGGCGTCGAGTTCGGATGCGGCGATCAAGGCGTCCAGATAGGCCACGGAAATCTGGTGCAGCGGAATGTCCAGTTGCTGCGCGTACGAAGCCAATGTCTCGACGTCGTTGTTTTCACAGGCATAGGTCAATTGCAGCATGGCCCCTTCGGGCGAAGGGTGTGAGCTCAGTGCCCGCGCACAGGTTGCCGACAGGCCCAGCTTGCGGATGAGCGTTTCCACCGGCAGCGACAGCGCATGGGTGGCGGTCGACAGCAGGCCGATTTCGAATGCGGCGGCGGCGCTTTCGGCCGGCGCACCCAGGCGGGTGATCTTCCCCATGAACAGCGCGCGTGTCAGCGCGGTGATGGCATAGTGACGCGAGGATTCGGTGGGCTGTCTGCCCGCCAGCGCCAGCAGGGCCGCCACGCGGCCGGCGCGCTGCGGGCCCAGCATGATCAACGCATGCGCCGTCGATTCGGCAGGTCGGCTCAAGCCGCCGGCCTGGGAGTTGGCAATGGCAAGCAGGCGCGGCGCCATATCGGGGTTCAGACGGAAGAACTGCACCAGGGTTTCGACCGATTCGCGCAGGGCGATGGCCAGCAGATCCAGCTGGACGGCCTGTTCATGGCTGATTTCGGCGGGCTGAGTGTCGCCGGAAAAGAAGCTGCCCCGGAACCAGGTATTGCCGGGCCAGCGAGCCTGGGTGTGGGCATGCCGCACACCCTCCACGATCAGGCGCGCAGCAGTGGCGGGCGGCGTGTCGTCGGCATTGCAGGCAAGGTGGCGCCAGGCGGACAGGCTGTCCTGCACGACCGCATCCTTGGGGTTGAGTGTGGGGCAGAACGTCAACCCGGCATCCTGCAGGGCCAGGGCGCGCGCCAGATGCTGCTCGTTGTCGAGGCTCACGCACCAGATCAACTGGCGGTGGTTGAGTTGCTGCGGCACCTCGCTGAACAGCATGCCCGTGCTGATCCGCACCAGCAGGGGCAGTTCGCCGGTCAGGCCGTCCTGTGTCAGGGAATACAGGCCGGTCAGCAACATGTCCTCCTCCATTTGCCGGAGTTCGGCCGGCGCATCGGCAGCAGCGGCCCGGCCGCGCAGGACGAGCTGGTGCGCAACCAGACTGGAGGCGACATCGAACAGCGGATCGAACGACAGGAAGCGTGCCCGCAAGACTTCCTCGCGAACCGGGTCGCTGCTGGCTATGCCGAGCATCTGCGTCACCACCACGGGCTGTTCGGATTCGGTGGTATTGATGCCGCCGCCAACGATACGCGATGGAGTGGGGTCGTCTGAGATCATGTCGCTCACTACGGGATTTGTACGTTCATTCTAGCGCCGAGAAGCATTTTTCGCGTGCTTGCGTCATCATGGAATCTTGTGGAAAGACCTGGACGAGGACCCTATGATGAAAGAAGCACTGCGCAACACGATAGTCGCCGGCCTGATGCTCGCGTCACAGACCGGTTGGGCTGCGCCACGCGATGAGATCGTCAGTACCGCATCCGACCAGTCAGGCGTGGCGGTCACGATCTACAACGGCAACCTGGCGCTGGTGAAGGATACGCGGCGGGTCAGGCTGGGACGCGATTTCAATCGGCTGGCGTGGCGCGAAGTGTCGGCGCAGATGCGCCCGGAAACCGCGCAGTTGCGCAATCTGTCGAATCCGGCCGGCTTCCGGCTGCAGGAACAGAATTTCGATTTCGATCTGCTGACCCCGCAAAAGCTGCTCGATAAATATGTCGGACGCGAGGTCAGCGTCATACGCATGCATGCGGGCACCGACGTGGAAACCCGCGAAACCGCCACCGTGCTTTCGACCAACAACGGCGTGGTGCTCAAGTTTGCCGACGGCCGCATCGAAACCGGCGTGCCGGGACGACTGGCGTTTCCCGGCGTACCCGACACTCTGCGCGATACGCCCACCCTGGTCATTTCGCTGCTCAACCCGTCTGCGGGCATGCAGAACCTGGAGTTGTCCTATCTGACCTCGGGTCTGGCGTGGCGCGCGGATTATGTGGCCGAACTGAATGCCGATGACGACCGGCTCGACCTGAACGGCTGGGTGACGCTGACCAACCAGAGCGGGGCGGCCTATCCGAATGCCAAGCTGCAACTGGTGGCAGGCGACCTCAACCGGGTGCGCGAGGCACAGCCGATGTCGCGTGCGACGATGGCAATGGCGGCGAAAGTGGCCGACGCTGCCGACATGCAGCAGGAATCGCTGTTCGAATACCATCTCTACACGCTGCAGCGTCCCACCACGCTGGCGGAGAACCAGACCAAGCAGGTTGCACTGATGGCGGCGAGCCGGGTGCCGGTGAGAAAGGAGTTCCTGCTCGAGGGTGCGAATTACTACTACTCGGGGCAGGTCGGCGAAATCGGCCAGAAGATCAAGGTCGGCGTGTTCGTCGAATTCGACAACAAGGGCGAAGGCCTCGGCGTGCCCTTGCCCAAGGGCGTGATCCGCGTCTACAAGCGGGACGGGCAGGGCAACGCGCAATTCGTCGGCGAGGATCGCATCGACCATACGCCGAAGAACGAGACCGTGCGCCTGAAGCTGGGCGAAGCGTTCGACATTACCGCGGACAGGAAACAGACCGCCTTCCAGAAACTGGCGGGTAGCGGCCGCTTCAACTATGTATTCGAGTCGGCCTATGAAATCGTATTGAAAAACGCCAAGCCGGAGGCGGTGACCGTCACCGTGCGCGAGCCGATGCCGGGCGACTGGACGATGGTGAGCGAATCGCAGCCGCACACCAAGGCAGCATCCGGCATGGCGGAGTGGAAAGTGAAGATTCCCGCGGAAGGCAAGACGACATTGACCTACCGCGTGCGAGTCAGGTACTGAGCCCGCGTCGCCGGCGGATGTCGGCGATCAGCCCCTGGGTGGAACCGTCGTGTTCGCCGACCGCGCGCACCGAACTTAGCGCGGCACGGATCGGCGGCGCCAGCTGCTTGCCGAGTTCGACGCCCCACTGGTCGAAGCTGTTGATCTGCCAGATCACGCCCTGCACGAAGACCTTGTGCTCGTAGAGGGCGATCAGCATGCCCAGCGTGTGCGGATCGAGCTTCTGGTAGAGCAGCGTGTTGCTGGGGCGGTTGCCGGGGAAGACCTTGTGCGGCGCGAGCGCTTTCGCGTCTTCCCGGCTCATGCCCTGGGCGATCAGTTCGGCCTCGATCACCGCGCGTGACTTGCCTTTCAGCAAGGCCTCGGTCTGCGCCAGGCAATTGGCCAGCAGCCATTCGTGCTGGTCGGCCAGCGGCGTGGAATTGACCGCCGCCACCAGGAAATCGGTGGGAATCAGGCGCGTGCCCTGGTGGACCAGTTCGAAGAACGCATGCTGGCCGTTGGTGCCGGGCGCGCCCCATACGATGGGACCGGTGTTGTAGTTGACCAGCTTGTTGGCGCGGTTGACGTTCTTGCCGTTGGATTCCATGTCGAGCTGCTGCAGGAACGGCACCAGCAGGCGCAGGCGCTGGTCGTAGGGAAAGATGCCGTAGGTGTCGGTACCCCAGAAGTTGGCGTACCAGATGCCGAGCATGCCGAGGATCACCGGCATGTTGGTTTCCAGCGGCGCTTCCTTGAAGTGGATGTCCATCGCATGGGCACCTGCCAGCAGCGCCTGGAAGTTGCCCCAGCCGATCTGCAGCGCGATCGACAAGCCAATCGCCGACCACAGCGAATAGCGGCCGCCGACCCAGTCCCAGAAGATGAACATGTTGTCGGGATCGATGCCAAAGGCCTCGACCGCCTGGGCGTTGGTCGACAGGGCCACGAAATGCCGTGCCACTGCAGCCGGCGCGCGCAGCGCGGCCAGCAGCCAGGCCTTGGCCGAATTCGCGTTGGCCAGGGTTTCCAGCGTGGTGAAGGTTTTCGAGGCGACGATGAACAGCGTGGTCTCGGGGTCGAGTTGCTTCAGCGTACCGGCCAGGTGCGCAGGGTCGAGATTGGAGACGAAATGTACCCGCACGCTTTCCACTGCGTAATGGTCAAGTGCGTGGCACACCATGGCAGGGCCAAGGTCGGAGCCGCCGATGCCGATGTTCACCACGTCGCGGATGGGCTTGCCGGTATGGCCGCGCCAGCTGCCGTTGTGGATCGATTCGACGAAGCGCTGCATGCGATTGAGCACTTTGGCGACTTCGCGTTCGACGTCCACGCCTTCCACCACGAGCGGCGGACGGACCGGCGCACGCAGCGCCGTGTGCAGGACGGCGCGCTGCTCGGTGAAGTTGATGCGTTCGCCGCTGAACATGGCGGTGCGCATGACCTCCAGATCGGACTCGCGTGCGAGTTGCATCAGCAGGCCCAGGGTGTCGGGCGTGACGCGGTTTTTCGAATAGTCGAGCAGCAGGTTCCCGCAGCGTAGCGAGAGCTGATCGAAGCGGCCGGCATCCTCGCGGAATGCGGCGCGCATGTCGAAGGTGCGCATGGCCTTGAAGTGCTGTTCCAGGTCCTTCCAGGCGGGCAGGTGTTTGAGCGGTTTCATGGGCGTGCGATGTGTGGGGCGGACTTCGAAGGTATCATATGCGGGCGGCGCGTCAGCTCGTCAGACACCGGCGCGGCGCTTTATCGATGAAGATGGATGAGACAGCATGGTCACCGTGACACACAACAAACTCGTATACATTACCTATTCCATCCTGGATTCCCGCGGCATGGTCGTCGAGCAGCATGACATTCCGGTGGGCTATGTGCAGGGCGCCAACAGCGGCATCCTGCCGGCGATCGAGTCGGCGGTGGCGGGGCGCAAGATAGGCGACCGCGTCGAAATCGCCTTGTCGCCCGAAGAGGGGTATGGGCTGCGCGACGAGAGTCTGGTGTTCGTGGACGACATCGAGAACGTGCCGCCGGAATTCCGGCGCATCGGAGCGGAAGTCATGTTCGAGAACGAATCGGGCGAGACCAAGGTTTTTTACGTCACCGCGATCGAGGACGGCAAGCTCACGCTGGACGGCAATCCCTCGCTGGCCGGCCAGAGCGTGACCTGCCTGGTGAACGTGACGGATATTCGCGAGGCCACGCCGGAGGAGATCCGCAATGGACGGCCGCTCGACGTGCAGACCGGAACGGTGCATTAGACCGGACCCGATGATTCGCCGACGTAAAAAAGCCGGGAGGTTTCCCGGCTTTTTTTGTTGCGGCTCACCCGTTTACTTGGCGGGGCAGGCCTTGTCGCCCGGGATTTTGCCCGGCAGACGCAGGAAAGCCTCGAACGGACCCATCACGCCCATGGCTTCCATTTTCGGACCGGTGAACTTGAGGCGACCGAACATCATCGCCTTCATCGGGCCATATTCGCCCGCACCCATTTCGTCCCAGCGGTCGGTGGTGGCATGCATCGTGTAGTCGACCGCATAGTCCATCTGGTGGTTCTGGACCGCGCCGCCATAGACGCACATGGCCTTGCCATCCTTGGCGGCGATCTTCAATTCGGTCTGCGTCGCCTCGCCGCAGTCCGTGCGATACAGGTGAATAATCTTGTAGCCGCGGCCTTTGTCGTTCTTTATCCACTTTTCGCCCAGGCCGCCCGTCAGGGTGGCATCCTTGTTCCAGGCGTCGCAAGCCTGAGCGGTCCATTCGACAGACATCATGGCGGGTGCGGCGTGAGCTGCGGTGGCGAATACGGCCAAGGCAGCCAGCGCGATCGTAGTGTATTTCATGGGGTAACTCCTCCTTTTAATTGAATGTCCGGGTTGTAGCTTGGTTCTTATTTACGAAGAAAAACTCTTCGAGCAAGCACGGTAATCATCATGCGTAGGCTTGTCAATGCGGCCGCCGTTTTTTTACGAATCCATACGGCCTGGCGCCGGGCAGGGTGCCCAGTGCACCGATGGAGCCCCGGCTGGCCCGAGAGAAGGTGAAGCCAGTGGACCTGTTCAGATCATTTTTGCGACGAGGATGCGGGTGATGTCGGGAAGATCATGAAAAGCATAGAAGAACATTTATATTCTTAAGTCGTTATATGTTTATTGGGTTGACAAATCAGGGTTGGGCCAGGCTCTCCTCGACCAGCCGGATGCGACGGGCGAGTTGTGCCGACTCCGCGGTCTGGCCAAGTTTGTCAGCCTGTTGCTGCCGCAGTTTCAGATAAGTGAGCAGCGGTTGCCGCCAGCCCTGCTCCGACGCGGTTTCCGTTGCCGTCGCCAGGACGGCCGCGTCGGCTTCCTGGCGCATCACCAGCAGGCTGGCGTCGAGCAGGCGGGCAAGCGGGTCATCGATCCGGTCCAGTGCCGCACGCCGTTTGTCTGCGGACACCTGCACGAGATCGCGGTGCTGGCTGGGTAGCCGGGCAAGGTCGAGGCCGTCCCAACGCAGGGTGAGGAAGCGGTAATAGGCCTGATCCGCCGGATTCGGTTCATTGCCGGCGAGCTCGGCATATTCGCTGCAGGCATCGTCGATCAGCATGGCGCGGCGGGTGGCGCAGTGCACCAGCCACAGACGCGCGGTCTCGCCGACGCGGCCTGCTCCCCCGGTGGCGGCGACCGCCTGCCGGAAGTAGCGTTCTGCCAGCGTATTCTCGCCGCGCAGCGCATGCTTCTGATAACGCGCGACCAGATCGGCCGAGTCGACTTTCCAGTCCGGCGGCGGCGGACCGCCGCTGCCGCAGGCGGCGAGCATGAGCAGGCTGGCGAGGGCGAGCAGTGTCTTCATGGCAGCTTCACCTCGGGCTCACGCGCGAACGGCCATTTCTTGTTGATCTCGTTGATCAAGCCATTGGCCTTGCGCACGGCATCGTCGATTTCGGTGCGCAACTGGGCGAGGTCCTGCGTGCTCTCGTTGACGTTGGCGGAAATCTCCACGGCATTCGTCATCACGGCGTCGGCCTTCTTCAGGCTGGACTGCGCATCGTTCAGCATCAGCCGGACCTGCGCTAGCGAGGCCTTCGTCTGCTCGGCCATGCCATCCTGGGCAAACAGCCATTGATCCGCCTTGGCGGCCAGGCCATCGAGTTTGGTGATGAGAGCCCGCGTCTTGTCGAGCGAGTCGGTCAGCGCGCGGGCTTTTTCCGGGCTGCCCAGTACGCCCTCGAGCATGCCGTATTCGCCGGTCATGCGTCCGGTCACGGTCTTCACGTTGGCCAGCGTGGCGTTGATCTCGCCATCCTTGCGGGTGAGGTACTCGACGTTGGCGAGGATCGCTTTGACCCGTTCGACCAGCGCCGGGATTTCCTTGCTGATGTCGGATGTGAGCAGCAGCATGGTGGCGTTGTCGGGCAGCGCAGGTGCGCCGAGGTCGGGCGAGTCGACACGGATCTTGGCGCCGCCGACGATGGGCTTGTCGAGAGTGAAGCTGCTGTTCTCCTTCAGCCATTTGGCGTTGCGGCCGAGGAACTCGGTATGGATGATGATGCCGCCGTTTTCATTCAGGCCGAGCGTGGTGACGCGGCCGATCTCGATGCCGGAGAACACCACCGGCACGCCGGGCGCCACGCCATCGGCACTGGCGGCGGCCAGTTGCAGATGGAAGGTTTTCTCGAAGAAGCCGCGCGCGTGCAGCAGATAAGCGATGAAAACCGCGGCCAGCACCAGCGATGCGGCGGCAAACAACCCGACCTTGAAATGCAGTTTGTTCATTCTTTGTAAAGTACCTGGTTCCAGCTGAAGTCGAATATTTCCCAGGTGCCCGCCATGTCCGACTGGGCGGCCAGTTGCCGGATGAAGGCCGGATAGGGCACATCGTAAAGCATGGCGCCGGGACGGTCGATGACCAGTCTGGGACGCTTGAGGATGAGCGCGCGTGCCAGCTTGGCGATGAAGCGCTGCGCAGGCGTCATGTCGGAGTCGCGCAACAAGGCAATGTCGGCATGTCCCAGCTGTTCCAGCATGGCGTGCGCCAGCCGGGTCGAGTCGGCTGCACCGTAATGGCGCTGGTAAAGCGGGATCAATGCGATGTTGTCGAGTGCAGACAAGTTCGCCCGCAACGGCAGGTCGAGCGAGACGCGCGCCACGTCATCAGGCAGCTCGGCGACCGCTGACATCAGCGCGGCACGGTCGTCGAACGCAGTCAGATGTATTTGAGCGCTAATGACACCACCTCGATCGCCACGATGGCGAAGAACACCCGCATCATGCCGCGCAGCACGGAAACGGGCACCATGAAGAGCTTTTTCGGCGTCTCCAGCCCGGCGGTGACCGGAATCAGCGTGACCGCCAGTCCGAACAGGGCACATTTGGCGATCAGCCCCGCCATGATCCTGAAGTCGAAGATTTTTGCGATGGTCCGGGTATACGGCTCGAAGCCGGCCAGATTCATGCCATAAATGGCGAGGTAGCCCATCAGGAGGGCGAGCAGGCCGGCCAGGCCGGCAAGGGTGACGACCGACACGACCCCGCCGATCAGCCGCGGCAGGAACTCGAACTGCATCGGCGGAACCTTGCAATGCGCCAGCGCATCCAATTCGTTGTTGACCTGCATCAGTGCGACTTCGGTGTTGATGGCGCTGCCCGAGCGCAGGGCGACGAACAGCGCTGTCAGGAAGGGCAGCAGTTCCAGCACCAGGACGCGGATGGTCATCTCGCTGGCGAATTCGGTGAGGCCGAAGTCGCGTGCGGTGGAGAGGATGATGGTGATGATGAGCCATGAAATCACCAGTGCGTAGCCGAGGAATACGTGCAGGATCTGTACCGCGGTGAAGTAGATTTGTTTCACCACGACATCGAAGGTGGCGCGGTTCCAGGTGGCGGGTTCCAGAAGCAGCAGGCCGGCCTGGGCCAGAAAGGCGAACATGCCATACCCGACGGTGAACCAGCCGACGACCTTGGCGCCGAGCGATTCGATGGAAGCCGCTAGAAAATTCATCGCAGCATCTTAACGCCATTGCCGACGCTTGCACCATCGGGTGGCAGGCCCTACAGTTTCGCTTCAGACGGAGAAGACACACGATGAAAAAATTCCTGATTCCGCCAGCCGTGCTGGTGCTGTGCGTCGCGGCCGCGTCGGCACTCGCCGCGCCGGGCACGGTTCTGCGCAATGACAAACTCTACAGCCAGCCGAGCGCGGCGTCGAAGGTGGCGGCGAGCGTGCCCAAGGGCGCCAGCGTCAACATCCTCGCCAAGCAGGGGGGCTGGCTGCGCGTGACCTCGGGAAAATCGACCGGCTGGATCCGCCTGCTCTCGGTGCGGGCCGGGGCAGGCGGACTGGGCGGCGCCGGCTTGGGCGACGTGGTGGGTGCAGCGACGACTCGATCCGACCCCAGCCGCGTGGTGGCTGTGGCGGGCCTGCGTGGCCTGAACGACGAAGACCTGAAACAGGCCAAGTTCAATGGCGAAGAACTGGCCCGACTGAACACCTGGCAGGCCACCCCTGCACAGGCCCGCAGCTTTGCGACCCAGGCGGGACTGAAAACGGCCAATGTGGCGGCCTTGCCTGTGCCCGAGTCTGCCAAGCCATCCTCGCCGTGGGAGGCCAACTGATGAAATTCAAATGGATGGTTCTGGCCGTTGCCCTGGTGTCGTTCAGCGGCGTGGCATCGGCCTTGGATTTCGGCAAGCTGCTCGAAGAGCGCATCAATCAGGAGCTGAACAAGGACAAGAAAACGCAACCGGCGCAGACGTCGCCTGCACCTGATGCCTCGCAAAACACGGCCACGCCTCCGCCTCCGGCCAAACAGAAAATCGACGCCCAGCAACTGGGGTTTGCGCTGTTCGGCGATTACTCGCCTGAAGAAGAAACGCGCATCGGCAAGCAGATCGCGGGCAACCTTCTTGGTGCCGTGCCGCTCGTGCGGGATGACAAGCTTCAGCGCTACGTCAATCTGGTTGGCAACTGGGTGGCGCTGCAGAGCGGACGCAAGGACATCAGCTGGCATTTCGGCGTACTCGATACCGAGGATATCAACGCATTCGCGGCGCCCGGCGGCTACATCTTCGTGACCAGGGGCCTCTACCAGCGCCTGAACAACGAAGCCGAGCTGGCCAGCGTGCTGGCGCATGAAATCGCGCACGTCACCCTGAAACATCATCTCAAGGTACTCAAGCAGTCGAGCCTGATCGGCGCGCTGGGCCAGGCGGCCAGCAACAAGGTGAAGGACAGCGATCAGGTGGTGCAGAACCTGATCGGCAACGGCGCGGAAATCATGGCACGCGGGCTCGACAAGAATGCCGAATTCGAGGCCGATCGCGTCGGCATCGTATTTGCGGCGCGCGCCGGCTACGACCCCTGGGGCCTGCCCGAGGTATTGCAGGATCTGGCCGGGCTGCCGGCCAAGGACAGCCGGACCAGTCTGCTCTACAAGACCCACCCGCACCCGGCCGATCGCCTGGCTGAACTGGGCGATGCCGTCGGTGGCCGCCTCGATGCCGTGCATGGCAAGGATCTGCCCGGCCGCTTCTACCACCTTCGGTGAAGCGCGTTTCGCCCCGGCTGGCGCAGGCAGGCCTGTCAGCGCTGTTTGTTCTGCTGATCGCGGCGCATGTGGGCGGGCTGATCCATATCACCCCCATGCAGCGTGCCGAGGCCTGGCTGTATGACGTCTGGCTGAAGCGCACCGCGCCATCCGGCCAGGACGATCGCGTGGCCATCCTCGACATCGACGAAGCCAGCCTGAAAAGCGTGGGGCGCTGGCCGTGGAGCCGCGACACCCTGACCCGGCTGGTCGCGCAACTGTTCGATCATTATGGCGTGGCGGCAGTGGGATTCGACGTGGTGTTCGCCGAGCCGGACAAGAGTTCGGGACTCGATACCCTCAGACGGCTGGCACAGCGCGACCTGGCGGGCAGTCGCGATTTTCAGAACGCGCTCGAGCGCCTCGCGCCCCGGCTCGATTACGACGCCCGCTTCGCCCAGGCACTCGCCGAACGTCCGGTTTCGCTCGGCTATTATTTCATTCCGGTGGGTTATGGCGACGCCCGCTCCGGCATGCTGCCGCCGCCATCCCTGCTTGGTACGGCATTCGATCCGCTGCGCCCGGGCATGCCGCCGCCTATGGGCTATGGCGCGAATCTGGCTGCCTTCCAGAAGGCTGCGCAGGGTGCCGGATTCTTCAACATGCGGGCCGATCCCGATGGCACGGCGCGCCAGATGAATCTGGTCGCCCCGTTTGGCGAAGCGTATTACCTGGCGTTGTCGGCCTCCACCCTGCGGGCGGCCTTCGGCGGCGATCCCGTGACGGCAGGTGTCGAGCAAAGCAGCCTGCTCGGCAGGGCATATCGCACGCCCTGGATCGAGGTGGGCGGGATACGCGTACCGCT
The DNA here is from genome assembly GCA_043821985.1 of Pseudomonadota bacterium. Taxonomy (GTDB): domain Bacteria; phylum Pseudomonadota; class Gammaproteobacteria; order Burkholderiales; family Thiobacillaceae; genus Thiobacillus. Next base: position 32,059 of record JBDRCF010000032.1, read on the forward strand.
GAGCCGGGATGGCACGGTGTATGTGCCGTATCGTGCCGGTTCGCCGTTCCCGTATATCTCGGCGGCGCAGGTGCTGGCGGGCAAGGTGGCACCGGCCCAGCTGGAAAACCGCATCGTGCTGGTGGGCTCCACCGCCCCGGGGCTGACCGACCTGCGTGTGACGCCATTTTCCAATACCTTCCCGGGCGTCGAGATTCACGCTCACCTGATTGCCGGCATGCTCGACGGCACGACCCGCAGCATGCCGCCCTGGGCCGATGACGCGCGCCTGTTCGCCGTGCTGTTGCTGGGCGCGTTGCTGACAGGTGTACTGCTGCGCTTCGGCCCGGTGGCCGGCCTGCTGGCGAGCCTGGCGATGCTGGGATTGCTGCTGGCGGCCTATGCGGCCGCCTGGTCGCGTTTCTGGGTGGTGCCGATGGCGGCGCCGATGCTGGCGATCTTCGGCCTGTATGCACTCAATACCGCTTACGGTTTCTTTGCGGCGACCCGCAGCAAGCGCCAGATCACCAAGCTGTTCGGCCAGTATGTGCCGCCGGAGCTCGCCGACGAGATGAGCCGGGATCCCGCGCACTACACGATGGAGGGGCAGTCGCGCGAGATGACGGTGCTGTTCTCCGACATCCGCGGCTTCACCAACTTCTCCGAGAAGCTGCCGCCGGCCGAACTGGCCGAAGTGCTGAACGCCTACCTGTCGACCATGACGCGCATCGTCCAGCAGCACCGGGGCACCATCGACAAATACATCGGCGACGCCATCATGGCGTTCTGGAACGCCCCGGTTGATCTGGCGGATCACGCCAGCCGCGCCGTGCAGACCGCGCTCGACATGCAGGCCGCACTGGCGCAACTGAACCAGGAATTCGCCGCACGCGGCTGGCCCGAGGTGAAGATCGGCGTCGGCGTCAACACAGGCCGCATGAGCGTCGGCAACATGGGCTCGGAATTCCGCATGTCCTACACCGTGATGGGCGACGCGGTGAATCTCGGCTCGCGTCTCGAAGGCATCACCAAACAGTATGGCGTCGGCATCCTGGCCACGCAGACGACGGTCGAGGCCGATCCGGATCACGTCTTCATGAAAGTCGACGACGTGCGCGTCAAGGGCAAGGAAACCCCGGTGGCGATATACGAACCGCTGGGCGGGAAGGTCGGCCTTGACGAGTCGGTGCGTCAGGGCGCCGCCGATTTCGAGCTTGCCTTCGCGCGCTATCAGTCACAGGATTGGGATGCGGCCGAATCGGCACTGCGCGCGCTCAATGCCCGCACGCCGCGTACGCTGTACGATATCTATCTCGAACGCATCGCGCATTTCCGCGAAGCGCCGCCGCCCGCCGACTGGGACGGCGTGTTCGTCTACACGACAAAGTGACCATGAAACTTACCGTATTGGGTTGCAGCGGCGGCATCGGCAGTGGGCGCCACACCACCAGCCTGCTGGTCGACGACGACGTGCTGATCGACGCCGGCAGCGGGCTTACCACGCTCGACTTCGAGCAACTGGTGAAGATCGACCACGTGTTCCTCACCCATGCCCACCTCGACCACGTGCTGGGCCTGCCGCTGCTGCTCGACAGCGTCGGCGACCTGCGCGGTACGCCGGTGACGGTGCATGCGCTGCCCGAGGTGCTGGAGGTGCTGTCAACCCATCTCTTCAATTGGCAGCTATGGCCGGATTTTCGCAAGATTCCAAGCGAGGAGGCGCCATGGCTGCGCTTCGAGGCGCTGGCGCTGGGCGAGTCGTTCACCCTGCAGGGACGTGCATTCCGCCCGTTACCGGTCAACCACGTAGTGCCGGCGTGCGGCCAGCATGTGGCCACGGCATCCGGCAGCCTGGTGTTCAGCGGCGACACCACCCACAGCGACGCTTTCGTCGCCGCGCTCAACGCCATTCCCGACCTGCGCCACCTCATCATCGAAACCTCGTTCGAAAACGAACTGATCGAGATTGCCAAGGCGTCGAAGCATCACTGGCCGGATTCGCTGGCGGCGGAACTGCGCATGCTCAGCGTGCGTCCCGAAGTCTGGATCACCCATCTGAAACCCGGCAACGAGTCGGCGATCATGAACGAACTGCGCGAGGCTGCGCCCGGCTGGGGGGTCGAGGCTTTGCTGCAGGGGCAGGTGATCGTACTGGAATGACAGCTGGGGCTAGCACCCGTGCGAGGTGCGTTTACGTCCGAGCAGTATCAATAGCGGAAGCAGCGTTACGACCAACCATGGCGTTGCGGGCTCGGGCACGGTAAGGGTGATTGAGCCCGACCCTCGGGTAGTGATATTACCCACAGACGGCAGATACGGCGCATCAGGTGTGAGGGTTATAGAGCCGAGCAGCGATATGGTATTAGCACTCAGGGAAAGGGTGTCCGCCAAGATTGAACCTGAGACAAGAATCTTCCCTGGTGTTTCCAGCGCAAGCTGGATTCCGCTGGCGTCGATCATTCCGGCGATCAGGATGTCTCCCAGCGAGAGCAGCGTCACGTTCCGCGTTTGCGGATCGAAGCGGAGCGTGATGCCGGCGCCGAGGTCGATCGCGGAGAAATCGAAGAGGCCATCGGCACGGTCAGGCAGAGTGTAATCCGTGGCGGGTGCAAGCGGGCCATCGATGCCCGTAATGGGTGTGACCACTGCAGGAGGAGGCGCAAGCAGGTCATTGGCGCCCGCAATGCTGAGGGTCGAGGCAGCCGAAGGGAAAGCCGCGCTCAGCGCGAGCATCAGCGTCAGGGCATGAATCCATTTGCGCACGGCCGTTTCTCCTCAGGTAGGCCTAACGAGCTTACCGGTGAGGTCTTGACAGGGTGATGTGTGGAGTATGGTCCGTTTGGGCCAGGGGATACGAGGACACATCGCCCCCGTCAGGGTGCAAAGCCCGCCAATTCCGCCTCAAATTCCGTCGCACTCAAGCTTTCAAACGTCTCACGGCTGAACAGGGTGACCGCGCCCGCCATTTCGCTCCAGCCGTAAGCGCGGCTATCCGCACACAGTTTGTCGCTGTCCTGCGGCACGCGGGCGATGAGGTGCAGGCAGTTCTTGCTGTAGATCAGGTTGTAGGGGAGGTTGTGCGCATGCAGGCGATCGAGTTCGAGCCAAGCGTCGGCCGGTTCGGTGAAGCGCCGGCAGGGAAGCGGATAGGGCTCGCTGCCGCCGTTGTGGACAAAACATGGGTACTTCACCGGCAACGGGTTCGGCTGTACGAAGCTCTGGAAGTGCAGCTGGTTGACCGAGGCGCCAGCGCCGGTGCTGTTGTAGGCGAGGGAAAGGCCCTGTGCGCCAGCATGGGCGCACAGGTGCCAGGCCCAGCCATGCAGTTCGGGCGTGAGATATTGCGGCATTTCGCGCAGGGGTTCGGGCACGAGCAGGCCATGCAGCCGGGCGAAGGGGAATTTGTTGTACAGCAGGCGTGCCGGCTTGGCGGCGAGTTCGCCTTCCCACAGGATTTCCCTGGCGAGAAAGGGCTTGTTGAAATGGAAGCCCGCGGGGTCGAAGGGGCGCAGCAGGGTGCCGAATTTCATTCCGCTGATACGGGGCGGGCGCAAGGCGCGGATGGGGTTGAAGAACAGATGCCATGGTCCGGCACAGCGGCTTTCCATCGTTTTCAGATGATCGAAGCCGATGGCGAGGAGCTTGAGGAAAACCAGCACGTCATCCTCCGGTTCAGCCAATTTCCTGCCATCGCGAAGGGTGGCGGTGAGGGCCGTTGCGAGTTCTGCATGACGTGCCGACAGGGCAGGAGCGAGTCGTGCCCACAGCTTCGGATCGTAGGCGGCGTTGGCGAGCGCGAGGATGTAGACGCCGAGGCCGCGATCGTTTTCCAGCATGGCGGCGAGTCCATCGGCGAAGTTCTGTTCCAGCGTGGGGAGCGAGGCGAACGGTGAGGAAAGCGTAGGCATGCGGTTCGGGCACGACGGAAGCGAATCCCGTATGGTGCCATTTCGCCGCGGCAACGGGCATTCAGGTTTTTTTGCAGGCAGTGCCCGGCGTTTATAGTGCGCCGTCGGCCCCGGCACGCATCACGCTATCCAGCTTCTCGCGGATGTCCATTGCGCCCTTGCGCAATTCCGGTGTGATGCCCGCCTGCTTGCCGGCCTGGTCGAGCCAGGTCACGTCCCAGTCCAGCGTCAGTACCCAGATGTTCTTGTCGGCATCTTCCATCACCGCGATGCGGCAGGGCAGGAACACGACGATTTCCGGAATGACCTTGAGCAGGTCGCGTCCGACGGCGATGTCGCAGAAGCTGAACACTTCGACGCGTGGCGCCTTGTCGTCGTGCAGCATGGCCCTGAATTCCTTCCATATCAGGTTCTTGCCGACGAACTTGAGGTTCAGCTGATTGGCGCGCAGCATCATCGATTCGACCACCTGGTCGAACGACACGCCGGGCTTGGCTTTGTACTTGAGGGCGAAATAGTTCATCGCCTCGCGCGCGTCCATCTGCATCAGATGGGACATCATGGGCATGGCCATCTGCAGCCAGCGTGCCTTTTCCTCGGGCGTCAGGATGCGGTTCATCTGGTAATCGCGGTAGGGCGGCGGCGGCGCCTGCTGCATCAGCATGGGGCCATAGGGCGTCGGCGTGACGTCGATCCAGCTTTGTTCGGGCGCGGCAGGTGCTGCGGGCGGTGGGGGAGGGGCCGTAGGCGGTTCGGCGGCGATTGCAGGCAGGCTGCAAAGGCAGGCGAGTAGGAGGGGAAGCGGACGCATCATGACGTGTCTCCTGGACGGCTAGGTTTTAATCCTACGCGCCGCAGGGCGTGCGTCAATGTGCGCCGCCGCCATGGGTACGGAAGTGTGCTTCCAGCGCCGCCAGTTCGGCGGCGGCGGCGGCGAAATCGCCGCTTTGAACGCGGGTTTCGATGCGTGCGGCACCTTCCCGGATGACGGTGGCCATCACGCTGGCGGCTGCGCCCTTGAGGGCGTGCGCTTCCTTGCGGCAGAGCTCGGTCTGGCCTTGCGCGATTCCGCGTTTCAGCGCACTCAGGCTGGTTTCGGTGGTGGAGACGAAGAGCGTTTCCAGATCGTGCACCAGTTGCGGATTGCCTGGATAGCGTGCATGCAGGGCGGACAGGTCGAGCAGCGGGGCGGTGGCTGCAGCTGGCGCAGCCTGCGGCAGCCATTGCATCAGCAGCGCGAACAATGCGGCTTCGGTGTAGGGTTTGCTGAGGTAATCGTTCGCGCCTGCTGCCAGGCAGGCTTCGCGAAAACCTGCATTGGCATTGGCGGTCAATGCGATGATTGGAATGTGGCGGGTGTCGGTCTCCAGCCGGCGAATCCGCTGGGTGGCTTCCAGGCCGTCCATTTCCGGCATTTGCCAGTCCATCAGCACCAGATCGAAAGCCTCCGACGACAACAGATCCAGCGCCTGGGTGCCGCTGGCAGCCACGGCAAACTGCAGGCCCATTTCTCGCAACTGGTGCGACAGGACTTTCTGGTTGACCGGGTGGTCTTCCACCATCAGGATGCGGCCCTCAAGCTGGAGGACGGGCTGCGTCGGAAGCTCGGCCAGCGGCAGGGTGGTCGCGGGGAGCGTGAGATGCAGGGTGAAGCAGCTGCCCCTGCCCGGTTGGCTCTCGACCGTGAGCCGCCCACCCATCAGACCGGCCAGCTGGCTGCTGACCGCAAGCCCCAGGCCGGTGCCGCCATAGCGACGCGTGGTCGACGAATCCGCCTGCGAAAAAGCCTGGAACAGGCGTGTCTGGGTTTCTTCATTCATGCCGATGCCGCTGTCGCGTACGCTGAACTGGCATCCGATGCCGTCCTCGTCCGTCGCGAAGCGCGCGTGCAGTTCGACTTCGCCCTGGTGGGTGAATTTGATGGCGTTGTCGACCAGATTCAACAGGATCTGGCGGATGCGCGTGGGATCGCCCAGCAGCGCGGCGGGCGCGTGCTCGGGCAGCGACAGGGTGAGCTGCAGATTTTTCTCCAGCGCGCGCGCCTGGAACAGGGCCGTCACGCCCTGCACCAGTGCAATCGGCGAGAAGGCGACCTGTTCGATGGAGAGCTTGCCCGCCTCGATCTTGGAGAAGTCGAGGATGTCGTTGATGATCGTAAGCAGGCTTTCAGCCGAGCTTCTCAGGGTGGAGGCATATTCGCGCTGGCGGCCGTCGAGCGGGGTCTTCAGCAAGAGCCCGCTCATCCCCAGGATGCCGTGCATCGGGGTGCGGATTTCGTGGCTGACGTTGGCGACGAATTCCGATTTGGCGCGTGCCATCTGGACGGCCGCCTCGCGGGCCGCTTCCTTGGCGGCCTCGGCGGCCCGGCGTTCGGACACGTCGCGCATGATCGCCTGGATCACAGGCTTGCCTTCCAGCGTCATGGCATGGAGGGCGATTTCGGCCGAGAACACCGAACCGTCCTTGCGCACGCCCTGCCAGTCTATGGCGGCATGCCCAAGATGGCGTGCCAGGTTGATGGCACGCATGGCGTTGTCGATGGCCATCCCGCCATTGGCCTGGACCGGCGTGCCGAGCTTCTGTATCGGCGTGTGCAGGAATTCTTTGACCGTATCCATGCCGAACAGCGACAGCGTGGCCGGATTGCAGTCGGTGAATCCTGAGTTGTCGAGGATGACGACGGCGTCCGAGTTGGTTTCGAACAGGGTCTGGTACTTCTGTCTTTCCACTTCCAGCTGGCGCGTCTGCGTAAGCATGCGGCGGCCTACCAGTACGGCCACCAGCGAGGCCAGCAAGGTCGCGAAGATGCCCAGCACCAGCATCAGGTTGCGCGTGGCCTGGTAGGCGGTGAAGGTTTTGCCCAGTGCGGTCTCGTTCTCCTTGCGCTGCAGGTTGGTCATGTTGTCGAGCGCCTCGACCAGCCGGTTCTGCAGGGGAATGGCCTGTTTCTGGAGCAGGGTCAGCGCGTTGTAATTGTTGTCGTCGAGCGCAGCTTCGACCACGTCGAACATGACCGGCTGATTGGCCAGCGTGATGGCATCGAGGTCGGCCATCAGCCTCTTTTCCTCGGGCGTGCTGAGCATCGTCACCAGCTGGCTGCGATCCTTGGAATAGCGTTCGCCATACTCCTGGAACTGCAGGAAGAGTGTGTCCTTTTCCCAGGGATCGATGGAGACCACGATGTTGTGCATCAGCATGGCGCGGTCGCGCAGCGTGTCGCGCATGTGCGAAGCCAGGCGCGTCTTGACGTTGTTGACGGACACGACCTTCGAGAGCTCGGCGTTGAGATAGGCCATCTGGGTGACGCCCAGACCGATCACGGCCAGCATCAGCAACAGGGCGGCGGTGAAGCCCAGCCCGACATTGAACAGCAAACCGCGGAGAGGGGCGGGCAGCATGGCGTTATTCGCGGCGGAATGCCACGACATGATCGACGGCCAGCTTGATGCCGATCTTTTCGCCGATGGCGTGATTGTGGTGCGACGGCACCAGCGACAGCGCGCGTTGGCCGCTCGGCAGCTTCAGCGTGTAGAGGAATTCGGCGCCGCGGAAGGCCTTGTTCTCGACCTCCGCCAGCAGCAGGCTGTCGTCGTCGTGGACGATGTCGTCGGGGCGCAGCAGCACGTCGACATGACAGCTGCGTACGCATTCGTCGCAGCCGCGGGCGCCGCATTCGACCGGGATGTGGCCGTCCAGCACGCCGAGCTCGATTTCGACCTGATGATCGTTGATGACTTCCCCGGGGAGCAGCGCACCCTGACCGACGAAGTCGGCGACGAAGCGATTGACCGGTTCGTGATACAGGTTGTAGGCTGTGTCCCACTGCTGGATGCGGCCTTCGTGCATGACGCCGACCCAGTCGGCCAGCGCGAAGGCCTCGTGCTGGTCGTGGGTGACGATGAGCGCGGTGGTCGTTTCGCGCTTGAGGATGTCGCGTACTTCGAGCGACAGGCGTTCGCGCAGTTCGACGTCGAGATTGGAGAAAGGCTCGTCCATCAGGATCAGGCGCGGGCGCGGCGCCAGAGCGCGGGCAAGGGCCACGCGCTGCTGCTGGCCGCCGGACAGTTGATGCGGAAATTGTCCGGCATGGCCGGCCAGACCGACCAGTGCCAGCAACTCGTCGATTCGTGCCAGACGCTCAGTCGAGGGTTGGCCGCGCAGGCCGAAACCGACGTTGTCCGCCACGCTCAGGTGCGGGAACAGGGCGTAGTCCTGGAATACCATGCCGACGCGGCGTTTTTCCGCAGGCAGCATCCAGCCGGGGCGGCTGACGACTTCGCCGCCGATGCGGATTTCGCCCGTCTGGATCGGCTCGAAACCGGAGATACAGCGTAGCGCGGTGGTCTTGCCGCAGCCCGACGGGCCGAGCAGGCAGCCGATCATACCTTCGGGCAGGGTGAAGGAAAGGTCGGCGATGATCTGTCGTGCGGCGTACGACTGCGAGACCGAGTCGAGGATCAGTTCAGCCATAGGCGGTCAGTCAAGCGGGCGCGTTCCACGCCAGGTCAGGAGAATGATGGGGATGATACCGGCAACGACGATGGCGAGCGAAGGCAACGCGGCGCGCTCCCATTCGCCTTCCGAGGTCATCTCGAACACCCGCACGGCCAGCGTGTCCCAGCCGAATGGACGGGTCATCAGGGTAATGGGCATTTCCTTCATGATGTCGACGAAGGTTAGCGTCGCGGCTGTCAGCAGGCTGGCTCGCAGGATGGGGAGGTGCACCCGGGTAAGCAATGCGGTGGTTGAACTGCCGAGGTTGCGTGCGGCTTCGTCGATGCTGCGGGTGATGCGATGCAGCCCGCTGTCGATGGGGCCGAAGCCGACCGCAAGAAAACGCACCAGATAGGCCAGCAACATGACCAGCAGCGTGCCTTTGAGGATCTCGGTGCCGCCGAAGCCGAACCAGCTGCGGCCGCGATCGATCAGCCAGTTGTCCAGCGCCGCCACCGGGATGAACAGCCCCACCGCCAGTACGGCGCCGGGGAAGGCGTAGCCGAGTGTGGCGAGGCGCTGCGTCCAGGTCATCGCGGTGCCGGGGCGCTGGCGTCCCGCGTAGGCGAGCAGCAGCGCGACGGCCACCACCATCAGTGCGCCGATGCCGGCCAGCAGCACCGAATGCCAGGCGAAGTCCCAGTAACGCGAATCGAGATCGTCGGCGAGGACCGTGCGTGCCCACAGGGCAAGCTGCACGACCGGAATGAGGAAGGCGATGGCCAGCACCGTTCCGGCATACAGGAACGCCAATCCGGCCAGTGCTGGAGACAGCCGGATGCGGCGCTGCGCGGCACTGCGGCCCACGGCACCATAACGCATCCGGGTGCGCGAGCGCTGCTCGAACACCACCGCGACCAGCACGAACAGGATCAGGATCGACGCCAGCTGCGCCGCCGCCGCCAGCGAAAACAGGCTGTACCACGCCTTGTAGATGGCGGTGGTGAAAGTGTCGTAGTTGAAGATTGCCATGGTGCCGAAGTCGGCCAGGGTTTCCATCAGCGCCAGCATCAGGCCGGCGGCGATCCACGGCCGTGCCATCGGCAGCGCCACCCGGAAAAAACCCTGCGTGCGCGAGAGCCCGAGCGACTGCGCCGCTTCCAGCGCGATCGTGCCCTGCGTCGCGAAGGCGTTTTTCGCGATGAGATACACATAGGGATAGAGCGCCAGCGACATCACCAGGATGACCCCCCCGCGCGAACGGATCTCGGGCAAGCCGGTGATGCCCCAGCCTTCGCGCAGCCAGGTCAGTAGCGGCCCGGTGAAATCCAAGAGGCCGATCGCGACGAACGCGGTGACGTAGGCGGGCAGGGCCAGCGGCAGCAGCAGCGCCCAGTCGAACAGGCGGCGGCCAGGAAAGTCGCACATCGCCGTGAGCCAGGCCAGCGACACGCCCAGCACGCTGACGCCGATCCCCACGCCGAGCATCAGCCACAGCGTATTGCCGACCAGTTCGGGCAGGACGAATTCGGCCAGGTGGGCAAGGATGTCGCCGTCGACCTGCGCAAACGACGAGAAGGTGACCACGACCGGCACCAGCACCAGCGCGGTGATCGCAAGGGCGAACAGCATCCAGCCGCTGGGGGGCGACCAAACAAAAACGCCCGCTGCGGGCGTTTTTGAGGGCGTTGCAAGCTTGTCAGACAAGATGGGGCACTTCTTACTTGTAACCGGCGCGATCCATCAATTTTACGGCCTTGGCCTGCAGGCTGCCAGCCTCCTTCACGTTGATGAGGTTCTGCCTGAAGCTGCCCCAGGCGGCCACGGTCTTGTCAGGCGTCACGCTCGGGTTGACCGGGTATTCCAGATTGACGTCGGCGAACAGATTCTGCGCCTTGTCGGACGACAGCCATTCGATCAGTTTCTGCGCACCGGCCGGATTCCGGGCGTAGCGCGTGACGCCCGCTCCGGAGATGTTGACGTGCACGCCGGCAGCCTTGTTCTTCAGATTCTGGTTGGGCCAGAAAATCGCCAGCGGCAGGTTCGGCTGCTTCGCCATCAGGCGACCAAAGTAATAGGTATTGACCAGCGTGACATCGCATTGGCCGGCTGCCACGGCTTCCATCGCCTTGGTGTCGTCGGGGAAGGGCGAGGTGGCGAGGTTGGCGACCCAGCCGCGCACGATATCCTCGGTTTTGCCTTCGCCGTATTCGGTGATCATCATGGCGACCAGGCTCTGGTTATAAACCTTCTTCGACGTACGCAGGCACAGGCGGTCTTTCCATTTCGGATTGGCCAGATCTTCGTAGGTCGACAGATCGGCAGGCTTGACCTTGCGGGTGTTGTAGACCAGGGTGCGCGCACGGACCGACAGGCCGAACCATTCGTTGTCGGGGTCGCGCAGGTGGGCCGGCACGTTGGCCTGCAGGGTCTTCGACTGGATCGGGCGCAGCAGGCCTTCTTCCGACGCCTGCCACAGGTTGCCGGCGTCGACCGTCAGCAGCATGTCGGCGGGTGTGTTCCTGCCTTCGGCTTTCAGCCGTGCCATCAGCGGACCTTCCTTGTCCGTGATGAATTTGATTTGTACGCCGGTGTCGCGGGTATAGGCGTCGAACAGGGGTTTGATGAGCTGTTCATTGCGCGCGGAATACACCACGACGTCCTCGGCTGCCGCGGGCAGGGCCACGGCGCTAAGGAGCAGCGCGGCGATCAGTCTGGGGAATGTCATGTTGCGGGCTTTCCTGCTGAATTTTGGAATGCCTGCATCGTACTAAAAATGAGAACGGTTATCAATTCTGGACTGCATGGCTGGCGTGTTGCCGCGCTAATCCAGGCGGATATCCGGCAGAGGCCGTGTGACGAAGGACTTTGGGCCGGCCCTACTGGAACGATGCGATCATCGCGGATGGATCCGCAGGCAGGGCAACACGGCGTGCGCCATCGAACCGCTCGCGCCAGTAATGATCGCTGAGCCTGGACACCATGACCGAACCGGTCCGGCTGCTCGTGGCATGCACGAAGCGGTCATCGCCCAGATAGATGCCGACGTGGGAGAACGCGTGGCCGAGGGTGTTGAAGAAAACCAGATCACCGGGCTGGAGGTCGGCCCGATCGAGCGCCTGGGTGGATTCGCTGATCGCCAGGCTGTCGTGGGGCAGCTTGACGCCGCTGATCTGGCGGAAGACATGGTCGACGAAGCCGCTGCAATCGAGTCCGGTCTCGGGCGACGTGCCGCCCAGGCGATACGGGCTGCCCACCAGGCTGACCGCATAGATGGATATGTCGTCGGGCGGCGCGGCCTGCGCAGGCTGCGTGAGCAGAACGACCAGCATGGCTGACAGCAGGACGGACTTCATCGAATAACAATCTGCTCTATAGTTGAAACGAAACTACGGCCAAATGCGGCGAATCTTGATCCTGAGGACTGCACCATGAATGACGCAAATACGCCTGTCACGGGCGAAACGAGTATCTCCGAAAATACACAGCTTGTGCAATTGCACGACGAGGCCGCGGCGGCGGCATCCGCGCCCGACCTGCGCGAGCGCGTCCGCGAATTGACTGCGCGCGTATTGCATGAACGGCGCATGGCGCTGAATGACATACGTGAACTGGTCGTTGCCATCTCTTCCGGCGTGGGCAGCGGCCTGACTTCGCGCGGCGGCGAAATGAAGGATGGGCTCAAACAGGCGATCGCCGGCCTGGACGAGGCCGTCGGCAGCGCGGCCCAGGCAGCGTCCTATACCCTGCGCGAAGCGGCCACCCAGGGCCAGGCCTTCAAGGACAATGAACTGAAGACGAGCCTCGAACAGCTCCGCGACCTGGAGTCCCAGATTGTCGAGGCCCTGAAGCAGACCGCCAGCCAATCGGGCGGCAAGCTGAAGGAGGAACTCGGCTACCTGAGCGATCACCTGAAAATCAGCGGCACCCGCACCGGCGAACAGGTGCGCGAAGCGCTCCAGCAACTGGCGAACGGCGTGAAGGCCAGCGGCGCGGCAGGCCGGGCCGGGCTGAGCGAGTCGGCCCGTACGGCGACCGAACGCCTGTCCCTGGTGGCGAGCGGCATCCTGGAGGCCCTGTCCGATTCGCTCAAGCGGCAGAGCGAACGCCTGCGTTCCTGATGCCTCAATTTGCAGTATGGCGGGGATTTCCCCGCCATACTGCAAGCGGCAACAGCGGGGTCGTTGCCCGCTTGCAGGTACACTCTCGGCATTAACTGATTCCAAAAAACAACGATGCTCTGGGAAACCATTTCGGTCGTGCGCGACCTGCCGCGATTGCATGAAATCGCCTCGGTGATGATCCGCTATGGCTGGGGCGATCTGGTGCGCGTCCTGGGTATCAGCGGGGCGCTGGAGCGCGCTGGTCGGGTTTTGCACTGGCACAGCACCAACGAGATCAGCCAGCTCGACGCGCCGGTGCGCGTGCGCCGCGCGCTGGAAGAACTCGGTCCGACCTTCGTCAAGCTGGGGCAGGTGCTGGCGACGCGGGTCGACATGTTCCCGCCGCACTGGATCACTGAATTCGAGAAACTGCACAGCCAGGTGCCGGCGGTGCCTTACGAGCGGTTGCATCGCGATCTGGTGACGGCCATCAAGGGCGATCCCGCCGAGGTGTTTGCCGAGTTCGACCCGGTACCGCTGGCGGCAGCCTCCATTGCGCAGGTCTATCGCGCCACACTCAAGGATGGCACGCGCGTCGTCGTCAAGATGCGCCGACCCGGCATCGAAGGCGTGATCCAGGCTGATCTGCGCATCATGGAACACGCCGCCAAACTGCTGGAAAGCGAAGTGCCGGATTCGCGCCGCTACGACCCGGTACAAATCGTGTCGCAGTTCCGCCGCTCGCTGAATCGCGAACTCGACCTGGCGAAAGAAGCACGCAACATCGACCAGTTCGCGCGCCATTTTGCCGACGAACCGCTGGTGAAAATTCCCCGGGTGTTCTGGGAGTTCACCAATGATCATGTCAATGTGCAGGAAGAAATCATCGGGATGGCCGGCGTCGCGCCCGACAAGCTGCGCGCGCAGGGGCTCGATCCCAAACTGCTGGCGGCTCGCGGGGCCGACGCCGTGCTGCGCATGGTACTGGAGCACGGCTATTTCCATGCCGATCCCCATCCCGGGAATGTCCTTTTCCTGCCCGACAACCGCATCGGCATGATCGACTTCGGCATGGTGGGAATGCTGACCAACCCCCGCCGCAACCAGATCGTCGACCTGCTGCATGCCTTGACGCGCAAGGACGAACAGGCCCTGCTTCAGGTGCTGCTCGACTGGAGCGGCGAGTCGGTGCGCGACGAAGACCGCCTGGCCTACAACGTGGCGGAACTGCTGCAGAGCTACGACGATTTGAAGCTCAAGGATGTGAAAATCGGCGGGCTGCTGAACGACATCACGGCGGTCATGCGCGACAACAACCTGGTCCTGCCGGCCGATCTGACCCTGTTGTTCAAGACACTGATCACGCTGGAGGGCCTGGGTCAGCAGCTCGATCCGGAATTCCACATGATCGACCATGTGACGCCCTTTGTGGAACGCGTCATCCAGCAACGTTACACGCCGCAAGCCTTGCTTGCGCGCGGGCGCAAGAGCGTGCGCGAGACGCTGGAGGTGCTGGCCGACGTGCCGCGCGACCTACGGCATCTATTGCGGGATATGCGGCGGGGCCGGGTCAAGGTCGATCTCGATCTGAAGCGGCTGGATCAGTTCGGCCATCAGCTGGACCGTGCCAGCAACCGGTTGACCATGGGCATCCTGACGGCCTCGCTGGTCGTCGGCTCGAGCATCATCATGACAGTGAAGGGGGGGCCTCAGCTATTCGGCCTGCCGCTATTCGGCCTGCTGGGATTCCTGATCGCCTTCTTCAACAGCCTGTGGATCATCTTTTCCATCTGGCGCTCGGGCAAGCATTGACGTCCCGGATCAGACGGTGCAGTCGACGCCGGCGTTCTGGTCGTCGAAGCGGGCGGCCACCTCTGCCAGCGGCATGGGACGACTCAGCAAGTAACCCTGCACGTGTGCAATACCCAGGCTTTCGACCTTGCGCAGGATGGTGTCGGTTTCCACGCCCTCGGCCACCAGCGAATAACCCGCATCGCTCATCATGCGGGCGAAGTCGGCCACCACCTGGCTTGCACGGTTATCCTGTCCAAGCTTGTTCACCAGCGAGATGTCGAACTTGACCACGTCCACCGGCAGATCGACCAGATAGCGCAACGGCGAATAGCCGGTACCGAAATCGTCCATGGCGATGCGGTAATTCACGGTACGCAACAGGTCGAGATAGGTACGTACTTCCGCCATCTGCGTGATGAGCGAGGTTTCCGTGATTTCCAGCATCAGCGGATGGCGGGCATTGTGGCGCGACAATTCCAGCAGCTGCGACACGATCTCGGGGTGCGAAATACTCTGTGCGGACAGGTTGATCGACACGCCGATGCCGGGCGGCAGCTGCTGCGACGACAAGTCGGCATCGACCTGGTTCAGCACCGCCAGATCGAATCCGGCCTCCAGGCGGCGGCTGCTGACAACCGGCAGGAATGCGTCCGGCATGATGAGGTCGTTGCGGTAGCGGATGCGCGCCAGGGCCTCGTAATAATCCACTTTGCGCCCGGGCAGCGCGTGGATGGACTGATAATGCATTTCGATCATGCCGGGGCTGGCCAGGGCCTGGAACAGGGCACTGGTTTCGCGGCTGGCCACCAGCGTCTGCGAGGCGCGCTCGGTATCCTCGCCATACAGGGCGATGCGGGTACGGCCCGGCTGCTTCGCGGTATACATGGCGATGTCCGCCTGCTTGGGCAGGTCGTTGATATGCTCGAGCTGATCGGCCGCGCAGAAGGCGATGCCGATGCTGATCCCGACCGGCTCGTTGATTCCCAGATCGCTGAAGATCGACGCATCGAGCAGGCTTTGGCAGCGCTGTGCGATCTGCTTGGCCTGGGCCGGCGTGGTGCGCGACAGGAAGGTGGCGAACTCGTCGCCGCCGAGGCGGTACAGGCGGTCGTTGGCGCGTAACGCCATCACCAGCGCATCCGAGATGATGGACAGCACGCGGTCGCCCTTGGCGTGGCCGTAGGTGTCGTTGATGGTCTTGAAGCGGTCGCAATCGAACAGCAGGAAGGCCACGCCTTGCGGCGCGTTTTTCAGCTCGATACGGAATTTCTCCCAGTCTTCTTCATAGGCGCGTCGGTTGTGGCATCCGGTGAGCGCATCCTGGCGTGCCTGCGAGTGGAATTCGCGATTCTGGTGTTCCAGCGAGCCGTGCAGCTCGCGCAATTGCAGTTGGTAGTCATACAGCGAGCGGCGGACATTCTCCAGTTCGCTGATGCGCATGGCCTGCGAACGCGAGAAATGGGGGCTGAACCGGCCGTGCTGCATGGCATCGATATCCTGCGAAAGCCGGCGTAGCGGGCGCACCAGCAGGCGGTTATACACGACGAAACCGAGCAGGGACATGGCCATCAGGAGCACGAACAACGCGAGCAGGGTGCGTGACAGGATGCTCTGGAAACGGAGCCGGTCGGGGTCGGGCAGGGCATTGAACGCCAGCCTTGAAAGTAGCTTGGTGGCAGGCAGGTTTTCGCCCGGTTTCAGCGTCAGCCTGACGCTGGCCTTGTCCGCGAAATGGAGCGCTTCCTGCTGCAGCAGGGCCGGCATGAAGTCGAGCCGGATCATGCCGTAGCCAAGCAGGGTTTGATGTCGTTCGTCGATGTAAACCGGGAAGGCATGATACAAAACGGTGGTTCCCGCTTCGTCGGCCAGCCAGCTCGATGGCGGCGAGATGGCGGCGGGCAATCTGGCCGGCAGGCTGTTTTTTGCCGGGCTCGGGGCCAGCAGCAAACCCGACGGGGCGTACAGCGCCACCCGGACAAAGTGGCTGGGCAACATGCCGCTTTCGTAGACCCGCTGATCGCGCCAGTATGAGTAATACTCGGGCAGCACCAGTTGTTGCCGGGTTTCGTCCCAGCCTGCCAGGTTGGCCGCCTGGTCATCCGTCTGGCGCAACAGGCGCTGGACGGCCGAGGTCAGTTCGGAAGCCGCCGCATTCTGGTTGTGTTGTTCCAGGCTGCGGGTGACCTCGCGCGTCTGGTAGGCGGCAAAACCGCCGATCAGGCTCATCAGTACCAGGAGCCCGGTAATGAAGGCGAGCGCAATCTGCTTGATGGAAATGGCATCTGGCCATTTCATCGGGATGATCCTTGTTGATGCGCTTCAAGGAACTTGAGCGTGTGGTCCAGCAGATCGAATTCATGCTCGCCATCCATGAAATGGCTGCCCCCGTGCACGATCACCATGGGAACCTGGATATGCTGCAAAGCCTTGAGCCAGCCTTGACCGAGCGTGCCGTCGGCATCGCCCATGATGAGTTGCACGCTGGTCGGTATCTGCTTCAACGCGGCCAGCAGGCGAGGCTGGTCCCAGCGCACATACGACAACAGACCTTCGGGCGTCGAGGTGTATTTCCGGCAGAATGACAGGCTTTGGGTGACCAGGGTCCGCTGTTGGTTCTGTATCTGGGCTTCCAGCTGGGCAATCAGGGCCTGGCGCGATGTCGTGCCGATCTGCGCTTCGACCAGCGAAGCGCCGATGTAGGCCTTGATTGCCGGATCCGGATGGGTACTTAGATACGCCAGCAACTGCAAACTGCCGAAGCTGTGGCCGACCAGTACGATGGAGCGATGGCCGTGCGACTTCAGCCAGCCCACCCAGCGCCCGATCTCGGCCACGTCGTCGTCCATGCTGTGTTTGTGCACCGCTTCGCATGCCAGGCTCTGCATGCGATTGGGAATATTGAGACTGAGCGTGGGCAGCAGGACCGTGTAGCCCGCATCCTGCAGGCCGCGGCCCAGCGTGGCAACGGTGGGGAACTCGCGCGTTTGCAAGAAGCCGTGCAGCAGCAATACGGCGGGCTTGCTGCGCTGGCCGATCAGATATTCGGCATTGGCGGGTATTCCGGGGCGCATCTCCTGCTGGACGATGGCCGCGTGTGCTGCGACAGGAAATACCGACATCAGCAAGCAAAGCAGGTATAGGCGCATGGCGGGGCTGGATAGGCGGAGTCTTAGGTTCTAACGGCAGAAGGGGGTGGAACTAAAGCATGTTCAAGCGGTTCTGCCTGAGGCGAATGTTACACTTCGTCTTGAAATCCAGCCCAAAATGTTTGATCTGAAACAGCTCTTTTCCCCCGATGGCGCGTGTGCCGCAGTCCTGCCGGGCTGGCGTGCGCGCCCCCAGCAACTGGCCATGGCCGAGGCGGTCGAGCGCGCAGTCGCCGACAACAGCGTACTGCTGGCCGAAGCGGGAACCGGTACGGGGAAAACGCTGGCCTATCTGATTCCTGCCCTGCTGTCGGGCGGCAAGGTGGTGATCTCCACCGGTACCAAGGCCTTGCAGGACCAGCTGTTTCATCGCGATCTGCCGGCTGCGCGCCGTGCGCTGAAATCGCCGGTCAAGGTGGCGTTGCTGAAAGGCCGTGCCAACTACGTCTGCCATCATCACCTGCAGCGCAATCTCGCCGACGGTCGCCTTGCCCACCGCGACGATCCCGTCTGGCTCGCCAAGATCGCCCGCTTTGCCGAAACCAGCCTGAGTGGCGACCGTGCCGAGGCCGAAGGCATCCCGGAAGACGCCACTGCCTGGCATTACGCGGTCTCCAGCCGCGACACCTGCCTCGGCAGCGAGTGCAGCCATTTCAAGGACTGTTTCGTGATGGCGGCGCGCAAGGCCGCGCTCGACGCCGAAGTCGTGGTGGTCAACCACCATCTCTTCTTTGCCGACCTGTGGTTGAAGGACGAAGGCGTTGCCGAACTGCTGCCGGCCTGCAACACCGTGATCCTTGACGAAGCCCACCAGCTTGCCGAAACCGCCGCCCAATTCTTCGGCGAGACACTGTCAACCGCGCAACTGCTCGATCTGGCCGGCGACACCAAGCGCCTCGCGGCGGTGAAGGCCGGCGACTTCCCGGCGCTGCGCCTCGCCGCGGAAGAACTGACCAAGATCACGCGCGACCTGCGTCTGGTGTTTCCGCAGAATCCCGTCAAATCGACATTCGCGGAACTGACGCGCTACGATAAATGGCCGGCCGCCTTGAGCGCGCTGTCTGCCGGCCTGGAAGAGATGACGAAGCTGCTGGAGAGCCAGGCCGAACGCGACGCCGACCTGAAGAACTGTTTCGAGCGTGCGCAGGCGGTACAGGCCACTTTGGGCAGCTGGCAGCGCGACGACGATCCCGAGAATCCGCGTGTGCGCTGGCTCGAGACCACGCTGAGCTCGCTGCTGCTGCATGCGACACCCTTGTCGGTGGGCGAAATGTTCGGCGCCAAGCTCACCGAGCGGGCGCAGGCGTGGATCCTCACCTCGGCCACGCTGTCCGTTGGCGGCGATTTCACCCACCTGAAAACGCGCCTGGGCATCGAGACCGCCGAAACCCTGTGCGTCGACAGCCCCTTCGATTACCCGCGCCAGGGCGTGCTCTATGTCCCGCAGAATCTCCCCGCGCCCAACACGCCCGAGTTCACCGACGCCGTCGTCAAGGCGGCCCTGCCTGTACTCGAAGTCAGCCGCGGCCGCGCGTTCATTCTGTTCACCAGCCTGCGTGCATTGGAACGGGCGCGCGGCCTGCTGATCGATGCGTTCAAATTCCGCGGCTGGGACTACCCGCTGCTGGTGCAGGGCGAGGCACCCAAGAACGAACTTCTCGCGCGTTTCCAGCAGGCCGGCAACGCCGTACTGCTTGGCAGTCAGAGCTTCTGGGAGGGCGTCGACATGCCCGGCGATGTGCTGTCCGTCGTCATCATCGACAAGCTACCGTTTCAACCGCCCGACGACCCGGTGGTCGCGGCGCGCATCGCCCAGGCCGAGAAGAACGGCGGCAAGCCCTTCATGGATTACCAGCTGCCGCATGCGGCGATCAGCCTGAAGCAGGGCGCGGGGCGGCTGATCCGCACCGAGACGGATCGGGGCGTGCTGATGATTTGCGACACGCGGTTGGCGGACAAGCCGTATGGGAAGTTGTTGTTGAATGCGTTGCCGGCGATGACGCGGACCAGGAAGCTGGAAGTGGTGGAGCGGTTTTTTGCGGCAGAGAGTAGGGGGAGTTTGGCTGCGCCGGTTGGGGTGGAGTAGGGCACGCTGCCGCTTACCTCAGCACCGTTCGCCCTGAGCCTGTCGAAGGGCCTGTTCGCAGTAGTGAGGTGTTTGCTTAACTACTGACCGTTGGCCGGGGGTTGCCCGGCGGCAAGTCACTTTTCTTGCTTGCCCAAGAAAAGTAACCAAAAGAAGGGCACCCCGACAGCCCCGAATTCCCGAAGATCAAGCACGCCGGGTCGGCGGCAAAGAACTCGCCCCGCTTTTGCTGGGTTGATTTGATTTTTGTGAGCGGGGCTCAAACACCTTTGCCGCTGATCCACCCGACGCACTTGATCTTCGGCGGGTCTGTAAGGGGAGGAAAGTCAAAACCAGTTTGACGATGGGCTGCCGTCGCGAACCGGATCAGGGCTCCGCAGTGAAGCCGTCCAAGTACACAAACTGCCCCTTCATCACCGCCCTGGTTTTGAATTGCCGCCCCTCTCAGTCCCGCCGGAAATCGAGCCTGCCGGGCGGATCAGCGGCAAAGGTGTTTGAGCCCCGCTCACCTTCGAAATACAAACAAAGCGGGGCGAGTTCTTTGCCGCCCGTCCGGCAGGTTCGATTTCCGGGGTTCCGGGAATGAGCGGGGTCGCCTTTTCTTGGGTTACTTTCTTTTGGCGAGACAAAAGAAAGTAACTAGCTGCCGGGCTACCCCCGGCCAAGGGTCAGTAGTTAAGCAAACACCTCACTATTGCGAACAGGCCCTTCGACAGGCTCAGGGTGAACGGTGGGTGGTGAGCCACTCACTCAAAGCGTTTGCACAAACCCCAACACCTCCGCCGCATGCCCCGGCGCCTTCAACCCGCGCCAGCTCTTCACCAGTTTCCCCTCCACGTCGAACACAAACGTGCTGCGCTCGACCCCGCGTACCTGCTTGCCGTACATGTTCTTCAACTTCATCACGCCGAACAGTTCGCAGACGATCTCGTCCTTGTCGGACAACAGTTCGAACGGAAAGCCGAATTCGGCCTTGAAGCCTTCGTGCGACTTGATGCTGTCGCGCGAAATGCCGACGACGATTGTGTTGGCCTTGCCGAAGTCGGCATACAAGTCGCGAAACTCCTGGCCTTCGAGGGTGCAGCCTGAGGTGTTGTCCTTGGGATAGAAATAGACGACGACGTTCTTGCCGCGATGATCGGACAGCTTGAAAGGGGTGTTGCCGGTGGACGGCAACTCGAAATCGGTGATGACAGGGTCGCTCATGATGGGTTTCTCTTTCTTTCAGCGTGATGAGGATTTGAGTAGCACGATGACGGCGCCGGCGCCGCCGTCGACGGTGCGGGCCTGGCAGAAGGCGAGCACGTCCTCGCGTTGCATCAACCAGTGGCGCACCTTGTTTTTGAGTACCGGCAGGCGGTTCTTCGAGCCATGGCCCTTGCCGTGGATGATGCGTACGCAGCGCCGGTCTTCGAGCATGCAACGGTTGAGAAAGGCGGCCACCGCGATACGGGCTTCGTCGCCGGTATGGCCGTGCAGGTCGAGTTCGCCGCGGATAACCCAGCCGCCGCGCCGCAGTTTTCTGAGTGCGGCCGTGGGGACGCCTGGGCGCGAATACAGCAGTTCCTCTCCGGTGGAAACGGCCGTCTCCCAGTCCCACGGATCGGACAGGGCATCGACCAGTACCTGGCGCTCGTCGGCGTGTCTTTGATGGGCGATGGGTTTGGGACGCGGACGCGCGATATCGGCCCGACCGGACTGCGGCAGCGGAACGGCATCGGCGACAGCACGTCGGAACAGCACGGCGCCGTCCGGCTGGGATTTTGGTTTATGCGGCGCCTGGTGAAGCGTGGCGGGCGAAGCAGTCTGTTCGCTCAGCATGCGGCGCACACGCGCCAGCGCCTCGAATGAGGTGGAGGCGAGCGCACTGCCCCTGGCGCGTTTCATGGTACATGGCTCCGTTACGTTTTGCAGAGCGCGTCCAGATAACGCTCGGCATCGAGTGCGGCCATGCAGCCGGTGCCGGCGCTGGTGACGGCCTGGCGGTAGATGTGATCCTGCACGTCGCCGGCGGCGAACACGCCTTCGATATTGGTGGCGGTGGCGTTGCCCTTGTTGCCGCTCTTGGTGACGATGTAGCCGCCTTCGAGTTCGAGTTGGCCTTCGAAGATGGCGGTGTTGGGCTTGTGGCCGATGGCGATGAAAACGCCGGTCAGCGCGATGTCCTTCGTCGCGCCGTCCTTGGTGCTCTTGATGCGCATGCCGGTGACGCCGGTCTTGTCGCCCAGCACTTCGTCCAGCGTGTGGTCGAGTTCGAGCGTGATCTTGCCTTCCTTGCACTTTTCCATCAGGTGGTCGACGAGAATTTTCTCGGATTTGAAGGTGTCGCGGCGGTGCACCACGGTGACGTGTTTCGCGATGTTGGCGAGATACAGTGCCTCTTCGACCGCGGTGTTGCCGCCGCCGATCACGGCGACGTCCTGATTCTTGTAGAAGAAGCCGTCGCAGGTGGCGCAGCCCGACACGCCCTTGCCCATGAAGGCCTGTTCGCTTTCCAGACCCAGGTACATGGCCGAGGCACCGGTGGCGATGATCAGCGCATCGCAGGTATAGGTGCCGGAATCGCCGATCAGGGTGAACGGCTTCTCGGTCAGCTTGGCGGTGTGGATCTGATCAAAGATGATCTCGGTCTTGAAGCGCTCGGCGTGGCGCTGGAAGCGGTCCATCAGTTCCGGGCCCTGCACGCCGTCGACATCGGCCGGCCAGTTGTCGACGTCGGTGGTGGTCATCAGCTGCCCGCCCTGCTGCATGCCGGTGATGACGACCGGCGAGAGATTGGCGCGCGCGGCATACACGGCAGCCGAATAGCCGGCGGGGCCGGAACCGAGAATGATGAGTTTGTGGTGTGCGGTGCTCATGTCTGTATCAGCCGTGGGGGAAAGGACACTATTCTAACCAATCTTGGCGACGGCATTTCCATGCGGCCAGCCCGGTATTCATTCCGGATAAACCCTTAGGTCACCCCGGTTAAACCCTCAGGCGGTTCTTCGAACCTACACGAACGTTGGCGGCGGATTTGCGGCCATTTTGACTGCTTGCTCGTTGTCCATGGAACAACATGGATGCCTCCCAAGCCGCCAAACTGACTCGCAATCCACTCGTCATCGTCTCGCGTCCTGATGGTTTATCCGGGATAATCAGGGCCACTTTCAGCCCTTAAGTTCCCATGGCGCGTCCCGCTTCCCGTTCTTCGACTCCCTTGTCGCCGCGCATGCAAAGGCTGCTGCGCGAAGCCCGTGCCTTGCTGGTGGGGTGTGCGGCACTGCTGCTGGCGGCCATCCTGCTCACCCACAACGCGGCCGACCCGGGTTTCAGCACCACTGGCGACGGCGGTCCGCTGCATAATCTGGGCGGGCGCGTCGGCGCGTGGCTGTCGGATCTGCTGTTGATGCTGTTTGGCATGTCGGCCTGGTGGTGGGTGGTGTTGGCGGCGGCCTATGTCACTCATACCTTTCGTCATCTCGATGAAACCCCGCTGACAGGCGGGCATCAGCGCTGGTTCAGGCTGGGCGGGTTCGGTTTGCTGTTGCTGGGCAGCACCGGCATCGAATGGCTGCGCACCTGGCACTGGGCGGTGGCGCTGCCGGACGCGCATGGCGGTGTGCTGGGCGCGGGCCTGGGCGCGGCTGCGGGTGCGTTGCTCGGATTCACCGGCGGTTCGCTGGTCCTGCTGCTGCTGATGGCGGTCGGGTTCAGCCTGTTCACCGGCGTGTCGTGGCTCAGTATGGCTGAGCGCACCGGCGCGGGCGTGGAATGGGCCTGGTGGACGTCGATCCAGACCTGGCAGGCCTACCGCGACCGCAAGCTGGGCGAGGCGGCGCAGCAGAAACGCGAAGCGAAAGTGTCGGTGGAAAAGAAAAAGCGCGTCGAGGCGCCGCCGATCCGCATCGAGCCGGTGGTGAAGGAAGTGCCGCAGTCCGAGCGTGCCGTCACCGAAAAGCAGGCGCCGCTGTTCTCCGACCTGCCGGATTCACCGCTGCCGCCGCTGCATCTGCTCGATCCCGCCGACGAGGCGGTGGAAACCGCCAGCCCCGAGGCACTGGAGTTCACCTCGCTGATGATCGAGCGCAAGCTGGCCGAATTCGGCGTCGAGGTGAAGGTGGTGTCGGCCTCGCCCGGCCCGGTCATCACACGCTACGAGATCGAGCCCGCGACCGGCGTGAAGGGCAGCCAGATCGTCAACCTGGCGAAGGACCTGGCGCGCACCCTGTCGGTGATCAGCATCCGTGTGGTCGAAGCGATCCCCGGCAAGCACACCATGGGACTGGAGATTCCCAACCCCAAGCGGCAAATCGTGCGTCTGTCCGAGATTCTCGGCTCCAAGGCCTATCACGACAGCGCCAGCCCGTTGACCATCACCCTGGGCAAGGACATCGCCGGCAACCCGGTGGTGGCGGATTTGGGAAAAATGCCGCACCTGCTGGTCGCGGGCACGACAGGCTCCGGCAAGTCAGTCGGCGTCAACGCCATGATCCTGTCGCTGGTATACAAGTCCGACCCGAGCGCGGTGCGCATGATCATGGTCGATCCCAAGATGCTGGAGCTGTCCATCTATGAAGGTATCCCACACCTGCTGGCGCCGGTGGTCACCGACATGAAGCAGGCCGCCAGCGCGCTCAACTGGTGCGTGGGCGAGATGGAGCGGCGCTACAAGCTGCTGTCGGCGGTCGGCGTGCGCAACCTGGCCGGTTACAACCAGAAGGTGCGCGACGCCAAGAAGGCCGGCACGCCGCTGACGCATCCGTTCAGCCTGACGCCGGACAATCCCGAGCCGCTGGAAACCATGCCGATGATCGTGGTGATGATCGACGAACTGGCCGACCTCATGATGGTGGTCGGCAAGAAGGTTGAGGAACTGATCGCGCGGCTGGCGCAGAAGGCACGCGCGGCCGGCATCCATCTGATCCTGGCGACGCAGCGGCCGTCGGTCGACGTCATCACCGGCCTGATCAAGGCCAACATCCCGACGCGCATCGCGTTCCAGGTGTCGTCCAAGATCGACTCGCGCACCATTCTCGACCAGATGGGCGCGGAGGCGCTGCTGGGGCAGGGTGACATGCTCTACCTGCCGCCCGGAACCGGCCTGCCGCAGCGCGTTCACGGCGCTTTCGTGTCGGACAACGAAGTGCATCGCGTGGTCGACTACCTGAAGTCACTGGGCGAACCCGAATACATCGAAGGCGTGCTCGAATCGCCGGAAGAAGCGGGCGAGGGCGGCGGCGAATTCGGCGAAGCGGGCGCGGAGGCCGACCCGCTCTACGACCAGGCCGTCGCCTACGTCCTGAAGTCGCGCCGCGCCTCGATCTCGTCGGTGCAGCGCCAGCTGCGCATCGGCTACAACCGTGCCGCGCGCATGATCGAGGACATGGAACGTGCCGGACTCGTGTCGGCGATGCAGTCGAACGGCAACCGCGACGTATTGGCGCCCGGAGGCGACGCATGAGTTTTTACGCACTGATTCCCGCAGCCGGCTCGGGTTCACGCATTGGCGGGAGCATTGAAAAGCAGTACATGCCGCTCAATTCGGTTCCCATGATCGCGCACGCGATGATGGTGCTGGCACGCGAGCCCCGTATCGCCAGGATTTTTGTCGTACTTTCGCCCACCGACAAACGCTGGAACAACTACGCGTGGCAGGGCTGGGAAGAATGCATCGAGGTGCTGCGCTGCGGCGGCGCAACCCGCGCCGAAACCGTGTTGAATGGGCTGCAGGCCATGTCGAAGGTTTGTGCAGCCGACGACTGGGTGCTAGTGCACGACGCTGCGCGGCCCTGTTTGCCGGACGACATGCTGGGCAAGTTGCTGGATGAGGTGGCGGATGACCCGGTGGGTGGCCTGCTCGCCGTGCCGGTCGCCGACACCCTCAAGCGTGCCGCAGCCGACACATCAAATGGCACACGCGCCGAAGCCACTGTACCGCGCGTCGGCCTGTGGCAAGCGCAAACGCCGCAGATGTTCCGCCATGGAAAACTCGTCGAAGCGCTGCGCGCCGCCGGCAGCGACATGACCGACGAAGCCTCGGCCATCGAGCAACTCGGGCTGCAGCCCAGGCTGGTCGAGTCCGACAGCCGCAACCTCAAGGTCACCTATCCGCAGGATCTGGAACTGGCGGGTCTGATTCTGGGGAAGCTGAATGAATGACATCCGCGTCGGCCACGGTTTCGACGTCCATGCCTTGGCCGAGAACCGCAAACTCATCGTCGGCGGCGTCGACATCCCCCACGATCGGGGGCTCGCCGGCCATTCCGACGCCGACGTGCTGCTGCACGCGATTTGCGACGCCCTGCTGGGCGCAGCCGGGCTGGGCGACATCGGCCGGCATTTTCCGGACACCGACGCCGCGTTCGCCGGCATCGACAGCCGCATCCTGCTGCGCCGCGTCACCGAACAGTTACAGCAACGCGGCTGGCGCGTCGGCAACGTCGACGCGACCATCATCGCGCAGGCGCCCAAAATGGCGCCGCACATCGCGCGCATGACGGCGCATATCGCGGACGACCTCGGCATCGCCATCGACCGCGTCAACGTCAAGGCCACCACCACCGAAAAGCTCGGCTTCACCGGACGCGGCGAAGGCATCGCCGCCGAGGCGGTGTGCCTGATCGCGCGTGACTGAACCCGGCCAAGCTGAACCTCGTTCAGCCGAGCCCGACATGCTGCGGCTGTTCTTCGCCCTGTGGCCCGACGACGCCACCCGCGACGCGTTGAACCGCACCGGCAAATGGCTGCATCAGCACTGGGGAGGCCGGCGCATGCGCGCCGACACCCTGCACATCACCCTGGCCTTTCTCGGCAGCACGCCGGTCGCGCAACTGGATGCCCTGATCGCCTGCGCCGACACCGTCCAGTCACACGCATTCGAACTGATCCTCGACCAGGCCGGCTACTGGCGCCACAACCGCATCGGTTGGCTGGGTGCGAACGAGGCGCCGCCGCAGCACCTCGATCTGGTCGGCGCACTGAATACCGCCTTGCAGGCCGCCGGTTTTCCCGTCGATGCACGGCCACATGTGCCGCATGTCACGCTGTTGCGCAACACGGCGGGCGGCGAAATCCCTGCATGCGAGCCAGTACGCTGGCCGGTCAGCTATTTTGTGTTGGTGGCGTCACACACCGAAACCGATGGTGCGCGTTACGGCGTGATCCGGCGTTGGCCTTTGGCGTGAAAGGCAGGGAAGGCAAACTTTCTCAATCAGCGTCCCGCATTACCTGCCCTCGAGGCGGGGACCCAGCGGTGCTCTTGCGGCGTTTGTGCTGAGTCTGGCGTCTGAGTTGGGTTCGGCGTCTGGGGCGAGGCCGGACCCGCTGCAATGGCTGAGGCCGGAGAAAATACAAAGCGCCACTCGGCATAACTCTTCGCATCCTTGAACGCCTCGTCTTTCGCTGCAAACCCCGCATTCTTGAAAGGATGGCCCGGCGCCGGACTGTATACGCCGGCGATGCCCTGCGTGTCGGGTTCGCGGATCAGCACAAACGGGCGGCCGGTCAACGGGTCGCGCCAGGCGCGGCGCAGGTGCCGCACGACGTTGGGGCGGCGGTTGTCTTCCAGCAGGTCGTCGAGGCTTTGCGGCAGGCGCGGCTGCGCGGGATCGAGTTCGTAGTAGCTGCGGATGGCCTGGCGGTACTGGTCGCCGATGAACAGCAGGTCGGCCTCGCGCTCGCGTTGCGACTCGGTGTGCCAGAGGGTGCCTGCGGCGGCCAGACCCATGCCGATCAGCGCGATCAGCATCAGCACGAACAGGTAGGTGAAGCCGGATTGCGCAGGCTTACCAGTCGGCATAGGCGCTGCCGTCGTGCGCCGTTCCCGGCGCGCCGCTCTTGATGTCGTACATCGCCCCGGCGTCGTCGCTCGATGGTGCCACGATCAGCCAGGTGTCGGGCCGCTCGGTGATCGGGTCGACGGGGAGCGAACGCAGATAGCGTGCGCCAACCAGGGCTTCCAGACTGTCCGGGTAGCGGCCGGTGTCGCCATGGTATTTGTCGATGGCGTCGCGCATGACGGCAAGATCCTGCTTGAGGATGGTTTCGCGGGACATGTCCAGGTGCTTGAAGTAGCGCGGCAGCGCCAGCGCCAGCAAGAGCGCGATGATGGCCATCACGACCATGAGTTCGACCAGGGTGAATCCGCGTCGCATCCGTTTCAGCATGATTTCACCATTCCCGATACGGCACGTCGTTCAGGCCAGTGGCGGGCGAGAGCGAATACACGTCGAACACGTCGCGCCCCGGCGCGGGCGTGTCGGGCGGGCTGGCGTAGCTGCGCAGGCCCCAGGTGGTGGCCGGCGGCGCGGCTGAGTCGGGGTAGAAGGGGTCGCGCGGCAAGCGGCGGATGAAATAGATCTTGGTGGCGTCCGGCTTGGTCTTGTCGGCCACGCCCTGCCACAGCACGTCGAGATCGGGCGGGTAGCCGCTGCCGTCGGCCGGCGAATCGACGCGGCCTTCCTTGACGCTCTGCTTGTAGGCATCGAGCGCCGTGCGGATCTGTCGTAGTGCGTCGCGCAATTCGGTTTCCTTGTGGCGCTGCTGTACCAGCTGGGCGAACGGCACGGCCATGCTGGCGAGCAGCGCGAGGATGGCCAGGGTGACCATCAGCTCGATCAGGCTGAATCCCTTGCTGTGCCGCGTCATGCCTAGTTGTCCGGCGCCGGGGGCGGCGGTATCTCGGGGACAGGTTGAGCCGGGACGGCATCGGGCGAAACCGATTGCTCGACCGGCGGGTTGGTGGGCTGTTGCGGCAGCGCCGAGGGCGCCGGAATTTCAGGGGTGGATGGGACGGGAACGGTGTTCGGTAGGGCCGGCTGTTGCGGCAGCGCTGGCAGCCGGTGCTGCGAGGGAATGTAGGGGGCTGCCAGGCCGCCACCGATGTCGCTTTCGGTGCCGCCGCGGAATTCGGTCAGTGCCGGCTGGCGGGTGGAATCGCTGCGCAGGATGCGCGGGGTGATCAGCAGCACGATCTCAGTCTTGTTGCGCTCGTTGTGATGGTTGGAAAACAACCGTCCCAGCAGCGGCAGGTCGCCCAGCCCGGGTATCTTGCTGGCGCTGCTGCGGTCCTCGTCTGAAATCAGCCCGGCCAGCACCTGGGTTTCGCCGTCTTTCAGGCGTAGCGTGGTGCCCGCGTTGCGGGTGCCGATCTGGTAGGTGAGGGTGCCGTTGTTGCTGCGGATTTCGCGCACGATGTTGGATACCTCCAGGCCGATCTTGATCTGCACGTCCTGGCGCATCAACACCGTCGGCTCGACGTCGAGCTTCAGGCCCACGTCCAGGTAGGACACCGATTCGGACACCACGCCGGTCGACGTGGTGTTGGAGGTGATGACCGGCACCTTGTCGCCGATGTGGATCTTGGCTTTTTCGCGGTTCTTCACCCGGATGCGCGGGTTGGCCAGAATGTTGACGTCGCTGTCCACCTTCTGCAGGTTGACCTGCGGATTGTTCATCGCGATGTCGGCACCGGTGAGATGGCGCAGCTTGTCCACGGTCAGCGGAAGCGGCGACAGCGTGGTGTTGGTGGTGACCACTGGCGCGCCGACGGTCGACGAGGTAGCCGTGTCGGTGGTGATGGTGTTCAGCAGGGAAAACTGATTGGGATACTGGATGCCCAGGTCGAGCAGACGTCCGCGCTTGACCTCCAGCACTTCGACGTCGAGCATGACTTCGGGCTCGGCCAGGTCCTGCACCGCGACCAGTTTCTCAGCCAGCCGGATGGCATCGGGCGTGTCGCGCATCACCAGCAGATTTAACCGGTCGTCGACATACATGTCCCGCGTCTTGACCAGCGTGCGCAGCATGGCCATGGTGGCCTTGGCATCGGCATTGCCCAGATAGAAGCTTTTCACCATCAGGTCCTGGTAGGCCTTCTGTTTTTGCGGCTGGTCGGGATAGATCAGCAGCGTATTGGCGTTGACCACTTTCTTGGCCAGCTGGCCGGTCATCAGGAGCATATCCACCGCATCGGCGATCGGCGTGTTGCGGGCAAACAGCGTGGCCTTGGTGTCCGTCCGCACGTCCTTGTCGAAAATGAAATTGAGGCCCGACTGCCGCGAGATCATGTCGAACACGCTGCGCAGCGGCGCATCGCGGAACTCCAGCGTGATCGGCTTGCGATAGGCAGCCCCGAGTTCCGGCAGCTTGAGCTCGTCCGGCGCGTGCGCGGCCTGGATCTGCTGCAGCAGCGCCTGCGCGCCGGCGTGGCCGGGAGACTCCGCCAGGATCAGGCGCGCGGCCTGTTCCGCTTCGTCGAGGCGGCCTGCAGCAAAGGCTTCGCTTGCCGCCTGCAGGCGCGTCTGGTTCTGGCGCGCCGCGGCCAGATTGTCCAGCAGGGTGTGCGCACGCGGGTTCTCGGGATGGATCGCCACCACTTTGTTCAGCGCGGCCTCCGCCGCATCGAAGCGTCCGGCGTCGAGGTCCGCCTGGGCCTGGGTGAGCAGCTGGCTGGCGATGCGCTCGCGTTGGGTGTGATAGTAGGCCTTGAGTTCGAGATTGTCCGGCTCTTCGGTCATGCTTGTACGCAGTCGGGCAATGCCGGCTTCGGCCTGGCCGGCGTCGATCAGCTTGCGGCCTTCGGTCAGGCCTGTGCTGGCGCAGCCGGCAAGGCCGAGCACCAGGCATACTGCGGACAGGCAAACATAATGGGTGCGTTGCAACTCAATCTCCTGTGCGCAGGCTGCGCGTCTGGTTCAGCGGTAGGTAAGTGAAATTCAGCATGCCGCCGGTCACGGGTTCGAGCCGCCACACGCCGTCGAGTACCTGGCCCGCGTGCACGCTGACAGGCGCGGTGCCGCGCGCCAGGTAATACGTGGTCTGCCCGGCTTCCTGCCAGCGGCCCATGTAGCTGAAGGGCAGGGCCGGCGCCTGGGGTGGAGGCGGCGGTACATAGGGGGGTGGGGGAGGCGGCGGAGGCGGGACGTACCAGGTCTGTTCGGGAAACAGATTGGTGCGCGACAGGGCCAGTCGCGGTTCGGCCTCCTGCGGCTTCGCCCGACTTGCGGCAGACGCCGCTGCCGGGGCTGCGCGGACAGGGCGGGACGCATGCGCCGTCGGCTCGGCCACGTCGATTCGATCGCCTGCGTCGTCGTTCGATCGATCATTGATCGCCAGCCAGATGGACCATGCAGCCACCCCAGCAAGCGCGACAAACAGGACAGAACGCCGCGTCTTGTCGGTCATGGCGCCGCCTCCACGAACAGGCTCAAGCGCAGCTCCGCCTGCAACTCGGCGGATTCGATCCGTTCGCGTTTCAGCTTCACCTCGTCCAGCGTCAGGTTGGGCAGCCGTTCCAGCGCCGTCGCGAGAAAGGCATGCAGGTCGGGGTACGCCGTCTTCACCGGCAGCACGAGTTGCCAGCGCTGCAGCGAGGTACCCGTCAGCGACGACACGCTGTATTGGCCGCGCGGCAGTTCCAGCCCATGCAGGCGGGCCAGGCGTTCCAGTTCGCCGATCAGTTGCGCCGCTTCGCCTGTCGGCGGCAACAGTGACAACGGATTGGCAGGAGGGGGAGGTAGCGGCGCGGCAGCCCGTCGGGCGGCGGCCTGTTGCAACGCGGCCAGCCGGACCTGCTGCGTGCGGGTCGTCTTTTGCAGCGACGCGACCTGGATCGTCTGCAGCAGCAATGCAATCGCCAGCAGACCCAGGCCGGCCAGACCGGCGGGTCCCAGGCGGCGCCCCCATTGCCGCAGGTGCCATAGCCAGCCGTTCATGCGCCCAGCTCCACCAGTATGGTGAAGCGCAACGGCTTCTGCGCATCGTCGGCCTGCAACTCGTGCTGGAGGAGTTCGACGCGTCGGATTCCGGGCTGTTGTTGCAGGGTGTCGATGAAGGCGATCGCATCGGCCAGATGCCGCGCTTCGGCCACCAGCTTCAAACGCGAGGTGGACTGCACCGCGTCGAGCGAGACCAGCGCGATCTTGCCGCTGCGGCCGGCTGCCAGCGCCTCGAACGCAGGCTGCCAGGAATAGGCAAGCTGCGCCGAGACCTGCGACCGGGTGCGCCGGGCCGCGTCGTCCGTGTGCTTGACGGGGTGGACAGTCGGTCTCGACTGGCTTTTTTCGAGGGCGGCGATCTGCATGGCCAGCCCGGCTCCGGTTGCGTGCGCCGTCTGCAGGTTCATCCAGACCCAGGCCATGGCGGCCACGCCGGCCAGCGCCAGCGCGACGCCCAGTATGCCGGGGCGCGCGGGACGTGGATGAAAGTCGAAATCGAGCCGCACCATCGTTATATGCCTGCCAATGCCAGGGCACCGCGGGTGTCGGGATCGTGCGGCAGCATCTGCCAGTCTCCGGCAGCCGGTTTCGGGATCGGGCCGGTACCCACGGCCTGGATCCAGACTGCGGACGGCAAGGCCTGGTTGGCCGATGCGGCTTCCCGGTCGATCAGATCGGGCAGGGCGTCGATCCAGTCATCGCCGACCGGCTGGCCGCCGACGTGGTGCCAGATGCCGTTCGCGCTGCCGAACAGCGTCAGCCAGCCGGGTTCGGCCAGCGCCCACCAGCCTGCAAATTTGCCGGGCAACCGCGGTGCCGCGATGCTGGCGAGCGGGCGGATTGCCGCCTCGCGAAACCCGTGACGCGCCAGCAAGGCGTCCAGCTGCTGGATGAACGATGCGTCCATCGCGGCACCGACCAGACCATGCTGCGGTGGCTGGCTGAGCACCTGCACGTTCCACTGCAGGGCGTCGTCGCCGTAGATATTGCGCAGACTGGCACCGACCAGCGCGCGTTCCTCGGCACGCGAGAGCGTCCTGCCGGGCGGCGGCGTCAGCACGTGGCGTACGAAATGCTGCGACAGCACCACCTCGACCCGCCGGGCATGCCAATCCGGATCGGCGAGCGCCTCGTCCAGCAGCGGCAGCAGGCTGGCCGCATTGCGTTCACCCGCGGCGAGCACGCGGCTGGCGGACGTGCCGCGCGTGCGCAGCAGGGCCGCTTCGCCCGGTACGAGTGCAATGCGCAGGGGATCAGCCGACCAGCGTGACACGATTGATCTCTTCCAGGGTGGTATCGCCCGACTTCACCAGCGCGAGCGCGGCATCGCGCAGGCTGCGCGTACCGCCGCGCGCGGCAGCTTCCTTGATCTGGCCGATCGGCGCGCGCGCCACGATTAGTTCGCGCAGTTCGTCGGTCAGCAGCAGGATCTCGGCAATGGCGCGACGGCCCTTGTAGCCGCTGCCGCGACAGTGGCCGCAGCCGCTGCCCTGGCGGAATTCATGGTCGCGGGTCTTCTCGCGCGTCAGTCCCGACAGTTCCAGCAGGTCGTCGGCGGGCACGACCGGCGCGGCGCAATGCGGGCAGTTCACCCGCAACAGGCGCTGCGCGACGATGCCGTTGAGCGCCGAGACGAAGCTGTAGGGATCGACACCCATATGGATGAAGCGGCCGATGACGTCGAACACGTTGTTGGCGTGCACGGTGGTGAACACCAAGTGCCCGGTGAGCGCCGACTGCACCGCGATCTGCGCGGTGTCGGCGTCGCGGATCTCGCCGACCATGATCTTGTCGGGGTCGTGGCGCAGGATCGAGCGCAGGCCGCGCGCGAAGCTCAGGCCCTTCTTCTCGTTGACCGGAATCTGCAGCACGCCCGGCAGCTGGTATTCGACCGGGTCCTCGATGGTGATGATCTTGTCGCGGCCATGGTTGATCTCGGAGATCGCCGCATACAGCGTGGTGGTCTTGCCGATCCCGTCGGTCCCGTCACCAGCAGCATGCCGTAGGGCTCGGCCGCCAGTTTGCGGATGCGCGCCAGCGTCGCGCCGGCATAGCCCAGGCCTTCCAGCGTCAGCCCGGAGAGTTCCTCGGACAGTGCCTGCCGGTCGAGGATCCGCAGCACCGCATCCTCGCCGAACACGCTCGGCATGATCGACACCCGTACGTCGACCTCGCGGCCCTGCATCGACACCTTGAAGCGGCCGTCCTGCGGCACCCGACGCTCGGCGATGTCGAGTTCGGCCATGACCTTGATCCGCGAGATCGCCTGCTCGGCCACTTCCGTGCCCGGCGCGTGGGCGATGTGCGAGAGCACGCCGTCGATGCGGTATTTCACCGTCAGGCCGCGCGCATCGGTTTCCAGATGGATGTCGGAGGCACCGGCTTTCAGTGCGTCATACAGCGTCGAGCGCACCAGCCGCACGACCGGGCTGGCGTCCTCGGCGATGCTGGCGAACGACAAGGCCTCGGCGCCGGAATCCTGCACCACATGTGTGCCGCTGCCGCCTACGCCTTCCATCGCGCGCAGGCCTTCCTCGTGGCGTGCCAGCAGCGCCGCCAGATCGGCGGGATGGGCGAGGCCGGTCTTGAACGGCAGCCCCAGCACGTGGCCGGCATAGGCGCGGCTCGCGTTGTCCCAGGGATCGGTCAGCAGCAACCAGAGTTGTCCCTCGGCATCGCGCGCGACCAGGCAATGCCGCCGGCCGGCTTCGTTGAAACCCAGCTTGCCGAAATCGACCGCCAGCGCATTCAGTGCAGCCATGTCGAATGCGGGCAGTCGGCAGTGGGCCGCCAGCAGGTGCAGCGTGGCGTCGGTATCGAGCCCGAATTGTTCCTGCAGCCGCAGCATCACGGCCTGGCCGGCGGCGTTCGCCGCCTGACGCAGGCTGGCCAGGGTGTCGGCTGTAAGGGCGGGGTGGGGCGCGTTCACTGGATCGACCCTGCCAGATCGAAGATCGGCATATAAAGTAGCACCACGATCAGGCCGATCGTCAGGCCGATGAATACCATCAGCAAGGGTTCGAACAGGCGGGTGAACCAGTCCACCCAGCGCGCCATCTCCTCGTCGTGGAAGATCGCAATGCGCTCCATCATCTCGCCCATGCGGCCACTTTTTTCACCGACGCGCAGGAGCCGGGCGGCGACCGGCGTGGTCAGTTCGCCCTGTGCAAACGCGGCGGAGATGGATTCGCCGCGACGCATCGCGTCCATCGCCACGGCGCCGCCGCTGCGCAGATGCGCCGAGAGCAGACCCGACACCATGCCGAGCGCCGACACGATCGGAATGCCGCCGGTCAGCAGCATGCCGAGGCTGCGGTAGAAGCGTGCCAGTTCGAAGGTGCGCAGATGTTCGCCGATCGCCGGGATGCGCCAGGCCAGACGGGTGAGGGCGGCGCGCGTGGCGGGCTGCGCCAGTGCCAGGATGAAACCGGCAATCCCGGTCGCTGCGCCCAGCAATATCCAGACGCCGTGCGCCTCGACCGCTTCGCCCCAGGCCAGCAGCATCTTCGACATCCACGGCAGGTCGCGTCCGGCATCGGCATAAACCGAAGCAAAACGCGGCACGACATAGCCGAGCAGAAATCCGATCACCAGCGTGCCGACACCGATCAGCAGCAGCGGGTAAATCGACGCCGACAGGACTTTCTTCTTCACCGCGTCGATCTGGTTCTGGTAGCCGACATAGCGGGCCAGCGCCGGCGAGAGGTCGCCCGTGCTTTCCGCCGCGCGCACGGTAGCGGCATACAACGGCGGAAACGCCTCGCCCTGCATGGCCAGTGCTGCCGAAAACGGACGGCCCTCGCGCATGGTGGCGAGCAGGCGTTCGATCAGCTGGCGCGACTCGGTCCGGCTCTCTTTCTCGCCCAGGGTTTCCAGGGCTTCGGTCAGCGTCAACCCGGCCTCCAGCAGCGCGATCAGTTCCTGCGTGAACAGCAGCAGCGGAAAGCGCGCGCTGCGCCCCGCCAGCCATCGGCCGCGTTCGGCCACGATGGACAACACCTGCGCGCCCTCGCGCTGCAGCCGTGCGGTGGCCTCGGCCTCGTCGAGCGCCTCCACCGTCGTGGCCGTCACCCCCATGCCGGGGTGCAAGGCTTTTATGCGATAACGCATGAGGCGGCTTTACCAGTTCCCGATGTCAGCGTCTTCGCCACTGCCGCCCGACGTGCCGTCGCGGCCGAAGGAGAAGATATCCACCTCGCCGTGTTCGCCGGGCATCTTGTATTGATACGGCTTGCCCCAGGGATCGTTGGGCACCGCCTTTTTCAGATAAGGGCCATCCCAGTGCGGTTCGTCCGCCGGCTTGGCATTCAGCGCGGCCAGTCCCTGCTCGGTGTTGGGATAGCGGCCGGTATCGATCCGATACTGGTCGAGCGCCTTTTCCAGGGCGACGATCTGCGCCTTGGCGGTTTTCACTTCGGATTTGCCGATCTGGGCGAAATACTTCGGCGCCACATAGCCGGCCAGCAGGCCCAGGATCACCAGCACCACCAGGAGTTCGAGGAGGGTGAAGCCGCGGTTGCGGCTGGGGCCGGGTGTCACGATGAATGGAAACACAATCTAACCTCTGTGTGATGGCTTACCGAAAGACAAGCAATTTTTTGGGACGAATGCTGCTTATTCCAGGTAATTGGCAAAGGACTACCTGTCACGGAATTGAATTGAAACAGACGCATGTTACATATTGATTGAAACCAGATTCTGGCGCCCCAGCGGCTTGCGTAGCCAGATAGCTGCCATGGATGCTTCCACCATCGCTTGATGGCTTGCCCTGAGCAGATCGGAGTGGAGGGTCGGGAAGGATATGTCCGGGTGGGATTTAGAGGTTGGACAAACTGAGCCTGGTTGCTGGGGGCATTGTTAGTTGAACTGGCAGACTGAATAAGCGGAAACGGTGTAGGGTCGACGGAAAAACGATAGCTCATGCGGCTCTCCCCGGCTGCATTCATGACACTTATTATGTTGTTTTCCGCAGATCGACCAGCGTATACGCGCCAGTTCTCAATATGGGAGCGAACTTAGCACGAGGTTTTTTGCGTGGCAAGCTGAACAGGCGTTTTCAACTTCAGCTAATCGTCTTTATTGGCTTACCTAGGATATCCATCAGCCGATGCCGTTGGGGTTCCACTTTTCCGTCAGGCGTCCGCCCGCGTCATGGGTGAAGGCGAGATAGTCGAAGTTGGGTCCCCAGATGCCGATGAGATTGCCGACCGGATCGTAGAGATAGTCCGTGCGGGCGCCGTTCTGGTCCTGCATCGTGTTCAGCATGCCGCCCGGGCTCCAGGCGAAGCTGCGGGCCTTGCTCTGGGTGCCGGGGCGAAGGTCGGTCAGCCGGGTGATGCGATGCGCGGCGTCGTACTGCGCTCGAGCCAAGGTCATTCATTGTCACCTTGTTGGGTATCGCCTATGCGGGGTCGCCTTCGGTTCCTGAAGTTCCTTAGATCGATCCAGGCCAAATAAATCAGCCAGAATACGAATGTGAGCGTGAGCGCCAGTGCCCATAAGCCTTCTTGCTCATAGCCTAGATATGCTCCATAGGACAGCACGCTGATGTAAACAACGTATCCGAATGGCTTCCAGTACCCGCCAATAATTGGCCAGATTCCCTGGCTCAATTGTTGTTGGGTATGGGGGCTAATGTAACCGCTACTGAAAAAGACTTTTCGCCATAACAAGCCTGCCGCCCCAATAAGAAACAGGCTCAATCCGGCAAGTAGGTAAATCAAATAGGGATATTGATCCAGTACCCGTGGCCGCCCTGACCATTGAAAAGCATTGTTTACTCCATATCTCAACCTGACCCATAAACCAAATAACGCTATAGCTACAATTCCGCCAATAATTAGAAACCCTGGCAAACAAAAAATCGCAACGAGCAAGCGCTTCCCCTGAACACGTTCTTCAGGCATATCGCGCCCTTCGTCGGCTTTGATTTTCTCCTGTGACATCATCGAAATCCGCCTATTCAGAAACTGAATTTAGATGGTAGCGAAGTCGTTCCTCCTGAGCTGTAATTAGGGCTGCCACCGCATAACAAACAACCGGTCGACAAGGATGGGGCGGCAAATACCGACATCGACTGGTTGCCCGCAGAGGGACGCGATGTAGACGGTGCCGCTATCCTAGCCGGAGATGTAGAGAGTGAATCTGCCGCCAATTCGCCATATGCCGATGTCCCTCCTTCATATAGTGCACTTGTAACCTTGCCGGCCGTTGTTGTCGTTGCGGTTCTCGCTATGGATGGCGCGACTTTCGCGGTTGGCGACAACAGCGAGGTAACCGCATTGCCTACCGCCGCACCGGCTTTGGGTGCAAGCTTAACCAATGCTTGTCCACCAGAGGTACCCAAAGCTGACCCAACTGCCTGCTTATAACTGATAGGTTTGACCTGCCCAGGCAATCCGGCTGCTTTGTAAACAGTGTTGGTCAGCTTCTGTTGCAATAGATTAGCCGTAAAACCTGTGACTGCACCTGCGGCCAGTGAACCCGCTCTGTTGGCGAGGGCGGGGTTGACTGAGCCAACAATAGCGCCGGCAAATGCGCCCGTGACAAGGCCAATGCCCGCCCCTCTTAACCCATCTTGGGCATACCCAGTAATCACCCCACCAACCGCTCCAGCAAGCCCGCCCCAGAAGCATGTCGGACACAGTCCTTCAGGATCAGTGAAGTTGACTGGATTGTTTTCAACATAGGCGTACTGGTTCAGCCCGCCGTCCAATCCGATGGGATCGCGTGAGATGAACCTGCCGATCGTCGGGTCGTAGTACCGTGCCCGGTAATAGATCATCCCGCTCTGGTCGGGCTCGCGTCCCGTATAGCCGTACTGCGCGATGCTACCGGTGGATTGAACCCTGTTCCCCCACGCATCGAACAGCTGCGTCGCCACGATATTCCCCGCCTGATCCGAGGTCGCCACCACACTGTTGATCCCGTCCTGGTGGTAGTAGATCGCCGTCGCACTCGGGTCGTTCGTCTGCCCGGTGAGCCGCATCAGCGGATCGTCCGTGTTGGGCCCGTGCACATAGCGCGCCGTCTCGGTCCAGGTCGCACTGTACTCCGCATCGATGTCGTCGCCGTTATAGCGGTAGTAGGTCGTGACGCCATTGCTCGTCTTCGCGATCCGACGGCCGGCCTGGTCGTACTGGTAGCTCTCGCTGACACCGGGCTTGTAGAAAGCAATGAGCTGATCATCGGGATTCCACGTGAAGCTGGAGACGGTGCTGCCGCTGCATATCGTCGTGGTCCGGCTCACCCCTGTGCCTTCGCACTTCATCGTCAGATTGCCATTGGCGTCATACACGAAGGCATGGGTGAGGGCACCCGTCGGGCTGCCGCTTCGTAGCTCGACCAGCTGGTTGGCCGCATCGAAGACGGCATACTGGTCAACGCCGTTGACGGTTTTACGGGTCCGGTTGTCCAGCGCATCGTAGGCGTAAGCGTCGTTCTGCGCGGGCAGGGTCAGCGTGCCCGCCTTGTCCGTCGCCGTCTGCCTTCTTCCCAGCGCATCGTAGTCGTAGGCGTGATGGCTGATCACATGGGCGTCGTCG
The DNA here is from genome assembly GCA_043821985.1 of Pseudomonadota bacterium. Lineage (GTDB taxonomy): Bacteria > Pseudomonadota > Gammaproteobacteria > Burkholderiales > Thiobacillaceae > Thiobacillus. Next base: position 70,752 of record JBDRCF010000032.1, read on the forward strand.
AAGGCCACCCGGTTGTCGAGCGTGGCGAGGGTATTGTCGGCATTCCAGCTGTACTGGCTGTTGATGCCATTGGGATTCCATTTCTCCGTCAGGCGTCCGCCCGCGTCATGGGTGAAGGCGAGGTAGTCGAAGTTGGGTCCCCAGATACCGATGAGATTGCCGACCGGATCGTAGAGATAGTCGGTACGGGCGCCGTTCTGGTCCTGCATCGTGTTCAGCATCCCGCCTGGGCTCCAGGCGAAGCTGCGGGCCTTGGCCTGAGTACCGGGGCGAAGGTCGGTCAGCCGGGTCACGCGATGCGCGGCGTCGAAGGCGGTGTCCTGGGCAACGATGAGATTGCCTGAACCATCCTTGACTTCGAGATGGGTGGGCTGGCCCAGCGCGTTGCGGGTGAAGGCTTCGGTCTTGTACACGGTGCCATTCGCATCTCTGACGGTGCGGGATTGCAGCTGGTGGCCGGTGGACCAGGTGAGCTGGGTTTTCTGGTTCTTGGCATCCGTCGCTTCCAGCACGTTGCCGGAACGGTCGTAGCTCCAGGTCCAGACTTTACCCAGCGGATCGGTCTCCTTCACCTTCCATCCGAAGTCGTTGTAGACGATGGCGGTCTGCTGCTTCAGATCGGGATCGGTGCCGCTCATGTCGCAGGGTGCTGCCGGATCAATGTTCAAGTTCATACCAAGATTGCTTTAATTGCCGCCAGTACAACGTTTTACCCTCACTTGTTATTGGCTCTGGTTCCTTATTCGGAGAGTAGGCAAGAATCAAGAAATGATCATCACTGTGGGGACTAAAAAGCACCCAATGAGGATAAGTCGAAATTTGAACATCAATCAACTCATCAGGTTGCGCCGCTGTAACACGCCCATTTAATAAGCTGGAAGCATATTTCTCGGCGATATTTCCGTTGAAGAATAACCACTTCTGAGCATCATCCATGGATACCCAATATGCCAAACCAGCCAGAGCAAAGATGGCCAATAGAGTAAGCATTTTCTTCATTATTCCAGTTACCTCCAACCTCTAATCACCTTGGGGCTTGTGGCAGCACATTAAGATGTACGCCACCGTTTTCGTAATTTTTTTGAAACATCTGATTCAGAGAATTGAACTGAGATTGGGTACAAACTAGACATCCAAGTGAGTTCCCACCATTCGTGCCTGATCTGCCTGGGTGGATTTGAACTCCTTCATGAAGCGACCCATCAGGAAAGCGTATTTGATTCCAATTATTTGTATTGGAAATAGTAGGTCTACCTGCATTCCGGTTGCGGTCACCCAAATACAAATCTCTAATCCCCCCGAATAGACCGGGCTCAGGAACGGCTGGACGTGGAGAAACACTATAGGTTCCTGTCGGAAGCTGGTTGATATTTATTGAGGTTCCAGTGTTGAATGTACCCCGCAAAGGTTTGCTTCCTTGGTCATCTGTAGCATGGTAATTAAAACCGCCACCTTGGCGAGGCCAGACATCGATGTCTGCTCGCGCAACCAGAGTTGTTCCTCCATTTGGCCGTGCCCAGGGATTACCAGGATTCAGAATTGAACTGATATTAGCTGCCCTGTACGTGGATAAGTAATCCTGCTCCCGCGGAGCCGCAGCCGAAAGACTGCTTGCCAGGCTGTAACTACCCGAACTGAACGCCTGCCCGAAGCTGGAGAGGTCGGCCGTGTAATTGATATTGGCCGTATTCGAATTGGTGTTGTACTGCTTGGCGTACAAGCCCATCGGATCGGTCAGATTCACCGGGTTGTTGTTGACGTAGGCATACCGATTGACCCCATCCGGCATTCCCGCCGGATCCCTGGAGATGAACCTTCCCAGAGTCGGATCGTAATACCGCGCCCGGTAATAGATCATCCCCGTCGCATCCGGCTCTCTGCCGGTGTAGCCGTATTGTGGAATGCTGCCGGTGGATTGAACCCTGTTCCCCCAGGCATCGAACACCTGCGCCGCCACGATATTCCCCGCCTGATCCGAAGTGGCGACGACGCTGCCAAGTCCGTCCTGGTGGTAGTAGATTGCGGTGGCGGTGGGATCGCCGGTATTGCCGGTGAGCCGCATCAGCGGGTCATCGGTGTTCGGCCCGTGCACATAGCGCGCCGTCTCGCTCCAGGTCGCGCTGTACTCCGCATCGATGTCGTCGCCGTTATAGCGGTAGTAGGTCGTGACGCCATTGCTCGTCTTCGCGATCCGACGACCGGCCTGGTCGTACTGGTAGCTCTCGCTGACACCGGGCTTGTAGAAAGCAATGAGCTGATCATCGGGATTCCACGTGAAGCTGGAGACGGTGCTGCCGCTGCATGTCGTCGTGGTCCGGCTCACCCCTGTGCCTTCGCACTTCCTGACGAGATTGCCATTGGCGTCGTAGACGAAGGCATGGGTGAGGGCACCCGTCGGGCTGCCGCTTCTCAGCTCGACCAGCTGGTTGGCCGCATCGAAGACGGCATATTGATCGACACCGTTCACCGTCTTCCTGGTCCGGTTGTCCAGCGCGTCGTAGGCGTAAGCGTCGTTCTGCGCGGGCAGGGTGAGGCTGCCCGCCTTGTCCACCGCCGTCTGCCTTCTTCCCAGCGCATCGTAGTCGTAGGCGTGATGGCTGATCACATGGGCATCGTCGAACGCCACCCGGTTGTCGAGCGCCGCCAGGGTATTGTCGGCATTCCAGCTGTACTGGCTGTTGATGCCATTGGGATTCCACTTTTCCGTCAGGCGTCCGCCCGCGTCATGGGTGATGGCGAGATAGTCGAAGTTGGGTCCCCAGATGCCGGTGAGATTGCCGACCGGATCGTAGAGATAGTCGGTGCGGGCGCTGCCTGAACTCGAACCCGTCTGGTCCTGCATCGTGTTCAGCATCCCGCCCGGGCTCCAGGCGAAGCTGCGGGCCCTGGCCGAGGTGCCAGGACGGGTGTCGGTCAGACGGGTCACGCGATGCGCGGCGTCGAAGGCGGTGTCCTGGGCAACGATGAGATTGCCTGAACCATCCTTGACTTCGATATGGGTGGGCTGGCCCAGCGCGTTGCGGGTGAAGGCTTCGGTCTTGTACACGGTGCCATTCGCATCCCTGACAGTGCGGCTTTGCAACTGGTGGCCGGTGGCCCAGGTCATCTGCGTCTTCTGGTTCTTGGCATCCGTCGCTTCCAGCACATTGCCGAAGCGGTCGTAGCTCCAGGTCCAGACATGGCCCAAGGGGTCGGTCTCCTTCACCTTCCAGCCGAAGTCGTTGTAGACGATGGCGGTCTGCTTCTTGAGATCGGGATCGGTGCCGCTCATGTCGCAGGGTGCGGACGGATTGAGGGTGCTGCCGGCCCACAGTTCGACCGGACGGCCCAGGGTGTCGTACTTGGTGCAGGTGAGCGGGGGACGGCTGCCGTCGGCGGCCACCGCCGGGCCGACGCTTTTGACCGGGCGGTCGAGTTCGTCGTAGACCGTCTGGGTGGTGCGGCCGAGGTTGTCGGTAACACTGATCGCGTTGCCGTGGGCGTCGTAGTCGTAGGTGGTGGCCCGGCCGGCGGGGTCGAGGCTTTGCTTCAGGCGGCCGTTCTTCTCGGGGCCGTAGTAGACGAAGTTCTGCGTGCTGCCGTTGGGATCGACCATGTTGCGCGGCTTGCCGTCCAGATCGAGGCTGCTGACGATGGCGTTGCCCTCCTTGTCGGCGGCGGCGACGACGTGGTTGTTGGCGTCGTATTCCATCGTGGCGCTGTAGCCGTCGGGGTCGGTGATGCGGGCGAGGTTGCCGGCGGGATCGTATTCCATGCGGCTGGCGTTGCCGGCAGCGTCGATCACCTGGACCTGGCGGTCGGCGTCGTCGTAGACGGCGACGCGGGAATCGACGCGGGCGTTGGCGACGGTGAGGGCCTCGTTGATGAGGTTGCCGTTGGCGTCGAAGCTGTAGTCGCGCCAGTGGCCCAGCGCATCGGTCGCGCGCTTGACGCGGTCGACACTGTCGTATTCGCGCTGGACGACCTGCCAGTCGCCGTCGATGCCACGGGTCTCGCGGCCCTGGTCGTCGTAGACGAGGGTTTCGCTGTCAATGGCGTCGTCGACGCCGTCGCCGGTCTTGTCGCCGCTGCGGGCGATAGCGACGGGGTAGAGGCCGTTGGCGTCGTAGGTGGTGGCGACCGCCGGACCGGCGCCGCCGGCAAAGCTGCCCAGCGCCGCGCCGGCGTAGGTTCTCAGGCGGCGGGTTTGGGTGCGGTTGCCGTTGGCGTCGTAGGCGTGCTGCGTCCAGCTGACGATATCGGCATCCAAGGGGCGGGTGTTGGCGGTGGGGATGACGCCGGCCTTGAGCCGGATGTCGTCGGTGGGGTTGCCCTTGGCGTCGTAGCGCACCAGGCTCCAGTTGCCGCGTGCGTCGCGGCTGCGCTGGGGCTGGTTGTAGGCATTGAAGTCGAAGAACTGGACAAAACCGCCGTCGGGATTGGTGATCTTGGTGACGTTGCCCAGGGCGTCGTATTCATAGTGGGTTTCGTAGCCCATGGGGTCGCGCTTCGACAGGCGCTTGCCGGGGTCGGCGGGATCGTAGGTGTATTCGCGGATACCGCCGTTCTCCTCGACGATCTGCAAGGGGTTGCCGTCGGCGTCGAAGAAGAAGCGCCGGGTGAGGCCGCGTTCGTTGAGCTGCACGGTCTCGCGGCGGAAGTCGTTGTAGGTGAAGCTCATTTCCTGGCCGAGGTCGGTGCCGCCGGGGCCGATGGCACGGTGGCGGAAGGTCTTGCCGTTGGCGTAGTAGAAGAACTGCATGCCGTTGCCGCGCGGCAGCGTGTACTGCTTCATGGCGTGGCCGAGGTTGGTGCCGTCGGCGGCAGCCGTGTAATAACTGTACGTCACGGGCGGATTCTTGACGGCATCGAGCAGCGTGGCCGGGCTCTTGTGCGCGACGAGGTCGTCGTTGCCGTCGTAGACGTATTCGTGGCTGCGCACGATTGTGCCGCCCGCGTTCTTGAAGTCGATATGGGTGATGCGGCCCGAGGTGTAGGTGAAGGCCAGCTTGCGCCCGAGGTCGTCGGTCACGTCCTTCAGCGTGTTGTCGGTATTGTAAGAAAGCCTGAGCGTGTTGCCGTTGCGATCGCGGATAGAAAGCAGCTTGGCCTGCTGGTTGATCGTGCCCGCGACACCTTCGAATGTGTACGTGAGGCCGTTTTTCTCGCGGATCTCATAGCCAGCGGCGGTTTTGCTCATGGCGAAGTAATAGGCCTTGGGCGTGGTGAATGGTGCGCCCACGGCAACGCCGGCCGCCGTACCGGCCACCGTCATGAATTTCTGCGCGCCGGTGCCGTCGATCCAGGTGACGGTGGACGTCAGATTGTCGCCCGCAGAACCATTCGGGGCCTTGTCCTCGAATTTGAGTTGATGATTGAAACTGTGCGTCCAGCCGAAACCCAGCACGCCGGTCTTGGCGTCGCGGCTGTTGTAGGAACGTTCGAACACGAACGGCAGCCCGCCGCGACCCGGAATGCTCAGGTCGCGCTCGACGTGATACATATTGCCAGTGACCATGTTGACAGGGTCGCCGGAGTAGATGTTGAGCGGCGTGACCCCGTAGTTAACCCCGGAGCTGAGGATCGACGGCGTGGTGAAGTTCGTGCCCGGAGAAGCGCCCCAGTTGTAGATGGGGCTGGACAAATTGTATCCCCCCGCTGTCAAGCCGTACGCGAAGCTGTTTTGGCTTGCGTTTGCGCTGAAGTAGTTGGCGACTGAATATCCGCCGTTGTAGACGCCGGAAATTTTGAAATCGGCGGTCATGCTATTGGCGGTTTGATTCTCAACAAAATAGACGCCGCCGACCCAATTCTGATAGCGAATTTTGCTGCGCGGTAGAATGACCGTTTTTCCGTTCGTACAGACAAGCGTTCGAAAGCCAGTCTCATCGGCTGACGAATAATAGAGACTAGCGTCAGAGTTCTTGTTGTCCGTGTTCGAATAGAATTTGTCGAACTCGGCATTGATTGCCGTCTCATCCGGCGTACACATGGCCGGCGTCAGGGTCAGGATATCGATGCCTTTCTCGCGTGCGTACTGAACACCGCGTACTGTACTGACAGCGTCCAACTTCGCATTCTCCTGCCATAGGTAGGACTCATAGGCCGAGAGCGCGTAGCCGCTGAGTAAGAAGGTCTTCCATACTGGAGCGCCCGTGGTTAAGTCCACGCTGCGAGATTTTCCCGCTGGAACATCGATCACGAAATTTCGCGCAGGCGACGACACGCCAAAGGGAAGGTCGAGCAGAGTTTGTGCGTTATTGTTAAGCGAGGTAATGCCGATGTGATTCCCGCTCCAGCCCGAGCCACCATCCATCTCGGCGATCCGCTTGGCAGCGTCCGAGTAGTACCGCATGAACTTGAGCCCTGCGATATGCAGGAACTCTCCCAGCGTTTCGTCAAGCGTTGTAGTGCTGGCGACAGGGTTAGGCGTCGTGCGCACGGATTCCAATAGCTTGGCTGCACGCTCCTTCAGGAGCCTGTCGGAAACCTGAAAGGAAAAAACCTGGGGTGAGACGTAGTCAGTCGTTTTTATATTGGTGTAGCTGGCTTTGTTGATCTCGGTGTTATCACGCGTTAGCCTTATTGTGAGATTCGTGGTTTTCGCCACATAGCCTGAGATATTGCAATCCCATACGTAGTATAGAAATGTGCTTCCGCTATATACTGGTATCCGAGCCCCGCAAGTTCCACCAGTTATGCCGCCAGCGCTTATAACATCTGACGCCACCCCTGTCGGTATAGGTTGGCCTGGGAACACGGCTAATGATGCGACGAGATCAACGCCGTCGACTAGAATTCGCACCCGCGCTTTGCCCCCTACGTCCGAACAATTACTGGTCATGCAATAGGTTTGTCCAGGGCTTGGCAGTGCATAACCTGGTGGATCGCCAGCAAACTCAAATGCCTTCGAGTAGAAAAGCGTAATTCTGCTTAAGCTTTTCTGCGGCATCGAAATAACCAAGGGCATGTTCATCCCGCTTGCACTAATTTCCAGCTTATAACGGTGATTATCTGGCACGGTATCGGTTTCAGCGGTATATCCAGTTGCCCAAGTGTTGAATGCTCTAACCTTGTAAGGAAGGGAGGCCGGCAAGATGTCGAACTTTCGCGCGACTTGTTTTCCGATATACCCCACGTCCTGGATCGTGTTGTTGCTGCCGTTGGCCGCGGGTAGGGATTTGACGTATGCCTCGACCTGGCGCTGATATTTTTCATGCGGAAGGCTGTCGGGGCCGTCGGTTCGCTGTGCCATATAGCTGGCATAGTCGAAATCGACATTGACGGCGATACCGTTCTGGTAGGTTTTTTCCTTGAAACTGGGGTCCAGCGGAATCCAGCGGTGGCCGGTTTTGTCTACACTCGCTCCCCGGTAGTTGCCATAAGGCACACAAGCCTCCACCCAGACATGGGTGAACCACAAATTTTGGCTGTCTACACTCGGCGGGATTTTGCCCTGACTGAGGATGCCCGTTACACCAGCACTGGTTTTTGCACCCAGCCACCCCAGTAGGCGAGGGTCTTCTTTCTTGAATTCGATCGTCCCCAATACGTAACGCGCAGGAATATTGGAAGCGCGCAACAGTGCGATCAGCAGGGAAGCCTGGTCCGTTGAATTGCCGGCTTTGCTGATCAGCGTGCCTTGTGCGCCCTTGAGCGAACCGAAATAGGGCTCAAATGCAATTTCGTTGGTGACGTACTGGAATATTTTTACCGGCGAGTAGCCCAGCTTCTCGGCCAAGGCACGGATTTCGGGGTTCAGTTGGACTTCTTCGTTTTCGCCCAAGTCTTTCAGCCGATCGTAGGAGCACACCTGCGCTTCAGAAGGTGTGGGATCGGGCGCCATAGCGAGCATGGTATTTCCCAAGAAGGCGTACATGTTCTGCCGCGAGCGCTGTTGATACGCAACATACGCCGGCTCGGACGCTGGTTTGTAATTCTCAGGGACCTCTTTAGTCGGCACGTCCTGTTTTAACGTGGGTTCCGAATTGATCTGTACAAGCGGCTTATCCTGCCGATTGCGCCCGCCTACGGCATCGAGCACGTTCAATGCGTTGGCGACGGCCTGGTTGCGTGACGCTGCATTACTTGCCTGCAACACGGCTTGCATCGATTGAATGATCTGGTCGAAGCGCGAACCTACCGAAGGTTGTTGCGCCGGTTGTACGGGGCTGGTTTGCAGGGCCTTGAGTTGCTGTTTGCTGAGCTTGAGTTTTTTTCCGTCTGGACCAATAAGCGTTGCAGTTTTGGCATCAAGCGTTGGAGGCACGGATTTCTGGTCGTATTTGTTTACAGCTTCGTCCCTTAGAACGCCGATCTCGTTGAGCTTGGCTTCCAGTTGCGGACGCAGGCTGGGCCATTGCTGTCCGTCCTTGTCGAGTTTGATGCGTAGCGCCAGTGCTGCGGCTTCGTCGATCTGGTAGCGGATCATGTCCGGTAGCGGATCGACCGGGCCCGGGTTCATCAGCTTGCCGATGTACTGGATGACTTCATCGGATAAAGGGGCAGGGTCCACATGCTCAGCCCGGGCCACGCAGGGAACAAGGGCAAGACACAGGCTCGCCATCGACAAAACTGAATGTAAACGCATTGCAATCATCCTCACTGATTTGCTCAGGCCACCTGGCTGGCGTGGCCTACCCCTTATGTTTTTTCGTGCTGTTTTCTGATGCCTTACTCGGGCATTCTTTTGGGCACGTTGGATTTCTTGTTGGCTGGCTTGCCTATCCCGGGTGTGTCCGGGTCGGTATTCGTTTCTCTGGGCGTATTGACTGTTGCCTTGCCCGCAGGCCCTTCCATGTCGAAGGTTTCATGTGGACGAACCACCCTGATGGCGGCGGGTGTTTCCGGCTTATCCTTGCCGGATTGGACCTGCAAGGAAATACCGCTGGTCGCTGGATTGTTCAGTTCATGGCCCGCGGCTGTGCAGTCCAGGGTCAAGGTGCCCACTTTATGGCTGGTGCAGGCGGCCCAGGAGACGGCGGGCGCGAGCAGAAGCGACATCAGGAAAATTCGATTCAACATGGCATCCGTTCCTTAATGCTGTACGCCGATTAACCGGCCCAGCTCGTCATAGGTGAAGGTGGCGGGCGACAGAGAGGGAGAGACCGTGACGTTGACTGGGCCCGAGGTGGTAACGGCGGACCGGTTGTCGTAGACCTTCGCTGTATAGGTGTAGCTGCCCGCGGGCGTACCGGGTACGGTATAGGTGTAGGGTGATACTGTGCGGGTGTTGATAAGCTGCGTCCCCGAATAAAATTCCACTTTCGTGATCGTTCCGTCCACGTCGCCGGGTGTGGCTGTCAGCAGGATGTCCGCCGGTGCGTTGTATCCGCCATACACGCTTGAGGCAGTCAAACCTATGGTTGGAGGCTGATTGACCACTACGTTGACGGTGTTGGACGTAACCACGGCGCCCAGCGCATCGTAGGCCTTGGCTGTGTAGGCGTATGTACCCCACGTGACGTTATTCAACGGCCAGCTGTAAGGAGAGGAGGTGTCCTCGCCAAGCAGGGTTGTTCCCTGATAGAACTCGACCTTGCTGAGATTGCCGTCCGCATCGGTCGCATTGGCCTGTAAATTGAACGAGGCTGGCGCCGTGTTGTTTGCGGGTGCGGTGATGTTCACTGTCGGCGGGGTATTGACGACGATTGGAATGACCGGGCTGTCCGTGTAGACGCCGAGATTGTCATACGCGCGTGCCCGGAACGTGTAGCTGCCCGCCGCAACCCCACCCAGGCCGAATGTATAAGGCGCCGCGGTCATGATATTCAACAGGTTGTTATTGAGATAGAACTCGACACGGTTGATGCTGCCATCGGTATCGGATGCCGTGGCCGTGATGGGAACGCTTGCCGGGGGCAAGTACGAGGCCCCTGAAAGGGGACTGGTCAAATTCGCTACCGGTGCGGCATTTCCTGCTGACGCAGCGTAAATGTTGACGGTCGAGGGCGCAGAGGTGGTTGAGATACCCAGATTGTCGTAGGCGCGCGCGATGATCGAGTAAGTGCCTGGGTTGGAGAAACCGATATTGCTGGTGAGTACGCCACCGGACACCGACCCAAGGTAGCTGCCATTGATGAACAGTTCGATTCGGTTGACGGATGCATTGTCTGTAGCGTTAATCAATAAAGGCACCGTAACCGGGCCTGCATTGAGGCTATAGGCCGAGCCATTGGACGGTACCGTCACGCCGACAGCCGGCGCCGTGTTTCCCGCTACCGGGCTGTAAACCGTGACGGTCGCCGCATTGGAAATCGCTGTTTCTCCCTGGCTGTCTGTTGCCTTGGCGCTGAAGGTGTAGGTTCCTGCGCCTACGCCATTCAAGGTTGCGCCGAAGGGTGCGGTCGTGACCGTACCGAGAAGAGCTCCTCCCAAGAAATACTCGACCTTGGTGATCGTGCCGCCATCCGGATCCGATGCGGCGACTACCAGCGGGATTGCGGCGGGTGCGCTGAAGGCCGCTGCTTGCGGCGGGTAATTGAGCGTGATGGTCGGGGGGATGGCGAATGCAGCCAGCGAATTGGCAAGCAAGCCAACCGACAAGAGATAACGTGCATAAAGTGTCACTATGTTCTCCGCATCAATGCTGGGTGATGGTCGCGGTTACGCCGCTCACCGGAACGCCCAGTTGGTCGTAGGCCTTGAGATTGGTTTGGCTCAAACCGGTCAGCCCACCGGCCACGTAAAACTTGAAATCCTTGATCTGAGTAGTGGTCAACCCGGTACTTGGCGTGATGAAAACCTTCAGATTGCTTCCGTCGTCGCTCCAGGTGACGTTCTTGAGGTCGCCGCGCGGGTTGACTACGTAGGCAGCGCCCACGCTCGGGGTATGGCTGAATTCGATTTGGACGGCGTGCGGGATGGTGTCGCCAGCGAACTCGACTACATACTGAGTGACGCGTTCGAAGTCTTTCGGGGCCCGTAACTGGGGACTAGCGCTGTCCGCAGAGAAGGTGTAGCCAAATTGATTAAATGCGAAGCCGTTTCGGGTGCTTTCCCCGGTGAGCACTTCAACGCTGGCTGGCGTAATGGCCGCTCCTAAGGTGTCTGTGATCGATATTGTTGCCGCTCCCGGAGCGATGCCAGTTGGCAAGTCAAGCAGCATGAATGTTTGCCACCAGTCGGGATCGCCATATGTCACCCAGCTTTCAATAGAGGTTCCCGTGCTTGTGGGGTTGTCAGTTCTCTGCAATACAATCGCTTTTGACACGGGATCTGGATAGAGGTTAAGAATGGACCTCACCCGGGTGTCCAAAGGGGGATACACAACGGCAGGGCCAGTAGCTGGTGTAATCGTTACTGTCACGTTCGCACGCTTCAGGTCGGTTTGTCGCCCAATCGCCAGTGCCACTGTTTCACCGGGGCGTGCTGCAGTCGTAAAAGTTTTTACGCCTGTGCATGCGCTCAACGCTGCGGCTATCAGCATGAGTAACGCGAAATATTTTGTGTTTTTTTCCATTTTCGCCCCTTAATTACTGACGTACTGAAGGCTTGCGGAAAATCCTGTCAGAGCGTTTCCTGAGATGTCGTACGCTTTAATGGTGTTCAGCGCGAGGGTCGTCACAGCCCCGGTTACATAGAAATCGAAGTCAGCGAGAAGTGTCGAGGACACGCCATTGACCGGGGAGCGAAGCACCTTAATCGATGACCCGGTATCAGCCCAGGTAAGGTTCATGATGTCGCCCCGACCTTGGGTTACCCATGAACCTCCGGTGGTCGACAAGGTGCGCGTAAACTCTGCTTGTATGGAATGGGGTATGACGCCTGTCGGCCCACTAAAATGAACCACGTAATGGGGCGCCCGCTCAATAGATCGGATGGGCCCTGGCGCCCCAGTGTTGTCTCCCAGTTCGAGTTGATTTTGTGCACCAGCCGGTAGGGGGAGCACCTCCACCAATGCGGGCTGCTGCATGACGTTTACACCGCCAGCCATGAACGCAATGCTTGCCTCACCTGGTGCTAGCGTCGTAGGCAAATCCAGTAAAACCATGGTGTCTGACCAGTCGTTTTGATTGCCCGCCATCGGCCGCACAAACCAGGACCCGAATTCAGCGCCCAAAGTGTTGAACCCTCCCGCGTAGTTCGATAGGCCCGCATTGGGGTATGAAACCCCCGATCTGTCGGATACCACCAGTTTCGAAACCGGGTCCGGATATAGTTGGAAAAGAGCCCGTACGCGTGGGTCTCCCGGGTTATAAGTGACCACTTCCCCGCTGGCAGGCGTGATGACGACTGTCAAATCATTTCTGGTCAATTGCTGTTTCCAGCCTGCAGCCAAAGCGATCGTTTCCCCGGGTCTGGCTGACGCAGAAAAAGTGCGTACTCCAGTACAACCAGCCACTAATAATGACAACGTAACCAAGCAAGCCAAGTATTGTTTTGTGTTCATGCTCCCCCCTTAATCTTGCGATTCGTGCCTATTCCAGGCCCAAAGCCATGCGCTTCAATCGTTGTAAATCGGCCAAGTCGATCACGTTGTCCGGCGCGCCAGCGGGCGAGACATCGGCACTCACTTGTTGAAGTGGGGTCGCTGTCGTCAGCCCTAACTCGATGCGTTCCAATAACGCCATATCGGCGACGTCGACATGGCCGTCATCGTTGAGGTCGCCGTCGGGTGGGCTGACAACAAGTTGAGCCAGGGCTGCAGTTCCGTTTGCGGCGTTGTAGGAAAAACTGAAGGTACCGATCTGCGAGGGTGTTCCGCTCAGAACGCCTGTTCCGTCCATTGAGATTCCCGGCGGTAGCGCTCCATTTGTAATGGCATAGCTTGATGCGCCGGCAGGACTCAACTGCAATGGGTTCATCGGGTGCAAATAGCGTAGCGATGCAGCGAGGAGCGGGCTATTCACTCCGGGGAGGGACTGCCCATTGCCGGGCGCAAGTGCGTCTCGCCCGTCTGCGCTGGTGGGGGAGGAGCCATTATTGAGGGCCAGTTCAATTTCGTCTGGTACGCCATCATGGTCCGTATCTGTCAGTGTATTGGGGCTGAGAGCGGGAAGCGTCTTGAGGACCAACGCAGTCGACAGGGGATCTCCGTTCCAGCTTCCGTCTGCCGATTGCTGGCCGGTGCCAATAAGCAAGTAATCCTGGGCAGGCGCTAAAGCGGGATGCGCGGCATTGACGGCCTGGATGGCAAGATAAGCCAATGCGGTCTGCATGGGCGTGCTGACGCCATTTTCTCCAAAGCCGTTGTCAGCATTTCTTTTGGTCAGGAGATAGGTCACGCCATCATCGAGAACAGTCGCAATGTTATAAGTGCCGATACCCTGGCAATAGAGTGAAGTCCAGTTATTGGCATTACTTAACTTGGCGACTTCCAAGAGAGTGATGGCCGTTGGCAACAGGGCGCTGGCACTCATGTTTATGGTTTCGCCCGTTGTGATGCGAGGCATGTAGGACCACCCCTTGCCAGACGCTTCCGTTCTTTGCGAGGGCAGGATTTCGCAGGCAACCGCCTTGCTTAGTTCAGTCGATTGGTTAGCGTAGCTGTAGCCGGACAGGCGGATGGCTTCGATACCCAAAGGCGTGTCGGGGAAGCTCACTCCATATTGGGGGTAGGCTCCCCAAGCCTGGCGATCCGAAGCGGATCTGGCCGTGAGCAAAGCCTGGGCATATGGCTTCATGTTCATGCCGGTGCCGGCTAACGCAGCGATCTTGCGTGCGGTGGAGTCGACGCTGGCAGTTTCGGCATTGGCGAGCCAGGCACTTGCTGCACCATAGGTTTCGCCCGTTTTGATGCCGGCATGTATAAGTGCTTCCAGCACGGTCGCAGTGGTTTGTACTTTCAGGCTGTCGTTGGCGGACCAGGAGCCATCGCCTTTTTGCGACTGGAATAGATAGGCCAGACCTTTGACGCGTGCAGCGTCTATTTCGACAAGTGAGACTGGCCAGGCAACCTGACTAAAAGCCAGACCGCCCAGCACACCAGCGAACGCGAATAACCGTAATTTCCCCATGCTCCCCCCTGATTTTTTTGTTTGATTCAGCACACAATCGTCCGGCAGCGCCCGCGGTTTTGCGGTGCGCAACCATCCGTCGTGGACCTTGCGACTGGTGGGAAACTTACGTGTTAGTTATCCGAGCCAACTCAGGTAACCACCGGGCGGCTGAAAAGTCGTTGGGGGGGGCGGTGATGCAGGAACCGTCAGGTGCTTGCGCAACGGGTACGGTGTTTTTAAATGGGATGAATGAACCTTGGATAAGGTCAAGCTGGATTGACTGGCTCTTTGCGAAAAAACAATAGCGCATGCGGCTCTCCTCAGGCTGCATTGGAAACAACTAATTATTGTTTTCCGCAAAACAGCCAACGTACTTTGCGCTGGCCGTGTATTAAGTGAGATCGGAAGTTACAGGATGGTTTTTGTGTTTGTCAAGAAAAATTTTCGTGATCAATGGGCGCGGAAATTTTAACCGCGCAAGGTGTTTTAATTGGTTTGTGGATGTGGCGACTTGTTTCGATGTCAAGTTCTGTGCGCTTGGTTTCTCGGCTGTTGAGCAAGCGATATTTCAGTGTTTCACTGATGCGTGTTTGGCTGATTTGAGCGTGATTCTGCTTGATGGCGGTGGGCCTGTTTGCGATTGATTGTAAGGGAGTGCATGGTGTTGTAAATGGTAATTCAAACCTCTTGGGAAGTTTTGAAACTCTGGTGTTTGCCGGGGCCATTCCTTCCGCCGAAGCATGCAAATTAAGGATGTTCTGGGCGGGTAGATATCGGGCTTCATGGTAAAAAAAGTTGCGCCGGCTCGACAGCGGCGCGACGTTTCGGTTATGATGCGCCCCGCATTAGGCGCGTAGCTCAGCTGGTTAGAGCACCACCTTGACATGGTGGGGGTCGTTGGTTCGAGTCCAATCGCGCCTACCAATATTTAAGGGGTCGGGATGACCCGGTTTCAAGAGGGGCTGAATTGCCCACGGAGGTTGCGAAATGTCACCGCGAACTAGCCAGGCTGTCACTGGATAACAACCCGGCGCATCGCTGTTCGCAGAGTTTCTGCATCTTCAATCTGTAATACCTAAAAGCGCGGCCGGCCCGCGCTTTTTTTCGTTTCTGGAGTCTGAAAATGGTCAACGTCACGCTTCCCGATGGTTCGGTCCGCCCGTTCGAGGGGCCGGTCACGGTCGCGCAGGTCGCATCCAGCATCGGCGCGGGTCTTGCCAAGGCGGCGCTCGCCGGGCGGGTCAACGGCAAGCTGGTCGACACCAGCCACCTCATCGATGCCGACGCGCAGCTTGCCATCGTCACGGCCAAGGATGCGGAGGCGCTCGACCTGATTCGCCACGATGCGGCGCATGTCATGGCACAGGCCGTACAGGAGCTCTACCCGGGCACCCAGGTGACGATCGGCCCCTCGATCGAGGATGGCTTCTACTACGACTTCGCGCGTGCGGAGCCATTTACGCCTGAGGACCTGGTGGCGATCGAAAAGCGCATGGACGAGATCGTCAAGCGCGATCTCCCCATCGTGCGCGAGGTTTGGGAACGCGAGGACGCCATGCGGGTGTTCGCCGAACTCGGCGAGGCCTACAAGGTGCAGATCATCGACGAGGTGATCCCCAAAGGCGAGGAGCTCTCGATCTACCGCCAGGGCGAGTGGTTCGACGTCTGCCGCGGCCCGCACCTGCCGTCCACCGGCAAGCTGCCACGCGCGTTCAAGCTGATGAAGCTGGCCGGTGCCTATTGGCGCGGCGACTCGAAGAATCCGATGCTGCAGCGCATCTACGGCACGGCGTGGGCGAAGAAGGAAGACCTCGAGGCCTACCTGCACCGCCTGGAAGAGGCCGAGAAGCGCGACCATCGCCGCCTCGCCAAGCAGCTCGACCTGCTGCACATGCAGGACGAGGCGCCGGGCATGGTGTTCTGGCACCCCAAGGGCTGGATCGTGTGGCAGCAGATCGAGCAGTACATGCGGCAGAAGTTCGTCGAATACGGCTACCAGGAAGTGCGCACGCCGGCGGTGATGGACCGCAGCCTGTGGGAGAAATCGGGCCACTGGGACAACTACCGTGACAACATGTTCACCACCGCGTCGGAAAACCGCGACTACGCGGTGAAGCCGATGAACTGTCCCGGCCACGTGCAGATCTTCAACAGTGGCCTGCATTCCTACCGCGACCTGCCGCTGCGTCTGGCCGAGTTCGGCTCCTGCCACCGCAACGAGCCGTCGGGCGCGCTGCATGGCATCATGCGCGTGCGCGGCTTTACCCAGGACGACGCGCACATCTTCTGCACCGAGGACCAGATCGAGCAGGAGGTGGCCGACTTCATCGTCATGCTGCAGAAGGTCTACGCGGATTTCGGCTTCAACGACGTGCTGGTCAAGCTGTCGACCCGGCCGGACAAGCGCGTCGGCTCGGATGAAAGCTGGGACAAGGCAGAAGCTGCTCTGGCGGCGGCTTTGGAACAAAACAAGCTGGCCTACGACCTGCAGCCGGGCGAGGGCGCGTTCTACGGCCCCAAGATCGAATTCACGCTGAAGGACACGCTCGGCCGCCTGTGGCAGTGCGGCACGATCCAACTCGACTTCAACCTGCCGGTGCGGCTCGGTGCCGAGTTCGTCGACGAGGACAACAGCCGCAAGCCGCCGGTGATGCTGCATCGCGCGATCCTGGGGTCGATGGAGCGCTTCATCGGCATCCTGATCGAGCACCACGCCGGAAACTTCCCGCTGTGGCTGGCGCCGGTGCAGGTGATGGTCCTGAATATCAGCGAGCGCCAGGCCGAATATGCCCAGAAAGTCGTGCAGGCGCTGCGCGAGGCGGGCATCCGCGCGGTGTCGGACTTGAGTAATAACAAGATTACCTATAAAATTCGGGAACATAGCTTGCAGAAGCTGCCTTATCAGGTGGTCGTCGGTGACAAGGAGATGGAGACCGGAGTGGTCGCCGTCCGCGCCCGCGGCAATCAGGACCTGGGGCAGTTCGGTTTGAATGACTTGATTGCGCGCCTGAAAGCGGAAACGCTGGCGCGCCAGTAACAGCGGTCAAACAAGGCGTCGGGACCTCCCGTGATCGGGATCGGGTCCCACGCCTTCTTTAATTTGTTTGGCCTTTTTTGCCTCGGCGCCTGGCGTCAGGTTTTTATTTGGAGAACGGCTCATCGCGACAGAAAAGAAGCAGACACGCATCAATGGTGAAATTACAGCCCCTGAGGTGCGGTTGGTCGGTGTGGAAGGCGAACAGCTTGGCATTGTGAAGATTTACGATGCGCTGCGGCAGGCGGAAGAAGCTGATCTGGATCTGGTTGAAATTGCGCCGACGGCCCAGCCGCCCGTGTGCAAGATCATGGACTACGGCAAGTTCAAATACCAGGAAAGCAAGAAGCAGCACGAAGCCAAGCTGAAGCAGAAGCAGGTCCAGATCAAGGAAATCAAGTTCCGTCCGGGGACGGACGAAGGCGATTACCAGATCAAACTTCGCAACCTCATCAAGTTTCTTGAAGAAGGCGATAAGACCAAGATTACATTGCGTTTTCGGGGCCGGGAAATGGCCCACCAGGAAATCGGCATGGCCCAGTTGCGGCGCGTGTCGAACGACCTGGCCGAACTCGCGGTGGTCGAGCAGTTCCCCAAGATGGAAGGTCGCCAGCTGGTGATGATGCTGGCGCCGAAAAAGAAGATTTGAGTTTCGAGACCGGCGTTTCTCGGGCCCTATGGGTTAAAAACGCCAACAATACGTGCAGTCGGGTAGGTGAAGCATTCCGCGTCGCGGGGTCACCTGACCGCATGAGATAAAAGGAAGCATCATGCCTAAGATGAAAAGCAAGAGCGGCGCCGCCAAACGGTTCCGCGCGCTGGGCGGCGGCGGGTTCAAGCGCTCGCACGCGTTCATGCGTCACATTCTCACCAAGAAGAGCACCAAGCGTAAGCGCCAGTTGCGCGGCATGGAAACCGTCAATGCCAGCAACCACAAAGCCGTTGCGCGCATGTTGCCCTACGCATAAAGGAGAGAAAGCATGCCACGCGTCAAACGGGGTGTAACCGCCCGCGCCAGCCACAAGAAAGTCCTCGATGCCGCCAAAGGCTATCGCGGCCGTCGCAAGAACGTATTCCGTGTCGCCAATGAAGCGGTGATGAAGGCCGGTCAGTACCAGTACCGCGACCGTCGTCAGCGCAAGCGCCAGTTCCGCGCACTGTGGATCGCCCGTATCAACGCCGCGTCGCGTCAGCATGGCCTGACCTACAGCGTGTTCATGAACGGCCTGTCCCGTGCCGAAATCGGCATCGACCGCAAGGTGCTGTCCGATATCGCGATCTTCGACAAGGATGCCTTTGCCAAGATCGTCGATCAGGTCAAGGCCAAGCTCGCTGCGTAAGCGGCATCGAAACAACAAGAAAAGGCCGCAAGGCCTTTTTTTGTTGGTGCTGTCTTAAAGCAAAATGTTTATCCACGAAGAACACGAAGAGGCGCGAAAATCCGATTGTTTTGATTCGGGAATTTCGTGTCCTTCGTGGACGAATTTGAGATTTTCCAGATAACCGCCATGCGCAATCCCAACGAAATCGTTGCCGACGCTCTCAACGCGATTCATGCCTCCCCTGATCTGCCGAATCTGGAACAGGTGAAGGCGGCCTATCTGGGCAAGAGCGGTCAGCTGACCGAACTGCTGAAAAGCCTGGGTGCGATGCCCGCCGACGAGCGCAAGACCGCCGGCGCACGCATCAACGAAGCCAAGCAGGCGGTGGAGGCGGCGCTCAAGGACCGTCGCGAAGCCTTGCAGCAAGCTGAACTGGATCGCCAACTGGCGGCTGAAACGCTGGACGTGACGCTGCCGGGACGGGGGCTGGCGCGCGGCGGTTTGCACCCGGTGTCGCGCACGCTGGCACGCATCCAGGCGCTGTTCCGCTCGATCGGCTTCGAGGTGGCGACCGGGCCCGAGATCGAGACCGATTTCTGCAACTTCACCGCGCTCAACATCCCGGAAGACCACCCGGCACGCGCGATGCACGATACCTTCTACTTGCAGAGCGGCGAACTGCTGCGCACCCATACCTCGCCGGTGCAGGTGCGCTATATGCAGACCCACCAGCCGCCGCTGCGCATCATTGCGCCGGGACGGGTCTATCGCTGCGATTCGGACGTGACGCACACACCGATGTTCCATCAGGTCGAGGGCTTGTGGGTCGACGAATCGGTGTCGTTCGCCGACCTCAAGGGCGTGCTCGCCGACTTCATGCGCAACTTCTTCGAGCGCGACGACCTGCCGGTACGCTTCCGTCCGTCGTTCTTTCCGTTTACCGAGCCGTCGGCCGAAATGGACATCGGCTGTGTGATGTGCGGTGGCGAGGGCTGTCGCGTGTGCTCGCACACCGGTTGGCTGGAAGTGCTGGGCTGCGGCATGGTGCACCCGAATGTATTCAAACATGTCGACATCGATACCGAGCGTTTCGTCGGCTTCGCGTTCGGCTTGGGTGTCGAGCGCCTCGCGATGCTGCGCTACGGCGTCGACGATCTGCGATTGTTTTTTGAAAATGATCTTCGCTTCCTCAAACAATTCAATTAATTAGAGCGCATTCATCATGCAATTTCCCGAGTCTTGGCTGCGCAATCTCGTCAACCCTGCGCTCGATACCGCGCAACTTGCCCATGTCGTGACCATGGCGGGTCTGGAAGTCGAAGCGTTGACGCCTGCTGCGCCGCCGTTCAACAACGTGGTGGTGGCTGAAATCCTGTCGGCAGACAAGCATCCCGATGCCGACCGCCTGCGCGTGTGTCAGGTCGACGTCGGCGAAGCGTCGCCGGTCACCATTGTGTGCGGTGCGCCGAATGCGGCGGCCGGGCTCAAGGTACCGTGTGCCCGGCCCGGGGCGATCCTGCCGGGAATCGAAATCAAGGTCGCCAAGGTGCGCGGCGTCGAGTCGTTCGGCATGCTGTGCTCGACCAGGGAACTAGGTCTTGAAGGCGCGGCAGACGGTTTGATGGTGTTGCCGGAGGATGCGCCGGTGGGCGAGGATTTCCGCAGCTGGCTCAACCTCGACGATACCCTGATCACCTTGAAGCTCACGCCCAATCGGGCGGACTGTCTGTCGATGCAGGGCCTGGCGCGGGAAGTCGGTGCGATCACCGGGGCCGATGTGCGTCTGCCCCAGATCCAGACAGTCGACACACGCATCCAGGACACGGTGCCGATCCAGGTATCGGCCAGCGAAGCCTGTCCGCTGTATCTGGGGCGGGTGGTGCGCGGGATCGATGCGCAGGCGCCGACGCCGCGCTGGATGGCGGAACGCCTGGAGCGCAGCGGCATCCGCCCGCTACTGGCACCGGTCGACGTCACCAACTACGTGCTGCTCGAACTCGGCCAGCCGATGCACGCGTTTGCTTTGTCGCGTCTCAATGGGGGCATCGAGGTGCGCATGGCGCGCGCGGGCGAGCAGTTGCAATTGCTGAACGGCCAGACGGCTGAACTCGCCCCCGATATGCTGGTGATCGCCGACGCCAGCGGCCCGGTGGCGTTGGCCGGCATCATGGGCGGGTTGCCGACCAGCGTCGAGAAATTCACGGTCGATGTTTTCCTCGAGGCCGCGTTCTTCGCGCCGACCGTCATCGCCGGACGGGCACGTCGGCTGGGCCTGTCGACCGATTCGTCGCACCGCTTCGAACGCGGTGTCGATTTCGGCGCCACCCGCCGGGCGATGGAGCGTGCGACCGAGTTGCTGGTCGACATCTGTGGAGGCCAGGCCGGGCCCATTACCGAGACAGTGGCTGCGTTGCCCCAGCGGCAGCCGATCGCACTGCGGCTGGCGCGACTGAAGCGCGTGGCCGGCATCGAGATGGAGACCGATCAGGTGGCGCGGGGCCTCGCTGCACTGGGCGCGCACGTTGAACGCCAGGATGACCGGCTCATCGTCACCCCGCCGAGTTTCCGCTTCGATCTTGCGATCGAGGAAGACCTGATCGAGGAGGCGGTGCGCCTGTTCGGCTACGACAATATTCCGGCGCAGCCACCTGCTGCGCCTTCGCGCATGCTGCCGCAGGACGAAACCGTGTTGGCCGACGACACGCTCCGTCAGATGCTGGTCGACCTGGACTACCAGGAAGTCATCACCTACAGCTTCGTCGACCCGGCCTGGGAAACGGCGCTCGACGCAGATACCCGTCCGCTGTCGCTGGCCAATCCCATCGCCAGCCAGCTGTCGGCGATGCGCACCACCCTATGGGGCGGCCTGATCGAGACCTTGCGCCACAACCTCAACCGCCAGCAGGAGCGGGTGCGCATCTTTGAACTGGGGCGGGTGTATACGTCGCAGGCCAAGCAGCCCATGAAGCTGGGCGGCCTCGCTTATGGCGACGGGTTGCCCGAACAATGGGGCGCGTCGTCGCGCCGGGTCGATTTCTTCGATCTCAAGGGCGATCTCGAACGCCTTTTCGGCCACCCGCTCGATACCCGGCGTGGCACGCATTCCGCGTTGCACCCGGGACAGAGTGCCGAGATATGGGTTGATGGCCGGGCTGTCGGCTGGATTGGCGCACTGCACCCGCGACTGGTGCAGGCGTTCGATTTGCCTGCGGTGCCGATGCTGTTCGAGCTCGACAGCCAGGTGCTCAGCCGGCGTGATCTGCCGCGCCATGCGAGCCTGTCGCGCTTCCCGCTGGTACGGCGGGATCTGGCGTTCGTGCTGGATGTCCATACCCCGGCGGGCGAACTGCTGGAGGTCTTGCGCGAGGTTGCGCCGGGCTCGGTGCAATCGATCGAGGTATTCGACGATTACCGTGGGAAAGGCGTGGCGGAAAACCAAAAAAGCCTTGCTATACGGGTAGTTATGCAAGATACTGAACGCACATTGACGGATCAGGATGTGGAGGATGCCGTACAGAAACTGGTCAGTGCCGCGCTTCGTCAGTGCAATGCCGCATTGCGTGCTTGACGCAAAAATGTCGTTGCGCGTGTCTGACGCCCCATCTTGTTGGCGCGTACTTGGCGCGATTTTCCACCAGACATCCCAGATAAACATATACGTATGACCACCCTTACCAAAGCTGATCTGGCCGAACTGTTGTTCGAAAAAGTGGGTTTGAACAAACGCGAGGCGAAGGACGTCGTCGAATCGTTTTTCGATGAAATCCGCCTGGCGCTCGAAAAAGGCGACATCGTCAAACTGTCCGGTTTCGGCAACTTCCAGTGCCGCGAGAAGCCGCAGCGTCCCGGACGCAATCCCAAAACCGGCGAGGAAATGCCGATCTCCGCGCGTCGCGTGGTGACCTTCCACGCCAGCCAGAAACTCAAATCGCAAGTCGAAGGCGCCCAAATTGGAACGCCCAACGCGGAGTGAACTTCCGCCGATCCCGGCCAAACGTTATTTCACCATCGGTGAAGTATCCGAACTGTGTGCCGTCAAGGCACACGTTCTGCGTTATTGGGAGCAGGAATTCACCCAACTGCGCCCGGTCAAGCGGCGCGGCAACCGACGTTATTACCAGCACCACGAAGTCCTGCTGATCCGCCGCATCCGCGAACTGCTGTACGAAGAAGGCTTTACCATCAGCGGTGCGCGACAGCGTCTGGAGCACGATGCCGAAGCCGCCCCCGAAACGGTGCCCGCGCCTGTCGCCGCTGCGCTGGAAGTCGGCAAACTACGTGCAGAAATTAACGCCATTCTGAAAATATTGGGCTGACGGGCTTCCGTGTCGCGCAGGTCATCTGTTAGAATCTCGGGCTTCGTCGGGGCGTAGCGCAGCCTGGTAGCGCACTTGCATGGGGTGCAAGGGGTCGGAAGTTCGAATCTTCTCGCCCCGACCAATAAATTAAAGAATCAGGGTCGGGTCAAACCGGCCCTTTTTCTTTGCGGAGGATGAAACAAAGCCGCCGTTACGGCAGTCAGCAAGTTCGATAGGCACACTATCATTCACGTTTGTTCATATCAGGAGAGAGTTATGGAACACACTTTACCCGCACTGCCTTTTGCCATGGATGCGCTCGCGCCGCACATGTCCAAGGAAACCTTCGAATACCACTACGCCAAGCACCATCAGGCCTACGTGACCAACCTCAACAACCTGATCAAGGGCACCGATTTCGAGAGCAAGTCGCTCGAGGACATCGTCAAGAGCGCGCCCGCCGGCGGCGTCTACAACAACGCCGCGCAGGTGTGGAACCACACCTTCTTCTGGAACTGCCTGTCGCCCAATGGCGGCGGCGCCCCCGCCGGCGCGCTGGCTGACGCCATCAACAAGAAATGGGGTTCGCTGGACGAGTTCAAGAAGGCCTTCCAGACCAGCGCCGTGGGCAACTTCGGCTCCGGCTGGACCTGGCTGGTGAAAAAGGCCGACGGCTCGGTCGACATCGTCAACATGGGCGCCGCCGGCACCCCGCTGACCACCGGCGACAAGGCCCTGCTGTGCATTGATGTGTGGGAGCACGCCTACTACATCGACTACCGCAACCTGCGTCCCAAGTTCGTCGAGACCTTCCTCGGCAATCTGGTGAACTGGAAGTTTGCGGAAGCGAATTTCGTTTAAGCTGCTTTCAGGGAGCCTTGCGCTTCCACGCTGAAATGAAAAACCGGGGCCATGTGCCCCGGTTTTTTTTGGATACTCAACGTTTGGCCCAAGGATGTGCAGCGTCTTCTGCATAGGATTGAAGCTCTGGCTAGCTCTGTTCTTTCGAATCTGTATGGCGGTATTGAAGCATTTTGAAACTAATTAGGCCGACAAATATGAATACTGCGCCTGCAAGAAGTGAATAACTCATCAACGAAAACATGAACCAAGCTGCTGCAAGTAGGCCTCCCGAGATCAGGAGCGTCTGTAACTCCTTGAGGTAACCGAATAAAGCGGCAAGACAGGCGCCAAGAAGCAAGGGAATAGAAGCAGCCAACGCCGTGATTGCTAAATACATTTGCCAGCCTTGCTTAGGGCTCTGAATAAAGCTCAACGCAAACGCGATCTCAACGCCAAGTAGCGCGGCCGCCAGATAGAACAGGGTTTTGTAGAAGGGGGCGAGTTCGAACATAACTTAAGTGTACAGATCAACTATTCATCTGACATCGTTCCCCAGTCGCAGGATCTCGCGAAAGCCGCCCGCAACCAGCGCCCGACCTTCGTCCAGCAGTGCTGCGTTGTCAGTGTCCGGTGCGGCGGCCCCGTCGAGCAGACGCAGCATCATGATCCAGCGATCGCGCTGGTTCGCCACGGTCTTCGGCGCGGCATGGCCCTGGCGCCGCAGTTCGGCGGCGCGGCCGACGAGGCGGAATTTCGCGGCTTCCAGCTGCGGCGGCAGCGGCAGGGACAGATCAAAAGTGAGGTCGATGCGGTAGGGCGCCTCGGTGGGTGTGTCCGGCTGCGGCGGCGGTCGCCATGACAGTTCGTCGGGCGCGGGAGCGCTACGCGCGGGGTCGAGCGGAAACTTGTAGAAGCCCCATTTCGCGCCCATCCAGCATTCGAGCAGGACGCGCTCATCGTCGACAGTGCACAGCTCGCCCGCGGGCGCGGCGAGCTCGGCATCGCCCGGCAGCGGGCCGTAGGCGCGGGGATCCTGCTTCCATCTTGAAAAATTGCGATTGGGCGGGGCGCCGTGGTCGGCTTCGAGCGCGTGCCAGAGGGCGATGAAGGCGCGGTAGTCGCGCTGGTAGTCTGGGTTGCGGCGGAGAAATTCCCAGGCCCACTGGTCGCGCGTCAAAAAGGCGCAATAGGCGTAGGCATCGGCCTCCATGTCAGATCGGCAGGAAGGCCATGGTGGCGAGGTTGACGGCGCCGAAGCGGATCGCGCGGTTGCTCTTGTCCTCGACGATTTTCGCCAGCGTGTCCTGGTTGCCGATGAGCTTGCCGAATTCGCGTTCGAAGCTGAGATTGGCCACGCCGTTGCCGTCGGAGCCGTTGGACAGCAGCAGGGGGTCGCCGTGTGCGTTACGGGCGGTCGCAAGCTTCCACACGACGGCCTCGGTATTGCGTGCGGCATTGTAGAGTTTCTGCGCGTCGACGTCGGTCAGCCGATAAAACTCGGTGTG
The DNA here is from genome assembly GCA_043821985.1 of Pseudomonadota bacterium. Taxonomy (GTDB): domain Bacteria; phylum Pseudomonadota; class Gammaproteobacteria; order Burkholderiales; family Thiobacillaceae; genus Thiobacillus. The sequence goes on from JBDRCF010000032.1 coordinate 95,673, forward strand.
ATTGTTGAATGCCGCCATGTGCATCACCAGCAGGCCATTCATCAGCGCCTTCACCCGGTCGCCCGTGTAATCCTCGCGCCAGGCATCGCGCAGGCTGGTTTCCCAGCCGAGATCCTTTTGCGAGGACAGGCGCCAGTGCGGCAACGCGTCGAACAGGGCCGCGGTTGCCGCGTCGGCGCTGGCATACCCGGATTTACGCCATTCGTTGGGATTGCGGCGGTAGAGCTTGAAGGTCAGGGTCTTGAGCGTGGCAAGGGCGTCGTGCTGATGGATTTCGATCACATCGTCGACATCGCTCTTGGCCAGGTCGCGGAGGCTGAAATCGCGTACGCTGCTGCTGCCGTCCTTGCGCTGGATGGCCGGGCTGCTGCACGCGGCAAGCAGAAATGCGGTCAACAGACAGGCGGGGAGGGTAGCGAAGCGGTTCACGAGGAACAGCTTACCTCAATCTTTCTCGCCCAGTCCGGCGGTTCGGCGGCGTAGGCTTCGTATTCCGGCTGCCCGTCGAAGGGGCGGGTCAGCAGCGCGTGCAGGCGGTTGACTTCGCTGTAGTCGCGTTCATCGGCAGCGCGGCGGATGGCGATTTCGGCCAGGTGGTTGCGCAGGATGTATTTGGGATTGAGCGCGCGCATCGTCTGGTGGCGTGCCGCGTCGCTGGAGCCCAGCTGGCGCAGGGCGGCGGCATAGCGTGCCGCCCAGGCGTCGAAGCCCGCGCGGTCGAGGAAGCGGTCGCGCAGCGGCGCGTTGGACGCGCCCGCGGCGCTGTCGAAGGCGCACAGACTGCGCAGGAAAATCGTGTAGTCGACATGATTCTGCGCCAGCAATTGCAGCGCATCCATGATGAGTCCAGAGGCGTCGCCCCCAGGCGCCAGGCCGAATTTGGCGGCCATGCGTTCGAGGTAGGCCTTGCCGAAAGCCTGCGGGTATTCGCCGATGGCCTGCGATGCGGTTTCCACCGACATCAGCGGCACCAGTGTCTGCGCCAGCTTGGTGAGGTTCCACGCCGCGACGTCGGGCTGCTGGTCGAAGGCGTAGCGGCCGCCGGTGCCGGAATGGTTGCAGACGTAGCCGGGATCGAAGGCGTCGAGAAAGCCGAACGGACCGTAGTCGAGCGTGAGACCGAGGATGGACATGTTGTCGGTGTTCATCACCCCGTGCGAAAAGCCCACCGCCTGCCATTGCGCCATCAGCTCGGCGGTGCGCAGTGCGACCTGGCGCAGGAACTCGGGATAGGGGTCGGAAAGCGTGGCCAGTTCGGGGTAATAGCGTGCGATGACATAGTCGGCCAGGTGCTTGATCGGTTCGACCTGATTGCGGTAGTAGAACACTTCGAAGGAGCCGAAACGCACGAAGCTCGGTGCCAGCCGCGTCACCAGCGCGGCGGTTTCCTCGTCCTCGCGGTACACGGGGCGGTCGCTGCCGACGATGCACAGCGCGCGGGTGGTGGGGATGCCGAGCGCGTGCATCGCCTCGGAACACAGGAACTCGCGGATGCTCGATCGCAGCACCGCGCGACCGTCGCCGCCGCGCGAGTAGGGGGTGCGGCCGGCGCCCTTCAGTTGCACTTCCCAGCCTTCGCCCGCTGCATTCCGCACTTCGCCCAGCAGGATCGCGCGGCCGTCGCCGAGCTGCGGCACATAGTGGCCGAACTGGTGCCCGGCGTAGAGCGCAGCCACGGGGTCCATGCCCGGCAGCACGCGATTGCCGGCCAGGGTTTCGATCAGTTCGGGATGGCGGATGGCGTCGGCGTCCAGGTCCAGAAGATCGAGCGCGTCCGGGCTGTGGCAGACGAGGTAGGGGTCGGGCACGGGCGTGGCCTGCACGCGCGAATAAAAGGTGTCGGGCAGGGTGGCGAAGCCGTTGTCGAAGGTGAGGTCGCGATGGGAAGGCATGCGTCGATTGTAGAGGCTCGCCGCGCGCCTGCCACCCGGTTGCCCGCATGGTTACCCCCGAGGATACACACGCAAAACGCCCTGGCTTGTAACCCCGGGCACGTCATGCGGGTTGACTGTTTGCACGCGGGTATGCTTCCCTCTCCGCGCGGCTGCCATCGAGGCCGTGCCGGATCGCGCCGCGTACGGCAAGCTTGACCGGCCGTGCCGGCAATCATTTTGTTCGAGACCGCACATGCCCGACCCCCTCTTCCCGCTATATCTGGCCACGCCGCCATCGCACCGGATGTGGTCGGACACCGGCATCGCTCCCGCCTGGCTTCATGGCGATGCTGCGTAGTCCCCGCACGTCCATTTTGCTGTGGCTGGTCACGGTGGTGGTGGTCACGCTGAACCTGCGCCCATTTCTCACCGCCATCGGCCCGCTGAGTCCGGCCATCCAGGCCCAGACCGGCATGGGCCTTGAGGCGCTGGCCTGGCTCACGCTGCTGCCCATGGCCCTGATCGGCGCGGGAACCTGGCTGACGCCCGCTGTGCAGAACCGTCTGGGCGTGCGGCCAGCGATGATGCTGGCGTTGACGCTCATCGCTCTGGGCTGCGTACTCCGTCTGGCCGGCAGCGTGTCCGCCGTACTGATCGCCACCGCCGCCCTGTGCGGTGCCGGCGTGGCGCTGGTGCAGGGCATGCTGCCGGGCTTGATCAAGTTCCACACACCACGCCATGTGGCGCCCATGATGGGAGTCTACTCGGCCGCGCTGATGAGTGGCGGTGCGCTGGGCGCGCAGTTCTCGCCGCTGGCCATGCAATGGGGGCTGAGCTGGCAGGGTTCGCTCGCGCTATGGGCCTGGCCGGTGCTGCTGGCGCTATGGCTGGCCTGGACCACGCTGGGCGTCCTGCCGCTGCCTTCGGCTGCGCGGGGGGCGGGCAGCGATACGGCCTGGTTGCTGCGCCGCCGCCGCACCTGGCTGCTCATGCTGGCCTTCGGCCTGATGAATGGGGGCTACGCCACGATGGTGGCCTGGCTTGCGCCGTATTACCAGGAGCAGGGCTGGAGCGCGACGCACAGCGGCCTGCTTGTGGCCGTGGTGTCGGTGGCACAGGCGGTGGCGGCGCTCGCCTTCCCGACGCTGGTTGCGCGCCATCTGGATCGCAGGCCCTGGATCTGGCTCACATTGGCCTGCCAGGCCGCAGGCTTTGCCGCCCTGGCTTGGCGGCCCGACGCGGCGCCCATGACCGCGGCTGTGGTGCTGGGCGTGGGAATCGGTGGTTGCTTCGCCCTGTTCATGGTGGTGGCGCTGGATCACCTGCACTCTCCCCTGCAGGCCGGCGCACTCAATGCGCTGATGCAGGGCGGGGGGTTCATGCTGACCGCGGTGGCACCCTGGGTGATGGCGCGGCTGCACCAAGCCACCGGCGGTTTTCATGCGGGCTGGCTGGCGCAGTTCGGCGCGGTGCTGGTGGTGGCGGTGCTGGTGGTACGACTCAAACCCGGACACTACGACGAGGCGATGCGGCCGCCCGCCGGATAGCATGCAAGCCCCTTGCCGAAGACGAGGCCGGTATGGGCGGCATGCTCGATTGCCAGGGGGAGGCTGTGCTCCGGCGACTACGCTGGTTTCTAACGGGTGGCGAACCGCGAAGCTTGCCGCGCCCATTCTGCAAAGGCAAATGCCCTCAGGGCGCGACGGCTACGTTGTGGCCGGCCTGCAGTTGGCCAATTTCCGTCGCATGATCGAAGCCATGGCGGCGGAAGATGTCGAACACTGCCTCCCTGGACGCGGGTGCACAGCTCACCAGCAGCCCGCCGCTGGTCTGCGGGTCGGTGAGCAGGGCGCGTTGCCAGTCGGCGATGCCATCGGCGAACTGCACCTCGCTGCCGTAGCTTGCCCAGTTGCGCTGGCTGGCGCCGGTGATATGGCCGCCCCGTGCCAGTTCGTCGACGCCGGGCAACAGCGGCAGCCGTCCCAGTTCGACCTGGGCCGACAGTTTCGACGCCCGGGTGATTTCGAGCAGGTGGCCGAGCAGGCCGAAGCCGGTGATGTCGGTCATCGCGTGCACGCCCGCAGTATCGGCCAGGTCGGCACCCGCGGTGTTGAGCTGGGTCGTGGCGGCGATCATCGATGCGTACTGGTCGGGGCTCAGCAGGCCCTTTTTCAGCGCCGCGCTGTAGATCCCCACGCCCAGCGGCTTGCCCAGGATGAGGCAATCGCCGGCCTGGCCGCCGCCGTTCTGCTTGACCTTGCGCGGGTCCACCACGCCGATGCCGACCAGCCCGTAGATCGGTTCCGGCGCATCGATGGAATGGCCGCCCGCGATCGGAATCCCTGCCGCCTTGCACACCGATTCGCCACCGGCGAGGATCTGGCGGATGACGTCGTTGGACAGTTTGCCGATCGGCATGCCGACGATGGCCAGCGCGAACAGCGGACGCCCGCCCATGGCATAGACGTCGGACAGCGCATTGGTCGCGGCGATGCGGCCGAACTCGAAGGGATCGTCTACGATGGGCATAAAAAAATCGGTGGTCGCCACGATCGCCTGTTCGTCGTTCAGCCGGTAGACGGCGGCATCGTCGCCGTGCTCGATTCCCACCAGCAGGTCGGGATAGGCCGCCGCCAGGTTCGAGGCAAAGGGCGTGTCGGCCAGGATGTCGCGCAACACTGCCGGGGCGATCTTGCACCCGCAGCCGCCGCCGTGGGAGAACTGGGTCAGCCGGATGGGGTCGTTGGGAGGGGGAGTGCTCATGGTCCGATTTCGCCTTCGAGAGTGGGCGCCTAGAATGAAGTGGCTACAGTGCGTTATATAACATGAACCGAACCCGACCCGTCACTGACTATCCCGCCGCGCAACTCATCGACCGCTTGACGCAGGCGCGCAAGCGGCTGCGCCAGTTCATCCAGGCTCTGCCTGCGGACGGCTGGCTGGGGCCGCGTGCCGGCCATCTGAATCCGCCGCTGTGGGAATACGGGCATATCGTCTGGTTCCAGGAGCGCTGGTGCCTGCGCGAACGACCTGACGGCACCTGCGGTCCCAGCCTGCTGAGTGGTGCCGACGCCCTTTACGATTCCTCCAGCGTGCCGCACGACATCCGCTGGGACCTGCCCTTGCTGCAACCGGCAGCAGTCGACGACTACGCGGACGAGGTTGCCGTTGCCGTAGCAGGCCGCTTGCGTAGCGGACTCGACAACGATATCACCTACTTCGCCGAACTGTGTCTCTATCACGAACTGATGCACATCGAGGCGTGGTGGATGGCATTCCAGAACCTGGGTTATGCGCCACCCGTATGGACAGATGTCGCCAGTGCGCCGTCGGCGCAGCGCCTGGCATTCCCCGACGGCGAGGTGGCGCTCGGCAGCGGGCCCGCCGCGGGCTTCATTTTCGATAACGAGAAATGGCGCCATGCGGTGCCGGTGCCAGCCTTCGACATCGATGCGAGCCCGGTGTCCGAAGCGGCTTTCGCCGAATTCGTCGATGCTGGCGGCTACCAGCTCAAGACGGTGTGGTCGGAAGCAGGTTGGGCCTGGCGCACGGCCAGCGAGGCGAGCCATCCGGTGTACTGGAGACGGGACGCGGGTGGCTGGCAGGTGCGCCGTTTCGACCGCTGGATGCCCTTGCGAGCGGATGCGCCGATGCTGCATGTAAATCGCTACGAAGCCGAGGCCTGGGCAGCCTGGCAGGGCCGGCGTCTGCCCACGGCTGCGCAGTGGCTGCGGGCAACGGCGCAGCAGGAATTCAGCTGGGGCACAGCGTGGGAGTGGCTGCGCGATCCGTTCGTGCCGTATCCGGGCTTCGTGCCGGATCCGTATCGCGACTATTCGCAACCCTGGTTCCACACGCATGGGGAATTGCGCGGCGGCGGGCCGGTGACCGATGGGGTGCTGAAATACCCCGGTTTCCGCAATTTCTATCTGCCCGACCGGCGCGATCCCTTCGCCGGTTTTCGTACCGCGAGCGTGGATTGAGGCGGCTTCAGCCGCCGGTCATCGACATGAAGCGCAGGATCTTGTGGGGTGCCTCGCGGAATTCGTGACGTTCCGGCTTGAGATCGATCGCGTGCAGGATGGCGGCTTCCAGTTCGGCGTCGCTGCAACCCCCGCGCAGCAGCGGACGGAATTCGAATTTTTCTTCCTGCCCCAGGCACATGTAGGCCGTGCCGTCGACGGCGATGCGGATGCGGTTGCAGGTTTCGCAGAAATGCTGCGAGATCGGCGTGATGAAGCCGACATTGAAGCGGCCGTCCGGCGTGCCGAGATAGCGCGCAGGACCGCCACCGGGCAGGGCGGTCTCGACCAGGCCGAACTGTGTACGCAGGCGTTCCTTCACCGGCTGCAGGTCGAGGTATTCGGCGTTGCGTCCGGTGTCGCCCATTGGCATCGCCTCGATCAGCCGCAGCACGAAGCCGCGTTCCATGCAGAAGGCGACCATCTCGTCGATCTCGTCGTCGTTGGTGCCGCGCAAGGCCACCATGTTGAGCTTGATCGGTGCGAAGCCGGCATCCTGGGCGGCGGCCAGCCCGGCCATGACCCTGGCCAGCACGTCGCGTCCGTTGATGCGTTCCACCCGCGCCTGTTGCAGCGAGTCGAGGCTGACGTTGAGCCGTGTCACGCCGGCAGCCTTCAGCGCCTCGGCATGCTTGTCGAGCTGGGTGGCATTGGTGGACAACGATAAATCTTCGATGCCGGGCAGGGCGGCGATGCGTCCGGCGAGTCCGGCGATGTTGCGCCGCAGCAGCGGCTCGCCGCCGGTCAGGCGGATGCGGCGCACGCCCAAGCGCGCAAACGCGCCGATCAGGCGTTCGATCTCGTCGAAGTTGAGCCAGTGTTCGGGCTCCTCGAAGCCCTTGAAGCCTTCCGGCATGCAATAGCTGCAGCGCAGGTCGCAACGGTCCGTCACCGACAGCCGTACGTAGTCGATGTGGCGGCCGAACTGGTCGATGAGGCCCGGCTGATCGGTTGAAACAAGGGTGTTCATGAGGATGGGTTGGCAGGAATGGGTTATATATGAAAAAATATAACATCAAATATAGCCTGACACGGTCCGACTGACAATGAAGGTGCCACCATGAAAATCTTTGGCATCGCCGGATACAGCGGCAGCGGCAAGACCACGCTCATCGAGCGGGTACTGCCGCACTTGGCTGCGCGCGGTCTCAACGTGGCTGTGATCAAGCATACCCACCACGATTTCGACATCGACCGTCCCGGCAAGGACAGCTGGCGCGTACGCGAGGCTGGTGCGACGGCAGTGCTGCTGGCATCGGATCACCGCACGGCGGTACTGACGGAGCACCGCGACACGCCGCCACGGCTGGATGACTTATTGAATAAGTTGCCGCCTTGCGATCTGGTGCTGGTCGAGGGATACAAGCGCGAAGCCATCCCCAAGCTGGAAGTCCATCGCGCCGAGACCGCCAAGCCCTGGCTGTTTCCCGACGACCCGAATATCCTGGCCGTGGCGTCGGACGTTGCGCCGCCCGACGGATTTCCCCGCATCGACCTCGATGCCGTTCAATCCCTTACCGACTTCATCCTGAACCATGCTCACAGCCAACCAACTGCTTGATGCCCTGCTTGAACGCGCACGCGGGGCAAGCGAAACCGAAACCGTTGCAGTGACCGCCGCGCTCGGTCGCGTACTGGCCACCCCGCAGACTTCCGCCATCACCGTGCCGCCGCTCGACAACAGCGCGATGGACGGCTATGCCGTACGCGTTGCCGACGTGGCCGCGGCCGGCACCCGACTGCCGGTTTCGCAGCGCATTCTTGCCGGTTCAGTGGGCGAGCCCCTGCAGCCGGGCACCGCTGCGCGCATCTTTACTGGCGCGCCGATCCCGCCAGGTGCCGATGCCGTGCTGATGCAGGAATACTGTTACGCCGAAGGAGACGGCGTCGTGATCAACGCATTGCCCCGGCGGGGCGAGAATACCCGCCGTGCCGGAGAGGACATCGAAACCGGCGCGCAGGTGCTCGCCGCCGGCACCCGCATCGGCGCAGCCGAGATGGGACTCGCAGCGTCGGTCGGACTGGCCGGGTTGCCGGTGTTCCGGCGGCTGAAGGTCGCGTGCTTCTTCACCGGCGATGAACTGGTGACGCCGGGCACGTCCTTGGAGCCGGGCCAGATCTACAACTCCAACCGCTATACCCTGACGGGGCTGGTGAACGGTCTCGGCTGCGAATTGATCGATCTCGGCATCGTGCCCGACTCGCTGGAAGCGACCGAGGCCGCGCTGGCAGGTGCCGCCAGTGTGGCCGACGTCGTCATCACCAGTGGCGGCGTGTCGGTGGGCGAGGCCGATTACGTGAAGGCCGCAGTCGAAAAACTGGGACGCGTCGAGATGTGGAAAGTCGCAATGAAACCGGGCAAGCCGCTTGTGTACGGACGCGTGGATGAGGCCGACTTCATCGGCCTGCCGGGTAATCCGGTGTCGGCCTTCGTCACGTTCTGCCTGTTCGTGCGGCCCTTCCTCTTGAAGCGCATGGGGGTGCGCGATGTGTTGTATCGGGCGTTTCCGGTCAAGGCGGATTTTGCCTGGACCAGGCCCGGTGTGCGGCGCGAATTCCTGCGCGCCCGCATGCAGGAAAACGGTCGCGCGGCAATCTATCCCAACCAAAGTTCGGGCGTCCTGACATCGTGCGCGTGGGCCGATGGACTTGTCGATATCGAGATCGGCCAGACCGTGCAACCGGGCGACTGGGTGCGCTTCATCCCCCTTGCGGAACTGCTGGCATGAAACTGCGCGTGCTCTATTTCGCCCGCCTGCGTGAGCGCCTCGGATGCGCGGAGGAAACGCTGGATTGCGCTGGCAGCACTGTCGCCGATCTGGTTGCCCAGTTGCAGGCCCGCGGAGGCGTGTGGGCGGAAGAACTGGCCGCGGATCGGGCATACCGGGTGGCGGTCAATCAGGACATCGTCGCGCTCGATGCGGCTTTGACCGAGAACGCCGAAGTCGCGATTTTCCCGCCGGTCACCGGAGGCTGAAACGATGAAGATAGTGGTGCAGAGCGAAGCCTTCGAGTTGGGGGTGGAAGTCGACGCCTTGCGACATGGCCGCACCGACATCGGCGCCATCGCCAGCTTCGTCGGCCTGGCACGTGACATGAACGATGGCAGCGATGTTGCCGCGATGACGCTGGAACACTATCCGGGCATGACCGAGAAGGCGCTGGCCGCGCTGGTCGGGGACGCGCAATCGCGCTGGACCCTGCTCGACGTCACGCTGATCCATCGGGTCGGCCGGTTGCTGCCGGGCGATCCCATCGTGCTGGTTGCGGTGGCGGGCAGCCATCGCGGCGAGGCGTTTGCTGCCTGTGAGTTCATCATGGATTATCTGAAAACCCGTGCGCCGTTCTGGAAGAAGGAAGTGACTCCGGAGGGCGAACGCTGGGTTGAGGCGCGCGCCAGCGACGATGCAGCGGCCACGCGCTGGGGAAAAACCTGATTTTATGCGCCGTCCGTCACCGCGGAAACCTAGTAGGATTCTTTTCGTTGCTTGGCTGACCGGGCCCCACATCCTATCGGCCGCTTTTCCCCTCTGAATGGTTTCAAACATGGAGATTGCATGACTTCCGCAATGCGTTATTCCACCCCTGCGATCGTGCTGCACTGGCTGGTTGCCCTGCTGATTTTCGTGGCGTTCCCGCTCGGTCTGTACATGGCCGATCTGCCCTTGTCGCCCGAGAAACTCAAGCTCATCAGCTACCACAAGTGGATCGGCGTCACCGTGTTCATGCTGGCGGGGCTGCGGGTGGTGTGGCGGCTGACGCATACGCCGCCCCCGCTGCCTGCCAGTGTCACCGGTTGGCAGCGTCGTGCGAGTGCCGTCGCACATGGCCTGCTGTATTTGCTGATCCTGGTGATTCCGATTTCGGGCTGGCTGATGAGCTCTGCCAAGGGTGTCCAGACCGTGTGGTTCGGCGTATTGCCGTTGCCTGACCTGATCGGCAAGGACAAGGCCCTGGGTCATCTGCTCGGGGAAGTACACGAAACGCTGAATTACACCCTGCTTGCCCTGGTCGTCCTGCATGTGGCCGGCGCCCTGCAGCATCACTTCATCGAACGCCAGCCGTTTTTGCAGCGCATGGGCTGGAACAAGGCTTAAGCGGCAAACCTGCACCTCTCCACTTGATGTGTATGCGTGGCGCCGGCCACGCATACGCCAGGCCTGCCACCCCTGGCAGGCCATCGATTCCCGATCTTCATCTTGACCTGGGCCTGCACGTTCCCGTGCGGGGTTCTGAGTTGTCCCCAGTTCGACGCTGCGTGTGGGGTTTCCGTCATTTGGCGGCTATTCGTGGCTAGCCTGTATGTGCCGTAAAGTTTCAACATATTGATTTAATTGGTCGTAATTTGACCGGCTGCTGCGCCCGGCAGCGGGCACAAGCGTTGCAACACCTGCGAGGCTCCCGGATGAAACGACGACCTGGAGCGGTCGGGCGGCATGGCCGCCGGGCAAATGGATCCCGATGTTCACCTTTCGCAGGAGCATCTGATGAAACGTTTTGTCTTGTTGACCGCGCTTGTTGCCAGTGCAACTTCAGCCTTGGCTGCGCCCGAAACCTATGTGATCGACAGCAGCCGCACGTCCTCGCAGTTCAGTTATCGCTATCTGGGACTCTCGAGCCAGACCAATCGCTTCGAAAAGATCAGCGGCACGGTGGTGTTCGATCGCGACAGCCAGTCAGGATCGGCCGAGGTGACCATCGACGCCGCTTCGGTCAACACCGGCCAGGCCTTGCTGGATGCGCAAATGAAAGCGGCGGATTTCTTCGATACCGCCAACTATCCGGTCATTACTTTCAAGTCAGCCAAGATGAGCCTGAACGGCGAATCGTCGAGCCTGTCGGGCGATCTCACGATCAAGGGGGTGACCCGGCCGGTGACGCTTGCCGTGACGCATTTTCAGTGCATGCAGGATACCGAGTCCCGGGTAGAGACCTGCGGCGCCAATGCGACCGTCACGCTCAGGCGCTCGGACTTCAACATGGGCAAGTACGCCTTCCTTGTCGGCAACGACATCACGCTGAATCTGGCCTTCAAGGCAGTCAAGGCGCAATCGTATCTGCAGTTGGCGAGCCGCGACCCCGCCAAGTAAGTAAAATGGCGTTTTGCTGTCCGGAACGCCGCCCGTGGAACCCCATCAACTCGAACTGCTCGCACCTGCGCGCGATGCCGACATCGGCATCGAAGCCGTCAATCACGGCGCCGATGCAGTGTATATCGGCGGTCCGTCGTTCGGCGCGCGTGCGGCCGCCTCCAACGAGATCGCCGAGATCGCCAGGCTGGCGGCGCATGCGCATCGCTTCAATGCGCGCGTGTTCGTCACGCTGAATACCATCCTGCGCGACGACGAACTGGAGCCGGCCCGCCAACAAATCGGGCAGCTTTACGAGGCAGGCGTCGATGCGCTGATCATCCAGGACATGGGCCTCTTGGAACTCGACCTGCCGCCGATCCAATTGCATGCCAGTACCCAGACCGACATCCGCACCCCGGACAAGGCCCGTTTCCTGCAGGACGTCGGGCTCTCGCAGATCGTGCTCGCGCGCGAACTCGACCTGGAACAGATTGCCGCCATCCGCGCCGCCACCCGGCCCGATACCACGCTGGAATTCTTCGTCCACGGCGCACTGTGCGTCGCCTACAGCGGACAGTGCTACATCAGTCACGCCCACACCGGACGCAGCGCCAACCGCGGCGACTGCTCGCAGGCCTGCCGCCTGCCGTACCAGGTCACCGACATGGAAGGCCGTATCGTCGCGCACGACAAGCATGTGCTGTCGATGAAGGACAACAACCAGAGCGACAACCTCGAGGCGCTGGTCGATGCGGGTATCCGCAGCTTCAAGATCGAAGGCCGCTACAAGGACATGGGCTATGTGAAGAACATCACCGCCCATTACCGCACGCTGCTCGACGAGATCCTCTCGCGCCGCCCGGAATTCGCGCGCGCGTCATCCGGCCGCACCACGTTCAGCTTCACGCCCGACCCCAACCAGAATTTCAACCGCGCGTTCACCGATTATTTCGTCGGCGGCCGCAAGGACGATATCGGTGCATTCGACACGCCGAAGAATCCCGGTCTGCCGGTCGGCCATGTACGCAAGCTTGGCGACAAATGGGTGGAACTGGAGACCGATCTACCCGATACCGTACTCAACAATGGCGACGGCCTCTGCTACTACACGCTGCAGAAAGACCTGGCCGGGCTTGCGATCAACCGTGCCGAAAAACTGGGCGAGGGCGCATGGCGGGTGTTCCCGAAAGATCCGATGGCGAGCTTCAAGGACTTGCGCGCCGGCACGCCGGTCAACCGCAATCGCGACATGAACTGGATGCGCATGCTGGACAAGGCGTCCAGCGACCGCCGTATCGGCGTGTGGATGCGCCTGGGCGAAACCGAAGACGGGTTTTCGCTCACCCTGACTGACGAAGATGGCCACAATGCCACAGCGACGGCCGCACATCCCAGGGAAGCGGCCAACGACACTGCCAAGGCCGAGGCCACGTTGTGCGCGCACCTCGGAAAGCTCGGTACTACGCCATTTGCCGCCATGGGGATTGCGCTTGAATTGACGCAGTCCTGGTTTATTCCGGCTTCTTTCGTCAATGCCTTGCGGCGCGATGCAGTCGCCGCACTGGAAGCGACGCGTGCTGCGGCCTATGCGCGCCCGCCACGCATGCAGCCGGTCGAGCCGCCCGTGGCCTATCCTGAGGATACGCTCACCTATCTGGCCAACGTCTACAATCACAAGGCACGCGATTTCTACGCGAAGCACGGCGTACACGTCATTGCCGCGGCCTATGAAAGCCACGAGGAGACCGGCGAAGTCTCGCTGATGATCACCGAGCACTGCGTGCGTTATTCACTCTCGCTCTGTCCCAAGCAGGCCAAGGGTGTCACTGGTGTGCAGGGTACGGTACGCGCCGCACCCCTGACGCTGATCAACGGCAGCGAGAGGCTCACGCTGCGCTTCGATTGCAAGCCGTGCGAAATGCATGTGGTGGGGAAGCTGAAGCCGGCGGTTGCGAAGAACAGTGCGCCGTTGACGTTCTACAGGACGCGTCCCTGAGCAGTTGATCGCGTCTTGCGGGTGCGGCAGGCGGTTCGCAGAACCGGCCTGCCGCCGGAGTTACTTGGCGTACTTGGCCTGTATGGAAACGACCGGCGCGTTCTGCTTTCCAGAAGGGCTGACATCCAAGACGCCTTCGGATTCGGATTCGCTACGGTCGAGGCGGTAGAGCGCAATGATCAGGCCAATCGACGCGGCCAGCAGGAAATAAGGCCCGAACAGCCAGAACACCAGCGGGATGGCAAACAGGAAAGCGCGCATGCCGATGGAGAACATGGTGCCGGAACGATGCAGACGGCGAGCCACGGATTCCGGCGACAGATTATGGTGCGCTTCGTATTCCGGCACGTTGATCATGAATACCACGTGATTGGCCAGGCGCACCGACATGGCAAAGGCGAAGAACGCCACGATGAAGGTGATCAGCAGGGCCATGACCTTGACGATCCACAATTCGGCAGCATGGCTGCTGGTCATGCTGAGCGCATGCCAACTGCGCGTAATGCTCTCGGCCTGGCCGGAGAGCGTGAGCGTACCGATGATCAGGATGGCGGCGGTGGACGCCATCAAAGTCGAGCCCATGATCCAGTTACGCAACGTTTGTACGCCCATGATGCCTTGGGCAGGGTTACGCATGATGTTGGCCACCCACAAGCGGCGCGCGAGCTCGTGCACGCCATGGATTGTGTAGGTGGGGTTTTCCCGCACTTTCATGCTGAGGAAAAGGTAGTACGCGACAACGCTGAGAACGCTGAGTGCGAGCGCCACAATATCCATTTCAAATTCTGCTAACAATTCCATCCTCTCGGTTTCCGGGTCAATTCATCGGTCATGTGCGGGGTGTGGCGCTCACAGTGCGCTCTGGGCATGCCGGATGCTCGGCGCCGCAGAGGACGTGTCGGCGCGTGCGGAAACCGGTCCGCACGGGGTCGCATCCAGTTGGGAAGTAGGGGACGGTTCGACCTGACGGAGCAGGACGTTGAATTCATTCTGGTTGCCGACGTTGGCGAAGGCCAGCGCATTGATGATTCGGGTCATGACGTTCATGGTTTTCTCGCAATTTGTTGTTGAGGTCGCTCCTTTTGTTGCATATTGCGTGCCATTTTTATAAGCAATTGTTTGTTAACGAGAAAATTATTAAAAGTCACGTGCTTGGCATGCTGGTGTGTTGCCTAATGCAACAATCCATCCTGGTTTTTATTGTTTAAGGTGCTGTAGTTAAAGATAAAAATAGATCGTCTATCTTGACTGTTGCACCTTGTTTAATTTGTTGCAAATTGCAACTATACTGGGCGTGTTGGCGATGAGGGGCTGGAGGACGAAACCGTGATACCTGCTATTCGAGGCGCTGTGCTGCGTCATTCCCTGCGGGGAAAAATCACGCTGGGGTATTACGCGGTGGCGGCGATCATACTGGTGGCGTCCCTGTTTTTTGTGGGGGAACTGCGCACGCTGGAGGCGCGGGTGGTCCTGGGGCAGCGCGCCACCGATTTATTCAACACCGTGCTGGAGATACGCCGTTTCGAGCGTAATTACTTCCTTCATCACCAGATTGCCGATCTCGAAGAAAACGCGGCGTATATCAAGCTGGCCCAGTCGATGCTGACCGCCAACCGGGCAGATTTCTCGGCCATCGTCACGCAAGCGCGCCTGGAGGCACTGCACACGCTCCTCGGCGAGTATCAGCACCGGATGTCGGCTTTCACTGCCGCCGATCAGGCGTCCCTGGAACAGGAGCCACGCGTGCGTGCATTGGGCCAGGAGCTGGTGGCGATCGCCGAGGACATGGCACGTGCGGAGCGGCGCCAGATCCAGACGACCCTGGCTTCGTTCCGTACGCTGCTGCTGGGGGTCATCCTGACGATGGCTTTCTTGATCGTGGTGATCGGCCGTGCGCTGTCGCAGCGCGTCGTCCGGCCGTTGAAGGAGATGGAAGCCAGCGTGGCGGCGATTTCCGCCAACCGGCGCGAAAGCCTGTCGGCCCCCTCGAACGATCGCGAGATCATTTCCATCATCGCGGCCTTCAATCACATGCTGAAGGAACTGGACCTGCGGCAGAAATCGCTGATGCGTTCGGAACGGCTGGCGTCGCTCGGCACCATGTTGTCCGGCGTGGCCCATGAACTGAACAACCCGCTGTCGAATATCTCGAGCTCTTGCCAGATCCTGCAGGAAGAGGCCGGCGACTGCGATGTGGCGATGCAGAAGCTGTACCTGGAACAGATCGATCAGCAGACGGAGCGCGCACGCCATATCGTTCGCTCCCTGCTCGATTTTTCCCGCGAACGGGCGTTCAGGAAAGAGCGCGTCCAGCTCAAGCCGCTGGTTGCACAGACGGTCGGTTTCGTGCGTGGCGAGGTGTCGGCCAAATCGGTCGTGCGCTTGGCCATTCCCGAAGACCTGCACGTGACGGCCGATGCGCAGCGCCTGCAGCAGGTGTTCGTGAACCTGATTCGCAATGCCATGGAAGGACTGGGCCCGCAGGGACGAATCGATATTTCCGCGCAAATCGTGCATGCCAGCGAACCGCCTGCAGGTACTGCACTGGGCGAGGGATGCGGGACGAAGGGCGAGATGGTGGAAATCATCGTTGCGGACAACGGGCCGGGTATCGCAGCGGACATCCTGCCGCGTATTTTCGATCCATTCTTTACCACCAAGGACGTTGGCCACGGCATGGGATTGGGGCTGTTCGTGGTGTATGAAATCGTCGATGAGCATGGCGGCTGCATCGCCGTACGCAGCGCGCCCGGCGAGGGGGCCACGTTCTGTATCCGCTTGCCGCTGGAGGATGCGGACGGACAGCCTGCGGCAACCGCCGATGACAACAAGGAAGCGCAATGATGGAAGCAAGCCTGCTGATTGTGGACGACGAGGAGATCGCACTGCGCAATCTCCAGCATGTGATGGAGAAAGCGGGTTATCAGGTCACCGCCACCCAGAGTGGGGCCACCGCGGTCACGCTGCTGGCGTCGCGGCGTTTCGACGTGATACTCACCGACCTGCGCATGGAAGGCGTGGACGGCATGGACGTGTTGAAGAAAAGCCGTGAACTGCAGCCGGAGGCGGAAGTCATCTTCATCACCGGCTACGCGACGGCGGAATCCGCCGTACAGGCGCTGAAACATGGGGCGTTCTACTACATCGCCAAACCATTCCGTCTCGACGAAGTGCGAAAGGTTGTGGCCGAAGCGCTGGAAAAGGTGCGCCTGCGCCGGGAGAACGACGCATTGCGCCGTGAAGTCGAGGGCTACCGGGAAGGCGAAGGCATCGTCACCCAGGATGTCGACATGCAGCGCCTGCTGGAGATCGCACGGCAGATCGCGCCGACGGACTGCAGTGTGCTTATCACGGGCGAGAGCGGAACCGGCAAGGAACTCTTCGCGAAATACCTTCACAAACACAGTACACGGACCGATGGTCCCTATGTCGCGATCAACTGCGGCGCATTCAGCGAGCAATTGCTGGCCAATGAATTGTTCGGGCACGAGAAAGGTGCATTCACAGGCGCATCGGCATTGAAGAAAGGCCTGATCGAAGTGAGTTCCGGCGGTACGCTGTTTCTCGACGAGGTCACGGAAATGGCGCCGTCCATGCAGGTCAAGCTGCTACGCGTACTACAGGAAAGGGAAGTGTTGCGGGTGGGCGGGACGCGGCCGGTGAAGTGCGACGTGCGGGTACTGGCGGCGACCAATCGCGACGTCGGCGAGGCGGTGAAGGAGGGGCGTTTTCGTGAAGACCTCTTCTTCCGGCTGAATGTGGTGAATCTGAACATTCCCCCGCTTGCGCAGCGGAAAGGCGATATCCCCTTGCTCGCGCAACATTTCCTGCTCAAGTACGCCAGCAGGATGAGGAAACCGGTGACCCGGATTTCCAGCGAGGTGATGGCATTGCTGGTGGATTATCCGTTCCCCGGCAATGTCCGCGAACTGGAAAACCTGATCGAGCGCGGCACGGCCATGGCGCAAGGCGACACCATCGAGGTGACGCATCTGCCTGAAGCCTTGCAGAAAAGGGAGGGCGCCGACTTCCGCCGGATCGGAGGTCGCCTGCCTACCCTGGAGGAACAGGAGCAAAGCTATATCACCCAGGTGCTGGATGAAGTGCAGGGCAACCAGACGGCGGCGGCGCAGATCCTCGGCATCAACCGGGCTTCATTGTGGCGAAAACTGAAGGCCCGGCGGAACGAGGAATCGTCTTCCAGATAAGACGGCCGGTCGACTATGCACCGGGCCCGGGCAGGCTCTGCGCCAGTTTCAGCATGAAGGCCGCATGTCGCGCCTCGGCCTGTTGATATGCGGCGATGAGTCGCTCGGCATCGGGCGTGAGCCGGCTGCCGGCCGGGCCGCTTTCGACCAGGGGCGTGTCCCAGGCCGTGTTCATCGCATCCACGGCATCCCACGCGGCCTTGTAGCTCATCTTCATCGTCTTGGCGGCTTTGGAGATGGAACCGGTTTCGCGGATGCGCTGCAGCAGCTCGACCCGGCCCCGGCCGAGAAAGTTCTTGCCGTCCAGCGTCAGCCAGAAACGGCCGTCTGCCCTGAGTTGCGTATTCATGCGGCGAGTGTAGCAAACGACCATTGCAGTTCGATCGTGCACGACAGAAAATCACGATCTGAAATATTGAAATATTCAGGAGAGTGCCATGAAGAAAATACTCGCTGTATGTGCGATCTTGTGCCTGCCGCTTTCCGCGATGGCGTCCGAAGGCTATACGGTCCTATTCAAAACCCAGGGCACCTTCCAGGATGTGCGCGATGCGCTTCAATTCTCGATCGAGGGCAAGGGCCTCAAGATCAACCACACCAACAAGATCGCCGAAATGCTGGCGCGCACCGGCCCGGAAGTCGGTGCGACCAAGCAGGTGTATGTGGAGGGGGAGCAGTTCGAGTTCTGCAGCGCCACCATTTCGCGGCAGATGATGGAAGCCGATCCGCATGCGATGGTGATGTGCCCGTACATCGTGTCGGTGTATACGATCCCGAACGACAAGCATGTCTACATGGCATACCGCAAACCCGGCCCCACCTCGAATCCGGCGCTGAAGAAGGCGCTGGGCAAGGTGGAAGACCTGCTGACCGGCATCATCAAGGACGCGATGTAAAGCAGCGTCAGAGCAGACGTGCGAGCGTCGCCAGCGCGCGTTCGATGCGCGCATCCCACCGGCAGGCACAGGCGACCCGGATAAGGTTCCTGTACTGCTGGTGGTCGAGAAAATGGGACCAGGCGCAATGCTGACGCCTGCGATCTGGATGCGGCCGAGAATGCTTCCTACCGGTACGTGACAGATATCGCGCCTGTGTGCTGCGCGTATGCCCGGGCCGGTCTTCCCGCGACTCAATCTTGCATTTCAGGCCTGCATCCAGACAGAACGGAGACAAGCAAGTATGAGCACCGGGGGATCGTGCCTGCAGGCACGCTACAACCAATGGATGAACGAACGCCTGTATGCGGTGACCTCGTCCCTTCCTGAAGCGGTGCGCCGTCGTGACCTGGGCGCATTCTTCAAATCCCTGCATGGCACGTTCAATCACATCCTGCTGGTCGACCGGCTGTGGATCGGCCGCATGACAGGCCATCCCTGCCATTTCGATTCGCTGGACCAGGAGCTGTATCGGGATTTCGAGCAACTGCGCATGCAGCAGCGCGAAACCGATGCCGATCTGCTGCACCGCGTCCGTGCGCTGACGGCGCAACAACTCACTCGCCGCATCGATTACATCAGCCTGATGACGGGGCAGCCTAAACGCTCCAGCTCGGCACCTTGCTCACGCACGTGTTCCACCATCAGACGCACCATCGCGGCCAGATCACAACCCTGCTCAGCCAGCTCGGCGTCGATTTCGGCGAGACGGACATGATCTGGATGCCGGATGTGAATTGAAACGTCTGCATTAGAATGGCGGCATGACCCGTCCCTGCCATCCATCCCGGCCATGATCGCCTTTCTCGCCATCGGCTTGGGCGCGGCCATCGGTGCGTGGCTACGCTGGGGGCTGGGACTCTGGCTCAATCCCCTGTTTCAACCGATGCCGCTGGGCACGCTGGCCGCGAACCTGATCGGCGGCTATGTCATTGGCCTGTCCATCGCATGGTTTACAGAACATCCTGGCCTGCCGCCGGAAGCCCGGCTGTTTCTGATTACCGGCCTGCTCGGCGGACTCACCACGTTTTCCACGTTCTCCGCCGAAGTTGTCACTACGCTGATGCGGGGATTCTGGCTGACCGGCAGCCTGATTGCCTTGACCCATATGATCGGCTCCTTCCTTGCCACCGGACTGGGGTTTTATTCGATGAGGTTTTTCAAATGAACACAGTCTGCCTGCAGGTGTTTGTGTCCGAAGCCAGCCGTCATCATGGCAGGTTGACCTATGAGTGGCTGCTCGATGCCGCACAGGGACTCGGCATTGCCGGCGGATCGGCATTTGGCGCGCTGGCCGGTTTCGGCCGCCATGGCCGGCACGATGCGGGATTTTTCGAGCTGGCGGGCGAGTTGCCGGTGGTGGTGGAGTTCTTCGTCGAGGCGGCGATGGCCGACCAGTTGCTGAAGCGCATCGCCGACGCGGGATTGACGCTGGTTTACGCCAAGCTGCCGGCTGAAATCGGGGTCACGGTCCAATAAGCGCGCTCGACCAGCTGATTTTGTTCGTCGCCTCGCTGGCGGCCAATTTTTTCTCGGCGCTGTCCGGCGGCGGGGCCGGTCTGATCCAGTTTCCCGTTCTCATCTTTCTGGGGCTGCCTTTCGGGGTGGCGCTGGCCACGCACAAGATCGCCAGCGTGGCGCTCGGACTCGGCGCCACGCTCCGGCATCTGAAGGAATCGCATCTCGAACGCCGTTTCTCGCTGATCATCCTGGGCGCGGGGCTGCCGGGCGTGGTGTTGGGTGCGCTGACGATCCTGCATGTTCCCGAGCGGGCCGCCACCCTGGCGCTCGGGTTGCTGACGCTCGGCCTCGGCCTGTATTCGGTATTCAAACCGAGCCTCGGCATGGCACACCAGCCCAGGAACCGGCAGGGCGCTGCGCTCGCCGGCGGCATGGCGGGGCTCTTCTTCGTCGGCTTCCTCAACGGCTCGATCACCAGCGGCACCGGGCTGTTTCTCACCATCTGGCTGATCCGCTGGTTCGGCCTCGACTACACCCGCGCGGTGGCCTATACGCTGATCCTCTGCGGGTTGATATGGAACGGCACCGGCGCGCTGGTGCTGGGGGTGATCGGCACCGTGGCGTGGGGCTGGATGCCGGCGCTGCTAGCCGGCTCGATCCTCGGTGGCTATCTCGGCAGCCACATGGCCATCAGGAAGGGCAATCTGTGGATCAAGCGTTCGTTCGAGATCGTGACCATATTGATCGGCCTGAAACTGATCCTGGGCTAGACCCTAATCGTCGCTGCTGTGGATGCGGTTGCGGCCGCCGCGTTTGGCCCGGTAGAGCGCCTCGTCTGCGGCCTTGATCAGCGCGTCGCCGGTCTGATGGAGCGGATAGGTGGCGATGCCGCCGCTGGCGGTGGCCAGAAAATGGGTGTCGCGGTAGGGATGCTTGATCTGCGCGAAATCGCGGCGGATGCGATCCACGATGGCATAGGCCTCTTCGGCATCGGTGTGCGGCAGGCCGATGAGGAATTCCTCGCCGCCGTAGCGACAGAGAATGTCGTGCTTGCGCAGGCGCTGCTTCAGTAGCCAGGACAGGCTGCGGATGACCTGGTCGCCGACAGGGTGGCCGTAGGTGTCGTTGACCAGCTTGAAATGGTCGATATCCATCATCACCACCGACAGGAACCCGCCTTCGTGCGTGACACCTGACAGCAGCATGTCGAGGGTGTTCTTGCCGCTGGAATGGTTGAGCAAGCCGGTCAGGCTGTCGTGGTACATCGAGCGGCGCAATGCGCGGTAGCGCTCGATTTTGCTCATGACGATGGTATTCAGGAACACCGGGTTGAACGGCTTGGTGAGGAAGTGGTCGCCGCCCAGCCGCATGGCGTCGACCTGCAGGGCGACGTTGGTCTCGCCCGACAGGTAGACGATGGGCATGCTGAGAAATTCGTTGTGCTGACGGATGATGCGTGCGACCTCGACGCCCGTGCAGTTGGGCATGTACATATCCATCAGGATCAGGTCCGGATTGAACTGCTTGAGCGCGTTCAGCGTCTGGCGCGGATCGTTGACGATCTCGGACACGATCTGGTTTTCCTGCAGCGTACGCCGGATCAGGTGGCTGGCGGTCTTGGAATCCTCCACGATCAGCACGCGGTAGGCTTCCTGCTCGTGCCGCTCGTTCAGTTCCATGATGTGCTCGATGATGGCATGCGGGGGCGTGCCTTCCAGCAGGCAACTGTCGCAGCCGCCGCTCAATGCCTGTTGCAGCTGTTCGAAGTCGGACCGTACGCCGAGACAGATCAGTTGTCCCATTCCGAATCGCTGTCGCAGCGACTGGATGCGGGCGCGCCACTCGGTTTCTGGCAGGCTGCCCATGTCGAGCAGCAGGAGGGGAGCGACGCCTGCGCTGTCCGGCAAATCCTGGTCCCAGGTGATGAATCCGGCCGCCATGCCGAAATAGCCGAGCTGTGCCTCCAGGCCGGCCCAATCGGCTCGGTCCTGCGCGATCAGCCAGGTCTGGCCGACGCGTACGGATGCGGGCGAGGCGTGGTGAGTGTCCTGGCAGTGCTCGATCAGCCCGGCCGTGGCCGTGGCGTGGGCGTGGGTCATGCGTGCAAGCGTGCCGACGCGCTCGCTCAGGTCGTCCAGCGCCGCCTGCGGCAGCGGATGCCCGATTTCCCGGTTGAACCATGCAAGTGTCACCTGCTCGAGTTGGTGGCTGGCGTGATGCAAGGCCGCGATGCCTTTGTCGATCAGGAATTCGGTGAAGCTGTTGATGGAAACCGCCAGTTCCACGAAGCTTTCAAAGCTCGGTTCTGCGCGATATCGATGCCACGAGTTCGACACGGCCTGATTTTTCTGCAGGAGCTCTTCGGGGGGGCAAAGCATTGACGATAAGTTTTATACTATTTTCTTATGAAACGCGATTATTACGCTTTATGGGGTGCTTTAGTCAATGACAGTTGTCAGCCCCGCGACAGGAGATGGCTCCGCAGGTGATTTCGATTCAGCGCAGAGGCTGCGCCATTCGCTGCATAGCTACTTGCCGGTATCTTCCGTCTCCAGCCGCAGATACTGGTTGTAGGCATTGACCCGATTGGCTTCGTTGAATGCCGGCATGGCGCGATATTTCGACCAGTCGGTTTTTTCGTAGGCTTCGTCGAAAGGAACCAGATTGCGGGCCGCCTTACCCATGCTGCTGCGCAGATAGCTCAGGTAGTCGCGCGTGAAGACGAGATCGGCACCGGTGTCCGTGACGGCGCGCCATGGCCGGGAACCAGGATTCTGGGATGAACCGCGATCAGTTTGTCGAGCGCGGCGATCCAGGCACGGCTGTCGGCGTCACCGACAAACGGCACGCGGCCGCGAAACACCACGTCGCCAGCATAGAGCACGCCGTCTTCCTTGACCAGCATCGCGAGATCCTCGCTGGAATGGGCGGGGCCGACGTGACGCAGGATGAAATGAAGGCCGCCAATCCCGAACTCGGTGTCGCCCTCGACGAAATGGTCCGCCTCCAGCAAGCGGGTATCGTCATCCACCCAGGGGAAGAGCGCCTCCTTGCGTTGGGCCAGGCGCCGGGCCGCGTCCTCGGTGCGGGTGGCGCCTTCGGCGGCGCGCTGCGCCCAGATTTCGGCCCCTTGCGCCTTGAAGACCTGCAGGCCATAGAAGTGGTCGGCGTGGTAATGGCTGACAATGACCCGTTTGATCGGTTGTTTGGTGACCGTACGGATCAGGCCAAGCAGTTTCTCGGCCAGGGGAGGTGAGGCAAGGGCGTCGAAGACAACCACGCCGTCGCGGGTGACCACGAACCCGGCGTTGGACATGAAGCCCTGGTTTTCGCTGGAGGCCGCCCCCGACTGGCCCTGGACGAAATAGCTGTGGGCGCCAAGACGCACAAGCTTCATTGGCACGGTGACATCGTTGTTGGTGGCGTGAGCCAGCGGAAACAGATTGAACAGCAGCAAGGCGAACAACAGGCGAATCATGGTGACGGGTCCCTCCCGATACAGGCGGTATTATAGTCGCGGGACTCCGGCGAGCGGCGGCGTGC
Organism: Pseudomonadota bacterium; assembly: GCA_043821985.1. GTDB lineage: Bacteria > Pseudomonadota > Gammaproteobacteria > Burkholderiales > Thiobacillaceae > Thiobacillus. The sequence goes on from JBDRCF010000032.1 coordinate 118,784, forward strand.
GCACCTGTTGCGTGTGCGCCCACGCCTCGAAAACGGCGGGCGGCTGGGGACGGTTGAACAGATAGCCCTGGTAGGTCTGACAGCCGCGATCGGCGAGAAAGACGTGTTGGGCCTCGGTTTCCACGCCCTCGGCCACCACGTCCAGGTTGAGGCTCTGTCCCAGGGCCAGGATGCTGTGCGCAATGGACGCATCGTTGGGGTCGCTCAGCACGTCGCGTACGAACGACTGGTCGATCTTGATTTCGTCCAGCGGCAACCGTTTCAGATACGCCAGGGACGAATAACCGGTACCGAAATCGTCGAGCGAAAAGCTGATGCCGCGTGCCTTGAGCGCGCTCATCTTGACGATGGTTTCCTCCATGTTGTCCACCAGCAGGCTCTCGGTCAGTTCCAGTTTCAGCCGGTGCGGATCGGCACCGCTGCGGTCGATGACGTCCAGTACCTGGGACACGAAATCCGGTTGGCGAAACTGGCGTGCGCTGACGTTCACCGCCAGATTCAGCGATGCCATGTGCGGCTGGGCGGCCCAGGCCACCAGTTGCAGGCAGGCAGTTTCCAGCACACGCAGCCCGATCGGCAGGATGAGGCCGGTTTCCTCGGCCAGCGGGATGAAGGTGGCCGGTGCGATCCAGCCGCGTTCGGAGTGATGCCAGCGCAGCAGCGCCTCGGCCCCGCAGAGACGCCCCAGGCTGTCGATCTGCGCCTGATAATGCAGTTCGAAGGCATGGTTCTGCAAAGCGTGGCGCAGATCGGCTTCCAGTTCGGCACGCGCGGCGGCGACCGCCTGCATGGCCGGATCGAAAAAGCGCAGGGTATTGCGGCCCTGCGCCTTGGCCTGGTACATGGCGAGATCGGCGCGCTGCAGCAATTCGTCCTGGGTGGCCGGCTGGTCGTTGAAGAGCGTGACGCCGATGCTCGAGGTGCTGTGGTGCACATACTCGGCCAGCAAGAAGGGCAGGGTGAAGCTGGCCAGCACTTTTTCGCCTACTACCATCGCCAGGGCGGCGGCTTCATGCGGGGCGGCAGCCAGATTCTCCAGCACGATCACGAATTCGTCGCCGCCGAGCCGCGCCAGCGTATCGCCCTCGCGCAGACAGGCTTGCAGGCGCTGGGCAAGCTGTTGCAGGAACAGGTCGCCGATGGCATGGCCCAGCGTATCGTTCAGGGCTTTGAAATTGTCGACATCGATGAACAGCAGGGCCCCCACCTGCGACAGGCGTGTGTCGATCGCCAGCGCATGGCTCAGGCGATCGCGCAGCAATTGGCGGTTGGGCAAACCGGTGAGGGGGTCATAAAACGCCAGGTACTGGATCTCGCGCTCGGCAGCCTTGCGTTCGGTGATGTCGGTATTGATCCCCAAAATGGCATCCGGCACTTGTTGTTCGTCGCGCAGCAGGGTCCAGTGGGCTTCGACGATGAGCGTGCTGCCGTCCTTGCGCCGCTGCATGATTTCGCCGTTCCATTCGCCCTGTTCCCGTACCTCGCGCGTGCTTTGGTGGAAATCGGCCGGAACGGCATACAGCAACGTGTCTGCCGACTGGCCGATCGCTTCGTCCCGGGTCCAGCCATACAGGCGTTCGGCCCCCTTGTTCCAGTAGCGGATGACGTGGTCGAGGCCGCGGACCACGATGGCATCCTGTGCCTTGTCGAGCAGCGAGGCCTGTTGCCGGATATGGGCGTCGGCGGCCTGGCGTTCGAGCTCCGAGGCCACGCGGGTGGCGAAGATCTGCAGTGTGGACGTAGTGAAGGCCGTGTCCTGCAGCGGATGGTCGAACAGTACGAACAGCTGCCCGATCGGCTGGCCGGCCGAATTGTCCAGCCGGTGTCCCACGTAGGCCTGGGCGCGGTGCGCACTGAGCTCCTCGGTGCAGGGGAACAACTCGCTGACGCGGGCGGGAATCACGTAATTGAGTGTGTCGCTGAGGTACTGGCAGGGCGTGCCGGCGAGCGGATATTCGAAATTGGAGATCAGCCGGCCGTCGATGTAGGCCACCTCGGTGCGTGCCGAGACCGGTTCGCCGGGCTGGATGCGTGCAATGAACCCGGCGCTGGCACCGAGTGCTTCGGTCATGTTGCTCACCAGTTCTTCGAAGAAGGCATTGCCCGAATTGGCGGATACGCCCGCGGCGATCTTCAGCACGGCGGCCTGGATCCGGTCCTGCTCGATGCGGTTGCGCAGCGTGGCGATGGCGAATGCCAGGTCGCCGGTTAATTCCTGCAGCAAACGAATTTCCCCGGCACCGAAGTGGCGCGCCCTGGACGAGAACAGCGAAAATGCCCCATAGGCATGCTGGCCGTCGTGCAAGGGCAGGACGACCAGACTACGATAACCGTGGTGCGAGGCGGCTTCGAGCCAGGGCTCGAAGCTGGGGTCGGACTGTAGGTCCTCGACCGTCACCACCTGGTTGCTGCGCAATGCCCGTCCGAACGGCCCATGGCCCGTGGCCTTGTCGCCGGACCGGCTGAACGAAAAGTCCTGCAGAGAGTGTGTGCCCATGCCTGCCCAGGCGATGGGCAATACCGATTGTTCGACATCGTCCTGGGTATAGCCGATCCAGGCCATGCGATACCCGCCCACATCGACGGCGATGCGGCAGATCTCGTTCAGCAATCCCTTTTCGTCAGTCGCGTGGATCACGGCTTCGTTGCAGGCGCTTCGCATCCGCAGGGCGCGGTTGAGGCGAGCCAGTTCGAGTTCTGCGTCATTGCGGCTGGTGAGATCGGTCATGCCGCCGACCATGCGAAGGGCGCGCCCGCTATCGTCGCGGATCACCGACCCGCGGTCCAGCACGTAGGCATAGTGGCCATCCTTGCGCTGGAAGCGGTATTCGGCCGCCCAGTTGGTCCCGCCGTTGTCGATGACCTGGCGGATGCTTTCCAGTACTCGGCCATGATCGTCGGGGTGGAGGTGCCGGGTCCACGAACTGCTGTCGAGGGGCAGGTCGGCCGGCACATGGCCGAATGTGCTTTGCATGCCTTCATTCCACCAGATGCGGTCCAAAAGCAGATCCCAGTCCCAGATGGTGTCGGAGATGACGCGTGCGACGGTCTTGAAGCGTGCCTCGCTTTCGTGCAGCGCCTGCAGGACCTGTTTGCGCTCGGTGATGTCGCGTTGCACCGCCACGAAGTGGGTGTGTCGGCCCGACGCATCGGTGACCGGGACGATGTCGAGATCGAGCCAGACAGGTGCGCCGGCCCTGGTGTAGTTGATGAGTTCGCTGCGTATCGGCTGCCGGGCTTCCAGTGCGGCACGGATGCGGTCGAGTTCGTGGCGGTCGGTCAGGGGGCCTTGCAGGAAACGGGGCGATTTCCCCAATACCTCTTCGCGCCGGTAGCCGGTGAGCCGTTCGAATGCATCATTGACGAACACGATGCGCGGTCCCGGTTCGTCACAGGGGTCGGCTTCCGTGATGAGCACGATGTCGTTCAGGCGGGCAACGCTCGCTTCCAGCAGCGCGAGTTGCTGGAGGCCGCTGTGCTCGTCGGCAAGCGAGTGTGGAGGGGCGTCCACGGCGTCGAGACTAGACATGGCTTCCTGGCCTGGAGACGGCGAATACGCATGCGGGATATCGTCGCATGGGTCGGATCGAACCGGTCGGTGCGTGCATGGCGAGTCAGGGCGGCAGCGTATGCCTAAGTTTACGTCCATTTTACGGTCGAACTTGAAGACAGGCCGGTGGACATGGCGCGGCATCGAGCGTGGCACGAGGCTGTGGTATCTTCTCGCGTTGTAGAAGGGGGTTGCATCCGTGTTCAAGAAACAGTGGCCGGCGTTTGTGCTGGCGTTCGTATTGCCGATCGTCGCGGTTTTCTGGTGGTGGGGCGGGTTCAATTCGGTCGACGTGACCGAAACCGTGGCCGGGCCGTATCGTTATGCCTATCTCGATTACGAAGGCCCGATCAGCAATATGCGCAAATCGCAGAATGCCGTGCTGGACCGGTTCACTGAGGCCCGGGTGGCGGCAGGCGACACGATCAGCGTCATTCTCACCGATCCGCGCGCCGACAACGGCAAGGTGCGCGCGCAACTGGGCTATACCCTGACCGATGACGCCCCGGTCCCCGCCGGCCTGAAGGAAGGTCGAATCGAGCGGCGTCCGGTCTACATGGCGCGTGTTCAAGCGGCAGTGCTGCTGGCGCCGTCCAAGGCCTACCAGGCGCTGGACGACAGGCTGGAAGCGCATGGCAAGGGCATCGTCATGCCGACGGTGGAGCTGTACCGTCCGGCAGGCCAGGCCGACCGGATCGGTGTCTTTACCCTGGAAATGAACCGCTGATGGCGTTCTTCTCCGTCTTCGCTGCCATCGTGCTCGAGCACGTGCGCCCGTTGCGGCAGCCGTTGCAGCATTACCAGCGCTACACCTTGTTCATCCAGTGGCTCCAGCGCAAGCTCAACGCCGGCGAATACAGCCACGGCGCGATCGCCTGGACGCTGGCGGTCATGCCGGTACTGATGGGCGTATGGCTGGTTTTCCTTCTGCTCAGTGGCATCAGCCCGTTTCTCGGGTGGGCGTGGAATGTGGGCGTCCTGTATGTCACCCTGGGTTTCAAATATTTCAGCGACGACGCCGAGCGCATTGCGCGCCTGGTGCGGGCCGGTGAGCTCGATGCGGCACGTGCGCAGCTTGGCGCATGGCGTGGCGGTGATGCCAGCGCGTTCAGCGCGGACGACATCGCGCGCGTCACCATCGAGCAGGTGATGGCGGCGAGCCAGCGCCAGATGTTCGGTGTGCTGCTCTGGTTCGTACTGCTGGCGCCGCTGGGGCCGGTTGGAGCCGTGCTGTTCCGCACCGCTTCGATCCTGGCCCGCCGCTGGGCGAGCACCCAGGGCCGGTTCGGCCTGTTCGCCCTGCAGGCCTTCCATGTCGTCAACTGGCTGCCTGCCCGGCTGACTGCGCTGACCTATGCCATTGCAGGCAACTTCGAGGACGCCACCTTCTGCTGGCGTACCCAGGCGCCGGGCTGGCCGGAGCCTGAAGACGGCGTGGTACTTGCCGCCGGCGCCGGCGCCATGGGCGTTCGCCTGGGCCAGAGCCTCAATGTGGGGGATGAAACCGTGTGGCGGCCCGAACTGGGTACAGGCCAGGCGCCCGACGCCGACTGCATCGACAGCGCCATCAGCATGATCTGGCGCGGGCTGGTGATCTGGCTGGTGGCCGGGCTGCTGGTCGTCGTCGCCGGTTGGATTTCCTAAAGGCCCATGCTCAACGCGCTGTGGGTCGGTTTTTTCCTGGTCGCCTTCCTGATCGCGCTGTTCAAGCTGGTTTTCCTCGGCGATGCCGGCGTGTTCGCCGCCCTGGTCAAGGCGCTGTTCGACAGCAGCAAGACGGCGTTTGAAATCGCGCTGGGCCTCACCGGCGTGATGGCGCTGTGGCTGGGGGTGATGAAGGTCGGCGAGCGCGCCGGCATGCTCGACGTGCTGACGCGCGGCCTGGCGCCGCTGTTCCGTCGCCTGTTTCCCGACGTGCCGGCCAACCATCCCGCGCTCGGCGCGATGACCATGAACATGGGCGCCAACATGCTGGGGCTCGACAATGCCGCGACCCCGCTGGGCATCAAGGCGATGCAGGAACTGCAGAAGCTCAACCCCTCGCCCGACACCGCCAGCGACGCGCAAATCCTGTTCCTGGTGATCAATACCGCGTCGGTGACCCTGCTGCCGGTCACCATCTTCACCTTCCGCGCGCAGCTCGGCGCCGCCGATCCCACCGACGTCTTCGTGCCGCTGCTCATCACCACCTACATCGGTACCCTGACCGGGATCCTCGTCACCGGCCTGTTCCAGCGCCTGCACCTGTGGAACCGCGTCACGATGGCCTATCTGGGCGGCGCCACCGCGCTGATCGGCGGACTGGTCGCGTATTTCTCCAGCCTCGACGCCGCCGAAATGACGCGGCAATCGGCCATCCTCAGCAACGTCGTGCTGTCCGGTCTCATCGTGACCTTTCTGCTGATGGCGGTATGGCGTCGCGTCAACGCCTACGAAGCCTTCATCGAGGGCGCCAAGGAAGGGTTTAACACGGCTGTCACCATCATTCCGTATCTTGTCGCGATGCTGGTGGCGATCGGCGTGTTCCGTGCCAGCGGCGCGCTCGATTTGTTGATGAACGGCGTGCGCCGCGGCGTACTGGCGCTGGGCTTCGACGCGCGCTGGGTCGACGCCTTGCCCACCGCGTTGATGAAGCCGTTTTCAGGCAGCGGCGCGCGTGCCATGATGATCGATACCATGCAGGCACACGGCGCGGATTCCTTCGCCGGGCGGCTCGCTTCCATCGTACAGGGCAGCACCGAGACGACGTTCTACGTGTTGGCCGTGTACTTCGGCGCGGTCGGCATCAAGCGCGTACGCCACGCCGTCACCTGCGGGCTGATCGCCGACGTCGCCGGCATCCTGGCCGCCATCGGCATGGCCTATCTCTTTTTTGGCAAGTCCGCATGAAAAGCTACGATACCCTTGCCGCCGTTGACCTTGGCTCCAACTCCTTCCGCCTGGAGGTGGCACGGGTCGCCGGCGACCAGCTCTATCCGCTCGACTCGTTGAAGGAAACCGTACGGCTGGCCGGTGGGCTTGGCGCCGACAAGCGACTTGACGACGCCACTCAGGCGCGTGCGCTGGACTGCCTGCAGCGCTTCGGCGAGCGCCTGCGCGGCCTGTCGCCGGAAGCGATCCGCTGTGTCGGCACCTCGGCGCTGCGCGTCGCCAAGAATGCCGGCGAGTTCATTTCCCGGGCCGAGTCCGCGCTCGGGCATCCGATCGAGATCGTCGCCGGACGCGAAGAGGCGCGGCTCATCTATCTGGGCGTCGCGCATTCGCTGCCGGCGTCGCCCGATCGGCGTCTGGTCGTCGACATCGGCGGCGGCTCAACCGAATTCATCATCGGCCATGGGCTGAAGCCGCACGAGCGCGAAAGCCTGCACATGGGCTGCGTCAATTTCTCCACGCGCTTCTTTGCCGACGGGGTCGTCGACAAGGCTGCGCTGAAAGCCGCCGAGACCGCGGCCCGCGTTGAAGTCGAGCGTATCGCGAAAGAATTTTCCCGCGGTAACTGGCAACAGGCGGTGGGCTCAAGCGGCACCGCGCGCGCGCTGCGTGAGATCCTCGAACAGAGCGGCTGGTCGGCACACGGCATCACTGCCGACGGACTCGCCCAGCTGCGTGCCCAGTTCGTCCGGGCCGGCCACCTCGACGCACTCGAACTGCCCGGCCTGACGCGCGAGCGCCGCCCGGTCATCGCCGGCGGCTTCGCCATCATGGCCGGCCTGTTTGCCGAGCTCCAGATCGAGCAGATGGACGTCGCCGAGACCGCCATGCGCGAAGGCATCCTCTACGATCTGCTGGGACGTTTCCACCAGCACGACATGCGCGAGGCGACAGTGGGCGAGTTCATGCGCCGTTACCACATCGACACCCGCCAGGCCGCGCGCGTCAGGCAGGTGGCGATGAAGCTGCTGGCCGCCCAGGGCGGCAGTGACGACGGCGACGACAATGACGTGCGCTTTCTCGACTGGGCCGCGCGCCTGCACGAAATCGGGCTCATGGTGTCGCACGGCGGCTACCACCGCCATTCCGGCTACATCCTGGAAAACGCCGACATGCCCGGTTTCTCGCGTACCGACCAGGCGCGTCTGGCACTATTGGCGCGAGCCCAGCGCGGCGCGCTGACGAAACTGCCGGCATTCGTTGCCGGTACGGTGTCGGACGACGACCGTTTTCTGGTGTGGGTGTTGCGCCAGGCGGTCATCCTCTGCCGCAACCGAGCCGAACCATACCTGCCCGAGGTGGAGGTGGACCTGAGCCCCAAGCGTTTCCGCCTGACCTTGCCCGAAGGCTGGCTGGAAAGCCGACCGCTCACCCAGCGTGCGCTGGAGGAGGAGGCGGCATACTGGCAGGCGGTGGGAATCAAGTATCCGTTCGCCTAGAACGGGTTAGCACATCGATTTCGGCTAGGGACAGCCCGGCATTGCCAGCGCCTGCAAGGTCGCCCCGCGGGCATCGAGGACGAACGCCGTCACGCCCAGATCGGCGGCTTTCCATCCGGGTTGCAGCCTGAAGCGCTGGCGGGCATGGTGCGGATCGATCGGTCCGGCCAGTCGGCGCACGACATGGTCGTGATGCAGGACCCGTCGGGCGTTTTCCCCTGCAGTGACATCCGAGCTCAGGCGGTTTTCTGTCAGGGCCAGATACAGTTGCGCGTCATGTCCGGCAACCGGGTCGTTGAAGCGGCTGTCGGCCAGGACTTCCATGCGGTTGGCCGTTTGGGTCAGCGTGAGCGTCAGACGGACCGGCGCGGGCGCGGTCGAACGAGCGGGCAGGCCGCGTTGCCAGGCGCGGAAATCCTTGCCGTCGAGCATCACCTGCGGCGTGTAGATCCAGCCGGTCCCGCTGTTTCGCGCCCGCTGGCGTTGGCTGAAAGCGGCCTGGGCAAACGGATCACGCCAGCCCAGCCGGTCCCAGTAGTCCACGTGGAATGCCAGCGGCACCACCCCGGCATCACCAGGCAGATGCGATAGCCAGCGGTCGGCCGGCGGGCAGGAACTGCAACCTTCCGAGGTATACAGTTCGAGCAGACTGTTGCGCGATGCGCCGCTGACGGCATTGCAGGTGGCGGCATCCGCGGCAGGGATGGCCAGGACACAACAGAACAGCAGGACGATACGCATGAGATCTCCCGTCGGAAGTCTCTTGGTCGCGTCGGGCGAACGGACCTTACAAGCTGAAGCGTGGCCGGTCGTGTTGGTCAGAAATAATCATAAAAATGTATCTTATAAACGCTACGTCCAGCCGTAATCCGCTCGGGTAGACAGGGTGTCCTGTGAGTGGGATGGCGCTACCGAACCGCTCGATGTGCGGCCGGGCATTGCCAGCTGGCGGCGAGGTGTTTTGTCTGGAAACTCAATGTATACAAGCGTGAATGGAAATCCGCCAAAGGGCTTCTCCCACCGAATTACTGCGTCTTCGATCCGGGTAGCCTATCCGGACGGGCAGCATGAAGGAGACAAGGTGAAACGTATATATCGACATATACGATATATAAGATATAAAAAAATCGTTTGTTAAATAGGTATCGAAAATCTACTCTGGGCGCCTCAAGGTTTTTAGAAAGGGGACCCTCGATGCAAACGGAAGACGCGCTCGTCCTTGACCCTGCCGGGAATGCTCCGACGCTCCCGCCGCCCCCCGCTATCATTCGCGAGCTTGCCGGCGATGCCGGCGTCACGATCAACGGCGACGCGCCCTGGGATATCCGGATACTCGACGAACGCGTCTACCAGCTTGTCTTGACGAAAGGCTCGCTCGGCTTCGGTGAGGCCTATATGGACGGGATGTGGGAATGCGAGCGGCTGGACCAGCTTTTCCACCGTCTTCTGAGCGCCCGGGTCGAGGAAAAAATCGACAACTGGTCGCAGCTGCGCCTGCTGGGCGAAATTCTGCGCCACAGCCTGTTCAACCTTCAATCCAGCCGACGCGCCTTCCAGGTGGGCGAGCAGCACTACGACATCGGCAACGACGTGTTCGAGGCCATGCTCGATCCCACCATGAGCTACTCCTGCGCCTACTGGCACAACGCGGCCGGGCTGCGGGACGCGCAACTGAAAAAACTCGACATGATCTGCCGCAAGCTGGAGCTGAAGCCCGGCGAACGCATGCTCGAAATCGGCTGCGGATGGGGTGGGCTGGCCCGCTATGCGGCAGAACACTACGGGGTCGAGGTGGTCGGCATCACCATCTCGAAAGAGCAGCAGAAGCTGGCGCGGGCGCGCTGCGAGGGCCTGCCGGTATCGATCGAGCTGATGGACTATCGGGACCTCACCGAACAATACGACAAGATTGTCTCGGTGGGCATGTTCGAGCATGTCGGCCCGAAAAACTACGCCGTCTATTTCGACACGGCGCATCGTGCGCTCAAGGACGACGGACTGTTCCTGCTGCATACCATCGGTAATTCCGTCACCTCGCCGAAGACCGATGCCTGGATCGACAAATACATCTTTCCCAATGGCAAGCTGCCATCGGCCAAAGAGATCGCATCCACCCTGGAAGGCCGCTTCCTGATCGAGGACTGGCACAACTTTGGTCAGGATTACGACCATACCCTGATGGCCTGGTGGGAAAACTTCGACATCGCCTGGCCTTTCCTGGAAGCCAAGTACGGCAAGCGCTTCTATCGCATGTGGAAATACTATCTGATGAGTTGCGCGGGTTTTTTCCGATCCCGCCAGGGTCAGCTCTGGCAACTGGTGCTGAGCAAGCCGGACAGGGGTGGCGTCTATCGTTCGGTACGGTAAGGTGCTTTACAGCAAGCCCAGTTCCGCATCGGTCGCGTTGTGCGAATACTTGTTTCGCGGCGGCCAGGGGCGGGCACGCCAGTCGGGTGCCGGCGACAGGGAAGACTTCGTTCGACCGGGCGGCAAGGCGCCGTTCCCGGCTCCCTTCGAATAGTCGTAATAGAGCTTGACCACTTCCTCCAGGGTCGTCTGCTGGGCGGCCGGATGCGAAATGCAGGCGTCGACCCACGCGCGCACGCGCGCGTAGCGATCATCGCCGGGCAGCGTGAAGCCTTCGTAATATTCCAGAAACCAGAAACGCTCGAAGAACGGCGTGAACACGGTCTCCGCCCAGCCGAACGTTTCGAACAGGAAGGGGCCGGACGGCGCGTGTTCCAGCAGGAAATCGTTCAGCAGGGCATATTGCTTCAGCATGTCTTCCCGCAGGACCGCACAGCGCGTGGGGTCCTGGTTCATCAGCCAGGTGTAGCCCTGGCTGAAAAAATCGGCATCCATCCGCGTCAGCATGTTTTCCACCGCACGCCGGTATGGGTCGCGTTGGGCGACTGGATGTTCCGGATAGATGTCCTCGAGATACTGCAGGATGACCAGGCTTTCCTTGATGATGTGCCCGTCGGCCGTTTCCAGCACCGGCAATGCCGTGGTGCCGCGGGTCTTCTTCAGCAGCCAGTCGGGGCGCGGCTGGGTGATGTCGATCACCTGGAAGTCGATTTCGTCGCGGCGGCCCTTCAACGTCAGCAGGATGTCCAGCCGTTGGCAGAACGGGCAGACGGGGATGTGGTAAATGATGGGCTTGCTCATGGTTGGAGGAGGAAATGGCCCTGGAGAAAAGCTGACGATAACGCAAATGGGCGGAGGTGGGTTCTCGCCGGGTCTGAATAGGATGCCCGGCCGATTCATCCGGGCAGAGGGCATCAGGGATTCCGCATGATATCGGCTTGCCAGGGTTCGCTAGGCAGGCTCGGATGAAAGCGCAATTTCACCGCTGCGCTCGGTCCTTCCTGTTGCCAGGCCACGCGGCGGTAGCGGGTATTACCGTCCGTTCGCAGCATCCCCCCGAAGGGTCATGACCGTACTCGTTGCGAGCGCGACCGGCTTGCCGTCGTCCCGGGTGATTTCGCATTCGTAGTGTGTCAGCGTCTTCCCGTGTTGGACCTGCCGTGCGGTAGCGGTCAGCACGGATCGCCACACGGGCCGGAAGAAGCTGATCTTGAGGTCGATGCTGGCGAAGGTTTCGCCCTCCGCGATGGCGGTCGAGTGTGCGGTTCCGATAGTGGCGTCGGCCAGTTCGCACAACATGCCGCCGTGCACGGTGCCCTGCTGGTTGCCATGGATGGCTGCATCCGCATCCAGTTCGACTTGCGCATACCCCACGTCGACATCCGTAATCCTGAACCCTAGAAGCTTCGAGATTGCAGTGGGGTAACACATCTCCGTGGTGGCGTCGGCAGGCAGGCTGCCAGCGAGTTGCTGTCGCAGAAACGCGAGCGTAGACAGTTTGCTGTTCATGCATCCTCCGATGAATGACCCCATGAACCGTTCATGCGGGATCTGGGCGGCTAGTCTACGGTCGCGTTCTAAATATTTATAATCGATTATTGTTATCAAAAACAATAGGAGAAACCTATTATGAAAATCCAGCATCTCCGCTTCTTGGCAGCAGTGGTGGAGTATGGCGGCGTGATCAAGGCGGCCGAGCGGCTGCATCTTTCGCAGCCCTCCGTGTCAGCCGGCCTCAAGGCGCTGGAGCAGACCTTGGGCCGGCCGCTCTTCGACCGTTCCATCCCGGCCAACCGGCCGCTTCGCCTGACGCCGGCAGGCCGCCGCTTTTACCGGCATGCGCAAGAGATCCTCAGACAATGCGATGCGGCGCGTGCCGATTTTCTGGGCGAGGCCGCGGAACAACGCCGGATTCGCGTGGGCGTTCTCAATACCTTGCCGCACGAGGCGATTGCCGCGCTGGTTCAAACGGTGGCAAAACAGGCGCCGAACGTGCACCTAGAGGTTTGGAGCCTCTGCCGATCGTGTGGCCGGATGGCTCGCACAGGCACGGATCGGCCTCGCCTGGACGAACGTCAGCGATCTCGTCGCCAACGCGCGCGTATTGTGGCGTGAACCCCTGGTTGCCGTGGTGGCGCCGGATCATCCGCTCGCGCAGGCGCCCGGCCCCATTTCGGTTCGGGATTTGGGGACGCATCCGTTTGTACACCGATCAAGCTGCGAGCTGGATGCTGTTGGCCGCGCGCAGTTGAAGGCCGCTGGCGTGACGTTGCGTGCGACCGTGCGTGCCGACCGTGATGAACTTGCTTTTCGGCTGATACGAAATGGGAAGGGAATGACCCTGGCGCCGCGCAGTCTGGTGCCGGACGACCTGGTGGCCGTGCCGGTCTCGGGGTTGAACGTGGCGAGAACCATCGGGCTTGAATGGCGCGAGGACCTGGATCCGATGCTGCAGGGTCTTGTCGTCGATGCGATGGCGGACGTGGTATCGCAGATGCCCATGTCGGCGGAAACAGGCGGGCAATCGAAACGAACCAGACAGGACGGCGCCGGGCCGCGCTGACCTGTTCTTAGATCGAGGCGCGCACGTTGCGCTCGACGTTCACTCTGTCGGAAGGCGTGGGGATTTCAGGAACGGCCAGCGTGCAGCGTTTTGCACGTTCAATGGACATCTGGATCATCGTTTTCGCGTGCCCGACAAAGCGCGTCAGCGCCTCGCATTTGTCGCGGCAGATGCAGCTTCGGTCCTCGATCAGGCGGGATACCGTCACCGCAAGCGCGTCACACGCGTTCACCAGGCGATCGAAACCCGCCGTGCTGGCGCATTCGCGCAGACGCATCAGTGCCAGGGCATAGGCCGTGATCCTGTCTTCGGTCAAGGTCTCGGGATGAGTAAAACATTGATGGGCCGTGATGTTTCCCATCTCGTTCAGTGCGTCCACTGCCGCTGCAACCAGGTCCTCGGAAGTATCAGCCCGCTGTTCCAGCCTGGCCGGTGTCGTGACACCGATCCGATGTTTGGACGTCAGATATTGCATGTTGCGCATGGCATATCTCCTGATTATCGAGATGGTCAGCGGCGTACGGCGGGGGCTGACTGGCCTGATGATTACGGCAGGTGCAGAACAAACTTTAACGTCTGTACCACTATAGACAGGTTTATTTGTACTACTAGGTGGGGTTGAGTCCTTCTTTCACACAAGATAGCTCAGATACGGACGCTGTCGAGCCGGCGATCAGAATTCAAGCAAATTCGACCGGTATCGTTCCTGTTTGTTCACGAAACCTCGATATCCATGGCCACGATTTGCACGGGCGGATTCGAGGCCGATTCCACCTATGGGCCGGCGAGGCCTGTACGGGCATCGGGTACCTGCATGCGATCGGCCCACACAAAATAATGCGGGGACCGAAATCCCCGCAGACGCGTCAATTGAAACGAATCAATCAGCGTTGTTCTATTAGTTCGACACGACGGTTCTTGAAGCGCCCCTCGTCCGTGGCATTGTCGGCAACCGGCTGGGATTCCCCATAGCCCTTGGCCGTCAGCCGGTCTGCGGCGATGCCCTTGCTGATTAAGTAATTGCGAACGGCTTCGGCGCGCCGCTGGGACAGCTTCATGTTGTATTTGTCACTGCCTCGGCTGTCCGTGTGGCCCGCGACTTCGATGTTCACATTGCCCCATTTGTCCAGCCCGGTGACATCCTTGTCGATGATGACGATATCTTCCTGCCGCAGCGTGGCCTTGTCGAAATCAAAATTCACGCCGTCCAGCACCAGTTTCTGCGGCGGCATGGGCACGGGGGCGACATAGGCGGCCGGGGCAGGTGCGGGCGGTGCGACATAAGCCGGCTCGGGCGCAAGAGGCGCGGGTTCGGCCGCTGCAGTGACCGCCGCAGGCGGTGCAGGCACCGGGCAGGGGGTATCTAAAAGCTGCCGGCCCGGGCAGCCGATCGTCCTGTATAGCTCGTAGCCGATCGTTTTTCCGGTCGGGCTGGCGGCATTGGACGGATCGTAGAAAACGCCTTCTGCTGCGTATGCAGTCACAACCCCGGCAGACATCAGGATTGCTCCGAGGGTGCTAACAAGTAAAGGGGTTGTACGCATGTTTGATCTCCTATTAATGTGAGTTCGAGCAAAGCTGATGACGTATCCTGAAAACAGAATGCTTGTTTTCCGGGGTGCTTAGCTAAGCCGACAATTAAGGATAGGCCAAAGCGCTCCCCCCCTCTGTACGTTGGCGAACATAGGGTGTTCTTTTGCAATCAGGCGGGCCCGCGGCCCCATCGGGTGGCGCTTCAGATGGATTGCGTCTGATTCCGCCCAAGCGCCTTGGATTTGTATAGGGCTTTGTCGGCGCGGGTCAGCAAGGCATCCAGGGAGTCGTCCGGATCCAGCCATGCCGAAATGCCGATACTGACCGACCAGGCGACAGGCTGGCTTTCCCTTCCGGCTTCCTGAAATCGATTGGCAACAAGCCGGGCCTGTTCGAGATCGGCGTCAGGGAGAATGGCCATGAATTCATCCCCTCCGAAACGCGTGAGCTGGTCCGATGCCCGAAGCGAGGCTTTGACCTTGCTTGCGAACTCGACCAGGATCCTGTCGCCTTCGAGGTGGCCATGCGTGTCGTTGATATCCTTGAAGTTGTCCAGATCGAACAGCATGATCGCCAGCTTGTTGCCATGGCGCCGGGTATGGGCGATCTCCCGCTCGAGTTCTTCCATCGCCGCATTCTTGTTGAGGCATTTGGTCAGGCCATCGTGGCGACTGATGAACTCTAGGTCGTGCCGCAGCTTTTCGGACGCGAGCAGGATCAGGCTGATCGTGCCGAGCGGAATCGTGAGGGCGGGAATCGCCACATAGACAAGCTGCGAGGCCGACGCGTCAAACACCCCGGTCGGGGGGGCGAAACCGATGAGCAGGGCGCCCAGGCGAATCAGCCGCGAAACGATCATGATCGCCAGCGACGAAACCCAGATATGACGCCCCATCGTCCTGGGCAAGGCCCGCAGCACAAGTAAGAGCTGGTCCAGGACGACGATGAGCGAGAACAGGACCATGGTCCCGACGCGCATCCGGATATCGGGCTGGACATACGTGAACCAGACAAACAGCACCAGGAACGTCAGCACGAACAGGGCCAGCAGTACCCGGTTGTACTTCGGCGGCGTGCCGGCGAACTTCCGGGTGCCGACGTTCAACGCCATGAGGGCGAGCAACAGCGTCAGGTTGGCCAGGATGATGCTCAGCAGATCCGGGATATGGTCCCGGGCGATGAAGAGCGGAAAACACAATGCGATGGCCAGTGCGCCCAGGCTCCATTCGCGCAGGCCCCGGATGGTTTTGGGGTAGGTCTGCGCAAGGATCAGCAGGATCCCGCTCATGGCCAGCGCCACGAAGAAGGAAATAATGAAAATGAGCAACGAGGGGTTCATCTAGGGGACAGCGTATGTTCTGGTGGTGCAGCTACCGGGCACAGTCTAGCGTATCGCGCCATTTCAGCCATCGATCATGGCCGGACCGGGGCGATTTTCCTGCCCCGAGGGGCATTTATTGCGGCGGTTTGTGGCAGATCGGCCCGTCGACCGGATTTTCCACGCTTTCGGCAATCGCGGTGGCGATCTCGTGGACTTCCTCGGGCGTGAAGTGCTCGAAGAGGCGGCGGGCGATCGGGGGCGGAATGCGGACGGCGCGGGTCGTGCCGTCCGACAGCGTCACGGTGACGCCGGCGACGGCGTGGCTGACCAGATCCTCGTCCGATTCGGCGAGCAGCATCTGTGCGTCCATGATCGCGTCGTACTCGGCCTCGAGCGCGTCCTGCAGATCGTCGTCCAGCCCGTCCGGCAGTTCGATGACAAAGCCATCGATCTCGTCCAGCCGCATCGTGCTCGCGATGCCGTGCCCCGCCGCAAACGCTACGAAACGGTCGCGTAGCGCCTCGTCGAAAAACATGTACTCGAAACCCATTTCGTCGTCCTTTCGCTATGCGCCTGCGCGCCGTGCGGTCATCAAAAACACCGGATAGGCCTGCGTCCCGGTCTCGCGTGCCTTGGCAATGCTGAACACGGTCTGGAACCGCACATCGGCAAACCCCGTCTGCGTGGCGCGCCGCCCCAGGTCGGTGCGGTCGAAACCATGATGCACCTCGACCCCGATTCCGTGGAAGCTGCCATCCTCCTGGTCCAGGTCGGCAATGCACAGGGTACCGCCGGGATTCAGCAGATCGTGGAAGATGCGCAGGATATGGTCGGTGTCGGGCACATGGTGCAGCGTCATCGAGGTGACGATCAGGTCGAATTTCTGGGTCGGGGCCGGATCGGCGAGCAGATCCAGCTTCATCGGCGTCATGTTGGCCACGCCCTGCGCGGCGATCTTTCCCGCCACCACCTCGAGCATCCCGCTCGAACTGTCCGCCATCAGGATCGCGCCGAGCGCGTCCTTGAGCGGAAAGGACAGCAGGCCCGTGCCGCAGCCGTAGTCGAGTGCGCTCATGCGTTTGTTCAAGGCGACGGCCTGCCGGATGGCCTGCGCAATCTTCAGCCCGCGTTCCTGGAACACCGGGTTGTCGTCCCATTGGCGGGCTTTGGCGTCGAAGTGGGCGGCGTCGAGTTGAGTCGGGCGGGTCGTCATGGTGCGGAAAGCGGCGTCAGTTGGCAGGGGGCGATGCGGGGCAAAGCCGGACGGTAGATATGGCTATTCTAATTGCCCTGGCCCGAATGGCGTGGATCACGTGTGGTATCAGCGCTGTATCGCCATCTGGCGCAGATAGGCCAGCAGGTCGTCCAGTTGCGCCTCGCTCAGCACCGCCGGCGCGAAGCCCGGCATGCTGCGCCGTCCCCAATTGCGAACCGAGGCCGGGTCGCGGATCAGCTTGCGCAGGAACGGCTCGTTGAAGTATTCGGTCGGGTTGAACGGGCGGTTCAGGTCGGGGCCCACTGCCGCATCGCCGCCGCCATCGATCGTGTGGCAGGCCGCACAGTGGGTCACGAATGTCTGCATCCCGCGTCGTTCCGCACTGTTCGCGGCCGTCCTGGGCAGGATTTGCGGATAGCGCGTTTCCAGCGGCGCCGCGTCCGCAATCCTGGCAATCTGGTAAGGCCATTGCTCGGGCGAGATGCCGGCTTTTTCCGGCGCCCGCCACACCAGATAGAAAGGCCCGGCACTGCCGCCTCCCGGCGTGAGCGCCGGCCACGCGGCATCCGCCGGTTCGATGGCCAGCCAGGGCTGCGCCTCGCCGGCAAGCAGGCCGCCCGGGATATTGGCGACAAAGCCATCGCGCGCGGTGAATTGCAGCGACTCGACGTGCGGCAATGACGCGATCAGCGCGGAGAGCGGTATCGCCTGGTAGCGCATCGTGCGGTGGTAGGCCACATCGTTCCGAATCTCGATGATGCGAAGCGCGGGGTGCCTCAGCAGTTCGGTGCGAGTGAACCGGTGCGGCTGCGCGCCAACTGCAATAGCGATCGACGGTTCTGCCGCACGTGCCATTCCGGACCACACGATGGCCAGCAGGACGGAGGCGGCAAGGTGGAGCAGGTTGCGGACGATGACGGAATGGATAGTGGGCATGGCGGCGTGGAGGAAGGAATGATTTGCGGCCGCATCAAGCGATGCAGCCCGTTGAACGCGTCAATTCTGCAGCACGGCCGCCCAGCGCGTCAGTTTTTCTTCGAACGGCATGGCCGCATGGGCCGGGCTGGTCGAGGGCAGCGTTTCGGTGCGGATGGCGCGTACGGCAGCCGGCAGGCCGGGCAATACCAGTCGCCGGTAGAGCTAGGCCGCCTTGCCGCCGTTGAAGCAGATCAACTCGACATGGGGATGGGTTTCGACGAAAGCGGCGAAGTCGTTCGGCACCACGCTAGAATGCACGATCGCGGCGTCGAGGCTGCCCAGCCGCTGTGCTGCGGCGCAGACATCCCACAGCGCGATCCCGTTCAGGACCAGGCCTTGCACGCGGTTCGCGTAGGGCAGTCCCGGTCCTGCCCCGAAGAGACGACCCATGATTTTCCAGAACGCATTCTGCGGCTGCGCGTAGTACTGCTGCCGCTGGAGCGACACCTGGCCGGGCAGGCTGCCGAGGATCAGGATTCGCGCGTGCGCGTCGGCGATGGGCGGGAAGCCTTGGGCGTGCATCGGTTATAGCGAATGGGCGGTCGCCCTATGTCAATCAGATACCGTCAGGGTCATGCGCTCAGTGGAATTCCCAGCTGCCGGGCCTGCGCTGCCGAGTCCCTTGCCCCCCAGCGACGTTTGATCTTTCCGCCTTCGATCTCGAACCGCTCCATCGCCACCCGTTCGTAAGATTTACGGTGGGTTGATGGCCAAATGCCGGCGCACGAAAGCTTCCCGACCCGACGTATCTTGCCGCCACGACGTTGCCTTCCGCAACCAGGCTCTGGATATCGAGTTGCATACCGTATGCCCTTGATCAGCTGACACCAGACTGGTTCCTCGACCGACATGGCTTCTCCTATCGTGGGTTGCCGTGAAGCTTACTCAGATATCTGAATCGGCGGCAAGTGGGGACTGCCTGCCCACAGGCTGCCTTCGGCCGGCAACGACGACAGATGCTGGCGTGTCAGCGCAGGCGAAGCGAGCCGCGGGAAGAGGTATGGAAACTTCAGGAACTGACCCGAATTGTTTCGGTGAGCGAAGTTCAGGTGCCCATGCGGAATGCGTCATCCGAGCCCGGCCGCTCGTGCGATCAGGAATAAGCCTGTTCCGACGGTGAGGACCCCGATGGCTCGTGTGGCGTGCTTACCGGCCGGTGCGAGACGTTCGATGGTGATGGCTGTCGTTACGACGGCCATCACGCGCAGGTCCATGACTCCGCCGACCAGGAGGATCATCATCGGACCGAAACAGCAGTAGCTGCAGTGGAGGCCGAGGCGCACGCCATGTCGCCAGGCCGTGCCGGCGTCATCCGGCAATATGACGCCGCGCTCCGGTGCGTCCCGGCAGCAGGCAAGGTGATGTGCCCTCCAGTCGGTGAACTGGAACGCGCCGGCGATCAGGAACACCACGCCCATCGCGATCGGAACGGCGCGCGCCAGCGCCGGCAGCTGCATCTCGAGCGCCGCCAGCGCAACGCCCAGCGGAAAGGCAGCCATTCCGAACGCGGTCCATACGAAGAAATACCCCACGCCTACCAGCGCAGTCAGCCGGCCCAGGCGCATCTGGTCTGGCCTGCCGACGGACTGGCGATAGCGCCACAGCATTGGCACCAGGGAGGGCAGCATCATCGCGACCATCATCACGACCCACATGCCGAGGAAGGACATCGCGGCACCGGACCACGTCTGTCCGGGCATCCGCATCCATGCCATCGACATCGTCCAGCCGCCGGGCATTGACATTGCGCCCATCCCCGACATGGCCGTGCTCCAGACGATCGTCGTCGCCGCGCTTGCCGCGAAGAGCAGCGCCGATACGCCAAGAAAGACGTGCTGGGAAGCTCGCGCGGAAAGCATGGCCAGCCTCAGCGCTTGTCGTACTCGTCGTGGCGGCGCCACCACATGCCCGTTTCGTTGCGTCCCTTGGGTGCGCGGTCGAGCCACTGATACATGCCCCAGAGGCCGTCCAGCCCGCGCGCATAGGTGGAATAGGTGTGGTAAACGACGCCGTCCTCGAGCACGAATGCGCTCATGCCCGGTCGTTCGCGCAGGTAGGTCGAGACGTCGGTTCCGGTCATGATGGCGTTCTGGACGGGAGGCGATTTGTCGCCGGCTTCCTTGCCCATCGTGAAGGGAATCGGTGCCATCGGCGGCTCGCGCCGATAGTTGTATTCGATGCCGGCCTCGCGCTGCTGCGCCTCGGAGTACGAGGCGTCGAAGTCGAAGTTGAAGTCGCCGCCGAGCGATGATGCCCAGGGGAAGGTCCAGCCCATCCGCCGCTTGTACGCCTGGAGTTTGGCGAGCGGTGCCAGCGAAACGGCACACAGCATCACGTCGTGGTTGGCAAGATGAATCGCAAACCCGTTGAAGCCGTCCGCAATCGACGAGCAAGTCGGACAGCCTGCCTTGTAGTCGGGTCCGAACATGAAGTGGTAGACGAGAAGCTGCGAGCGCCCCTGGAAAAGGTCAGCCAGCGAGGCATTCCCCTCGTCGGTGTCGAAGCGGTAGTCCTTGTCGATGCGAACCCACGGCAGTTCCTGCCGCCGCCGCGCCAGCTCGTCGCTGCGCCGCGTGTGTTCCTTCTCGGCCTTGAGCAGTTCGATCCTTGCTGCAAGCCATGCTTCACGTGTTCCGATCGTGTGTTTGGTCATCGTGTCCATGTCTGTCTCCTTGTTCATGATCTGCCTTGTTTCGGGCGCCGCACGGCACGGACCTTCCCGCTCGGTCCGCCGCCGCAATAAAACAGGTTTGCCCCGTCGGATTCCAACCCGCTGACGCCGACGCCGGGCGGCATTTCGAGCCGTTCGAGCACGGTGCCGTTTTCCGGGTCGATGCGGCGGAGTTCGCTGCCGTCGTCTTCCCAGGTTCCGTGCCACAGCTCGCCGTCGACCCAGGTCACGCCGGTGACGAAGCGGTTGGATTCGATGGCGCGCAGGATGTCGCCGGTGGCGGGATCGATCTGGTGGATCTTGCGGTCGCGGTACTGTCCCACCCACAGGCTGCCTTCGGCCCAGGCGAGCCCCGAGTCGCTACCGTGCCCGGGCGCCGGAATCGACGCCACGACGTCGCCGGTGACGGGATCGATCTTGTCGATGCGTGCGTCGGCGATCTGGTAGAGGTGCGTGCCGTCGAAGGCGGTGCCGGCGTCGCCGGCGCAATCGAGCGTATGCGCGAGCTGACCGCTTTCGGGGTCGAAGGCGACCAGCCTGGGTCCGGTGGCGGCCCAGACGTGGCGGCCGTCGTGGGTGACGCCCGCGATCTGGTCGGTACCGGCGAAGGGGCCGTATTCACGCACGATCTCGGCGGCGTGTGCCGGTGTCTGGAGAGGTGTTTCGACTGTCTTGGTTTGGGGTATGGCCATCAGATTGACTCCTTTCGGCGCGCAGGAATGGCGCCGTGAGACTCAATTTAGCCGAGTGGCAGCGCAGTGGGGAGTAACAAGATCGTCGTGAATCCGGCCAGCGGCGGCGCTAGCCAGCGCTGCGTGCGGGCGCGCCCGATCGAGCGTACCCGTCCCCCTGCCTCTAGCTCGGCGAGCGCACGCTGCACCGTGCGCTGGCTGGCCCCGAGCGCCAGCGCGAGGGCCGAGGTTGACCAGGCCATGCCGTCGGCCAGCAGCGCCAGCAGCGACGCCTGATCGCCATCGATGGGGGGCACCAGGACGACCACGGCGTGCTCGCCGCGCGGCGTGAGCGCGAAGCCGCGCGCGGTGGCCTCGATATGCGCGAGCGGCGCGGCCAGCGCGCGCAGGCGGCCGATCTCCACCCGCAGGCGTGCGCGGTGCGTCTCGTCTGGCCGGCGGGTATGGAACGCGCGTGCGATCAGGGCGTCCCGGCTCACATCGCCCGGCCACGCCTCGGCGAGTGTACGTGCCAGCGCGAACAGCACCGGCCGGCGCGCCAGCGGCCGCCAGGTCGTGCCGGTGCGCAGGCCGTGGCGGCAGGCGTCGACCACCAGCGCGCCCGAGGCGAACAGGGCTTCCACCTCGTCGAGGCGCAGGGGATGCTCGTGGTCCGCGTGGACGCGGCGGGCGGCGGGGCGATCGAGCGCGGCGCGCACCTCGGCCACTTCGGCGAGGAGTGCGGGTACGCCCGCGCGTTCGGCCGCATCCAGGGCGCGCATGAGTGCAGCCTGCGCTGCTGCCGTGCGCAGCGAGCGTAACGCCACCTCGGCCGCGGCCAGCTCGGCGATTGCCTGCAGCGACGGCGGCACGCCCTGCGTATCGAGCGTGGACAGGACGGACGCGGCCTCATCGAGGCGACCGAGCAGGAGCAGCCGGCGCACCAGGATCAGACGTGCGTGCAGCGCATTGGCGCGATCGGCTCGCGTTTCGAGCGTGGCCGCCGCGGTTGCCAGCGTTCGCGGCGAGCCGAGGAGGTCGCGCATCGCCAGCGCCACTTCCGCCTCTGCGACCACGCAGCGGGCGTGCGCCACTTCCTCGCGGGCGCCAAAGCCGTGGGCGGCACGCCGCAGCAGTTCGCGGGCACGCGGGTATTCGCCGAGCTGGGCCATGGCGGTACCGCGGAGGGCGAGCGCCGGCGGGTCGTCGCGCAGCGCGACGCGCTTGAGGGCACCCAGCGCGTCGCCGGCAACGAGCGCGCGCGCGGCAGCGGCGATCAGGGAATCCATCGCGACAGGGTACCCATCAAAGGGGCCGTCATCAAAGTTGCCGGGCACATGGCCCGTTCACGGCCCGACGGAATATTCAGAACGCCATACGGTAAGCCGTTGCCAGCCACATATTGGGTGCGGCCCCCTCGGTCGTGACGTTCAGCATGAGCGACGCCGTGCCGCCCCCAGCCTGCCTTCCACGCCGCCGCCTGCGCGAAGCCAGGTTTGCTTGTTGTCCGTGCCGGGAACATCGAAGCCGAACAGTCCCACCACCTGGCCGCGCGTGTCGGCCTGGCGCGCCTGGAACAGGTGGGCGACCTCGAGCGTGCCGATCAAGCGCAGCGTGCCGGCAAGCGGGCGGCTGGCGTTGGCGCCGACATGCAACTCGGTCGCCTTGTTCGTGCGCGCGTCGTACGCCACCGGAAAACCGCCGCCGGCTTCGGTGTAGGCGTCCGTGCGCGTGTCGGTATGGCTCAGATCGGCATAAGGCGTGAGATCGAACTGGCCGAGCGACAGCGCGTGATCCCAGTCGACCCGTGCGCGCAGCCCCCAAGTGAACGTGTCGGCCTGGCCATTGGACGTGGTCGGCAGCCCCGCATTCAGATAGCCGCGACGCACATCCGCCTCGCCCCACATGCCGTAAACATCCAGGGTCGCCCACAGCTTGTCGGGTAAGGGCAGCAAGGTCTCGGCCATCAAATAGGTGCCATCGGATCGGGCTGCGCCGCCCAGCGTGAGGTTTTGTCTGGCCCAGGCTTGCCCCAGCGCCAGATTGAGCTGAGCGCTGCCCAGGTTGATCCCGCCGCCGAGCTCGGCCGCACCCAGATTGCCGTCGCGCGTGTCGTGGTTGTCCGTGCCCCAGTCGCCCGATACCCACAAGGCCTTCCGGCCGGCGGCCACCCGGTGCGACAGCGGACGGCTATGTTCGCCATGCATCACCAGATTGCTCATGCCCTGCGTCATGTCGCCCGCGCGGCTGGCTTCCAGCAGGCTGTGCTGCAAATCGGCGAGGCTGACCGAACCGCTGCCCGCAGCCGACACGCGCGCCAGATAGGCTTCGTCTCCGGAGGGGCCGTAGGCCTGTCCGACCACCGTACTGCCGTCCGCCGACACCCCGGTGGCGCTGCCCAGAAGATAGCCCGGCGCGACGGTCACGCCGGCGGCGGCCAGCCAGTCCGTCACGCTTTGCAACCCGCCCGCTTGCGTCCAGCGGAAGGCCTCCTGATAGTTGCTGGCGTTCACGCCGCGTCCCACCACCACCGAACCGTCGCGATTCGTCGCATAGGCTACGCTGTCGAACATCCCGCCCGGCAGGTCGCCGAGGCCCACGATGCCGCCCGCCTGCGTCCAGCGGAATGCCTCCTGGCCGTTGGCGCTCGTGCTGTATCCCACCACCACCGAGCCGTCGCCGCTCACGCCGTAGGCTTCGCTGAAAAAACTGCCGCCTGCCAGGTCGCCGAGCCCCACCATCCCGCCTGCCTGCGTCCAGCGGAACGCCTCATAACCGCCGGCGCTGCTGCCCATTCCCACCACGACCGAGCCATCATCGCTCACGTCGAGACCGACGCTGTAAGCGCTGCCGCCTGCCAGATCGCCGAGCCCCACCATCCCGCCGGCCTGCGTCCACCGAAACGCCTCATAACTGAAGCTGGAATTTTTGCCATATCCCACCACGACCGAACCATCGCCGTTCGTGGCGAACGCCTCGCTTTCAAATTGCCCGCCCGGCAGATCGCCGAGGCCCACGATGCCGCCCGCCTGCGTCCAGCGGAACGCCTCGAACTGGCTGCTCGCGTTGCGGCCGCGCCCTACCACCACCGCGCCATCGCCGCTCACGCCGTTGGCCAGGCTCTCGAACAGCCCGCCCGGCAGATCGCCCAGGCCCACCATCCCGCCGGCCTGCGTCCAGCGGAACGCCTCGTAGCCGCTGGCGCCGATGCTGCGTCCCACCACGACCGAGCCGTCATCGCTCACGCCCGTGGCATAACTTGCAAATCCCCCGCCCGTCAGATCGCCCAGCGGCGTGAACTCCGCTGCGCCGGCCGCCAGCGGGGCGAGGCAGGCCGCATACAGTGCGGCCTGCAATCCGGGCATTTTGAAGGTTGGATGGAATGAGAAAGCCAATCGGATGGAACGGGCGCGTTGCATGGGTTTCCTTGGCTTGAGGGGGGGCACTTCCGGAGTCGCGAGGCCGTGTGAGGGTGGCATCGTTGCGGTCACTTGTTATAACGCGTCAATCCGGGCGTACTTGAGATACGCCCAAACAAATAGGGCCAGACAGGGCTGGCCCTTTTGTCGTTCGAGCGTTTTTTGCTTTGGCTGCGACCTGCGGCCGTTCAATCCCCTGATCGCGGCGCTGCCGCCCATCCTGCATCTGCCGGCCGAACGTGCCAGCGGCTGGGCCGCTCGCGTGATCGAACAGGCGGTCGTCGAGTCCAACCACCCGCGGCCCGGCGGCGACGCCGTGCTCGAACGGCTCGCCGAGATGATGTTCGTCGACGCCGCCCGCCGCTATCTCGACAACCTGCCCGAGGACGCGACCGTTACGTCGGCAAGGCGCTTGAACGCATGCATGCGCGTCCGGATCAGGCCTGGACGGTCGACGACCTCGCCCGCGAAGTCGGCCTGTCGCGTTCCGCGTTGCACGAACGCTTCGTGCAATACCTCGGCGATCCGCCGATGCATTACCTGGCCAACTGGCGCATCCAGCTCGGCAGCCGGCTACTGCGGGAATCGAATCGCACCGGCGACCGGCGCCCTGGAAGTGGGCTACGAGTCCGAAGCCGCGTTCTCGCGCACGTTCAAGAGACTGGTCGGCCTACCGCCGGCAGCGTGGAAGAAGGGGCAGGCCCGTGCGTAGGCAGGAGTTTCGCGTGGTGGGAGCAGGGCTGAACAGCCCCGTTGTATCTTCTTCTCGCCCACGCCCCGTTCAAAACGCGTCAGCCGCACCGCCACGCCGAGCGACAGGTCAACGCCGGCGCGGCGTGGAGCACCGCGGCGCCGGGTGCGCGCTGCTTATTTGCCGGATTTGGCGGGCCGGCCGGTCTTGATCACGTCGAGGCGGCCAATCGCGGCAGCCACTGCGGCGTCGCCCAACCTGGCCAGGCCGGCCACGGCGGCGCGCAGAATTTCGCTCTTCTTGGCCGAAACGCCCATGCCGAGACAGCGCTTCTTCAATTCCGCGATCAGCGCATATTCGGTTTCGGGCATGGTGAAGCTGTCGCGCACCAGCTTGACCTTCTTGGGCTTGACTGGCTTGGCGGCCTTTTTCGCCACGACCGGTTTCGCCGGGCGTGCGGCCTTCTTCGCCGCGGCAGGCTTGGCGGCCGCTGGCTTGCGTGCAGCCGGTTTGGCCGCTGGCTTTGCTGCGGCGGCTTTCGCCGGCCGGGCCGTCCTGCGCGGAGCAGCCGCTTTTGGCCTGGTGGCCGCCGGTGCCGCCTTGACCGGGACAGGTGCGGTGGCTTCTGCGGGCTTGTTGGTGTCGTCTGCCATGGCAATCTCCATATCGTGTAAATGGTATAAACAGTATAAATAGTAAATACGAATTTCCAAGCGCAGGCTCGTGCGGCAATAGGGTCGTTGCAACAAAACTGTCATGGTTTTTTAATATGACAAGTCTATCTTTTTAATCATGACTGAGAAAACCCGGATCCTCGATTCGCTCAACGAGAAGGCCCTGCTGCTGCCCAGCCTCGTCAATCGCGCGCTTGCCGCGAACGACCGTGTCAAATATCGCTTCACGCTGCTGCAGACGGCACAGGCACATGCCGAACGCCCGGATGCGGTGACATCGAGCCTGCGGGCGGAGCGGCTTGCCGCAGGCGTGCAGGACGGCGAGCTGGACCGGGTGGTTGGCGAGTCCGAACGGGTCGGGCAGGGGCGCTACCGAATTCCGTCCGCGGCCGAGGTCGTGCGCGCGGCGCTGGAGGACGTGGCCGAAATGCTGGAGCCGCTGCGAGCAGCCGAAACGCCGGGGAGCCCCGCGTTCGCGCAGCGCTTCGAGGCGTTTCCGCCACCCGATGCGGACGGCGACGAGCTGACGGCCGAGGCGATCCTGGCGCTGACTTCGGGCGACCGTGCCGGCGCCGACAGCCTGCACCTGCTGGTGATGGACATGCACAAGGCGCTGAACACCCTGCAGGCGAGCCTCGCCAGCGAAACCATCGACGGCTGCCGTGCCTATGGCATAGGCGACGCCGACCGCGTGCTGATCGCCGCTTTCATGGAAGGCCTCAACCGCACGGCGCCGCTCAAATTCGATCATCCCGGCCTGTCCGCCACCGCGACGCGGGTGGGCGACAAGCTGGTGCTGCAGAACGATATCGGCACCACCGACGCGCACGTGCTGGTGATCCACGTCGTCGGCCGCACCGTCACGGTCACCTACACCGACGTCCATCTGCCGCGCCTGCTGTTCTTCCAGAGCCTGTTCGAAAGCTACGACGTCAAATGGCAGGACACGCGTTCGCGCAAGGACGCGGGCATGGAAGACGGCGTCTACCACCTGTGCGTCGGCACCTACACTGCCCGCAATGCCGGCCAGCTGCGCGACTATCTCGGCCACTTCGGCTCGCGCCTGGTCTTTCTCATCGACTGGAACCGCGCCCGCAAGCGCTTGCGCCTGTTCGTGCCGCGCAAGGCGTCGATCGACCTGCTGAAGTGGGCAGCCGACAACAACATCGGTCACATGGCCTGGCTCAAGGCCGGCGGCGAACAGCTCATCTACGATGCGATGAGTTTCGCCTACGGCACGCAGCTCAAGCCTGGCGACCGGCTCGACGACCTGCTTACCGAAGCACGCGCGGTGCAGTTCCTGCGCTTCAATTTCAAACAGGCGCTCGAAGGGCTGATGCAGGGGCGCCCCGCATCGCTGGCGGCGGACGAGATCCGGGCCGAACTCGCCTCCCAGGTGCGCTCGACCGAGGATGCGCTGCTCGACACCGCGCTCGAGCATGCCGGCCTCATGGTCGAACTCGCCGACACCGTGCGTGCCGCGCTGGAAGCCGCGCAGGCAGGGCGGCGCCATGAAGTCGCGGCGATGGCGGAACGGGCCAAGGACTGGGAAACGGCCGCCGACCGCGAGCTGAACGCGGCGCGCGCCACCCAGCAGGAAGGCGAGAACTTCATGCTCCATCTGATGAGCGAGGCCGACGATATCGCCGACGACCTGGAGGAAGCCGTGTTCCACATCACGCTCTCGCCCCAGGCGACGCCCGCCGCGCTCGCCGCGCTGGGACGGCTGATCGAGCCGGTCACGCGGGCCAGCCGCGAACTGGTCAAGGCGCTCGCCGCCTCGCGCCATGCCCGCCGCGGCGTGCCGCGCGAGGACATGGACGATTTCCTGCAGGCCATCCACGCCATCCGCACCATGGAACACGCGAGCGATCTCGCCGAGCGCGAAGTCAAGCGCACGGTGGCGGGCGATTGCCGTCCGTTCTCCGAGGTGTTCGGCACTGTCGAGGCGGCGCGCAACCTGGAGGAAGCCGCGGACGGCCTGATGCATGTCGCGTTGCTGCTGCGCGATCACGTGATGGGTAAGGTGATTCATGACTAAGACCAGGCACAAGTCGGCCGCGCGGCTTTCGGTGTACGACCTCAACGGGCGCGACGGCGTGCCGGGCGCGGAACTTGCCGGTTTCAAGGCGCACAATCTGATCCGCATGGCGGCGATGGGCCTGCCGGTGCCGCAGGGTTTCGTGATGGGCACCGACTGGTGCGCCGCCGTGCGCGAGGCCGCAGGCAGCAAGCTCCATCTGCCCGATGCGCTACAGGCCGGCGTCCGCGATCTCGAGCGCGTCAGCGGCCTCGGCTTCGGCAGTCCGCGCCGCCCGCTGCTGGTCTCGGTGCGTTCGGGCGCGCCGGTGTCCATGCCCGGCATGATGGAGACCGTGCTCAACGTTGGCCTCAACGACGCCTCGCTGACGGGTCTGTTGCGGCTGACCGGCGACCACCGGCTGGCGTGGGACTCGTACCGCCGGCTGATCCAGGCCTTCGCCGAGATCGTCGCCGGCGTGCCTGCCGCGCCGTTCGAGGCCGCGCTCGAAGCCACCCTGCGCCGCACCGGCAGCGTAGTGGCACGGCAACTCGATTTCCGCGCGATGCGCGATCTGGCGCACGCCTCCCTCGAACTCTACCGCGATCATACCGGCCGGGACTTTCCGCAGGATCCGTTCGAACAACTGGCCGCCGCCACCGAGGCCGTGTTCGCGTCGTGGATGTCGGACAAGGCGGTCGAGTACCGCCGGCTGAACACGCTGCCGGACGACCTCGGCACCGCCGTCACCGTGCAGCGCATGGTGTTCGGCAATGCCGGCGGCAACTCCGGGGCCGGCGTCGGCTTCACCCGCGATCCGTCCACCGGCGAGAACCGACTCTACATCGACTGGCTGCAGCAGGCGCAGGGCGAGGACATCGTCTCCGGACGTCGACGCGTCACCGCCGAGAACGACGTGCCGGTGTGGCTGATGCAGAAGCTTGGCCAGGTCGGCGAGGCGCTGGAGAAGAGTTTCTGCGACGCGCAGGAATTCGAATTCACCGTCGAGAACGGCGAGCTGTTCATGCTGCAGACCCGAACCGCCAAGCGTACTGCACTGGCCTCGCTGCGCATGGCGGTCGATCAGGTGGACAGTGGCCTCATCACCGTGGACGAGGCGCTGGACAGGCTGTCCGGCATCGACCTCGACGCGATCACGATCCGGCGCGTCGAATCCGCTGCGCCGCCGCTCGCGCATGCCATACCGGCCGGAATCGGCGTCGCGCAGGGACCGGCCGCATTCTCGGTCAGGGCGGCGCAGGCTTTCGCCGCGCGCGGTACGTCGGCCATCCTCATTCGCAACGACGTCGCCACCAGCGACATCGCCGGCATTGCCGTCGTGGGGGGCGTGCTCACCGCCAGCGGCGGGCGCACCTCGCATGCTGCCGTCGTTGCGCGGCAGATGGGCAAGGTCTGTCTGGTCGGCTGCACGGACCTGGTCGTCGACGAACCGGCCAATCGCGCCCGGCTCGGGGACGCCGTCCTCAACGAAGGCGATCCCGTCTGCCTGGACGGCGATACCGGCGCCGTGTATGCCGATGCGCCCGCGATCACCAGCGAGCGCCCCCGACGCCTTGCTGGCCCGCGTGCAGGCCTGGCGGGACGGTGCCATGGCGGCATAAAAAGACAATATAAAAAGATATTGTTGTCTATAATAGTTACGTAGCCGCTATCATATGTATGGAGGATGTCATGACCTCGCACCATCACATCGAACTGGAGCCGGAGCATCTGAGCGCTATTCGCGCGCTCGCCGACGAGGCCCACCAGCCGTTCGACGACGTCAACCGGGCCTATGTCGAGATCCTCGAAACGCTCGATGCGCACGCCCGCATCAAGGATTTCGTGACGCTCTTCACCGCCCGCCAGGTGCGCGACCGCTTCCGCGATACGCAGCATTGACGTCCCCGCCGCTCGCATCCTTGTATCAGGAATAGCCTCTAGCCCAGGCGTTCAAAACCCGTCAGCCGCACATCCACGCCGAG
Organism: Pseudomonadota bacterium; assembly: GCA_043821985.1. Taxonomy (GTDB): domain Bacteria; phylum Pseudomonadota; class Gammaproteobacteria; order Burkholderiales; family Thiobacillaceae; genus Thiobacillus. The sequence continues at coordinate 148,813 of JBDRCF010000032.1, forward strand.
CGACAGCGCCGTCAGCGCAGCGGCCTTGTCGCGGCCCCCGGCACTGGCGCGATAGAGATGTGGCGTCATGGCCAGCAGATCGGCAATCTGTTCGGCGCCGGTCAGTTCTATAAGGAAGCGCAGCGTTTCCGTCGACAGGCGGCTGAAGCCTGTCGGGGTCTGCAGGTCGGCCGGGCGTTCCGGCTTCAGGCTGGGGTAGATGATCTCGCGCAGTTCGCGCAGATGGTCGGGCCCGGAATCGACCTGTACCAGCAGGCCGCCTGGCTTCAGCACCCGCGCAAACTCGGGATACACCGGGAAGCCGAACAGGCACAGCACGCGATCCAGCGTGCCCGACAGCACCGGCAGCTTGGCGTTGCTGCCCACCACCCAGTTGACGCGCGTGTCCTGTTTCGCGGCCGACAGCACCGCCCATTTGGAAATATCCAGCCCCAGCAGCGCCAGCGTTTGTTCTTCCGGCACCGATGCGGCCAACTGGCGCAGGTAGTAGCCCTCGCCACACCCGGCATCGAGACAGCTGATGCTTGCATCAGCGGGCAGACCGGCCAGCACGGCCCGGCTGACCGCAGCGGCAATCGGCTGGTAAAAGCCGGCCGTCAGAAAACGTCGCCGTGCCGCGACCATCTCCTTGCTGTCGCCCGGATCGCGCGAGCGTTTGTTTTGCACCGGCAGCAGGTTCGTGTAGCCCTGGCTGGCGATGTCGAAGTTGTGGCCGGACGCGCAGGTCCAGGCGGAACCCGTGCAATGCAGGGGCGCACCGTCCAGCGGGCAGGCGAGTGCCTGGAATGGGGTGATGTTCATTGACGGGTGTCCCGGCAGTCTGAGGGATGAACTAAAGGGGGATGCGAAAGCGTGGCGCGGAAACCGTGGTCGCCTATTTCCGGGAGAAAATGAATGCGAAGCTGGACCGATCCTTGGGTCACAAGCCGCCAATCAATCAGTGCGTTGCATGAAGCTCGACCCCAAGGGCGCGGATCACCTTGAAGATGGTTGAAAAAGCCGGATTGCCTTCCGTGGAAAGCGCCATGTAGAGGCCCTCGCGCGTCAGACCGGTGTCGCGCGCAAGCATGCGTCATGCCGCGCGCGCGGGCAATGTCACCCAGGGCACGGATCAGGCTCCCGTCGCCGGAATCTTGAGCGTGGTCGGGGCAGAGGAACACATCGGTCCAGCAGACGCCGTGCCATGTGTTTTTGATTGCATGACTGCTTCCCCTTACGGTCTGAAACGAATCGTGCAAATACACTTTATACCCTTGTTGCGACTGGATTAAGTTCGGTATGCATCTTTAATTCGTGCAATGAACCGCAGTCGCCTATATGAGTCTGACCAGGGAACCCAAGCAGATGAGCTGATATGTCGGATCCACGCCCCGCCTTCGTTGCGCCGCATCCCTGGTCGATCGAGCAGATTGCGTTCGACCGCATCGCGCATGAACGCATCGCCCACGAAGAGACGTGGTTCCATGTGCTCGCAGCGGCCTCGTTTGTGGAGAGCCTGGCTGATCTATACACACACAACCTGCTGGACCACATGGCGGGCGATGCCGAAGCCAGCCAGTGGCTGCGTGAGCGATGGGAACCGGAGGAGCTGCAGCACGGACGCGCATTGCGACGCTACGTGGAGACGGTGTGGCCCGCATTTGACTGGCAGACGGCGTTCGACGGGTTCTGTACGGACTATCGTCCATATTGCAAGGCGGAACTGCTGGAGCCCACGCGCGCGCTGGAGATGGTTGCACGCTGTGTCGTGGAAACCGGTACCGCGGGCCTGTATGGTCTGTTGCAGCAAATCAGCCCGGAGCCGGTGCTTGCCACGCTGGTGGGTCATATCCGTGACGACGAAGTGGGGCACTACAAGTATTTCTATCATGCCTTCCTGCGCTATCGCGAACGGGAACGCCCGTCACGCTGGCAAGTGGCCCGCGTCATTCGGCAGCGACTCGGCGAAATAGGTCAGGAAGATGCCTACCTGGCTTTGAAAAACGCCCATGCCGTGCGCAACCCCGGACAGACATTCAGCCCCCAGGACTTCCAGCGCTTTCAGCACACGGCAGGTCACTGGGCACGCGCCCACTATCCTTACGAGATGACGGTGAAAATGCTGGTCAAGCCGCTGCGCCTGCCGGGCTTGGTCAACCGCATGGCACTTCCACTGCTGGTGCGTCATGCGCGGCGCGTGGTGGCGCCGTAACGGGGCTGAACTGACCCCATGTTTTCCTGGCGGATTCAGGTTGCGGGTTGCAATGCCGCCTGCATCGCCTGCTCACTCACCGGGTAGGTCAGCACGGCATGGATGGGAAACAGCTCCAGCAGCTTGCCGATGTGGTCTTCTTCACGCGGATGCATGAACACGATCATCTTCGCCTGCGGCGCGAAGCGTTGCAGCGACCGGAGCGTGACATCCAGATTGGAGACGTTTGCGCCAGCGTAGTTGTTGCCCCAACCGTAAATGAATTCCCCCACGAAAAAATCCGGCGGCTGTTTCTGCAACGCCCGGTGAAGATTGCGGGCCGAGTCGAAACGCTGCGCCGCAATGCCCAGCTTCTGATACAGGGCGCTGAAATCGGGGTGGAAGGGGGATTCGATCAGGGAGAATAGTGTTTGCATGCTACTGCTTGGTTTGAGTGTGTTGGACCACCTGGCCGATCGAGTGTGCGCCCGGCGCGTAAGCGGCCATCGCTGCCCCAGTGGCCGAGACGAAGACGGCGGTCAGCACGAAGGGCAGGGCGGTGCGTCGTACAGCGGACTCGACCCAGTGCGGTGAATCGGTCGCCTTGATCCTGCGGTAGAGCGCGTACGACAGGGCGCCGTCGACGAGCAGTTCGGCGAACAGCATCGGCGCGACATAGACGACATAGAACGAAGCCAGCGCGAGGCCGACTGCGAAGACGATGACGAGAAGGGGGATCGCAAGCTCATCGGCATCACCCACGGCACCGACGGCGTCCGAGAGCGGCGAGGAGTCGGCCCCGGTCGGCATGTCAAACGATCCGCTCGCGCCACCCCCGCCGAATTGGCCGCCGCCGCCCTCGAATGCCGGCGTGCAGTCACCCGACCCACTCGACCCCGAACCGGAAAAATCGGGGATGTCCACATAGTCCTCGGCCTTGGTGTGCAGCCACAGCCACAGCAGCACGAGGAAAACGCCATACGCCATCAGCAGCGCCAGCGGATAGCGCAGTGTCATGCTGGTGACGCCCAGCTCCAGCATGACAAAGGAAAACAGCAGGCCCGCCGCGCCGGTGAAACCGACGATCAGACTCATCTGGACACGCGGGAAGCTGTCCTGTTCGAGGCGACGCTTGAGGCGCAGGATGGCGTGGGAGCGGGTTAGGTAGAGGCGGCGTGGCATCGCTGAGGTCGTTCGTTAGTGACGCTCATTGGAAATAGTTCGAGTCTGGCCTCGTTGATTTCCTGCTGGTGACTAACGCGGGAGTCCGTTCCCTGAAGGCATTCTCCGCCGGGCGCGCGTGAAGGCGAGCCCGAGTAGTCCGGCGACCATGATCGACAGCGCGCCGGGCTCAGGAACTGTGACCGGCTGGCTCCAGGCCGCCCAAACGAATCGATGCTGGGAATCGTTTGCCGCCGTGTCATAGGACGGAGCCAGCCCGGCCAGGCCCCCAACAAAATCCGATGCGATGGAGATGTTGTTTACGGCGACGACCCCCTGTACGGATCCGTCGTTGGCAATTCCTGTTGGAATGTAGACACTGCAGGCGGTCGACGTCCCTAGGCAACCGACGGTTCGGCTGGGAAACTCATCGAAGCGGTACGATCCCGGGATATTGATGAAGACAAAGTCGAGAAGCGCCTGCCCCGCCGCGGTTGCCTCCGCCAAGGTGGCGAATGGAAAATCGCTTCCGTTGTCACAGCCCGAAAAGAGGGCCATGCACGTTCCGTCAACGAATCTCACGTCGTACAGTGTGCCGTTGACATCGACATTCAAGGCGCCGCTCAAGGTGCCCGTGGTGATGTCGGTCTGCAATATCGGCGCGGCCTGAACGCTATTGCCCGCCAGATAAGGGATTACGAGCAATCCAACGGCCACCAGTCCAAGAATCTTGGTTCTCATTGTGGTACTCCTATCAAAGGGCCAGGATTGGCTTGATTTCTATATTAGTCTCAGTCTGCTTTAACTGAGAAAATCAAAGGGGTCAGGGTGAGCTAGCCCGTATTCCATTCGCCCTTCGCTCAATCCAGCGCGCTCTTAAGCGTATGCCACTGGATCGGCACAGGCGGCGTGTTCTCCAACACCTCGGCCTGCTTGCGTTTGGCGTATTCCTCCGCACGCTGCAGGAATTTCTGGAGATCGGCGTTGGCGATGCGGGTCTGCTCCGCCATCTCGTCGGCGGTCAGAGGCGCTTCGATCAACTGCACCTCGATCCGCAGAACGGCAGGATATTTTTCGGTCAGCGCCTGCAGGATCGCGTCGAGCTTCTTGCCGGGCAGACCGTAGCGTAGCTTCCTGGTGAGAAACAGCCGCAGAATTGCCCCGTCACCCGGGTTGGCGCGGTTGTTGATCACCGCCGCCTCCTTCTGCAGCCAGCCACGCAGCCGCAGCGGCGTGATCTCGACGCCGGGGTTCAAGATGGCGATGTGGATTTGTCCCGAAGCCATGGGGAACTCCTGTGATGCAAAAGCGGCATTGTGCAGAAGATTTGCGGGCAGGGCCAACCCTATTCAGGTCCGGCGGCCAGCCCGAAACCTGCGCGTCATCGCTGCCGTTTGCGGCGTATAGAATTGTCCGCACCTTAAGTCGCAGTTAATCCGCGGCAACTATCCTGCAAGCCATCGACGCATCGCGCCGACTTTCAGGAGAAACACAATGGACTTCCTACAACGATTCGCAGTCGTCACCCTCGGTACGCTGCTCATGGTCTTTTCGGTGGCCTTCGTCAGCATTCCCTACAGCCTCAGCGGCCAATCCGGCGACGTATTGGCCACGGCCGAAACGTCCCACCACCTCAGCTGACTAGTTATGGGCGCCCAGTGACGCGCGGATTCCCTGCCGGTAAGGCGTCGCCTGCAAACCCAGTGCAGCTTCGACCTTGCTGCTGTCGAAGCGGTAGTCATACTCGAACTGATACATCATTTCGTCATTCTCGCGCAGCACGGGCATGAACAGGCCCATGAGCCTCAACATCCAGCGGGGCGCGACCTGCATCTTGAAGGGGCGTCCTGCCAGATCGCATGCCAGGCGCACGAAGTCCGCTCCCGTCAGCGGCTCCTTGGTGGTAGGCAGATGCCACGTCTGGCCGTAGGCCTCCGCCGACCGCGCCAGCGCGGCCACTGCCCGGCCGGCGTCCGGTGTATACGTAAAGGTGTGCACGGCATTCGGATTACCGATCCACTGCGGCGTCTTGCCGGCCTTGAGGCGCTCGAACACCGTCGCGTGGGGAAAGCTTTGAACGGCGCCGGGGCCATAGAAATCGGCCGAACGCACGATCATCGCCTGCAGATTGCCACTGCGCATTTCATCCAGCAGCATCGTCGCGATTCTTGCCCTGACCTCGCCCTTCCGGCTGATCGGGTTGAACGGTGTGTCCTCCGTCATCACGCCGTCCACCCGGCCATAGGCATACACGTTGTCGAAAAACACGAGGCGCGCGCCATGCTGCTTGCAGGCGTCGATCGCATTGCGCATCACGCGCGGCCACTGCGCCTGCCAGACCGACGCGTTGTATTTCAGACCGGCCACCAGATAGACGACCTGGCTGCCGGCCACGGCATGGGACGTTGCCTGGGCATCCAGAAGATCGGCGACGAAGGTCTCGTCGGTCGGGTTGACCTTGCGGGGATTCCGGCTCACCTGCCGGATGTCTGACGCATGCGCAGCCAGCGCTTGCGAAAGCTCGCGGGCAATCACGCCGTTGGCACCAAGGATCGTATGCACGGTTTCTATCTAGCTCCAGTGTGCCAACAAGGGAACGCGGGGTTAACAACCATGAAGAACAATAAAACGGGGGCATCGTCGAATACTGGTATAGACGATATCCGAAGCAGCCCCTTCAGCGGAGGCCAGGACTTTCAAGTTGTCCGTGATGGCCAGCTCCGTAAGTTTGCGTGGCCCCTTTCGCGCCGTCTAGTCTTCAGTGGCGATCAGAGCTTGGCCGCTTCGACGGGCCGAACCGCCGCCGCCGTGCTGATCGAGGCACGGAGGCTCGGCAGGTTCGCGATCGTCAGCGATCGCTGGAGGCGGGGAATGCCGAGGCCAGGGCAAGGAACTTCCTGAAAAGACTCCATGCTGCGTTGTTCTGGTGAATGCTTGTTCTGGCTGCGTGGCTGAAGAGTGTACCGTCCCATGCAGCAATAACAGGAACCGGCTTCGTCTATTGCTCATCACATCGGCTCAGGAAAACCAGGTCTGTCCCTAATTGTTGCGGAGGGTGCTCGCGAATCAAAGTAAGAACACGGGGTATGTCATGCAATGCAAGGGTGTGCCATAAAAAAGCGCAACTGATCGCTCAGTCGCGCTCCGGAACGGCAGGGCATGCCTTCGTGTTTGAAAACAGTCCCACTAGCGTCGCCGCAAGCGGGGCTTGTTTCTTACAGGAGGATTTCCTGGTGCACCGAGAACACCTCCGCCGAATTGGGGTCGACCTCGACGCGCAGCCAATGGTAGTCAGAGCTGCCAAAGCTTTCGATGCGGGTGATGTTGGGCACGGCAGCACCGGCTTCGCGCACCGGCTTGTCGATGCGCATGTAGTGGGAGTCGCCATGGGCGAACACCACCGGTTTGCCGTAGGCCTTGGCGCCTTCGATCATCGCCGCCAGGACTTCATCGAATCCCTTGCGGTCGGCACTGCCCACCGCGGCTTCGAACGCCGGGTTGGCCTGGAACACGAACAGGACGCCGCGCGCGTTCTCGGCGATGGCCTTGGCATAGGTGCCTTTGATCCATTCGACGGTGGCGGCGATGCGGCGCGCGACCTCGTTGTCATCCGCGGCGGTACGGGTGGTGAAAGGCGCCAGGGCGTTGGCGCTGCCAACAATGTGCAGGGTGGCAAACATCACGTTCCGGGCGGACCAGCGCACGTTCTCGACGAACTCGCCGCCTTGCGATTCCACGGCCATGGGCTTGCGGCCGAGGGTCTGGCCGACCACGGGGAAGAAGACTTCGCGCAGTCGGCTCAGGCGCTCGAGCGGCAGGTAGGAGCCGTTGTTGGCGCGGTGGCAGTCGGTCCACTCGTTGTCGCCGGGGGTGAAAACAAACGGGGCCTCGAAGCGGTTGAAGCGGTTGAGGCGGTCAGTGAACATCTCGTCGGAGCACAGGCTGGAACCGTTCTTGATGTCGCCGGCATGCAGGACGAACTTGATCTTGTTGTGGGCGTTGATGTCGCTCAGTACGCGCTCGAAGCCTTCGACGCTGGAATAGGGGGTGTCGCCGATCAGGGCAAACTCGAACTTGCCGTGGCCCTTGGGGGAATGGCGTTCATGGTCAGCGTGGTCGGCAAAGGCGGGGGTGGCAAAGGTGCAGGCCAGGGCACAGCCTATGGCGCCCAGGGTCGCGGCAAGCGTTTTCATATGCACTCCAGAGTGGTCTAGACAAATCAGGGAGTGCGCATGTTTGCAGGGAAGCGTGACAGCTTCATGAAGTGAAGCCTGATCCTGCTGGCATTGATTCCAAATCGTGGTGAGGTCTTGCATTGCCGTATCGCATTGCAAGACCTGACCCCACTTTTGCCTGGTCTGTTAGCCATGCCTCCGTTTGGGTGCAGGCCTGACCGGATGCCTGTGCGCCAACGCCTTACCGCGGCATCAGCGCGAACACCCCCCAGCCCAGGTATTCACGCGTGTAAGCTGCGTAGCGCTCGGGTTCCGAGCTCAGTTGGGATCGAACCTCCTTCGCCAACGCGTCGTCGGGATTGGCTTCAAGCCATCGGCGCATGGTGAGCCATTTGGCCGCCTCGTATCGGTCCCAGCTGTCTTGGTCAGCCAGAACCATTTCAACGACGTCGTAGCCAAGGCGGCCGAAAGACGCGAGCAGTTCCGGAAGCCTGAGAAAGTCGGAGATCGAGCCGGCGAGACACCCCTTGGCAACCTCTTCCGTCGGCAGCATCTGCCGCCAGTAGGGCTCGCCAATGAGGATCAGCCCTCCCGGGCCAAGGCTCTGCGCCAGAAGCGCGATCGTGCCCGCGATACCTCCCCCGATCCACGAGGCGCCGACACAGGCTGCCACCTCGGCCTTCTGGTCGGAGACGTAGCCCGTCGCGTCGCCGTGGATGAACTCGACCTGGTCGGCGACACCGAGCGCTTCAGCCCGGCGTTTCGCCTGCTCGGTGAACAGCTGGCTCAGGTCGATGCCCATGCCGACGACGCCGTGATCGCGTGCCCAGGTGCACAGCATCTCTCCCGAACCGCTGCCGAGGTCGAGCACCCGGGTCCCCGTTTCCAGACGCAGCGCCGCGCCGAGCGTGGCGAGCTTTTCGGGCGTGAACGGGTTGTGGATGCGGTGAGCGCTTTCAGTGATGTTGAATATTCGAGGGATGTCCACTGCAGATAGCCTCCTCAGACTGATGATTCACCCGGCCGTATTACGTGTTGTATTGCAAGACCTGCCCCCACTGTTTGCACTGTTTGTGCTTTGATTACCCTCACTCATTTCTTTTTCCCTAAACCGGGTGCACCACCTTGGACTTCAGCGTAATTTCGCTTTAGTCCTTCAGCGTATGGGGTACCTTTCCTTTGACGAGATGCAATTCTAAAAGCCTCGGCATCGGATAACGTAATCTCGTGGCTGGTGCGGTAGTGATTAATGATCGTTTGCGTAGCTCTTTTGAGTGAGGCACCGCACTCTGGACACTCCATCGAATGCTTTTTATGCATGGGCAACCCTTTGATTCCTGCATTCCCTAGGAAATATTCGAGCCTGGTCCCTTTGATTCCTTTTTTCGGGCGATATTCATGGAAGACCAGATGCAATAGATGGAGTCTGCCCCCATTTATTGAGCAAGAGTTTTTGCATGCCCATCCAAGGTGACTAACGATTGTCTAGATGATTCCATCGGCGTACTGTTTGTCTTCAGACCGTAACCAAGCATCCAGTTCTTCGAATGTGGCAAGCACTTGGTCAGTGAGAAGAGAGTCAATGGGCGCGTGGCCGTGAACGAGCTTGTTCCGCGCTTCCTGAATCATTTTGAACTTGGCAACCAGTTCGCTATTCATCTTGCCTTCTTCTCCAAGAATTCTGGCGGCAGCGAGGACGCTAGGTGTTCGCCCATACGTGTCTGCGACGAACTCTGAGTAATTAATCAGACCTTTTTCGAAGCGTGCCCACTTGAACATAAAAGTGCCTAGTTTGTGGGTATCGGGCAGTTCACCAACATCAAGTGCTTCATCGAACAATCGGAGAAACAGGAGTTTAGCTAACTCGGAATAGACGGTGACTTTGTCTTTCTCAACGGTAAGGCCATTTCCTTGATGGTAGAGCTGATTGCGCAACCGGTGGTACCACTCGATCTCGCCAAGATCTATACCTTCCAGCTTCGATGACGCGAACTCTTCGATAGCATCAAGAAGCTTTGGAAAACTCTCTGATATTTCCTGATATCGTGCCCTAGGAACATGAATCCCTGTTATACGTTTGGGCAGGCCCAGAAATGTCTTGATGGTGAGTTCAACGGCGTTGTCGACGATGATCATCGCCAAGCGTCTGTTGCTCTCCGAGTCCCTGCGCAGTAGGTCAAGACCGTGGCGCAATATTTCCTTTGGACCTGATGCCCATGGTGATGAAGAACGCTTCTCAGCGCCGGTCATCATCTAACGTGAAGTACACACTTGATTTGGTGTGTACCCAGATAAATGGGGCTGATCCCATTTGTGATGATCGCTAAGATTTTGGCGCACTTGGCATCCACTCACGAGAGCCAGCCGGCTACAAGCTTTTCGACATCTTCGATCATGGAGCGAACGTTCGTATCATCGAATTCGGCTGAGTTCCCGTGCGCTGCACTGTTCCGTATGGCAGCTAGCGCAGTAATCCGTTTCTGGACAAGTGAGTTGTATTGCCCAGCCTTAGCTAGGTCGGCGTTCATCTTGTCCAACTTGCCCGTAGCCAAACCGTGTGCCTCGCATAAGCTGCGCAGATTAGTCTCAAGGACGACCCCGCAAATAACTGCGGCTGGTACGCGATACCCAGCCGCAAGAAGTTCCCGAGCCTGCTCAAGTTCTGTTGAGAAGACTTCGGCTTGTACAAGATTGCGCACAGATGAGAGGTAGCCGCCTTCAAAGTCCTCCTTGGCGGCGAGGAAAACGGCCCGAACACGACTGAGTCTTGTTGGATTGTTCTCGAAAGATTGGGGCTTTTCTGCGTCTATAAATGACTTGAAGTGTTCAGAATCCCGGCCGCAGGCGCTGGCAAGCAGATTACGCGCCTTTACGCACCAGCCAAGTAAGAGGTCGCGATCAACTACTTCGTATGAGCCAGAGTGTGGACTGTGCATTGTTTTTTTCGTGGCCGCAACCGCGTCCGCTTGTGCGACCAACTCGTCAAACCGTCTCTTTAGATGTCCTATCACCGAACTGCTCCAGAAAGCGAGGCATAACGTGAAGTGGGCACCTGGCTAGGGATATTCGAGATGGTCTCTGTTTCTAAGCTATGTAAAGTCATTGTTTTATTCGATTCTTGTTTTGATTGGTGCACTTGCTTAAGGCAAACGCACCTTCCTGCTTTTTTTTCCAGCCGCATCTTCTCGTGTCGTCTGGATTCAATAAAAGGGGTCGGCATTGAATTCTGGCATCAACGATATCCGAAGCTGACCCCTTTAGCGTTGGAAGGGTGCAAAAGCGTGGTGCGAAAACCGTGGTCTGTCCCCTATTGTTTGTTAATCGCCGCTGGACTGAACGGCGGCTTCCGATAATTGGCCTCGCTGATCGGACATAATCTTTACCAAACGATAGGCCGCACGTCTAATACCAATTTTGTCAGAGGGATATGTGGTCTCTTCAATTTTGAAAGAGCAACTTTGGTCAAGATGGAGAGCATTCACTTGCTCCGCTAGTGACCTGTGATATCGAAGGCTTAGCCTTTCTCCATCAGTTGTCTCAATTTGAATCCGCTTCCTGCTTAGGGCACTGACGACACCAAATACATCAATTGTGGTGGCCTTGGTCTCGCCAAATTCTTCTAGTAGCGCGCGGATACGCGTAATTTGATCTGGCCTGCCATCCCAGAAATACTTGCCTTCTGGCGCAGACCAAGAAAACTCGACACCGATATTTTCGGCTTCGAAAGCTTTCATCAGTTGCATCACAGACTTGGTGGCTCTAGGTCCGATGCCGTTGACCATATCAGGAATCTCGTTGTTGCCAGAGGTAAGCACACCGAAGAAATTCTTTAAGCCCGACTCAAGTGCAGATTCGCCAGTTAGATCAGGTGCAGTATTTCCCAAGAAAACCAATTCGGTAGAGCCGGCGTTTATGCCAGCCAAACGTAGATTTATTAAACGTCGAAATCCGTCATCTACGGTGCTGGTGTCGCCGTTAACATCCCACTCTCTCCAGGCAGATAGCTCAATTGCTTCATTGAGAATAGAAGCCAGTTTGGAAAATACCCGCAGCGAGATTGTGCCTGGCGAGAATTGTGGTGAATGCAATCTAAGGCCGAACAACTCATGAGCACGCTCGGCCTTTGCATCCGCCAATTCTCTCTGAAGCATTGACCTGCGCTTAGCTGAAGACACTGCAAATACTTTGTCGATCTCGGGTCGATCCGAGGTTTTAACGCCCCCCCAATTTTGATCGTCAATTTCGCTGACTATTTTCAGCTCATTCTCAATCTCAGTAATTGATCTCATAGCTTAATCCGACCAATACCTTTGGGTTCGCCATATTCATCCTTCGAGAATCTTTCTTTCCAGTAGTTTCTTTCAATGAGTGAATCGAATGGGCAGTGGTAATAATCGACACTCCATTTCTCACGCACGTAGGGGCGGCCTTCTTCACTAGCGAGATATTGAAGCGAGGTTCGGTTTTCATCCGACAGCTTTTCAATCTCGCTTCTGGGAATAAAGCACACGACGTCAACGTCAGTTGGATTAGGTTTCACCGTCGTGAATGAGCCGTCTATCCACATTTCGAATGAGGTCAAGCCTAGATTTTGCATATACCCAATGAACAGGCGTAGCTGGGATGAAAGGCGCCTCCTTTGTGGGGTATCAACCTCTGAGGCGAACACTCCAGGGATGTTTGAAAGCGCTACATCCACGAAGGTGCCGGGCGGGAAGAGCGCTTTGTAGGCCATTTTTGGCATATGACGCCGCCTAGGTTTTTGCAATCGGAAAGTAAGGATAGACCAGAAGCGCTACCTCTAGATAGAGGAAGGATTTCCTCAAGGGACCTAAGGTCTTAGCATTAGACTGGTGTTTAGAGCATACCCCAATAAAAGCGCGCATAAATGGCCCTCTTAAGGATCATTCATGCGCGTTTCGTTCAACCGAACGGCTAGTAGGTCGATTAGCCCGGCAGCATCGCCAGCAACCCATTCAACCGCCGCACAAAGCTCGCCGGATCGTCGAGCTGCCCGCCTTCCGCCAGCAGCGCCTGCTCGAACAGCAGGTTGGCCCAGTCCTTGAACCGGGCTTCGTCGGACTCGCTGCTGAGCCGCGTGACCAGGGCATGGGTCGGGTTGATCTCCAGCGTGGGTTTCACCGTGGGCGCGGCCTGGCCGGCGGCCTTGAGCAGGCGTTCGAGGTTGGCGCTCATGTCGCCTTCGCCGGTGACGAGGCAGGCGGGCGAGTCGGTGAGGCGGTGGGTGACGCGGACGTCCTTGACGCGCTCGCCGAGCGTGGTCTTGATGCGCTCGACCAGCGGCTTCATGGCGTCCTCGGCTTCTTTCTGCGCGGTTTTCTCGGCTTCGTCTTCGAGCGCGCCCAGATCCAGCCCGCCCTTGGCGACGGACTTGATCGGCTTGCCGTCGAACTCGGTGAGGTTGCTCATCAGCCATTCGTCGACGCGGTCGGACAGCAGCAGGACCTCGATGCCTTTCTTGCGGAAGATTTCGAGGTGCGGGCTGTGCTGGGCGGCGGCGAAGCTGTCGGCGGTGATGGTGTAGATCGCTTCCTGGCCTTCCTTCATGCGGCCGATGTAGTCCTTGAGCGAGACGATCTGGGCGTCGGTGTCGGCGTGGGTGGAAGCGAAACGCAGCAGCCCAGCGATTTTCTCCTTGTTGGCGAAGTCCTCGCCCGGGCCTTCCTTCAGCACCTTGCCGAATTCCTTCCAGAACGCGACGTATTTCTCGGGCTGGTTCTCGGCCAGGTCTTCCAAGAGGCCCAGCACCTTCTTCACCGAGCCGGCCTTGATGGCGTCGATGTCGCGGCTCGACTGCAGGATTTCGCGCGAGACGTTGAGCGGCAGGTCGGCCGAGTCGATGACGCCGCGGACGAAGCGCAGGTATTGCGGCATCAGCTGCTCGGCGTCGTCCATGATGAAGACGCGGCGCACATAGAGCTTGATCCCATGCCGCTTCTCGCGGTCGTAGAGGTCGAACGGCGCGTGCGAGGGCACGTAGAGCAGCGAGATGTATTCCTGCTTGCCCTCGACGCGGTTGTGCGACCAGGCGAGCGGCGGTTCGAAATCGTGGGCGACGTGCTTGTAGAACTCGTTGTACTCGTCGTCGGTGACGTCCTTTTTGGCGCGCGCCCACAGGGCCGAAGCCTTGTTGACGGTTTCGTCCTCGTCGGTGGGCGTCTCCACGCCGTCCTTCCATTCGCTCTTCTTCATCACGATGGGCAGGGTGATGTGGTCGGAATAGGTGCGGATGACCGACTTGATCTTCCAGTCGGAGAGGAATTCGTCCTCGCCTTCGCGCAGATGCAGCACGATCTCGGTGCCGCGGCCGGGCTTGTCGACGGTTTCCAGCGTGTAGTCGCCGGCGCCTTCGGATTCCCAGCGCACGCCGTGCTCGGCGGTGAGCCCGGCGCGGCGGGTGGTCAGCGTCACGCGGTCGGCGACGATGAAGGCGGAATAGAAGCCGACGCCGAACTGGCCGATCAGCGCGGCGTCCTTCTGCTGGTCGCCGGAGAGCTGGCTGAAGAATTCGCGAGTGCCGGATTTGGCGATGGTGCCGATGTGCTCGATGACTTCCTGCCGGCTCATGCCGATGCCGTTGTCGGTGATGGTCAGCGTGCGCGCCTCGCGGTCGAAGGCGATGCGGATCTTGAGGTCGGGGTCGTTTTCATAGAGCGCGCCATCCGACAGCCCCTCGAAGCGCAGCTTGTCGGCGGCGTCGGAGGCATTGGAAATGAGTTCGCGCAGGAAAATGTCCTTGTTGGAATACAAGGAATGGATCATCAGCTGCAGCAGCTGTTTGACTTCGGCCTGGAAGCCCAGGGTTTCTTTGGTGGCGGACATGCCTATCTCTCCCGTAAAACAAACACAACGCAACGGAAAATGGGGGCGATGCCGGGGTTTTCAAGTCCGTCGCTGCCGACTCCGTTCGAGCCGGGTAAATCGGGCCGGGGAGGGCTCGGGCGGCTTTCGACGGGGGCGGCCCCGCAGTGGCCTAGGGGAGAGGCACGCAAGACAGACAAAAAAATCGGGGACCGAAGGCCCCGGATACACAGGTTTGCAGAGCGTTTCAGAAAGCGTTTATTCCTTGATCTGGTTCAGTTCGACGCGACGGTTCTGGAACCTGCCTTCGTCGGTGTCGTTGCTGGCGATCGGCTGCGATTCGCCGTAGCCCTTGGCCACCAGACGGTCGGCGCGGATGCCTTTGCTGATCAGATAGCTGCGAACGGTCTTGGCACGGCGCAGCGACAAGCCCATGTTGTAGCGATCGCTGCCGATGCTGTCGGTGTGGCCCGCCACTTCTATCTTGACATCGCCCCACTCCTTGAGCTTGGCGAAGTCTTTGTCGATGACGTCGCGGTCTTCCGGACGCAGCGCGGCGCGGTCAAAATTGAAATTCACGCCTTCGAGCACCATGCGATGCGGCGCCGGGACCGGCACGGGGCTGACCACCTGCTGTTCAGCTTCCGGTTTCTGTTCCGTCATGGGGGCCGGTGCCGGCTCAGCGGGGGCGGCGACTGGAAGGGGACACCCGTTGGCGTCGACCTCGGTGCCCTTCGGCGTGTCGGGGCATTTGTCTTTGCTGTCGACGACGCCGTCGCCATCGCTGTCGACATCTTTCGGAACCGGGCACGGCGTATCGAGCAGGCCCCGGCCGGGACATCCGATCGTGCGGTACAGCTCGTAGCCGATGGTTTTTCCGGTGGGGCTGGCGGCGTTGCGGGGGTCGTAGAAACGGCCGTCGGCCGCGTGGGCAGAGACAGCGCCCGCGGAAAGAAGTGCAGCGCCCAGGAGATTGAATATTAAGGGGGTGGTTCGCATTTTTGGCCTTTCGTCTAATTGATATCGATTTGATCTCGATGCAAGAAAAGAAAAATTGCGTCGCATGAGACTTTTATTCTTCGGCAGCTGCGTGGAGTGCCCTTGCATCAAGCTGCATACGCTCGCTGAGCGCTGAACTGTTCGCGCTGGCCTGTTTCTTGGGCTCAGTGGCTGGATGTCAGCTTAAGGCTTGAGGAGGCGTGAACGTATCAGTGGGATACGAACACTTTGTAGGACAAAACCCCATCCACCTCGGCGATCGGGCGCGCCGAACGCATCGGTCTGGGTCCGCACGCGAGTGCGAAACGCCGCGTCGGAGTCGGTTGTAGCGCGTCTAGGCTGGCTTGGTCAGCAGTGCCAGCAGTTCGACCTGCGCACTGTAGGCCTTGGCGCGGCGCTTGGTGCGGCGGCGGTAGCTGCCGTCGGGCAGCATGTCCCAGGCCTGCACGTTGTCGCGCAGGTAGGGCTTCAAGCCTTCTGCGATCACGCGCTTCTTCAGCTTGGGATTGAGGATGGGGAAGCCGGTTTCGATACGGCGGAAGAAGTTGCGGTCCATCCAGTCGGCCGACGACAGGAAGACCTTGTCGTCGCCGTCGTTCCTGAAATAGAAGATGCGGGTGTGTTCGAGGAAGCGGCCGACCACCGAGCGCACGCGGATGTGTTCGGACAGCCCCGGAATGCCGGGCCTGAGCGCGCACACGCCGCGGATGATGAGGTCGATCTTCACCCCGGCCTGGCTGGCGGCATAGAGCGCGGCGATGACCTGCGGCTCCAGCAGCGCGTTCATCTTGGCGATGATGGCGGCGGGCTTGCCGGCGGCCGCCAGTTCGGCTTCGTGGTTGATGGCGGCGACGACTTCGCTGTGCAGCGTGAACGGCGATTGCCACAGGCGTTTCAGTTTGCCGGCCTTGCCCAGCCCGGTGATCTGGGTGAACAGGCTGCTGACGTCGGCGGTGATGGCGTCGTCGGCGGTCAGCAGGCCGAAGTCGGTATACAGGCGCGCGGTGCGGGCGTGATAGTTGCCGGTGCCCAGATGCGCGTAGCGGCGCAGTTCGCCGTCTTCGCGGCGGATGACCAGCGCCAGCTTGGCGTGGGTCTTGTGGCCGACGACGCCGTAGACGACATGGGCGCCGACTTCCTCCAGCTTGGCGGCCCAGTTGATGTTGGCTTCCTCGTCGAAGCGCGCCATCAGCTCGACCACCACGGTGACCTCCTTGCCCGACTGCGCAGCCTGGATCAGCGCCTGCATCAGCTTGGAGTCGGTACCGGTGCGGTACACCGTCTGCCGCATGGCGACGACGTGGGGATCGGCGGCGGCCTGCTCGATGAAGTCGATCACCGGCTGGAAGGACTCGAAGGGGTGATGCAGCAGGATGTCGCCCTTGCGGATCTGCGCGAAGATGTCCTCGTCCTTGGCCAGCCGCGCGGGCAGGGCGGGGATGAAGGGGGCGAACTTGAGGTCGGGGCGGTCGACCCAGTCGGGCACCTGCATCAGGCGCACGAGGTTCACCGGCCCCTGTTCCTGGTAGAGGTCGTCGGCTTCGAGCTCGAACTGCGCCAGCAGGAAGGCCGCCATCGATTCCGAGCAGTTGTCGGCCACTTCCAGCCGCACGGCTGCGCCGAAGTGCCGCTGCGGCAGTTCGCCCTGCAGCGCCTGGCGCAGGTTCTTGGTTTCCTCGTCGTCGACGAAGAGGTCGGAGTTGCGGGTGACGCGGAACTGGTAGCAGCCCTGTACCGTCATGCCGGTGAACAGTTCGCCGACGTGGGCATGCAGGATGGACGACAGGAAGACGAAGCCGTATTCGCAGCCGGCGATTTCTTCCGGCATGCGGATGACGCGCGGCAGCGCACGCGGCGCCTGCACCACGGCAGCGCCGGAATTGCGGCCGAAAGCATCGCGCCCGGACAGCTCGACCGCGAAGTTGAGGCTCTTGTTGAGCACGCGCGGGAAGGGATGCGAGGGATCGAGCCCGACCGGCGTGAGCACCGGCATCAGTTCGCGGAAGAAATAATCGCGGATCCAGGCCGCCTGGGTTTCGTTCCAGTGCGTGCGGCGGATGAAGTGGACGCCATGTTCGGCCAGTTCGGGAATGATCGCCTTGTTGAACAGTTCGTACTGCTGGGCGACCAGCGCATGCGCCATTTCGGAGACCGCGCGGAACTGCTGGCGCGGCGTCAGGCCGTCGGCCGAACGCTGGGTCGAGTTGGCGCGGATCTGTTCCTTGAGGCCGGCCACGCGCACCTCGAAGAATTCGTCCATGTTGCTCGACACGATGCACAGGAAGCGCAGGCGCTCCAGCAGGGGCATGGACGGATCGTCGGCCTGCGCCAGCACCCGGCGCTGAAAGGCGAGTATGCCGAGCTCGCGGTTGATGAGGGTGTCGGGGCTGGGCAGGTTCATGATGAATTTATTCGTGGTGTGCTTCAATGATAAACGTCCGTGTTCGACCCTGACATGACAGTTATATGACAACGCCGCATCCAATGGAAATCGAACTCAAGCTGGCGTTGCCTCAGCAGCAGGCTGCGGCCTTCGTTAAACGCATGGCCCGGCGGCGCAGCGCGCCGGGCCAGCAGGACCTCGTCACCCGTTATTTCGACACGCCGGACTTCGCCTTGAGCGCGCAGGGCGTGGCGCTGCGCGTGCGGCGGGTAGGGCGGCGCTGGCTGCAGACGCTGAAGACCGAGGGCGAGCGGCAGGGCGGGCTGTCGCGGCGCGTCGAATTCGAGATGCCGGTCAGACGCGGGGTGCCGGATTGGAGCCGGTTCCCGCCGGAGGCGCTGGCCTATGTGCCGGAGGCGCTGCGCGCGCAGCTGGCGCCGGTGTTCGAGACGCGTTTCCAGCGCACCGCCTGGCTGATTGCCGGCAAGGGCGGTGCACGGATCGAGGTGGCGCTCGACGTCGGCGAGGTGGTGTCCGGCGAACGCAGCCAGCCGATCTGCGAGATCGAGCTCGAATTGAAGGCCGGCCAGCCGGATGCGCTGTTCGCGTTGGCGCTGGACTGGGCCGCGGCGTTCGACTGCCTGCCGTTCGACGTCAGCAAGGCCGAGCGCGGCGTGCGCCTGGCGCATGGGATCGAGGCCGCGCCGGTGAAATCCGTACCGCTGGCGCTGGACGACGGCATGGGCGTGGAGGAGGGCTTCGCCGCGATCGTCCAGGCCTGTCTGGCGCAGTTCCAGGCCAATTTGCCGGGGGTGCTGGCGTCGGACGACATCGAGTATGTGCATCAGGCGCGGGTGGCGTTGCGGCGCCTGCGTGCGGCGCTGCGGCTGTTTCGCGATGCGTGCGCGCTGCCGCCCGAGTTGCTGGAGGGCCTGCGCGCGCTGGCGGCCGCGCTGGGCCCGGCGCGCGACTGGGACGTGCTGTGCGGCGAAACCCTGCCGGCGATCGCACCGCACTATCCCGACGCCGAATCCTGGCAGCAAGGGATGGCGACGCTGGAAGCGCGTCGCATCGCGGTGCGGACGGCGCTGCGGGATGCGCTGGTGCAGGCTCATCCCGGCGCCTGGCTGCTGGCGATGCAGCGCTGGCTGTTGCGGCATGGCTGGCATTCGCATCCCGAGGGGCAGGCGGTGCCGGCCGCGCAGCGGTTTGTCCAACTGGCGCCGCTCGACGCCTGGGTGCGCCGGGCACTGCAGAAGGGGCATCGTCCGATCGTTCGCGGCGCGCGCGAGTTCGCCGCGCTGACGCCGGCCCGGCGGCATCTCCTGCGCATCGCGATCAAGCGCCAGCGCTATGCGGCCGAGTTTTTCCAGACGCTGTTCGAAGGCCGCCCTAAAGGGTGCAAGCAGCGGCAGGTACGCTACCTGGCGGCGCTGCGTGATGCGCAGGACAGCCTGGGACGGGCCAACGACGCGCATATCGCATCGGGCCTGCTGACGGAGGCAGGGAGGGAGGCGGGCTCGATGGGGGATTTCGTCCTCGGCTGGCTGGCGGCGAAACAGGCGGACGCGGCGGACGGCGAATGTGCGGGGTCGATCCGCGCATTCCTGAAATCGAAGCCTTACTGGTAGATTCGTGGCGAACCCCGGTGCGATGCAGCGGTCTTGCCTGTGACCGGATGCCGGATTTTTTCGAGGAAAACCGATGGAACTCATTTTGTGGCGACATGCCGAGGCCGACGACACGGTCCCCGACCTCAAGCGCGAACTCACCGACAAGGGCCGCAAGCAGGCATCGCGCATGGCCGACTGGCTGACGCCGCGGCTGTCGCAGGACATCCGGATCCTGGTCAGCCCCGCCACCCGCTGCCTGCAGACCGCGCAGGCGCTGGGACGCGGCTTTCAGCGGGTGCCGGCGCTGGCGCCGGGAGCCAGCGCGGACGACATGCTGGCCGCGGCGGGCTGGCCCGATGCGGCCTATCCGGTGCTGGTGGTGGGCCATCAGCCCACGCTGGGGCAGGTGGCGATGCGCCTGCTCACCGGGCAGACAGGCGACCTGTCGGTGAAAAAGGGGAGCATCTGGTGGTTCCAGAGCCGCGAGCGGGCGGGGCAGGTGCAGGTGGTATTGCGCGCTGTGGCCACGCCCGACTGGTTATAATCGTCGCGTGACGATACAAGCCATCAAGACCCGACAGCTCAACCCGACCCCGCAGACGAGGTGCGTCCAGTGCCGGGTTGGCTGAGCAGTCTGCGCGACCTGATCGCGGAAGCGAGCCCGCTGCGCCGCTTCATGTTCGTCCTGCTGGTGTTGCTGCCGCTGGCGGCGCTGTCTGCGGCCTATGTGTGGCTCAATCCGGCGGACTACCGCGTGCTCTACCCGAAGCTGTCCGATCGGGCGGGCGGCGAGGTCATCGCCGCGCTCGACCAACTCGATATTTCCTATCACCTGTCCGCCGCCGATGGCAGCATCGAGGTGCCCGCCGATCAGCTGCATGTGGCACGTTACCGCCTGGCCGCGCGCGGCCTGCCCCGGTCCGACGCCGACGCGCAGGACGAGGTCGATCGCGCGCCCCGTTTCGGCGCCTCGTCGCTGGAAGAGCAGCAGCGCTATCAGCACGCACTCGAAAGCGATCTGGCGCGCTCGATCCAGTCGCTGGAAACGGTCGAGCTGGCGCAGGTCCATCTTGCCCTGCCCAAGGTCTCGCCGTTCCTGCGCGATGCGCCGCCGGCCACCGCTGCGGTGCTGGTGCGCCTGCGCCCGAACGCGCGGCTGTCGGCCGAGCAGGTGACGACGATCCAGACCCTGGTGGCGGCCAGCGTGCCGCGTATGAAACGGTCCGAAGTGCAGGTATTCGACCCGCGCGGCGTGCAGCTGGGCGACACGGTGCCCGAGGTGGTGCAGTCGCGGCAGCGGGCGGTGGAGCAGGATCTGGCGCAGCGGGCGCTGGCCGTGCTGACGCCCTGGCTCGGCAAGGACCGCGTGAGCGTGCAGGTGACGGCCACGCTGGAGGACAGCGACGTCGAACAGACGGTGGAACGGGTACGCAACGTCGTGGTGGGCGGCCGGGCGCATCCGCTCGAGAAGACCGTGCGCACCACGCATACGCCGGAAGGCCGCATCCGGCGTGTGAATGCCATCGTGATCCTGGGATTCGAGGCGAGCGCCGCCGAACTCGGCCGTGCCGGCCAGCTGGCCCGCCAGGCACTGGGACTGGTGCCGTCGCGCGGCGACACGGTGAATGTCTATGCGCTGCCTGCGGCGCGTGCCGCGCAGCCCGCTGCAGCCGTCGTGCAACCGCAGGCGCAGACTCCGCGTTCGATTGCGCCCATGCCGCCGCCACCGGCGATGCCCCGGACCTTTGAATTCCAGCCCTGGATACTGGCCGCGGTCGGGGGCGGGCTGCTTCTGCTTCTGGTGGTGGCCGTCTTGCGGCGCCCGCGGCCTGTGCCGGCCGTCGAGCCGCCCGCCGTGGACCTCGACGCCGAACTCGAGGCAACCCGCGGCCAGGTGCTGGCCAATCCGCGCGTGACCGCGGATGTCATCAAGCTCTGGATGCGCGCGTGAGCAGCCGCATGAATTCAAACCGGGATGCGCGCGTGAGCCGCATGGATCAAACAAGGATGCGCGCGTGAGCCAGGCCGGCATCGAAAAATCCGCTGCGCTTCTGCTCGCCCTCGGCGAGGACGCCACGGCGGCCGTATTCCGCTATCTGAGCCCGCTCGAGGTCAGCCGGCTCGGCAGCGCCATGCGCGAGCTCGACGTGCTGCCGCGCGAACGCGTGCGTGCGATCCTGCGCGATTACGCCGCCGAGGCCGCCGAACAGACCGGATTCGCGGCAGATACCGGCCGTTTCCTCGACGAGACGCTCCGGCAGGCTTTTCGGCCGGAGCGGGCGCAGGCCATGCTGGAACGCCTGGGGGCGTCGGGCGCGCAGGCACTGGAGAAGCTGGCCTGGCGCGAGCCGGCGGAAATCGCCGGCCTGCTGGAGGCGCAGGCGCCCCAGCTGATCGCCGTGGTGGCCGCGCAGCTTCCGCGCGACGTCGCCGCCGCCGTGCTCGAACTGCTGCCCGGCAAGACGCGCGCGGACACCTTGCTGGCCCTGGCGCACAGCGATGCGCCGAGCGCCGACATGCTGGGCGACCTGGACGACTGGTTGGCCAGCCTGGACGCCGCCGCGTCGCCTCAGGGCGAAGCGGCGGTGGCCGGCCTGCTGGGGCAGATGAGCGAGGGCAGCGCCGCCGCTGCCTTGAGCCAGCTCGACCGGAACGATGCGGAACTGGCCGCGCGGCTGCGCGTGCGCAATCTCGCGTTCGAAGATCTGGCACGGCTGCCCGAGGCCAGCCGCAAGACTTTCCTGCGCAACGTCGCTGCGCGTACCCTGTTGCATGCCTTGAAGGGCAGCGACGGGCAGGTGCTCGACGCCCTGACGGCCGTGATGAGTCCGACCGCTGCGCAGCGCATGCGCATCGACCTCGATACGCTGGGCCCGGTGCCGGTGACCACGATCCAGGCCGCGCAGGACGAGGTGGGCGCGAGCCTTCGGCGGCTGGCGGCTGAAGGCGCGATCCAGTTCCCCGAAGAGGAGGCGGCATGAGCACAGACGACACGACGCCGAATACCCCCACCGCATTCGAACAATGGGAAGTGGTGGAACTGGCCGCGTCCGCCGGCCAGGCTGCGCCAACCGAGGCCGATCCGCAGGCCGAACTGGCGGCATTGCGCGAGGCGGCGCGCGCCGAAGGGTATGCCGAAGGCCAGGCTGCCGGGCGCGTGGAAGGGGAACAGGCCTGCGGTCGCATGAAGCAGCTGGCCGAGAGCTTTTCCTCGACGCTCGACAATCTCGATTTCCGCCTCGCCGACATGGTGCTGGAACTGGCGCTCGACGTGGCCCGCCAGGTGGTGGCGGGCGAGTTGGCGGTACGGCCGGAACGCATCCTCGACGTGGTCAACCTGGCGCTGAAGCAGATGGCGGAAACCAGCCGCGAGGCGCGTCTGCTGTTGAATCCGGACGACGCCGCGCTGGTGCGCCCGCATCTCGACCAGGTGCTCGACAAGAACCGCCTGCGCATCGTCGAGGATGTGCGCATCGTACGCGGCGGCTGCCTGATCGAGACCTCGCAGGGCGACCTCGACGCCACGCTGCCGGCACGCTGGCGCCAGGTGGTGCAGGTGCTCGGCAGCAACCAGAACTGGATCGAGTGATGGATCGTACCGTCCGCCTGCGCGAATATCTGGCCGACTGCCGCCGCGCGGTGAGCTGGGCGACGCCGATCGCGACCAGCGGGCGGCTGACGCGGGTGTCCGGGCTGGTGATGGAAGCGGTCGGGCTGCGGATGCCGGTGGGCAGCCAGTGCCACATCCAGATCCCGGGCGGCCAGAGCATCGAGGCCGAGGTGGCGGGGTTTGCCGGCGACCGTCTGTTCATCATGCCGGCGACCGATATCTACGGCGTGATGCCGGGTGCCCGGGTCGTGCCCGACAACCCGCTGGCGGCGCAGCCGCCGCGCCTCGGCATGCGCTACATTCCGCGCCGCCGGGCGCAGGACCGGGTACGCCAGGTGCCGGTGGGCGACACCTTGCTGGGGCGTGTGCTCGACGGCGCCGGGCGCCCGCTCGACGGCTTGGGGCCGCTGATGCTGGAGCGGCGGGTGCCGCTGTACAGCCGCCCGATCAATCCGCTCGAACGCGCGCCGATCCGCAAGACGCTGGACGTCGGCGTGCGCGCGATCAACGGTCTCCTGACGGTCGGGCGCGGGCAGCGGCTGGGCCTGTTCGCCGGCAGCGGCGTCGGCAAGAGCGTGCTGCTCGGCATGATGGCACGCATGACCGAGGCCGACGTGGTGGTGGTGGGGCTGATCGGCGAACGCGGCCGCGAGGTCAAGGAATTCATCGACCGCATCCTCGGCAGCGAAGGCATGGCGCGCGCGGTGGTGGTGGCGGCGCCGGCCGACCATCCGCCGCTGATGCGGCTGAACGGCGCGGCGTATGCGATGTCGATCGCCGAATATTTCCGCGACCAGGGCAAGCACGTGCTGCTCATCATGGATTCGCTGACCCGTTACGCGATGGCGCAGCGCGAGGTGGCGCTGGCGATCGGCGAACCGCCCGCGACCAAGGGCTATCCGCCGTCGGTGTTCGCCAAGCTGCCGCAGCTGGCCGAACGCGCCGGCAACGGCCGCAGCGGCAGCGGTTCGATCACCGCGTTCTTCACCGTGCTGATGGAAGGCGACGACCAGCAGGACCCGATCGCCGATGCGGCGCGCGCGATCCTCGACGGCCATATCGTCCTCTCCCGCGATCTGGCCGACGCCGGCCACTATCCCGCGATCGACATCGAGGCGTCGATCAGCCGGGCGCAGCCCGACCTGCTCTCCGACGAGGCGCTGGAACGCACCCGCCGCTTCAAGTATCTCTATTCGCGTTACATGCGCAGCCGCGATCTACTTGCCGTCGGCGCCTACGTGCCGGGTGCCGACCTGGTGCTGGACGAAGGCGTCCGCCTGTATCCCAGGATGCAGGGCTATCTGATGCAGGGCATGCGCGAGCGTGCGCCGCTGGAAACCGCGCAGGCTGGCCTTGACGAGGTGCTCGGATGAAGCCTTTCGCGCTGGCACGGGTGCTGCAATTGGCCGAACGGCGCAGCGAAACGCTGGCGCGCGGGGTCAAGCTCGCGCATGGCGTGTGGTTGCGCGCGCGCGGCCGGCAGGTGCAGTTGCTGGCGCTGCGCGACGCCCATATCGCGCAGCTGGCGGTCGAGCTGCGCGATGGTGTGACGGCAGCGCAGCTGCTGGAAAAGAATCGGCTGCAGTACGCGCAAGCCGCGGAAATGCAGGTTGCGCAGACCGCCATCGACGACGCCCACCGCGACTGGCAGGCGCGGCTGGCCGAATGGATGCAGGCCGAGCAGCGGGTGAAGGCGCTGCGCCTGCTGGAGCAGCGCCACCTGGCGCAGGCCGCCATTCTGCAACGGCGCGTCGAGCAGCGCGATCACGATGAATTGGTGGAACTGACGCACCGGCGCGATGCCGGGCTGCGGGGGCGCTGATGCAATTGCTCGAACTCACGCCCGCCGAGATCGCCTTCCTGAAAGCGCCTGCGCCGCCGTCCAGCGGCCTGCCGGCGCGCCTGACCCACAAGCTGGCCGCCACCCTGAGCGCTCGGCTGCGCCTGCCGGTCCAGGCGATGGCGCAACCGGCGCCCGAGTCGGCCGACGTGCCGGTGTCGCCGATCTGGCTGCCCGATGCCACGCTGGCCGCCCTGTGGCTGACGCGCCGTCTGGGAGGCCGCAACGGGGTGAGCGGGACGTCCTTCGTTCCCGACAGCTTCGTGCGGACACTGGATGCCGTACTGGCGGAAAGCTGGCTGGATGCGCCGGGGTCGGACGCGCTGCCGCCTGCGCTGGCATGGCACATCACGACTGCGTCCACGCAGGCAACGCTTGCCCTGCAGCTGCCGCATTCCACAACCGACATGACGCGCTGGGCGCGGGAGGTCATCCGGCATGGCTAGATTCGTCGCGGCAGGTATCTTGCTGCTGGTTCCGTCCTGGGCACGGGCGGCGACCGATACCGCAGGCAGCCTGTTCACCGTGCTGCTGAGTCTGGTGCTCATCCTCGGCGGGTTCGTTGCGGTTGCCTGGTTCGTCCGTCGCTACCTGCCGGGCATGGGCGCGCAGGGCGTAGTCAAGGTGGTGGGGACGACCGCCGTGGGTGCGCGCGAGCGCGTGGTGACGGTCGAGGTGGGCGATACCTGGCTGCTGCTGGGCGTGGGCGGCGGCAATGTGCGCCTGCTGCATACCTTGCCCAAGCCGGAATCGGCGCAGGAGCACAGACGATGAAGGCGAAGGTGCTGTTGCTGCTGCTCCTCGGCTTTTGCGTGCCGACGTGGGCGGCGGACGCCAGCGTGCCCTTGCTGAGCGTGACGCCGGGCGCGGGGGGGCAGGTGCTTGGCGTGCCGGGAACGAGTCTGCCCTGGCTGCTGCTGTTCCCGTTCCTGCCCGCCCTGCTGCTGGCGTTCACCGCGTTCACCCGGATTGCCGTGGTGCTGTTCCTGCTGCGCCAGGGCCTGGGCAGCTCGACCGCGCCGCCGAATCTGGTGCTGATGGGGCTGGCGCTGCTGCTGACGGTGTTCGTGATGTCGCCGGCGTTGAAGACCATCAATACCGAGGCCTACCAGCCGTATCTCGCCGGTACGCTCAGCTTCAACGCCGCCGCCGAAAAAGCCGCGTCGCCGCTGAAAGTCTTCATGCTGCGACAGACTCGCGCCGAGGATCTCAGTCTGTTCACCGAGAACGACAAAAGCATCGATCCCAAGCGGGTGGACAGCGTGCCGCTGGCGGCGCTGGCGCCGGCCTTCCTCACCAGCGAACTCAAGACCGCCTTCCAGATCGGCTTCATGGTCGTGCTGCCGTTCCTGGTGATCGACCTGGTGGTCGCCGCCGTGCTGACCGCGCTCGGCATGATCATGCTGCCGCCGCAACTGGTGTCGCTGCCCTTGAAGCTGCTGTTGTTCGTCACGGTGGACGGCTGGCACCTGCTGGTCGGCTCGCTGCTCGGGAGCTTTTAAACCTGGAAACCGCAGTTGACCGCTTATAAACAGAGGAAACTCCACGTGGATATTGACAGTTTCTCCTTCGATCACGTTGGCCGCCAAATCGAGCCCGCTACGCACCCGCTTGCACGCCTGGTCATGCGCCTGCCTTTGTCGCTCGTCGTTGCAGGCCTCGGCCTGCTGCCTCCTCACTTCGCGGCAGCCACACGCCCAGACGCACAATCGGGCACGTCCAACTACGGTTTCCAGGTTTAATGGAAGGCCTGGCTCGCGACGCGCTTTGGCTGGTGATGCTGATCGCCGCGCCGGTGTTGCTGGCGGGACTGCTGACGGCATTCGCCATCAGCCTGTTCCAGGCCGCCACGCAGATCCTCGAGCCCACGCTGTCCTTCGTTCCCAAGCTCATCGTCGTGTTGCTCGTGCTGGCGCTGCTGGGCAGCTGGATGGGGGGGCAGCTGGTCGAGTTTGCGCGCAGCATGCTGACCGATTTCCCGGGTCTGGTGGAATGAGCGGATCATGCCCCTGACCGAAGCGGGCCTGTCGGCCTGGCTGTTCGCCTTCGCACGCCTGGCCGGGTGGACCGTGTTCGACCCGCTGGTCGGCCGCCTGCCGCTGCTGCTGCGCCTGTTCCTGGCCGCCGTGCTGGCTGCCGTGCTGGCACCGGGCCTTGCGCTCGGTACGACCGCACCGTTCACGGTGCAAGGCGTGCTCGCCCTGGGCATGGAAGTCGCATGGGGCGCGGCGCTGGCGTTGTGCGTGTGGCTGGTGTTTGCTGCGGTGAGCGCGGTGCTGGTATGGACCGGCCATACCGCGACCGGCGGCCTGCTGGCCCTGACTGCCGAGCAGGCGGCACCCGCGGATGCCGCCTGGCGTGCGCTGGCTGGCTGGCTAGCGGCGATGGCGTTCCTGGGGGCGAGCGGCCATCTGCTGGTCGTGCACGCCCTGCGCGACAGTTTTGCGGCCATGCCGGTCGCCGTCCTGCCGGCCGCAACGGACTTGCGCCAGCTGGCCGAAGCCGGCAGCTGGTTGTTCGCCACCGGCGTGCAGCTTGCCTTGCCTTTGCTGGCCCTGGCGCTGCTGGTCCAACTGGCGTTCGGTATCGTGGCCCGTACTACGCCGGGACTGGACATGGTGTCGGTCGGTCTCGGCGTGGCGGCATTGGGTCTGGTGGCCATCTGGATTGCCGCGGTGCCGCTGCTGGCGCACGGCGTCAGCCTGGGCGTCGAGCAACTCACGGGCTGGCTGGGCCGGCTCAGGTGAGGGGAACCCGCGGACAGGGTGTCCCGACGCGCGCTGCCTGCCTGCTATAACGTCAACCTGAAACACGCTGGAGTCTGATGCCGTGACCGAGAACCCGATCTCCGATGCCCTGGTCCTGTTTGGTGCCACGGGCGATCTTGCCCGGCGCAAGATCTTCCCCGCGCTGCACGACATGTTGCGGCATGGCCGCACGCTGCCGCCGATCCTGTGCGTGGCGCATTCCCCGGGGTGGGACATCGAGCGCCTGCGCGCCCACGCCCACGATGGCATCGTCAGTTTTGGCGGCGGGCTGGATGAGGCGGTGTTCCGCAATCTCGCCAGCCTGCTGACCTATGTCAACGGCGACTACGAAGATCCGGAAACGTATGTGGCGCTGCGCCGCGCCCTGGAACACCGGAAACATCCGCTCCATTACTTCGCCATCCCGCCGGCCATGTTCCCCGTCGTGGTACGCGGGCTGGCTGCGGCCGGCTGCACCGAAGGCGCGCGGGTCGTGGTGGAGAAACCCTTCGGACGCGATCTGGAATCGGCCCGCTCGCTCAACGCGACACTGTACGAAGCGCTGCCGGAATCCGGGATCTTCCGCATCGACCACTACCTGGGCAAGGAGGCGGTGCAGAACATCCTGTATTTCCGTTTCGCCAACTCCTTTCTCGAACCGATCTGGAACCGCAACCATATCCGGCAGATCCAGATCACCATGTCGGAGAACTTCGGCGTGGCCGGACGCGGACGCTTTTACGATTCGGTCGGGGCCATCCGCGACGTCCTGCAGAACCACCTGCTGCAGATCCTCGCCCTGCTGGCCATGGAACCGCCGCTGGGAACCAGCGCGGAAGCGGTGCGCGATGAGCAGGCCAAACTGCTCAAGGCCATTCGTCCGCTGGAACCCGGCGACATGGTTCGCGGACAATACGAGGGCTACCGGAAGGAGGAAGGCGTCGCGCGTGGATCGGACACCGAAACCTACGCAGCCGTACGGTTCTACGTGGACACCTGGCGCTGGGCCGGCGTCCCCTTCATCGTGCGGACCGGCAAGCACCTGCCGCTCACCACCACCGAGATCCGCGCCGAGTTCCAGCTTCCGCCGCAGCGCGTGTTCGCGCTGTCCGAGGCGGGGCCGCTGGCCCCGAATTACCTGCGCATGCGTTTGTCGCCCACCGTGTCCATCGCGCTGGGTGCGCGCACGAAGAATGCGGGCGACCGCATGGTCGGCCGGCCCGTCGAGCTCTACGTCTGCAACAACCACCCGGATGAAATGAGCGCCTACGAGCGCCTGCTCGGCGACGCCATGGACGGCGAAGCCATGCTGTTCGCCCGCCAGGACGCGGTGGAGGCAGCCTGGCGCGTGGTGGAACCCGTCCTGTCACATCGCGACCCGGCGTGTCTCTACGAGCCCGGCACCTGGGGACCGGCCGAGGCCGATCTGCTGCTTGCCGGCGGACGCTGGCATAACCCGCGTCCCCCCCAGAGCTAGGGTGCAGGTCCCGTGATCGCAGCAGGCATGCCCTGATTTAGAAAAAGCCGGGCGCGACCAGATAGATTAGAATGCGTGATTTATCGTTACATCGCCGGGAATCCGGCGCGTGTCTGAACTATATAGCGGCGGAAACAAGATGGCAGAAATGAATAGGGCCAGAGGCAGCCTGGTTGCGATAGTCACTCCCATGTCGAACGACGGCGCGCTCGATCTCGACACGCTGCGGCGCCTGATCGACTGGCATATTGCCGAGGGGTCGGACGGCATCGTCATCGTCGGCACGACCGGCGAATCGCCTACGGTCAGCTACGACGAGCATTGCCTGTTGATCCGCACGACGGTCGAGCAGGTGGCCGGACGTGTGCCGGTGATCGCCGGCACCGGTGCGAATTCGACCGCCGAGGCGATCGAACTGACCGCGTGCGCCAAGGCGGCAGGCGCGCAGGCCGGCCTGTCCGTGGTGCCCTATTACAACAAGCCGACGCAGGAAGGTCTCTACCAGCATTTCCGCAAGATCGCCGAAGCGGTCGACCTGCCGCTGATTCTCTACAATGTGCCGGGACGCACGGTGACCGATCTCTCCAACGATACGACGCTGCGTTTGGCAGACGTGCCCGGCATCGTCGGCATCAAGGACGCGACCGGCAGCATGGAGCGTGCGGCCGATCTGCTGCGTCGCGCGCCCGAAGGGTTCGCGCTGTATACCGGCGACGACGCTTCGGCGCTGCCCTTCATGCTGCTGGGCGGCCACGGCGTCATTTCGGTGACCGCCAACGTCGCGCCGAAGCTGATGCACGAACTGTGCGCCGCGGCATTCGCCGGGAACCTGACGCGCGCGCGCGAACTCAATAATGCGCTGCTGCCCCTGCACAGCAAGCTGTTTGTCGAGGCCAACCCGATTCCGGTCAAGTGGGCGTGCGCGGAGCTGGGGCTGATTTCGCCTGCCCTGCGCCTGCCCTTGACCCCGTTGTCTGCCGGACTGCATGACACGGTGCGCGACGCGCTGCGTCACGCCAGATTGATCTAGCACGGTGCGATGCGCCATGCCGCTTTGATTCAAGCCTTCGTTTAGGACATCTTTAATATGCGTTTATTGCCCCTGTTTGTAGTGGTTGCCGTGGCCCTGTCGGGGTGTGGCATCGTGGAATCCAAGAAGATCGATTACAAGTCGGCCGGCAAACTGCCGACGCTGGAAGTGCCGCCCGATCTGGTGGCGCCGACGGCGGATAACCGTTATGCGATTCCCGACAGCCAGGGCAGTGGCACGGCCACGTTGTCGGCCTACAGCCAGGAGCGCAAGGCGACACCGAGCAGCGCGCAGACCCTGCTGCCCACCGAAGAGAAAGCCCACATCGAACGCGCCGGCAGCCAGCGCTGGCTGGTGGTGCAGGCCACCCCGCAGCAAGTGTGGCCGGTGATCAAGGATTTCTGGCAGGAGAACGGTTTCATCATCAACATGGAATCGCCTGAAACCGGCATCATCGAAACCGACTGGGCGGAAAACCGGGCCAAGATCCCGCAGGACGTGATCCGCCGCACGATCGGCAAGGTATTCGACGGCCTGTATTCCACCGCCGAGCGCGACAAGTTCCGCACGCGCATCGAAACCGGCAAGAGCGGCACCGAAATCTACATCAGCCATCGCGGCATGAAGGAAGTCTACGCCACCGAGGCCAAGGACAAGACCGTGTGGGAGCCGCGTCAGCCCGACCCCGAACTCGAGGCCGAGATGCTGCGTCGCCTGATGCTGCGCTTCGGCGTGGAGAAGAGCCGCGTCGATGCGCAGCTGGCCAAACAGCAGACGCCTGAGATGGCGCGCATCGTCCAGGAAGCCGGCGCCCCGGTCCTGGAAATGGATGAAGGCTTCGACCGCGCCTGGCGTCGTGTCGGCCTCGCGCTCGACCGCGTCGGTTTCGCCGTGGAGGACCGCGACCGCTCCAAGGGCATCTACTACGTGCGCTACATCGACCCCGGTATCGACAACGCCAGCAAGCGCGACGAAGGCATGTTCGCCAAGCTCGCCTTCTGGCGCAGCAAGAAGGCGCAGACCTCGCCGCAATTGCAAATCGTGGTCAGCGAAGCGGGTGCGAAGAGCCGGGTTGGCGTCACCGGTACCGACGGCAAGGCAGCCGACGCCGACACGCAGAATCGCATCATCAAGCTGTTGCACAACGAGTTGAAGTGACGCAGGGACGGGCGTGATGCGGTTCGCCAGCCTCGGCAGCGGCAGCGAAGGCAACGGCCTGGTGGTCGAGGCCGGCTCCACCCGGGTGTTGATGGACTGCGGTTTCGGGCTGGCCGACAGCATTGCGCGGTTGGCACGGCTCAAGCTGGAGGTCGCGGATCTGGCGGGCATCGTCGTGACCCACGAGCACAGCGACCATATCGGCGGGGTAGGCCGGCTGGCGCGCAAGCACAAATTGCCGGTGTGGCTGACCGCCGGCACGCTGGCCATGGCGCAGGACCTCGACGGCGTGATGGTGCGGGTGATCGACAGCCATGCGGCGTTCGCGGTGGACGATCTGGAAATCCAGCCGTTTCCCGTGCCGCACGATGCGCGCGAACCGGTGCAGTATGTGTTCGGCGACGGCAGCCGCCGTCTGGGCGTGCTGACCGATACCGGCTGCAGCACGCCGCACATCGAGGCCATGCTGGCCGGCGTCGACGCGTTGGTGCTGGAATGCAATCACGACGCCGCGATGCTGGAAAGCGGGCCGTATCCCGTGAGCCTCAAGCGCCGTGTGGGCGGGCGTTTCGGCCATCTGGAAAACGGCCAGTCGGCGGCCTTGCTGGACAAACTGAAGCACGGCGGGTTGCAATGTGTGATGGCCGCACACGTCTCGCGCAAGAACAACACGGCCGCCCTGGCGCAACGCGCACTGGCCCAGGTGCTGGATTGCGCGGATGGCGACGTGCGTGTGGCCTGCCAGACGGCAGGTTTCGACTGGATCCGGATGTAGCCGGCCAGAATTTAACCGAACCAGAGTATTCACTGGACAGATTTTGACGACTTTTGCTGAACTCGGGCTGGCGCCCGACATCCTGCGTGCCCTCGACGAAATGGGCTACGCGACCCCGACCCCGATCCAGGCACAGGTGATTCCCCTGGCGCTGCAGGGCGGCGACATTCTCGGTGCCGCGCAGACCGGCACCGGCAAGACCGCGGCCTTCGCGCTGCCGCTGATCCAGCGCCTGCTGCCGTTCGCCAACAACGGCACGTCGCCGGCCAAGCATCCGATCCGCGCGTTGATTCTCACCCCCACACGCGAACTGGCGATCCAGGTCGAGGAGGCCGTGCAGGCCTACACCAAGCACGTGCCGCTGCGCTCGCTGGTGGTGTACGGCGGGGTCAATATCAACACGCAGATCCCGATCCTGAAAACCGGCGTCGAGATCCTGGTGGCGACGCCCGGCCGGCTGCTCGATCACGTGCAGAACAAGACGCTGTCGCTCTCCCAGGTCAACACCCTGGTGCTCGACGAAGCCGACCGCATGCTCGACATGGGTTTCATGCCCGACCTCAAGCGCATCGTCGCCCTGTTGCCGATGCAGCGGGTGAACATGATGTTCTCGGCGACCTTCCCGGAAGAAATCCGCAAACTCGCCGACAGCATCCTCAATACCCCGACCTTCATCGAGGTGGCGCGCAACGAGACGGCCGTGACGGTCACCCAGGTGGTGCATCCGGTGCACCACGAGCGCAAGCGGGCTTTGCTGGCACACCTGATCAAGAGCCGCGATCTGCGGCAGGTGCTCGTGTTCACGGGGACGAAACTGGGCTGCAACCGGCTCGCCAACGAACTCAACAAGGCCGGCATCCACGCCGACGCCATCCACGGCGACAAGACCCAGCAGGAACGCATCAAGGCGCTCGACGCCTTCAAGGCCGGCACCATCCGCGTGCTGGTCGCCACTGACGTCGCCGCGCGTGGCATCGACATCGAGGCGCTGCCCTTCGTCGTCAACTACGACCTGCCGCACAACGCCGAGGACTACGTGCACCGCATCGGCCGCACCGGCCGCGCCGGCGCCCTGGGCG
This sequence comes from Pseudomonadota bacterium, assembly GCA_043821985.1. Taxonomy (GTDB): domain Bacteria; phylum Pseudomonadota; class Gammaproteobacteria; order Burkholderiales; family Thiobacillaceae; genus Thiobacillus. Next base: position 181,852 of record JBDRCF010000032.1, read on the forward strand.
AGGCGATCTCGCTGGTGAGCGAATCGGAGACGCGCTATCTCCGGGACATCGAAAAACTCATCGGCAGCACGCTGTCGCCGGTGATCGTTCCCGGCTTCGAACCGGGCGCGGCCGATGTACCGGCCTTCCAGTCGCGTGCGCCGCGGCCGGAACGACACGGCGACCGCGAGCGCGAACGCAGCGTCCCGCGCAGCAAACCCGCCACCGCGCGCGATGCCTTGTTCGACGCGCCGTATGTGCCGAGCGATGCGTCGCGTACCGACAGTGCGCCTGCCCTGACGCGGCCGACGGCCAAGAAGCAGGTGGCGGCGCTGTTCCGCAGCCCGGTCAAACCCGATTCCGCCGGGCAGTGAGCTGGGACATCCTGCTGTTGGGGTTGTTGGGCGTGGCCGGCTGGTATTGGTATGCCGGCATGCATGTGCGCGAACAGGCCATTGCGGTGGGGCGCCGTGCCTGCGGCGAGGCCGGGGTGCAGTTCCTGGACGAGAGTGTGGCCCTGAGCCGGACCCGCTTCGCACGCAACGGCAGCGGCCAACTGCAATTCCAGCGCGATTATCGCTTCGAGTTTTCCGATACGGGGAATAACCGCCGTCCCGGCATCGTCCGCATGCTCGGCAATCGCGTCGAATGGATCGGACTCGATGGGGAATGGCAGCAGGGCCACGTGGCCAGCGTCAGCCGGCTGGTTGAATGAGCGGGGCGGCCACGCCGCCCCGTTGCACCGCGCGGTCGTGCAGTCGTTTTATTCCTGCTCGATTTCGAGGATTGCCAGGCTGATCTGCTGGCCCAGATTGGTGTCCCACTCCGCCCAGTCCTGATAGGCCTTGAGCTTCTCGGCGATGACCGGTTTCATTTCGTAATCGCTCTTGCCTTCGTCGTACATGCGACGCACTTCTGCCATCAGTATGGCGAAATAGGCTTTCTGGTCTTCGACAAACTTGCGGTCGCCGGTCTTGCCATGGCCCGGAACGTAGAGGGCCATGTTGAGGGCAAGTGCCCGGTCGGTGGCCTTCATCACGCCCTTGAAGGTGCCGTCGCGAATGTTCATCACCTGGTGGTTCAGCACGTTGTCCGCGGTGAACAAGGTGCGGTCTTCCACGAGTTCGATCATCAGGTCGGTCTTGCTGTGCGCGTCGGTCGAGGAATGGATGCGGAAGGTCTTGCCGCCGATCCTGAATTCCTGGCCGTCGGCAGCCTCGACGGTGGGAATCACCGCGCGGGTGCCGTCGGTGTAACCGCCGGTCATGTCCGACATCAACTTGAGCCAGAATGCATCGGCGCCATTCTTGGCCTGCTTGATCATGTCGGGGTGGGCGATGAGCGTGGCCTTCGGCCAGGCTTCCAGGATGGCCTGGTTGCCGAGCCAGTGGTCGCCGTGAACGTGGGTGTCGAAGATGTGCGTGACCGGTTTGTCGGTCGTCTTGCGAATCTGGGCCACCACCATGCGGCCGACCTGCACGCTGGAGCCGGGGTCGATCACCACGACGCCATCCTGGGTGACGATCCAGGCCGGATTGTTCATGAAGCTCTGGTTGGCGACCGAAGGCACGCCTTGCGGACCATGGATGACATAGGTGTCGGTGCTGACCTGTTGCGCCGGGTAGGCTCGAACGATGTCATTGGGGCCAGCCAGCGCAGAGGTGCAGAAGACCAGAGTGGCAATCAGGGGGATGAAGCGCATGAGGGTTCTCCATTTGGATTATTGGACAGCAACCATACACAGATTGCGGGTTTTGTTTAATGGTGGAATCGGCCTACCACCACTTTTCGAAAATGATGCGGTTCATCGGCACGCCCAGGTCATGCAGCAGGGTGCTCATGTCCTCGACCATGCCCTTGGGGCCGCATAAGTAATACAGCGTGTCGTCCGGCACTTCGAGCGCATGCAGCTTGACCGGGTCGATGCGGCCGGTGAGGCCGCTCCAGTTCGGGTCGGGCTGCGTCACGGTGATGCTCACATACAGATTGTCATGCTTGCGGGCCGTTGCCTCGAGTTCGTCGCGGAACAGGATTTCGCGGCTGTCCGACACGCTGTAGACCAGATGCGCACAGGTCGACAGGGCTGCGTCACGCACATGGCGGAAGATGGACAGCAGCGGCGTGACGCCGACCCCGCCGCCTATCAGCACCACGTTGTCGCTCATCTCGGGCAGATAGACGAACGGTCCCTGGCCCTGGCTCACGCGCACGCTGTCGCCGACCCGGGCACGCTCGTGCACCCAGCGCGCCACGGGATGGCGCGCGCTGGCCTTGATCGCCAATTCGATCGCACCCTGATGGATGGGCGAGGTGGTGATGGAATAACCCGAGGTGTGCGTTGCACCGTCGATGTCGATGCTGAGATCCACCCATTGCCCCGGCAGAAACCGGAAGCCGGCATCGGGGAGGGCAAGGCGGAGGCTGTGGATGCTGGGCGTGGCGGGGGTGATCGCCGCAATCCGGGCGTCAAAAATATGCAAGGCTCAATCCTGTTTCTTCTGAAACGTCAGCGACGCCGAGTTGATGCAGTAGCGCGTACCCGTGGGAGCGGGGCCGTCGGGGAAAACGTGCCCCAGATGCGAACCGCAGCGGCGGCATAGTGCCTCGGCACGTACCATGCCGTAGCTGGTGTCGGTTTTTTCGGCGACCGCGTCGGCGTTCAGGGGCTGATAAAAGCTAGGCCAGCCGGTGCCCGAGTCAAACTTGGTCGTCGATGAAAACAGCGGTTCGCTGCAGGCCGCGCAGCGGTATTCGCCATTCTCGTGATGGTCCCAGTATTGGCCGGTAAATGCCCGCTCGGTCCCGTGTTCGCGCAGGATGCGGTACTGCTCGGGGCTCAGTTCGGCGCGCCATTCGGCGTCGGTTTTGGTTTTATCAAAGCTCATGGTCTTCTCCGTCAGATAAAGAGTGTATACGAGGTTGACAGCGTCATCGCAGCGGGTTTAATCTTCGTTCAGGTATTAGACTTAGTCTAAAAACCGGATTTCACCCAGCGGCTGGCCTGCTATAAATATGAGGCGGGGCACATTGCTGCAGGGTGAAAATATCAATGCTTCAAAGCATGTCTATGTAAACCAAGGAGATCAGGTTATGCAACTCAAAGGCTCGAAAACCGAAGACCATCTGAAAGCCGCCTTTGCCGGCGAATCGCAAGCCAACCGCCGCTACCTCTATTTCGCAGCCAAGGCTGACGTGGAAGGCTACAACGACGTCGCTGCCGTGTTCCGTTCCACCGCAGAAGGCGAAACCGGCCATGCTCACGGCCATCTGGAATATCTGGAGAAGTGCGGCGATCCCGCCACCGGCATGGCGTTCGGCCCCACCGCCGACAACCTGAAGACGGCGATTGCCGGCGAAACCCACGAGTACACCGACATGTATCCCGGCATGGCCAAGGATGCGCGTTCGGAAGGTTTCGACGAAATCGCCGACTGGTTCGAGACCCTGGCCAAGGCCGAGCGCTCGCACGCCAACAAATTCCAGAAGACCCTGGACACCCTGGGCGCCTGATTTCGCCCAGGCAAAAAGCGGGTCGGGTTCGGCCCGCTTTTTTTTTGAATCTATAGTTGAATTTATACCAAGTCTAAACTGGAGTTCGCATGAGCACACGCGAAGGCAACCTCGAAGCCCCCACCCGTCATCCGCTCGACTGGAAAAACCCGGATTTCTTCAATGAAGAGAAGCTCAACCACGAGCTTGAACGGATTTTCGACATCTGCCATGGCTGCCGTCGCTGCGTGTCGCTATGTACCGCATTTCCCACGTTGTTCGATCTGGTGGACGGATCCTCGACGATGGAGGTGGACGGTGTCGCCAAGGCCGACTACTGGAAAGTGGTCGACGAGTGCTACCTGTGCGACCTCTGCTACATGACCAAATGCCCCTATGTGCCACCGCATCCGTGGAACCTCGACTTTCCGCACACCATGCTGCGCGCCAAGGCGATCAAATTCAAAAAGGGCGGCACCACGTTCCGCGACAAGTTGCTTTCCAGCACCGACGCGATGGGCAAGCTCGCCTCGATCCCGGTGGTGGTCCAGGCCGTCAACGCCAGCCTGAAGAACAAGCCGATCCGCAAGCTGGTCGACAGCATGCTGCACATCCACTCCGACCGCAAGCTGCCCGAATACGACAGCGCGAAATTCCGCTCCACCGCGAAGCCGCGCAGCGATTTCGCGGTGAAGGCCGGCGAGAGAACGCCCGGCAAAGTGGCGATCTATGCGACCTGCTACGTCAACTACAACGAGCCCGGTATCGGCCACGACCTGCTGAAACTGCTGGCGCATAACGAAATCCCTGCCGTGCTGGTGGAAAAGGAAGCCTGCTGCGGCATGCCCAAGCTGGAACTGGGCGATCTCGATGCCGTCGAAAAGCTCAAGGAAACCAATATCCCGCATCTGGTCAAACTCGCCCGCGACGGCTATGCGATCCTGACCGCCGTGCCCTCGTGCACGCTGATGTACAAGCAGGAGCTGCCGCTGATGTTCCCGCACGATGCCGACGTGCAGGCGGTGAAGGAAGCGATGTGGGACCCGTTCGAGTACCTGATGGCGCGCAACGTCGACGGCCTGCTGAAGACCGACTTCAAGGACCCGCTCGGCAAGGTGGCCTATCACGTGCCGTGCCACCAGCGCGTGCAGAACATCGGCAACAAGACGCGCGATGCGCTGCAGCTGGCCGGCGCCAAGGTGACGATGGTCGAGCGCTGTTCGGGCCACGACGGCACCTGGGGCGTGAAGAGCGAGTATTTCGACAAGTCGATGAAGATCGGCAAGCCGGTGTTCCGCCAGATGGCCGAGCCGCAGCCCGATTACGTGAGTTCCGACTGCGCGATTGCCGCACGTCATATCCTGCAGGGCATGGGCGATTCCACCGCGCAGAAACAGCATCCGATCACGCTGTTGCGCATCGCCTATGGCCTGGAATGAATCGTTGTTTGCAAGGAGAAGAACATGCCGCTGATTACCCGTGACAGCCTGCTGACCCTGGAGGGCTATGCCAAGGTACGTCCCGAAATGCGCGCCGAGGTCATGGCGCACAAGAAGAACCGCATGGTCGAGCTGGGCGACCACGTCACGCTGATCTTCGAGGACGAGAAGACCATGCGCTACCAGATCCAGGAAATGCTGCGCGCCGAGCGCACTTTCGAGGAAGCCGGCATCCAGGACGAGCTCGACGCCTACAACCCGCTGGTTCCGGACGGCACCAACTGGAAGGCCACCATGATGATCCAGTATTCCGACCCGGACGAGCGCAAGGTGGCGCTGGCCAACTTGAAGGGCATCGAAGACCGCGTGTGGGTGCAAGTGGCCGATCAGCCGAAAGTGTTCGCCATCGCCGACGAGGATCTGGAGCGCGAGAACGAGGAGAAGACGTCGTCGGTGCATTTCCTGCGCTTCGAGCTCGATCCCACGTCGATTGCGGCCGCCAAATCGAACGCGCCCATACGCATGGGCATCGATCTCGACGCCTACCGCGTGGAATCCATGACACTGGCCGACAACACTCGGGCTGCATTGACGGTCGATTTGTCCTAGATTCATAGTCAGGCGGGAAAACAATACGACAACGCGCCGCCATCCTTTGAGGAGGTGTGATGCTGGATCAATTGCTGGTTCATCAGGTGCGACGGCGGGTGGAGGCATCCGGCCTGCCGTTCGTGGTCGAATTGTGGAATGGCGAACGGGTCGGTGCCGCTGCCGATGCGGCAGTTCGGGTGAAATTGCACCAGGCTGCCAGTCTCAAGGCCATGGCCCGCCCCAGTTTGGGCTCGCTGGCGCGGGCCTATGTCGAGGGCAACCTCGATCTCGAGGGCGATGTCCATGACATCCTCGCGCTCGGCGACCGCCTGTGCAATGCGGGGGACTTCAAGTCGAAAACCGGATCGGACGGCTGGAAGTGGTGGCGCCACACGCGCAGCAAGGACCGCAAGAACATCCAGTACCACTATGACGTGTCCAACGATTTCTACGGCTTGTGGCTGGATACGCGACGCGTCTATTCCTGTGCCTATTTCAGAACCCCGGACATGAGCCTGGACGACGCACAGGTGGCCAAGCTCGACCACATCTGCCGCAAGCTCGACCTCCAGCCCGACGAGCAGTTTCTCGACATCGGCTGTGGCTGGGGCGGCCTGATACTGCACGCGGCGGAGCGCTATGGCGTGCGTGCGGTCGGCATCACCCTGTCGGACGACCAGCATGCCTATGTCAGCGAACAGATCGCCGAACGCGGCCTGACCGGCCGGGTCGAGGTGCGTCGGATGGATTACCGCGACGTGCCCGAGCATGGCGGCTACGACAAGATCGCGAGCGTCGGCATGTTCGAACACGTCGGCCGTCCCAACCTGCGCACGTATTTCGACAAAATCCATGCGCTGTTGAAGCCGGGCGGGCTGGTGCTCAACCACGGCATCACCACGTCCGAACCCGAGGCCAACAACGGCCTCGGCAGCGGTATTTCCGAGTTCATCGAGGACTATGTCTTCCCGGGCGGCGAATTGGTCCATGCCTCCGAGGTGCTGCGCACAGCGGCAGGCAGCGGCCTCGAATGCCTCGATGCCGAGAACCTGCGCCCCCATTACGGCAAGACCCTGTGGCACTGGGTCACCCGGCTGGAGGCGCATGCCGATGAGGCCCGCCGGCTGATCGGCGAACAGAAATACCGTATCTGGCGCATTTATATGGCGGGTTCGGCTTATGCCTTCGACCATGGCTGGATGGAGCTGTGGCAGGTACTGGCGGGCAAGGCCGTCGACGGTACGCAGCCGAGCTATCCGTTCACGCGGGATTTCATCTACCGCGATACCTGACCGCCTGGCCCGAGCGGATGAATCGCCCCCGCACGGACCATCAAGCGCTCAATCAACCGGAGTCTCGCCACGAATATGAATCTGCGCCCCATACGCCAGCTCGTCCCGGCCTTCGAGGTCACTGAGGGGGCCGGAGTGACCGTCCACCGCAGCATCGGCACGCCCGCGCTACGGAACCTGGATCCCTTCCTGATGCTGGACCATTTCAGCAGCGACAATCCGGACGAATACATTGCCGGTTTTCCGGATCATCCGCATCGTGGTTTCATCACCTTCACCTATATGCTCGACGGCCACATGGAGCATCGCGACAGCATGGGCAACCGGGGCGACCTCAAGGCCGGCGGTGTGCAATGGATGAAAGCGGCCAGCGGAGTCATCCACTCGGAGATGCCGCAGCAGACCAACGGTCTGATGCGCGGCTTCCAGTTGTGGATCAATCTGCCGGCCCGCGAAAAAATGTCGGCGCCGGCCTATCAGGAATTCTCCGCAGCGGCCATCCCGGAGGTGACGCTGGACGGTGCCCGTGCGCGCGTGCTCGCCGGCGAACTCAACGGTACGCGCGGCGTCATCGACGATCCGGCTACCGACGTCCGCTACCTCGACGTCACCCTGGCGGCCGATGCGCGTTTTACCTTGCCGCTGAGCGACACGCACCATGCCTTCGTCTATGTCTTCGAGGGCAGCGCCCGGCTGGCCGGCGAGGATCTGGCGACGCATACCCTGGCGGTGCTGGGTACAGGCGACACGGTGGATATCCAGGCAGGCGCCGCGGGCGCGCGCTTCATCCTGGTGGCCGGCCGGCCGATCGGCGAACCGGTGGTGCAGTACGGACCCTTTGTCATGAACACCCGCGTCGAGATCGAACAGGCCTTTGCAGACTATCAGGCGGGCCGTTTGGTGCAGGCCAGGGCGACGATGACGGGGCATTGAATTGCGTTACTGAGGATGGTTGGGATCGGCCATCCAGTGATCGATCCGCGGCCTGCTGCCGGATGCCTTGCGCACACGGTCTTAGCGGTCGAGATGCTGATCTGCCAGGGAAAGGGGATCTTCCTTCGGTTCCAGATGCGTGGTGATGTGGGCGTACGGGATGACTTGCCGGATGTCGGCCTCGATGCGTTCCGACCAGTCGTGTCCTTGTTGGACCGACCACGTGCCCGGCACCAGCAGATGGAAGGAGATGAAGGCGCGGGTACCGGCCTGGCGCGTGCGCAAGGCATGAAATTCCAGTTCCTGCCGGCGATAGCGATCCAGGATGTCCTCGATCGCCCGGATGTCCGCCTCCGGGATGGAGACATCCATCAGGCCGGCGGCGGAGCGTTGCAGCAGCTGCCATCCGGTCCACACGATGTTCAACGCCACCAGCAACGCGATCACCGGATCGAGCCATAGCCAGCCGCTCGCCCAGACCAGTCCGACGCCCACGATGACGCCCGCGGACGTCCAGACGTCGGTCATCAGGTGGTGTGCGTCAGCCTCCAGGGCGATGGATTTGTACCTGCTGCCCACATCCATCAGGATGCGCGAGGTGATCAGGTTGATGATCGACGCGGCCACCGACACGCCCAGTCCGATTCCCACTGCCTCGAGCGGTTGCGGATTGAGCAGGCGTTCGATGGCGGCATACGCGATGCCGATCGCGGCGAGAAAAATGAGGAGACCCTCGAAAGCGCTGGAGAAGTACTCCGCCTTGCCGTGCCCGTGCGCATGATTGTCGTCGGCAGGCTGGGCGGCCAGCGACAGCATGGCGAGCGCCATCATCGCGCCTGCCAGGTTGACGAAGGATTCGAGCGCGTCGGACAGCAGTCCGACCGAGCCGGTGAGCCACCAGGCCCAGCCCTTGAGCAGGATGGTGGCGAGGGCTGCCGCGATGGAAAGCCAGGCGTAACGTTTGAGTGCGGAAGGTAACATCTCGATCTTCGCGAGGAGCGATTGAAGTGTGCCGGATTGTATCCCAGCGCGGCCCGGCTATTCCCGGAAGCATGTCCATGCCGGACATGCAAACGTGTTCATTCACGGTTCGGGGGCGCGCGTCCCATAGGCTATGGTTAAGCATGATTGCCATGGAGATGCTCCGATGCCGAACACGCTCAACGATGCGATTCAACGGCGTTATGCCTGCCACGAATTTGCCAAGGGCAAGCCTGTATCGGCGGACGAACTGGCCTGGGTGCTGGAAGCGGGCCGGCTGGCACCTTCGGCATTCGGCCTGGAACCCTGGCGCTTCATCGCCGTGACCGACGAGGCAGGCCGGGCCGCGGTTGCGCAGGCCTGCCATGACCAGCCTGCAGCGACGACGGCCGCGGCGCTGGTCGTGATCGTGGCGCTGATTGCAGCGCTCGAATTGGATTCGGACTATGTGCGGGCACGTTTCACAGCGGAAGCCCGGGGCCAGGATCCCGAACCGATTTATTCGGCCTATCGGTCGCTCCATCGTGCCGAGTCCATGGCGGAGTGGGCGCAGGGGCAGTGCAATTTCGCGGCCGCGCAGATGCTGTTGCAGGCGGCGCATATGGGCCTGGGAAGTTGTCCGATCGGCGGGTATGACGCAATCGCGCTGGCAACCGCCGTCGCCCTGCCGGCGGGCGAGGTGCCTGCCCTGGTCGTCGCCCTGGGCCAGTGCGGCTATGCCGCCCCCGAACGCATTCGCAAGCCGCTCGCCTGATCTCGGGTACGTCCTTGCGCATTGCCGCGACGGCGGGCATCTTTCTTGAAGACATCCCGCTGTCGAAGCAATAAAATGCCGGGCATGAAAATCCTGCTTGCCCTGTTCCTGTGCCTGCCGTTTGCCGCCCACGCCGAATGGCTGGATTTCGATCACGAGTTCGACCAGGACAAACCCTGGGTCGAAGTGACGGCCCAGTTGCCGCCTTATCCCAAGCCCGGCAACCTCATCCCGTTTGATGTGTCGTCGGCGACCCGCAACAAATTTTTTGTCGATGCCGATTCGATCAGCGTCGGTTCCGACAAGGTGGTGCGCTACACCGTGGTGATCGAAGCGGCCGGTGGGGCGAAGAACGTTTCGTACGAAGGACTGCGCTGCGAAACCGGCGAGCGCCGGCTGTATGCCTATGGCCACGCCGACGGTAGCTGGTCGAAGGCGCGCAACGCCCAATGGGAAAGCATCCGGGTGCGTTCGTTGTTGTCGTATCACAAGGCCCTGTACGAGGATTATTTCTGCCCCGACGGCATCAACGTCCGCAATGCCAAGGAGGCTGTGGAAAGACTGCGGCGCAGGGGGTACTGATGCAGTCCGTGGTGAAGCACGCGCGGCGCATCGTCGTCAAGGTCGGTTCCAGTCTGGTCACTGCCGAAGGGCGCGGTCTCGACCACGCCGCGCTGTCGCGCTGGGCCGAGCAGATCGCCGCGCTGACCGCGCAGGGCAAGGAAGTGGTGCTGGTGTCCTCGGGCGCGATCGCGGAGGGCATTGCGCGACTGGGCTGGAAGAAGCGCCCGAAGGCCGTCAACGAATTGCAGGCCGCCGCTGCCGTGGGGCAGATGGGGCTGGTGCAGGCATACGAATCGATCTTCCGCACGCATGATCTCCACGCGGCCCAGGTGTTGCTCACCCACGAAGACCTGGCCGACCGCACGCGCTATCTCAATGCACGCTCGACCCTGCGCACCTTGCTGGAATTGAGGGTGGTGCCGATCATCAACGAGAACGATACCGTCGCCACCGACGAAATCCGCCTCGGCGACAATGACACGCTCGGCGCGCTGGTGACCAATCTCATCGAAGCCGATTGCCTCGTCATCCTCACCGATCAGCCCGGACTCTATACCGCCGACCCGCGCAAGCATCCCGACGCCACGCTGGTGATGGATGCTCACGCCGGCGATCCCGATCTCGAGCGCATGGCGGGTGGGGCGGGCAGCAGCGTCGGTACCGGCGGCATGCTGACCAAGATCCTCGCCGCCAAGCGCGCGGCGCGCAGCGGCGCGCATACGGTGATCTGCAGCGGGCGCGAGGAAGGCGTGCTGCTGCGGCTGGCGGCAGGCGAGGCGATCGGTAGCCAGCTGGTGGCGCGGCAGGCGCCGCTTGCCGCGCGGCGTCAGTGGCTGGCCGATCATCTGCAGCTGCGCGGCGGCGTGGTGCTCGACGACGGCGCGGTGCGGGCGTTGCGCGAGGACGGCAAGAGTCTGTTGCCGGTCGGCGTGAAAGGGATCACCGGCGAATTCGAGCGCGGCGAAGTGGTGGCGATCGTCGATACGGATGGCCACGAAATCGCACGCGGCCTGACCAATTACAGCGCCAGCGAAGCGCGCCGTATTGCCGGTAAGCCGAGCAGCGCGATCGAGGCCGAACTGGGCTACATGGATGAGCCGGAAATGATCCATCGCGACAATCTGGTGCTGCTGGCGTGACCATCACGCTGGATTTGCTGCGCCACGGCGAACCGGTTGGCGGCCGTAAATATCGCGGACAGATCGATGATCCGCTGTCGGAGAAAGGCTGGGCGCAGATGCATGCGGCCGTGGGCGACACTGCGCCCTGGACCCACATCGTGTCGTCACCCTTGCAGCGCTGCCGCGCCTTCGCCGAAACCCTGGCCGACCGCCACGGCCTGCTGCTGACGCTGGACGGGCAGCTGGCGGAAGTCGGGTTCGGCGTATGGGAGGGCAGGTCGGCGGCCGAGATCGAGCAGGATGCGCCAGGTGCCGTGGCGCGCTTCAAGCGTGATCCCGTGAATGCGCGCCCGGAAGGAGCAGAACCGCTGGCCGAATTCCATGGCAGGGTGGCTGCTGCACTGGACGCCATTCTGGCCCGGCATCCCGATGAGCACGTGCTGCTGGTCGGACATGCCGGGGTGATCCGCATGGCCTTTGCCTGGGCGCTGCATGTGCCGCTGGCACATGCCTACCGCATCGAAGTGGCGAATGCCGGCCTGACCCGTCTGCGTTTCGACGGCGATCGCGCGAGCCTGGTCTTTCACGGCGGCAGTCTCGCCCCGCGGTGATCCGTCGCGGCTTCATTGGTCTGTGCCTGCTGATAGCCGCGTCCGCGCAGGCCGCACCCCTCCGTCTGCACGACGATGCCGGACAGACGCTTGAATTCAGCCGGCCGCCCCAGCGTATCGTCTCGCTGGCGCCGCATCTCACCGAGCTGCTGTTTGCCGTGGGCGCCGGATCGCAGGTGGTGGGCGTGGATGCTGCCAGCGATTATCCGAAAGCGGCACAGGCCCTGCCGCGTGTCGGCGATTTCAGCCGCATCAACTTCGAGCGCATCCTGGCGCTGAAGCCCGATCTGGTCGTTGTCTGGGTGGGCGGCAACCGGGCGGCTGACATTCACCGCCTGAAACAGATGGACATCCCTGTATTGCAGACCCAGGCGGCCCGGCTCGATGACGTGGCACGCCTGTTGCGCCTGATCGGCCAGGTGAGCGGCCATGCCGGGGAAGGGGAGGCGGCGGCACGGGATTATTCCGCACGGCTGGCGGCGCTGCGGGTCCGGCCCGGCCAGAAGCCGCCGGTCGGCGTGTTCTATCAGGTATGGGACCGTCCGCTGATGACGGTGGGGGGCACGCACTGGATCACCGATGCGCTGGCGCTATGCGGTGCACGCAACGTGTTTGCCGACCTGCAGGCGCTGTCGCCCGTGGTGTCGCGCGAAGCCGTGCTGCAGCGCGCGCCGGCGCTGATCGTGGGCGGCACCGATGCACCCGACATGCGCCGGGTATGGCAGCGTTTTACCCGCTTGCCCGCCGTGAGAAACCAGGCTTTCGTACGGGTGGATGCGGATCGCCTGCACCGTCTCACGCCGCGCCTGGTCGAAGGCGTAGCCGAATTGTGTGCGGCGGTCGAACCTTATGTCCGGTGACGCGACTCGGTCGGCTTGCGGTTGGGGCAGTTTTCCTTGATGCAGTCGGCGTAGATCTGCAGCGAATGGTCGTGGATGGCAAATCCCCGTTCCTTGGCGATGCGGGTTTGGCGTTTTTCGATTTCGCTGTCGTAGAACTCTTCGACTTTGCCGCACTGCAGGCAGACCAGGTGGTCGTGGTGGTCGCCCTGGTTGAGCTCGAACACGGCCTTGTCGCTGTCGAAATGATGCCGCATCAGCAAGCCAGCCTGCTCGAACTGGGTCAGCACGCGGTAGACGGTGGCGAGGCCGATATCCTGGCCTTCGTCGGAGAGCAGGCGATACACCTCCTCGGCAGTCATGTGCCGCTTGTTGCTCTGCTCGAACAAATCGAGGATCTTCAGGCGCGGCAGCGTGGCTTTGAGGCCGATGTTCTTGAGATCGGACGGATTGCTCAATGGTGTCTCCAGAACGGGAACGCGAATACGTTATGATACGTTTTTTTCCAACCGCCCAAACCTTTCCGGTTTCCTGGCTATGCGTCAATTCCTGATTTCTGCTCTGCTTTTAAGCCTGCTTGCGGGCTGTTCCAGCCTTCACATCGGTCCCCATCACATCGATGTGCAGCAGGGTAATGCGCTCGACCAGGAAAACGTCGCGCGCCTGAAGACGGGGCTGAATCGTTCTCAAGTCCGCTTTCTTCTGGGCACACCTCTGATCGTCGATCCGTTCCGTACCGATCGCTGGGATTATGTGTATCTCTATTACAAGGCAGGAAAACTCACCGAGCAAAAGCACATCACCCTGATCTTCGAGGGCGATACGCTGGCACGCATCGAGGGCGACTTGCCTGAGCCGGCGGCACAGCCGGTCCCGCCGGCCGCCGAGCCAGAGCCGCATCCCGCATCCGTACCTGCGGCGATGCCGGCCCCCGCTGCGACGGCGCCTGCCGAAGCGCCGGGGGCCCGGCCTGCGGCAGGTGTCGCCCAGCCAGCCCAGGCCCCGACCGCACCTGCATGGGTGGCCGCCGCGCCCGTCGTGGCACCTGCCGCGCAGGCACAGACGGCCCGGGCCGAACCTGCACCCGAGCCGTCGGCATCCGCAACCAGCATCGTGCCGCCATTGCTGAGCCCGAAGGATGCGCCGGCCTATGTCGATCCTCGTCCGGTCCCCGAGCTGAGCCTGAAGTCCGAAACCGACGTGTCGCAGATCAAGCCTGATGCCGTGCCGCCTTTTCCCGAGCCGCATGCAGCGACGGCCAGCGACGATCCCGTACTGAAATCGGTGCATGCCTGGGCCGATGCCTGGATGCAGCGTGACAGCGCAGCCTACTTCGCGGCGTATGACGCCGGCTTCGTTCCGGAGGGTGGCAGCCGCGCTGCCTGGGAGGCGCGCAAGCGCAAGATGCTGAGCGGAACGGGCAGCATCGAGGTGAAAATCGATTCGCCCTCGGTCGAGCGGACCGGCGAGGGGACGGCCACAGTGAACTTCAAACAGTACTACCGCTCTGGCACGTATCACGACGCCGTCGTCAAGCAGTTGCGCATGCTCGAACGCGACGGCCACTGGGTGATCGTGGAGGAAAAAGTGTTGTCGACCCTGAAGGATGGCCAGCCGTGAGTGTGCGGATTGCCCTTGCCGGCGTATCCGGACGGATGGGACGCGCCCTGCTCGAAGCGGTGGAGGCCGATCCCGGTTGTACGCTTGGTGCGGCCATCGACCGTCCCGGCAGTCCGCTGGTCGGACAGGATGCCGGCGCCGCCTGGGGCGCAGCCAGCGGAGTGCAGGTGACGGATGAGTACGCCGCTGCCCTGCACAGGATGCATGCGCTGATCGATTTCACCCGCCCCGAGGCCACCTTTGGCTATCTCGATGCCTGCGTCGCGACCGGCGTGCCGCTGGTCATCGGTACCACCGGTTTCGACGATGCCGGTAAAGCGCGGATTGCCGCAGCGGCGCAGCGGATTCCCGTGGTGTTCGCGCCCAATATGAGCGTCGGCGTGAACCTTCTGATGAAACTGGCCGAACTCGCTGCCCAGGTGCTGCAGGACGGCTACGACATCGAGATCATCGAGGCGCATCATCGCCACAAGGTCGATGCGCCCTCCGGTACCGCACTGGGCTTGGGGCAGGCGGTCGCGCGGACGATCGGCCGCGACCTGGCCAGTTGCGCCGTCTACGGACGCGAGGGCGTCACCGGCGAGCGCGATCCCAAAACCATCGGCTTTGCCACCGTTCGCGGCGGCGATATCGTCGGCGACCACACGCTGCTGTTCGCCGGCATCGGCGAGCGCGTCGAACTCACCCACAAGGCCAGCAGCCGCGCGACGTTTGCCCAGGGCGCGCTGCGTGCCGCCAAGTGGCTGCAAGGCCGCGCGCCGGGCCTGTACGACATGCGCGACGTATTGAATCTGAATTAACCGCTTTAATCAGGAACGCACCATGAATGCCGTCAAGGTCTACAGCACCGGTACTTGCCCCATCTGCGTCAAGGCCAAGGCCTTTCTCGACAAGCGCGGCATCGGCTACGACGAAGTCCGCATCGATCTCGACCGCGAGGCGATGAAGGAATTCTCCGTCGTCACCAACGGCGCGCGCACCGTGCCGCAGATCGTCGTCGACGGCACCTGCATCGGCGGTTTCACCGAATTGACCGAACTCGACATGGATGGCGGCCTGGATCATCTGCAGCCCTGAACGGGGCGGCAGGCGCGCGGGAAAGCGTGCTTAAGCATTGAAGCCGGGTCGCGAATCGACTATAATTGCGACATTCAAGTTCAGGCGGGTTCGCGCAAGCGGCTCGCCTGAATTTTGTCACCTGCGTCACGCTCATTCGTCTTGCGGAGTCCTCCTTGTCACGTGCCCAGCCCGCCATCCTTGTTCTAGCTGACGGTTCGGTATTTCGCGGCCTGTCCATCGGTGCCGACGGCATCACAACCGGTGAAGTGGTCTTCAACACCGCACTGACCGGTTATCAGGAAATTCTCACTGACCCTTCGTACTCGCGCCAGATCGTGACGCTGACTTATCCGCATATCGGCAATACCGGTGTCAATGCCGAGGACGTCGAGTCGGACCGCATTCATGCGGCAGGTCTGGTTGTGCGCGACCTGCCACGCCTGCATTCGAATTTCCGCGCAAGCCAATCCCTGGCCGACTACCTCAAGAGCCAGAACATCGTGGCGATCGCCGACATCGATACGCGGCGGCTGACCCGCGTCCTGCGCGAAAAAGGGGCGCAAAACGGCTGCGTCATGGCAGGCGCGGTGGACGAAGCCAAGGCGCTTGAAGCCGCGCGGGCCTTCCCGGGCCTGGCCGGCATGGATCTGGCCAAGGTGGTGAGCGTGTCGAAAGCCTATGAATGGAACGAGACCGAATGGAAGCTGGGGCGCGGCTACGGCCAGCAGGCCGCACCGCGTTTCCATGTAGTGGCTTTCGATTACGGCGTCAAGCGCAATATCCTGCGCATGCTGGCCGAGCGCGGCTGCCGTCTCACCGTGTTGCCGGCCATGGCTACCGCTGCCGAAGCGCTGGCATTGAAGCCGGATGGTATTTTCCTCTCCAACGGCCCGGGCGATCCGGAGCCGTGCGATTACGCGATCCGGGCGATCGGCGAACTGGTGGCGGCGAAGATTCCCACCTTCGGCATCTGCCTGGGGCATCAATTGCTTGCGCTCGCTTCAGGTGCCAAGACCGTCAAGATGAAGTTTGGCCACCACGGCGCCAACCACCCCGTGAAGGATCTCGACAGCGGCCGGGTGGCGATCACCAGCCAGAACCATGGCTTCGCGGTGGATGCGGCGACCCTGCCGGCCACCTTGCGCAGCACCCACGTTTCCTTGTTCGACGGTTCGCTGCAGGGGCTGGCCCGTACCGATGCCCCCGTGTTCAGTTTCCAGGGGCACCCGGAAGCCAGTCCCGGCCCGCACGACATGAGTTATTTGTTCGACCGATTTATTCAGCTGATGGCTGACCATGCCCCAGTACACTAATTATGCCCAGGCGCAGTGATCTAAAAAGCATTCTCATTATCGGCGCCGGCCCCATCGTCATCGGGCAGGCGTGCGAATTCGACTATTCCGGTGCGCAGGCGTGCAAGGCGTTGCGTGAGGAAGGCTACAAGGTCATCCTCGTCAACAGCAACCCGGCGACGATCATGACCGATCCGGACATGGCCGATGTCACCTACATCGAGCCGATTTCCTGGCAGGTGGTCGAGAAGATCATCGAGAAGGAACGTCCCGACGCGCTGTTGCCGACCATGGGCGGGCAGACCGCGCTCAATTGCGCACTCGACCTGGCCAAGCATGGCGTGCTGGAAAAATACGGTGTCGAGATGATCGGCGCATCCAAGGAAGCCATCGACAAGGCCGAGGACCGCGAGAAATTCAAGGCGGCGATGACCAAGCTTGGGCTCGGCTCGGCGCGTTCGTCGATCGCCCATAGCATGGAGGAGGCGCTGCAGGTGCAGGCCGCCCTTGGCTTTCCGACCATCATCCGGCCGTCGTTCACCATGGGCGGTTCGGGCGGCGGCATCGCCTACAACAAGGAAGAGTTCGTCGCCATCTGCGAGCGAGGCCTGGAAGCGTCGCCCACGCACGAGTTGCTGATCGAGGAATCGCTGCTCGGCTGGAAGGAATACGAGATGGAGGTGGTGCGCGACAGCAAGGACAACTGCATCATCGTCTGCTCGATCGAGAACTTCGACCCGATGGGCGTCCACACCGGCGACTCGATCACGGTTGCGCCGGCGCAGACGCTGACCGACAAGGAATACCAGATCATGCGCAACGCGAGCCTCGCGGTGCTGCGCGAGATCGGCGTCGACACCGGTGGTTCCAACGTCCAGTTTTCCATCAACCCGGAAGACGGGCGCATGGTCGTGATCGAGATGAACCCGCGCGTGTCGCGTTCGTCCGCGCTGGCTTCGAAGGCGACCGGCTTCCCGATCGCCAAGGTGGCGGCCAAGCTGGCGGTCGGCTATACGCTCGACGAACTGCAGAACGACATCACTGGCGGCGCGACTCCGGCTTCGTTCGAGCCGTCGATCGACTATGTCGTCACCAAGGTGCCGCGCTTCGCGTTCGAGAAATTCCCGCAAGCCGACGATCGCCTGACCACGCAGATGAAGTCGGTGGGCGAAGTGATGGCGATGGGGCGCAGCTTCCAGGAATCGCTGCAGAAGGCCCTGCGCGGGCTGGAAGTCGGCGTTGACGGTTTTGACCCCAAGACCACCGACCGCGACGAGATCGAGGCCGAGCTGATGTCGCCCGGTCCCGAGCGCATCTGGTATGTGGGCGATGCGTTCCGTGTCGGCATGAGCCTCGCGGAAATTCACGCCGTGTCGAAAATCGATCCGTGGTTCCTCGACCAGATCCAGGAATTGATCGAGTTGGAAACCTCCCTGGCCGGACGGGCGCTGAGCGATCTCGGACGCGACGAGCTGCGCGTGCTGAAACGTGCTGGCTTCTCCGACCGCCGTCTGGCCAAACTGCTGAACACCGACCAGCATGCGGTGCGCACGCGCCGCCACGAACTGGCACTGCATCCGGTGTATAAGCGGGTCGACACCTGCGCGGCCGAGTTTGCCACACAGACCGCCTACATGTATTCGACCTACGAGGAAGAGTGCGAGGCGCATCCGACCGACGCGAAAAAAATCATGGTGCTGGGTGGCGGACCAAATCGCATCGGCCAGGGCATCGAGTTCGACTACTGCTGCGTGCATGCCGCGCTGGCATTGCGCGAAAATGGCTTCGAGACCATCATGGTCAACTGCAACCCGGAGACCGTATCGACCGACTACGACACCTCCGATCGCCTGTATTTTGAGCCGCTGACGCTGGAAGACGTGCTGGAGATCGTGCGCATCGAGAAGCCCTTCGGCGTGATCGTGCAGTATGGCGGGCAGACGCCGCTGAAGCTGGCGCGCGATCTGGAACGAAACGGCGTGCCCATCATCGGCACCAGCCCCGACATGATCGACGCTGCCGAAGACCGCGAACGTTTCCAGCAGATGCTGCATGACTTGGGCCTGAAACAGCCTCCGAACCGTACTGCGCGCAACCCCGACAGCGCGATCCGCATGGCCGAGGAAATCGGCTACCCGCTGGTGGTGCGGCCATCTTACGTTTTGGGTGGCCGTGCCATGGAGATCGTGCGCGAGGAGGCCGATCTGCGGCGCTACATGACCGAGGCCGTGAAGGTCTCGAACAAGTCGCCGGTGCTGCTCGACCGCTTTCTCAACGATGCCATCGAGGTCGATGTGGACGCGCTGTCTGACGGCGAGCAGGTGGTGATCGGCGGCATCATGCAGCACATCGAACAGGCCGGCGTGCATTCGGGCGATTCGGCGTGTTCGCTGCCGCCGTACAGCCTGTCGAAGGACGTGCAGGATGAGCTGCGCCGCCAGACGGTGGCGATGGCGAAGGCGCTGAAAGTGGTGGGCTTGATGAACGTACAGTTCGCGATCCAGGGCGACGTCGTGTATGTTCTGGAAGTGAATCCGCGCGCCTCGCGTACCGTGCCTTATGTGTCCAAGGCGATCGGCGCGCCGCTGGCGAAGATCGCTGCGCGCGCAATGGCGGGTATCTCGCTGAAGACCCAGGCGTTCGAGAAGGAAATCATTCCACCGTATTTCTCGGTGAAGGAAGCGGTCTTTCCGTTCCGCAAGTTCCCCGGTGTGGACACCATTCTCGGCCCGGAAATGAAATCGACGGGCGAAGTCATGGGCGTGGGCGACAATTTCGGCGAGGCCTTCGTCAAGTCGCAGCTGGCGTCGAGTTCCGAACTGCCCAAGCCGGGTGGACGCGCATTTGTCAGCGTGCGCTCGGGCGATCGCGATGCCGTGATCGAGGTGGCGCAGATGCTGCACGATCTCGGCTTCAACGTGGTTGCCACCCGCGGGACGGCCCAGGCAATCGAATCGGCCGGCATCCCGGTGGCGGTCGTCAACAAGGTCAAGGAAGGCCGGCCGCACATCGTCGACATGATCAAGAACGGCGATATCGATTTCATCGTCAACGTGGTCGAAGACAAGAAGGCAGTGAAGGATTCCTATGCCATCCGTGCCGAAGCGCTGGCACGCCGGGTCGTGTACTTCACCACACTGGCCGGTGCGCGTGCCGCCTGCATGGGCATGCAGCATGGCAACGAACTGAAAGTGTATTCCCTGCAGTCGCTGCATCAGCGGCTGAACTGATCTGAAAAGGCAAGGCTGTGAACAAATTTCCTCTCACCGTCGTGGGCGCCGAAAAATTGCGCGTTGAACTGCAACACCTGAAAAGCGTGGAGCGCCCCGCCGTGATCCAGGCGATTTCCGAGGCGCGCGCGCAGGGCGACCTGTCGGAAAATGCCGAATACGATGCTGCCAAGGAGAAGCAGGGCTTCATCGAAGGCCGCATTGCCGACCTTGAAGGCAAGCTGGCCAACGCGCAGATCATCGATCCCACCACGCTGGACGCGGATGGCCGTATCGTGTTCGGCGCGACGGTTGAGCTGGAAGACGTCGAATCGGGCGATACCGTCACGTATCAGATCGTCGGCGACGACGAGGCGGACATCAAACAGGGCAAGATTTCGGTCTCGTCTCCCATCGCCCGCGCGCTGATCGGAAAATATGCAGGCGACAGCGTGGATGTCCAGGCACCCGCTGGTGTGCGCCAGTACGAAGTGCTGGACGTCCTGTACAAATAGCATGCGGCGTTTCTGGGACGGCCTTGCCGGCGGATTGCTGGTCCTGTGGATCGGCGGCATATGGGCGATCGGCTACGTCGCTGCGCCGGTATTGTTCGCCAACCTGGGCGACAAGCAACTGGCCGGGATGCTGGCCGGCCGGCTGTTTGCGGTGATGGCGTGGATCGGTATCGCCGCCGCGGCCTACCTGCTGATCTACCGGTTTGCCCGTGATGGCGCCGCGGCGCTGAAAACCTTGTTTTTCTGGGCGGTGGCGCTGATGCTGGTATTGACGCTGGCCGGCCACTTCGGTATCCAGCCCATCATGCAGAGCCTGAAGGACCAGGCCATGCCGCATGACGTGATGCAAAGCGTGTTTGCCGACCGCTTTGCCCGCTGGCACGGGGTATCGAGCATTCTTTATCTGATTCAGAGTGTGCTGGGGCTGTTGCTGGTCTGGCGCTCGGGGCTGGCGAAATAAGTCTCTTCAGACAGGCTTCAACCCGGCAGGACGATCACAGGCTTGCCGGCAGTGCGATAAATCACCAATATCTTGCCGATCTGCTGCACCGGTGCGGCTCCTGTGGTTGTACAGATTTCCCCCAGCCAGGCGCGACGCGTGTCCGGTTCGTCGCTGGCTGCCTTGATCTTGATCAGTTCGTGCGCATCGAGTCCGCGTTCGATTTCCTTCAATACGGCCGCGGTCAGCCCCTGGTTGCCGATCATGACCACCGGCTGGCGGCTGTGGGCCAGGCCCTTGAGGAATTGCCGCTGGGCGGGCGTAAGTGGTTTCATTGCATCTTCCTTAAACTGAGCGCGGATTGTAGCCGATAGAGATGGTGCAGAAAGCAAAGCGAACCAAATCGGGCAGTGCCTGGATGCACGAGCACGTGACGGATCCCTACGTCAAGAAAGCGCAGCAGGACGGCTACCGTTCGCGCGCCGCGTATAAATTGCTGGAAATCGACACGCGCGACCATCTGTTGCGCCCCGGTATGACGGTGGTGGATCTGGGTGCCGCACCCGGCAGCTGGTGTCAGGTGGCTGTGCAGAAAATGAAGAAGCAGGGCAGGGTCCTGGCAATCGATCTGCTGCCGGTGGCGCCAATACCGGGCGTCGACAGCCTGGAAGGCGATTTCACCGAACGGGCGGCGCTGGTCTGGCTGGAAGAAAAGTTGCACACTGGGCGGGTTGACCTTGTTTTGAGCGATATGGCCCCCAATATCAGCGGAGTGATGCTGCGCGATCAGGCGCGACATTACGAATTGTGCGAGTTGGCGCTTGATTTCGCGGTGAACTGGCTGAAACCAGACGGGGCTTTCCTCGTCAAAGTGTTTCAGGGGGTCGGATTTGAGGATTTTCGTGCCCGCATGCGACAGGCATTCGAACAGGTGCTGATCCGCAAGCCCGACGCTTCGCGCGACCGCAGTACCGAGGTTTATTTGTTGGGACGCCGCCCTGTTGCAGCGCGGGATGGCGAGTCGTGATGATGCCGTGACAAGCTGGCAATATAGGGTTTAGAATGAGTCTAAGCGTGCTGGATTCAGCACCAAGGAGTAAACGTGAACAATTTGTCCAAGAACATCGCCATCTGGCTAATCATTGCGGTCATCCTGATGACGGTGTTCAATCAGTTCGGCGCGCAGCGCACCTCGCAGTCGCAGATGCCGTACTCGCAGTTCATCGAGGAGGTGCGTCAGCAACAGATCTCCAAGGTGGTGATTGAAGGTAACGTGCTGAAAGGCGAGCGTAGCGATGGGCAGCGCTTCACCAGCTATGCGCCGAGCGATCCGTGGATGGTCTCCGACCTGCTGAAAAACGGCGTTTCAGTCGAGGCCAAGCCGGAAGAGCAGCCCTCTTTCCTGATGAGCCTGTTCATTTCGTGGTTCCCCATGCTGCTGCTGATCGGCGTCTGGATCTTCTTCATGCGTCAGATGCAGGGCGGCGGCCGTGGCGGTGCCTTCTCGTTCGGCAAGAGCCGGGCGCGCCTGCTCGATGAAAACGCCAACCCGGTGACCTTTGCCGACGTCGCCGGCTGCGACGAGGCGAAGGAAGACGTCGCCGAACTGGTGGATTTCCTGAAAGATCCGTCCAAGTTCCAGAAACTGGGTGGACGCATCCCGCGCGGCGTACTGATGGTAGGCCCTCCTGGTACCGGTAAAACGCTGCTGGCGCGCTCGATCGCCGGGGAGGCCAAGGTGCCGTTCTTCAGCATTTCGGGTTCCGACTTCGTCGAGATGTTCGTCGGCGTCGGTGCCGCGCGCGTGCGCGACATGTTCGAGCAGGCGAAGAAGAACTCGCCCTGCATCATCTTCATCGACGAAATCGATGCAGTTGGCCGCCAGCGCGGTGCCGGCTTGGGCGGCGGCAACGACGAACGCGAGCAGACGCTCAACCAGTTGCTGGTTGAAATGGACGGCTTCGAGGCGAGCGTTGGCGTGATCGTGATTGCGGCGACCAACCGTCCCGACGTGCTCGACCCGGCGCTGCTGCGTCCGGGCCGTTTCGACCGCCAGGTTGTCGTCGGCTTGCCCGACATCCGTGGCCGTGAGCAGATCCTGCTGGTGCATATGCGCAAGGTGCCGGTTGCACCTGACGTGCGGGCCGATATTCTGGCACGCGGCACCCCTGGCATGTCAGGGGCCGATCTTGCCAACCTGGTCAACGAAGCGGCCTTGTTTGCCGCGCGCCGCAGCAAGCGTCTGGTGGATATGGACGATTTCGAGCAGGCCAAGGACAAGATCTTCATGGGCGCCGAGCGCAAATCCATGGTGATCACGCCTGAGGACAAGAAGAAGACGGCCTACCATGAGTCCGGGCACGCCGTGATCGGCATGACGCTGCCGGGTTGCGATCCGGTGCACAAGGTCACGGTGATCCCGCGTGGTCGCGCACTGGGTGTGACCATGTCCCTGCCTGAACTGGACCGTTACAGCCTGTATCAGGATCAGATGCTGTCGCAAATCTGCATGCTGTATGGCGGACGGGTGGCCGAAGAAATCTTCGTCGGTAGCATTTCGACCGGCGCATCGAACGACTTCGAGCGGGCAACCAGCATCGCCCGCGACATGGTGACGCGCTACGGCATGTCGGATGCGCTGGGTCCGATGGTGTACGGCGAAAACGAGGGTGAAGTATTCCTCGGACGCTCGGTGACCACGCACAAGAACATGAGCGAGGCCACCATGCAGAAGGTCGATACCGAAATCCGCCGCATTCTGGATGAGCAATATGCCCGGGCCACGAAAATCCTGACCGAAGGGCGTGACAAGGTCGAGGCGATGACAGCCGCCCTGATGGAATGGGAAACGATCGATGCCGAGCAGATCGGTGACATCATGGCCGGCCGGCCGGTGCGTCCGCCCAAGCCGTCGGCCACGCCTCAACCGCCGGCGAACGGGGGCGACAAACCCAGTGCGCCCGCTCCGACCGCCCAACCGGCCCAGGAAACCTGAGCGGGGAAATAGCGTTACCCACTACAATAGAGGGGCTTTGGCCCCTCTTTTTATGTCTGTTCTCCACGCCGGTTCGCATCGCCTTCCGCTCTTACACCCTCGCATCATGGGGGTCGTCAATGTCACGCCCGATTCATTCTCGGACGGCGGGCAGTTGCACGATACGCAGGCAGCGATTACCCATGCGCTCAAGCTGAGCGAACAGGGCGCCGATATCCTTGACGTCGGTGGGGAGTCGACTCGCCCTGGCGCGGCAGCGGTACCCGTCAACGAGGAAATCCGGCGTGTGGTGCCGGTGATCGAGGTGCTTGCGCGTGAAGGCTGCCTGGTGTCGGTGGATACCAATAAGCCAGAGGTGATGCGTGCAGCGCTCGCTGCAGGGGCGGGGATGGTGAATGATGTCGCTGCCTTGCGGACGCCAGGCGCAATGGAGGCAGTGGCGGCGTCGGGAGCCGCCGTGTGCCTCATGCACATGCAGGGCGATCCTCAAAGCATGCAGCAGTCGCCCCGTTATGCCGATGTGGTGGATGAGGTGAAACAGTTTTTGCGGGCCAGAGTACAGGTCTGTGAGGCCGCCGGGATCGCACGCGAGCGGCTGGTGGTCGATCCGGGATTCGGCTTCGGCAAAACGCTGCAACACAACCTGGCGCTGCTGAAGCATCTGGGAGAGTTGGCTGAGCTGGATTTGCCGATACTGGCCGGACTGTCGCGCAAGTCGATGCTGGGCACCCTGACAGGGCGTGTCGTGGATGAAAGGGAATTCGCCGGCGTGGCGGCGCACCTGATGGCGGTGGCGCACGGTGCTCGCTTGGTCCGGGTACACAATGTAGTGGCCATGCGCGATGCATTGGCCATCTGGAATGCAGTGGAGGAATACAGGGATGGGACGTAAATATTTCGGTACCGACGGCATACGCGGCAAAGTGGGCGAATCGCCCATCACGCCCGAGTTTGTGATGCGCCTGGGCTACGCCGCCGGACAGGTCCTGGTGGCCGACCGTGGCAGCCTGCCGCCGAACGAGCACCCGACCGTGCTGATCGGCAAGGACACCCGCATTTCAGGCTACATGCTGGAAGCCGCATTGGAAGCCGGCTTCACCGCCGCCGGGGTGAATGTGCTGATGACCGGGCCGATGCCGACACCGGCGGTGGCCTATCTGACCCGGGCACTGCGCCTGCAGGCCGGCGTGGTGATCTCGGCGTCGCACAACCCATTCGAGGACAACGGCATCAAGTTTTTTTCTGCCAGCGGTCAAAAACTGCCGGATAGCGTGGAAGAGGCGATCGAAGCGCGGCTGGACAGCCCGATCGTGACCGTCGAAGCACGCCAGCTGGGGCGTGCCCGCCGCATCGAGGACGCCGCAGCGCGCTATATCGAGTTCTGCAAGAGTACCTTCCCCAACAGCCTCGATCTGCGCGGGATGCGCATCGTGGTGGACTGCGCCAATGGCGCGACCTATCACATTGCACCGCATGTGCTGCACGAACTGGGTGCCGAGGTGGTCGCCATCGGCAATGAACCGAACGGCTTCAATATCAACGACGAATGCGGCGCCACCCATACCAAGGCGCTGTCCGACTCAGTGCGCGCGCATCGCGCCGATCTGGGGATCGCTCTGGATGGCGATGGCGACCGGCTGATGATGGCGGACGCTCAGGGACGCGTGTACGACGGCGATCAATTGGTTTACGTCATCGCCCGTCATCGCATCCAGACGGGCTACATGAAGGGGGGGGTGGTCGGTACGCTGATGACCAATCTCGGCACCGAGCATGCGCTGGCGCGCATCCAGATTCCATTCGAACGTGCCAAGGTGGGCGACCGCTATGTGCTCGAGCGACTACATGCCAATGGCTGGACACTGGGTGGAGAAACCTCCGGCCACATTCTGTGCCTGGACAAGCACACCACCGGCGACGGGATAGTTTCGGCCCTGCAGGTGCTGCGCGCACTGCGCGAAACAGGTGAAACGCTGGATGCCTTCACCGCGGACCTGGAAACCTATCCCCAGGTGATGATCAATGTACCGGTGGCCAAGGGATTCAAGCTGGATGCGGCGCCTGCGGTCAGCGCATCGGTCGCCGAGGCGGAGGCCGCATTGAATGGCAATGGCCGGATTGTCCTGCGCGCATCCGGGACCGAGCCGCTGATTCGTGTGATGGTGGAAGGGCGCGACGCCGATCTGGTTCGACACACAGCTGAAACAATTGCCACGGCCGTCAAGGCCGCAGCCACGAGCGGGTGATTTCCCGTCCTGAAATATATCTGTAATATTCGCTCGTTAGTATGGCGACGTCGCCCCATGCGGCAACGTCAACTACTACCGGAGATATTACACATGCGTACACTCAATAAACTGGTTCAAGGGACGCTGGCTGCGGCCATGGGTCTGGCTTTCAGTGTTGGTGCCCTGGCTGCCGACATTACCGGCGCAGGCGCAACCTTCCCCTATGCTGTTTACACGAAGTGGGCTGAGGCATACAAGACCGCTACGGGCAACCAGGTCAATTACCAAGGGATCGGCTCGTCGGGCGGCGTCAAGCAGATCAAGGCCAAGACCGTTGATTTTGCCGGTAGCGACGCGCCGGTTCCGGTAGCCGATCTGGAAGCGAACCATCTGGTCCAGGTTCCCACCGTGATGGGTGGCGTGACCATCGTCATGAATGTCCCCGGCTTTGAATCCGGCAAGCTGAAGCTGGATGGCATGACCGCAGCCGACATTTTCCGTGGCGCGATCACCAAGTGGAACGACCCCGCCATCGCCAAGCTGAATCCTGGCGTCAAGCTGCCGGATCTGGCCATTACCGTGGCACACCGTTCGGACGGTTCCGGCACGACCTATGCGTTCTCCAACTACCTGGCCAAGCAATCGATGGCATTCAAGCGTGATGTCGGTGCCGGCAACACGGTGAACTGGCCTGCCAACGGCGTAGGCGGCAAGGGCAACCCGGGCGTCGCAGCCAACGTGCAGAAGATCAAGGGTGCAATCGGCTACGTCGACATCGCCGACGCCATGAAGAACAACATGAACTTCGTGGCGCTGAAGAACCGTGCCGGCAATTTCATTGTGCCGAATCAGCAGTCGGTTGCCGATGCCGCTGCAGGTGCCGACTTCCATGTCAAGGGCATGGCCCCCGACCTGCTGGATCAGTCCGCCAAGAATGCATGGCCCATCACGACGGCCACCTTCATGCTGGCCTATGAAAAGGGCGATGCCGCGAAGCAAAAAGGCGTGGTCGACTTCTACACCTGGTCGCTGAACAATGGCCAGAAAATGGCGGCTGAGCTTGGCTTCGTGCCCCTGCCGCCCAATGTTGTGAAGATGGTTGAAGCGGAAATGAAAAACATCAAGTAATGCATTAGGTTTGACCTGACTTGATGTTGGCCGGGGGTCGTCTACCCCGGCTTTCTACGAAAGCGGCTGCTTCAGGCGGCTGTTTTCGCAGACAAAAAATCGAATCGATAGGCACCCCACAGTGAGTGAGCCCAGCGCAACCGCCGGAATCGATCTGCACGCCAAGCAGGTCCGGAAATTTCGGCTGCAGGACAGGTTTTTCCATCATTCCACGCAGATTTTCGCCTTTGTTGTGCTGGCGGCGCTGGTGGGTATTCTGGTATCGCTCTCCATCGAAGCCTGGCCCAGCCTCAAGGCGTTCGGCCCGGCCTTTCTGTGGACCAACATCTGGAGCGTGCCGGACGACAAGTTCGGCGCGCTGGCTGCAATCTATGGCACGGTGACGACGTCCGTTCTGGCCTTGCTGATAGCGGTGCCGGTCAGTTTCGGGATCGCGCTGTTCCTGACCGAAACCTGCCCGCTCTGGCTGCGCCGACCTTTGGGTACGGCGATCGAGTTGCTGGCCGGGATCCCATCCATCGTATATGGCATCTGGGGATTGTTCGTGTTTGCGCCGTTGTTTGCCGATCACATCCAGCCGCCTTTGCAGGCGTTGCTGGGCGACGTTCCGATCATCGGCGGCTGGTTCTCCGGCCCGCCCATTGGGGTCGGCATCCTCACCGCCAGCATCGTGCTGGCCTTGATGGTCATCCCCTTTATTGCGTCGGTGATGCGGGATGTGTTCGAGACCGTTCCGCATGTACTGAAGGAATCTGCCTATGGCATCGGCTGCACCAACTGGGAAGTGGTGCGCAACGTCGTGCTGCCTTATACCCGTGTGGGCGTCATTGGCGGCATCATGCTGGGACTGGGCCGTGCGCTGGGCGAAACGATGGCGGTCACCTTCGTGATCGGCAACGCCAACCGTATCAATGGCAGTCTGTTTGCGCCCGGTACCTCGATCGCGTCGACCCTGGCGAATGAGTTCGGCGAGGCCACGCCCGGCTTGCATATTGCCTCTCTATTCGCGCTGGGCCTGGTGCTGTTTATCATCACCTTTATCGTGCTGGCCATTTCGCGCTGGCTGATCAGCCGCAGCATGGGCTCCGAAGGTCTGTAAGGCGCGCATGATGAAACTGTATACCCGTCGCATCTGGATCAACCGCATCGGCATCACGCTGTCCATGGCTGCGATGAGCCTGGGGCTGATCGCGCTGTTGTGGATTTTGTGGACGCTGTTTTCAAAAGGCTTTGCCGCCTTGAACTGGGACATGTTTACCCAGGACACGCCGGCGCCAGGCTCCGAAGGCGGTGGCTTGCGTAACGCCATCGTGGGCAGCGGTCTGATCCTGCTTTTTTCCATGTTAATCTCGACCCCGATCGGCATTCTGGCCGGGATTTATCTGGCTGAATTCGGGCGTGTCTCCAAGTTTGCGTCGTTCACCCGTTTCATGACCGACATCATGCTGTCGGCGCCGTCCATCGTCATCGGTCTGTTCGTGTATGCGCTGTTTGTAACGACCACCGGCGGTTTCTCCGGCTGGGCAGGGTCGCTGTCACTGGCGTTGATTGCCATTCCGGTGGTGGTGCGAACGACCGAGAACATGCTGAAACTGGTGCCGACCAGCTTGCGTGAGGCGGCCTTTGCCGTGGGTGCGCCGCGCTGGCAGGTGTCGCTCAAGGTGACCCTGCGCGCGGTCAAATCCGGCGTGGTGACCGGTGTTCTGCTGGCCATGGCGCGAATTACCGGCGAGACTGCGCCGCTGCTGTTCACCGCGCTCAACAACCAGTTTTTCAGTGCCAACATGGCAAAGCCCATGGCCAACCTGCCAGTGGTGATTTACCAGTTTGCCTTGAGCCCATATGACAACTGGGTCAACTTGGCCTGGGGTGGTGCGTTGTTGATCGCTTTCCTGGTGCTGGCGGTCAACATCGGCGTGCGTGTGGTTTTCCGCAATAAAGACAAACGTTAATTTCCCCGGAGCTTTCTGATGCCCGTTCAAGCCATGCCTGCAGGCGAAAATGTTGCTTTGCAAGTCCGCAACCTGGATTTCTTTTATGGCGATTTCAAAGGCCTCAGCAACGTCAACCTGGACATTGCCCACAAGAAGGTGACGGCCTTCATTGGGCCGTCCGGTTGCGGGAAATCCACGCTACTGCGTACCTTCAACCGCATGTACGACCTGTATCCCGGACAGCGTGCCGAAGGCCAGATCCTGTTCCACGGCAAGAATCTGCTGGACAAAAGTCAGGATGTGAATCTGGTGCGTGCCCGGATCGGCATGGTTTTCCAGAAGCCGACGCCGTTTCCGATGACGATCTACGAGAATATTGCCTTCGGCGTGCGCTTGTACGAACGCATGTCGAAAAGCGCGATGGACGATCGCGTCGAATGGGCGCTCAACAAGGCGGCGCTGTGGAGCGAGGTGAAGGACAAACTGCAGCAGAGCGGCCTGTCGCTGTCCGGCGGCCAGCAGCAGCGGCTGTGTATTGCGCGCGCGGTCGCGGTGAAGCCCGAAATCGTGTTGCTGGATGAACCGACCTCGGCGTTGGACCCGATTTCCACCGCTAAGATCGAGGAACTCATCAACGAGCTGAAAAGCGATTACACCATCGCCATCGTCACCCATAACATGCAGCAGGCCGCGCGGATTTCGGATTACACGGCATTCATGTATCTGGGCGAACTCATCGAGTTCAACGAAACCGGCACCATCTTCATGCGGCCGGGCAAGAAGCAGACGGAAGACTACATTACGGGTCGGTTTGGTTAACCGCCAGTAATGTGGCGGCGGAGGCTAACGTGAACGAAGCGAACGTTAAGGTTAATGCCGGCCGGAGCCACTACATCACCGGCCTTTTCGGCTGATTGCGCCGCGCAGCTTTAGCCGGGCGGTTGACCGTCCGGCGCGTAGCGCTTACCATCGCGCACTTTTGTTTGGCAGATTCCCATGCGCAAAAAGCTCGTAGCCGGTAACTGGAAAATGCACGGCAGCGTGGCGGAAAACGCCGCCCTGCTGGATGCGATCAAACCCGCTTTGACCGGAATCGAGGCCGCAGTATGCGTGCCTTTCCCTTATCTGGGACAAGCGCAGGCCGCACTTGCCGGGTCGTCGATTGCCTGGGGTGCGCAGAATGTGTCCGAACAAGCCAAGGGCGCGTTCACCGGCGAAGTGTCGACTTCGATGCTGCTGGATTTCGGTTGCAAGTATGTGATCGTCGGACATTCCGAGCGGCGCAGCCTGTATGGCGAATCCGACGAACTGGTTGCAAGCAAGTACCTGGCCGCCCAAGCAGCCGGCCTGACGCCTATCCTTTGCGTGGGCGAGTCCCTGGACGAACGCGAATCCGGCGTGACCGAAGCGGTCGTGGCGCGTCAACTCGACGCTGTGCTCAAGGTCGCTGGTGTGGCCTCCCTGGCCAAGGCGGTGGTGGCTTACGAGCCCGTATGGGCGATTGGTACTGGC
This sequence comes from Pseudomonadota bacterium, assembly GCA_043821985.1. GTDB lineage: Bacteria > Pseudomonadota > Gammaproteobacteria > Burkholderiales > Thiobacillaceae > Thiobacillus. The sequence goes on from JBDRCF010000032.1 coordinate 212,376, forward strand.
AAGACGGCAACGCCGGAGCAGGCGCAGGCCGTCCATGCCTACATTCGTGGCAAAGTCGCAGCGCTCGATGCGGACGTGGCGGCACAGCTGATCATCCAGTACGGGGGTAGCGTAAAAGCCGCGAATGCGGCAGAATTGATGGCTCAGCCGGATATCGATGGCGGATTGATTGGCGGCGCTTCTCTGGTCGCCGACGAGTTCATCGCGATTTGCCGGGCCGCCGCCAAGTAAGCGTTGTCGAGTAAGAATCAAGCATGGAAACACTGGTCTGGGTCGTTCACGTTATTGTTGCCATTGCGCTGATCGCGCTGGTGCTCTTGCAGCATGGCAAAGGCGCGGACATGGGCGCGGCATTCGGCAGCGGCTCGTCGGGCAGCCTGTTCGGTGCAAGCGGCTCGGCCAACTTTCTGAGCCGCAGTACTGCGGTACTGGCAAGCCTGTTCTTCCTGACCAGCCTGGGTCTGGCGTATTTCGGGCTACAGCAGCACAAACCGGCGGCCAGCGTGCTTCAACGCGTGGTTGTTCCTGCGCCGACGCAGGCCCCGCCCGCAACACCTGCACAGGTGCCGGGCAAGGATGCCGGTTCGAAAGTGGGAGACATCCCGCAGTAATAACAGTACCTGTCCGGGCGCATGCCCTTGGCCGACGTGGTGGAATTGGTAGACACGCTATCTTGAGGGGGTAGTGACCTAGGTCGTGCGAGTTCGAGTCTCGCCGTCGGCACCATCAAATTTCCTGATTTGTTCATTAGCGTTTGCTATCGAATAAATGATTGATTATTAAGATAAAAATACCAATTTTTCGGCTTGACAGTCGATGCTCTGCGCTAATACACTCGGGTCATAATTACTCAACAGCCTGAAACAGGCGTAGTTCGGAGGAACCCGGTGCTGGAGAATTACCTCCCCATTCTGTTGTTCATTCTGGTCGGCCTGGCTTTTGGAATCGGCCCGATCATCGCCGGCGGCCTGCTGGCACCGCACCGTCCCGACAGCGAAAAACTCTCCCCTTACGAGTGCGGATTCGAAGCGTTCGAAGACGCGCGCATGAAATTCGATGTGCGCTATTATTTAGTTGCCATCCTGTTCATTCTGTTTGATTTGGAAATAGCCTTCCTGTTTCCCTGGGCCATTGTTCTGGAGGAAATCGGTCTGGCAGGTTTCATTGCCATGATGGTGTTCCTCGGCATCCTGGTTGTGGGCTTCGTCTACGAGTGGATGAAGGGCGCCCTTGAGTGGGAATGATCTGAATTATGGGTATTGAAGGTGTTCTCGAGCAGGGCTTTGTCACCACCAAGGCCGATCAGCTCATCAATTACATGCGCACCGGGTCGATGTGGCCGATGACCTTCGGTCTGGCATGCTGTGCGGTTGAAATGATGCAGGCGGGCGCCTCGCGTTACGATCTCGACCGCTTCGGCATCGTATTCCGCCCGAGTCCGCGCCAGTCCGACGTGATGATCGTCGCCGGCACCTTGTGCAACAAGATGGCGCCCGCCCTGCGCAAGGTCTATGACCAGATGGCCGAGCCGCGCTGGGTGATTTCCATGGGCTCGTGCGCCAACGGCGGCGGCTATTACCATTATTCCTATTCGGTGGTGCGCGGTTGCGATCGCATCGTGCCGGTGGATATCTATGTTCCGGGTTGTCCGCCGACAGCAGAAGCGTTGCTGTTCGGCATCATCCAGTTGCAGAACAAGATACGCCGCACCAACACCATCGCCCGCTAAGACGCGCCCATGTCCACGAAGCTGGAGTCACTTTCCCTTTGTCTGCAAAATCTGCTTGGCGATGCGCTGGTGCAGTCAGTCGATCGATTGGGCGAATTGACCTTGATCGTCAAACCACAAGCCTATGCTGCCGTCATGCGTACCTTGCGGGATCACCCCGACTGCCGTTTCGAGCAGCTGGTCGATTTGTGCGGTATGGATTATTCCGATTATGGCGACGGCGCCTGGGAGGGCGCCCGCTTTGCCGTGGTCGTGCATCTTCTGTCGGTATCGAACAACCAGCGCGTCCGGGTGCGGGTGTTTTGCCCGGATGACGACTTGCCGGTGGTCGCGTCGATGGTCGATATCTGGCCCTCGGCCAACTGGTTCGAGCGCGAGGCTTTCGATCTCTATGGCATCGTGTTCGAAGGGCATCCCGACCTGCGCCGCATCCTGACCGACTACGGTTTCATCGGCCACCCATTCCGCAAGGACTTCCCGCTCTCGGGCAATGTCGAGATGCGCTACGACCCGACCCAGCAGCGCGTGATCTACCAGCCAGTATCGATCGAGCCACGTGAAGTCACCCCGCGCATCGTGCGCGACGAAAGCTACGGGGAAGGGCGCTGATGGCCGAGATTCGCAATTACACGATGAACTTTGGCCCGCAGCACCCGGCTGCGCACGGCGTGCTGCGTCTGGTGCTCGAGCTCGACGGTGAGGTGATCCAGCGTGCCGACCCGCACATCGGCCTGCTGCATCGCGCGACCGAGAAATTGGCCGAGCACAAGACCTTCATCCAGTCGGTGCCCTACATGGACCGCCTCGATTACGTGTCGATGATGGTCAACGAGCATGCCTACGTGATGGCGATCGAGAAGCTGCTCGGCATCGAGGTGCCCGAGCGCGCGCAGTACATCCGTGTGATGTTCGACGAGATCACCCGCATCCTGAATCATCTGTTGTGGCTGGGTGCGCATGCACTCGACGTCGGCGCGATGACGGTGTTCCTGTATGCATTCCGCGAACGCGAGGACCTGATGGACTGCTATGAGGCGGTGTCCGGCGCGCGCATGCATGCGGCCTACTATCGCCCCGGTGGTGTTTATCGCGATCTGCCGGACAGCATGCCGCACTATCAGGCACAGCACACCCGCAACGAAGCGACCATGAAGTCGATGAATGCCAACCGCCAAGGATCGCTGCTCGACTTCATCGAGGATTTCACGAATCGCTTCCCGACTTATGTCGACGAATACGAAACCCTGTTGACCGACAACCGCATCTGGAAACAGCGCACTGTCGGTATCGGCGTGGTGTCCCCCGAGCGCGCCATGGCTTTGGGATTTACCGGCCCCATGTTGCGCGGCTCCGGTGTCGAATGGGACCTGCGCAAGAAGCAGCCGTACGAGGTCTACGACCGGATGGATTTCGACATCCCGGTCGGGACCAACGGCGACTGCTACGACCGCTATCTGGTGCGCATTGAAGAGTTTCGTCAATCCAATCGCATCGTCAAACAGTGCATCGACTGGCTGCGTAAAAATCCCGGCCCGGTCATCGTCGACAACCACAAGGTTGCACCGCCCGATCGCCTGTCGATGAAGCAGAACATGGAAGAGTTGATCCATCACTTCAAGCTCTTCACCGAAGGTATGCACGTACCGGCGGGCGAGGCCTATGCAGCAGTGGAGCATCCCAAGGGCGAATTTGGCATCTACCTGGTATCCGACGGCGCCAACAAACCCTATCGTCTGAAAATCCGCGCGCCGGGCTATGCGCATCTGGCGGCGCTCGATGAAATGAGCCGCGGCCACATGATCGCCGACGTCGTCGCCATCATCGGCACGCAGGATATCGTTTTCGGGGAGATCGACCGCTGATGGCCAATCCTGATAGCAGCCTTCGGCTGAGTGCCGAATCGCTCGCGCTGATCGATGTCGAGGTCGCCAAATATCCACCGGACCAGAAGCAGTCGGCCGTGATGGGTGCGCTGCGTATCGCGCAAACGGAGAAAGACTGGCTGAAACCCGAATTGATCGAATACATAGCCGACTATCTCGGGATGCCGGCGATTGCTGCGTATGAAGTTGCGACGTTCTACAACATGTACGACACCCAGAGCGTCGGGCGGCACAAGATCACGCTGTGCACCAATCTGCCCTGCACCCTGATGGGCGCGGGCGAACTGGCGGAGCATCTGAAAAACAAACTGGGCATCGGTTTCGGCGAAACCACCGAAGATGGCCGTTTTACCCTGAAGGAAGGCGAGTGCATGGGCGCCTGTGGTGATGCACCGATGTGCCTGCACAACAACCACAAAATGCACACGCACCTCACTCCTGAAAAAGTGGACGAACTGCTGGACAAGCTGAAATGAGTTTGCTCAAGCCCACCCATCAGGTCTGCAGTTGGACGCAGGCGCTCGACCACCCGGCATCGCTCGCAACCTATGTCGCCAACGGTGGCTATCAGGCACTGCGCCGGGTCGTGACCGAGCAGGTCACGGGTGACGCCATCATCGCCGAGCTCAAGACCAGCGCGCTGCGCGGACGTGGCGGCGCCGGTTTTCCCACCGGATTGAAGTGGAGCTTCATGCCGCGTGCGTTTCCAGGCGACAAATACATCGTCTGCAACAGCGACGAGGGCGAACCGGGTACGTTCAAGGATCGCGACATCCTGCGCCATAACCCGCACCAGTTGATCGAAGGCATGGCGATCGCAGGCTATGTGCTTGGCGCGCGCGTGGGCTACAACTACATCCATGGCGAAATCTTCGAGATCTATGACATCTTCGAGCGTGCGCTGAGGGAGGCGCGCGAAGCAGGCTATCTTGGCGATAATCTGTTCGGCACCGATTTTTGCTTCCAGCTGCACGCGCATCACGGCTACGGCGCCTATATCTGTGGCGAGGAAACCGCCTTGCTCGAATCGATCGAGGGCAAGAAGGGCCAGCCGCGCTTCAAGCCGCCGTTCCCCGCGAGCTTCGGCCTGTATGGCAAGCCGACCACCATCAACAATACCGAGACGCTGGCTTCGGTGCCGTGGATCGTCCAGCACGGTGGCCAGGCTTTCCTGGAACTCGGCAAGCCCAACAACGGCGGGCCTAAACTTTTTTCAGTCTCGGGCCATGTCAACAAACCCGGCAACTACGAAGTGCCGCTCGGCACGCCGTTTGCCGAATTGCTGGAGATGGCGGGCGGCGTACGGAATGGGCATAAACTGAAGGCCGTCATTCCCGGCGGTTCGTCTGCGCCCGTGTTGCCGGCCGACGTCATGATGGACTGCACGATGGATTTCGATTGCATCGCCAAGGCCGGTTCCATGCTGGGCTCGGGCGCGGTCATCGTGATGGACGAGACGGTGTGCATGGTGCGCGCGCTGGAGCGGCTCTCCTATTTCTATTTCGAGGAATCCTGCGGCCAGTGCACACCGTGCCGCGAAGGAACCGGATGGATGTACCGGGTGATCCACCGCATCGAACACGGCCAGGGCCGGCCCGAAGACATGGAATTGCTCAACAGCGTGGCAGGGCGCATCGGCGGCCATACCATCTGCGCACTGGGCGACGCGGCGGCGATGCCGGTGCAAAGCTTCCTCAAACATTTTGGCCGCGAGTTCGAATACCACGTCGAACAGAAGCGATGCATGGTCTGAACGGAATTTAACGATGGCTACGCTCAATATCGAAATTGACGGACGCGCGCTGCAGGTCGAAAGCGGCGACACCATCATGGATGCGGCGAATCAGGCCGGCATCACGATTCCGCATTTCTGTTATCACAAGAAGCTGTCCATCGCCGCCAACTGCCGCATGTGCCTGGTACAGGTGGAAAAGGCACCCAAGCCCCTGCCTGCCTGTGCCACGCCGGTGACCGACGGCATGAAGGTCTACACGCGTTCGGAATACGCTATCAATGCGCAGAAAAGCGTGATGGAGTTCCTGCTCATCAACCACCCGCTGGATTGTCCGATCTGCGACCAGGGTGGCGAGTGCACCCTGCAGGATCTGGCGGTGGGCTACGGCGGTTCGTCGTCACGCTACCAGGAAATCAAGCGCGTCGTGCGCGACAAGAACCTCGGCCCGCTGATCGCCACCGACATGACGCGCTGCATCCATTGCAGCCGCTGCGTGCGCTTCGGCCAGGAAATTGCCGGCGTGATGGAACTCGGCATGGCCGGCCGCGGTGAACACGCCGAAGTGATGCCGTTCCTGGAAGGCCAGGTGGCATCCGAGCTGTCTGGCAACGTCATCGACCTGTGCCCGGTCGGCGCACTCACCAGCAAGCCTTTCCGCTACACCGCCCGCAACTGGGAATTGTCGCGCCGTGCCTCAATCAGCCCACACGACAGCCTGGGCTCCAACCTCGAAGTCCAAGTCAAGGACAACAAGGTGATGCGCGTGCTGCCGAGCGAGAACGAGGACGTCAACGAGTGCTGGCTGGCCGACCGCGACCGCTTTTCCTATGAAGGCCTTAACACGGCCGAGCGCCTGACCCAGCCGATGGTCAAGTACAACGGCCAGTGGGTGGAGACGACCTGGCAAGCCGCACTCGAGTTCGTCGCGGATAAATTGAAGACGATTCCTGCCGAGCAGATCGGTGCGCTGTCGACGCCGTATCGACCGGCAGAGGAACTCTTTCTGCTGCAAAAACTGATGCGCGGCATGGGCTGCGGCAACGTCGACCACCGTCTGCGGCAGTCGGACTTTTCGCTCGACGACAAGGCGCACGGCGGTTTCTGGCTGGGCATGCCGGTGACCTATATGTCGCGCCTGAACCGCATGCTGGTGGTCGGTGCCAATCTGCGCAAGGATCATCCGCTGATGGCCCATCGCATCCGCGAGTCGGTGCGCTGGTATGGCGAACTCAATTTGATCAACGCACACGAGGACGAATTCCTTGGCAAGGTACATGCCAAGCGTATCGTTGCGCCTTCCCAGCTTGCCAGTACCCTGGCTGGCGTATGCCGGGCATTGGCCGAACTGAAAAAACTGCCGGTTCCGGATATCGCAGCCCATGGCGTGGCCGACGACACCGCGCGCAAGATGGCCGACAGCCTGTCAGGCGGCGAAACCCGCGCCGTGTTCCTCGGCAACATGGCACAGCATCACCCCAGCTATTCGCAGATTCATGCGCTGGCACAGGAAGTGTCCCGACTCGCGGGCGCCAGTTTCGGCGTGCTGGGCGAAGCGGCCAATAGCGTCGGCGCAGTGGCGGTCGGCGCGATTCCAGGGTGCGGCGCACTGGGTCAGCCTGCCGTCAAAGGCCTGAATGCCCAGCAGATGCTGGCCCAACCGCTGCGTGCCTATCTGCTGTTGAGCGTGGAAGCCGAACTCGATACCCATGATCCGGTCGCGGCGATGGCCAGTATCGACGCGGCGGAGTTCGTCGTGATGATGTCGCCCTACAAAGGCAAGTCTCTCGACTACGCTGACGTGCTGTTGCCGATCGCACCGTGGACCGAAACCTCGGGTACCTTCATCAACACGGAAGGCCGTGTGCAGAGCTTCAGCGCGGTGGTGAAACCGCTCGGGGAAACCCGCCCGGCGTGGAAGGTACTGCGTGTCCTGGGTAACCTCCTCGGATTGACGGGATTCGAGCACAACGATTCCAAAGAAGTATTACGCGATGCGCTGGGCGACACGCCTCTGGGCTCGGTGCAGGCTTTCCTCGACAATGAAGTCAGTGGCGTAAGGGTAGAGCCGCCTTCGCCTGGCGAGGGGCTGGAACGTGTCGCCGAAGTGCCGATCTACCAGACCGACGCCGTGGTCCGCCGCTCGCCTTCATTGCAGATGACGCTGGATGCGTCGCTCCCGGTGGCGCGAATGAACAGCCGGTTGATTGCGAAGCTGGGGTTGCAGGAAAACGGCCGCGTCTCGGTGCGCCAGACCGCGAGTGCGCTGACCCTCAAAGTCCAGCGCGATGATTTCCTGCCCGACAACTGCGTGCGCGTACCCAGCGGCCATCCGTTGACGGCCGGGCTGGGCCCGATGTTCGGCCCGATCACGGCGGAGCCGGTCTGATGGAGAGCGTGGGCATGGACTGGGCAGCCATTCAAACCGTCGTCTGGACCTTGGTCAAGATCCTGGCGCTGGTGGTGCCACTGATGTTGGGCGTGGCCTACCTTACTTACGCGGAAAGAAAGATCATCGGCTGGATGCAGGTTCGAATCGGCCCCAACCGCGTCGGTTTCCAGGGCCTGCTGCAGCCGATCGCCGATGCGGTGAAGCTGCTGATGAAGGAAATCATCATCCCGTCGGGTGCCAGTCGTGGCCTCTTCATCCTCGGCCCCATCCTGGCCATCGCGCCGGCGCTGGCGGCGTGGGCAGTGATACCGTTCACCGACACGCTCGTGCTCGCCAACATCAATGCGGGACTGCTGTACGTGATGGCGATCACCTCCATGGGCGTCTACGGCGTCATCATCGCGGGCTGGGCGTCCAACTCCAAATACGCCTTTCTCGGCGCCATGCGTTCGGCCGCGCAGATCGTATCGTATGAAATCGCCATGGGCTTCGCGCTGGTCGGCGTGCTGATGGCGGCGCAATCGCTCAATCTCAGCGATATCGTGCATGGCCAGTCGGGTGGCTGGTGGCACTGGTATATCTGGCCGCTGTTCCCGCTATTCCTGGTGTACCTGATTTCCGGCGTGGCCGAGACCAACCGCGCGCCATTCGACGTCGCCGAGGGTGAATCCGAAATCGTCGCCGGTTTTCATGTCGAATATTCCGGCATGGCCTTCGCGGTATTCTTCCTCGCCGAATACGCCAATATGATCCTGATCGCCGCGCTGACCACGCTGATGTTCCTCGGCGGCTGGCTGTCGCCGGTGGGCTTCCTGCCCAACGGCATCGTCTGGTGGCTGCTCAAGACGGGTTTCGTGCTGTTCCTGTTCCTGTGGTTCCGCGCCACCTTTCCGCGTTACCGCTACGACCAGATCATGCGGCTGGGCTGGAAGGTGTTCATTCCCATTACCCTTGTCTGGATCATCGTGGTCGGCGGCATGATGCAGACACCGTATGGGTATCTCTTCCATTGAGCGCGCCATGAAACGGATCACGAACTTCTTCGGCAGCCTGCTCCTGATCGAACTCCTGCGCGGCATGATGCTCACGGGGCGCCACCTGTTCGCACGCAAGATCACGGTGCAGTTTCCCGAGGAAAAAACGCCGCAATCGCCGCGATTCCGTGGCCTGCATGCACTGCGCCGCTATCCCAACGGCGAGGAGCGCTGCATCGCCTGCAAGCTGTGCGAGGCCGTGTGCCCGGCGCTGGCCATCACCATCGAGTCGGAAAAGCGCGTCGACGGCACGCGCCGCACGACGCGTTACGACATCGATCTGACCAAATGCATTTTCTGCGGTTTTTGCGAAGAATCCTGCCCGGTCGACTCCATCGTCGAAACCCGCATCCTCGAGTATCACGGCGAAAAGCGCGGCGATCTCTATTACACCAAGCCCATGCTGCTCGCCATCGGCGACCAATACGAAGAGCAGATTGCACGCGACCGTGCTGATGACGCCAAGTACCGCTGAAAATAGACAATGACCTATACGACTGCGATTTTCTATTTCTTCGCCGCCATCCTGGTGTTTGCCGGCATGCGCGTCATCACCGCGCGCAACCCGGTGCATGCGGCGCTCTATCTGGTGTTGGCCTTCTTCACCGCGGCCGGACTGTGGATGCTGCTGGAAGCGGAATTCCTCGCCATCACCCTGGTGCTCGTCTACGTGGGGGCGGTGATGGTGCTGTTCCTGTTCGTGGTGATGATGCTCGACATCAACCTGGAAAAACTGCGCGAAGGGTTCTGGGATTATCTGCCGCTTGCGGGATTCGTCGCCGTGCTGCTGGTGATCGAGATGGCGCTGATTCTCGGCAGCCGCCACTTCGGCCTTGAGGTGATGGGCGCACCCGCACCTCACGCCGCCGATTACAGCAACACCAAGGAACTCGGGCGCGTGCTGTACACCGAGTACGTCTATGCGTTCGAGCTCGCCGCGGTGATCCTGCTGGTGGCGATCGTTGCCGCCATCGCGCTGACGCTGCGCCGCCGCAAGGACAGCAAGTACATCGATCCCGCGCAGCAGGTGAAGGTCAAGCGCAACGACCGTCTGCGCATCGTGAAAATGGACGTGGTGAAGCGTGAGGCATCCGGCGTGAGGGGTGAGGAGTGAATACCATGAATCGTCCGCAGTGCCGTGAGCTCGTTCCGCCTCACCCCTCACGCCTGACGCCTTACGGCAACGCTGGAGCGGCGCAATGATTTCCTTATCGCATTATCTGGTGCTGGGCGGCATCCTGTTCGCCATCAGCGTGCTGGGCATCTTCCTCAACCGGAAGAACGTGATCATCCTGCTGATGGCGATCGAATTGATGCTGCTCGCGGTGAACATGAACTTCATCGCGTTTTCGCATTACCTCGGTGACATCCACGGGCAGATCTTCGTCTTCTTCATCCTCACCGTCGCTGCGGCGGAATCCGCCATCGGCCTGGCGATCCTGGTGGTGCTGTTCCGCAATCTGCACACGATCAACGTCGATGACCTCGACCACCTGAAAGGCTGATGCGCGTGGACATGCAGACGCTCTATCTCGTCGTGCCGCTGGCGCCGCTGTTCGGCGCGATCGTCGCCGGCCTGTTCGGCCGGCTGGTCGGCCGAACAGGCGCCCATGTCGTCACCATCGCCGGCGTGGCGGTCTCGTTCATCGCCTCGGTGCTGGTGTTCCAGGACGTGCTCGCCGGCCATACCTTCAACGGCACCGTCTACACCTGGATGACGCTGGGCGACCTGCGCTTCGAGGTCGGCTTCCTGGTCGATGCGCTGACGGCGATGATGATGCTGGTCGTCACCTTCGTCTCGCTGATGGTGCACGTCTATACCATCGGCTACATGCACGACGATCCGGGCTACCAGCGCTTCTTCAGCTACATCTCGCTGTTCACCTTCTCGATGCTGATGCTGGTGATGAGCAACAACTTCCTGCAGCTGTTTTTCGGCTGGGAAGCCGTCGGCCTGGTGTCGTATCTGCTGATCGGTTTCTGGTACACGAAAGAGACGGCGATCTACGCCAACCTCAAGGCCTTCCTGGTCAACCGGGTGGGGGATTTCGGCTTCATCCTGGGCATCGGCCTGGTGCTGGCGCATTTTGGTTCGCTCGATTACGCCACAGTGTTCGCCAAGGCGCCGTCGCTCGCCAGCGAAACCATCACGCTGTGGCCTGACACACCCTGGATGCTGATGAGCGTGATCGGCATCCTCCTGTTCATCGGTGCGATGGGCAAGTCGGCGCAATTCCCGCTGCATGTCTGGCTGCCCGACTCGATGGAAGGCCCGACGCCGATTTCCGCGCTGATCCACGCGGCGACGATGGTCACCGCCGGCATCTTCATGGTCGCGCGCATGTCGCCACTGTACGAGCTATCGGACACGGCGCTCAGCTTCATCATGGTGATCGGCGCGATCACTGCCTTGTTCATGGGATTCCTCGGCATGGTGCAGAACGACATCAAGCGCGTGGTAGCGTATTCGACCCTGTCGCAGCTCGGCTACATGACGGTTGCGCTCGGCGCGTCGGCCTATTCGGTCGCGGTGTTCCACCTGATGACGCATGCCTTCTTCAAGGCCCTGCTGTTCCTGGCCGCCGGTTCGGTGATCATCGCCATGCACCATAACCAGGATATCCGCTACATGGGCGGCCTGAAGAAATACATGCCGATCACCTGGGTCACGTCGCTGATCGGCTCGCTGGCGCTGATCGGCACGCCTTTCCTGTCGGGCTTCTATTCCAAGGAAAGCATCATCGAGGCGGCCAAGATGTCGCATCTGCCGGGCGCCGGCTTCGCCTATTTCGCCGTGCTGGCGGGCGTGTTCGTCACCGCCTTCTATTCCTTCCGCATGTATTTCCTGGTGTTCCACGGCAAGGAGCGTTTCCATCAGGGACATGGGCACGGCAACGAGCCCGACGCCCATCATGGACACGACGGGCCGCCGCACGAAACGCCATGGGTCGTCACCGGCCCCTTGCTTGCGCTGGCGCTGCCATCGCTCGCGATCGGCTACATGACCATCGAACCGATGCTGTTCGGCGACTTTTTCGGCAGCGCGATCTACGTTGCCGACCGCCATCCGGTGATGCACGAACTGAATCAGGAATTCCACGGCGCCATGGAAATGGGGCTGCATGCATTGGCGACGCTGCCGTTCTGGCTGGCCGTGGCTGGCGTCGGCCTGTCGGCGTTCTTCTACCTCAAGCGCCCGGACATCCCGGCGGCCATCGCGCAGCGTTTCAGCTTCCTGCACCGGATGCTGCTCAACAAATACTGGTTCGACGAACTCTACAGCTGGGTATTCGCCAAAGGCGCACGTGCGCTCGGCGGCAGCCTGTGGCGGCGTGGCGACCAGAACGTGATCGACGGCTTTTTCGTCAACGGGTCGGCGCACCTGGTCGAACGCTTCTCGCGCCTGGTCAAGGCCTTCCAGTCGGGCTACATCTACCACTACGCCTTTGCCATGCTGATCGGGGTGTTCGCCCTGGTGACCTGGTTCGCGCGCTTGAACTGACCCATGCTGAACAACCTTCTTTCTCTCGTCATCTGGGTCCCGATTCTGGCCGGGGTGGTCGTGCTTGCCACCGGCTCCGACCGCAACGCGGCGCTCGCCCGCTGGTTCGCGCTGGCCGGGGCGTTGCTGGGACTCATCGTCGCGCTTCCGCTGGTTACCGGCTTCGATACCACCACCTCGGCGATGCAGTTCGTCGAGAACGCCGCGTGGATCCCGGCGTTCAACATCCATTACCACCTGGGCGTCGACGGCATCTCGATGCCGCTGATCCTGCTGAACAGCTTCGTCACCGTGCTGGTGGTGATCGCCGGCTGGCAGGTGATCCAGGACAAGGTCGCGCAGTACATGGCGGCCTTCCTCATCATGTCGGGCCTCATCAACGGCGTGTTCGCCGCGCTCGACGGCATCCTGTTCTACGTCTTTTTCGAAGGCATGCTGATTCCGCTGTACCTGATCGTCGGTGTGTGGGGCGGACCGAACCGCGTCTATGCCGCGTTCAAGTTCTTCCTCTACACCTTGCTCGGTTCGCTGCTGATGCTGGTGTCGATGATCTATCTCTACTTCCAGTCGGGCGGCAGCTTCGACATCCAGACCTGGCACACCACCGCACTGGGGATGACCGCACAGACGCTGATGTTCTTCGCCTTCCTGCTGGCGTTCGGGGTCAAGGTGCCGATGTGGCCGGTGCACACCTGGTTGCCCGATGCCCACGTCGAGGCGCCGACCGGCGGCTCGGTTGTACTGGCGGCGATTACGTTGAAAGTCGGCGCCTACGGCTTCCTGCGCTTCATCCTGCCGATCCTGCCGGATGCCAGCCACGAATTCGCCTGGTTCGTCATCATGCTGTCGCTGATCGCGGTCGCCTACATCGGCCTCGTCGCACTGGTGCAGGCCGACATGAAAAAGCTCATCGCTTATTCTTCGATCGCGCACATGGGTTTCGTCACCCTCGGCTTCTTCATGTTCAATCCGCTCGGCGTGGAGGGCGGCCTGGTGCAAATGATTTCGCACGGTTTCGTCTCCGCCGCGCTGTTCCTCTGCATCGGCGTCATGTACGACCGCCTGCATTCGCGCCAGATCAAGGACTACGGCGGCCTGGTGAACAAGATGCCGGTGTTCGCCGCTTTTTTCATGCTGTTTGCCATGGCCAACGCGGGCTTGCCCGCCACCAGCGGCTTCGTCGGCGAATTCATGGTCATCATGGCCTCAACCCAGGTCAATTTCTGGTTTGCCTTCGTCGCGGCCACCACGCTGATCTTCGGTGCCGCCTATACGCTGTGGATGTACAAGCGGGTGGTATTCGGATCCGTCACCAATCCGCATGTCGAGGAGATGGCCGACGTCAACGCGCGTGAGATCCTCCTGCTTGGCGTGCTCGCCATCCTTGTGCTGGCCATGGGACTCTATCCCAAGCCGTTCACCGATGTCATGCATGTGTCGGTGGTCGACCTGTTGGCGCATGTCGCCCGAAGCAAACTGCCTTAAGGTTCAAAAATGCGCCACGCCCTCATGCAATTCGCGCCTGTTTTTCCTGAGATGTTCGTGTTGGCCATGGTCTCGCTGATCCTGGTGGTCGACGCCGCAGCCAACGACGGCAAACGCTATCTGGCCTATCTGCTTTCACTTGTCACGCTGGCCGGGGCGGCCTTCCTTACCTTGCGTGATTTTTCCACCCTGCCGGTGCTGACGCTGGGTGGATTGTTCATCGACGACCCGCTGTCCGACGTACTGAAACTGTTTCTCTATCTGACAGTTGCCGTCGTGCTGGTGTATTCGCGCGATTACCTGCGCCAGCGCGGGCTCTACAAGGGCGAATTCTTCGTGCTGGCGTTGTTTGCGCTGCTGGGCATGATGGTGATGGTGTCGGCCAGCCATTTCCTGACGCTGTACCTCGGTCTCGAACTGCTGTCGCTGTCCTTGTATGCCATGGTTGCGTTGCAACGCGATTCCAGTGTGGCAACCGAGGCAGCGATGAAATATTTCGTGCTGGGTGCGCTGGCGTCGGGCATGCTGCTCTATGGCATGTCGATGGTCTATGGCGTCACCGGTTCGCTGGGTCTGGGCGACATCGCCATCGCCCTGCAGGATGGGACTGATCTGCACATCCCGCTGGTGTTCGGCATCGTCTTCATCGTGGCAGGCCTGGCGTTCAAGCTCGGTGCGGTGCCGTTCCACATGTGGATACCCGACGTCTACCACGGCGCGCCGACCGCGATGACGTTGTTCATCGGTTCCGCGCCCAAGATCGCCGCTTTTGCCTTCGTGATCCGCATTCTGGGACAGGGGCTCGAATCGCAGGTGAGCGATTGGCGTGGCATGCTGGTGATCCTGGCGGTACTGTCGATGGCGCTTGGCAACATTGCGGCCATTGCGCAAAGCAACCTGAAGCGGATGTTTGCCTATTCGACCATTTCGCACATGGGCTTCATGCTGCTGGGCATCCTCGCCGGCTCGCAAAACGGCTATGGCGGCGCGATGTTCTATGTGCTGGCGTACGCACTGATGAGTCTGGGCGGTTTCGGCATGATCCTGCTCCTGTCGCGTGCCGGTTTCGAGGCTGATCGGCTGGAGGACTTCAAGGGCCTGAACCGCCGCAGCCCGTGGCTGGCGTTCATGATGTTGCTGCTGATGTTCTCGATGGCCGGCGTGCCGCCCACCGTGGGTTTCTATGCCAAGCTGTCGGTGCTGCAGGCCGTGGTCGAGATCGGCTATGTGTGGCTGGCGGTGGCGGCAGTACTGTTTTCGCTGATCGGCGCGTTCTACTATCTGCGCATTGTCAAGCTGATGTACTTCGACGCGCCGCACGATGCGGCCCCGATTGCGGCGAGCCCCGATGCCCGTGTCGTCATGTCGGTCAACGGACTGGCCATTCTGGCGCTGGGAATCATGCCGCAACCGTTGATGGCGGTATGCATCCACGCCATCCGTGCGTCTTTCTGAACCGGGATATTTGAACCAAATCGTGCCGGGGCAGGTCTGCTCCGGCGTTATCTAGCTTTTCGGATCCACCGTGAATTTCTCCACTACCCTGCTGCTGACCCTGGCATTCATCGCCGCCAACCTGCCTTTCCTCGTCGAGCGGATCTTCTTCGTCATACGGCCCAGAACCGGTCCCAAGAGTTTCGCCTGGCGGCTGCTGGAACTGGTGGTGCTGTTTTTCGTGGTGGGCGGCATCGCACGGCTGCTGGAAGGCAAACTCGGCGACATCCAGCATCAGGACTGGGAATTCTATGCGGTCAACGCCTCGCTGTTCGTGGTGTTCGCTTATCCCGGCTTCGTCTACCGTTATCTGTGGCGGCGGCGCGGCGCATAGGCATGAACACTCTGGAATTCAGGTTGCGTGACGAACACGTCGCGCTTTGCGATCTGCTCAAACTCAGCGGTATCGCCGACAGCAGCGGGCAGGGCAAGCACCTGATCGCCACAGGCGAAGTCACCGTCGACGGCCAGCCCGAAAGCCGCAAGACGGCGAAAATACGAGCGAACCAGACGGTGCAGTGCCTGGGCCAGACTGTGCGGGTCGTGGTCGATCAGGCATAGTCAGAAGAGAGTCCAAGGTCCGATCCGCTACGGACCGTCTTTTCTGAAAAGATCGACCCGGATAGGCATATGGAAAGTTGCCCCGTTTGGCGACATGTGGCGATTGAATGCCGAGCGCACGGCCTCGTAAAGCGCGGGGGATAGTCGGTGCTCGGTGTGGGTCACCTTGAGTATCCGGTTTTCGAAGTGGCCGAAATCGTCGAAGTGCATCGGTTGCAGAAAGAATGTCTGTGATACGAGCGACAGCCGCTGTGCTGAAATGGCTCGGACTTCCGCTGCAAAGGCCGCCTCCCTCACCACTTTCTCGTCGTGGAACAGCCGCAGGATCTCGTTGAAGTCGCCGGCATAGACGGGTTCTGAAATGTACGCCAGACCACCCGGTTTCAGTACCCTGCGGATCTCGGAGAACGTGTCGTCCATCCGTTCGATCGGGACGTGGTGCAGGGATTTGAACATCAGGACGATGTCAACGCTCGAATCGTCAGTCGGGATGTTTTCTGCGCCGCCAAACGCGAATTGGACGTTGCCCGGTTTTTCCGCCGCCTGATTTTCGGCGAGCTGCGTGGTATCCACTTCCAGGGCAAGCACCGAGGCAGCCGTTTGGGCGACCAGCCGGGTCTTCTCCGCCTTGCCGCAACCGAGTTCAAGCACTTTCGCGCCAGGCAGTGGCAGGCGTTCCTTGAGGATGTCGCCTTCATCGGCAACGCGAAGGGCGCTCGGGTCTGCAATACGCATTTCGCTGGCTTTCATGTCGTGGTCTTGGTTGTGTAATCCGGTGCCGATCGTGCAGGGTCCAAGGTCGATGGCCGGTCAGGATGTGATGGCTCTGTCATGGCATACCAAACCGGGCGGGTTGGGGCCCCTGGTGCGGCTCACAGGAAGCAAAAAGTATAACGCCCGGAATCGAAATCAACCGCCAGCCGTGCCCCGCGGTTGAGCGCATAGTCCCAGGATCCTTTGGTGGCGCAGCCTTCGTGGCATTCACTCACTCCGGCCGGCGATTCGAGATCGCGCTCGCGATCATACCAGCTCAACAGCATGGTGTCGTCGCCCACCTGATGGTGGGCAATGGCCGTCGCCAATTTGAGCGCGGCATTGAAATCGAGATCGAGCTCAGTGGTGTCGAGACGAAGTGTGTTCACGGCGAGGTATCCGTCAGCGCCTTCAGAGCATAGAGCATGTCGAGTGCCGCTTTCGGCGTGAGAGTGTCGGGGTCGAGTTCGCGCAGCTGGTCGAGCGCAGGATGCGGCGGCGGGGCGTCGTTGGGAAGATGGGCGGCGAACAGATCGCCCTGAGGACCGGGTTGCAACTGCGCATCCTCGAGTTCGCGCAGATGGCGGCGTGCTGCGTGAATCACGGGACTGGGCACGCCGGCGAGGCGCGCGACCTGGATGCCGTAGCTTTGCGAGGCCGGGCCGTCTTCCACCGCGTGCAGGAACACCAGGTCGGCACCGTGCTCCTTGGCGTCGAGATGCACGTTGACGAGCTGGCGGAATTCCTGCGCCAGTTGGGTCAATTCGAAATAGTGGGTGGCGAACAGGGTGAACGCGCGGGTAGCGGCGACAAGATGCCGCGCCACCGCCCACGCCAGCGCCAGGCCGTCGAAGGTGGAGGTGCCGCGGCCGATTTCGTCGAGCAGCACCAGACTGTTGGCGCTGGCGTTGTGCAGGATGTGCGCAGTCTCGGTCATCTCGACCATGAAGGTCGAACGCCCCCCGGCCAGGTCGTCGGAGGCCCCAATGCGGGTGAAGATCTGGTCGATGTCGCCGATCTTTGCTGAATTGGCGGGCACCCACAGGCCGCAGCAGGCCAGCAGCGCAGTCAGCGCCACCTGCCGCATGTAGGTCGATTTGCCGCCCATGTTGGGACCGGTGATCAGCAGCATCTGTCGGCTGCGGGTCAGAAGCACGTCGTTTGGAATGAAGTGCGCCACCTGAGCCTCGACCACGGGATGGCGGCTGCCGCGGATGACGATACCGGATTCCTCGCTGTAGTCGGGCGCACACAGTTTCAGCGTGCCCACCCGCTCGGCCTGGCTCGCCAGCACGTCGATCTCGGCCAGCGCGGCGGCAATCGACAACAGGTCGGGCACGTGCGGCGTCAGCGACTCCAGCAAGGCCTCGAACAGTGCCTTTTCGCGCGCCAGCGCACGGTCCTGTGCCGACAGCGCCTTGTCTTCGAAGGCCTTGAGTTCCGGCGTGATGTAGCGTTCGGCGTTTTTCAGCGTCTGGCGGCGGCGGTAATCGTCAGGAACGTTTTCCGACTGTGCCCGGCTGACCTCGATGTAGAAGCCATGCACCTTGTTGTATTCGACCTTGAGATTGCCGATGCCCGAGCGTACGCGCTCGCGGGTTTCCAATTCCAGCAGGAAAGCCCCGGCGTCGCGTGTCAGCGCGCGCAACTCGTCGAGTTCGGCGTCGTAACCGTCGGCGATGACGCCGCCTTCGCGCAGAACGCTGGCAGGCTCGGGCTGGACGGCTTGCGCGAGCAGGGCATGCAGGTCGGGGCGGGCGGCGAGTTGGGATTGCAGTGACGACAGGTGCGCGCGGTCGTCGGGCAGCGCGGCGGCGAGCTCGGGCAGCAGCGCCAGCGTGTCGCGCAGACCGGACAGATCGCGGGGGCGCGCATTCTTCAATGCGATGCGGCCGCTGATGCGCTCGACGTCGGCGCAGCTTTTCAGCAGGCGGGTAAGGGTGGCGGCGGTGTCGGGCAGTTCGGCGAGCACGCCGATGGCATCGCGTCGCTGGATCAGGATTCCACGGTCGCGCAGCGGGTGGTGCAGCCAGTGCCTGAGCAGGCGTGTCCCCATGCCGGTGGCAGTGGTGTCGAGCACCGACAGCAGTGTCGGCGCCGCCTCGCCGCGCAGGGTCTCGGTGAGCTCCAGGTTGCGCCGGGTGGCGGCGTCGAGCTGCACGAAGTCGCTGTCGCGTTCGGCGCGGATCGATTGGATGTGCGGCAGCGCGGTGCGCTGGGTGGTCTGGATGTAGTCGAGCAGGGCGCCGGCGGCGGCAATCGCCGGGTGAAGGTCAGCCACGCCGAAGCCGGCGAGATCGCGGCTGCCGAATTGCTGCGCCAGCCGGGTCTGTGCGCCCGTCGACTCGAACTGCCACGGCGCCAGCCGGCGCACCGCGCAGCTTGCACCTTCCAGGGCGAAATCGTCCGGCGCCAGGATTTCCGCCGGCCGCACCCGCGCCAGCAGGGCGGGCAGGGCGGCCGCATGGATTTCGGTGACCTGGAAGCGCCCGGCGGCGAGATTGAGCCAGGCCACGCCGAGCGATTCAGTGCCAGGAGCGATGGACAAAATCAGCGTGTCGCGCGTCTCGTCCAGCAGACCGGAATCGGTCAGCGTGCCCGGCGTGACGATGCGGCTGACCTGGCGTTCGACCGGGCCCTTGGAAGTGGCGGGGTCGCCTACCTGCTCGGCGATCACCACCGATTCGCCCAGCTTCAAAAGGCGCGCCAGATACTGTTCGGCACTGTGGTAGGGCACGCCGGCCATCTTGATCGGCTCGCCGGCCGAGGCGCCGCGCGTGGTGAGCGTGATGTTGAGCAGCCGCGCGGCCTTTTCGGCGTCGTCGTAGAACAGCTCGTAGAAGTCGCCCATGCGGTAGAACAGCAGCATGTCGGGATGCTGCGCCTTGATGCCGAGGTACTGCTGCATCATCGGCGTATGCGAAGACAATCCTTTTTTATTCATTAAAATCAGTTAGTTAT
>JBDRCF010000033.1:0-49708 GCA_043821985.1 Pseudomonadota bacterium
ACGGGCAGATGTCTTTGACTACATCGAGGTCTTTTACAATCGGAATCGCCGTCACAGCCATCTGGGCGGCATCAGTCCCGAGGCCTTTGAACGGGCCTCGGCGTGAGGCTCTGGTTTGTCTACTGTTCTGGGGGTAGTCCATGGCTGACTACATCAAAGAAGAGAGTGGCTTCAAGGTCTATGAGATTGCAGACTGCAATGATGGGTGGATGAGCATCTGTCCAGATGCACACAATGCCTACGTGAAGCTTATAGACGATCAGCATGGCGGCCAAGTCAAGCCGCTAATCCGCTTCATCAAGGCTTGGAAGTTCTATCAGAACGTCCCCATTTCATCCTTCTATCTTGAAATGCGGGTGGCCAAATACGCGAGCCAAGAGAAGGCTATCATCTATGACATTGACGTGAAGAACGTCCTCCAGCAGCTTAGGGACAGTGGGCTAGCCGCTATGCAAGATCCAATGGGCTTCTCGGGCTACATCTACCCTTGTAAGACAGAAGCGTTCCAGGTTGATGCGTTCTCAAAGCTCAACACAGCCGCAACACGCGCAGAGAAAGCGAGGGCAGCGACGATCAATAAGGATGTGAAGAGTGCTTTTGAGTGGTGGCAGTTACTCTACAACGATAAGTTCCCAAGTTACTACCTCTGATGACGAGCATTACCCAAAAGCAAAATCAGCCCGACCAGCTTCAAATGTTGGCAGCGCAGCGAAACCTGTATTCCACGGCGAAGAGAATCATCGGCCTCCAAATGATCCTTGGTGGCCCGATTGCGGTCGCTGCTACCTTGCTTGGCCTTGTGAAGCCAGACGTGAAGGGCTATGTGGCTCTTTGGGGGTTGACAGTGCTCTTCTTCGACCTGGTGATTTTCATCCCTTGGCAGAAGAAGTTGCGTGAGAGTGCGGCCAGGATTCAAGAGCTTTTTGACTACACGGTTCTTGGCTTGTCGTGGAACGAAATCAAGGTAGGCAAGAAGCCTGACCCTGAGCTGATCCATGAACGTGCACAGAAATACCGCAAAAGCGGTGAGTCGGTAGAGCCTCTGAAAAACTGGTATCCGGTGAGCGTTGAGTCGGTGCCTCATGAGTGGGGCGCTGTGATCTGCCAGCGCGCCAACATATTTTGGGATTCCAAGCTACGCAGGCGATATGCAACTGCTGTTTTTGCCGTTGCACTTGCGGTGACAGTGATCTTGGTCTGGGTCGCCTTCCACAACAACACCAGCTCATTTGACTTGGTCGCATTCGTCGCAGTGCCGATGGCGTCAGCCTACGTTCTTGTCTACAGGCAGATCACAGAACATCGTGAAGCCGCTGATAGGCTGGACAAGCTCAAGGATCACTCAGACAAGTTGTTCACTGAGGCCATCGGTGGTGCATCGGTGACGGCCATCAAAGCCAAGTCACGGTTCCTTCAGGATGAAATCTTTGATGGCCGCAAGAGGAACCCGCCGATCTTCGACTTTGTTTTCAGAATACTGCTGCCTCAGAACGAGCTTGAAATGAACAGAGGCGCTGAGGCACTCATCAAAGAAGCTAAAGCTGTCGCAGGCAAGGCGTCCGCGTGAGCGAACCACTAAAGGGGTCAGTTCAAACTGACCCCTTTATCCTTCCTTTCGATAGACCAGTTATGCCGCTGCACCCGTACGCTTCACGCCGGATATTCTGCATGCCGCGGCAACGGTTCATCAGTACAAGACCATTCAGCGCGCGAGTCCCAGAAGATCCGCGCTTGAGGCTTGAATGGCGCTTCGCTGTCCAGTGAGCCGGCCGGAATGACCACGGCATCAATTTCTCTCACGAAGCGTGCCACAGCGCTACCGCACTCGCTGCAAAACTGCCGGCTGAATCGCTCGGCCTCTGGCACCTTGTAAGACCTCAACAAGGACGCCCCTTTGGTGAAGGTGAGCTGTGCATTCGTGAGCATGAGGTTCGTTGCATGCCCCGTTCCAGATGACTTGCGACACCGCAAGCAGTGGCAATGATAGAAACGCTGGGGATTGCCGCTCACCTCATAGCGTACGGCCCCGCATAGGCAACTTCCATTCAGGGTAATACTGGTCATATATCGCCTCATGAACTGGAGGGGCCAGCTTCGCAAGAAGAATAATGCGAAGCTGCCCCCAATGGCACGCCGACTGTCTTTGGCCGGCCAAAAGCGGACGTCCTGGCGGTCAGATGGAGTCTCACAGCATACTGATTCGTAGCCCGTGGTGGCAATCCCAGCGGGGCCGTTATTCTTTTTCATGTGGATGGGCTAGGATGAAACGTCCCGATGAGCAGGACGCAAGCGCAACAACATCGGTCGCCCCCTAACCGCACGCGCTACAGGAAAACACGACCATGGCTACCCAAGAATCTGCCTTCGCCCCCGACAGTCAAAGAATGACCGATCTGCTCCATCAGCTGCGTGCGGCTTCAACCCCCGACGCACAGCGCGATGTGATGGTTAAGATCATCCTTGCCGGCCGCAATAACGAGATCAGCGTGACCGAAAACAAGGTGTTGAATAGTGAATTCGTCAGAGTCAACGCCGCAGCGCAGGCACACTTGAAGGAAGAGCGGGCGCGCTTGAAGGCCGCCGACTAGGCGCTGACTGAATCCGGCCTGCCCCCACATCGACCCGGCCTCGTGCCGGGTTTTTGTTGCGTATAAGGTAGGCGCACGACCATCCGGCCTTACGGCCACGGCAGACTGTCGTCATTGTTGCCCCCCGAGGGCCAACGATGCGGCGTAGACCTTGTCGACATCCCACTCGTCCCGATGCGCCTGGAAGCCAGCCAGCGCTGATGTATGCTCCGAAGATGAACGACAGGACCATCAAACTCACCCTGGTCGGCGCAGGCGAACCCTTGCTGCGTCTGCAGAAACGCCTGGGGTGCGCCGCGACCGAGTTGGGCGTGACGCTGCAACTCGACATCGAGAAGCATCCCGAGGCGGTCGGCCTGCGCTACGGGCAGACGCCTGCGGTGCTGGCGCAGGGCCGCTGCCTCATCAGCGGCCTGCCGCGTACCGAGGAAATCGTCACGATCCTGCGCGCACTTTCGGACGCCAACGCAGGGGCGCGACCATGAATTGCCTGATGCGCGCCTGGGACAGCCACGAAGCGGAACTGCGCGCCTGGCTGCGCCGCCGCCTGGACAATTCCCACGATGCCGAGGACCTGTTGCAGGACCTGTTCATCAAGGCCCTGCGTCAGGACAAGAAATTCTGCGAGATCGTCAATGCCCGCGCCTGGCTGTACGAAGTGGCCAGGAACGCCGTGGCCGATCGGCTGCGCGTGAAGCGGGAGCAGATCGAGTTGCCGGATAACCTGGCCGCGGAGCATGACGAGCCCGCCGCCGTCGATACGCTGGCCGCCTGCCTGCCGCGCGTCCTGGCGAAACTGCCCGAGGAAGACCGCGAAGCCATTACGCGTTGCGATCTGGAGGGGATGAGCCAGCAGGACTACGCCCGCCTCAAGGAGCTGAGCCTGCCGGGCGCGAAATCGCGCGTGCAGCGTGCCCGCAAGCGCCTGCGCGACGAACTCACGCGAACCTGCGGAGTGCGTTTCGACGAGGCGGGAAATGTCTGCTGCTTCGTTCCCGGCGGCGACGGCGGCTAATTCTTTCGTTCGGCTGCATCCTTTTCGGGGGTGGCGCGTCTTCTTGATACAGAGGCGTCAATGCCTGTCCGAATTTAAGGAGTGACCCCATGTCCGCGTTCGTCGCGCAACTCAAACGCTGGCCCGCCGCGCAGCCCTGGCTGTTCCTGCCGCTGGCCGTTGCGGTCTGGTTCGCTCTGTATCAGACGCTGATCCCGTTCTCCGAGGCGCTGGTCGCGCTGCTGCCGGTCGAGCGCGACAGCCATCTGGGCGGCGCGCTGCAATTCTTCCTCTACGACACGCCCAAGGTGCTGCTGCTGTTGACCGGCATCGTCTTCGCCATGGGCATCGTGCATACCTTTGTCTCGCCGGAACGCACCCGTGCGCTGCTTTCCGGGCGCCGGCTCGGCGTGGGCAACGTCATGGCGGCCAGTCTCGGCATCGTGACGCCGTTCTGTTCGTGTTCCGCGGTGCCGCTCTTCATCGGCTTCCTGCAGGCTGGGGTGCCGCTGGGGGTGACCTTTTCCTTCCTGATTTCCGCCCCCATGGTGAACGAAATCGCGCTGGCGATGCTGTTCGGCCTGTTCGGCTGGAAGATCGCTGCGCTGTACCTGGTGATGGGGCTGGCCGTCGCGATCATCGCCGGCATCGTCATCGGCAAGCTGGGCATGGAGCATCACCTGGAAGACTGGGTGCGTGCCATGCAGAACTCGCAGGTCCCGTCCGTCGCCATCGCAGGCACCATGGACTGGGGCGAGCGCATCGACAGCGGCTTCCACCATGTGCGTGAGATCGTCGCCAAGGTTTGGATCTACATTGTGCTGGGCGTGGCGCTCGGAGCCGGCATCCACGGCTACGTGCCGGAAGATTTCATGGCGTCGATCATGGGCCACGATGCGCCGTGGTGGGCGCTGCCTGCTGCCGTGCTGATCGGCGTGCCGATGTACACCAACGCGGCGGGCATCATCCCCATCGTCCAGGCGCTGCTCGCCAAGGGCGCGGCGCTGGGCACGGTGCTGGCGTTCATGATGAGCGTGATCGCGCTGTCCGCCCCGGAAATGATCATCCTGCGCAAGGTGCTCAAACCCCGTTTGATCGCCACCTTCGTGGGGGTCGTCGCCGCCGGCATTTTGCTGGTGGGTTATGTGTTCAACCTCGTTTTGTGAGAAATGAAATCATGGATATCAAGGTACTCGGTACGGGCTGCGCCAACTGCAAAACCACCCTCAAGCTGATCGAGGACGTGGCCGCCGAAAAAGGCGTGGCCGTACAACTCGAAAAGATCGAGGACATTCAGGCCATCATGGCTTACGGCGTCATGTCCACGCCGGGCGTGGTGATCGATGGCAAGGTGGTGCATGCCGGTGGCGTGCCCAGCCGCGACAAGATTGCCGGCTGGCTGGACGGGATGTCCGGTACCACTCAGGCCGCCCCCTCGGGAGGCGGGTGTTGCAGCGGCGGAAAGTGCTGCTGATTTCGGTGCTTTCCGGTGTGATGCGGCGCAAGGCCGAGCAATGCATATCGAAATGCTCGGCTTCGACATCCTGCAGGCAGGCGAAGATGTAATCGCGGTCCGGCCCGAAATCGATCGGCCGGTTCGGGGCGCGCCTGACCATGCGCTGTTCGCTGAGTTCGGGGATGTAGTCCTTCATCGCGGCGTGCCCGGCCATCGACACGGCTAGCCGAACAGTCCCTCACGCAGGAAGGCCTTGTAGCGTTTCATCACCAGCTTGGGGATCGCCGCCTCGGCGTGCACGCGCAGCGGGTGGATGGCGGCGAGCGTCAGGGTGCCAGGCTCCTGGCGCGCGGCGCGGATCGCGTCGTGCACGGCGCGGTCGAACAGCGGCGCGGCCAAATGGCGGACGGTGTCGTAGATGGCCATCACCGCCAGCTTTTCGCCGGGCAGCATCTTGCATTTGTTGTCGAGGATCTTGAGCACGACGGCGGTGGTGCAGTCGACCTGTTCGGGGGTGAAGGCTGACTGGATGGACCAGTGGGCGGCGGGGTGGAGGGTGGGGGCTGCGGTGGTCATGGTTGGCTCACGATGCTGTTCACTCAGCCTTTAAGCACTCAAGCCCTTAAGCCCTTAAGTCGTTCGCCCTGAGCCTGTCGAAGGACAGCCCTTCGACAGGCTCAGGGCGAACGGGCTAGGGACTGGCGGTTCAAGGGCGGACGGTGCTGGGACAAACGGCTCAGGGCGAACGGTCAAAGTGCATCGCCCAAAGCGAACAGTATTGGGCCACCTCATGCCTGCGAATCCGACCAGCGCTCCGAGCGGAACGCGGTGGCGATGGCGGCGGCGCGGGCTTCCTGCAGGGCGTCGGCGTCGAGCGCGGCGTCGTCGATGCCGGCACACGCCTGCAGCGCGATGCTGAGCAGGACCGCCTTCGGGTAGATCTGTTGCGCCCGTCCGCCATAGGCGCGGTAGTCGCACGCGCACAGCGTCATCAGCTGGATGAAGCGATCCGGATGGTCGAAGGCGCCGACGCGCACCAGCAGCGCGGCGACCGGGCCGGCGCGTATTTCGCCGACGCGGTGCACCCGCTCGCATTCGGCGAGCGCCAGCAGGGCCAATTCGCGGCAGTCGTCCGGTATCCGGAAGCGTTCGCACATTGCCTCGATGCGCGGACGGCCGCGCTCGACGTGGCGATAGTGGACCGGCAGGTGCTCGGGCGGCGAGTCCGACTTGCCGGCGTGCATCGCGATCGCAGCGAAGCGCACCGGCAGCGGCGCGCCGCAGCGGGCCGCTTCGTCGAGCACGCGCAGCAGGTGCTGGCCGATGTCGACCTGCGGCGGATCGTCGGCGATCTGCGGCACGCCGAACACGCCCGCCACTTCGGGCAGCACCTCCATCAAGGCGCCGCTGGCGTAGAGGGCGCGGAACATGTTCGATGGCGTGCGGCCCATCAGGCCGCGTGCCAGTTCGGCCCACACCGCGCTGGATTGCATGCCGGCCAGCGCGCCGGTCTCGACCTGCTCGAACATCAGTTCCAGCGTCTCGTCGTCGAGCATGCCGTCGGGGCCGGCGGACAGCGCAGCCAGGCGCAGCAGGCTCAACGCGGGCTGGGTCTGGAGTTCGGGGAGGCGGGGGGTGACAGGGGGCATGGTGTGATGGAAACGACTTCTCGAAAAGCGTGCCGCTAGCCGACTAGAATCCGTCGCGCTGGCTGCCCCCAGGGGTGGGAGCCGGGAACCAGCGTGGCCTTGATGCCGGCTTTCGCAACGGCATCCAGTGTTTTATAGAGGGTGGATTCGTGCGCCAGGGTGCTGCCCTTCATCACTGCCACATAGCGGGCCGCGGTATCGACGTCGCAGCTATACCCGCCGCCGGGGTCGTCGACGTGACGTAAATTGCCGTCCCAGTCCATGAAAAATCCGCTCATGTTGCATCCTCTATCGAGACTTCGTAATTAGTGACAGATCTCAACCACCGTTCGGGCTGAGCCTGTCGAAGCCCTGTGCCCACTCGGACATGCTCTTCGACAAGCTCAGGGCGAACGGGAACTTTGTCTCCAGTCAGTCATGTGTTGCGCCCTGTCTGCAGGCGGCTCATTCGACCAGCGCCATCTGGGGCGTGCGCTTGTCCAGCAGAAGCGTGTTCACGTTGATGGCGAACTCGCGCCAGGCGGCGGCGAGGTCACGGGAAATGGTTTCGACGTATTCCCTGGCGGGGGCATGTTCGTCAGGGAAATTCGAGATCGCGCAGGAACCCTGGTTGAACTGGACCACTTGCTCGAGCAGTGCGCCGTTGAACCCGGCGAAGGGGCTCAACACGCTGGGCGTCAGATCGGAGCGGCCGTGCTGCGTGCCGGTGGCGGCGGTGTCGAAGGGCAGGGCGCCGAGCCGGTCCAGGGCTTCGCCGTAGACCTGTTCCACCGTATCGAGCAGGGCGCGCTGGGTCAGCTGGTCCCGGGTTTGGGCGGCGAGATGGCGCTGCAGGTGCTGGCGGTAGCGCTCGATGGCGCCGTCGCGCAGCGCGAGCACGTCTTCGTTGAAGCGGGCAAGGCTGGCGGCGTTGCCGTGCAGCGGTTGCGTGCTGGCCGGGACGGCTGCGAGCTCGCGCTGGATGCGCGCCGCCGCCTCCAGAGCGCCTTCCAGATAGCCGCCGCCGGTGCCGGCGGTTTCCGATCCGCCGAGGAACAGCTTGCCGTTCCACAGCGGGCGCCGCAGCTGCGGGTTGCCGTATTCAGGATGGCTGTTGGGCAGGGTCAGGTCGAGCGTGCTGCAGGTGAACGGCTCGGCCGCCCAGTCCTGCACGTGCTGCTCGCCCGGCTCTGCTTCGCTGCCGAACACCTGCACCAGCTGGCTCGAGATCAGCATCGGCATCGCCACCGGATGCACCGAGGCGCGGAACTGCGGCGGCAGGGCGAAGAATCCGCCGAGTGCCGCGCAGCGCCCACCAGCGTCGCAGGCATCGTAGATTTCGCCGAGCACGACCTGCTCGTGGGTGACGAAGGCATTGCCCGACTCGCCGGCGGCGCGCCAGAACGGCGCGGCGAAGCCCACCGCGACTTTCGCCTGGTCGGCCATCCAGGTCGGGGTGGCGCGCATGGCGTCGCGCAGTGGGGCGTCGAGGGCGGGGGCGAAGTGCACCCGCTCTTCCAGCAGGCGCGGCGGCACTGCCAGCACCGCGTGGCGGGCATGGACGATGGTCGTGACCTCGTCGCGCCGGAACAGCAGCTCGACATGGGTGCCGCGGTCGCGCACGGCGATGAGTTCCTGCTGCAGCCGGATCGCCGCGGCGGGCAGGCCGTCGGCCAGCGCCTGCAGCAGCGCCGCCATGCCGCCTTCCACGCGGCGGGCGCCGCCGTGCAGGGCGTCCATTTCCATGCGTTCGGGCTTCTGGTCGTGCGCGGTCAGCCGCAGCAGGCTGCCGTCGTCGTGCTGCGCGAAGCTGCGCAGGCCCAGTTCCGACAGCAGCTTGACGATGCGCGGCTGGGTGTCGGGCCAGAACCAGGTCGGGCCGAGGTCGAGCGCCATGCCGGCAGCCTCGCTCGGCACCGACAGGATGCGCCCGCCCAGCCGTGCCCGCGCCTCGTAGAGCACGAAGCTGCGGCCCTGCGCGTGCAGGCTGCGCGCCAGCGCCAGTCCGCACAGCCCGCCGCCGATGATGATCGTATCCAGCATGATTTTCCGCTCCCCGCTCCCCGCTTCCTCAGGTCGCTGCCACGTCGACCTGCGCTACATCAACCTGAACCATGCCGCCGGTGATGCGCAGGGGATATTCCTTCAGCGCCCAGCCGCAGGGTTGCAGCGAGCTGCCGTCGCGGCCGTTGAACACCCAGCCGTGGGCGGGGCAGTGCAGGATGCGGCCGTTGAAGTCGCCGCGCGCCAGCGACACCTTCTCGTGCGGACAGGCCGCGTCGTAGGCGCGCGGTTCGCCGCCGTCCGGCCACAGGATGATGATCTCGCGGCCGTCGACCATGCAGGGCACGCGTTCGCCTTCGAACAGCAGGCTTTTCTTGCAGACGTCGGTGTAGGCCATGGTCGTCGCTCCCCTTGCGTCACGCCGTCGCCGGCTGGTGCGCCGCCAGCTCGCGGATCACCGACGCGCCGACCGAGTCGTGCGGGTCCAGCTCCTGCAGCTTGTCGAGCAGCGCATGGCTTTCCGGCGCGCGCCCCAGCCGCAGGCGCATGAAGGCGAGCGCCTTCAGCGTAAACAGATAGAAGTGCTGCGGGGCGTCGATGCGCCGCCAGTCGGCCGAGCCGGCATCGAGCCGGGTCCAGTCCGCGCTGAAGCCGCCTTGCTTCGCCGCGGTGTCGAGCGCGAGCAGGGCCACCTCTTCCGCTTCGTTCAGCATGCGCTTGTAGAAGTAGAACTTGTACAGGGAGAAATAGCTGCCCAGGCATTCGGGGTCGGCCTTGAGCGCCGTCCAGATCAGGAACTCGGCGCGGCCGGTGTCGGCGTAGCTGTTCATCGCCTGGCGCAGGGTGTCCTCGATGATAGTCGGCGTGGCGAAGCCGATGGCCAGGCTGAAGGCGTCAGCGGCCAAGTACTCAGCCCCAGATCTCCGGCGGCAGCATCAGGCGCTCGACCGGCTTGCCGCCGAGCAGGTGCTCGTCGACGATCGCGGCGACGTCGTCCTTGCCGACCTTGCCGTACATCACGCCTTCCGGATAGACCAGCACGTGCGGGCCGTTGCAGGGGCCGAGGCAGCCGGTGTTGGACAGCATGAAGCGGCCGTTGAGATTCTTCTGCTGAAAGGCGTAGGCGAATTCGTCCCACAGATCGCTGGCGCCGCTTTGCAGGCAGGAGCCGCGCGGATGGCCGGGGCCGCGGTTCTGGACGCAGACGAAGACGTGTTTTTCTGGCTTGGGCAAGATGGTGCTCCTTATCTATTTCACTAAAAATTTAAACGCATGGCGAATCCAGGCCCCGTTCGGGCTGAGCTTGCGAAGCCTGTCCTGAGCTTGCCGAAGTGGCCCTGTGCCCACTCGGACATGCCCTTCGACAGGCTCAGGGCGAACGGGGCGTGGGCATGTGCCTCAGTGCATTGAATCAACCGAACTTGAACAGGATGCCGTAGCCGCCGCGCGGATATTCCCAGTCGACGTTGCGGTAAGTTGTGCAGATGATGCGGCAGGTGCCGCACTCCAGGCAGCCGTCGGTGATCAGCACGACCTGGCCGTTGCCTTCCGCGGTGTAGCAGCCGGCCGGGCAGCACACCGTGCATTCCTGCGTCTTGCATTCCGCCTGGCAGGTGGCAGGGTTGATGATGCTGATGTGCGGCCGGCCAGAATCGACGCGGTAGCGGTTCTGGAACAGCTTCTCTTCGACTTTGACGGGGATCATTCGAATGCCCTCCACATCTTGAACGCGTCGCCCATCAGCCCGAACAGCGAACGGCGCTGCCTGAAGCTGCTGCGGATCTGGCGTTCCTTGGTTTTCTTGTCGACGCCGTCCACGGTGAGCATGGTGTGGGCGGCACGGTTGACCAGTTCGGGGTAAGTGGTGAAGAACTGGTTGTTCTTGTGGAAGATCTCCGGCATGTTCTTGTACTTCCTCAGGTCCTTCATGACGAAGCTGTCTTCCAGCCGGCCCTGGTAGTAGGCAAGGTTGGCGGCGCTCATCGGCAGGTCCTTGCCCTTCAGGTCGATCACCGTCTCGGCGGCCATCCGCCCGGTGGTCATGGCCAGGTTGGAGCCTTCGCGGTGCACCGCGTTGACGAACATGCCGGAGTCGCCGACGATCATCCAGCCCTCGCCGTAGAGCTGCGGCATGGCCTTGTAGCCGCCTTCCGGGATCAGGTGCGCGGCGTATTCCTTCATCTCGCCGCCCTCGATCAGCGGCTTGATCGCGGGGTGCGCCTTCATCTGCTCGAGCAGCAGGTAGGGCGTGATCTTCTGCTGCTTGAAGTCGGACAGCATGCAGCCGACGCCGATGGTGAGCGAATCCTTGTTGGTATAGAGGAAGCCGGTGCCCATCATGCCCTGGGTGATCTTGCCTGCCATCTCGATCACCACGCCTTCGCCCTCGCCGATGTTGAAGCGGCTCTGGAGGGTCTCTTCCGGCAGGAAGTGGATTTCCTTCACCGCCAGCGCCACGTCCTTGGGTTCGAGTTCGGCGTGGAAGCCGGCCTTCTTCGCCAGCAGCGAGTTCACGCCGTCGGCGAGGATCACCACGTCGGCATACACCGACCCGCCCTCGCGGTCGGTCTGCACGCCGATCACGCGGTTGCGGTCCATGATCAGGTCGGTCACGGTGGTCTCGCACACCAGCAGCGCGCCGGCGTCCTGCACCCGCTTCGAGAACCACTTGTCGAACTGGGCGCGGATGATGGTGTAGCGGTTGTACGGCTGCTGGTTGAACTCGGCGGAGCGGTAGGTGGAGCCGACGTAGGAGGCGTCGTCGAGCACCCACATCTGCTGCTCGATGATGTGGCGCTCCAGCGGCGCGTCGTCGCGGAAGTCGGGGATGATCTCCTCCAGCGCCTTCGAATACAAGATCGCGCCCTGCACGTTCTTCGAGCCGGGGTACTCGCCGCGCTCGATCTGCAGCACTTTCAGTCCGGCCTTGGCCAGGATATAGGCGGCTGCGTTGCCCGAGGGGCCCGCGCCGACCACGATTGCGTCGAATTTTTCGTCCATGTTTCTCTCCTGTGCGGGCGCCCGGCTAGACGGCCACTTTCAAGGTTGCGAGCTGCTGCCGGAATGCCTCGGTGAGCGCCGGCAGGATCTGCATCGCATTGCCGACGATGCCGTAGGTGGCGAAGTCGAAGATCGGCGCGTTGGGGTCGCTGTTGATCGCGATGATCACGTCGGCGCCCTCCATGCCGACCCGGTGCTGGATCGCGCCGGAGATGCCGGCGGCGATGTAGAGCTTGGGCCGCACGGTCTTGCCGGACTGGCCGACCTGGCGTTCGAGGTCGACCCAGCCCGCCTGCACCACCGGGCGCGTGGCGCCGACTTCGGCGCCGAGCACCTTGGCGAGGTCCCACACCAGCTGGAAGTTCTCCGGCCGCTTCATGCCGCGCCCGCCGGACACGATGATGTCGGCGAAGGGCAGCTGCGGCTTGCCGGCGAGGTTGTCGGGGATGTATTCGAGCACCTTGGTGATGATGTCGGTCTCGATCATGCCGAGCGGATGTTCGGTGATGCTGCCGCTGCGGCTGTCGTCCTTCTTCGGCATGCTCATCACGCGCGGCCGCACCGTGGCCATCTGCGGGCGGTAGTTCAGCGTGACGATGGTACACAGCAGGCTGCCGCCGAAGGTCGGCCGCGTCGCCGCCAGGCTGCGGTTCTCCATGTCGATGTTGAGCTCGGTGCAGTCGGCGGTCAGCCCGGTCTGCAGCGTGGTGGCGACGCTGCCGGCGAGGTCGCGGCCCAGCGTGGTGGCGCCGAGCAGCAGGATTTCCGGCTCGTAGGCGTTGACCAGGTCCGTCAGCCCTTTAGTGAAGGGCTGGTTGCGGTAGTCGGCCAGCAGCGGATCTTCCATCAGGTAGCAGAGGTCGGCGCCGTAGTGGAACGCCTCCTGGCAGAAGCGCCGCGTCTGGATGCCGGGCGCGCCCATGACCACGCCGGCCAGCGGCACGCCGAGCTTGTCGGCGAGCTTGCGGCCTTCGCCCATCAGCTCCCAGGAAACGGGATGGGCCACGCCGCGCTCGTGCTCGACGAAGACCCACACGCCCTTGTACGACGCCAGGCGCGGGTCGAGTTCGAATTTGCGCCGACCGGCGGGTTTTTTCTGTTCGGTTGTTTCGCTCATGACTCGGTCCTTTAGGCGCGGGCCTGGCCGATGTCCTCGGCCAGGTTCGGATACTTGGTGAACAGCTTCGCCAGCAGCGTGACGGCGAGGTCCTTCGGCTCGCGGCTTTCGCAGTCGATGATCTCGGCGCGCTGCGTCTTGGCCTGCGGCGCGAACACCTTGCTGACGATGGTGGGAGAGCCCTTCAGCCCGATCTTCGCCACGTCCTCGATGCCGGCGGCGTCCTTGTCCCACTGCTTCAGCGGGTAGCGCGCGGCGCGGAACATGTTGGACATGGTTGCGAAGCGCATCTCGTTGCTGCCCTCGAGCATGGTGATCAGGCAGGGCAATTGGGTCTTCAGCACCTGCACGCCGCCCTCGGCGCGGCGGTGCAGGGTGATCTCGCGCTGCGCGAGGTCGAGGTCGACGATCTGCGAGACGTAGGTCAGCAGTTGCAGGTCGAGCCGCTTGGCGATGCCGGGGCCGACCTGCGCGGTGTCGCCGTCGATGGTCTGCTTGCCGGCGAACACGATGTCGACCGGCATGTCTTCCTGGATCTTCCGGATCGCGGAGGCGAGCGCGAAGCTGGTGGCCAGGGTGTCGGAGCCGGCGAAGGCGCGGTCGGTCACCAGGATGGCATCGTCGGCGCCGAAGGAGATGGCCTTCCTCAACGCGGCCTCGGCCTGCGGCGGGCCCATGCACAGCACGGTGACGCGGCCGCCGTACTGGTCCTTGAGGCGCAGCGCTTCTTCCAGCGCGAACAGGTCGTAGGGGTTGACGATGGCCGGCACGCCCTGCCGCATGATGGTGTTGGTCACCGGATGCACGCGGATCTGCGCGCTGTCCGGAACCTGCTTGATGCAGACGACGATATGCATGATTGCTTTCCTTCTCAACCGCGGGTGGACATCGCCGTGCGCATGCTTTCCAGCGACACGTGCTGCGTGCCGTCGACGTCCTGGAAGACCTTGAACACCTTCTCCTTGGCGGCGGTGGAAGTGACGAAGTCGCTGTAGGCCTTGGCCAGCAGTTCCTTGCACACGCCGTGCAGGGTGTGGTCGTCCATTTCGGCGGTGCCCGGCGTCGCGCGCAGGTACTGGTTGAACCGCTTCAGGATGTGCAGCCGGTTGACGTTGACGACGGCTTGTTCGAAGTCGATCTGGAAGAAGTCGAGGAATTCTTCCGCCGCTGAAAAGCTGGCCATTTTCTGCAGGAGGGCGCTCATGGGGGTTCCGATGCTCGATAGGGTTCAGTGGGTGGTCCGCTTCAGGCTCACGGCGACGTGGCCCGGATCGCAGGTCTCGGTGCAGGTGATGCAGTCGCTGGTGGCCGGCGCATCCGCCGCCTCGGGCAGGATGCCCAGCTGTTTTTCCAGGTGGGCGATGCGGTCGAGCAGACAGGAAATCGCCTTGCCGACCGGGTCCGGCATCAGGTGGTGGTCGAGGTCGATGCCCTGCCGGGTGGTGCGCTGGCTCGCCGGCAGCACGACGCGGCCGGGGATGCCGACGACCGTCATGCCGGCAGGCACGTCCTGGATGACCACCGAGTTGGCGCCGACGCGCGCGCCGCTGCCGACCGTGATGGGGCCGAGGATCTTGGCGCCGGCGCCGACCACCACGCCGTCTTCCAGGGTGGGATGGCGCTTGCCCGCATTCCAGGAAACGCCGCCGAGGGTGACGCCGTGATACAGCGTGACGTCGTCGCCGATTTCGGCGGTCTCGCCGATCACCACGCCGCAGCCGTGGTCGATGAAGAAGCGGCGGCCGATGGTGGCGCCCGGATGGATGTCGATCTGGGTGGCCATGCGCGCGAAGAAGCTGAGGAAGCGCGCCAGGTAGCGCAGCCCGCGCGTCCACAGGACATGGCCGATGCGATGCCAGAGCAGGGCGTGGATGCCGGGATAGGTGGTGACGACCTCCCAGGTCGTGCGCGCGGCGGGGTCGCGCAGGAACACGCAGGCCACGTCCTCGCGCAGCAGGGCGATGAGCCCCGGCACGCGCGGGGCGGCGAGGGTCGGGGTGTCGCGGTCGATCAGCGTGGACATGGTCGCTTTCCTCATCTCAGGACTGCACCTGCGCGCGCGGCAGCGCTTCCAGGTAGAAGCGCTTCAGGTCGGCGGAGTCCGGCGTCCGCTTGGTGGCGACGGCGTGTTCGCGGATGCGCGCGAGCATGGCCTTGGCCTCGAATTCACTGAGTACGATGCCGAGTCCGGCATAGGCCTGGATCACGGCGCGCGAGCCAGAGTGCTTGCCCAGCACCAGCGTGTGGGTGCGGCCGACGGCTTCCGGGGCGAGACCCTGGTAGTTGAGCGGGTTCTTCAGCAGGCCGTCGACGTGGATGCCGGATTCGTGGGTGAACACGGCGTCGCCGACGATGCTCTTGTTCACCGGCACCGGGCGGCCCGAGGCGACCGCCACCAGGCGCGAGATGTCCGGGAAGTGGCGGCTGTCGATGCCGGTCGAGAGGTTGTAGAGGTGGTGCATCGCGGTGACCGATTCCTCCAGTGCGGCGTTGCCGGCGCGCTCGCCGAGACCGTTGACCGTGGTATTGATGTGGCTGGCGCCGGCCAGCACCGCGGCCAGCGTGTTGGCGGTCGCCAGCCCGAGGTCGTTGTGGGCGTGCATCTCGATCTCGAGGTCGCTCGCCTCGCACAGCTGATTGATGCGGTTGTAGGTCATGAACGGATCGAGCAGGCCGAGCGTGTCGGCGAAGCGGAAGCGCCGCGCACCGGCGCGCTCCGCCGCTTCCACCACGCGTAGCAGGAAGTCCGGGTCGGCGCGCGACGCGTCCTCGCCACCGACGCAGACGTCGAGGCCGAGGTCGAGCGCGCGCCGGACGTAGCGGCCGATGGTTTCCAGCACCCAGTCGCGCTCGCGTCCCAGCTTGTGGCGGATCTGGATGTCAGACACCGGGATCGACAGGTTGACGATCTGCGCGCCGCAGCCGGCGGCGGCACCGAGGTCGGCATCGTGCATGCGCGCCCACACCATCAGGCTCGCCGGCAGGCCGAGCGCGGCGATGGCGCGGATGTTCTCGCGCTCTTCCCGGCCCATGACCGGAATGCCCACTTCCATTTCCGTGACGCCGGCGGCGGCCAGCGCCCGGGCAATGGCGATGCGTTCCTCGGCGGTGAAGGCCACGCCGGCGGTCTGCTCGCCATCGCGCAGGGTCGTGTCATTCACGACGACAACAGGGTGGGCCATGTTCGCTCCAGGAAGATTCGCTTACATCAAGCAGTCAGCAAAGGACATGCCAGGATATTTTGTGTAGAATAATCAGGTGCTTGGACGCTTCAGGACGCGCCGGCCCCGTGAACAAACGCAACATTTGTCGGGGATTGTAGGGATTGCGACATGGTTCCCTCGAAGGTCTGCAGCCGGTCAGTAAGCGACATCGACCGGGGCTCCTGAGGGTCCTGCCCATGCCCGGAAACGGCAATGCAAGCTGCAAGTGATGGGTTGGGCCTCGCGGAGTCGCAATGAGAGGGTGAATGGTCGCTTTGCGTGGCTGATGCGAGTGCGGCGGCAGCGAACCTGAAGCCGCCCGTCGCGCTGCTGCGCTTATACTTTCGCTGTCGGCCAGTGGTGGCCGGTCGTTCATGCCGCTTGAGTGACTACAACGGTCACCAGGCTGGCGACTCTAAGTCCGGATCAGGAGGAGTGAGTAAACATGGAGAACATCACGTCGCTGCGTCTGCGTTATTTTCCCTTTCCTGGCCGCGCTGGTCCCATCCGCGATGCCTTCAATATTGGCAACGTAAAATTCGAGGACGATTTTGTGCACCCGGAGCAGTTTCGTGAACGCCGCGCCGCGGGCGAGTTTCCGTTTGGCGGTCTACCCGTCCTGGATGTGGAAACGACTACCGGAAAGGTCTGCTCGGCGCAGAGCAATGCGATCCTGCGGTTTGCCGGACGCTTGTCCGGCCTGTATCCGGTCAATGATCCGGTTCAGGCACTGAAAGTCGACGAGGCGCTGGATGCCGGAGAAGACATCAACCAGCTTTTGGCCCCAAGCATTCACGAGCATGATGTGCAGAAAAAGATGGCCATGCGCAAGGAGCTGGCCGAAACGATCTTGCCTGAGTGGGCGGCCTATTTCGAACGACTGCTTGTGAAGAACGGCAGCACCGGTTTTATCGTGGGTCAGGATCTGACTGTGGCCGACCTCAAGCTTTACTGGATCATCGACTGGCTTACCAGCGGCATGCTCGATGGCATACCGACGAGCCTGTTTGATCACTCTGCCAACACGGTAGCCTGGCGCAAGAATATTACGACGGTACGGGAAGCGCGCCTGGTGGCGGCTGGATAAGAAAATCGTTACCAGCATAGCGCCTCCTTTCCACCCCAAGCCAAGGCGATGACAGGCGGTCCCTAGTGCCCTTCCTTGACCATGTTGATCGAGTAGCGGGGAATCTCGATCACCAGGTCGCAGCCGTCGACGACGGCCTGGCAGGCGAGGCGCGATTGCGGCTCCAGGCCCCAGGCGCGGTCGAGCAGGTCGTCTTCCTGTTCGGTACTGGGGTTCAGCGAGGCGTAGCCTTCGCGCACGATGACGTGGCAGGTGGTGCAGGCGCAGGAGCGCTCGCAGGCGTGGTCGATTTCGATGCCGCCGGCGAGCAGGCTGTCGCACAGCGTGGCGCCGCGCTCGGCCTCCAGCACGAGGCCGTCGGGGCACAGACTTTCGTGCGGCAATACGATGATCTGTGCCATTAGGGAACCTCCGAAAAAGTCCCGCATGGCCCGCGTTTGCACGAAAAATGCCCATCTGCGGCGTTGCGCTCCTTGGTTTCGTACATCGAGTACGACCGTCGTCGCGCGCCTTGCATCTGAGCATTTTTCGTGCAAACGCGGGCCATGATGGACTTCTTCGGAGGTTCCTTAGGCTCCGATCGCGTCCAGCCGCTGGCCGGCCAGCGCGCGCTGGATGCTGGCGTCCATGCGGCGGGCGGCGAATTGCGCGGTGGCCCGGTTGAGCGAATCGGCCGCGCGTTTGATGGCGGTGTGATCCTGGCCGTCCAGCATGACGCGCAGCGTCTCCATGGCGCGGTCGATGGTGGCGCGCTCGGTGTCGGACAGCAGTTGCCAGCCGTCCATATCCAGCGCCGCCTGCGTGGCTTCGAGCAGCCGCAGGCCATCCACCCGCTGTTCGCGCAGGTTGCGCGCGGCCATGTCGTGCTGGGCATGGGTGAAGGAATCCTGCAGCATGCGCGCGATTTCGTCGTCGCCCAGGCCGTAGGAGGGCTTGACCTCGATGGTGGCCGCCACGCCGCTGGTCTGTTCCTGCGCCGACACCGACAAGAGGCCGTCGGCATCCACCTGGAAGGTGACGCGGATGCGCGCGGCGCCCGCCACCATGGGCGGAATGCCGCGCAGTTCGAAGCGGGCGAGGGAACGGCAGTCGCCGGTCAGCTCGCGTTCGCCTTGCAGCACATGCACGCTCATCGCGGTCTGGCCATCCTTGAAGGTGGTGAAATCCTGGGCGCGCGTGACCGGCAGGGTGGCGTTGCGCGGGATGACTTTTTCCACCAGCCCGCCCATGGTTTCGAGGCCCAGCGACAGCGGAATCACGTCGAGCAGCAGCCAGTCGTCGCTCTTGCGGTTGCCCACCAGCAGATTGGCCTGCATGGCGGCGCCGAGCGCCACGACCTGGTCGGGGTCGAGGTTGGTCAGCGGTTCGCGCTGGAAGAATTTCTCCACCGCGCTGCGCACGTGCCGCATCCGGGTGGAACCGCCGACCAGCACCACGCCGTCGATGTCGTCCACGCCGAGGCCGGCGTCGCGCAGCGCCTTGCGGGTCGGCCCCAGGGTACGCGTGATGAGGTCGGCGGTGAGCATGAAGAAGGTGTCGGCGCTCAACACCCGATCGATCACTGTGCCGGAGGAAAGGGTGGCCGCGATGCGTGTCGCGTCCTGCCCGGTGAGGGCTTCCTTGGCTTTGCGCGCCAGGCTCAGCAGCAGCCGCGCGTCGCCGGCAGAGAGCTCGCCGATGCCGCCCTGCTCGACCATCCAGCGATAGATGCGCTCGTCGAAATCGTCGCCGCCCAGTTTGGAGTCGCCATTGGTGGCCACCACTTCGAAGATGCCTTGGCTGAGGCGAAGGATGGAAATATCGAAGGTGCCGCCGCCCAGGTCGTAGATGCAGAAGGTGCCCTGCGATCCATTGTCCAGGCCGTACGCGATCGCCGCCGCGGTCGGCTCGTTCAGCAGCCGCAGCACGTTGATGCCGGCCAGGCGCGCGGCATCCTTGGTCGCCTGGCGCTGGGCGTCGTCGAAATAGGCCGGCACGGTGATCACCGCGCCGGTGAGTTCGCCGCCGAGGGCCGTTTCGGCACGGCCGCGCAGGGTCTTGAGGATTTCCGCCGAGACTTCCACCGGGCTTTTCACGCCGGCGCGCGTTTCCAGGCGCAGCATGCCGGGGGCATCGACGAAGCGGTAGGGCGTCGCGGCCGCATCCTGCACGTCCTTCAGGCCGCGTCCCATGAAGCGCTTGACCGAGACGATGGTGTTGTGCGGGTCGTCGCTCTGGCGCAACTGCGCCTCCAGGCCGACTTGCGGGCTGCCGTCCTGCACGTAGCGCACTACCGAAGGCAGCAGGGCGCGCCCGGTTTCATCCTCCAGCACGGTTGTCGAGCCGCTGCGCACGGTGGCGACCAGGGAATTGGTGGTGCCCAGGTCGATGCCGATGGCCAGCCGGTGCTGGTGGGGATCCGCACATAAACCGGGTTCTGCAATCTGGAGGAGGGCCATGATTAAGTCCTTAGATTCAAGGTTCAAGATTCAAGGTTCAAGAGCCGGGTTTTCATGTGACCTGTCCCTTGCAACTTGTACCTTGTAACTTGCTTCTCATACGTTGAAGCTTTCCCCGCAGCCGCAGGTGTTCTTGACGTTGGGGTTGTTGAACTTGAAGCCTTCGTTGAGGCCTTCGCGCACGAAATCGAGTTCGGTGCCGTCGAGGAAGGTCAGGCTCTTGGGGTCGATGATCATCTTCACGCCATGCGACTCGAAGGCGAGGTCATCGGGCGCGGCCTCGTCGACGAATTCGATCGTGTAGGCCATGCCCGAGCAGCCGCTGGTGCGCACGCCGAGGCGCAGGCCGATGCCCTTGCCGCGCTGGGCGAGGAATTTCTGCACGCGCTGGGCGGCGCGTTCCGAGAGCGTGATGGCCATGGTTCGGATCCCTTACAGCGAGAACGAACTGCCGCAGCCGCAGGTGGAGGCGGCGTTCGGGTTCTTGATGACGAAGCGCGCGCCTTCCAGGCCTTCCTGGTAGTCGATCTCGGCGCCCGCGAGGTACTGGTAGCTCATCGGATCGATCAGCAGCGAGACGCCGCTTTTCTCGACCACGGTGTCGTCCGCGCCGAGGGCCTCGTCGAAGGCGAAGCCGTACTGGAATCCGGAACAGCCGCCGCCCGACACGTAGACGCGCAGCTTGAGCGCGTTGTTGCCTTCGTCGGCGATCATTTCTCTGACCTTGTTGGCGGCGGCGTCGGTGAAGACGACCGGGCTTTCGATTGCGGTTTCCATGGTGATCTCCCGTGAATGATGGTCAGGCGGGCGTCGCGTCGCAGGCGGCATAGCCGGCGGGGGCGACGTCGTGCTTGGTGCGGTAGTCGGCCACCGCCGCCTTGATGGCGTCCTCGGCGAGGATCGAGCAGTGGATCTTCACCGGCGGCAGCGCCAGTTCCTCGGCGATCTCGGTGTTCTTGATCGCCAGCGCCTGGTCCAGGGTCTTGCCCTTGACCCATTCGGTGACGAGCGAGCTCGACGCGATCGCCGAGCCGCAGCCGTAGGTCTTGAAGCGCGCTTCCTCGATCACGCCGTCGTCGTTGACCTTGATCTGCAGCTTCATCACGTCGCCGCAGGCCGGCGCGCCGACCATGCCGGTGCCGACCGACTCGTCGCTCGCCTCGAAGCCGCCGACGTTGCGCGGGTTTTCGTAGTGGTCCAGTACTTTGTCGCTGTATGACATGTCGTTATCTCCGGTTAGGGGTGAGGGGTAAGCGGTGAGGCGGGAAAATCTGGCGCGTGCAACGCACACCCGGACTCCTAACCCCTAACGCCTCACCCCTCACCATCATCAATGTGCCGCCCACTGCACGCTGTTCAAATCGATGCCGGCGCGGTGCATGTCCCACAGCGGCGACAGGTCGCGCAGCTTGCCCACGTGCTTGTGGAGCAGCTGGATGGCATAGTCGATGTCTTCCGCAGAGGTGAAACGGCCGATGGAAAAACGGATGGAGCTGTGCGCCAGTTCGTCGCTGCGGCCGAGCGCCTTCAGCACGTAGGAAGGCTCCAGGCTGGCCGAGGTGCAGGCCGAGCCAGAGGACACCGCGAGGTCCTTGATCGCCAT
The DNA here is from genome assembly GCA_043821985.1 of Pseudomonadota bacterium. GTDB lineage: Bacteria > Pseudomonadota > Gammaproteobacteria > Burkholderiales > Thiobacillaceae > Thiobacillus. The sequence continues at coordinate 21,119 of JBDRCF010000033.1, forward strand.
CATCAGCGATTCGCCCTCGACGAAATTGAAGCTGACGTTGAGGTTGTGCGGCACGCGGCGCTGCAGGTCGCCGTTGAGGTGCACTTCGTCGAGCTGGCCGAGGCCGGCCCACAGCTTGTCGCGCAGCATGCGGATGCGTTCGTTCTCGGTGGCCATCTCCTCGGCGGCGATGCGGTAGGCCGCGCCCATGCCGACGATCTGGTGCGTCGCCAACGTGCCGGAGCGCATGCCGCGTTCGTGGCCGCCGCCGTGCATCTGCGCCTCGATGCGCACGCGCGGCTTGCGCCGCACGTACAGCGCGCCAATGCCCTTGGGACCGTAGGTCTTGTGCGCGGAGAACGACATCAGGTCGATCTTCAGCCGGGCGAGATCGATCGGCGTCTTGCCCGTGGACTGCGCGGCGTCGACGTGGAACAGCACGCCCTTGGCGCGGCAGAGTTTGCCGATGGTGTCGATGTCCTGGATCACGCCGATCTCGTTGTTGACGTGCATGACCGAGGCGAGAATCGTGTCGGGCCGGATCGCTGCCGTGAATTTGTCGAGGTCCAGCAACCCGTTCGGCTCGGGGTCGAGGTAGCTGACCTCGAAGCCCTGGCGCTCGAGTTCGCGCATCGGGTCGAGCACCGCCTTGTGCTCGGTCCGCATCGTGATGAGGTGCTTGCCCTTGCCCTTGTAGAACTGGGCGGCGCCCTTGATGGCGAGGTTGTCCGACTCGGTCGCGCCCGAGGTCCAGACGATTTCCCTGGGGTCGCAGTTGACCAGCCCCGCGACTTCCTCGCGCGCCTGCTCGACGGCCTTTTCCGCGTCCCAGCCGAAGGCGTGCGAGCGCGAGGCGGGATTGCCGAACTGTTCCGTCAGATACGGAATCATCCTGTCCGCCACGCGCGGGTCGACCGGCGTCGTTGCGGAGTAGTCGAGATAGATCGGCACCTTGGGCATACGCGTCTCGCTTGGCTGGGCTGGAAGGGTGCGGCAGACATCGGACTACCGCGGACATCCCGATCAAAGCAACTCATGTGCCACATGGATGGGGCCGCGCTAACTGGTTGAATAAGCGTGGATAAATCGGATTGCGCGGGGCGGAGGGCGGGTGTCGTGTTTGTACGGTTTGCGACAAAGGCGCAGGGCGCGAGGTTTGCCGAAAGCCTACGAGGAAGGTTCTTTTGTCGCATTCGCGACACGGCCGCGTGCGCAGCCGGATCGGACGAAACCCACGTCGTGCAAGGGTTTCATGCGGATAGACCGGGCTGGCACCGCTCTTGCAATGACAGCATCGACGAAACTTTTTCAACGAAGCAAAGAGCACAGCATGACTACACTCGATCAGACCGCCTTCAAGCAACTCGACGCCGAGAAGCGTCTGCAGAACCCGGTGTTCAAGGGCGCCACCGGCAAGGCCGGACGTTTCGGATTCCGCGGCGAAATCGCCATCAAGTTCGCGCCGCAGCTGGCCGACGAGGCGCGTCCGCCGGAGATCACCGCCGACCAGGTGATCGCGGTGGCGGAGGAAGGCGGCAAGGGCCTCGACTTCATGGCGGCCTACCTGCTGTCCTTCGAATACCTGAAGCCGCTGGCCGACGCGATGGGACCCGCGCTGAAACCCGACGGCAAGTATTTCCTTTATTGCGACAACATCGACCTCAGCACGCGCTATCAGGTGCCCTATGGCGACGCCACCTTCTACGTGCTGCCGATTTCCGAGGCGACGGTCTACAACGAGCTGCTCGAACTGCTCTACCTCGAACGCAACGACCTGAAGAAGCTGGACACGGCCGGCAAGGTGGACCGGGTCGCCGATACCGCGCTGAAATTCTCCGACAGCTTCCCGCCCCTGACGTATGAGGAAGGCCTGAAGGTGATGGGGCCGGTGCGCGATCCCGGCGAGAACCGGCCGGTTTGAGCCGAGCCATCCCTCATGACCACAAAGGAGTCGAGCGCATGGGTGTTCTGATCAAGACCATCACGGACGGGCGCAAGCTGGAAGTCATCGGCAGCGCCCTCTATCTGGACAGCGTGAAGGAGGCGGACGACATCGATCCGGTCGTCTACCACCCCAACCGGGCGCGCATTCTCGAGGCGGCGCCCGACGCCACCCACATGGCGGGACGCGTTCCGCTGACGTGGCAGGAGGCGCTCGCTGCGAATGCCGCGCTGAAGGAAGCGCGCGCAGCGTTCGAGTCCAGCCCGCAGGGGCTGGCCGAGCGCATGCGCCAGGCCCAGAACAAGGGCATGCTGGCGCGCGACTGAACGCCGATCGCATGATCTACGTCGTCGAGATTCCCCACCAGGAGCGGCCGCACGCCTGGTTCGCCTTCGACCGCGACGACTTCGTGCGCAAGGTGCGCGCAACCCGCGCGCGCGAAGGCTGGGTCATCCATGAAGCCCTGAGCGTGCGTGAACGCGTGGCCGCCTGCGGCGCGGAGACACCGGACGCGACGCAGAGGCATGCCGCCCTGCTCGATCTGGCGCAGATCCATGGCTGGGACGCGCCTCTGACCCGCGCCGACCATGTATTGGGCCAGGGCGTATTGCAGGCCGAACCGGTGGACGCGTTTGACGCCTGCGTCGCCGCGCTGGCGCACGATCTCAAGACCTGCCGCGTGCACCTCAGCGACGAGCAGGCGATCGCGGCCCTGCAGCGCGATCCGCTGTACGACCCGGACGATGGCTTCTACGCGCACATGGCCTTGCGCCAGCAGCTGATCGCGATGGACGCGATGGAAGAGGATATTTGAGACGACAGGCTGCTTTCAGGTGGGGGCTTTGGATGGCTGACAATGTCCCAGTTCGGCCAGAAGCGGACGGTCGTTACTCCGTGTACCTCTTATGCACCTTGATCTGCGACTCTTGCTCGTCATACTTGCTGACTATGCCTTCCTGACTAAGACGTTGGAGCAACGCGAGGTTAACGTGAGTGTTCGGGATTTTGGGCTTGTCACGACCGACCTCAGTCAGCCTTGGGTAGTCGCCGTCTAGCTCTTGCAGGATCGTGAAGAGCTGTTCCCGGCTGATTGACGTCAGGTGTGATTCAAGCAACATCACAATCTGCTGCGAATTGACACCGGTTTTCGCCATTTTCTGCACAACATCAGGCGCGAGTTTGTGCCCGTGTTGAATGGCAAATTGTGCCAGCCCGTTCAGGCCACTAGGGTCGTCCGCCTCTGCGTATGCTTCAGCCTGATCGACAATCACACTCTTAATTTCCGAGCTGATCTCATCACTTGTCAGGAGCGCCGCCAGATCCGGTCGCAGCAGCTCAGGTGTCATGTAGCTCGTGAACTTCTTCGATGCGCAGATGAATGCCTTGCGCGTCAGCCAATCCGTCTCTGCAAGGTGCTCATAGGCCGCTGCGGAATCTAAAATGATGTCGTGCTTCAGAAGCAGGGCAAAGAGGTCGCCAACTTCCGCCTTGACGTCGCCAACGTCGAGATAGTCACCTAGGCTCAAGCTTGCCACAAGCTCCGCGCGCAGCGCTGCGGAAGGGAGCTGATTCTTCGCCGCCAGGATCGCTGCCGCCAACGTAGTCTTTGACTCTTCTTTAGCGGCGTTGACCTCGGTGATTTTGCCAGCGGCGGTCAAGACCTTTGCCAGGTGCTCGTCGACCGATTCGAGGGACATGACGTAGCTGCTGACATTGCTGAACGTTGCTGGGAAACGCCCATGTTCGGCTAACGCCGACCACGCACGCTCAGACACCTCCTCAAGGTCCGCTACCTCACAATCCCGAGCAGAGCGTTCAACTACCTCATCAAGACGAGGCGCTTCCCGTTCGAGGACATCTTCGATCACAGCAATGAAGTCCTTGCTCGAATCGACGGTTGCGGATTCGCCAACGATAGCGTCCAGGTATGTGCTCAGGTGCTTGAGAACATAGTCGTACACCATCTCGTTGGATGCACGTATAACGTCGAGCGCTACGGTTGACGCATTATCGATGGCGATCACGAGATTCTCGTGTGTGACCTCAAACAGGTTGCGAGACACAAAAGAAGGGCGAACCTGCCGACCCAGCGGCGCCAGACGGGGCACGGTGATGTTCGCACTTGTGAACAGCGCACCGATACGTTCCGCCAGGGCCTGTTCAGTTGCGTCAGACGTAAGCGCCGTTAACTCGGCGTTGTGCACTGACAGGTATTCCGACACAGCAGGATCTACCCTCTGTTTCGACGACGATAGATGGGCAAGAGCGACATCCACCAACTCTAGCCGTGACGTGTCGTCCAGATCAGTTTGGTTCACGAGATAGATGAGCACTAACGGGGAAACGGCAGTGAATAGCTCAATGAACCGATGGCGCTGTGCTCCGGCAGTGAGGTACGCCTGCATAAACCTTGTCTGACTCTCCCCGAAGCTAACTAGGGAACGCACCATGATGTCCGCTGCCTCGTCATTGGCTGTCAGGAGGCGGTCGAGGATGGCGATGTTGTATAGCGCAGGTTCCTTCAGCGCATTCATGCCTCGCTCGCGGACAATGGCGTCCACGTCGTTCGGAGTAAGCTCAAAATGCTCATCCATCAAGTTTCGCTCAACATGATGGATGATGAAGTTTGTTGCAGCGGAACCTACACGATCACCATGGAATGTTGACGTGTACAGCGTGAAGTTGCGATTGATGTACCCGGCACGAATGAGCTGATACGCCAGTCCTGGCTTCAGGATCGCCAGTGCGACTGCCTCTAAGGACTGCTCGGCTTCCTTATACTCGACGAGGAACTCCGGTCGTCTGACTAGATCACTAAGGTCTGCGCCCTGGAGAAACTTGATGTCCTCAGTCTTCTCGGCTACCTGCTCGTCCAGAGCTTCACGATCCGCTTCGTCCCAGCTTTCAGCATCCAGCGGGTCGCCGAGCGCTGCAGCCAGACTGTCACGAGTGAACCACAAATTTTGATTTTGATTGTTGCGCCAATTTAGCTCCGAGCCTTCATCAAGCTCGACGATGTCTGTCCAGAACTTCGCTTCCTTGGGGTCATGCTGGTTCGGAACACCTGCAATTAAGAACGTCCCATTCTGGAACCTGATCCGCGCAGCCGCAGCCGTCCGATGCACGTGCGTAAGAAGGCGTTCGCCTAATTGTGTGCTCCGTGTGGCCGCCCCGTCGATCCGCGCAAGCCGCTGACGAAGCTCACGGAGTTCGCCCTCAAGCTTCTTGATGTTTGCGGTCACCAATCTACGACTGATTTCGTAGAGAACGTCCAACTTGCTATTACCGAGCCGGATCGTCTCGAAGTCCGTCAGGTGCGTGCTCTTGTAGAGCATCATCGCGAATAGGTCAGTTTCACTCAGATTGAGCTGCTTGCCGTCACCAGAGAAGATCCGGTCGCGGAAGACAATGAACTCGTTGCGAACGTTCTTGAGCAGCCTCATATCCGGTACATACTGCGCTGCCAAGTCAAGCAGCTCTGGCGCTACTTTGTGTTGGATATCGTCAAGTAGCTGTACCGCCAGATTTCGAGCGCTCAAGTGTGTGATGAAGGGAACCACCGGGATGACAAGGTCGAAGAACTTAGTACGGTTGGCACGTACAGCTTCAGCCTGTGCCGGATCATCCATCGCGACCACGTCAGGCTCAAGCTTGCGGCCTTCCGCTGCCAAACCGATACGATCAAAGATGCTGTCCTTAATGGCGTAGATGAAACGAATCGGCTTTTTGATCTGGGGCGACGCGTTCAGCAGCGTGTTCAGCGCCCGAAGCGTCTCGAAGATGTGCGAGTCGTTGAAGCGGTCGATGTCCTCGAAGATAACGATGTCGCGCTCTGACACTTCAAAGAAGTAGACGATCTCGTCGAGGTACTGATCGAAGTACGATACAGATGTCTCGTTGAGGCTGACCGTCGCAGAACCCGCTGAGAGCTGCTTGATGTGGAGCTTTCCATAAAACCGCCAGCGCACCAACAGCGCCATTCCCGTAGCCATCCCCAAGATGACTAGGTGTCTCCAGACACCCATGTCTCCCAAGAATGAGAGGGTGTCGGCAAGCTTTGCTGTCCAACTGCTCAGGAGGAAGATGATTGTGATGACAAGACCCAGTAGTGCCGAAGACCAGATCTCCCGCCACCATTGAAAGCGCGCGATCCGCCGAAACCGGGATGCCGGCGTCTTACCGGGATCTTCGCGATAGAGCAATTGCTTGACGATCTCCTGCTGGATCCGGTTGGTCGGCGTGGTCGCCTGGATAGGTACCGACTCATCGAGCTTGGATGCTTCGATTGGTGCAAGCGTCGACAACGAGAGCTCAACAACACGCCCGTCCTGTCGTCGAGCGACTTCCCGCAAGATGCTGCTCTTGCCGACGCCAAAGTTCCCGGAAAGCGCGATGTTGTGGATCTGATCGTTCGAAAGAGCAGTCTCGATGGCCGTGACGTACTGGCTGTGCTCATTTGGTAAGTATTTAGGGGTAAGCGGAATGAGGTTCCATGATCCGCCAGAGTCAGGCTCTTGTTGAGTACTCATCTCACTGCCTCATACTCGTCCTTGAAGCAGATCTGCATAGCCCCACCCATTAGATATGAAAGCTGCTGTCCTTGCGAAGGTCTGAATGAGCTCGGAGAGCAATGGCAGATGCATTTTTCACACAAGGGTGCCCCATACAGAATGACACGCATTATATGCCTCTTGGCACAAGCCGCACTGCAGCGGCGCGATTGCCGACTTATCGCACATCGAGCCTAAGACCACGAGAAATATTGGGGTGGGTTCAATTTTTTCACGCAAGCGTAGTTGGCTTGAATTGAAGTGCCAAAGATCGTCGGGGGGAATTGATACCTCCCTTGACCGACCGCTTGGGGTCGATTGGCGACTCACTAAGGTCTGACCAAAGCCGATGTCCCCCGAGGCGCCATCCTCGTTCCGGTTAACCTCCCATGATCAGATTGAAGACCTGACGCATCAGATTCAGCTCGATCACGGGCATCCCCCGCATCTGGCTGATGGGCTTGAATGCGCCGCCGAGCGGCGCGATTGCCTCGCCCGGGGCCTCGAAGGTCGTGAAGCGGGCGAGGTGGATGCGGATGGGACCGCTGGCGCTGGACAGCCAGGCGTCGAAGTCCGCGTCCAGCCGCAGTTGCGCGGGGTCGATGCCGTATTTTTCTGTCAGGGCCGCCAGCACCGCTGCGGGTGCGTGTTGCTCGCTGGTGTCATCCGGCGCCGGCATGTCGCTCGCGGCCTCGGGCAGGGGCGTGGGCGCGAGGACGCTGCTGTCATAGCGGGCGAACAGCAGGGCGGCGCTGTAGCTGTCGAAGTGGCACAGGATGACGCGGTTGCGGTCGAGGATGTCGGGTGTGTCCATGGGAATCCGTTCAGTTGGTTGGTGGTTCGAGAAACATTCTGAAATGTCCGAGTGGGAACAGGGCCACTTCGGCAAGCCTGTCCTGAGCGAAGTCGAAGGGCTCAGGACAGGCTTCGATCGTTCGACAGGCTCACGGTCAGCCCGAACGGTGTCACGATTTACGGAAGTCTCAATTAGCCGATGGTGATGATGAGCGGCTCCAGCCCGGCGACGCTGGCTTCGATGACGTCGCCCTTGACCACCGGCGCGACGCCGGCGGGCGTGCCGGTGAAGATGAGGTCGCCTGGAAACAGTTCGACCTGGTTCGACAGCAGGTGGACGATCTGCGGAATCTTCCAGAGCATGTCGCCGACATCCGCGCTCTGGCGGATTTCGCCGTTCACCTTGAGTTCGATCCTGCCGCGGGCGATGGCCCCGGAATAGAACTCGGGGGTGATCGCGGTGCAGGGCGCCGAGTAGTCGAAGCCCTTGGCCATGTCCCAGGGGCGCCCCTTTTCGCGCGCGGCCCGCTGCAGGTCGCGCCGGGTCATGTCCAGCCCTACGGCGTAGCCGAAGACGTAGTCGTAGTCGACGCGTTCGACGGGGATGTTGCGGCCGCCCTTGTGCAAGGCCACCACCAGTTCCACTTCGGGCTGCAGGTCGGCGGTGGCGGGCGGGTAGGGCAGTACCGAGTTGTTCTGCAGGATGGCGCTCGCCGGTTTCATGAAAAAGAAGGGTTCGTCCCTGGCGGGGTCGGCGCCCATTTCGCGCGCATGGTCGGGATAGTTCTGCCCGACGCAGAAAATGCGGCGCACCGGAAACGGGTTGCTCGACATGGCGTCCAGGGTGACGACGGGGGCGGGCGGGAAGGCGTAGTTCATGGTTCGGGTCTCTTGGCTTGAAGGGAGGGAACGATAATTTGCCGCTAGCCTACGCCACGCGCTCGCCATCGCGATAGCCGGCATCCGCTTCGAATTCCAGGTAATAAATCTTGAAGTGCGCTTCGATATTGTCTTCGTCCGGAATGGAATCGGTCCGTTCCGGGTAGCGTTGCAGCAGCGCGGTACGATGCGTCCGCCAGGCGTTCAGCAGCGCGTTCCGGGCGGCATCGCGGTCGCGGCCGGCGCCGCGGAACATGAAGTGGTGGGTGTTCATTTCCGCCACCACGAAGCCGCTCGACGTTTCCGTTTCCATGGCGGCGCGCATCACGACGAGCAGCCGATTTCCAGGTTGCGAAGTTCGGCGGGCGGCGCCGCGGCGTAGCGTTCCATCCCGGGCTGCTCGCCGTAGGGGCGGGCGAGCAGTTGCATCAGGGCGGCGACCTCGCTGTCGTCGCCGGCCACCGCGCGATCGATGGCGGCCTGCGCGAGGTGATTGCGCAGCACGTAGTTCGGGTTGACCCGGTTCATGCACGTGGCGCGGGCGGCGTCGTCGGTGTTCGACTCGGCGCGCAGCCGGGCGCGATAGTCGGCGGCCCAGGCATCGAAGGCCTGATGGTCGGCGATCTCGCTGCGCAATGCGGCGTCCGGTGCATCGCTGCCGGTGGAGAGCCGCGCCAGCAGGCGGAAGCTGCGGGTGAAGTCGCTGCGGTTGCGCTGCAGCAGGGTGAGCAGGCGGCTGACCAGTTCGGCGTCGCCCGTACGCACTTCCCGCAGGCCCAGCTTGTCCGCCCAGCGGCGCAGGGCGGCGCGCGAATACGCCGGCGCGTAGCGTTCGTAGATCGCGGTGACGCGATCGGCCGCTTCGTCCGGGTCGTCCGACAGCAGCGGCAGCGCCGCCTGCAGCAGGCGCTCGCAGTTCCACTGCCCGATCAGGGGCTGGCTGTCGTAGCTGTAGCGGCCGTCGTAGTCGGAATGGTTGCAGACATGATGCTGGCGGAAGGCGTCGAGGAAGCCGAAGGGGCCGTAATCGAGGGTGAGGCCGAGGACGGAGAAATTGTCGGTGTTCATCACGCCGTGGCAGAAGCCCACCGTCTGCCATTGCGCGATCAGTTGCGCGGTGCGTTCGACCACTTCCGCCAGCCAGCGGGCATAGCGGTCCGGTTCGCCAACCAGATGCGGGAAGCTTTCCGCGATCACGTGATCGGCCAGCGGTGCGAGCCGCTCATGCTGGCCGCGATGGCTGAAGTATTCGAACTGGCCGAAGCGGACGAAGCTGGGCGCGACGCGACAGACCACTGCGGCGGTCTCCGGCGTTTCGCGCTGCACCGGCTCGGGCGAGGCCACCAGGCTGAGGCAGCGGGCGGTGGGGATGCCCAGCGCGTGCATGGCTTCGGAACAGAGGTACTCGCGGATCGACGAGCGCAGCACGGCGCGTCCGTCGGCGCCGCGCGAGTAGGGGGTGGGCCCGGCGCCCTTCAACTGCAGCTCCATCCGCTCGCCGCCGGGCGTGCGGATTTCCGCGATGGTCAGCGCGCGGCCGTCGCCCAGCTGCGGTACCCAGTTGCCGAACTGGTGGCCGGCGTAGACGGACGCCAGTGGCGCATACGCCGGCCACGGGCGGTTGCCGCTCAAGATGTCGAGCAGTTCCTGGTCGCCACGGTCGAGGCCGAGTTCCGCCGCCAGCCGGTCGTTGAAGTGGACCAGGCGCGGCTGCGGCAGCGGCGTCGGTGCGACCGGCGTGTGGTAGGGGTCGCTCAGGCGGGCGTAACGCGGTTCGATCGGAAGCTCCTGGTAGGGTGCGGTGTCCATCGCTTCAGCGATAGCCCTCCTCGCGCAGCACACGCTGCACGACCGGGCGCGCCCGCATGCGCTGGTAGTGGGCGCCGCAGTGTTCCGGCAGCGCGATGCCGAGCTTGTCGGCCCAGAATTCCACATAGAACAGCGCGGCGTCGGCGATGGAGAAGCGGCCCGCCACGTAGTCCTGGCCGGCGAGCGCCGCGTTCATGATCGCAAAGCCCTGCTCGACGATTTCGCGGCCGCGCGCCTTCACCGCGTCGTGGTCGGCCGCGTTCGGCGTGAAGCTGTCGGTGGTGAAGAGGCGCGCGAAGCCCTGGCCGTGCAGTGTGCCGACGACGTGGTCCATCACCTCGATCACGCGCGCCTCGCCGTCGGCGTCGGCGGGCAGCAGCCCGGCTTTTGGGTAGGCGCGCGCCAGCCACCAGGCGATCGCCTGGAACTCGGTCAGCGCCGAGCCGTCGTCGCGCACCAGGGCGGGAATGGTCGCTTTCGGGTTGACCGCGAGATAGGCCGGCTTGCGGTGGTCACCCGCCGGCAGATTGACGATGTAGGCTTCGAACGGCAGCTCGAGTTCCTCCAGCAGGATGTGGATGCCGGTGGAGCAGGATCCGGGCGTCATGTAGAACTTCATGGGCATTGTTGGCTTTCCATTACCTATACAAACTCCGTTCGGGCTGAGCTTGTCGAAGCCTGTACCTACTTGGACATGCCCTTCGACAAGCTCAGGGCGAACGGCGATTGAGGACCTGATCGACGCGCGTTTCCTTTAGTCGTCTTCCATGGACGGCAGCAGGATCACTTCGTCCGGCACGCCGTTGCCGTTTTCCTCGAAATCCAGCCCGCCGACGAGCGAGTAGCCGGCGTCGCCCTCGATCAGCACCACGGCCTGCGCCGGCATCTGCTGCAGCGCGGCGATCAGCTGTCCGACCGTCATGCGGCCTGGCCCGGCGCGAGGCGGATGTCGACGTCGCGCGCCAGCCAGCCCAGCGTCACCGCGCGGAAGGCCTTGTCGTCCGCCGCGTCCCAGACCACGCACAGCAGGGCTTCGTCCTTGGTCAGGAGCTCGTCCTTTGCCATTTTTTCGTAGGCCGCCGCACAAGCCAGCGGGTCGGCGTTGTGCTGGGCGAACACGGCGACAGCGGCCTTGATGCCCGCGGTGATCTCGTCCTGGGAGGCCAGGTGAAGGTGCTCGCCTTCGAGCTGGAGGGGGACCTGCATGGAATGCTCCTGTCTGGGGGTCATGCCGAACACGCCTGGTTGGCCGGACGCTCCAGCGCCATGGCGCGGAACACCGAGCATCGCCGGAAGGCTTCGGCGCCGGGTTTGATCTGTTTCTGGCTGCAATACTTGGCCGTCAGTTTCGCCAGCCCCTTGATGTCGCGTCCGCTGGCGCCGGGGAACAGGTCGACCAGTTCGTCCAGCAGGGCGGCGTCGATGTCCAGCGCGAACTGCGTCAGCATCACCTGCCAGATCCGGCGCCGCGCGTCGCGGTCCGGCTGTTCGTAGCGGATCATGGCGATGCAGCGCGAGACGATGGCCTCGTCGATGTCGTCCACCCGGTTGGTGGTGAGGAACAAGAGTCCGTTGAAATACTCCAGCACGCGCAGGAACACGCCGACCACGGCGTTCATGGCGATGTTGTCGTCGCGCCGCTTGATGTAGACGTCGGCCTCGTCGATCAGCATCACCGCGCCCCAGCGCTGCGCCCGGGTCAGCACCTCCTTGAGCGCGGTTTCCATCGCCGCCACGTTAAGCCCGAGCTGCCCGGAGTGCACGCGGTACAACGGGCGCTGGATGATCTCCGAGTACACCTCGGCGGTCAGCGTCTTGCCCACGCCGGGCGGGCCGGCGCACAGCACGGTGGTACCGCCGGACTTGCCGGCGACGATGTCGTCCATCAGCACGTCCATCTCGGCGGTGAGGATGTCGATGAGGTCGGTCTGCTCCGGCGGCAGGACCAGCTTCTGTTTCAGTTCCGGCTGGTAGGCGTAGGGCGCGAGGTCATCCACGTGCACCCACAGGTAGTGGTGCAGGTCGAGGTGGAACATGAAGAGGTAGGGGTGCACCGGCAACTGCGTGAACAGGCCCTTGGGAATCGCGTCGCGGGACGCGCTCACTTCATCTTCGGCGTTGTAGTGGTTGCTCTTCGCCGCCTTGCGCAGATATTGGCCTAGGATGTCGCCGGTCGCTTCCAGGGTGGTGGTGCGGGCGCCGAGGATGCCCTCGTCGTTCACCAGTCGGGTGGTGCCGCCGCCGGAGGACAGCACCACCACGTCCTTGCGCGACCAGTCGGTGTCGCGGTGGGTCGCGGTCGGGTCCTCGGCGTAGAAGCCGGTGCCCTGGCCGGAGAACTGCGCACCGTACTGGCCGCGCCAGTCAAAATAGCGCGCCACGGTATCGTCGTAGGCGGCGATCAATTCAAAACTTTCCCGCACGAACCCCTTGGCGGCGAAAATTTCCGCCACCGTCTTGTTGACCATGTCGGCGGCCGCGATGCGGAAGGCCGCCGTAGCGAGCGTGCCTTTTGCATTGGCCTTGAGTTCGAGCATCACCTTGCCGGTTTCGTCGTTGGACGGCGCGATGTAGTCGAGGCGCGTGACGACGTAGGCCAGCGGCTGGTCCGCCACGTTCACGCGGAACAGCCAGCCGCGCAGGGCGTCCGTGGTGAGATAGCGCGCGATCGCCGGCATCAGCATTTCCAGGTCGTCGTCGGGGCCGAAGCGGGTGCCCTGGCCGTCGAACGCCTGCTGCAGCGTGGCGAGTTGCGCGGCGCGGGTGCGCAGGGCGGGGCCGGCGGCGCGGTAGAGGTCGCCGAGGAAGCCCAGCTCGGTGCCGGAGAGCTGGTGGAACGGCAGGGTGACCTTGCTGCCGAAGCGCAGCTGGCCCTGCAGCGGTGCCAGGCGCGGGAACGCCGCGATCATGGCCTCGAGGTGGGGACGGTCGATCTGCAGGTTCATGGCGTGCTCCGATACGCGCCGGACTCCGGCTTGCATTCGAAGATTTCCGGCAGGCTCTTGCGATACACGCGCAGCCACATCAGCGTGGCCGGCGCCAGCGAGCGCACGGCGAACCACAGCGCTTCCCGTTCCGCTGCGCCGCCGGCGCTGGTCTGCTGCGCGACGGTCTGCCAGCCGTCCCAGTCGATCTCGGCCAGCAGGGTATGGACCTGCGGCGGCAGGTTGGCGGCCGCGTCGCTCATGATGCGGAGCTGGCGTGCCGTTTCTGCGCGGGTGAGGCGGGATGCGAGGAATTCGTCTTCCTCCAGGCCCTCGGTCAGCGTCAGCACGGCGACCCCCGCGTCCTCGATGATGGACAACAGCGACGCGTTCAGCATGGGCAGCCCTCCGGCGACACGGGCGCCCGCCTTGTCGGGTTTGCGACAAAACCCGACAAGGCGGCTGGCCGGTTGCGCAGGACGCGGGCGGCTGTCATTTGCGGCGCGGGCGTTCCGACGGCGCGTAATTGCTGAAGTGCCCTTCGCGCGCCGCCTGCTTGCGCGCGCTGGCGACGATCCCCACGGTCTTGCCCGGCTGCGCCGGCAGCGATACCTGTTTTTTCAGCGCGGCGCTGCCGCATTCGGGGCAGACCGGCACATCCGATCCGCGCACCAGCAGCTCGAAGCTGCTGCCGCAGGTCTTGCAGTCAAAGTCGAAAAGCGGCATGGATTCCTCTGTGGCATTCGCGACAAAATCGGTCGCACAGAGGGGAATTAGCAAGAACGGGGCCCGCTGCGACGCCACTGGCCCGGATCACGCCTGTTTCTCAAAGAATCGACATGGCTGCTTTCGCGAGAGCGGGGTTTTTCAGTCGGATGTCCGAGCATAGGTGGCGGTGGTCGCTGAAGGTGGCCGTGTTGCACACGCTCGAGAAGATGTCGAGCTCGCGGTCGACGGTCGACGGCAGGACCTCCTGGCAGCGGTCGTCTATGTACTCGTTGAAGTCATCTGGCACCAGCTGGGCGAACGGCTTGTTGATCCACTTCATCGAAGGGAGCGGCGCGCGCATGGTGTTGTCGACCGCGCGGCGTTTGCCGAGCTTGGCGAGGCTGGGGTGGGGGCTGCGATGGGCGGCGAGCACGGCGGCAAGATCTTCGCGCGGAAGGCCCGCGTCCTCGAGCATGCCGTTGATGCGGTAGGCGGTGGTCTCGAAGCTCTTGTGCCGCGGTGCCTCCTCGCGCAGGTATCGGCGCAGCAGGTCGGCGAAGCTCACCGTCCAGCCCTCGATGTAGTCGATGAAGAGACCGCGCTTGCGCTCGCTCTCGATCTGGCTGACCACGAGTTCGGCCTCCTCGTACGAGTTGACCGTGATGTACTGGTCCTTGCCGGCTTTCTGGCGGATCTTCACTTCGAAGCGGTCGTTCAGGCGGGAGATGCTGGGCTGGTGGCCATCGGCCTTCAGTTGCCTGAGGTAGGTCTTGGCCTTGTTCTCGGCGGTATAGGGAAAGGTGCGCGCGAGATCGGGGCGCTTGGGAACGCTGACGCTGAAACGACTACGGTTGCTGACGGTGGCCATGGCTCACTCCGGATAACGAGGAGCTAGGTCTAGGAACGGGATTTATCGTTTGCGTGCCGGTGCCGAAAGCACGCACTGTCGCAGAATTGTCGCAGGCCTATGTGAGGCGCTGCAGGCTTCTCTGTAACCGATTGATCCGTAAAAGGAATGTGGTCGGGGTGAGAGGATTCGAACCTCCGACTCCTGCGTCCCGAACGCAGTACTCTACCAGGCTGAGCTACACCCCGAGGCAGATGGTGGGTGCCGGACTGGCGTCCAGTTCCCTTTTTGAAGACTACCGGGAAATCAAAAAACCACGCGGTCAGAAACTACGGTCAACCGCGAAAGCCGCTAATTGTAGCAAAGCTGATTTGGATTTTGAATCCGGTAATGCAGAAATTGCATTATTTGCCGTTTGAATTTCCTGCTGCGCGACTTCGCGGGTGTAGTACAGAGCGCGCGTGTCCTTGATTGCAGCGAGCACGCTCTGGAATTCGGTCAGTCCACCGTGTTCGATCGCCTGGCGAATACTGGCGGCCTGTTCCGCCGTGCCATGCTTCATCGCATACAGCAGCGGCAGGGTGGGTTTGCCTTCGGCGAGATCGTCGCCGATGTTCTTGCCGGTCTTGAGGAAATCGCCGGAGTAGTCCAGCACGTCGTCGATCAGCTGGAATGCGGTGCCCAGATGCATGCCGTAGCGTGCCAGCGCCTCTTTTTCCGCTTCGGTTCCGCCGCCGATGACGGCGCCCAGCCGGCCTGCGGCCTCGAACAGCTTGGCGGTCTTGTAGCGGATGACGCGCAAGTAATTCTCTTCGTCGATGTCAGGGTCGTGGCAGTTGAGCAACTGCAGCACTTCGCCTTCGGCGATGGTGTTGGTGGCGTCGGACAGGATGCGCATGACTTCCATGTTGTCGACCGCCACCATCATCTGGAAGGCGCGCGAGTACAGGAAATCGCCGACCAGCACGCTGGCGGCATTGCCGAAGAGGGCATTGGCCGTTTCGCGGCCGCGTCGCAATTCGGATTCGTCGACGACGTCGTCGTGCAGCAGCGTGGCGGTGTGGATGAACTCCACCACTGCGGCGAGCTCGTGGTGCGCGCGTCCCGAATAATTGAAACAGCCGGCCGACAGCAGGACCAGGGCCGGCCGCAGGCGTTTGCCGCCGCTGTTGATGATGTACTCGGAAACCTGGCGGATCAGCACCACGTCGGAATAAAGGCTTTGGCGGATGACATGATCGACTGCACGCATGTCGTCGGCCAGAAAGGATTGCAGACTCTCCAGGGACACGATAGGGGCTGGTTGTTGGGGAAATCCTGCAATGGTAGCAGTCTGCCCGTGGTTTTTCATCGCTTGCGCTGGGATAATCATGCATGGCGCGCGTCAAATCGTTTGACTTGCCAGGGGTTCGCCGCTAAAATCTCGCGCTTTCCTGGGTTCGTATTGGTTGGAGACCCCCCATGTACGCAGTCATCAAAACCGGCGGCAAGCAATACCGCGTGAGCGCCGGCGACAAACTTAAAATCGAAAAGCTCGAGGCCGAGATCGGCAGCGAGATCACCTTTGACCAGATTCTGATGGTGGGCGACGGTGCCGACATCAAGATGGGTGCCCCCATGCTGCGTGGCGCCACGGTCACGGCCACCGTGCTGAACCAGGCACGCGGCGACAAGATCAAGATTTTCAAGATGCGCCGCCGCAAGCACTATCGCAAGAGCCAGGGCCATCGCCAGTACTTCACCGAAGTGCAAATCGGCGGCATCACCGCATAAGGAGCACATAACATGGCACACAAGAAAGCAGGCGGCAGTTCGCGTAACGGTCGCGATTCGGAGTCGAAGCGTCTGGGCGTGAAGCGCTACGGCGGCGAACTGGTTCTGGCTGGCAACATCATCGTGCGTCAGCGCGGCACCCAGTTCCATCCTGGCGACAACGTCGGTATCGGCAAGGACCACACCCTGTTCGCCAAGGCCGACGGCACGGTCAAGTTCGAGGTCAAGGGCGCTGCCCGTCGCCGTGTCGTTCGCATCGAGCCGGTCGCAGCCTGAGTCGATTTGAACTGAGTCCGACTCGTTCGCCAAAAAGCCCTGTCCGCCGGATGGGGCTTTTTTGTTTGTGCGGGGCCAATTAGGATCACTCCACTATGAAATTCATCGACGAAGCAAAAATCCAGGTGCTGGCGGGCAAGGGCGGTGACGGCAGCGCATCGTTTCGCCGTGAAAAATACATCCCCAAGGGCGGACCCGACGGCGGCGACGGCGGGCGCGGCGGCAGCGTGTATGCGGTGGCGGACTGCAATATCAACACGCTGGTCGAGTTCCGTTTCAAGCGCAATTTCAAGGCACAGAATGGCGAGAGCGGACGCGGTGCGCAGTGCTACGGCAAGGGCGGCGAGGACCTGACCATCCGCGTGCCGGTGGGCACGGTGTTCACCGATATCAATAGCGGCGAAGTGGTGGCCGACCTGGCAGAGAACGGCCAGAGGGTGTGCCTGGCCAAGGGCGGCAAGGGCGGTCTCGGCAACCTGCATTTCAAATCCAGCATCAACCGCGCACCGCGCCAGCACACGCTGGGCGAAGCGGGCGAGGAATGGGAACTGGCGCTGGAATTGAAGGTGCTGGCGGATGTGGGCCTGCTGGGGATGCCCAACGCAGGGAAGTCGACCTTCATTCGTGCGGTCTCGGCGGCGCGCCCCAAGGTGGCCGACTACCCGTTCACCACGCTGGCGCCCAATCTGGGCGTGGTACGAGTGGACAGCGAACGCAGCTTCGTCATCGCCGACATTCCGGGGCTGATCGAGGGCGCCGCCGAAGGCGCGGGCCTGGGCCACCAGTTCCTGCGGCATTTGCAGCGCACGCGGCTGCTGCTGCATCTGGTCGACCTGTCACCACGCTGGGAAGCGGGCGACCCGGTGCACGAGGCGCGTGCCATCGTCGAGGAACTGCGCAAGTACGATCAGAGACTCTTTGACAAGCCGCGCTGGCTGGTGCTGAACAAGATCGACATGGTGGACGAGGCCGAACGCGAGGCCGTGGTGGCGAAGTTCGTGGCGGACTACGAATGGACGGGGCCGGTGTTCGCAATTTCCGCGCTCGACGGCACCGGCTGCACTGCGCTGACCTATGCGATCATGGATTATCTGGACACGAAGGCGAGACCTGCCGAGGATGAGCCAGCGGCGGATTTGCCTACCGCTGATACCCCCGCCGCCGATTAGGCGGCCTGCGTTTCGGCCGGCGGCGCGTCGCCGCCTACACGTTTCCAGTCGTTTTCCAGCAGCGTCACCTGGTACTTGGCCCAGCGGGCGAATTCCGCCGGGCTGCAATGGCCTTTCTTGCGGCGGCAGGTTCCGGCAATCCCCTTGAAGTGGTAAACCGTCTCGCCGGTCTCGGCGTCGGTGGCGATTTGGGCCAGCTGACGCACGCCCCAGGTTCGACCGTAGGCACCGTTGCTGTAGAAGAATCCCACTTTCAGTTCGTCGAGGCTCATGTCGTGATGCGGCGGTAGATGTCGGTGACTTTCACCGGTAATTGTCGCACGTCGTCCAGGATGATGTAACGCGCCGCACCGTACATGTGCGGCAGGTAGTCGCGCGCGTCGCGATCGAGGGTGATGCAGAACGGGTGAATACCGGTGCGCGCGGCTTCCAGCAACGCCATGCGCGTGTCCTCGACGCCGTATTGGCCGCGGTAGACGTCGAAATAATCGTCCGGGCGGCCGTCCGAGAGCGTGACCAGTACGCGGGTTTTCGCCTCGACCTGATTCAGCAGCTTGGTCATGTGGCGCAGGGCAAAGCCCATGCGGGTGTATTCCTGCGGGCGGATGCCGGAGATGCGCGCCTTAACCTCGCCGTCGTAGCGCTCGTCGAAGGTCTTGATGCGAAACAGCTCGCAGCGCTTGCGCGTGGTGCCGGAAAATCCGTAGATCGCATATCGGTCGCCCAGCAGTTCCAGCGCCTCGCACAGCAGGATCAGCGCTTCGCGCTCGGCCTCGTTGATCCAGCCCTTGGTCGAGCCGCTCATGTCGACCAGGAAGGCCACGGCGATGTTGCGTTCGGCACGATGCAGGCGTACGAACAGGCGGTCGCTCATTTCGCTGCCATCCTTCGCATCGGCGAGGGCTTCGATCAACGCATCGAGGTCGATCTCGTCGCCCTGGACCTGTCGCTTCTCAATCCGGTTCTCGTCGCGCAGCGCCTCGAATTTCCTGCGCAGGTGCTTCACCACGCCGGCGTATTTGTCGAGCGTGTCGCGATAGAAGTCGTCGTAGGCCGGGGTGACGGTCTTTTCCCGCATGACGCACCAGTTTTTGCGGTAATGCTGGCGGCCATGGTCCCACTCGGGATACAGCTCGGCACCCTTTTCATGATAGGTGCCATGCCACACGGCATCGGGGTCCTCGGGCTGGTCGAAGACGAGGTTCGGGTCGTATTCGCCGTCGCCTGCAGGGGTCAGGTAGTCCGGCGGGATCTCGCCAAAATCGAGATAGACCGAGGTCAGCAGCTGTTTGACGCCGTCGGGCGGCGCGATCGGGGCGTCGTCGAGGGTGATCTCGAAGTCGAGCAGGCCATTTTCATCGCACGGCGTCACATTCAGCTCAGGCGGTGTTTCAGCAGCGGACTGCGGGTCGGGCTGCGCGGTCGTGTGTTCCTCCAGCAGTTCGGCCAGCTTGATGCGCAGTCGCGCTTTCTCCTTGTCCAGCCGGGCCGCCCGGGCGGCGGCAATGGCATCCGGCCGCAGGCAACCCTGATCGCTCCACTGCGGGCAGTCGGTATCCTCGTACGCAGCATCGAGCAGGGCCAGGCTGTCGTCCAGCGTGGCCTGGTCGGCGGCAAGCCCGGCCTCGAACCGCTGCCAGGTCGGCGGCAACGCAGGATCGAGCTGTGCGCGCAGGCGCTGCATCTGCCGGTACAGGCCGGGCAGTTCGCGGGCGATGCGCGCGCTCAGGCGCAGGGTTTCCAATGCATACAGACGGGCGAGCGCGCGCTCGGGATCGGCATATTTCGCAGCGACGCCTGCGAGGTCGGCGCGCAAGGTGCCGTAACGGGTTTGTGCCCACAGCAGTGCGACGGTGATCTTGGCCAGCTGGAAGTTGTCGTCGAGGTCCGGTAGCGCGGCGATCAATGGCGGCAATACGATCCGTTCGCCATCGGTCCAGGCGGCGTCGCCCTCCTCGATGCGCAAGCGCCGCCCCGAGAGGCCGCAGACGAAATTCCCCAGGATGGAGGCGATGTCATCGAACAGTGCGCCGGCCGCATCGTTCCGGTGCTGGGTCTCGTCGAAGCTGTCGACTTCCTCCATCACCCTGAGCGCGGTCTGCAGGCCTGTGCGGTCGAATACATCGCAGGTATGCACTGCCCATGCCTCCAGCAGGCGCCGCTCCATGCGCGACAGCAGGGCCGGCGCGCGGCGGCCGAATTGCCAGGCCAGCGTGATATGGGTGGAAGCGATGCGGCGTATCCAGCCGAGGATGAAATCCTGCTCGTCGCGCGTCAGCGTGGCGAGCTCGGCTGCGAGCTGCTCGACCTTGAAATAGGTGAATTCGGTGTCCAGCCAGATGTGGAGGCTGGCCTCCATCTCGGCTGTTGTCAGTTGTTGCTGTGCCATCAGAAGATGGAGGAGGACAGCTCCTGGATCGCTTTGAGCATGTCGGCGTCGTCGGTGACCGCCTGGGCGACGGCGGCTTTGCAGGCGGTGACCGGACTCACGCCATCGGCGATCAGCTTGCCCGCATGCACCAGCAGCCGCGTGGACGCGCCTTCCTCAAGCCCGCTGCCCTTGAGATTGCGCGTCATCTGCGCGAAACGGACGAGGTTGTCGGCAATGGCGTCGGATACGCCGGATTCGCTGGCGACGATGCGCCGTTCGAGCGCGGCCGACGGGTAGTCGAATTCGAGCGCGACGAAGCGCTGCCGGGTCGATTGCTTGAGGTCCTTCAGCACGCTTTGATAACCGGGATTGTAGGAAATGGCCAGGCAGAACTCGGAGGGCGCTTCGACGACCTGCCCGAGTTTTTCCATCGGCAGGGTGCGGCGGTCGTCGGCCAGTGGATGGATCACGACCATGGTGTCCTTGCGTGCCTCGACGATTTCATCCAGGTAGCAGATGCCGCCGCAACGTACCGCGCGGGTGAGTGGACCGTCGACCCATACGGTCTCGCCACTCTTGACCAGATAGCGGCCCACCAGATCGGACGCGGTGAGGTCATCGTGGCACGACACCGTGATCAGGGGCCGCTTCAACCGCCAGGCCATGTGCTCCATGAAGCGCGTCTTGCCGCAGCCGGTGGGGCCTTTCAGCAGCACCGGAATCTGTTGCCGGTAGGCCGCTTCGAACAACTGGATTTCCTCCCCGACGGCCTCGTAGTAGGGCTCTTTTTCGATGAGGTGGTGGGCAGGGTCGAGGGTGCGGGCATTCATGGTCGTAGGGGCTTTCAGAAGCAGCCGGACAGCTGTTTTTTGCGTTCGAGCTCTTTGACTTGCAGGTTCCACGCATCCATTTGTTTCTGCGTATACCCTTTGCGACGTGCCTGGTCCATCTTGTCGAACACTTGCCCAAGCTTGTTGGTCAGTGCGTCGCATTTGCTCGCCGATGCCCGTGAGGGCGGGGGCGCACTGGCGCGCCGGGTTTCGAGCCGAATCGGGGCAGGTTCCTTGGGAGGGGACTTCGACTTGGATGCGGCAGGTTTGGCCGTCGGAACAATAGCTGGCGGAGCAGGCTGCGCTTGTACAGGGTCGGACTGCGGAGGGGGATCGATTTCGACGGTACGGGCTTCCCGGGCATTGTGGCAGGGGAGGTTGGAATACGTGACTTCCCCCTTGGCATCAATGCATTTGTTGAGCGTGGCGGCTTCCGCATAGGAAGCGAGCGCCAGCACGAGCACCCCTGTCAGTCCAATCAGACTTCGCATCGGTGGAATCAATGCTCGCCCGAGTATTTGTCATCCTCCAGCGCCATCTTCTGCTGGAACTCGGCCTCTTTCTGCTGCTCGGCCAGGGCGCGGCGGCGTGCCAGGCGCTTTTCGTAGGCGTCCGGCCGCTCGTCGACGAATTTTTCGCCGAACAGGGTGTGGCGCAGGAAATTCAGGCCGAAGTCGAGCAGGGCCTCGTCGTCGGCGATCAGCAGCGCCATGACGTCGACCGGGATGTCGTAGGTGTCGTTGAAGCTTGGGCTCATAACGAAGGCGCGGAAGCGGTCGACATCGTAGCTCGCCATGAAAAACAGCTGGTTGGAAATGGGGGTGGGCTTGCCGATAGCGGGGCCGGCAGATTTGCGTTTGACCACCAGTTGCCGCCAAGCATGCCCCTTTTCGTCGTATTCGGCCACACCCTGTTCGGCACGATATTGCTCGATGGTCTGCGTCTTGTCCTCGAGATGGCCGAGACAATGCGGTTCTCTCACCATTGCGTAGGCGCTGCGATCGATATATTCATCCGAGCGGCGCATCGTCAGCAAGGCGACCGGATAGTAGCGGCAGGCGGTCGGACGGTCTTCGTAGACGCCGCAGCCTTCCGGGGTCATGAACTGGCAGGCGGTGCCGCCCTCGATCGGCTTCAGCTTGACGCCGGGCATGCCGTCTTTGTCCATCTCGAACGGCACCGAATACTGGTTGAGAAACTCACCAGACGACATGTCCAGGCGTTTCTTCAGGCGCAGGATGTCGTAGGGCGTCAGCGGAATGTCGATGTTGCTGCAGCAGGCGTTCCAGCACTTGACGTCGCGATGGCAACGGAATTTCAACTCCGCGTTCTCTGCCAGCATAATGGGTTTGACCGGACTGCCGGCAAACGGGGAGTCTTCGATCAAGTCTTTGAATTCAGCTTCGTTCATGGTTCAACCTCGTGGGGCTTGGCCCCTTACTACAAAAAAACATGCAATCGGAAACGCATAGAGTACGCGCTTTCGGCTGGATGCTGAATAAGCGACAACCTCGTTGGCCGCGCTGTTATTGCAACCGGAAAAAAACCGGGCGCCAGAAGGCGCCCGGAGTTCACTGCGAAACTAACAGATTAGTGGGCAGCGGGCTTGAACAGCTTGGACTTGTCGACCAGATCCACGTGGGCGCGCTTGAAGCAGTTCCACTGTTTGGAGTTCTTGTCGTACACCGAGTTCACGAAGCAGTGCCAGTTCTCCTCATCGACAAAGTTCTTGTCCATGCGGTAGTAGAAGCCGGGATAACGGCTTTCTTCACGGAACTGGATATGCTTCATGTGGGCTTCCGCCGTCAGGATGCGGTGGTAGTTTTCCCAGGCGCGGAGCAGTTCGTGCAGGTCTTTCGCACGCATCTTCTCTGCGTCTTTCTTCAGCATGTTCAACTTGTCTTCCGCCACGCCCAGCATGTTGGCGTTGGTCGTGTAGTAGGTCGCGACACCGGCAACATACTCGTCCATGATCTTCTGCAGACGGAACTGCAGCATCTTGGGCGTGATGTAGTTGGGGTTGACGTCGATCGCCGTGGTGTAGTCCTTGTGCTCGAGGTAGGTGCGCACCGGCTTGTAGATCTCTTCCACCAGCTGCTCGACGGAGGTGTCGAGTTCGGGTTTCCAATCCTTGTTGTCGATGCAGTACTTGACCATGGCCTTGGCGCACATGCGGCCTTCGGCATGCGAGCCGGAGGAGAACTTGTGGCCGGACGCGCCCACGCCGTCACCGGCAGTGAACAGACCCTTGACTGTGGTCATCGAGCGGTAGCCCCAGCTCCAGCCTTTGGGCAGGTGAGCCGGAATCTTGCCTGCGTCGGCGTGAGTTTCGTCGGTCGGTGCGCCCAGATCGGTCGGACCAGACACCCAGATGCCACAGCAACCGGAGTGGCTGCCCAGCAGGTAGGGCTCGGTCGGCATGAGTTCGGAGTTTTTCTTCTCCGGTTCGACGTTCTCGCCCACCCAGATGCCGCACTGGCCGACGCACATGTCGAGGAAGTCTTCCCAGGCTTCGGCTTCCAGGTGCTTCACTTCGCGCGGGGTCAGCGTTTCACGCAGTTTTGCCAAAGCGGTCACGGTGTCCATGTAGATGGGGCCGCGGCCTTCCTTCATTTCCTTCAGCATCAGGTGGTTACGCAGACACGATGCGGGGACGGCGGCCTGCCCGTAGGGGGGGTAGTCGTTCAGCAGTTCCTTGTTCTTCACCATGTAGACTTCGCCGTAGGCGTTCACAGCCTGCGCCTTGAACAGCAGGAACCAGGCGCCAACCGGGCCGTAACCGTCCTTGAAGCGGGCGGGCACGAAGCGGTTTTCCATCATGGTCAGCTCGGCGCCGGCTTCGGCAGCCATCGCGTAGGTCGAACCTGCGTTCCACACCGGGTACCAGGCACGGCCGGTACCTTCACCGACGGAGCGCGGACGGAAGATGTTCACGCAACCGCCGGCTGCCAGCAGAATGGCCTTGGCCTTGTACACCACAACTTTATGGTCGCGGGTCGAGAAGCCGACGGCACCGGCGATGCGGCTC
Organism: Pseudomonadota bacterium; assembly: GCA_043821985.1. Taxonomy (GTDB): domain Bacteria; phylum Pseudomonadota; class Gammaproteobacteria; order Burkholderiales; family Thiobacillaceae; genus Thiobacillus. The sequence goes on from JBDRCF010000033.1 coordinate 44,999, forward strand.
GGGTCGTTCTTGTCGTTGACCAGCTTGACGATGAAGATGCGCTCTTCGATGCGATCCATGCCGAGCGCCTTCTTGGTGGCTTCAGCAACGATCCACTTGTAGGATTCGCCGTTGATCATGATCTGCCATTTACCGGAACGCACGGGCTTGCCGCCATCCTTCAACGGGGTCATGCCCTGGGCGCCGTCGTGGCGCTCGCCGTTTTCGTCGGTCTTCCAGATCGGCAGGCCCCATTCTTCGAACAGGTGCACGGAATCATCCACGTTCCGGCCCAGGTCATAGGCCAGGTCGTCGCGGGTGATGCCCATCAGATCGTTGGAGACCATGCGGGCGTAGTCGGCGGGATCCTGCTCGGAGCCGATGTAGGTGTTGATCGCGGACAGACCCTGCGCAACGGCGCCGGAGCGATCCATGGCAGCCTTGTCGACCAGCTTGATTTTCAGGTCTATGCCCAGTTCGGCCTTGGCGGCGTCTGCCCAGCGCATGATTTCGTAACCGGCGCCGCAGCAAGCCATGCCGCCGCCGATCAGGAGGACGTCGACTTCTTCCTGGACTACTGTGGGATTACCAAATTCTCCAGCCATTTCGTTTACCTCTCTAAATTACTTGCGAATCAGTTCGGCAGGGTTACCGGCACGGTAACCACCCATCATGTCCCGGGTGAACGAACCCGTGGACTCGATCTCAGCCATCTTGGGCATGGGTTTGTTGCCGTAGGGATCGATCGAGCCTTCGGGGGTGGTGCGGATCGGGAACTTGAAGCGCTTCAGCACGCCATTACGGAACTTGATGGTCCACATGATGGAGTCCGAACCACGCAGCGGTTGCACCATGCCGCCCAGCGGCACGACGTCGGCATAGTGGCGAACTTCAATGGCTTGCTGCGGGCAAATCTTCACGCAGGAATAGCACTCCCAGCACTGCTCGGGTTCCTGGTTGAAGGCACGCATGGCGTGGCCGGTTTCCGAACCGTCCTTGTCCAGCTTCATCAGATCGTGCGGGCAGATGTACATGCAAGCGGTCTTGTCCTGACCCTTGCAGCCGTCGCACTTGTCGGTACGAACATAGGTTGGCATTACAGTCTCCTAAAGTTAGCTAACAATCCGCGTACGTCGCGGTCCGCTTAGAACTGAACCCGTCCTTGGCCGGGGCGACTCGCGAATCCGCTTCCGGTAGGCTCGTGTCCTAAAACCCTTACCCTGTCGGCATCTGCTGCGATCAGGGCATACCCCTCCGGCATTACTGCGGACAGGAAAATCATGCGGCCGAATGGCCTTTCAATTCGATCTTGACGTTTTGTTCTGCAGAAAGACCGGCGTAGTACTTCTGCAGCACCTTGGCGACTTCCGGACGGCTGAATTCGACCGGCAGGTCCTGGCCTTCGGACAGCATCGAGCGCACCTTGGTCCCCGACAGCAGGATGCGGTCGTCCTTGGTGTGCGGGCAGGTGCGCTGCGAGGCCATACCGCCGCACTTCTTGCACCAGAAGGTCCAGTCGATGTTCATGTTGACGGTTTCGAGCGAGCCCTTGGGGATCTCGTCGAAGATCTTCTGCGCGTCGAAGGGGCCGTAGTAGTCGCCGACGCCTGCGTGGTCGCGACCGACGATCAGGTGCGAGCAGCCGTAGTTCTGACGGAACAGGGCATGCAACAGGGCCTCGCGCGGACCGGCATAACGCATGTCGAGCGGGTAGCCGGCCTGGATCACGGTGTTGGGGGCGAAGTAGTTTTCGACCAGCACGCTGATGGCTTCGGAACGGACTTCGGCGGGGATGTCGCCCGGCTTCAGCGCGCCGAGCAGGGAGTGGACCAGCACGCCGTCCATGGTCTCGATGGCGATCTTGGCCAGGTATTCGTGCGAGCGGTGCATCGGATTGCGGGTCTGGAATGCAGCAACCTTGGACCAGCCCATTTTTTCGAAGGCTGCGCGAGTTTCCGCGGGGGTCATGAACTGATCGCCGTATTCTTCCTTGAAGGTGCCGGTGGACAGGACCTTGACCGGACCGGCTAGGTTGTACTTGCCCTGCGCCATGACCATTTTGACGCCGGGGTGCTCGAGGTCGGTGGTCTTGTAGACCTGCATGCACTCGTGGGCCTTGTCGATGGTGTACTTGTCGGTCACCTTCATGGTGCCCATGATCTCGCCGGATTCGCCATCGACCAGCGCGATCTCGTCGCCGTCCTTGATGGACTCGTCGTCGGTCAACAGGGTGACGGGGATGGGCCAGAACAGGCCGTTCGCCATCTTGTAGCCGTCGCACACGCCCTGCCAGTCGGACTTGGTCATGAATCCGTCCAGCGGGGTGAAGCCGCCGATACCCATCATGATGAGGTCGCCGGTTTCGCGCGAGCTCATCTTGAGCTTGGGCAACGAGGCTGCGCGGACTTTTTCGGCGGCGAGTGCGTCGCCCGTCAGTAGTAGGGGTTTGAGTTCACCGCCACCATGGGGGCGTACCAGTTTGGACATGCTGTCTCCTCAGACTTTATGGGGGTATTAGAGTCTGGGCAGGATAGCACCGGGGGGAAGCCCTGAATAATCCTTTATTTTTATTTGAGGATAAGCAGGTTTGATATTAATCGCGAAAATGAAAAAACCCGGGTAATCCGGGCTTTATTCATTCAAAAACAAATTGTTATGCGTCAAAGAAGGCTGGCATGTCGGTTTGCTCGGTCTTGATGACGTCAACCCAGGCGGGTTTGGTGTCGCCGCCGGCCGCGGCCAGCTTTTTGGTCTCTTCGTAAAGCATCTTCCAGCGGTTGTAGAGACAATCGCTGACCTTGCGCATGCCCGAGTCGAAGTAGGAGTTGTGCAGGTCACCGACGGTACGGGTGAAGGATTCCATCTGCTCCAGCAGGTTATGCGGATAGCCGTGGCGGTTGGGGTCGGCATATTTGACCATTTCGCGCTTGACTGCGCGGACGAAGACTTTCTGGCCTTCGGTGAGGTCGGCCTCGGTTCGCGGCGCGCCGCCGAAATTCATCACTTCGTTGATGAAACCGTTCAGGCGCTCGCCGAAATCGAAATTGGCGTAATCCACGTTCTGCATAAATCCTCCAATATTTCCTGTTTCAAGTATTCAGGTGATGCTGTAAGACTGGATATGACTCCGCTGCCTATCCTACGCCGCGCGATGCGGCTGTCCAGCGTCTTCCCGGGACGGTCCTGCGATTATTTTCTAAGCCCTTGAATCCAGCGGGAATAAATTTTGTCTGCCAATTTGTGCAGACGGGCGGTGCGGGCGGGCAAATCCGCCTGGATCGCATCGGGCGACTGCACGCCGGGACTGTCGCTGGCGGCGATTTCGTCGGCGCCGTTGTCGCACCAGCTGGCGATGAGTTCGGGCGTCATTTCGACATGGCATTGCATGCCGATATGGCGGTCGTTGAGCACATAGGCCTGGTTGGCGCAGAAGGCGCTGTCGAGAAGGCGCGTGGCACCCGGCGGCAGGGTGAAGGTTTCGCCGTGCCAGTGGAATGCCAGCATGGGCTGCGTGGTGTCGCCCAGCCAGGCGCGCGCGGCATCGGCGTCGGTGATGCGAACGTCGCCCCAGCCGATTTCCTTGACCGGATTGGCGCCGACCGTGCCGCCCAGCGCTTTAGACATAAGCTGGCCGCCCAGGCAATGGCCGATCACCGGAATGTCCGATGCGACCGCCTGGCGGATCAGCGCCAGCAGGGGCGGGATCCAGGGCAGGTCGTCGTTGACGCTCATCGGGCCGCCCATCAAGCAGACGCCTGAAGCGCCGTTAAGGTTTTCAGGCACGCTGTCGCCGGCGTCGATACGCACCAGTTGCCAGGGAATGCCGTGACGATCCAGGAATGTGGTGAAATACCCCGGTCCCTCGGTGGGCGAATGACGGAAAACCAGAACAGGACGCATGATGTCTCTCAAGAAAAAAACGGTCGCGATGATGATAGCTGCTGGCGGACTTGCCTGCACAACCGTATGGGCTACCAGCATATCGGTGGTAGGCCTGTTCAAGGACAAGGCGATCGTCAGCATCGATGGCGGTAAACCGCGTACCCTCAGTGCGGGGCAAACGATCCAGGGCGTGAAACTGGTCTCTGCGGATTCCGACAGCGCCAGCTTCGATATTGAGGGCAAGCGCCGGACCCTGGGCATGGGCCAGTCGTTCGCGGGCGGTACGGCGACGGACAGCCGCCCGAGCATTTCCCTCACGGCCGACGCGCGTGGTCATTTCGCGGCGGCAGGTGCGCTCAACGGATATCCGATGACCTTTCTGGTCGATACGGGTGCTACCGCCATCGCCATCAGTGCAGCCGAGGCCAAGCGTATCGGACTCGACTACCGGTCGGGCCAGGCGATCGGCGTGGGGACGGCGGCGGGCGTGGTGCCTGCGTGGCGCGTCAAGTTCAATACGGTCAAGGTGGGCGGGATCTCAGTCAACCAGGTGGACGGGATGGTGGTGGAAACGGGTCTCAACGTACCGCTGCTGGGGATGAGCTTTCTGAACCGGATGGAAATGAAGCGCGATGGCCAGACGATGACGCTGACGCAGCGTTACTGATTATTCGTAGGCATCAAAACAAAAGGCCTGCATTGCAGGCCTCAGACTGCTGACAAAGCCCCCACTCGTTGGGGGCTTTGTGTTTGAATCGTGGGCATGCTCAAACCGCCCGCCCCCCACCAGCACCGTCTGGAAATGGTCACCCTCGAGGAGCTGGTTCCCGCGGACCACCTGCTTCGCCT
>JBDRCF010000034.1:0-102597 GCA_043821985.1 Pseudomonadota bacterium
ACGGGCAGATGTCTTTGACTACATCGAGGTCTTTTACAATCGGAATCGCCGTCACAGCCATCTGGGCGGCATCAGTCCCGAGGCCTTTGAACGGGCCTCGGCGTGAGGCTCTGGTTTGTCTACTGTTCTGGGGGTAGTCCACGATTGGAGGTGCAACATGGCCAAAGCCGGCCCCAGAAAGACCAACCGCTACAGCCATGAATTCAAGGCGACTGCGGTACATTTAAGCGACCTTCCGGATGTCCTCATACAGGATGTTGCCGATGCGCTGGACATCCACCCCTTCATGCTGTCACGCTGGCGCAAGCAAGCCAGGGAGGGATTGATCGTGACCAAAGGCGTCAAGCTGGATCTGGAAACCGCGTCTGAACTGAAGCGGCTGCGGGATATGGAGAAGAAGTACAAGCTGCTTCAGGAGGAGCATGAACTCCTAAAAAAAGCCATCCGGTTTGCTTCCGATCAAAAACGGAAATCTTCGAGTTCATCGAAGCAAACCGGGAAACCCACCAAGTCGCAGTGATGTGCCGTGTGTATGGGGTGACCCGGGCCGGGTTCTATGCCTGGCGCCGCCGGGGACTCGGTCCACGGGCGCAGGAGAACGCTGCCCTGATGCAGCAGATCACCCGGATCCATCAAGCCAGCCGGGCACTCTATGGCAGTCCCCGCGTGCATCGCCAGCTGCAGGCTGAGGGCATCTGTGTGGGTGAGAACCGGGTGGCGCGGCTGATGCGGGACCACGGCATCCGCGCCCGGGTCGCCACCCTTCGCTATACCGTGCCGAACATGAAGCGCTTCTTCGGCAGCCTGCCCAATCGCCAATATGAACACCCGGCTGCTGCGCCCGATCAGGTATGGGTGGGCGATATTACCTATCTGAAGGTGGGGTCGATCTACCGTTATCTGGCGGTGGTGATGGACCGGTGTTCACGCCGTATTGTGGGCTGGGCATTTGGACGGCAGAAGAATGTGGTGCTGACGTTGCGGGCGCTCAATCATGCCGTGGGCAACCGCCGCCCACCGCCCGGACTGATCTTCCACACAGACCGCGGCATCGAGTATGCCGCCAATGCTTTCCGGGAGCGTCTGGCCCAATTAAGTATCACTCAGAGCATGAACCGCCCGGGCAAGGTGACTGACAATGCCTTCATGGAATCCTTCTTCCATTCGATGAAATCGGAGACGATTCACGGCTGTACCTTTACCGAGGATGACCAGATACTCTCGGTGCTGCGCAGCTATTTGCCCTTCTACAACCGCAGTAGAATCCACTCATCTCTGAACTACCTGTCACCCACGACGTATGAACAACTGTTGGCTCAGCAATCCGGTGTCAATTAAATCAGGGGAAGATTCTGGGACCATGTCGCGGGCTTATCCAGCCGACGCATTTCCCGACCGAGTCCTCTCGCTGATCACGGACGGGAGTCTGCCAGCGGAGTGGAAGGGAACAGGGGCGATTCACGCTTCGCTCTCGGCAACGTCAAACTCGCCTCCAATCCGCCCGTGGGGCGCTGTGCCAGAGCGAGCGATCCCCCGCAGCGCTCGGTAATGGCAACAACGATAGCGAGCCCTAGCCCGCTGCCCCGACCCGCGTCGTGCCGCCAGAAACGTTGCGTGACCCGGGTCAACTCATCGGCGCTGAGCCCCGGCCCGCTGTCGTACACGTGAAAACATACAGTGTCTTGCGCGGATTGAATTTCCAGCCTGACGCTGTGTTGTGCCGGAGAGTGACGCAGCGCGTTGTCGAGCAGGTTGCGCAGCGCGGTGACGGCCAGCGCCTGGGGCAGCGCCAGTTCGACTGGGGGGCCGTCGCTGTCCAGTACGATGAGCTCGGGCGTATCGGGCGCCGCATCGCGCATCGCCAGGCGGGCGACTTCGTCGGCGTAAGTACGCTGCGTCTCATCCCATGAAAAGGGCCCTTCCACTTGCGCCAGCGTCAGCAGTTGCTGCAAGGTGTACTGCAGCCGCGCCGCGCCTTCCTCCGCGTAATCCAGTGCCATCTCGGCGTCCTTGCCGCGGGTGATGCGTGCCACTTGCAGGTGCGTCTTGAGCGCGGTGAGCGGCGTGCGCAATTCATGCGCGGCATCGCTGGTAAAGCGGCGTTCACGGCTGATGGCCACGCGCATCCGCTCCAGCAACTGGTTCAGGGTGTTGACCAGCGGCTGCAATTCACTCGGCATGGGTGCGTCGGGGATCGGCGTGAGCGTATCCGGCACGCGGGTGGCCAGCGCCTGACGCAGGCGTTCCAGCGGCGCCAAGCCGCTTCTCACCCCGATCCACAACATGGCCAGGCTACCGATCAGCGCGACCACGAACGGCACGATCGCAGCCGCCATCACGTCGCGCAGCAGCGTATTGCGCTCGGCCAGACGGTCCGCCGTGGTGATGCGTAGACCCTGTATTTCGACGGTGTAGCTGCGCCAGCGCTCGCCGTCGATTTCGCGCTCAGAAAAACCGGGCGCTGTCGTTGCGATGGCGGCCGACGTTGCGCCCGGGGTGCGCGCGAGCACCTCACCGCGCAGCGAACTGACCTGGCAGGCGAGTCCTTTTGCCGTCGCCGGCACGGTCAGCGTGGAGACGCCGGTTGTCCCGCTGCGCTTGTCCCACGCGGCAGGGTTCTGCGAGATCAGCCCAGCAACCATGCGCGCCGACATTGCGAGACGCTGATCCAGCGTGCGGCGCATTTCATCGTCCAGATCGCGCAGCATCCAGACCGCGACCCCGCCCCACAGCAGACTCAGCGATACGCCGATCATCAGCAGCAAACGCAAGCGCAGGCTCATGCGTCCCCCATGTTGAAGCGGTAGCCGACACCGCGCACGGTCTCGATCAGGTCGGCGCCGAGCTTGCGCCGCAGATGATGGATATGCACATTGAGGGCATTGCTCTCGATCTCCTCGCTGAAACCGTACAGGCTGTCCTTGAGCTGGTCGACGCTGAGGATGCGTCCGCGCGCATGCAGCAACGCGGCCAGCAACGCCAGTTCACGCCGCGACAACACCACCGGGCGGCCATGCAGGGAAACTTCGCCGCGCTCCGGGTCGAGGCGCAACGCGCCCTGCTCGATGGTAGTCACGCTGCGCCCGGCGGCGCGGCGCAGCAGCGCATGCAGACGCGCGACCAGTTCGTCGAGGTCGAACGGCTTGAGCAGGTAATCGTCCGCGCCGGCGCGCAGCCCGGCCACGCGATCTTCCACAGCGTCGCGTGCGGTCAGCACCAGCACCGGCAGGGTCATGCCGTCCGCGCGCCAGCGCTGCAGCAGGCTCATACCATCCTCGTCGGGCAGACCGAGATCGAGAATCACCACCTGGTAGTGCACGGCCGACAGCATGGCCCCGGCTTGCGCCGCAGTTTTCACCCCGTCCATCATCAGGCCGCGTGCACGCAGGCCGGTCTGGATGCCGTGGGCAATCAGGTCGTCGTCTTCAACCACCAATACCCGCATACCCCGTCCTTCGTGTCCCAGGCCCTGCCGTGCGTCGAGAATAGCATTTGTTAATGGTGCCTTAATTCGGCCTTGCCAGGATGCGCGCTCCCCCTGCTTTGGAGGCGCTTATGTTACGTTGGTTCGGGTCGTTGATCATGCTCTTGCCGCTGTGGGCGTTGCCGGCACACGCTCAGGAAGACTTTCTGCCGGTGGAACAGGCGTTCCGCCTGACTATCAACCGGGACGGCGATGGTCAGGTGCGCCTGCACTGGAAGATCAGCGAAGGCTACTACTTGTATCGCAAGCAACTGAAGGTCGAAGGCGACCCCGCCGGCAGCGTGCAAGAGATGACGTCGCCTCCGGGCATCGTCAAGACCGATGAATTCTTCGGCGAAACCGAAATCTACCACGATAAGGTGGAGGTCCTCGTCAGGGCACCCGCTGCCCAGGCGCTTGTCGTCGGCTGGCAGGGCTGCGCCGAGGCGGGCATATGCTACCCGCCGCAAACCCGGCGCGTGACGCTGGCCGATGTCGCCGCTACGCCGGATACTGCATCGGGCGCGCCCGCGGGCGGTGCGGAGCAAACCGCCGGCGCGGCGCTCGGCGCCGACCAGGACCTGGCCGACCGCCTGTCGCGCGTCAATCTCGGCTGGATGCTGGCGGTGTTCTTCGGCCTGGGCGTGCTGATGACCTTCACCCCCTGCGTGCTGCCGATGCTGCCGATCCTCTCCAGCCTGATCGCGGGAAGCGGGGCCAGCCCCCGGCGCGGTTTTGCCCTCTCGCTGGCCTTTGTGCTGCCGATGGCGCTGACCTATGCCGCAGTGGGCGCGGCGGCGGCGCTGGCCGGCGCCAATCTGCAGGCGACGCTGCAAAACCCCTGGGTGCTCGGCGCGTTCGGCCTGATGTTTGGGGTGCTGGCGCTGGCCATGTTCGGCTTCTACGAGCTGCAATTGCCGGCGGTGCTGCGCAATCGCCTGAACAGCGCCAGCCAGGGCCAGCGCGGCGGCACGCTGGGCGGTGCTGCGGCCATGGGCGTGCTATCGGCGCTACTGGTGGGGCCCTGCATGACCGCGCCGCTGGCGGGTGCGCTGCTCTACATCGGCAACACCGGCGATGTGCTGACCGGCGGCCTGGCGCTGTTTTCCATGGGGCTGGGCATGGGGGTGCCGCTGCTGCTGGTGGGAACGCTCGGCGCGCGCCTGTTGCCGCGTCCCGGCGACTGGATGAACCGCGTCAAGGCGCTGTTCGGTTTCATTCTGCTCGGCACCGCGATCGTGTTCGTGTCTCGGGTCTTGCCGGCTGCGCTGACACTGGGATTGTGGGGCGCCTGGTTGCTGGCTATTGCCCTCAGCCTGCTGATGCTGGTTCAACAGCTCGGCTGTCCAAAGGGTCGCCTAGTGTCGCGCTATCTGGCGGTTCTGCTGGGCCTGTGGGGCGGGGCGATGATCCTCGGCGCGGCCGGTGGCGCACACGATCCGCTGCGGCCGCTGGCCTTCGTGGCGGCCGCCGCCGCGCCCGCGCAGACCACCGTCGCGAATGATTTCATGGCGAGCTTCGCGCCGGTCAGGACGCAGCAGGCGCTCGCAGCCCGCGTCGCCGAGGCCGGCCAGCGCGGCCAGTGGACGCTGGTGGATTTCTACGCCGACTGGTGCGTGTCGTGCAAGGCGATCGAGCACGAGGTGTTTGCTGACCCGCGCGTGCAGCAGGCGCTGGCCGACGTGCAATTGCTGCGCCCAGATGTCACCGCCAACGATGCGGACGACCAGGCGCTGATGCGCGCGCACCAGATTCTCGGACCACCCACGCTGCTAGTGATTGGCCCGGACGGCAAAGAACGCCGCGTCGAACGCATCATCGGTGAGCTCAGCGCAGACGAATTCCTCGCCCGCCTGGCGCAGGCGAGGAAAGGCTGACCATGCTGTCGGTGAATATCGGCCCCTTTGCGCTGCCGAGCGGCCCGCTCCTGTTGCTGGCGGCCGGACTGGCGGCGGCGGGCGTAGGCCGCCTAGCCGGGCGCCGCCAGCAAACGGGCATAGGCAATACCCTGGGCGATATGTTGCTTGCCGGAGTGCTGGGGGCACGCCTCGCCTTTGTCGCTTTCTGGTTTGACTCTTACCGCGACGCGCCATGGTCGATGCTCGATATTCGCGACGGTGGGTTTATGGTTTGGCCCGGGGTGATGACCGCGCTGCTGGTCGCGGTCTGGCGCGGCTGGCGCCGGCCGGCCCTACGCAAGCCGCTGGTTGTGGGGTTGGCCTCAGGCGTGCTGATGTGGGGCGCGCTGTTCGGCGCGCTGCGCATGACGGAACAGCCGGCGCTGCCGACGCTTTCATTGACGACGCTTGCCGGCGATCCCGTCAAGCTTGCCGCGCTGGCCGACGGCAAGCCCATGGTCGTCAATCTGTGGGCGAGCTGGTGCCCGCCGTGCCGGCGCGAAATGCCGGTGCTCGCCGCCGCACAACAACGCGAAACCGGGGTGAACTTCGTGTTCGCCAACCAGGGCGAGGACGGCGCGACGGCGCAACGCTACCTCAGCGGGGGCCGGCTCCATCTCGCCAATGTGCTGCTCGATCCCGGCGCCGCGCTCGGTCGCGAAGTCGGCTCGGGCGCGTTGCCCACCACCCTGTTCTACGACGCCAGCGGACGGCTGGTCGATACCCATATGGGCGAGCTGTCGGCGGCGTCGCTGGCGAGCAAATTAAGCCCGTTGCGCGCGTCAGCCGATGCGTCGGGCAAGGATTGAGACGCGATGAGCAAAAAAGCACGGGCGTTCATTGCGGCGATGCCGGGCGCGATCCGGCGGGGCTGGCGCGGATTGTCGGCACGGAAACGTGCCCTCCTGGCGTTGGCGGCATGGGTTCTGGTATGGCAAGGGGTACTGGCCGGTCTGCGCCTCATGGATAACCCGGTGCTGTCCGACATGCAGGTCACGATGTTGTCCGGCGAATCGGCGAATCTCGCTGCGCTGGCCGACGGCAAACCCCTGGTCGTCAATCTGTGGGCGAGCTGGTGCCCGCCGTGCCGGCGCGAAATGCCGGTGCTCGCTGCCGCGCAGCAACGCGAAACCGGGGTGAGTTTCGTCTTCGCCAATCAGGGTGAAAATGCGGCAACCGTGCAGCGTTACCTGTTCGCCAGCCAGCTCGATCTGGCGAATGTCGTTCTTGATCGCGACACCCGGCTCGGTTTCGTGGCCGGTTCCGGCGCGTTGCCCACCACCCTGTTCTACGACGCCGGCGGACGGCTGGTCGCTACCCACCTGGGTGCGCTAACGACCGCTTCGCTGGAAAGCAAGTTAAAGCCATTGCGCGCGCACTGATTCCCCAATTTTCAACGTAAAGGAACGAAACACCATGATTAAAAACCCCTCCCTCCTGTTTGCCGCCTGCTTGGCCGCGCTCGGCGCCATGATCCCGGGCGCACAGGCCAAAGACTGGCCGGCACCGATCAAGGCGCTCGAAGCCCAAGGTGTCGAGGTAATGGGCACGTTCAAGGCGCCCGGCGGGCTGACCGGCTATGCCGGCATGATCGAGCAGCAGCCGCTGGCCATCTACCTGACCGCCGACGGCAAGCAGGCGATCGTCGGCTCCATGATCGACGGCAAAGGCAACAACCTGAGCCAGAAACCCATCGAGAAGCTGGTCAGCAAACCGATGACCGACCGGGTCTGGAAGCAGCTTGAGCAAAGCACCTGGATTGGCGACGGCAAAACCGATGCGCCGCGTATCGTCTACACCTTCACCGACCCCAACTGCCCGTACTGCAACAAGTTCTGGAATGACGCCCGGCCCTGGATCACGTCCGGCAAGGTGCAGTTGCGTCATGTCATGGTCGCCATCCTCAGCCCCACCAGCCCGGGCAAGGCGGCAGCCATCCTCAATGCCGCGGACCCGCAGGCGGCCCTGACGCAGCATGAACAGCAGCATGCCGCGGGCGGGGTCAAACCGCTGAGCCAGATACCTGAGAAAATCCGTGCGCAGCTCGACGCCAACCAGAAACTGATGCAGAAACTCGGCACCTCGGCCACCCCCACCATCTTCTACAAGGACGCCAGCGGCAAGCTGCAAAAAATGCAAGGCGCGCCCTCGGGCGAGATGCTGACCAAGATTCTCGGCCCGCGCTGAGCCTGACAGGTGATGCAGCACGATTACAGTGAAGACGACTTCTTCGACGTGATTGACTGACCCTTTCGGGTCGTGTTCTGCCGTCCGAACTGAGAAAAGCGGTCGTTCAGCAGCGAGGGGGGAACCAACGACCGGTCTTGCGAGTACAGCGGACGCGGTCAATCAAAAGGCCATCGTCGCCTTTGGCCAAGCAGAAGACACCAAGAATGCAGTAGTGGAATTCCGTTTCAATCCATGTAGGTCAGACTGGCCACAGCATTTGTTTCAAACTACGCATCTGCGCCAGTTCGGGAATGTGAAGGTGCGCTGTCTTGGATTGGTCAAAAACGCGGCGCAGTTGCATAAGCTGTGAAGGAAAGGTCATTGGCATCGACCTTCGCCTTCGGTTCATGCTGGGGGCCCCGACAACGCAATCCCAACTGCAATCTGCACTAAGGCAATCCAACATCCAGTATCAGTACCCGATCGGCAACGCCAGGCGCCACTTTCCCGAAATTGCCCATTCCCATACCTTTGGCATCAAGCGCCGTATCCAACCCGCCGGTCCTTGTCGGCCAGACCTGGTTAAACGTGGGCATCGAAACAGATGGAATATCGGCGACCCTTACTGCTCGAACCTCTAGCTTGGGTCTGACAGCATCCAACCAGTAGGGCAGCAGTTTCCTGGAAATTAGTATCTCCAGATTCGTGGTCGCATTGGCCCGCGCCCATTCGGCGGGGAAATCGGAACGGCAACTGAGCACGACGGGGAAGCGCAGTGGTGCCGGAGGAGAACTTGCGGACAGCAGAGTCGCTATCCCCGCCGACGCCGCGTCGCGCAACGAGTCACCGCCATCACGTGCCGTATAACGGATGCTCAGCACCACATCCGAGATGGTCGAATAGTCGAATTGCGGATACTCGCCAGGAAGTTCAAGCCTCCACCGGCTGATGACGCCGCTGCCTTCAAACGGAAGGAAGCGTTCATCACGCAATTGAGTCTCGAACAGCCCGCTGTCGTTGCTGCCGGTGCTGGTAACAATGGCTTCCGTCGCGCCGAAATAATCGGTAAACCGATCATCATCGACGGGCTGTCCATCGCTTGCCGTCAGATGGAGATACCGGTTCTGCTCCTTCAAGCTGCTCACGTGCCGAACGTGGCTTTCCAACAGAGTGAGTTTGCAGTTGATGCTCGTATAAGGGCCAACCACGCTGGGGATGCTCACACTCACAGACTTGATCCGGCGCAGATAATGCCCGGGGGTATCCAGATCAAACAGCCACTCCGGAATATTGAACTCGCATTTGCATTGGCCATCGCCATCCTTGATCCGGAGATTAACAAGCGCCTGCGGCTTCAGCCGGCGCAAGGAGATGTGTTTCGTCAGCTCAAATTCGCGGCGGTTCTGGTCCAGATAGGTGATTTCCAGGCGCTTGAGGTCCTGATGCAGCCGCTCACCAGCCAGCAGGCCGTCCCGCAGCGAATCCCAGTATGCGTTGCCCAAGATGTTCAAGGGCTTGACCCCCAGCTCGCGCGAAGCCGCGCGCTCGGCTTTGCGCGCCATTTCCAGTGCCATGCGGTAGGCATTGAAATACAGCTTGGAAAGCTCAGTTTTCATCCACTCATAGAGTTGCTCATTGGAGAACTTGCTGCGCATCACCTCATCAATCGCCTTGGCCTGTTCGATCTGCTCAATGTGGTTGTTGAGTTCCTTTGCAGTTATATCGATGCGAATTTGATTGGCGAGTATCTGCTTGTCGATCTGCTGCAGTTCCTTGAGGGATTGGTTGCTTTGGAATGCCCATTCGTCGCGACGTCGGATGTGACCGGCCAACATGCCCTGTTGTTCGGCATAGATTCTCCAGCCTTGCGAAATGAATGAAAATGAGTCTCCAATGTTGGATACCGAGTTCCCAATTGCTTCTAGTACCTTTGGTGGATTCGGAAATGGTGTTGCGGACATCGAGGCAGCAACAATGGAAGAAGAAGCATGTAGCCCGCTCGCCACCACCTTAGTCACGGCGGCCGCTGAAGACCATGTGTTCGCACCTTCAATTCCAAGGTACTGCTCATCCTCTTCCTTGATTAATCCCCAGTTTGAATGTTTGCTCGTTAACCCAGAATCGGCACTCCCAAGCATCGACTCGTCACCGGCGCTCCCGCCTTCTTCTGGAATCTTGATGTCTTTAATGCCGAGCAAGCGCTGGTATTGGTTATAACGCGACTCGATAGTCCTTCTGCTACCACGTAATGACTCGATATTTCGCTCGGCCTCGGTGATTTGCAGCGTGCGAACCTCTTTCACCAGTTTGAGCAAACTGATCTCGTTTGAAGATCGCAATTGCACCAAATGCTCCGCATCGCGTTTCTCGATGGCCGACAACATCGCCGCACCCAAGGCTTTTGCTTCATTCGTCAGTTCAGCAGCCCGAGCGGATAAAATGCCATAACGATAGTGCGGAGGCGGCGCGTAAAGACCCGCGATTACGTCGCCTAAATCCAGCCCGGCTGCGGTTGCGCGTATCAACAATTCCGGGTCTATCGGCGCATCCATCAATGGCAGGTTGCGCTTGATACCTTCGATATTGCGGCAGTTGCGAATATTGCTCAACCGCGCATCGACCGTATCCCAGTATGACGCAATCTTATCGTTGAGCGGCATGCAGAAATAAAGCATGCCGTCCGGGTTCGGCTGATTTATCGAATCCTTTACTCGCCAGGCTATTCTTAGATTGCTGGTTCCTTGCGCACCAACGTCGATCCAGAAATTGGCAAAATCATCCCACTTGTCCATTTTCTCGTCGTAGGTGTACGCCTCGCGATTCGCCATTCCCTTATGCAGTTGCGGGCGGTGGCCCAGTATCCGTTCGGCGAGCACATACAGCATGGTCGCCTCATTGATGGATTCACGAGTATCGCGCCGGTACAGGCTATCGCCCCAGGCAATCAGATTGTCAAGATAGGCGAATAGCGTCAGCCACAAAAACGCGATGTGCCGACGGCGAGCGATGAGGAACGGACGAAATGGCGCATCGCGCCAGCGGTCGATCAACTTTTTTACGTCCTTGTCGGAACCCGGAACACCAAACCCACCGGCTACCTGCGCGAGTAACGTCAAATCGTCGATCACCTGCTGGTTCAAGTCCAAGTCCTTGAACACGCGAAACTTCAGGAAACGCTTGGCATCAGGGCCCGTTTCACTGCTGGTGGGGTCAAACACATATCGTAGCCAGCGTTCTGCATCTTCAAATTTGTGCTGTTTGGATAATTGATCGGCGATCAGCAATGGGGCATGGAAGAAAACTTCCCAGTTGTAGCAGGCGTAGGGTAGGCGAGCATCGAAGGTATAAACACCGTCAAGTACATCAGTCCAACTTGTAGAACTGTCATTTGCTGGTATCGGTAGATTTTTTGCGCCGAAATCACTGATCTGATTTTGTGCAACTGGTAATGTCCGGCTTTGAGACCAATCCGAGCGACGCAGTGTCGCCTCCGGGAAGGCATCCGGATAAACGCGAAAGCCACTATCTGCCAATCCGAGACGATACCCAAGATCAATGTAGCATCCACTCTCGCTTTCAGAAAAATGCCAAACTGAAGATACCTCTTCTACCACATCGTATGCTTCTTCCCTCTTTGAGGTGGTTGCACCTACTGCCCAGAATTGCCCTGCCTTCGTCGGAGAAAAAATGTTCGTTCTATGCGCTGGATTGAGTGCGTCAATGTTCAACGGGCTGACCGGCTCAGGATCACCCATCGGCGCCGTCTCCCGGAAGCCGTTCATCCAAGGCTGAGAAACTCCCACGGGGTTATATATTGGAGTTTTCGATTTCAGCGACGTTAACTTTGTGACCATGTCGTCGCGGGTCAAGTGGAACTTTGCCACTAACGTGAGGCTTTTAAGTGCATCAAGGTCGAAACCAATATCGGTTGCATCTTCGTGCATAGTTCCATCGATCACAAAATGCACAGTTTGTGTCACTTCAGATCCTTTGACAATGGAACCTAACGTATAGATTTCCCCTCGTGGCGCTTCCAAAATGGTTGTGCTTGTTGGTCTAATTCTTGGACTTAGGCTAAGGGTACAGTTCAGTGCAGGCTGATCTCCTAGTTTCCAATCCATTGGATAGGGCACACTTGGATCGAAAGGGATAGTCTCAGTCCCAATCCTGCACGTATAGACACCCTCATTCTCGTCACCTTTAAGCGGTATGTACGCGATCGGGTTGGTACCATCGGGAGCTCTGAGTTTGATCCATGCTTTGCAAATCACTGTCCGGCGAGAACTAACCTGTTGAAGGCCATAGTAGAACGAATTAAAGCCTGCATAATTCGAGGTGGGTTCCTGCGGCAAACTTCTTTGCGCATCACCCCAGTAAGCCCAGAGAAAATGAACGGTAGATTCCTCAATGTATTGTTGATCTACTCGTCGCGTGTCAGCATTTGGAAGTGAAGCGTTCTTGTACCGCTTTGCTGCCTCTTCAGGATTCGAAAAAAGAATCACCCTCGTGTTGGAGAATATTTGTTGCTCCATCAGCGCTAGCAGGTCACCTTGCCATGCCGGAATGGGAGGCTCTATGTTTTTCCTCCATGTGGCATATATCTCCAACTGTTTCTTGGTTACTTCTGGAAGCGCGGAGTAATTGTTCCGGATAAGAGTATCGAGAAAATGATATGCAGTATCCGGGTTAACAGCTGAGCCTGGATAAGTTGTCATTAAATCCCATTCGGAAGGAGTCGGATCCTTAGCCGATGGCCTGTCTATTTCTGTAACCGCACCAAGTTCGTCGGTTAGTGTGTAGACGAATATTGTCGCCTTGCTATCATCCAGCGCTTTCTCACCGCGAAAAGAAAATCCTCGTCTTTCATCTGAAAAACCCGCGGCTTCACCGCTCCACAATGCACGCGAGGTACTAGCTTTGCGCCAGTTCTTGCCATCGTGTCGTGACCAGGCCAGTTTGACTTCCCAACCGTCCTTCGCCACCCCCCCTGTGACTATTCTTATAGCTCGAATTAATGGCCAAGCAATGTACAGGCACCCGCTCAACACAAACGGCAGTACATGGTCACCCTGAATATCCAGCTCAATGCGATGCCAAGGCGACCATTCCATGTGGGGTGAGGGGCTGCCAAAATCGACGCAGTGGCGCCAGAAATAAGCATAGGGTGGGTTCGGTGTGCGGCCGACAACATAGAGCGTACGGCGTCTCGGTACTATTGATCCATCGTCCTGCTCATCACCCAGGATATTGCCGTCCGCATCACGCGAAATATCCTCGTACATCCCAAGCACTTCGATCTGCCCCATCTGCGCCACATCATCCAGAAACTGGCCAAACGCCTGATTGGCCAGATCCTGCGTCAGCTCACCTTGCCCCAACGCCGATTCGAGCTGCTTGAAGCTTGATGATTTGTCGTCGCGCAGTTCTGGGAACAGCCAGTTCTCCGGAAACAGGAACACTTTGCGATTGGCTTCCCACACGCGGTAATTGCGCATCCAGGTCCAGCGCTGCTTGAGTTCTGGCCCAGCAGTTATCCCACGCTCGATGCCGAACAGGATGCGCTGCACGAACAACTGCACGGCGGTGACAGCCTCCAATATGGGCGTGGTTTCAAAGCACGGCTCCATTTGATGATCGATCAGGAAATGCTCGTACAACGCTTTCGCATCGATCCATTTATCGGAGTTATCGCGACCGACAACCTGTGCGACGTGATAGGCCACCAGCGCGTCGCGCCGCTGCCGGCGCAATGAGTCGTCGATTTTCTGCAATGAAGTCATTAAGACTTCGCCCGCCAGCTTGGATTCGAGCAACGATCTCGCCGTGTCGGCTGCGGACGCGTTGTCGGCTTGATTGAGCAGCACAGCAATCTTTGTTGCGTCGGCGCCCAACTGCTTGGCTAACAGCAGCCATTCGAAAGCAACGCGCAATTTTCCAGGATTGCGCAGATCCAGTGTTGAAATCGAATTCGACTGCACTGAAATAGCTTGCGCCATCAATTCCATCGCCAGCGTGTCGGGTGTTTCCGAGATATCCACGCGCGCGGTCAGCGGTCGCAAGGTATCCATAGAAACCCGCGCACCCGGGGCAGCCAACCGGCTAAATAGTTCACCAAGGGCCGGGCATGAGAGTTGTTCCGGCTGCTGCAACCACAGCAGATCGAGCAATGCCTGCCACTGGGGGTTCTGCCATGCGTTGCTGCCTGCCACAGGCACTGCACTCAGCATTTCGCTCCAGTTGATTCCCGGCACCGAGCGCACAACGACCTTGTCTGCAATCTGCATCAGCTCGTTGTCCATGGCCAATGCAGTGCTAAGAGCTTTCAGCCGATAGAGGCGATCGGTCCAATCATGAAGCTCAGAAAAGCGACCTGCGACACGGGGGGCTGTAGTGCCATCCCAAAAACTCGACTCCAAAAACGCAACGGACGCGAGTTCGTTCGAATTGCCTTGGGGAGAGTTAAGCAACAGCCGCGCGCCAAGCAGCGGGATGACTTCGGGTTCAGCCAGGCCGCACTGCTCGGCGATCACGGTTAGCAATTCGCGTTCACGCCGCCTGGACGCTATGCAATTCAACAGCAATTCGAATCGCTTTGGCGCATTGTGATTGTATTGCAGCGCAATGATTTCCTCTGCCTTGTCGACCGTCAGCAACGGCAACCATTCACCCAATTTTCGAGAGACTCGGGTCACATCGTTACCGCGCAGAATCGGCAACACATCAAGATGCTCGTCTATTGCTGCCCCTGCATCTTGAATGGCCTTAACCAACCTTGCGACGACAACTTGGTCATAAATTTCATTCAACGCTTCGACAGCCTGCGCTTCCAGGCTAACGTCCGGCTTAACAGCAACCACGGACCGCAGGCGTTGCTGCACCAATCCAAGCAGTGCCTCAATCTGCTTGTCAGTCTTGATAGACGGCGGCAGTTCACCGGCCACTGCTTCCCATCGAGTTCTCGTCAGCAAGGCTTGCGACGCCTGTTCCACCGACAACCCGATTTCGCGCAGGCGTTTGGCAGCATTACAAAGACTTTCCAGGGAGAACCAGTTTCTGGATTGTTCGGTAGGTGGATAGTCGGTGATTTCTTTCAATAGTTTGAATTGCAGCAGCGATAGCCCCAATGCTTGTCGCAAGCGAGCTTCTGAAAGAGGACCTTCGAGCAGCGCATCGAGCGCTAGGCCATGATCTTTGTGCAGACGCATGATGATCGTCAATTTGACGAAAACGTCGGCCCGAGCTTGTACAGCCAGATATTGGTCGGCTATTGCCTCAGCCTCGATACCGCCACTTGCCGAAATCGCGTCACCGAGTTGTTCGATGGTCCACTCTGGAAATTTTGCCTTTAGGCGCGTAAAGCGATGCAGGCGATCCAGAATACCCTCCAGCTCAGGGCCTTCAACCTGAAGACGCATTGCGCTGGTCTTGCATTGATATCGACAGCACAAACCAATTCCGCGGGGATAACCAGCAACGAATTCCGTCTTGAGCGCCTGATCCAGTTCGTCCAGCGTCAGCCCGGTGCGAACAATCAAGAACGAAGCCCGAGTCAGCACGTCCTCTACGGTCTGATCGAAAAGCTCCTCTCTGGAGGCGGGATCAACGATCGCGATGTCATTGTCTATGTCGAACCCATAGGCCGCCCATAGTTGGGCACCCCGGCGTTTTCTAGTGAGTAGCGCCCATTGCGAATCAACATTCTGGTCACCGGCTTGATCCATCGGTACATGGAGCACCTCCGCCGCCAGATGCGACGGTATGGTGCCCAGTCGCAGTCCCAACAACTTCTCACGCGATACGCCAAGTTTGGCCAGATACGCACTGACCTCGGCATAGCCGCGATCAAATGGCAAAGGCCATGGGTAAATGCATTGACGTAGTTTCCGATAGGCCATGGTCTCGTCAGTGGCGTTCGGATCTGGTTCAGGTACCGCAGCCCTCTCGAGTATGCCCAGCACGATGTCAATATGCTGGATTGTTGCTTCTGCTTTCTCGCAACTGAGTTTGAGATCGAAGATATCCGGGCGCCGCCTTCTCAACTCATCCAAGGCGTTGCCGCTTTTTTCCTGGTATTTCTTCAGCAAATTGAGCAAATCGATCAGGTACGCTGGCTGCCCAAGCATGGACTCGCATGGCCTGCACATACATTCGTCCGAGTCGCCGAACAATGCGGCCAGTGTTGGAGCGTTTTCCCGAACCGACTCCGGGAGCGGGATCCTATATTCCCCCAGGTCCTCTAGCCAGGAGCGCCCTGGCCTCCGTCGATTAATGTCTATCCCAAGGGTGACACCTTTGCCTCCTTCGACCAGCCCATGGGTATATCCAATGAAACCGTCAATAACCTCTGACACTGCTTCTTTTGGCAATCTGTCGTGATTCTGTTCACGCAGATGCTCTCGCCCATAGCGCAAGGCCATGCCGGGGGATCTAATGCCACTCTTGATGATATCTGCCGCCAGTTCCATACTGACGCCGGTGCGCAGAAAGCGACCTGTGTTTCGAAGCACTGTCAGGTTCGTTGCTTCATCTGCCTTTACCGGAACCTTGCCCCGCAACAGTTTCTCGACCAAGGTGGGCTGATTCTTTATCAAGGCTGCCGCATCGCTACCGGACAGGCCCGGCAAGTCAAATAGACCAGCATGAATTTTTGATTCCATCGCCGTAAGCGGATGCTGTATTTCCACCTGTGCCTGAGTCTGCAACGCCAGGCCGGAGTTAACGCCCGCCTCTTTCGCTATGCCGATCCAGTCGGTGGCCAGCAATCTCGCCAACGGCGCAATCGAATCCGATGAACCCGCCAGACGCGCATTCACGACGCGCGAAAACCCCTCGTGACCGGCGGTCAACTGATGTACCCGCACACCGCGCACAAAGGTTTTGATCGGTGCGTCTGCATCCGGGTGACGCTCCGTAAGCTTGAGAAGCGCATCGATGTCGTTCAGCCCCTTTTCTTGAACAATTGCCAACGCGTCCAGCGCAATTGCTTTAGGCAAGGGTTGCGAGAGGCCTGCCAATATTTTTGCGAGGTCGCTATTGCTGCCGCGCTGCGGATCAATTTGCTGCAAGCGCTGGAGGAGCTGCAGTGCATTCATCAGCGATGTGACTTGCTTTTCATTGAGTGCCGGTACGCGATTTGCAAATTGCGCCGCTTTCCAGGCCTTTTCCCATCCTTGCTGTGACGCGCGCAACGCGGCATCCAGATCGCTCGCCAGACCTTGCCGAGCCAGCCCGTAGAAAAATGGCCAGCCGTGCTCGCCCACCAGGCTCTGATCGACAGCGAACTCATCGGTCAGGCGCGATACGGCATCACGCGTCATCCTGCTTGATGCGGCCCACGCCTCTACTGCCGCGCGATCCAGCCCAGTCTCGGACACGATAAAGCCCACGTCGGCGGGAGTGATGTCGTAAGGCGCGAGATCGGCACGCTTGTCACCCACGGTCGATCGGGTAGCCATATCGGCACGCTCACCGCCTTGACCTTTCAACAACGGCGCAACAGCCTCGCTAACTCGTTGCCACTCCGATACCGCGCCTATGCTTGGCAATGTGAATAAAACAGTCTGGTCGCGGGCGGCCTTTTGCACCTCCTGCCTGGCCAGTACCTCGCCATCAGTGGAGGCACGTACCTCGACGATCAACCAGGGCACGCGCCGTGACGGCACATCGCCCAGTTGAAAATCCGCAGGGCTATAGGCGATGCGATATTCGCCGAATTCCTTGGTTTCGACAGCACCGAGAAGCTGTGGATGGCGCAAGGCGCGCTCATAAGCCCGAACGAACATATTCGCCAGCGGCTTCCGGTTCGCGTCGGTGACCGTGCCGCGCACCACGAACTGCGCGGCTGGCAAGGTGATATTCAATTCATATTTCGCAGGGGCGTTGTTTTTCTTCCTGCTGGTGAAGAGGATTTCCTCTTTGTCGTTAAGGACACACACAATCACATCGGCGCCACCGCGTTCTTCCTTTGTTTTTCGGAAATCGGTATCGCGGTAATTGATTTCGAAGCGGCCCGCTTTAACTACCGCTTTTCCAAGATCATCTTCGCCTGACACATCCTTGTCGTAGGCGATGACGGTCAAGCCATCCACTGGCGACGCATCGTCATACACCACTGTGCCGTAAATGGTGTAGTTACTGCCTTCATCCTGCGGCGGCTTCTTGCTTACTGTCTTTTGGGCGCCCGGTTTGGCAGGTGGCTTGGCTGTGGCCGCTGGCTTGCGCGTAACGGCAGCCTTTGTTTGCGCGGTTTTCACAATAGGTTTTGCGCCGGTTATAGCTGATACCTTCTTTGTCTTGGTATTTTTAACAACCTCGGTTTTCTTAGCCATATTCCGTCTCCTTGTTACTAGTAAGATTCGTCACTTGCTCAAGTTGTATTGTCTCTAACTACTGCCTATTAATTTGTGGTCCGTCCCAATTGCCCAAGTTGGCAACCGCAGGGCCGGTATCACCGACTTTGATAGTGGCGACGATAGTTTGCATGTTCTGCTTCTACCTATGTGAGCCACACCGACTTGGTGGGCTTGCTGGCGCTCGCTGCAACGCAACCGGTACAAGTTCTCAAAACCACTTCCTCGCTGCCGGGTTGTTTATTCAAAATCCGAAGCCGCGCTGCGACTCGGGGACTATCGACGCGATGTCATGCTCAACTGGCCGACCACGCTGCCCATTTGTGCGCCGCACACCCGCCGCCTGGCAAATGATGTTGGCAAATCGGCTTTCACCCAAGGGCTGGCCTTGCGCCAAGGCGTGCCTGATATCGGTGATCGCTTCATCGTCCAGCTCGCTGCGAAACAAAGCGCGATAGACGGTTTGGCGTTCTTCTGTATCAGGATCAAGAGCAAGGTAAAGCATGTGGGGCGTTATGCGTTCATCCTGCGCACCCAGCCCATTCGCGCGATAGCTCGACCAGCGATATTGACCGGGATCGCTCACCATCGCAGCGCGCACCGGGTTAAGTTCGATGTAGCGCATGCAGGTCAGCAGATAAGTAACAGCCTGCACCATGCTGGATTTATAGCGGCCTTCCCACAGCGAGCCGCTGCGCTTATAGCTGCGATTGATGTATTGCACGTAACGCCGCCCGATGGATTGCATCAGCCGCGCGGGGCCATCCGGTGTTTCCGGTGTCACCAGCAAATGCACATGGTTGGTCATCAACACATAGGCGTGGATCGCGCAGTGCCAGTCCGCCGCCGCCTTTACCAGCCAGTGCAAGTAGCAGTGATAATCCTCATCGGCAAAGAAACACGCCTCACGATTGATACCGTGCTGCACAATATGCTGCCGCATTCCGGCGAGTTTTATGCGTGGGCGACGTGGCATGGTTGCGATCTCATAGAAAATAGTTCGAAGCTGCCCCCTTTAGTTGATCCCTTTAGTTTTTAGCTCTTCCTTCAGCCCTCCTTTAGCTATTAGCTCCATTAATACTCATTACACTCCCCCCCCCTCTCCATTTAATTTCGCATTTACGTAGCTCATCCTGCAGCTTCCTCAGCTTTTCCATCTTCTCGCGATCATCATTAGACGGTGCTCCGCAGAACAGTCCGAAAAACCAACAGTTGCCCTCTTTCGGAGCCTTATTCAGTCCACCATTGCTGTGTCTGGATGTCGGTGTCGTTGTGCCAACACCACCACTTACCCCACTAATGATGCCGCCCGCTATCTGTTTTTGCGGCGTGGTCAGACCGTCGACTACAGGGACTTTATCGACTGCTTCACCCGTGAGAGTTTGAGATTCATTCGTAGGCCCAGCACCCATCGAGTCCAATGTATCCGCCGCGACGATGCCGCTACGGACTATTTTTGTGGATGCCGGTTTGTAGTTTAGAGCCCCTTTCTCTGCAAGGAATGCTTTTGCAGCTTTCTCCTCGGAAGCCTTGAAAAAGGTCCATTTCTTATCAAAGAAAAAAGAATGCTTAATACTCTCGCCGCTTACAAGTTTTTGGATCAAATATTTGAATTCTTCGACTGAAAACGCTTTTTTATGCACAACATCGCCTCTGAAAACCCGAAAATAGCTCTCGCTATTCACCTTTAGTATCTTCCCCTCTATTCCTAGGGCTTTCGATTCCTTGCCATAGAATTCCACCAACCCGCCAGCTTCGGACTCCAAGATGTGTAGGTACTCATCTTGATTCCCATGCAGTTTATTTGCACGTATTCCTTTCAGTTCCACAAAGAATGGCTCTTTGGTGCGTGGATCTATGACCCCGAGGTCAAATTTTGCAAGCACCCATTTTTTTGATTCATTGCTATAGACGCGTGCATGCACCTGTTCGCCATATTTCAGGCCAGCATCATCCAACGCTTGCCGGATTGCAGGTGTTACAACAGTCGTCTCGGAATTGTCGGTACCTGAGGTATCCAGGTATCTTATGGGGTTGCTGTGGAAACATTGGTAGATATTCAAACCGTCCGCAACCCAAAGCGGATCACCCCCCCCCCACCTCCCCAGCCAAGGCAAGTAATACCTCGCCGTGTGATACCCCAACCCACTCTCCTCATCCCTCTCCATCCCCGTATACCGATACCGCTTCGTCGGCGCCTCAATCCCGCTCTTCATCAACCGATACGCACTCGTCCCATACGGGTGATATTCCTCATACGAAATAATCTCTGCGGCATCATCCAACTCTAGACAAGCCGACCCCAAATGATTGCTGTACTGATAGCGATAAATCGGCTTCTCTTTGTATGCGGTGATGGCATGCGTGCGGTTGGTTTTGATCACATCATCCACCAGCAACACCCGCTGCTCGCCTTCAAACAGATGATGTGATTCGATCTCCTCGACCGGTGTTGAGCTGTTGCTGTCGTAACGGCGATAGCGCTCGTACCCGCCGAGATAAATGCGTTCCCAGTAACCGCCCAAGCCGTTCTGGTTGACGATGCGCTTGCGGGTTCGCTGCTTACCGCTGTCGTACTGGTAGTGCGCTGTACCTCCGCCGCCAAGGTTGATGCTGCGGAACATGTCGCGGTGGTCCCATTGCATGCGGAATTCATCGGGCACGTTCGCCAGATTAAGCATGTTGCCGTGGGAGTCGTAGCCGTAGGTGATGGCCCGGGTCCGGTCACCACTGGTCCAGGTTTGCCAGAGACGGTTGCTGGCGGACTGCGCGGCATCATCAAACGCATAGGTGTAGTCACGCGTCCAGTTGCCACCGGCAGCCATGTGGCGCATTTGCTCGATGTTTCCAACACGGTCATATCGGTAAGACTGCGTGTAGTTGCGCAACGCCGCCGGGTCGGGTGCTGGGCAGGCGGCCCTCAATGAGCTACCTTCGATATGAGTAGGTGCGCCCTTTGATCCGGCGTTTTCCTTGCCTTCCGCGAGCACCAGTCGATAGAGCGCGTCGTATTCGTAGCGATTGACCGGGTTGATGCGCTGGTTACCGTGATAGACGACGGCCTGAGCCGCGTCGAAGATCTGTGCGATGTTGCCGACAGGGTCGTATGTGTACCGCAGGTCCTGGATAACGGCGGGGTCCAGGAAGGCCACCGTGCATTGATCGCCAGCTGGCACCGGACGGCGGGTCTTGATACGGGTCAGGCGAAAAGTCCGGACTTCGTAGGTGTACTCGGTAATAGTGCCGTTACCCAGCACCAGCTTTTCTTTCTGGCCCTTGGCGTTGTAGGTGATGGACGTGATGGCGGGTGTGGCGCCGGCCATGTCGGCCGAGTAGTCGGTCGCGCGCGCCAGCAGGGCTTCGCTTTCCAGCAGGCCACGGCGGTTATAGCGGGGTTGATAGATGGCCATGCGCGGCACGTTGGGCCGGTGCCAGTTGAAGTGCTTGGTCATGCGCCCGAGGGCGTCGTAATCGGTGATCTGGTGGAAAGTTTCGTCGTCGAGCAGGTTGACGCGATTGGCGACATCCCAGTCGAGAATGCCTGTAGTGACATCGGCATCATGTTTGATCAGGCGCCGCGTGATGTGCGCGGGCTTGCCGGAAAGGTCGATGCGCTCGACGCTCGCCGTGCCACTGGGATCCCAGTGCCGGACAGCCTGGCCGATGAGGTTGCGCTGCTGCGCAGCGGCAAGGTTCAACTGGGCTTCGGGTAACAGAGGATGACTGGCATCGCAATACTCGAAGGCTTCGATCAGTGCGGGGTCGGCAGCATCTATCTTGAGCCATTGAGAAGTCGGTCGGTGCAGCGCGTCGTAATCGGTGCGGTACAGCCGCCGCTGAACTGGCGTGCCTTCGCCCTTGTCGTTGGCATCCCACGCCAGCATGGGTTTGCCCGCCGCATCCATCAACATCCAGCGGTCGCCTGCGTCCATGCTGTGCTGGTACAGCAGGTTGCCGGCGATGTCGTAGCACGGCGCGCTGTGGACCTCCGTGCCACCGATGGTGACAAAGGGAATGTCCTCGTTGTTTTCATCCGCCAGCCGCGTCATCTTGAGCGGCGTGATGTACTGCATTACCAGGTTGCCGCGCGCGTCGCGTATCCACAGCGGCTTGCCTTCGGCATCCAGCTTGGTGAAGGTGAGGTATTTTTCCTCGATGCCACCGGTGCGGTTGTGCGCGATGGCAATGAATTCGCGGCCCAGGCTGTCGAAGTGTGTTTCGGCAGGGGGTGTTGGCGTGCTGGGCGGCCAGCCACCCCGCGCGTTCGTCGGCGGTGGGCGGCGGGCGGCCGACGAACGGTGCTACTGGCAAGGGTTCGTCGGGAGCCAGCGAATTGCGGCCATTTTCGTGGTACCAGTGGCTCTCCAGCACGGTGTCGTTGGCGTCGAAACTGCGGCTGAACCAGGGTGAGAACTCCACACGGCTCAAGCTGCCGTCAGGCATCTCGATGCGAACCACGCGCCCGGCGGCGTCGTAATACGTGACGGGCGTCACGCCATTGGCCTGCGGCAATTCGCAGCCGAAATCTTGGCTGAACGCCGGCTCGTACTGCTTGACCGGTTTGCCCTTGTTGTTCAGGACTGTGAGGCCGTTGATGATCCAGCGTAAGGGGCCGTTTGCGACCTCGGGCTCAGCCTGCACTTTTTTCATCAGCACATTGCCGCCGCCGTCCGAACATTCCAGCGCGACTTGCAGCGGACTGGCAGCGCCGCCCGGTTGGCCCACGTGGATTTCACGGGTGAATGAACAAGCACCGGCCATGCGCCGCAGCGTGGGATCGTTGGCCGCGTCCCGGGTTTCGGTGAAGTGATACACAAAACGTGTGGTGGCCGTCCCGAGCCAC
This sequence comes from Pseudomonadota bacterium, assembly GCA_043821985.1. Lineage (GTDB taxonomy): Bacteria > Pseudomonadota > Gammaproteobacteria > Burkholderiales > Thiobacillaceae > Thiobacillus. The sequence goes on from JBDRCF010000034.1 coordinate 22,723, forward strand.
GCGCGCGCCTGTAACTCCTGATTTGTATCGTAGTTGCGCTTTCGGCAGAACCCGGCCACTGCCGCATTGGAGGGGTTGATGTGGTCGAAGGTCCAACTTTCCAGGTGGTCCCCTTCCCAGACACCGTTGACCTTCTTACCCTTTACCGCCGCAGCCACCACCAGGCCGCGTATATCGAACGCCACTTCGCTGTGGTTGGCGTTGGCATCCACCATCTCGATGGGCGCAAGGATGCGATAGTCGAACCGCGGCTTGTGCGTGGCCTCGTCCAACCAGATACCGCTGGTATTGCCCAAGGCGTCCTTGCTGTACAGGATGAAAAGATCGCGGTGGTCGTAGGTGAGCGAGGTCTTGTTGTCGAAAGGGTCCGTAAATTCATTGGGCAGGTAGAAGTGCTCATGCGCTTCGTCTGCAAAACCGGCGATACCGGAACGCATCCAGAACTGACCGGCGAACGCCGGGGCGATGTCAGTGCCATGGACGTAGCCACTGATCGTCGGTTCGTCCAGCATCTGTTGGGCGGTCATAGCAGGGTTGACCGGATCAAACAGTTTTGACCCAAGAGCGGCATGGAGAAGGTCGCTGGTCAGTGCAAGCTTGTAGTCTTCGCACTTGAAACCCCTTGGGCCGTGCTGTCCGAAGGGCAGTGGGGAATTCTTGTCAGGGGGTGCCGTGTCGCTGGCGTCGTCAAAGTAGCGGGTGCGCACGTGCTCAACAATGCGTCGGTGCGGGCCCGCGCTTGATGCTTGCTGGTGGTATTGCAGTGGTGCAAGTGCGATGGGCAACTGCCCCGATGGTGTGGCGGGCACGACTGCAGGATAGATGGCGTCTTCACACAGGGCGTGCTGACGCAACTTGTTGATGTCGAAATAGGTGCCGACGGGTTTGGCCAGACCGGTGATCTCGTAAGTGCGCACCTCCCATGGCAGGCGAAGGCGGTGATGCCGCAGGGCTGCATCCGGGTACATGGCGGGATCGGGTAGCAACACATCCTGCGTGTAGCGCATTTCGCTGTAGGCGATGTGCAGCTCGCTTTGCACCTGTGCAATGACATCGGGGCGCGGCATGCCAACGTGGTTGCCCTCTTGCCAACGGGCGTAGGCAATGGCGACGGATTGCTGAGGATTACCGTATTCGTCGTGGCGCAGGTTCAGGGTGTGGGCGATGCGCGGGTCGGGCGCGAGCGGCCAGGTGCCTCGCAAGTCGAGTTCGTAGTGGTAGGTGATCGCTTCACTTTCCGCCACGAGGAATACCGCGTGCTTGTTGGTCCCGCGTGGCTGGATGCGCTGGATGTTGCAGTTGTGGGTGGCCGCCGAATACAGCCGCACGGGTGTGTGCTTGGGCGCAGGGCCGGTGAGCTCGTCCACGTCCAGCTCATACGATTCCTGGCGCAGCACCATGCCTTTGCAGGCGCGCAGCGCCTCACGCCATTCGTCGGCATCGAGGCCGGCGGGCAGCTCAGGTGGCGGGAGTGGCTTTTCGTGAAAGGCGGTGGGCTCGTTATCGAGACTAGGCAGGCGGTCGGCGTAGCGCTGGGGAAAGTATTCATGCGCATACTGGTCGAGGATGCGTTGCCGGTCGAGCGCCGCGCCGGTGTGATACCAGGTGACGGTCTTGACCGGCGGCTGATACAGCGCTTTGTCCTGGGTAATCCACGGACTTCCAACATTACCAGCAGCAAATTCACCGTAGTTCTCGACGTCGATTCGCTCCACCCGGCCAAAGCCGCGGAATTCAGGCTCCGCACCGTCAAAGTAGCCATGGTGATAGCTGTAGGTGGAACTGAAAACGGTGCCGCGCCACTGGTCGCGCGCGGTGACCTTGCTCACACAATGTACCGGAAACGGCAGGCGCGTGACCCACGGTGTGCCTGCCTTTAGATCCAGCAGGTAGAAACGCGTCGATGGTGTGTATTCGATCTCAGTGGTGGCGCCGAGGTTGTTGTCGGTCTTGATCAGCAGGTGCGGCTTTTCATGCTTGCGCTGTTCCAACGTTTCCGCATCCGTACTGCGCACCCCGGCCATCAGGTCGATGTAACGGACCTGTCGGCCCGCATCGGCCGGCAAGTGCGAGTTCCACACGAGGCAGGCGGTGCCATTTCCCAGCAGGTCGGCGACCTGCACCGCGCCAAGGTTTTCGGTCGCTACCGGCAGCGCCACGGTGAGCGCATCGCTGAGGCTGTTGCCGGAGCGGTTGAAGTACAACCGCGCACCATCGCGCCCCAGGTAGATGATGTCGATGGGGCCGCTGCCGTCGATGTCGGTCAGGCGTATGCGGTTGGGATCGAACAGGTCCGGGTGATCGAATCGCGGTGAATTGCCCAGTGTGATCTTGCGACCGAAGCGACCGTAACCGAGGTTCGGCCAGTAGCAGACTTCCCCATTGCGAATGCGCACCAGGTCGGTCAATCCATCGCCGCACATGTCGGCCAGAAAAATCGTCTGTGTACCGTCGGCAAAGACGAGCCGCGGGCCGGCATCTTCGTCCGTCGCCGCTTGCGTGCGTTCGCTGGCGGCGAATCCACGCTCATCGAGCGAGGGATACCAGGTGAAAACTTCGGACTCGGTGATCAACGCATCCGCGCGACCATCGCCGGTGAGGTCGACGAACCGCAGGTTGGGGTCTTGCCAATCGATATTGGGCAGACTGGCAAAGGGCATGTGCTGCTTCCAGCCGGTGTCGCGATCGCGCTCGTGAAAACCCGGCCTGGGTCCGCCGAAATCGACGACGTCGATTTCGCCATTGCCTGCGAGGTCCATGAAATGGTGACGGCTGCCGGTGGCCAACGCCATGGCAGGCTGCGGCGCGACCGTGCGCAAAGGGCCGAATTCGCCATCGCCCCGGTTGGGCTTGTAGTACCAGGCGCCCGCCTGTTCAGTGAGCACACCGGAGAGCCCCTCGCCATCCAGATCCAGCCACTGGTAGCCGGCGCCCTGGGTGCCGACCGGAAGGTTTTCGAGTTGATCGGCGGCGATGGCATGAATCGTCGGATCCACATGGGGCTGGCTATAAGTGAAGCTGACCGGCGGCCATGAACGCGATGTGTATTGCGTATCAGCGGGATCCTGCTTCTGGTAAGCGCGGTGGGTGACAGAGGTGAGAACGGTATAGCCGGCTTGATCCGGCTTGCTGAGCTCCGCGGGTTGCACATAGTCGAAGTCGGTCGAACGCACGAGGTAGCCCGCCGCACCGAGCTCCGCTGCGAAGTGATGGACCATGCGCACGCGGCGGCACAGACGATAGGTGCGCACGTCAAAGCCGGCACGGTGTGTGGAAAACACGTCGGGTCGCACGAGATTTGCGCGCTGGTTCGGGGGAACATCTGTCGAGATTTCGCCAAAGTGATCGTCATAGTCAAAGACAACCTCGAACATCCACGTGGGCGGAAGCTGATCCGGCACAACAGGGTCGAGCTTGGGCAGGTACGACGGTGGCGGATTGCCGTAGAGGATTCGCTTCAGGTAGCGATTCGCCTCCCGTGACTTTGGATCGCGGTTGGCCTCCCACACCGCCGAGGTGTCGATCACCAGGCTCTTGTCATCCAAGTATTGGTAAACGGCGACGTTTCCCTTGTCGTCGTTCGTTTGGCAGATCAGCCACTGGAAGATGCGGCTCGGATCTGCCGGATCGAAGATTCGGCTCTCGTCCTCCCGACCGTACCAAGAGGTGATGTTGTCGCGGCTGATCGTGCGCCAGAACATGTTGGCGGGCACGCCCACCTGCACCCAGCGCTCGATGTGAGCAAACTGGCCCTCGATGCGCGGGCGGTAGGTGCGCACGCGATACTGAGCGCCGTGCATTGTGAGTGGTTGGGTCAGCGGCCGGCCGTCGGCGCCCGACACCGGGACCAGGTCTTCTGCACCCGCCAGGATGAAAACGTCTGATTCCTGCTCATCCAGATAGCGCGGCAGGCCCTTGTCCGTCTTGCGCGTGATGGAAGGCAGTGCAAGGCTCCAACCGAGGCCGAAAGGGCCGTTACCGGCGCCCGAGTCGTAAGACAACGACAGCTGCGGGCCGAAACCACCGCGACCCGGACTGGTGGCGATGGGAACGCTCATTGACCCGGTGCCGGTGACGGGATTGGCGGCGAACTTTTCGCCGATGCCACGAATGGCGCCGCCGCCCTTGGGCAGAGATATCGAGGGGGCCGTTACCCGGAAAGTATCCTTCTGCTCTCCAGCGCTCGCTTGAGTTTGCTGCTGCACCTTGTTACCCCTCCCTGTACTCATCGCCAGATAGTGGAGCATTGCTGCGCAACTCAGGCTGGCAGCACACACAGGCGATTTCTACAATCCCATATCTGACAAGCTGCTCTGCCGCATTTGTGGTTCTCCGGTCAGGCGCTTACGAGTAACCATACCATATGCATGCACGCGGAAATTTTTTTCGCTTCGTTTGCGTTGCATGCGTCCCGTTGCCTGCCACGACTGACCGCTTCCATTTTTCCCGACCGGCATTCAGGGTCGGAAGTGTGTATTCGTCAGCGTTGGGAGCAGACGTTGCACGGACCGGTGCTCCCCCACGGTCAGCAGTCCTACGCATTGCTGACGTTGAACCCGGTAGCTCTCAAGGTCTGCTCAGGCCGACTCTGAGACGGTCAGCACACCGCGCCCGAACTTCCGCTTCTGGCCGGATCGGTCACTCACCAAGCCCCGCAGCGCCACAGTCAGCGCCGCGAGTGGAGGGAGACTGCCATGATCTAAAGGCCGTTCTTCTGGTCGAACAGTTCACCCCGTGCAATGCCAGTAGGCCCATGTCGCCGAACCGCCGGTGCCGATCTTGACGGGTAGCACTGCGTCAGACGGCGACGGCTAGTTCTTCCGGCTTCACTGCTTCTTCACCGGTCAGCAACCTGGCGAACGCATCGAGCGGCATGTCGATGCGCGTGATGTTCTGCTCTTCGAGAAAGCGCGCCTCGTTGCGGCTGAGCTCGCCCGGCAGCACCGCCCAGTGCCTGTCCGAGGAACGCTTCATGATCTGGCGCGCGAAGGTGCGCTCCAGTTGGTTGCGGAAGCGGCAGCCGAGAAACAGGAAATGGCGGCCGCTGCGCAGTTGCTGCACGATGTCCGGGATCGGCGTCTGGATGTCGATCTCGGTGAGCACCTCGACGAAGTCGGTGTCGGAGACCAGGAAGTTCTTGTGCGGCGCGATCGAGCCCAGCGGCTTGTACAACACGGCCTCCCAGGTGTCGGCCTCGAACGGGTCGGCCTGCGCGCCGTTGTCGCGGAAGTAGTGAGTCCAGGTGCCGAAGTGCTCGGACTGGCTCACCCCCTGCACCTGGCCCAGCAGGTTGCGCGACGCGAGCGCGCTCGCCATGGCGTTGTCGTACCAGGCGTCGACGATCAAGAGCGGCTTGCGCACCAGGCCTGCCAGGTAGTCGTGCAGCGGAGTCGGCGCAACGTCGACGGCAAAGGCTTCCGTCATGAGCCCCACCAGGGTCTTGCGGTGCTTGAAGTTCTCGATGTACTGCGCGGCGGCGGTGAGGTTGCCGCGTATCTTGAACGGCACGCTCGATTTCGCCACCAGGCGCTGCACCAGCGCTTCCGGCGAATTGGGGACCGGGCTGCCGCCCGGCACCAGATCGAGCACCCCGGGCCCCAGGTAGGGGACGATGCCGCCCTCTTCCAGGTGCGACGTGATCTCGCTCAGCAGTGCGTCGATCTTGTCCATGATCATGCCTCCTTAAGCCGCTGACGATTTCAGCTGGTCAACCTGCTGACGCGACAGGCGGAACAGCGCGCGCCCGCCGGACAGGGTCTCGTAGTTGTCCTGGGTCGAACTGGTCAGCAGGTTGAACCAGGCCTGCGCGCTCAGGGCGCCGGGCCGCTCGCCGATTTCCGTCACCGTGCCGCTGGGTGCGAAACGCACATGAATCATCACCTGATCTTTTTCCATTGCTCTCTCCTAAGCGTGGATGGGTTAAAAGCCGGAACCGAAGCCCAGCAGTTCGACCGTGACGTTCTCGCTGCCCAGCTTGGCCTGGCAGGCCAGGCGCGACTTGGAGCCGACCCCGATGATGCTGTCGAGCTTTTCGTTTTCGGTGCGCTGGACTTTGGACAGGCTCTTGCGTCCGTCGTGGACGAAAATGTGGCAGGACCCGCATTCGGCCTTGCCGTCGCATTTGTGCGCGATCGGCTCGCCGGCCGCGAGCAGGGCTTCGAGGATGCTCATGCCCTCGACGGAGGGGATGGTCTTGCCCGAGGGCTGGATGGTCAGTACTGGCATTTCACTGCTCCTTGCGTGTTTGGTTAATCGAAAGTACGTCATAGGTAGATGGCCGAGCCCGCGCCGATGTTGATCGACGCGTCCTTGGCGGTCTGGACGATGAAGCCGATCTGGTCTTCGACCAGATGGGCGTGAAAGGGCAGCGCGATGATGCGGTCGGCGACCTTCTCAGTGACCTTGAAGTCGCCCTTGCGATAGCCCAGGCCGGTGTAGAACGCCTGCAGATGCTGCGGCTGGCAGTAGGCCGCGGCCTCGATCTTCTCGGTGGCGAGGTCGTTGACGATGGCGTCGCGGCTGCTTTTGGTGAAGCGCGTACCCAGGTGCACCAGATAGAGGAACCAGTGCACCTCGGTCACGTCGGGGCCGATGTAGGGATCCTTGATGCCCTCGAAGGACTTCACATAGTCGTAATAGCGCTGCTCGACGACCTTGCGCCGTTCGAGAATCTGCTCGATGCGCCCGAGCTGCGCGAGCCCCAGCGCGGCCGTCATCTCGTTCATGCCGGCCTGGTAAGGCACGCTGTTGCAGATCACCACGGAGAAGCGCTCGTCCAGCCTGCGGCTGCGCAGGCTGCGGATGCGGCTCGCCAGTTCGGCATCGTCGGTCAGCACCATGCCGCCCTCGCCGCAGGTCAGTGCGCCCGGCTGGGAAAAATCGAACACGGCGACGTCGCCGAAGCCGCCGACGCGGCGCCCCTTGTAGGTCGAACCGATGGCTTCGGTGGAGTCCTCGATCAGGCGCAGCCCGTGGCGGCTGACGATTTCGCGCAGCGCCGCCCACGGTGCCGGATGGCCGTTGGTGTTGCCGGCGAGAATGGCACGGGTGTGCGGCGTGATCTTCTCCTCGACCTTGTCCGGCGCCAGCGTCCCCGACCAGTAGTCGATGTCGGCGAACACCGGCGTCGCCCCCGCCAGCACGATGGCGTGCGCGATCTGGTGCCAGCTGTAGGGCGAGGCGATCACCTCGTCGCCCGGCCCGATGCCCAGCGCCTTCAGTGCCAGCAGCAGGCCCAGCGTGCCGCCGGCCACCGCCACGCCGTGCCGGCGGTCGGCGTACGCGGCGAAGGCGGATTCGAACGCGGCGACCGCCGGCCCCTGGGCGAGGCGCGGCGACTTCAGCACGTCGCCCACGGCATCCACCTCGAGCAGGCTGATGTCGGGATCGGAAAGCGGTATCCAGCCTTGGTCCATGGCGGTTCCTCAGTTGCGCGCGGCGACGACGACGCCGGTCGCCGCCGCCGGATCGCCGGTCAGATGCCAGCAGTGGTCGCGGCCGTCGACCAGATAGAGATTGAAGGACGGGTATTCGCGATACGGCGCTTCTCCACCCATGTCGCCCGCGTCGCAGCGGGTGAGCGAGAGGCCGGGGAAGCGGCTGCGGAAATCGGCCAGCGGGTTGCCTCCCGCCGGCGGTTCCGCCAGCAGGGTGCCGAGGCGCGCAAGATCGTCCTGGCTGATCATGTCACTCTCCCAGGCGGCGCGCGTCCACCGTGATCGGCAGGGTCGTTTCCGCCGCCATGGCCGGCAGCTCCAGACGCCAGCCGTTGGCCAGCGTGACGATGCCGCCCCACATGCCCGCCTGTTCCATCGCCACGATGGGCTCTTCGAGATCCTTCTTCGGCACGTAGGCCGAGAGGGTTCCCTGAGCGTCTTTTCTGATCATGATTTTCATGCTGTTTCCTTGGTTGAAAAGGGTTATGCGGCTTCGGCGGTCATGCGCCGGATCACTGCGCTCAAAGTGTCGAGCACCCGGTCGATTTCCGCTGCGGTCGTGTAGCGACTCAGCGAAAACCGGATCGTCGCCCGCGCCCGTGCCTCGCTGAGCCCCATGGCCTGCAGGACGTGGGACGGAGTGGTGCCGCCTGCGGTACATGCGGCGCCGGACGAGGCGCAGATGCCGGCGCGGTCGAGCTTGTCGAGAATCACCTCGGCTTCGAGTTCGCCGAAGCGCACGCTGCTGGTGTTGGCGACGCGCTCCGAGCGGCCGCCGTTGATGCTCGCAAAGGGGAAGCGTGCCAGCACGCCGGCCTCCAGCCGGTCGCGCAACGCGGCCATCGCCGCCGCCTTGGCGTCGAGCGCCTGCGCCGCGAGTTCGCACGCCACCCCCATGCCGACGATGCCCGGCACGTTCTCGGTGCCGCCGCGGCGGTTGCGTTCCTGATGGCCGAACAGCATCGGCGCCAGCTGCAGGCCCTTGCGCACGAACAGCGCGCCGACGCCCTTGGGCGCGTGCAGCTTGTGCCCGGACACCGACAGCAGATCAACAGGCACATCCGCGAGATCGATGGCGAGCTTGCCCGCCGCCTGCACCGCGTCGCTGTGGAACAGCGCGCCTTTCGACCGTGCCATGCGCGCGGCCTCGGCGACCGGGAACAGCACGCCGGTTTCGTTGTTGGCCCACATCAGCGAGACCAGCGCGGTGTCCGGCGTGATCGCGTTGTCCAGCGCGACGAGATTGAGGCCGCCGTCGGCGTCGACCGGCAGGCGCGTCACCTGCATGCCCTGCGTTTCGAGCTGCGCCAGCAGGGCCAGCGTGGACGGATGCTCGACCGCGCTGGTGACGATGTGGGAGCGGCCCGGGCGCGCCGCCAGCGCGCCGTGGATCGCCAGATGGTTGGCTTCGGTGCCGCTCGCGGTGAACACGATCTCGGCCGGGCTCGCGTTCAGCAGCTTCGCCACCGACGCGCGCGCTCCGATCACGCGCGACTTCGCCGCCTCGCCCACCGCGTGCTTGCTCGACGGGTTGCCCCAGGCCTCGCACAGGCATTCGAGCAGCGGCGCCACGCACTCGGGCGCCACCGCCGTGGTGGCGTTGTTGTCGAGATAAACGGCGTGCTGCGTCATGGCCAAAAAATCCGCTCCGGGTCCTGGTTCAACATCTGCAACAGCGCGGCCAGCGCGCCGAACTCTCCAAACAGCGTCCACTCGCTGCGCGCGTGGTCCTTGCGGTACAGCCGCCAGTGCTGCAAGCCGCTCGTGTATTCCAGCCGGGCGATATCGATCATTCCGCCGGCCGGGTCGATATTGCGCGAGCAGCAGGGGCTCTCGATCCGGTAGCCGCCCTCCACCGCCCGTACTTCCGGGCTGACATAGCGGTAGCGCGCGCGAGCTTCCAGCGCGCGTTCGATGCGCTTGCGATCCACATCGTTCGGATGCATGCCGCCAGGCAGTACCACGTCGCCCACATTCCGCTCCACATTCGTCCGGGCCGGGTGTTCACGCCGGCGTGATCTCTTCCTCGAGGCAGCCCACCACGACGGCGGCCTCGAACTCGACCAGGTAGACCGGCAGGTTGAGTTCCTCGTGGTAGCCGACGTTGACGATTTCGCCCGGCGTGCCGGTGCTCACCAGCAGCGCCTCCGGCTCGCGGTCCGGGTAGGTGCCGTCGTTGAACAGGTCGGCCGTCGCCACCATGCGCTGGCCCCACTGGTATTTCGCTTCCCTGGGTTCGATCATGCTGCGTCGCCTCCGATGCGTTCTCGATTCATCAAGTGCCTTGGCGTCGGCTCCTGACGGCATTGCGTGCCTGCGGCCCGTCCCTCGCTTCGCTCGGGACCGCCACTTCGTGGCGTCCTGTGCCCTGCGGGCTGGTCACGGACGGTCGCACCTCCCGCCTGCGGCGGCAGGCACTGCTCCCTGCTCATGCCGTCACCCCCTTTGCCTCGGCCAAGACGGCCGGCTTGTCGTCGACGAAGGCTTCGAGTTCCTTGCCGCGCATGCCGACGCGATGGCCGGTGTCGACGAAATCGACGGCGTAGATGTAGAACTGCTGCAGGAAGGTGCCGATGCTGGTGATGTAGCCGATGTCGCCTTTCCTCACCAGGATTTCGCCGATGTCCTTGCCGGCATAGGTGCCGTCGTTGCGTATGGTCTTGGTGGACTTCACCTTCGCGCCGTAATCGAAAATCGGATCGGCGGTGAGTTCCACGATGTCACTGTCACGACTGATCTTGGCCATGTCCTGCTCCTCTGCCTGTTTCCTAAAACGGCCGCAACGCCGGCTTCTGCGGCGCCAGCCGACTGACGCCCGCCGTGTCGCCGCCGAGGCGCTGACGGACAAGGCTGCGCACCAGTTCGTCCTCGTCGTCGGCCAAGCGCCGCAAGTGGATCGGCTCCGCCCGGCTGGCCACCTCGTAGCGCACGCGCCAGTCCGGGTCGTCCAGCAGCAGGTGCAGCTGGCCGGGGGGCATCCGCCTGGCCACTTCGCGCCGTACCGTGATCTCACCGTCATGCGCCATGCCCGGCAGCCAGTCGTCGCCGATGCGGCTCGCCACCGCGCTGCGGACCGCTGGGTCCTCGTCGTGCATCAGCAGGATCAGCAGCCCCTCCGGAATGCGGCGTGCCACCACCTGACGGACGTAGTAGTCCGTGTCGTGGATCATGGCGTGGAGCTCGTGCGGATCGAGGCGCGCCGCCACCCGGATGCGCACTTCGCGATGCGGGTCGTTCACCAGTTCCAGCAGGTATTTGGGCGGTAGGCGCACAGCCGCGCTCCCGCGCACGGTCTCGTCGGGATCGTGGATCAGTTGCGGCAGGTGGAACACGTCGACGTGCTTGGCCGCGACCGCGCGCACCTCGAAATAGGGGTGGGCCAGATAGTCCCGGGCCAATTCCGGGTTCCAGAAAAAGAAGCGGTCGATGCGCTTGGCATAGCGGTCGAACACGCAGGCATGCCCGATGCGGCAGCGCCCTTGTTCGAGCAGGTCATGGCAGGCACAGGCCGCGCAATCCAGCGCGCCCCCCTGCCAGTCGACGGGCGGGCCCAGCTCGTTAAGGCTCGGCTCACTCATCCTCGTCCTCCTGACCGTGGCGGGCCAGCACCTTGAGCAGCACCGTGGCGTTCAGCTTGTTGCTGGGATCGAGTTCCAGCATCTTCGTCAGCGCGGCATGGCTTGCTTCCAGCCGGCCCAGCCGCATCTGCAGGTAGCCACAGGCCTTCAGGGTGAACAGGTAGAAACGCGGCAGGATGGCATCGTAGCTGCCGAATTCCGCATCGCCGCCCCGCACGCGCCGCCAGTCCTCGTCCAGCTGGTTGTCGCGTGCCGCCTTGACCAGGCAGCGTTCGGCCACCTCGAGCGCATCGGCGAGACGCCCCTTGTAGAAGTAGAAACGGTACAGCGCGATCAGCACGGCGGCATGGCCGGGCGCCAGGGCCTGCGCCTGGAACAGATGGTTCTCGGCGAGCCTGTCGTTCGCGTAGTTGACCCCGGCCAGGCGCAGATGCTGCTCGGCCTGCTCCGGCAGGTTGCCGCCCAGGCAGGCGCGCGCCAGCCATTCGGGGTCCATGTCCGCCGGCACGGCGGGGCTTGCCGTCACGATTCCGCCCGCCGTTGTCCATGCCGTGACCATCGCGCATTCACCTTTTCAGTGCCGGTGGCCGATGCTGGAAATATCGATGCTGGCCACCCCGCTGCTGCTGGAGCTGCTGCATCCGCAGGACGGCGAATTCGGCGTGACGAAGGTCAGCCCGCTGTGGGTCGGCGTATCCGCGAAATCGATGGTCGCACCTTGCAGCAGCAGGCGGCTTTCCGCCGGCAGGAAGAACCTGACGCCGGCGACCTCGACCACCGCATCTCCCGCCAGCGGAACCGGCTCCACGGTGAATTCGGAGGCGAGCCCGGAACAGCCGCCGGCGCTGACCGTCAGACGGAAGCCGGCGTTCGCTCCGGCGCCGCCAAAGTTGATCATGCGGCGCACAAACTTCTCGGCTGCGGGGGTGAGGGTCAGTTCCATCATGTCTCCTAGGCCGCCACGTAGCGCGGGTAGCTGTTGTCGATCACGCAGGTGTCGTCGACCGGGCACACCGCGACGCACTGCGGATCGTCGAAGTAGCCGATGCACTCGGTGCACTTCTCCGGCTTGATGATGAAGGTGCCGTCCTTCTCGCGGATGGCGTTGTTGGGGCATTCCGGCTCGCACGCCGAACAGGCCGTGCACTGGGAACTGATGATCTTGAATGCCATGATCTTGCTCTCCTAACTGTTGCTGTTGCGTATAAAACTCATGCGGCGATGTAGGCGCCCTGGCGGATATCGGCGTCGCCGCGGCTGGTATGAACGATCTCGCCGGACTTCACTTTCGCCAGGTATTCCTTGAAATATTTCACCGCGGACTGTTCGATGAACTCGTGCGCGTATTTGTCCACCGGGTCGATGCCCGCCGCCTTCAGACTGTCTTTCGGACAGCCGCCGATCTTGGCCACGAACACAGCGACGCAGTCGTTGATGGCGCGGATCACGGTCGGCAAGGTGTCTTCCTCGCCGAATCCCCCCTGGCAGTAGAGATCGACGCGGCGATGGCCGACGAACTTGGAACCTTCGGTGCTGAGCTCGTAAATCTGGAACTCCTGGGCATGGCCGAAGTGTTCGTTGACCCGGCCGTGGCCTTTTGTTGCAACGGCGATCAGGATCTTGACGTCGCTGAACTCGGCCTCCAGATCCGCCAGCTCGGCCTGCTTGGCCGCCACCGTGGCCTGACGTTCCTGCTCAACCGCTTCCTGATAGGCGCGGCGGCCCTCCAGGTCGTAATTCACTTCCATCGATTCGATCTTCTCGGTGGTGAACTCCGCGCTGCGATCCTCGCCCAGCAGGCCGACGGCGTCGGCGCGGCACTGGCGGCAATGGCGCATCATGTTCATCTCGCCTTCGCACGAATCCTGCAGCGCCTTGAGTTCCTGCGCGGTGGGGCCGCGCTGGCCGTTGAGGCCGAACACGGTGCCGTGCTCCGGCGCGGAGATGAGCGGCATGATGTTGTGCAGGAAGGCGCCACGCGACTTGACTGCCTTGTTCACCTCGACCAGGTGCTGGTCGTTGATGCCGGGGATCATCACCGAGTTCACCTTGCACAGGATGCCGCGCTCAGTGAGCATCTCCAGGCCACGCATCTGGTGCTCGTGCAGGATGCGCGCCGCGTCGATGCCCTTCCAGCGCTTGTTCTTCCAGAAGATCCACGGGTAGATGTGCTGCCCGACTTCCGGATCGACCATGTTGATGGTGATAGTGACGTGGTCGATGTTGAACTGCGACAGGCGCTCCACGTGCTCCGGCAGGGCGAGGCCGTTGGTCGACACGCACAGCTTGATGTCGGGCGCGGTCTGGGCCACCAGTTCGAAGGTCTTGAAGGTCTTCTCGGGGTTGGCGAGTGGGTCCCCGGGCCCGGCAATGCCGAGTACGGTCATCTGCGGGATCGTGGACGCGACCGCCAAGACCTTCTTCGCGGCCTGTTCCGGCGTAAGCTTCTCGCTCACCACGCCGGGGCGCGATTCGTTGGCGCAGTCGTACTTGCGGTTGCAGTAGTTGCACTGGATGTTGCAGGCGGGCGCCACCGCCACATGCATGCGCGCGAAGTGGTGATGTGCCTCTTCGCTGTAGCAGGGATGGTTCTTCACTTTCTCCCAGATTTCCGGCGCCATGTCTTCCGGGCCGCCGGACGATCCGCAACTCGCTTTGCCGCCCTCGCCGGACGTGCCGCAGCCCTTGTGCTCGGCCACCTGCTGCATGATCTGATCGAGCGACCTGGCCTGATCCGTTCCTGCACTCGCTACACCTGAATGATTGTCCATACCCGACTCCCTTCTGGTCTGTCCACAACGGTCGCCTGTGCGACCGTCCGTTAAATGGGTTCCCGCCGGGAGTCATTCAGCAACAAGCATGCCATTCAAAAAATTTTCAGAAATACCTCAGGATTGAAGCACTTAGCGCGGAGTGGGCGTTTGTCGCAACTGCGACAAACGGGGTCGGCCGGGGAGTGAATTGTCGGGAACGTTACAGCCTGGGTGGGAGGCTAGAGAGCGGGCAGGGGTGAACGGATGGTGTCGGGTGTGCCCGGGTTCTGCCGCTTACCACTCACCACTCACTGCTCACCCACCGCCTCAAAGCCGTTTGACTTCGATGTTGTACTTCGACAGCGCGTAGCCGATCTGGCGCGGCGTCAGATTCAGCAGGCGCGCGGCTTTCGCCTGCACCCATCCGCATTGTTCCATGGCCCACACCAGGCGTTCGCGCTCACCCATGTTGTCGGGCTCGGCTTCCACATTGGCTTCACAGGAATCACTGCCGTAAGGCTCCGGCATGATGGGGCCCGGCGCGACCATGGCAATGGGAATCGACTGCTGCACCTTGCCATAGTGCTGGAGCACCTGCGAGAAGCACTTGTTCTGCTGGCAGGGCAAATCCACGTCCTGGATCGTGCTGGTCCGCGTCATGGTCGCAGTGCGCTCGACACAGTTCTCCAGCTCGCGCACATTGCCGGGCCAGTTGCACTTGAGCATCACGTCTACGGCTTCCGGCGAGATGGAAAGCTTGCGTTCGTTGTCCTTGTTGAACTTGTCCAGGAAGTGCGCGATCAGCAGTGGAATGTCCTCGCGCCGCTCACGCAAGGGCGGCAGGAAAATGCTCACCACGTTGACGCGGTAGTACAGGTCGGCGCGGAAGGTGCCCTTGGCCACATCCTCTTCCATGTTGCGGTTGGTGGCGGCGATCAGGCGCACATCCACCTTGATCGACTTGTTGCCGCCCACGCGCTCGAACTCGCGCTCCTGCAGCACGCGCAGCAGCTTGGTCTGGAACGACTGCGAGATCTCGCCGAGTTCGTCCAGGAACAGCGTACCGCCCTGTGCCATTTCGAAGCGACCCTTGCGTTCCTGGGTCGCCCCTGTGAACGAGCCTTTCTCGTGGCCGAATAGTTCGGACTCGAGCAGCGTCTCCGACAGCGCGGCGCAGTTCACCTTGATGAAAGGCGCGGCCTTGCGGGGGCTCAGGTAATGGATCGAGCGGGCGATCACCTCCTTGCCGGTGCCGCTCTCCCCGCGCAGCAATACGGTCGCTCTGCCAGGCGCCGCCTGATGTACCTCGGCAAACACTTCCTGCATGCGCTTGCTGCGGCCGATCACGTTGTCGATGCTGTACTTGCCCTGCAACTCCTTCTGCAGGCGGTGCTGGTGCCGCATCAGCTCCTCGCGTTCGGCCGCCACATTCTCGTGCAGGCGCGTGGTCTGGCCGATGAGGTTGGCCACCATGGCGAGGAAGCGCACGTCGGTCTCGAAGCTGACCGGCTCGCCGTCGAGTTCGCGGTCGATGCTGAGCACGCCGACCGTATCGCGGCCGACCTTGATCGGCACTGCGATGAAGGCGACGCCGCGACCTTCCGCCATGCTGCGCGCCCGGGTCCGGTTGAGGAAGAGCGGCTCGGCCGACACGTCCGGCACCACGATGGGAACGCCGGTTTCGAGCACCTTGCCGGTGATTCCCTCGCCCCGGCGGAAGCGGCCGCGCTGGGCTGCCTCGGCCGACATCCCGGTTGCCTCAACAACGTGCAACTCACCCGACGACTGCACCAAACTGACCATACCCCGCTTCATCTTGAGGTGCGTCGACAGCACGCCGAGCACCCCCCTCGCCGTCTTGTTCAAGTCGAGAGAAGAACTCAGTATCTTGCTGATTTCATAGATGGCGGCGAGCTCGATGCCCGCCTCTCGTCCTGGAAATGCACCCATATTCCGACCCCGTTCCACCTGTATGGCGATTTAATACAAAAAACTGCTTTTATCCGTGATGCAAGTAACGTGCCATGTCATCCGAGAGCAGAACTATGGCAGGCGGGGCCCTCGATTGAATGGTTCAGGCGTGTCATGCTGAAAACCGACGCGCGGGTACCGATTAACGCGTTCGCGGATGTGCGATGCATAGCTGACCTCAGTGGCGCGATACGCCAGCGTCGTCTTTGGCCGAATTCCGGGCACGCTGGCACACCTGGCGATTAGCGCTCCTCGGCCTTTGCTGTCGGTTGCATTGATTCATTGAATGACCGGTGTCGCAAGGGTTCCGTCGGCAACCTACGCACATGAATGTCGGTCGTCGCTGACATCATTACCCCCCACCGTGTTGGTCGGCACTTGCGCGGCGTCGAGCAACAAGCGCGTCGAAATCCTGGCCTGTCATGAGGCAGGCATTAGCATTAGCGTGATCGTGCCCAAATCATCCCTTCCAAGCATTCGTGAGCATCTGATCCGACGGTCGGACGTAGAAACCCTTGGTGTATGGGCCTGGCAGCCGGATTACACGGTTGGCCAAGTTACGCTTTATTTTGGGTTGATCGGCCATTTAATGCTTGCATGGCGTTCCGAGCAGTATGGCCAAAGCCCAATTTTCGACCACGATATACTTAATTCTTGGCCATTTTTTAGCTAACGGCACCCTGCGGTACCACATCCAATTTCAGCATCCGTCTGCTCCGCAATCCAAAACCAGTCATTGATTTCGCCAAGACCTATGACAGAAGCGGTTCATTTTCAGCCATCGACTGGCCAGCAATAATTGCTGCCCTCAATTACTCCGGACGCAAAAAATGGGGGGCTTTCGCCCCCCATCGATTCATCCATCAATTTCCTTAACGACCCACGTCACAGGACGCTTTGCCCCCGTTTTCAAACTAAAACGCCGTGTAATTGATCCTGTTTCAAGCGTCGCCGTCCCAGTCATTTCCGCAAGTGCAACACCCGGGACTACCGTGACCTCAAAGACTGATTCATGACGGCCCAGTTTCCCCAAAGCAACAAATTTCGGGAATAGGCGACAGAGCACCGCTCGAACCCTTTCCGGAGAATACCCGCTTGTAAACAGCAAGTTCACAAGACTAGCTGGGGTAACCTGAAGCTGCTTCTCGATGCTGGTTTTGTCCTGCTTAGCCAGCCCGTCCTCAAATTCCTTTAACTGCACTTTGAGTTGCTTGTGCTGAGAGCAAACAAGCCGACATTCCCTTTCTATGTGCTCGTTGCCCTCGACATCAGCCAGCGCTTTTGACATCCTGGCGCAAGCCTTATCAGCTTTACTTACATTGTCTCGAAGAACCGCCAACTCTGCATCAGAACCGCCTTCCAGTCGCTCTCGCAACCGGATGCGGAAAGCCTCAAGCACATCCCCCTGCAGTACTCCTTCAAGAAGATACTTGAGCAGCTCTGTCACTCCACCGGTCGATGTATAGCCAGGGCCCTTGTCCTTCATTGCGACGCGCTTAGCCTGCGCGCACTGAGGGCAGTAAAGCATCCGTGAGCTATTCCGTTCAGACGATACGGTCAGGGTTCCTCCGCACGTCACACACGTCACCAGCCCAGCAAACATATGCTTTCCGCCGCCCCTGGCAGTACGACTGACGCGTCCCTGACTGCAAATATTCCAGGTCTCGTCATCTATCAATCTGAGCTCCGGGCGCTTGAATTCGACCGGGTTTAGCTCCCTGCCCTCCTTTTTAGCCTTCGCACGAATAAAGCCGCTGCCGTTCAGAACAAAAATACCGCGATAGATCGTGTTCGTGAGCAACCGATACACGCTGCCTGGACGCCAGTAGCCATCCCCTCCCCCCACTTTTCTCGCTTGACGCGGGGGCTTAACTCCTTGGTTATTCAGCCGCTTGGCAATCTCCGCATACGCCATACCGCTACGGCGCTGGGCGTAGATTTCTCGAACGATGTTAGCTTCAGTTTCGTTAATGACCCAGTTTGATCCAACTGGCTCCCCCTTGGCGTCAAACATTCTCTGCAGATCGTAACCGAAAGCTGGGGCAGCAATCATGAACCCCCGCTCCAGTTGCCCTTGCATCCCACGTATGACCCTATGCCTTGTCTCGCGGATGAAGTGTTGGCCGATTGCGCCCACTATCTGAAATTGCAATTGCCAATTTGGCATTATTGAGTCAAGCCCATCCGCCGATATCAGACGGACACCTGACTTCTCGATCCTGCTCTGCAGATTAGCAAACTCAATTACGTCCCGCGCCAAGCGTGGAAGTTCATCGACAATCAGTGCATTGAATTGATTCTTATCCCAAGCGGCGAGCAAGGCATGATAACCAAGCCGTTTATGAGTTGCCTTCTCTGTCCCTGATAGTGCCGCGTCAGTAAATATCTGATCTTCTCTTACTGTGAAACCGTGTCTTTGTGCAACCTCTGTGCAACGGCGTACTTGGTCTTCAATGGACGTTTCACGTTGCGCGTCGTCCGAGTAGCGCGCGTAAATTGCTGCGACTTGCATGCTGCTTCTCCTGTTCTATTTAGTGTCGTCGCAGTGATGTCCACTAACAATTCCAGTAATTCATTTACTTCTGTAGTCATCTTCATCATTTGTCCTTTTATTGAAACCACTGCTACATGTATAGCGACTGGCAGCGGTTTGCCGAAAAATATTTCTAATGCCAATTCTTTGCGAGTTGATGAACCGCTAACAGAAGTCGGCTGTAGCTATACCTGGGACCCCGTTACCGATAGGTCTCCTGATGAACATCCAGACAAACTCTCCGCTCTGTTACGAAGAACTGGAGAAGCACCGCTCGAAACTCATGCGTCACGCACTGCGCATCGTGCGCAACTCCGGAACAGCTGAAGATCTCGTGCAGGACTGTCTAGTCAAAGCCTGGGGCCACCTGGATGGGTTTCGCGGGGATTGCCACGTCTACACCTGGCTGTACCGCATATTGCTGAACACTGTTTTTACCCACCTACAGCGCCGCAAGCACGAGGTTCTAACCTCATCATCAGTCAATGAGCGCGAAATAGCGGGTGATCTTGAAGTATCTGACGAGGCCTCGCCCGAGATGATTCTCATCTCCAGGCAGCGAGCCCAGATTCTGCTGAAACAGATGAATTCGCTTCCACCCTCCCTGGCCGATACGCTGCAACTGAGGTATCAGGACGAGTTGTCTTATGCCGAGATTGCTCAGTATCTGCATGTGCCAATCAATACTGTTCGCACACGCCTGCACCGGGCTCACAGCGCTCTGGGCATCAAGTAAGGCGACCTGTAAGGGGCGCCATTAGGCCGCCCCGTTCGACCGATGCTAGTTATTCAGAAAATGTAGCTATACCTTTTGCGTACGAGATTTCGGTTAATCCGAGAAGCCGGGATTTGATGCGCGAGGTCAATTCATTCATGAAGGTACGCGGCCGATAAGTTTTGGTCGGCAGCGAAATACAAGGAGTTACAAATGCAGGTACTAGAGTTCAAGGGCAAGCCCGTAAAAGGTCTGAGCGTGGAAGAACAGTGGCATGGAATGTCCGAGGAAGACCTGAATCGTCCGGGAGCAGCTTTGCTGGTATGGCTGACTCGCACCGCAAGCTCGAGAAGCCACAAGATGCACCAAATGGCCTCGGCACTTGGGGTCACTTACGGGTATTTGATTCAGCTAAAAAAAGGAATGCGGGAGACATCAAGGATTTCGGCTGACGTTGTTCAGGCTGCCGCACGTTATCTGGGCTGCCCACCTATTCTGGTGAAATTGGCAGCGAGCCAAGTTACAGCACAGGATTTTTACACCCCGAAGGACAGGCTTGAAAATGACATGGCTGCCGCGATCACACATATCGCGGGGGATCCCAATTACCTTTATTTGCTTCCCCCAAACATTGATAAATTGCCTGATGACGTCAAGGCTGCACTGGTTGTGTTTTACCAGGACGCGACGGGAAAAATGCTGTTGAACAGAAAACACGAGTGGCCCAGGTTAGTCAGCTTGATAAGGGAAATGCTCGAGGTGGAACTGGCTCCCCGGATCGTGACCAGCAAAAAGGCAAGCAAGTAAATTCAAGCGGGGGGAAACCCCCGCTTTTCTATTGTGCCGATGTGAGCAGGCGAAGCTCTTCTGATAAGCCATAGCCACGGGTGGTGACGGCGGCAATGAAGTCCTTGCGGGCCTGTGGAGCGTATCTCCGGGCTTTCGTCCTCGTAATCCCTCCTGGCTCAACGCCCCGGGAGGCGGTGAAGGGAACATTGCGTGTAACCCTACTCAGCGCCAGCCTGAAGAACCGCACACAACTCGGTACCATAGTCTGCGACCGTTGTGGTCGCAGAGATGCGAATGCGTGAACGCGTCCAGCACCAAGAGCAGTTGGCACTGCTACCCACCCTCCAGCTCCCGTTGGCGCACCTCATCACGGGCGCGCGTCCGCTCCACTGCCGAGGCTTTAGCGCCACCCCGCGAAGGCCTCCGGCGGGGTTCGACACTTCCCAACACTTGCTGGTAAGCGGCCTCTTCCGATCCGTCCACCTGACGTCGTTCCGCGTCTACAGGGCTCGCCTCACCCTTGCGCAGAGCTCGTTCCAGACACGCGTAGAAGTCGTCCGGGTGCCAGTAACGCCGATTCCCGATCGCAGCGGGACGCGGCAGCATGCCTGCCGCGATGTGGTTTTCAATGGTGCGTACCGTCACACCAAGAATGTCGGCGGCATCGAGCTTGGAAATGGGCTTGAAAGGAACGGGAGGGGCCATGGGATCACCTGTCTGACGTTAAAACAGGTAAAGCCACCGCTGTTATCCAAGAGCAAAAAGCTAGGGCGCGCAGCCGCCCGCGCGGGGATACTCGCGTAGAAAATCTGCGACAATTCTGCGACAGTGCGCCCTTGAAAACGCCTTCGTTTAGCTTCGTTCGCTTTCGCGAAAATGTGCTAACCTGTTGATTCTTCTAGGGTGCCAAACCCTCTGGGGGGCGGGTTTAGGGACCCGGATTGCGTTCGGGACGCAGGAGTCGGAGGTTCGAATCCTCTCACCCCGACCATCGGTCATTCCATCCCCATGTTCGACTGGTACGCCAGCGTCTAAAGCCTGTATCGCCAGCCGGCGGAACCGGCTAACGCGCTTCGCCCAATTCGGCTGACGGGACGTTCCCGCTCCGGTCCTCGCCCTGCAAAACAAAGCGGGCAAACACCCTTCCTGATATCCCCTGCGCTTCCTTCGAACCGTGGCACATTCGGCCCTTGCGCGCGTTCCGGCAGACAGGTAGACTGCCCAGTCTATTTTTGAATGGATCGGCATGTCTCCTGAGTTTGACCCGCCTCACGGCCCCCGCGAACGCTTGCTGGCTGCTGCCTGCGAAGCCTTCCGCGAAGAGGGCTACCAGGTCAGCATCGACCGCATCGCTGCCCGCGCGCAGGTCGCACGGCAGACGCTGTACAACCACTTCCATAGCAAGGACGCGCTGTTCGGCGAAGTGGTGCGCCATTCTATCCAGTCGGTGCTGGTGACCCTGGATGGGGACGGCGATGTACGGGCCACGCTGCTGGCCTTTGGCGACGCCTATCGCGCACGCCTGTTGAGCCCCGAGGGACTCGCGATCTTTCGCACCATGGTGGCGGAGGCCCCGCGTTTTCCGGAACTGGCGAAGCAGTTCTTTCGCCAGGGCCCGTACACCACCCGCAAGCGCCTCGCCAAGTATCTGGCCCAGGCCATGGAGGCGGGCGGATTGCGGAAGGACGATCCCGATTTCGCCGCCGAGATGCTGACCGCCGCGCTGATCGATTTGGATCGCTTGCGCGGCCTCATCAATTTACAGACCGATTTGCTCAAGCCCACGAAAACGGCGCAGGTGGTGGATTGCTTCCTGCGCGCCTTTGCCCCTGAAAAGGACACACCATGAAACGCTTTGCTCTTCTTGTTGTTCTGCCGCTACTCGCCGCCTGCGGCCCCGATGGCAAGTCCGCGCCGGAGGCGGGCGGCCCGCCGGGGGGGATGCCGCCGCCGGAAGTGGTCGTGGTCCAGGTGGGAAGCAAGGCCGCCACGCTCACCCAGGAACTGCCGGGCCGCGTGGAAGCCGTGCGCACCGCGCAGGTCCGGGCCCGCGTCGAGGGCATCGTGGAAAAGCGCCTGTTCACGGAAGGCAGCGATGTGCGCGCCGGCCAACCGCTATTCCGGCTGGATGACCGCACCTACCGTACAGCCGCGCAGGCGGCGGAAGCCGACGTGGATGTGAAGCGGCTCAACCTGGCCCGTGTGGAGTCGCTCCTGCCCATCAAGGCGGTCAGCCAACAGGAAGTGGATCTGGCCCGTGCCGCACTGAAACAGTCCGAAGCCCAGCTCGCGCGTGCCCGTCTCGATCTGGAGAACACCACGGTACCCGCCCCCATCTCCGGCCACATCGGCCGCACCGTGGTGACCGAAGGTGCGCTGGTTGGCCGGAACGACGCCACCCTGCTCGCCACCATCGAGCAACTCGAGCCGGTCAACGTGCTGTTCACCCAGCCCAACGCCGATGTGTTGCGTCTGAAAAGCGCGCTCGCCGCCGGCCAGTTGAAGGCAACGGACAGCCGCATCGTGGAGCTCATTCTGGAAAACGGCCAGCCCTATCCCCACAAGGGCCGGCTCTTCTTCAGCGACATGAGCGTGGATCCCAGTACCGGCGCCGTCACGCTGAAAGCGGAATTCCCCAATCCGAAACGCCTGCTGCTGCCGGGCACCTTCGTGCGGGTACGGCTGCCCCAGGCCGTCGCGGAAAACGTGATCACCGTGCCGCAACGCGCGGTGATGTCCGGCCCCCAGGGCCAGTTCGTCCTGCTGGTGGGACCGGAAAACAAGGTGATGCAGCGACCGGTGAAAGTCGGCGCCATGTCAGGAACCGACTTCGTCATCGAAGACGGCCTCAAGGACGGCGAGACTTTGATCGTGGACGGCATACAGAAGGCCAAGCCGGGCTCGGCGGTGAAACCCGTCCTCCAGAAACAGGGCAACTGACATGGCACGTTTCTTCATCCACCGGCCCATCTTCGCCTGGGTCATCGCCATCCTGATCCTGCTCGTCGGGGGCATTGCGCTGAAAAACCTGCCGGTGGCCCAGTATCCTCCGGTGGCCGCGCCGCAGATCGCGTTCAACGTGACCTATCCCGGCGCCTCCGCCCAAGTGGTCGAGGACACGGTCATCAAGCTGATCGAACAGCAGATGAACGGCATCGAGCACCTCCTCTACATGGAGGCGTCGTCCGAGCTGGGCGCCGGCACGCTGACGCTGACCTTCGAGCCGGGCACCAACGTCGACATTTCCTCGGTGGAGGCACAGAACCGCTACAAGCGCGTCGAAGCGCGCCTGCCGGAAGACGTGCGGCGGCTGGGCGTGCCGGTGACCAAGCCGCAGCGCAACTACCTGATGTTCGTCGCCATCTTCTCCAAGGACGGCAAGCGCAACGCGACCGACCTCAGCAGCTACGCCGCCGCCAATGTGCTGGATCCCCTGCTGCGGGTCCCCGGCGTCGGCGAAGCCATCCTGTTCGGCAGCGAATACTCCATGCGCATCTGGCTCAAGCCCGAGCAGCTCACCGCGTACGGGCTCACCCCGGCGGACGTGAAGACGGCCCTGCAGGCGCAAAACGTGCAGCTCGCCACCGGCGAACTGAACCAGGCGCCGGCCTCGGCCAATGCACAGGTGAACGCCGTGATCGTGACGCGCGGCCGCCTCAAGACCCCCGAGGAATTCGGCAACGTCGTGGTGCGCGCCCTGCCCAACGGCGCCACCGTCAAAGTCAAGGACGTGGCGCGCGTGGAACTCGGTGCCGAAAGCTACGATCGTTACGCCCGCATGAACGGCCAGCCGATCGCCGCCATCGCCATCCGTGTCGCGCCGGGCGCCAATGCACTCGACGTCGCCAAATCGGTGAAGTCGCGCATGGCGGAACTCGCCCGCTTCTTCCCCGAGGGTGTCGACTGGGCGGTCCCCTACGACACCTCGCGCTTCGTGGAAATCTCGATTTTCGAGGTGGTGAAGACTCTCGGCGAGGCCATGATCCTGGTGTTCATCGTGATGTACGTGTTCCTCGGACACTGGCGCACCACGCTGATCCCGGCCGTCGTGGTGCCGGTGGCGCTGGCCGGCGCGACTGCAGGCCTGTATGCCTTCGGCTTTTCCATCAACGTGCTGACCCTGTTCGCCATGGTGCTGGCGATCGGGGTACTGGTGGATGACGCCATCGTAGTGGTGGAGAACGTCGAGCGCATCATGCGCGAGGAACGCCTGCCGCCGCTGGCCGCCACCGTCAAGGCGATGGACCAGATCCTCGGCGCGATCCTCGGCATCTCCGTCGTGCTGTCCGCGGTATTCATGCCGATGCTGTTCTTCGGCGGCTCCGTCGGCGCCATCTATCGCCAGTTCGCCGCCACCCTGATTCTCACCATGGCGTTCTCGGTGCTGATGGCGCTGTCGCTCACGCCCGCCATGTGCGCAACGCTCCTCAAGCCGGGCGAAGCGGAAGAAGACGAGAAACGCGGATTCAACCGCTTCTTCGGCAAGATCACCACGCGCTATCACGGCCTCACGGCGCGCATCCTCGCCCGCAGTGGCCGCTGGATGGTGATCTATCTCGCGATCGTGATCGCCGCCGGCTGGCTGTTCGCCAAGCTGCCCGGCAGCTTCCTGCCGGACGAAGACCAGGGCTATTTCATCACCCTGGTGCAACTGCCGGGCGGCGCCACCCAGGAACGCACGGTGAAGGTGCTTTCCCAGGTGGAACAGTTCTACCTGAAGCAACCGGAGGTGGAGCGTGTCATCGGCGTGGTCGGCTTTTCCTTCTTCGGCCGCGGGCAGAACGCGGCGATCGTCTTCACCCGGCTCAAGGACTGGGACGAACGCAAGGGGCCGGAGCATTCCGCACAGGGCGTCATCGGCCGCGCCATGGGAACCTTCATGCGCATCAAGGAAGCCGTGATCTTCGCGGTGAACCCGCCGCCCATTCCCGAACTGGGCGCGGTCGGCGGCTTCGACTTCCGTCTGCTGGACCGCTCCGGGCAAGGACGCGAGGCGCTCATGGACGTGCGCAACATGGTGCTGGGCATGGCCAGCCAGGACAAGCGTCTGACCGGCGTACGCCCCGAAGGCCAGGAGCCCGGGCCCCAGGTCTTCCTCGACATCGACCGCGAGAAGGCCCAGGCGCTGCAGATCGACATGGCCAATCTCAACGACACCCTGAGTTCGGCCATCGGCGTGTCCTACGTCAACGACTTCGTGCGCGATGGTCGCATTCTCCGCGTGCAGATGCAGGCGGATGCGGACCTGCGCAAGACGCCAGACGATCTGCTGAAACTGCCGATACGGAACCGCCTCGGCGATATCGTGCTGCTGGGAGAAATCGCGAAGCCCAAATGGATCGTGGGCCTGCCCAAGCTCGACCGCTACAACGGCAACCCCTCGATGAAAATCGCCGGCACGTCCGCGCCTGGACATTCCACCGGCGAAGCGATGCAGGCCATGGAGGAGATCGCCGCGAAACTGCCGCCAGGCTTCGGCTTCGAGTGGTCGGGCACCTCGTTCGAGGAACGGCTGGCCGGTGCCCAGGCGCCCATCCTCTTCGCCTTGTCGCTGCTGGTGGTGTTTCTCGCGCTGGCGGCGCTGTACGAGAGCTGGGCCATACCTTTCTCGGTGATCCTGGTGGTGCCGCTGGGCATCCTCGGGGCCGTGCTGGCCGTCTACCTGCGCGGCCTGCCCAACGATGTGTTCTTCAAGGTCGGACTGATCGCCATCATCGGCCTGTCCGCCAAGAACGCCATCCTCATCATCGAGTTCGCCCGGCAACTGCACGACGAGGGCATGGATCTCGTCTCCGCCACGCTGGAGGCGTGTCGCCTGCGCTTGCGGCCCATCCTCATGACCAGCTTCGCCTTCATCCTGGGTGTGTTGCCGCTCGCCATCTCGACCGGCGCCGGTGCGGCCGGCCGCCACGCGGTGGGAACCGGCGTGGTCGGCGGCATGATCGCCGCCACACTGCTGGCCATTTTCCTGGTACCGGTGTTTTTCGTGGTGATCCGGAAACGCTTCCCCACCAAGCCTCGGGAGGAAACGAAACATGACTGAACGCAAATTTGAATCCGGGCACGTGTCCCGCGCATTCCGGGGCGTAACGCTCGTCACGCTGGCATGGCTGGCGGGCTGTTCGCAGATCCCGGTCTACCAGCGGCCCGTCGCGCCCGTTCCGCAGCAGTTCGCCGCGGACAGCCCGGCAACGCATGCAACGGCGCTGCCTGACTGGCAGACCTACTTCCCCGATCCGGCGCTGCATACGCTGATCGAGGCGGCGCTCGCCAACAACCGCGACATGCGAATCGCGCTGGCACGCGTCGAGGAGGCGCGCGCCCTGGCGGGCGTCGCCCGCGCCGACCGATTCCCGACGCTGGAGGGCCAGGCCAACGCCAACCGCACCCGGACACCGGCCGATCTCTCCGGCGTCGGCGTGGCGCGCACCACCAGCCGCTACGACGTTGGCCTGGGTATGACCGCGTTCGAGCTCGACTTCTGGGGCCGGGTGGCGGCGCTGAACGAGGCCGCCAGAGCCCAGTATCTGGCGAGCGATGAAGCGGCCAGAAGTTTCCGTGTCAGCCTCATCGGCGATGTCGCCGGCACCTGGTATCAGTTCATCGAGCTCACCGAACGCACACAGCTTGCCGACGACACGCTGAAAACCCGCGAGGAAAGCCTGGCCCTCATCCGCAAGCGGGGCGAGGCCGGTCTGGCGACCGATCTCGACGTGCTGGCTGCCGACAGCCTGGTCGAATCGGTGCGTGCCCAATGGGCGGACCTGAAGCGCCAGCGCGCGCAAACGGAAAACGCCCTGCGCCTGCTGACCGGCATGGCCGTTCCGCTCCCCGAGACCTCCGGAGCAACGAACCAGACGGTTCTGGCGGGGCTGGCGCCCGGCCTGCCCTCGGACGTGCTGTTGCGGCGCCCCGACGTGCGTGCCGCCGAGCAGCGGCTGATCGCAAGCAATGCCAATGTGGGCGTCGCC
Source organism: Pseudomonadota bacterium (assembly GCA_043821985.1). Lineage (GTDB taxonomy): Bacteria > Pseudomonadota > Gammaproteobacteria > Burkholderiales > Thiobacillaceae > Thiobacillus. The sequence continues at coordinate 49,469 of JBDRCF010000034.1, forward strand.
CGTGCCGCCTTCTTCCCCCGTATCGCGTTGACCGGCAACCTCGGCACCGCCAGCAGCGCACTGTCCGGCCTGTTCGATGCCGGCAGCCAGGCCTGGCTGTTCCAGCCGGTCCTGACGCTGCCCCTGTTCGACGCCGGCCGCAACCGGGCCAATCTGGAAGTGGCGGAAGCGCGCAAAGTGCAGGCGGTGGCCGATTACGAGAAAACCATCCAGCAGGCATTCCGCGAAGTCGCCGACGCGTTGGCTGCCCGTACCACCTATGCCGAGCAGCTGAGCGCACAGGAAGCCAACCTGCGCGCCATCAATGCCCGGTTGGAACGGGTGAAAGCCCGTGAGCGGGCCGGCATCGCCAATTATCTCGAAGTGCTGGATGCCAGCCGCGAGGCCTTCAGCACCGAACAGGCCCTGGTCACGTCCCGGCTGCAGGTGCTCAGCGCCCAGGTCACGCTCTACAAGGCACTGGGGGGCGGTGCCTGACGGGCGCGCAGCAGAATTGCCCCATGAACCGTACGGATTTGCCGACGGTCAATGCGTCTAGAATGGCGTTTTTCGCTCAGGAGCAAAGCATGTCCGAACCCGTTGTATATGACCGCAATCCCGCCGAACTCGAACTCGAACCGGGCGAGTACTGGTGGTGCTCGTGCGGCCGCTCGATGACGCAGCCATTCTGCGACGGCTCGCACGAAGGCACGGGGCTGGAGCCGATGCCGTTCGTCGTCGGGGAAAAGACCACGGTTTGGCTGTGCAACTGCAAGCACAGCAAGGACAAACCGTTCTGCGACGGCAGCCACAACGACCTGCCCGACGACATCTTCTGAACCGACTCAACCCGCCATGGACGTTCTGCCTGAAAACGTGCTCGACTTCTGGTTCGGCCCGCCCGGCAGCGCGGCCGAGGTCGCCGGACGGAAAAACACGCTGTGGTTCGGCAAATCGCCCGAAAACGACCGGGCGGTGATCGACCGCTTTGCCGCCACGCTGGTCGACGCGACAGCAGGCCGGCTGGACCACTGGACATCCACCCCGCGCACGCGCCTGGCACTGGTGATCGTGGTCGACCAGTTTCCGCACCATATCCACCGCGACCAGCCGCAGGCCTTTGCCACGGATCCCCAGGCACTGGCCTTGAGCCTGGACGCGCTCGCGGCCGGCGAAGACCGGCAGCTTGCGCCGATCGAGCGCGTGTTCCTGTATCTGCCGCTGGAACATGCCGAGTCGCTGGCCATGCAGGACCGATCCGTGGCACTGTATGAAACCCTGGCGAACGAAGCTGCGGCCGACGAACGCACGCTGTTCGACAATTTCCTGGACTACGCGCGCAAGCACCGCGACGTGGTGGCGCGCTTCGGCCGCTTCCCGCATCGCAACGCGATCCTGGGCCGCCCCTCCTCCGAAGAGGAACTCGAATTCCTCAAGCAGCCCGGCTCGCGTTTTTAGCAGCTCATTGAAGGGCCGGGCGGCCCGCTCGCGTTAAAATGGCGGCTTTTGCGCCTTCCGGCCTGCCCATGTCCCGCCAGATCCTCGTCACCTCCGCCCTGCCCTATGCCAACGGCAGCATCCACCTCGGCCATCTGGTCGAATACATCCAGACCGACATCTGGGTGCGCTTCCAGAAGATGCGTGGCCACGACTGCCGCTACATGTGCGCCGACGACACCCACGGCACCGCCATCATGCTGCGCGCGGAAAAGGAAGGCATCACGCCGGAAACGCTGATCGGCCGGGTGTGGGACGAGCACACGCGCGACTTCGCGGGCTTCCACATCGGCTTCGACCATTACTACTCGACGCATTCGGACGAGAACCGCGCGCTGGCATCGAAGATCTACCTCGCGCTGAAGGATGCCGGCCTGATCGACGTCAAGACCATCGCCCAGTTGTACGACCCGGTGAAGAACCTGTTCCTGCCCGACCGCTTCATCAAGGGCGAGTGTCCCAAGTGCGGCGCGCTGGACCAGTACGGCGACAACTGCGAGGTGTGCGGCGCCACCTACAGCCCGACCGAACTGAAGAACCCGGTGTCGGCAGTGTCGGGCGCAACCCCGGTGCACAAGGATTCCGAGCATTACTTCTTCAAACTCGGCGACTGCGAAGCCTTCCTGCGCGAATGGACCAAATCGGGCGCGCTTCAGGACGAGGCCGCCAACAAGATGCAGGAATGGTTCGCCTCGGGGCTGAACAATTGGGACATCAGCCGCGACGCGCCCTACTTCGGCTTCGAGATCCCCGGCGCGCCGGGCAAATATTTCTATGTCTGGCTCGACGCGCCCGTGGGTTACATGGCGAGCTTCGCCAAGTACGCGAAGGACAACGGGCTCGACTTCGACGCCTGGTGGGGCAAGGACTCCAAGGCCGAACTGGTGCACTTCATCGGCAAGGACATCCTGTATTTCCACGCGCTGTTCTGGCCGGCGATGCTGAAGTATTCCGACCATCGGCTGCCGACCGCGGTGTACGCGCACGGCTTCCTGACCGTCAACGGCCAGAAGATGTCGAAGTCGCGCGGCACCTTCATCACGGCCGAAAGCTATCTCGAGCAGAAGCTCAATCCCGAGTGGCTGCGCTATTACTACGCGGCCAAGCTCAACGGTTCGATGGAGGATATCGACCTCAACCTCGACGATTTCGTCGCGCGGGTGAACTCGGACCTGGTCGGCAAGTTCATCAACATCGCCAGCCGCACCGCCGGTTTCATCCACAAGAACTTCGAGGGCAAGCTTGCCGACGGCGTGGCCAACATCGAATTGATCGGTGCATTCCAGGCCGCGGCCGGCACGATTGCCACGCATTACGAGGCACGCGACTACGCCAAGGCCCTGCGGGAAATCATGACGCTGGCCGATCGCGCCAATCAGTATGTCGCCGACGAGAAGCCCTGGGAACTGGCGAAGAAACCTGAAGCCGTTTATCGCCTGCATGAGGTCTGCACAGTCGCGTTGAACTGCTTCCGCCTGCTGACGCTGTACCTGAAGCCGGTGCTGCCGAAACTCGCCGAGGAGGTCGAAGCCTTCCTCGACATTCCGCCGCTGGCCTGGGAAGATTCCCAGAGCCTGTTCATCCGCAACCGCATCAACGCGTACATCCACCTGATGACCCGTATCGACCCGAAAGCCATCGAAGCCATGGTAGACGCCAACAAGCAGAACCTCGAACCGACTCCGGCCCCCGCGCCGACCCGCCACGCCGAAGCGCAGGCGCACGCCGCGCAGCCGGCTGCCGCCGCGCCCGTCGCTGAAACCATCAGCATCGACGACTTCGCGAAGATCGACCTGCGCATCGCGCGCATCGCCAATGCCGAGCACGTCGAAGGCGCCGACAAGCTGCTGCGGCTGACGCTCGACCTCGGCGAGCTCGGCACCCGCCAGGTGTTTGCCGGCATCAAGTCGGCCTATGCGCCCGAAACCCTGGTCGGACGGCTCACCGTGATGGTCGCCAACCTCGCCCCGCGCAAGATGAAGTTCGGCATGAGCGAAGGCATGGTGCTGGCGGCTTCAGGGGAGGCCCCCGGCCTCTTCATCCTGTCGCCCGACAGCGGCGCGCAGCCCGGCATGAAGGTGAAGTGAGCCGGCCGTGAAAACGCATCACCTGCGCATCCACGGCCGCGTGCAGGGCGTGTGGTTCCGCGAATCGATGCGGATCGAAGCCGAGCGCCTGAACGTGGCCGGCTGGGTGCGCAATCAGGCTGATGGTTCGGTGGAGGCCGTGGTCCAGGGTTCAGTCGAGGCCGTCGCTGCGCTCATCGAATGGGCACGCAGCGGGCCGCCGCAGGCGCGAGTCGACCGGGTCGAGGTCAACGAGGCGCAAGGCCAGTTCAGCGGATTTGTGAAGCGGACAGACTAAGGGGTGAGTTGCCCGGCGAAATCCGGACAAAAAAATGCCCAGCTCAGTGAAGAGCCGGGCAGAGTATCCACCAAAGGAGGAGGATTGGAGGAGACAACACCAAGTGCCATTGCGGCGACCTCAGTGTTATTAGAATAATCTAATATTCTGCATTGCTTGTCAACACTTTGTTTCACAAAAGACATGGCTTGGTAGTTTTATATCAAGCGTGCCCGCGCGATCAGTAAATGACGTTCACCGCCTCGGGCTTGAGCCAGCCGCCCAGAGACTCGAGCAGCCGGTCGTCCAGCCGCACCCGCCAGTCCTCGCCCAGCCGCACCCGGCAGCGTGCATTGGGATTGTGATACTCGACCCATACCGGGCATCCCCCTTCCTGCGCTTTATAGGGTGCGAGCAGTTCAGCCAGCTTGCGGCCACTCGATTGGCCGTTGCACGCCAGCCTCAGCCCCTGGGCAAACCGGGTGCGCGCGCCGGCCAGGTCGTAAATCCGCTCCGCCGTCACCCGTACCCCGCCCGAATAGTCGTCGCGGTTGACCTTGCCCTCGATGACCAGCAGCGCGTCGTCCTTCAGCAGATGGCGGCTCTGCTCGTAGAGTTCGTTGAAGATCACGACTTCGACCTGCGCCGTCGCGTCGTCCAGCAGCAGGATCAGCATCTTGCCGCGCCGCGTCATCTGGGTGCGCAGCGAAACGGCGATGCCGGCCAGCATGACCAAGTCGCGTGACGGCTCCAAGCTGTCGAGCTGCCTTTTGGCGAAACTGGATACCTCGGCCAGATACGAGGTGAAAGGGTGACCGCTGAAGAAATAGCCGAGCGCGGACTTTTCCTGCAGTAGTTTTTCCTGCTCCGGCCACACCGACACGTCGATCAGGTCTTCGCCGCCGCCGTCGAGCGCCTCGCCGAACAGGCCGACCTGGCCGCCGCTGCGCGCCGCGCGGTCGGCGGTTTCCAGCGCCGCGCCGACCGAGGCCATGAGGCTGGCACGATGGGGGTCCAGGCTATCGAACGCGCCCGCCTTCACCAGCGCCTCGAGCACACGGCGGTTGAGGTAGCGCTTGTCGACCCGCCGCGTCAGGTCGAACAAGCCCTTGTAGGGTCCGTTCGCCTCGCGCTCGGCAACGATCGCGCCGATCGCCGCCTCGCCGCTGCCCTTGATCGCGCCCAGGCCATAGCGGATCTCGGTCTTGCTGACCGGTTCGAAGCGATAGCCCGACAGGTTGATGTCGGGCGGCAGCATGGTCAGTCCGTTGGCGCGGCAGTCCTCGTAGAACACGCGCACCTTGTCGGTATCGGACATTTCAGACGACATGGTTGCCGCCATGAATTCGGCCGGGTAGTAGGCCTTGAGCCAAGCGGTGTGGTAGGCCACCAGCGCGTAGGCCGCCGAGTGCGACTTGTTGAAGCCGTATTCGGCGAACTTTTCCATCAGGTCGAACAGGCGTTCGGCGACCTTGGTGTCGGCCCCGCGCTTAGCCGCGCCTTCCAGGAAAATCGTGCGCTGCTGCGCCATTTCCTCAGGCTTCTTCTTGCCCATGGCGCGCCGCAGCAAGTCGGCGGCGCCGAGGCTGTAGCCCGCCAGGATCTGCGCCACCAGCATCACCTGCTCCTGGTAGACGATGATGCCGTAGGTCGATTTCAGCACCGGTTCGAGGTCGGGGTGGAAGTACTCGGGCTTCTGCTTGCCCTGCTTGCGCGCGATGAAGTCATCCACCATGCCGGAGCCGAGCGGGCCCGGACGGTTGAGCGCCATCAGCGCGATGATGTCCTCGAAGCAGTCGCCCTTCAGCTTTTTTTCCAGGTCCTTGGCCGAGCGCGATTCGGACTGGAACACCGCGGTAGTGTTGCCGTCGGCGAACAGCTTGTAGACCGCCCGATCGTCGAGCGGCAGATCTTCCAGACGGAAATCCTTGCGGTCTTCATGGCGCTGCACGAAACGCACCGCCTCGGCCAGGATGGTCAGCGTGCGCAGGCCGAGGAAGTCGAACTTGACCAGGCCAATCGCCTCGACGTCGTCCTTGTCGAACTGCGACACCGCCGCGTCGGAGCCTTCGGCCTGGTACAGCGGACAGAAATCGGTCAGCCGGCCCGGCGCGATCAGCACGCCGCCCGCGTGCATGCCGACGTTGCGGGTGATGCCCTCGAGCTTTTCCGCCAGCGGCAGCAGTTCGGCGAGTTCTTCCTCGTTTCTCGCGCGTTCGTCGATCTGCGGTTCCTTCTCGCGCGCCTCGGCCAGCGAAATGCCGAGCTCGTTGGGCACCAGCTTGACGAACTTGTCGACGAACAAATACGGCAGGTCGAGCACGCGGCCGACGTCGCGCAGCACCGCCTTCGCCGCCATGGTGCCGAAGGTGGCGATCTGCGACACCGCGGCATGACCGTACTTGTCCTTCACGTACTGGATCACGCGATCGCGGCCGTCCTGGCAGAAGTCGACGTCGAAGTCGGGCATCGACACCCGCTCGGGATTCAGGAAGCGTTCGAACAGCAGGTCATAGCGCAACGGGTCGAGGTCGGTGATGGACAGGCAGTAGGCCACCAGTGAGCCGGCACCGGAACCCCGCCCCGGCCCCACCGGCACGCCGTTGTTCTTGGCCCAGTTGATGAAGTCGGACACGATCAGGAAGTAGCCCGGGAAGCCCATCTGGATGATGGTGCCGAGCTCGAATTCCAGTCGCTCGGTGTATTCCGGCAGCCTCGCGGCGCGCTCCGCTTCGTCGGGATAAAGGTGGGCCATGCGTTCCTGCAGACCCTCGAAGGAACGCTGCCGCATGTAGTCGTCGAGGCTCATGCCGTCCGGCGTCGGGAAGTCGGGCAGCCTGCTCTTGCCGAGTTCCAGCGTGAGGTTGCAGCGCTTGGCGATTTCGACGCTGTTGGCCAGGGCTTCCGGCAGGTCGGCAAACAGCTCCGCCATCTCGTCCGGCGTCTTGAAGTACTGCTCGGCGGTGAACGGCCGCGGCCGGCGCGGGTCGCCCAGCATCATGCCCTCGGCGATGCAGACGCGCGCCTCGTGCGCCTTGAAGTCGTCCGGCGCAATGAACTGGATCGGATGCGTGGCGACCGCCGGCAGGTTGAGCGCCGCACCGATGTCGAGCAGGCCGTCGATCAGGCGTTCGGTATGCGGCTGGCCGAAGCGCTGCAGCTCCAGGTAATAGCGGCCCGGGAACAGCTCGGCCCAGGCTTCCGCTGCGGTGCGCGCAGCGTCAGGCTTGTCGTCGAGGATGGCCTGCGCGACGTTACCCAGGTCGCCGCCCGACAAGGCCAGCAGGCCGTCGGTGCCTTCGACCAGCCAGGCGGGATCGATCTCGGCACGGCCGCGATGGACATTCTCCTGATAGGCGCGCGTGAGCAGTTCGCACAGGCGGCGATACCCTTCGCGGTGCTGCACCAGAAGCAGCAGGCGGGAGGGCCGGTTTCTATCCGTGGCGTTGGTCACCCACACGTCGCAGCCGAATATGGGTTTGATCCCGGCCCCCCGGGCCGTTCGATAGAACTTCACCCAGCCGAACGTATTGGACAAATCGGAGAGACCCAGCGCCGGCATCGCAACACCCTTCGCGCGCTTGACCGCGTCGGCCACCCGCACCAGACCATCGGTGACGGAATACTCGGTATGCAGGCGGAGATGGATGAAACGTGGATCGGTCATGGGGAAGCGACGGAGAAACGAGTCGCTATTTTAACGCCGCTGAACTGACACCAAAAACAAAAGGCAGCCGAAGCTGCCTTTTGTTTGAAACCAACACCGTAATCCACCCGCAAGCACCCTAAAGGGCATCAAGGGCAGGCCGCGGTTGTTGCCGATTAATCGGCAATAACCACGTTCAGTTTGCGCGGCGCTTGAATTCGTTGGTGCGGGTATCGATCTCGATCATGTCGCCGATGTCGACGAACGCGGCCACCGGCAGTTCGAATCCGGTCGGCTTGATGCGCGCGGGCTTCATCACCTTGCCCGAGGTATCGCCGCGCACGGCGGGCTCGGTGTATTCGACTTCGCGGATGACCGTGGTGGGCATTTCAACCGAAATCGCCTTGCCTTCATAGAACACCACTTCCAGCGGCATGCCATCATCCAGGTAGTTCAGCGCGTCGCCGAGGTTGTCGGCTTCGATCTCGTACTGGTTGTAATCGCTGTCCATGAACACATACAGCGGATCGGCGAAGTAGGAATAGGTGCATTCCTTGCGATCAAGGGTGACGGTGTCGAACTTGTCGTCGGCACGGTAGACCGATTCGGTACCGGCCCCGGTCAACAGGTTCTTCAGTTTCATCTTGACGACGGATGAGTTGCGGCCCGATTTCGAGAATTCGGCCTTTTGCACCACCATCGGGTCTTTGCCTATCATCACGACGTTGCCGGCGCGGAGTTCCTGTGCGATTTTCATGGGTGTGTCCTGCTGCGAGAGCGCTAAGAGTTTGAGAAAACTCGCTATTTTAACTTATTTTCTGCGAATTCCACCAGCTTGCCGGCGAGCGTGCCGGCCAGGCCGAGGCGACCGCACCAGGCCTGTGCGTGCCGTTCGATCGCGGCCTGGTGCGCACGCCAGGCGGTCCAGCAGGCTGCCATGCCGGGCGCGTCCGGCATGGCATTCCAGTTCCGCCAGATCCCACTCACCGCGTCCGCCGTCGCGCCGTCCAGGCCCGCCGTGTAACGCGCCAGCAGCGCGTCCAGCTTGTTCCAGTGTGCCCCCTCGGCCTGCGGATAGGCTTGCCACACCAGTGGGCGGGCCGCCCACTGTGCCCGCACGCAGGAATCTTCGCCCCGCACGAAATTGAGGCCGCAGGCCCACAGCAGGCGGTCATACCGATCCTGGTTCATGAACGGCAGAACGTGTACCTGCAAGGCGCCGCGGCTGCCGGTATCGCCCGCCCGCAAGCCGGGAACCGCCAACCAGGCGGCCAGCTGCGGCATCACCCGGCCTTCGGGGACGAGGCAGGTGAGCGGATGCGAGTCGGTCGCCCAGGCATCGAGCAGATCGGGCAACGCCGGGTTCTCGTAGGCGAACAGCGACACCAGCAACTCATCCGCCCGCGGCGCATCCAGTCCCAGTTCGCGCCAGAACGCCGGCATGCCGTCCTGCACGAAAGCGGCGCGCCGTTCGGCCAGATCCGCCTCGACCAGCAGGCCGCCGGTGTCCGGCGTGTAACCCGGAAAGAAGAAATACTTGGTCAGCGGCAAGCGCGGGTGCGGCGAAGGCAGGCCATGGTGGGCGGCCACCCAGGGCTCGGCACTCAGGTATTCGAGATTGATCCAGACCGGCGACGGCGACTGCTCGCTCATGGCGGCCAGATAGGCTTCCGGCAGCGCACAACCGAAAGCCTCGACCACCACCTCGGCCGGCCGGGTCGCCGCAAACGGCGCCCGCCACGCACAAATCGTCACGCCCTCGCAGACCTGCCGATCCGCATCCACGACGATGGCCGGCCAGATATGCCGGAACGCGCGCAGATCGTCCACCCACAAGCGCACGTCCAGGCCATGCTCGTCGGCCAGCCCGCGCGCCAGGCGCCAGGCTATGCCGATGTCGCCATAGTTGTCGACGACGTTGCAGAAGATGTCCCAGGTGCGCATGGCGCGCATGCTACCGCATCCCATCAAACGAAGAAGGCTCCGCGCGGAGCCTGCTTCGTGTATACCCGGACCGGCTCAGTTCGACTTGCCGGACAGGCAGGATTTCATGAACGCCTTGCGCGCATCGCCGGAAAGCTGCTGCTTGCCCGCATCGGCACTGCAGGATTTCATCCGCTCCTGCTGGGCGGTTTCAGCCCATGCACCTGTGGCCAGCAGTGCGCCCGCCACCAATCCGATCAGCACCATTCTCTTCATCGCGACCCTTTCTTTGGTTGAATGGAAACCACAGTCTAGCCCAGCCCCTTGTTTTTTCTCGCTTTCCACTTGTAAAAACTCATGCGCGGTAGTAAAAAGCCAAAAGTTTGGTTTCAAGAACCGTACAGGTTTGGCATTACCACAGGGCATTACCGGGTAGCGCGCTTGAATTCAGACCGACGGCTAAAACAATCTCGCCGTCCTGTCATCCGCCAGAGTTTACGCCCCACGGGGTGGAGTCATGCTTATCGCGGTTATGTTTGTGGTTGTGTTTATGTTCCGCCAAGGAGGGAGTTGTAATGGCAACAGGTACTGTCAAGTGGTTCAGCGACGCCAAGGGTTTCGGATTCATCACCCCAGATGACGGCGGCGAAGATGTGTTCGCACATTTCTCCGCCATCCAATCCAGCGGTTTCAAGACCCTGAAGGAAGGCCAGAAAGTCAGCTTCGAAGTCAGCCAAGGTCCCAAAGGCAAGCAGGCTTCCAACATCCAGCCGCAAGGTTGAATTGTTGCGCTGAAACAAAAAACCCCGCTTCGGCGGGGTTTTTTGTTGGCTGCCCCTATACGTATCACAGGAGGAACTCGGGAATGGCTCCGCGTATTCCTTCGCCCAGAAGACATCGGTGAAATCACCAGAGAGATGGTCGTTCGGCCCGTTCAATAAAGCAATTGTGGTCAGGACTCGGGACGACGCCCTTGGCATAGTTCGCCCTGTGGATAGGGAACGGCGATGAATGACACGAAGGCAAAGGCGTACGCGGCGCGATTCGGCAAGGTGCTCGATTACATCGAGACCCACCTCGACGAAGTGCTTTCCGTGGAGCAACTGAGCCGGATCGCGAATTTCTCGAAGTATCACTTCCACCGGCAGTTTGCCGAACATACAGGCGTCAGCGTCTTCAGATATATCCAATTGCTGCGGTTGCGGCAGGCCACCTACCGGCTTGCCTTCGACCACGGTGCCCGGATCATCGACATCGCGCTGGAAGCCGGCTTCGAAAATCCGGAGTCGTTTTCGCGCGCGTTCAGGAATACCTTCGAACAGTCGCCCTCGGAATTCAGGCGGCATCCGAAATGGGAAACCTGGCACGCGCGTTACCGGTTCCGCACCCCGGAAAGGAAACAAACCATGAAAGTAGAGATCGTCGATTTCGAAACGACCCGAATCGCCGTGCAGGAACATCGCGGCCCGATCGAGCTGCTCAACGATACGGTTGGGCAATTTATCATCTGGCGCAAGGCGAACGGCCTGTCGCCCGTCAAGACCAGCCGGACCTTTGGCATCGCCTACGACAACCCTGATACCACCGAGCCGGAAAAATTCCGCTTCGACATCTGCGGCGAGGTGACAGGGGAGGTATCGGCCAACCCGCAGGGCGTAGTCGCCAAGATCATCCCAGGCGGTCGCTGCGCGCGCGTACGCCATCGGGGCACCCACGCCCGGCTTGGCGAATCTGCCATCTACCCCCTGTATCGCGACTGGTTACCGGGAAGCGGCGAGGAACTGCGCGATTTTCCGCTCTACTTCCATTACCTGAATCTGCTGCCGGAAACGCCGGAACACGAACTGGTCACTGACGTTTACCTGCCGCTGAAATAGGTGGACAGCGAACAGGCAACACATGGCGTTGCCTGTTCAAGCTTCTCACATCTTCGCGACCATCGCCTCGGCGAACGCCGAGCACTTCACTTCGGTTGCACCGTCCATCAGGCGCGCAAAGTCGTAGGTCACGGTCTTCGCCGCAATGGCCTTTTCCATGCTGACCACGATCAGGTCGGCCGCCTCGATCCAGCCCAGGTGGCGCAGCATCATCTCGGCCGACAGGATCAGCGAGCCCGGGTTGACGTAGTCCTTGCCGGCATACTTGGGCGCGGTGCCGTGGGTGGCCTCGAACATCGCCACGGTGTCGGACAGGTTGGCGCCGGGCGCGATGCCGATGCCACCGACTTCCGCCGCCAGCGCGTCGGAAATGTAGTCGCCGTTGAGGTTGAGCGTGGCGATCACGTCGTATTCGTCCGGGCGCAACAGGATCTGCTGCAGGAAGGCGTCGGCGATCACGTCCTTGATGATGATGCCGTTCGGCAATTCCATCCACGGGCCGTCGCCGATCAGTCTGGCGCCGAATTCGCGTGCGGCGAGCTCGTAGCCCCATTTCTTGAAACCGCCTTCGGTGAACTTCATGATGTTCCCCTTATGCACCAGGGTCACCGACTTGCGGTCGTTGTCGATCGCGTACTGGATCGCCTTGCGGATCAGGCGCTCGGAGCCTTCGACCGACACCGGCTTGATGCCGATGGCCGATGATTCAGGGAAGCGGATTTTCTTGACGCCCATTTCCTTCTGCAGGAATTCGATCACTTTCTTCACTTCAGGCGAATTGGCTTCCCATTCGACGCCGGCATAGATGTCCTCGGTGTTCTCGCGGAAGATCACCATGTCGACCTTCTCCGGCGCCTTGACCGGGCTGGGCACGCCGGTGAAGTAGCGCACCGGGCGCAGGCAGACATAGAGATCGAGCATCTGGCGCAGCGCGACGTTGAGCGAGCGGATGCCGCCCGAGGTCGGCGTGGTGAGCGGGCCTTTGATCGAGATCACATAGTCCTTCACCGCCTGCACGGTCTCGTCCGGCAGCCACTGGTCGGCGCCGTAGACCTTGACCGCCTTCTCGCCGGCGAACACTTCCATCCAGGCGATCTGCTTCTTGCCGCCGTAGGCCTTGGCCACCGCCGCATCGACCACGCGGCGCATCGCCGGGGTGATGTCGACGCCGGTGCCGTCGCCCTCGATGAAGGGGATGATGGGCGTGTCCGGCACATTCAAGCTGTTGTCGGCGTTGACGGTAATTTTCTTGCCTGCGGCGGGAATCTGGATATGTGTGCTCATAATGTCTCGAAACGATAAAATGGGACTTTGTCCCCACCCGAAGTGTCGCGTCTTATTTTGTTCAACAAGCCCTATGGCGTGCTCAGCCAGTTCACCCCGGAAGGTCGCTGGCAGGGCTTGCGGGATTACCTCGCGCTGCCGGGCGTCTATGCGGCCGGACGACTGGACGCCGACAGCGAGGGCCTGCTGATTTTAACCGATGATGGCGCGCTCCAGAGCCGCATTGCCGATCCCCGGCACAAGCTGCCCAAAACCTACTGGGTGCAGGTCGAGGGTGCGCCGACGGACGCCGACCTCGACCCCCTGCGCCGCGGCGTCGATCTCGGCGACTTCGTCACCCGCCCGGCCCGGGCGCGCCTCATCGACGAACCCGCCGGCCTGTGGCCGCGCAACCCGCCGATCCGCTTCCGCCAGGCCATCCCCACAAGCTGGATCGAACTCGCGATCAGCGAAGGCAAGAACCGCCAGGTGCGGCGGATGACGGCGAAGATCGGCTTCCCGACGCTGCGGCTGATCCGCGCCGCTGTCGGCGAATGGTGCCTGGACGCGCTGCAACCCGGAGAATGGAAAGAGAGCCATGTCTGAGCCAAGCCTGGATACAACGCAGTGGATGCCGCACGTGGTCGCCGCTGCCATCGTCGAACGCGACGGCACATTCCTGCTGGTCGAGGAGCACACGGCCGAAGGCCTGCGCCTCAACCAGCCGGCCGGCCACTGGGAACGCGGCGAAACGCTGATCGAGGCCGTACGCCGCGAAGCGCTGGAGGAAACCGCACACCACGTCGAACCGACTGCCCTGCTCGGCTGCTACACCACGCACTATCCACTACGCGACATCACCTACCTGCGCTTTGCCTATGTCTGCGGCGTCACCGGCTTCGACGCCGAACGCCCGCTGGACCACGGCATCGTGCGCGCCCTCTGGCTGACGCCGGACGCGCTCGCCGCCCATCCCACGCCACACCGCAGCCCGCTGGTCATGCGCTGCGTGCGGGATTATCTGGCCGGGCGGCGCTTTCCGCTCGACTTCGTGAGCCACGCATGAGCACGCGCGTCGTCGTCGGCATGTCGGGTGGAGTCGATTCCTCCATCGCGGCCCATCTGCTGAAGCAGCAGGGCTACGACGTGCTCGGCGTCTTCATGAAAAACTGGAACGACGACGACAACACCGAGCAGTGCACCGCGACGCAGGATTTTCTCGACGTGCTGGCGGTGGCCGACGTCCTCGGCATCGAGGTCGAGGCAGTCAACTTCGCCGCCGAATACAAGGAACGCGTGTTCAGCTACTTCCTCGCCGAATACCAGGCCGGCCGCACGCCCAACCCCGACGTGCTGTGCAATGCCGAGATCAAGTTCAAGGCCTTCCTCGACGACGCCATCGCGCGCGGCGCCGAGTTCATCGCCACCGGCCACTACGTCGGCAAGGGGCAGGATGCGGCCGGCCGCGCCACGCTCTTGCGGGCAGCTGACGCCAACAAGGACCAGAGCTACTTCCTCTATCGCCTGAACCAGACGCAGCTCGCCCCTTCCCTGTTTCCGCTGGCGCACCTGCCCAAGCCCGAGGTACGCAGGATCGCCGCGCAGATCGGCCTGCCCAACGCCGCCAAGAAGGACAGCACCGGCATCTGCTTCATCGGCGAGCGCAACTTCCGCGAATTCCTCGAACGCTACCTGCCGCGCGATCCCGGCGACATGAGAACACCCGAAGGCCACGTCGTCGGCCGACATCAAGGTCTGACGTACTACACCCTCGGCCAGCGCCAGGGGCTCGGCATCGGCGGGCAGAAGGACGGCAGCACCGAGCCCTGGTTCGTCGCCGCCAAGGACATGGCGAGCAACACCCTGGTCGTGGTGCAGGGCCACGAGCATCCGCTGCTCAAGCGCTCGACGCTCGCCGCCGGCCAGCTCAACTGGATCAGCGGCGTCGCGCCCGATCCGGCCAGGCCCTACACCGCCAAGACCCGCTATCGCCAGACCGACTCGCCCTGCCGCATCACCCGGCTCGACGGCGATACGCTTGAACTCGCGTTCGACAGCCCGCAATGGGCGGTCACGCCCGGGCAGTCCGTCGTGCTGTATGACGGCGAAGTCTGTCTCGGCGGCGGCATCATCATCTGAAGACCACCGTTTCGAGCCTTCTTTTGGTGGTTCGACAAGCTCGCCACGAACGGCGTTAACAATGGCCGTTCGCCCTGAGCCCTTCGACCTCACTCAGGACAGGCCTGTCGAAGGGCCGCCCGAACCCGCTACAATCCCTGCATTCCAGACTCGCATCCGATCATGTCGCACGACAACGCCTCCGCTCCCGCCGCCAACTTCATCCGCAACCTCATCGACGAGCAGAATGCCGCCGGAAAATGGGGCGGCCGCGTCGAGACGCGCTTCCCGCCCGAGCCCAACGGCTACCTGCACCTGGGCCACGCCAAGTCGATCTGCCTCAACTTCGGCCTGGCGCGCGACTACGGCGGCGTCTGCCACCTGCGTTTCGACGACACCAACCCGGAAAAGGAAAGCCAGGAATACGTCGACGCCATCACCGAGTCGGTGAAATGGCTGGGCTTCGACTGGGGCACGCACCTCTATTTCGCGTCGAACTATTTCGACACCATGTACGCCTGCGCCGAATACCTGATCCAGTCCGGCCACGCCTACGTCGACTCGCTGTCCGCCGACGAGATGCGCGCCTACCGCGGCACGCTCACTGAGCCGGGCAAGGACAGCCCCTACCGCAGCTGCAGCGCGGAAGAGAACCTCGACCTCTTCCGTCGCATGAAAGCCGGCGAATTCCCCGACGGCGCCCACGTGCTGCGCGCGAAGATCGACATGGCCTCGCCCAACATCAACCTGCGCGACCCGGCGATTTATCGGATTAAACGCGCGCACCACCACAACACCGGCGACACCTGGTGCATCTACCCGATGTACACCTACGCGCACCCGATCGAGGACGCGATCGAGCACATCACCCACTCGATCTGCACCCTGGAATTCGAGGACCAGCGCCCGTTCTACGACTGGCTGCTGGACAAGCTCGCCGAGGGCGGCTTCTTCCCGCGCCCGCTGCCGCAGCAGATCGAGTTCGCACGCCTCAACCTGACCTACGTCGTGCTCTCCAAGCGCAAGCTGATCCAGCTGGTCGAGGAAAAACACGTCTCCGGCTGGGACGACCCGCGCCTGCCGACGCTCGTCGGCGCGCGCCGCCGCGGCTATACCGCCGAAGGCTTCCGCCGCTTCACCGACCAGATCGGCGTGTCGAAATCCGACGGCTGGATCGACTACAGCGTCTTCGAAGCCAGCCAGCGCGACGTACTGAACGACTCCGCGCTGCGCCGCATCGCGGTGCTCGACCCGGTCAGGCTCGTCATCGACAACTACCCCGAAGGCCAGTCGGAAGAGTGCTTCGCTCCCAACCACCCGCAGCAGCCCGAGCTCGGCAAGCGCGCCGTACCGTTCTCAAAGGAGTTGTGGATCGAGCGCGAAGACTTCATGGAAACGCCATCCAAGGGCTACTTCCGGTTATTCCCCGGCAATTCGGTGCGCCTGCGCTACGGCTACGTCGTCAAATGCACCGGTTGCGACAAGGACGAAAACGGCACCATCACCGCCGTGCACTGCGACTACCTGCCCGACACCAAATCCGGCACCCCCGGCGCCGACGCGGTCAAGGTCAAGGGCAACATCCACTGGGTGTCCGCCGCGCATGCATACGAAGCCGAGGTGCGCCTCTACGACCGCCTGTTCACCACCGCCCAGCCGGGCGGCGAAAGCGGCGATTTCCTGAATGACCTGAACCCCGATTCGGTACGCGTCATTCGCGCACAACTGGAGCCGGCACTGAAAGACGCTGCGCCGGAAGACCGCTTCCAGTTCGAGCGGCATGGCTACTTCGTCGCCGACCGTGTCGATTCGAAAGTGGGCGCGCCAGTGTTCAACCGGACGGTGACCTTGAAGGATTCGTGGGTGAAGGCGGAGAAGTAAAACTTCAGGAGTGAACGTCCAAAGTCATTGGATTGGCCCTGGTTGTGGAGCCGCTTAGCTGACCAGCACCTTGTCGCGGAAGTCGTTCGATCGTATTGGCTACGCGCAACACCATCCTGTCTGCATCATAGCCTGCATACTTCTTGGAAATTACCCGTGCCTGTTCGCGACAGCTTGAGGCTTCGACTATCTGCGTGATACTTGAAGTGAAGTCAAACTTCACACGATCGCGTGTTACCTGCTTTCCAACACCCAGTTGGATTAGCCGACCTGACATCATGTATTGCTCGATATTCGTTGGGACCGTCAGCATTGGTACCCCGTTCAGAAGGAAGGCGCCAGCGAGCCCATGTCCGCTATGCGTGATCGCCAGATCCATGTCTGGCAATAAAGGAGCCAACTTAAGCTGCTCACTAAAAACATGGAGACGCTCGTTGGAATATGTAGCAGCGCGTTCGATTCCTATACCTGGCACAACCGCCAATACCGACGCATTGCTATCGCTTAGCGCATCCAGCATATAGGGCAACTCAGGGTAAGGCCGGAGATAGGCAAAGATGCGTGACCCAGGGAGTCCAGCCCAGTCCTGAGTCAATCCATCGGCTAACGTAAACATGGGGCCAATATAGCTTGCCCCTTTGCGCGCGCCATAGTGATCCAACTCCGGCAGGGTCGTCAGAAGACTCAGATCGGTTTTGAGGACATCCTGAAGTCTTGCCATGGGGGCAATGCCTTGGCGCGTGAGCACGGTGTTGACGACGCCCAATAGCTTCGCTTCCTTTTTCAAGAGAGCCTCTGTAGACAATTTCAACCAAGGGCGAAAAAGTGGAAACGGCTGTACATTCGGTGGATGCTCGAAACCCGTACTAAGACCCAGACAAGGCACGCCATATAGCCGGGCCGCAAATTGCGCGGCTGGCGCATATTCCGCCACCAGCACGTCAGGCTTGAAAAGTTCGAACAAGTTACGCCATCCCGAGAGCAGACCTGCCAATGCGTTCGTATCGGCAAAACCGATTTCGGCCAGAATATCCGCAAAGCTCGCGGGCTCTCGGATTCTGCCCGTGAAACGAGTGACCAGGGGTGCCTGCACATGCGCAATCCCTTCAGGCGCCAGGAGGTGCTGCGCCAGTTCGATCTCCTTCGACGCAAACAGCAGTTCGTGGCCGCGCTGCCGCAACAGTCGAAGCAAGGGCAGATACTTGGCTATATGCCCAAGGTTACCCCCGATCTCCCACGCGAACAGAATCTTCATACGGCGAATAACTTGTATCGGTCAGAATGCTTAATTTGTTTTCGCCAAGTATTGGTTCAGTATGGCACCACGGCTCGCACGAAGCTGCTGAACCACGCGTTCGACCTTCTGGGTATTGACGTCACCCCTTACCATCGATCCACACAAATTGGCTGCGAACATCGGCTGGTTGGTGTGTTGCATATACCTCTGAGTCAGTTCTCCAGGCCCTTCAGCCATGTCGTTCAGCAACCAGGGGCTAATCATTCCAACGTTCGTCAAGAGTGGGAAATGTGCCAGCGCGTGCAGTCGGCTCAGGAACTGGGTGCCAATGTCTGCATGCCCGATCTGTGAATATTTATGTCGCACGTATGCTTGCGCGGATTCGATGTAAAAATCGAGCACGCTGGATTTCCTGGTAAACATCGAGACGGCATTGTTGACGCGCGAATAGAGTTGCATCTTCTTTTCGGCGCTTGGCCCAAACCACCACTCTTTGCAGAATGCGCAGGTTCCTGGAATATCAATACGGAACTGATCGATGTCGAAAATAAGCACATCCGCATCGACCCATATAACGCGTTCAAAGCCTTCATTCAAAAGATCCTGCCCAACTAGCAAGCGGGCAAGATCCGACATCGGCAGAACAAGGTGATTCACCCGCTGTTTGAACCACGCAGGGACCCTGTCAAAAAATCCATCATCAAAAAATCGGTACTCGAAACCTTGTTTCTCCGCCCATCGCGGAACAATCTGCATGCAGCAGGAAATCCAGTCCGGGACATTGTGCGTACGATAAGACTGATAAACGATTGTCTTCATTAGCGGTCGCCCCATTGAGGTGCATCCGCAACAGCCAGACGCACCACCGGGCATGCCCGTGGGTTGGGGGTGGGTGTTCAGGCGCTCAGCTTCATCCCCTCCGACAGGCCAACCTGGTTGATCGCCTGATTAACCTGACCAAATTGGGTGTTGCCGAGCATGCTCTGCGCAGCAGGGAGTCCGATATTGGAAAGACTGCCGGCCTTGCCGTATTGGTAAGCCAAATCACTTCCGATAGCCTCTGTATCACTGCCCCCCAAGTAGAAAGTCATTAGCGCATTGGAGAGCGCCCAACTGCTGAGGTACGGATGGGTGGCTCGGACTTGATCGAAGGCATTGACCAGCCCTGCAAAATTGAAATTCTCAACCTTGTTGTCCGTGAGAGGGTTGCCGCCTCCCGGTGCAAAGTCGATGGAGGCCTCTTCAATCATTTGCAAGTTCAGCACACTCTTGTTGTTAGTGGACGCATACCACCCCTGCAATACCAAGCTCTCACCGCTTCCAGTGTCCAGAATCAAATCGTTGCTGGATTTACGGAACGCGAGGTCCGTGTTACGTATACCCCCCCCCAAGGAAAGCGTATTGTCCTGTCCAGCGCTGATTGTCACGGTATCCACGCCATCGCCACGGTTAAAGGCAACGATGTCATATCCAGTACCCGTGTTAATGGCGTCATTACCAGAACCGCCAATATAGAGCTCATTTCCACTCGAACCAGTGAGTGTGTCGGCTCCGGTTCCGCCGGCGAGCAAATTACTGCCGGAGGTGCCGATAAGAGTGTCATTGCCTCCCCCACCTTGCAGGATATCGTTTCCAGCGCCTCCAGTAAGAGTATTGGTAGCACTGTTGCCAATAATTAAGTTGTCGCTGTTATTCCCTGTACCGCGAATGGACGCAGTGCCGATCAGAACCAGATTCTCGACATTGGCGCCCAAGGTATAGGTAATGCTGGATTGGACCGTATCGGTGCCCTCATTTGCGTTCTCGGTCACAACATCCCCAGTACTATCTACGTAATAGGTGTCATCGCCTGTACCACCAATCATGGTGTCCGAACCCGCCCCGCCGACGAGGGTGTCGTTTCCGGCGCCACCTGTGAGCCAATTGTTTGCGCTGTTACCAGAGAGGGCGTTGTCGCCATCGTTGCCAATTCCATTGATAGCATCTGTGCCGATGAGGTAGAGATTTTCGACGTTGGTGCCCAATGTGTATGTAATACTGGATAGAATCATGTCGGTGCCTTCATTGGGGTTCTCGGTCACGGCATCTCCGACACTGTCGACAACGTAAGAGTCGTCGCCAGTACCTCCTTCAAGGATGTCATTGCCGGTGCCTCCGTTTAGGTTATCGTTCCCACTGTAGCCTCTGATCACATCATCCCCGCCACGACCCTCGATACGATCATCGGCGATGGTGCCTTCCATAAGATCGTTCGACTCGGTACCATAAACAGGAGCCGTTTCTCGTACCCCCAGGTTAAAGACGCCCGAGGCACTTCCCCCATAGGGGTCGGCAGCCACGACCTTCAGATTGAGATACTCGCCCGGATGAATTGGGGTTCCACTAAAGGTTTGCGTGGCCGCATTGAAGCTGAGCCACGTCGGAAGGGGTTGGCCATCCGAGAGCGTTGCTGAATAAGATAAATTGTCGCTGACATCAACGTCAGCGAATGTATTGGCTGGTACCTGAAAACTATATAGGGAACCGGCTATCACCATCTGATATGAGGGAATCCCCGCCGCGAGAATGGGCGCATCATTCTTGCCACTGATTGTCAGTGTCAGGTTCGCCGACGTGCTGGTGGCGCCATCGCTGGCGGCATAGTTGAAGACGTCATTGACGGTCTCACCTTGCCCCAAACTCTGCACGGCACTGCTGTTGTTGTCCAGCGTGTAAGCATAGCTGCCGTCCGCATCGAGGACCAGCGTGCCATACGTCCCGGCGTAGGTGCCAGGTGTGGCCACCTGAAGCGTGGTTCCTGCATCGACGTCGCTGTCGTTCGCCAGCACATTGCCAGTGGCAGTCACCACGCCGTCTTCGCTCAGCGCAGCCGTATCGGTCTGGACAACAGGCGCATCGTTGCTGCCGGTGATCGTCAGCGTCAGGCTGGACGGCGTGCTGGTGATGCCATCGCTGGCGGCATAGCTGAAGACGTCATTGACAGTTTCGTCTTGAGCCAGGGACTGCACCGACAAGCGCTCATTGTCCAGCGTGTATGTGTAGCCGCCATTCGCGTCAAGAACCAAGGTGCCATACATCCCGGCAAAGGTTCCAGGTGTAGCCACTTGAAGCGTGGTGCCTGCATCGACATCGCTGTCGTTTGCCAGCACATTGCCCGTGACAGTCACGACATCATCTTCGTTCAGTACAGCCGCAGCAACCTGGGCAACAGGAACATCGTTGCTGCCAGTGATGGTAAGCGTCAGGATGGAGGGGGTACTGGCGATGCCATCACTGGCGGCATAACTGAAGACATCATTGACCGTTTCACCTTGCCACAAACTCTGCACAGCACTGCTGCCGTTGTCCAGCGTATAGGCGTAGCTGCCATCGGCATTAAGAACCAAAGTGCCATACATACCGGTGTAGGTACCTGGAGCTGCCACTTGAAGCGTGGTATCCGAATCGATATCGCTGTCATTCGCCAGCACATTCCCCGTGGCAGTCACCACATCATCTTCGTTCAGCGCAGCCGTATCAGCCTGGACGACAGGCGCATCGTTGCTGCCGGTGATGACCAGCGTCAGGATGGAGGGGGTGCTGGTGATGCCATCGCTGGCGGCATAGCTGAAGACGTCATTTACAGTTTCACCTTCAAGCAGGGACTGCACCGACGAGCTTTCATTATCCAGCGTGTACGTATAGCTGCCGTTGGCATCGAGTATCAAGGTGCCATACTGGCCTGCATAGGTACCGGGTGCAGCCACCTGGAGGGTGGTGCCTGAATCGACATCGCTGTCGTTGCCCAGCACGTTGCCGATCGCGGTGAGCGCGCTGTCTTCCATGACCAAGGTCGTGTCCGCCACCACCACCGGCGCATCATTCGTTCCAGTGATGCTGACAGTGAGGACGCCATTGGTGCTCGCACTGCCGTCCATGGCGGCGTAGTTGAACACCTCTGTCACGCTCGCGCCTTGCGCCAGGCTCTGCACCGTCGCGCTTCCATTGTCCAGCGTGTACGTATAGCTGCCGTTGGCATTGAGCATCAAGGTGCCATAGCTGCCCACAAACGTTCCCGGCGCTGACACTTGCAGAGTGGTGCCCGCGTCCGCATCACTGTCGTTGCCCAGCACGTTGCCGGTCGCGATGAGCATGCCGTCTTCCGTGACCAAGCTCGTGTCCGGAGCTGTGACTGGCGGCGTGTTTGTATTAGCGACCGTGATATCAAAGGTGTCGAATGCTGACGCATTCTCGGTATCTCGCACGGCCACCTTAACGTTTAAACTTCCCACGTCACCGCTAGCGGGTGTGCCACTAAAGGTGCGTGTACTTGGATTAAAGCTGAGCCAACTCGGCAGCGGCGAGCCGTCCGCAAGGGTGGCACTATAGTTGAGCACATCACCAAAGCCCAGGTCGTCGTCGTTGAAGGCATTCGAAGCGACGGTAAAGCTAAAGGCCACGTTGGACTGGGTTTCCTGATTGCTAATCGGATTGAGCACATAGGGTGCTGAATTGGCAGTGCGGATCCCGATGGAGAAGTCATCGCTACCCGTTGCGCCTTTGGAATCTCTGGCGATAATTCGGAGATAAGTCGGTGCGGTCTGGTTGCCCGGAACACTGCCGCTAAAAGTGCGCGTGCTGGCATTAAACTGCACCCAGCTTGGGAGCGCAGCGCCGCTTTGCTGCGTGGCCGTATAGGTCAGGGCGTCGCCATCAATATCGAGGAAGCTATTGCTCGGCACCTGGAAGCTGAACGACTGGCCAGCACGATAGAGCTGGTCGGCGAAGGGGTCGACCACTCTTGGCGCGTGGTTCTGGTTGGAGAGGTTGACGGTCAGGTCGAAGGTATCATCGAGCGAACTTCCGACCTGGTCGGTCGCGGTGATCTTGATTGAGGACACCCCAATGTCGAATATGTCTGGCATGCCGGTGAAAGTTCCGTTCGAGGTGTCGAACGTGAGCCAACTAGGCAAAGCAGCGCCATTCGCCAACGTCGCCGTGTAAGTCAGGGCTTGGCCAGGATCGAGCGTCAGGAAGTTGTAGCCGACCCAGTAGTAGAAGTTCGATCCCTCCATGGTGCTCGTATCAGGGATCACTTGACGCAGTTGTGGCGCGTCGTAGGTGTTGTCGACGGTGAGGTGGAACGTGGAGGTGGCGGACTTGCCATACTTGTCCGTCGCAATCAGTTGCAGGGTGTTGGCACGGACGTCACCATCCCCCGGCGTGCCACTGAATGTGAATGGATCCGAGGAATTCCAGTTAATCCAGGCATTGGCACCGTAGTAGTACTTGTAGTTGCCGTATGTAGAGCCGTTCACGTAGAGCTGATAGGACAAGGTATCACCGTCAGGATCGGTGAATACAAGGTTGGGAGCACGGTATGAATAGGCCTGGTTCTCGGTGGCCCTAAGCTCGGGGATGGGATTGGCAACCACAGGTGCGTGGTCGATGATAAGGTGCAATCGGTAGTTGGCGTACAAGCCCCCCTGGTCAGTGGCTTTCACGAGCATCCACAACTCTCTCGGACCACCATCCGGGATCGCACCGGTCAGCCGGCCGGTCTGAGGATCGACAGACAACCATTCCTGAAAATCTGGAGATCCATTTATCGAAAGTGGCGAAGCGCTGTAGGTTAGAACGTCACCTGCATCTACATCGCCGAAGATGGCTGGTGTAGAAGAATTGAAATTGGACCAGTAGCTCCTGTCTTTGTACAAGTAGTACGAATAGGCGACACTGTCCGGAGAAGCAAGGTTGATGTCCACCTCCTCCGGCAGCTCGTAGACGACTTCGTATGTGCTGGAGGTGGCGTTCGAATAGTCGTAGCTCAGATCCGCCAGGGTGCTTCCGCCAGACGTGTACCTCCGTGCCAACTCAGGGGCATGATTGATGTTGGCTGCCTGAGTGGTGAACTGGAAGCTTGTGCTTGCGGAGAGGCCCAGACGATCAGTTGCAGTAACCGTGACCTGCCAGATATCACCGATAGCCCAGTAACCCGGTGTTCCATAAAAATTGATGTTGGAACCCGAACCAGAAGTGCCGAACCATTGCACGGAATTCTGGGTTAAGGACTGACAACTGACGCTGTAGGTCAGCACGTCGCCCTTATCCGGGTCAGCGAAGATGTTGTCGGGAACCGTGAAATTGAATAACTGCTTTTCGGTAAGGACGATGTTCGAAACCTGATTCGCGACATAGGGCGCTTCGTTGATATCGCCCACCGCCACGACGAAATCGTCATACGAACTGGCGTTGAGCGAATCGGTGGCGGTCACGCGAATTTCCGTAATGCCCACATCGGCCGCACCGGCAGTGCCAGACAGTGTGCGCGAGGCTTCATCATATGTCAGCCAGTCCGGAAGTGGATCACCGTTTTTGGTACTCAGCGTTACGCTGAAAGTATCCCCTTCTGGATCGATGAACAGGCTTGGCGCAAGCTGCAGGGACACCGAACCGCCTTGCAGGATCACTTGGTCCGGTAACGTCTGCATCAGCTTGGGCGGGTCGTTCACATCGTCGACTGTCAAGGTCATGGTGCCGACACTGGTGCGACCGCGAGTATCCGTCGCGGTGACGGCGATGCTAACGTCGCCGACCACGTCGGCAGGCGGCGTGCCGGTAAATCTCAGATTGGCCGCGTCGAATAGTATCCAGTTGGGTAGGGGCTGGCCGTTGGCCAATGTGGCAGCGTAGCGCAGCGAGTCGCCGGGATCGGAATCGACGAAGGTATCTGGCGCAATACTGAAGTCGAACGCCTGGTGCTGGACTAGCGACTGGTCGGCAATCGGATGGTTGAGTAGTGGCGAGGTATCGTTGGCTAGCCTGACCTTGACGGCAAAAATGTCCTGGACAACCTGATTCGCGCTGTCGCTAGCAGAGATCTCGATGGTGATGTCGCCGACGTCACCTGCCGTGGGCACACCCGAGAAGGTGCGTGTCGCGGGATCGAAAGCGAGCCATGCAGGCAGCGGCTGGCCATTGCTGAGCTTCGCTGCGTAGGCCAGCGCATCCCCCGGATCCGCGTCGGTGAACATGTTGCCTGGCACCCCGAGGCTGAATGGGGTTCCAACCAAGAGTATCTGCTCTGTAATCGATGCACCTTGCTGTGGCAAGGTATCGGCAGGCGAGGCGTTGGCTTCGCTGTTGATGCGTGCAAGGTCCCAGACGGAACTGTCAGAGAACAGGAACTGTTCGACCGCGCCCACGCCCAGCTTGAAGTCCTTGATAGTCAGCCGGTCAGCGACACCTCTGATTGACACGACGAGGTCGTTCCCATTGAATCGCAACAGCAGATCGCTGGGGGTCACTCCGGTGGAAAATTGCACGACGTCGACCACGTTTGCCGTGGCATCATTCTCGATGATGCTGTCCAGGCCTGAACCTCGCCCGAACAGGTAGGTGTCGGCGCCGGTACCGCCGCGTAGCATGTCGTTCCCGCCCTTGCCATCCAGGGTGTCATTGCCGGCTCCGCCTGACAGGTCATTGGCGCCGGCATTGCCGACAATGCTGTTCGCGAGATCGTTGCCGGTAGCGTCGACATTGGCGCTTCCGGTCAACTCCAGATTCTCGGCGTTGGAGGTCAGCGTATAGGTCGCAGAAGCAAAAACGATGTCGGTGCCCTGATTGGCGCCCTCGACAATGACATCGCCGGTATTGTCGACGTAATAGATGTCATTTCCTTCGCCGCCGATCAGCGTATCAACGCCGGCTCCGCCATCAAGCGTGTCATCACCTTTGCCGCCGGTGAGACCATTCGTCGCACTATTGCCAATGAGAATGTTGTTGCCGTCGTTGCCGATGGCACTGATCCCAGCCGGGCCTGTCAGCGTCAGGTTTTCAAGGTCGGTGCTGAGCGCATAGGTAATGGCCGCGTACACTGTGTCAACACCTTCGCCTGCAAGCTCGGTGATCGTGTCGGCGGTATTCTCGACCCAATAGCTGTCGTCACCGGCGCCGCCGACAAGGGTGTCGGCACCGGTGCCGCCATCCAGCATGTCGTTGCCCGCGTTGCCGATCAGCACGTTGACTCCGCTGTTGCCGACGATGCGATTGTCCAGTGCGTTGCCGGTTCCGTTCAACGAGGCGCTGCCCTGCAATTGCAGGTTTTCGATGTTGGCAGAGAGCGCGGTGCCGAAAGGTGTAACGATGGTGTCGTTGCCTTCATCCGCGTTCTCATGGATGTTATCCAGGAGGTTGTCGACAAAGTAGGTGTCATCGCCCGTCCCACCCACCATCGAATCGGCACCCGCGCCGGCATAGAGAAGATCGTTCCCGTCACCGCCAATCAACGTGTCGTCGCCGCGACCGCCGACCAGCGTGTCGTCGCCGGCCTCTCCGGAGAGCAGGCCTGCGAAATCAACTTGCCCGCGCAGGAGGTTGCTGCCGGCATCACCCAGTATCGTGCGGGCATTAAGGGTGATATCGCTTTCTGTCAGCAGTGTCCCGCCGCTGAAGCGGACGAACAGGAAGGCGGGCGCATTGGGATGGTCGAACCAGTTTGCAAAACGCAACGTGTCACCCTGGCCGTCGTCCAGGAGGAGGTCACTGCCATCGCGCGTCGACACGAGGTTGGATGCATCCATGCCGGGGCCCAGCAGCAGGCTGTCAAAGATGCTGGTGTCAGAAATCGTGCGCGCCCCATCGCCCAGATTGAATTGAAGATCCCTATTGCGCGGGAGCCCGGTTTCCGGGTCGACGATCGTGCCATCAGAAAATACAAAACGGCTGATTGGGAGTGGTTGTCCCACGGGCGAGTAAACCGTAATTGAATCACTGCTGTTTGCGATTGCGATGACGATGTCATCACCGCTTCTGGTAATGGAAACATCGTCTTGCGCTATGCCTGCGCCGAAGCGAATCGTGTTCGTGTCGCCGCTGACGGTCCCATTGTCAATGATGCGATCATTCCCGGAACCGCGTCCGAAAAAGTAGGTGTCCCCACCCTGACCGCCAGAGAGGTAATCATCTCCTGAACCGCCATCCACCCAATCCGCACCATCACCACCAAATTGGCCGTCCTGGCCATCCTGCCCGTACAGGCGGTCTTCGCCTCTTCCACCGTAAAGCGTGTCGTCACCTGCACCGCCCGCAAGCCAGTCATTCAGTTCACTGCCCTGCAGCCGGTCCGCCTGAGGCGTTGGTACCGCAATCGCCGCGACGATATCCGCTGAGTTCCAGACCACAGGTACGCCAGTCGATCCGTCTGCTGGCAAAAATCCGAGTTGCAGGTTGTTCAGCGTCAGCTCCGTGTCAGCACTCGAACTGTACACAGCGGACTGAATCGTCATCTGGTCACCGGTGGTGCCGTGTTTAATGATAAGGTCGGAACCCGACATCGTGAGCACGAGGTCCTCGGGCGAAACCGTGGCATCAAATTCAATCAGCTCTACATTGCTTACGGTGTCGACACCCCAGTTCTTGCTGTAACGGGCGACGTCATAGCCGTTTCGTCCATTCAGGACGTCACTGCCCGCACCCCCAATCAGGGTGTCGTCGCCAGAGCCCCCATCGAGCGTGTCGTTTCCATACCCACCATCAAGTACATCCACATCGTCGCCGCCAAACAGAGCGTCGTTCCCATCCCCACCGTCCAGCAGGTTGGTTCCACGCCAGACATTCAGGCTATCGTCACCAGTTCCGCCTCGAAGGGTGTTGTTGCCCTCAGAGTCTAAAAGAAGATCATTGTCCGCTCCACCCAACAGGACATCATTGCCGGCGCCGCCCACCAGCGTGTCATTCCCCGCTTCGCCCGACAAGGTGCTGCTGCGGGTCAGCAGGTAGATAGTGTCGTTCAACGAGGTGCCCGGTGCGCCTTCAAACCTGGCCAGAATGTCCGCACCACTCAGGACGATGCCGTTGCCGAACTGGAATTTTGTGGGGAACGTCAGGACACCGGTATCGTAGTCAAGCGTTATGCCCAGACCACCGAGTGATGCAGCGCTGCCCTGAAATCCGACATCTACGGTAATGGCGTAGTTGTTGCCGTAGCCACTTCTGTAGACATTCAGGTTCTTCAGTAGAACATCTTCGGGCCGCACATTGCTGTCGAATGCGATAGTGCCATCAAAGGTCACCCCGCTACGGTATTGCTGGACATAGTCCGAGCCCGATTCGAAGCCGAATATGATCGTGTCGAGACTATCGGGATAGTAGTAATAGTCGTTGCCTTTACCCCCATCCAGGACGTCACTGCCAGATTCGCCGTAGAGAGAGTCGTCCCCATCTCCACCAAATAGATGATCGTTTCCTGAGGAGCCATAGAGGGTGTCGTTGCCACTCAAACCGAAGATATAGTCATCAAATGAGCTAGCCTTGCTGCTTGACACATAGTCACTGTTCGACGTCCCGATGATCGGGCCCTCAGGCCGGCTACTGATATCAAGGATGCTGCCGTCATCAAACTCCACGCGTTGAATTCGGTCGTTGTAGTACCAGCCGTTCACTCGAATTTGTCCGCCATCGCTCACCTTGATAGTGAGGGAAGAGGAATCCCCCGTGATACTCAGATCGGTTGCAGAAATCCCCGGACCAAACCGGATCACGTCATCGCTTGTTGTCTGGCTGATTACATCGCTACCGTCCCCCAGATTATAGATAAACACATTCGCGCCGTCCCCTCCATCAAGGTAGTCATCGCCAACTCCTCCCTCGAGTACATCGTTGCCTGAATGACCGTATAGATGGTCGTCACCGGCACCACCCTGCAGTCGGTCGTTTCCGTCCCGGCCCATCAACCAGTCAGTACCGTCTCCGCCATCCAGGACATCGGCGCCATCGCCACCATCGAGGCTATCGTCGTCCGCCTCCCCCAAAAGCGTGTCGTTCCCAGCGCCGCCATATATTTGATCCCCGCCTGAAGCGCCGGCGATAACGTTATCGTTCAGATCGCCGTAGAGATAGTCGGCATTCGAGGTGCCATCTTGCTGCAACGCCATCGTGAGCAAATCGGCACCGGATATTTCCTGGCCATTATCAAATCGCAATGTAAATTGATTTCCCGGACCGTTGACATTGAGTCCATCAATAGCCAGTTCATCACCGGTATCCCTGATAACAATGCGAACCGACCCGTAGGACCTTGTGACGTCTATATCGGCATGCGTCAGCCCGCCAACCAGACGAATTACATTGGAATCCGAGGAATTGGCCTGCGCATAGTCGCTGACAATGTCATATCCATATCCTCTCCCGAACACATAGGTGTCAGAGCCAGCATCTCCATTCAGGATGTCATTCCCCGCACCTCCATCAAGAACATCACTCCCCTCGTTTCCGTACAAGTTATCTCTGCCGTCGCCGCCCAAGAGAACGTCGTTTCCGGTTGCGCCATACAGCGTGTCGTCGCCCAGCCCCCCACTCAGCGCATCATCACCGGAACCACCAGCCAAGGTGTCGTTGCCGTCATCTCCGGACAAACTGTCGTTCCCATCCGCGCCATTCAAATAGTCGTTCCCACCCGCGCCGGACAGAACATCATCCAAAAGCGTTCCGGATAAGGAATCATCGCCATTCGTGGGAAGAATCGGGGGCAGTTCTGCCAAAATATCCGCCTTATTCCAGACTGTACCGTCAGCGAACCTGACAGCATTCGGGCCATAGCTTCCGCTATCGAAGTTGATGCTCTCCCCCGTGTCACGGAGTTCCAATATGACTCGCCCGTCGGAATTCCAAAGCAGGTCAACATCGCTCGATGCAATCCCCGCCTTAAGCACAATCTGGAAATCATTGCCTGTGACCGTGTCGTGGCCGTCACCCAAGCCGAAATAAATCGCCGCCCCCCCTGAAGTTGCAATCGAGTCGTCTCCAGCGCCCCCATCAACCAGATCATGGCTACCATACGCTCGAATCGAATCATTTCCGGCGCCACCAAAGAACCAGTTTTCTCCAGAGTAGTCTTCCAGAATGTCGTTGCCTGCGTCGCCTACAAGGACGTCATTGCCTTGCTGCCCATCAATGCGGTCACGGCCACCATCACCTTTAAGGACATCGTTTCCGTCCCCTCCAAGCAGATATTCCGGCTTGTCCGTTCCTTGTATCGTTTCGGACGCAGTGGTTCCAGTTACGGTTTTCTGGCGATAAAGGTCGATCTCCGCGGGCGTGATCACCGTGCCGTCCGCCAACTCGATGCGATCGATGAGCGCACCACTCCGCAGCATGGCGGCGCCGCCATCTTCGGTGTTCGTCTGGCTGAAGCCGATACGCGTGTATTGCTGGCCACCGATACTTTGGGTCGACACCAACAGGTCGTCCGTGGTGATGCCCGCCTCGAACACAATTTTGTTGGTCCCGCTGTCATCGATGATTTCATCGAAACCGCCCTTCGCACCGATCAGGTAGGTGTCATCTCCGGCGCCGCCGTTGAGCGTGTCGCGATAGCCACCGTAATAGCTCGTGACCCAACTCTTTTCGCTATTCTGATCTGCCGCATCGTTGTCGCCACCGAATAGCGTGTCGTTGCCGTCTCCGCCTTCGATTTGATCGAGACCCGTGCCGCCATCCAGCACATCGTCACCGGCGGCGCCTTCCAACCAGTCGCCCCCAGCAAGACCACTTATGGTGTCGTTCCGCGCTGAACCGTAGATATGGTCGTAGCCAGCCGTACCCTCGGGCACCACCCGCCGTGCCTCGATGTCCGACATATCCCACTCGGTGCCATCAGAAAAAACGAAGCGTTCGATGCGACTGGCTGTATTCCAGCTACTGAAGTAGTACTCGATCCGCACGCTGTCATTGGTGCCGGGAATCTCGAGAACCAGGCTCTCGTCGTCGTCGCGACGCACAACCAAATCGTCGGGCGCTATACCGTCGCCGAACACCAGCGCATCGCTGTTGCCGTCGGTCCAGTCGATGTCGTTAATGGTCAGCTGGCCATAGCCGAGCTTGAACACATAACGGTCGTTACCCTGGCCGCCGTCAGCGTGGTCGTTTCCGCCCAGACCATCGATGATTTCGGCGCGATCCGAGCCTAGCAACCAGTCGCTTTCGGTGGTGGGCGCCGACCTCGCGTAAGCGGCGACATCGTCCGCCGTCCAGATCGTGCCGTCGGCAAATTCGAAACTCTCCACGACTGGCCTTACGCTGATATCGCCCCATCGGTTCGAGACTGCCTGTGCGGAAATGACCAGCCGATCTTCGGTGCCGTAGCGCTGCAGCACGATGACTCCGCTCGGGTCGGCAAATATCTGGATGTCCTCCGGCGTAATCCCGGTTCCAAACTGGAGTCGATCATAGCCGGCGCTGTCCTTAATGCTGTCTGCCCCATCGCCTGCATTGAACAGGTAGATATCGTCGCCGATGCCACCGTCCAGATCGTCCGAACCCGCCCCCCCGGTCAGGGTGTCGTTGCCTTCCAGGCCAAGAACGGCGTCGTTGCCAGCTTGGCCATCGATGGAATCATCGTTGACGCCTCCCACGAGGAAATTGTCGCCATCGGTCGGCGTGTTCACCAAGGCTTCGAGGTGGTTGGTATCCCATACCGTGCCATCGGCGAACTGCACGGTAGCCAGTCGATTGGCCGCATCGCCAAACCAATTCTCGATGGTGATCATCTCGCCGTCTGGCAACTGCAAATAGAGATTCGAAACATCGCGCTTGACGATCACCTGCTCCGGATCGATACCACTGCCCAAGGTCAGGACATCGGTGTCGCCACTGCCTTCATCGGCGATAACATCGCTGCCATCCCCCTGTCGGTAAATGTAGGTGTCGTTGCCACTTCCCCCAGACAGCAGGTCGTTACCCGTGCCGCCAACGAGTTCGTCATCACCGGCCAGGGCACGAACTTCATCGTTGCCGGCCAAGGCGTCAATGGTCTCGCCGGCGTTACTCCCGACGATGAAATCACCGTCATTGCTAGGTGACACCGGTGTTGATGCCCACGTTGTCAATTGCGTGGGCGACCATATCGTTCCATCGTCGAATTCGACGGATTCCACAGTGGGCCCCGCCCCGCCGAACCAGCCCTCGACGACCACACGCTCTCCGGTGCTGCGTATCACCAGCAGCAAATCGGACTCGCTGCGTGTCACGACTACATCAGCCGGCAGAATGTCTGCGCCAAAGCGGATGACATCGACCCCGTCTGCGCCGCTATCGGCAATCGTGTCGCGGCCATCGCCTAAAACGAATGTGTAGGTATCGGCCCCGCCGCCGCCATCGAGGCGATCGTTGCCGGCGCCGCCGGAAAGGCTGTCGTCCGTCGCGTAGCCGAGAATGTCGTCATCCCCCGCCGTGCCTAGGAGCAGGCTGACGCGCACATCCTCTGCCGACAGGCTGATGTCGTTGAAGTCAAAAAACTCGACGACCGCCGTTTCATCGGCAAAGAAGTCGCGAATGGTCAGGCGGTCACCCGTGTCGGCGACGTTTACCAGCAGGTCATTACCGGCCCGTACAAACTTCACCTCATCCTGATACAGCCCCTCCATGACAACGCGGTCGGCATTGTGCGTATCATCGGACTCGACCACCAGATCATCGCCCGAGCCCCGCCGGAACACGTAGCTATCGTCTCCGCTGCCGCCGTAGAGTGTGTCGTGGTCGGCGCGGTAGCCCCCGTCAAGCCAATCGTTACCCGCTCCACCGTGGATCTCGTCATCGTCGGCCAAAACACCACCATAGCCGCCACCGTAGCCACCACCATACCCATCACTCCGGAAGTTACCCCCGCCTCCTGCATCGTAGGGGTAGGCACCAAAAAGAGAGTCATTGCCATAGCCGGCATTAATCACGTCGTTGCCAAAGCCGCCCACGACCTGGTCGTCGCCGTCCTGGTCCGTCAAGAAATCATCGCCATCCGTGCCTACGATATATTGCGGATCCGGCGCGACAAAGTCCGCACGCGTCACCAGTTCATTTGCAAGCCAAGTCGTGCCATCCGCGAACTCCACCTGTTCGACGCCGCGACCTCCACCATCCAATTGGCCGGCCAAGGTAATCGATCCGCCATCAACGAAGGCCAGGGTGACGTCATGGTAGTTGCGCGTCACCGTGACCTCGTCGGTCAGAATGCCGCTTCCCAGACGCAGGCGGTCGAGGTTGTCCGCTGTCGTATCTGTATCGAGCACTCGATCGTTGCCATCCCCCAACTGATAGAGATACGTGTCGTCGCCTCCCCCTCCCTGCAGCGCATCGTTGCCTGTGTAGCCCGTCAGGCGGTCGGCCGCATTGGTACCACTCATATCGTCGTCAGCTTCGCTACCCCCAAGATCGAAACCCCGCGCGATCAATTCTTCGTAGGTAAGCGTCGACCCATCTGCAAACTCGAATAGTCCAATCGACGGCGTCGCGTGGACGTCGTTCAGGTCAAAGTTCTCGATATGAATGACGTCGTTGGGATCATTGCCCACCTGAATCGCCATCGAACCCAGGGCCAGCGACAACATGTTTTCCGAAATGCCCTCACCGAAGACGATCCGATTCAGAAGGGGGTTACCCTCGCCGTCGAGAATGCCTCCCACATCCGAGATGTAGTCGGTGCCATCGCCGATGTTGTAGAGATAGGTGTTCCCGCCACCGTCGCCAGTGAGGATGTCGGAGCCCTGCCCGCCAGACAGAACACTAGCTCCCCCCGTCGCCGTCAGCGTGTCGTCCAGGCTGCCGCCCGCAGTGTATGTCCCGTACGAAGTTGAACTGAAGTCGACAGAGAAACCATAAAGCCTGCCAATCAGATCCGCCCAACTATAGGTGCCGTCATCCAGAATAAATTCCCGGATCGCTCCATTCAACCCGTTCGCAATGAGAATGCCGTCCGTGGCGCTGTACTCGACGACCAGGCCACCGTCTGCCGCGGGTCCCATCCGCAGGTCGCTGTATGAAACACCTGAGAACTCGACGACGTTATGACCCTCTGCGGTGTCAGACACGCCTTCGTACACATTGCCCGCCGTGGGCGAATCGCCGATGGCGAAAGAATAGGTGTCATCGCCGTTACCCCCATCCAGGGCATCCATGCCCAAACCACCCTGGAGATAGTCATTACCATCCCCCCCCCACAGGCTATCGCTTCCATCTCCCCCGATGATCAGATCGCTGCCACCATTCCCTTCCAGAATATCGTCACCTTCGCCGCCATCGAGGTGGTCATCGCCTTGCACACTTAAAGGCGTGTCGGTGCCGTCGCCAATCAGTTGGTCATTCCCGACGCCGCCTAGCAAGATGTCAGCGCCACCATCACCTACGAGGACGTCGTCGCCGTCCCCGCCGTCGAGTTGGTCGTTACCCTGTATATCTGCAGGCGTGTCGCTCGCGTCGCCGAACAATTGGTCATTCCCCGCACCGCCCAACAAGGTATCAGCGCCGCCCGCACCCACGAGGACGTCGTCGCCATCCCCGCCATCGAGGTGGTCGTCACCCTGTAAACCGGCAGGCGTGTCGCTTGCGTCCCCATACAACTGGTCCGCACCGGTACCTCCCAGCAGGGTATCAGCGCCTCCGCCCCCTATTAACTGGTCGTCGCCAGCCGCGCCATCCAGCCGGTTCGCTCCCGCATTCCCTTGCAAGTTATTGGCGTCGGCGTTGCCGGTCGCGTCGACATCCCCCGTCCCTGTCAGATTCAGGTACTCGACGTTGTCCGGCAGGGTAATCGTGACCGAGCTGTTGATCGTGTCGTTGCCTTCGTTCGCCGCTTCGATCACCACATCGCCCGCGTCGTCTACGACATAGGTGTCGTCGTCCGCACCGCCCGCCATCGTGTCGGCGCCGCTGCCTCCGTCCAGGTAGTCGTTGCCCGTGCCGCCGTCGAGGATATCGATACCGGCCTCGCCCAGCAGCGTATCTTTGTCCGCACCGCCGTAGAGATCATCGTTTCCGCCCCCACCCTCCAGCTGGTCTTCGCCCGCGTCCCCATACAGGATGTCGTCGCCCTCGTATTGCGCAGCCAGGGTGGTGCCGGAACGTGCATCGCCTATCAGCACATCGTCGCCGATGCCGCCCACCAGGATGTCGTCGCCGCCGCCGCCCACCAGCTGGTCTTTGCCGTCTCCGCCGTCGAGATAGTCGTTGCCGTGGTATTGGCCGGACAGATCGGCCTCGTCGTCCGCATCACCCCACAGCATGTCAGCACCGGCGCCGCCAAACAGAGAGTCATCCTTGCCGCCCCCTGTCAGCTGGTCGTCGCCATCGCCCCCGTCCAGGTAATCGCTGCCGTGATACTGCCCGCCCAGCAGCGTTTCGTTCTGGTCATCACCCCATAGCATGTCGTTTCCGGTTCCGCCAAACAGGCCGTCGTCCTTGCCGCCCCCGACGAGGACGTCAGCATCCGCGCCGCCGTCGAGCACATCGTTGCCGTGCTGGACCGCAGCGACGGTTTCGTAATATCCGGCCAAAATGACGCCGTCACCCCGGATGGAATCTTCGCCGTCCCCGCCATCGATGACGTCGTTCCCGCCGTGCCCGAGCAAGTAGTCGTTGCCCGATCCGCCGTCGATATAGTCATCCCCGAGCCCGCCCACGACCCGGTCTTCATCGTCTCCAGAAAAAACGATATCGCCAGCGCTGTCCTGGCCCAGCGATCCCCCGCCGTCGATAATGGAAACCGGACCGTTCGCGTCAGCGCTTGCATAGATTCCCCACAGCCTGCCCTGGGTCCAGATCGCGCCGGCGCCGGCAGGCGGCGCCCAGTCGTCGAGGACGCTGTCGTTGTTGCGGTCCTTTTGGGGCGCAAGATTGAGGCTAGTGGCGGAGAGAATCATGTCGCGGCCGGCGCCACCGTAGATGAGGTCGCTGCCGGAATTGCCGGCAAGCAGATCGTCGCCCAGGCCACCCTCGATGACGTCGTCGCCGGCGCTGCCGTCGAGCGCATCGTTACCGGAGAGGCCTTGCATGAGATCGGCGCCGCCGGTGCCGGTGAGGCCGTCGCTGTAGCCGTCCTGGCCGATGATTGGGGTGTTGGCCGTCGGGGCGGGTGCCCCGGCCATGGCAAGGCCGAGCTGGCCGCTCTGCCATCCCTGAATGCGGATGCCATCGCTGCTGCCATCTTTGCTGATGAGCAATACCTGGCTGCTGCCTGTGCCTTTGAGGGTGTAGGTGATGCCCTGGGCGGTGTTCTTCCAGACGTTGGTGGTGCCATCTACGAGGGCGCCGCCGGTGAGGGTGACACCGCCGAGAACCATGGAACCTGAGCCGTCGCTATCGAGCACCGTGTCGTAGCCGTCACCTGCATCAACGATGTAGGTATCGTTACCCGCGCCACCGATGAGGGTGTCGCTATTCGCGCCGCCCTTGAGGGTGTCGTCGCCCGCGTTGCCGATCAATAGATCGGCCTCGCCTCCGCCGACCATCCAGTCGGCGCCAATGCCTCCAACCATGAAAGCTTTGCTGACATCAGCGGTGGCGCTCATGCTCACGTTGCCGGCCTGGATGAACCAGTCGGTGCAAGCGGGCAGTAGTTGCAGGACGATGCGGTGCTCTTCCAGGGTGAGGGTGTTGAGGTAATTCTGGAAATACAGATTCCAGCCTTTGGCATCGGATAGCGTGGCCGACACATCAGTGCGGTCGAAGCGGATGCCGCCGGTCACGGAGACCGTGTTGAACAGTTCTTTTCCGTGATCGGCCCCGCTCGCAGGCTCTTCGTAATACTTCTGCATCGCAAACGCCACGAGGGTGTTAGCGATGTCTTTGTTGGTGAGGGTAAAGCCGCCGTCCTGCGCGACTTTCCATAGGTCTGACGTAAAACGGGTGACCATGGCGTCGGCAGCAAACGCACCTTGCACTCCCGCTTCATGACGGACAAGATGGTCGATAAAACTGCGTTCAGCTCCATCGGTTGGTCTATCAAACAACAGGTCATCAAAGAACATCTTAAGCAAATCGGGCAGGTTGAACGTGACCTGGCTCAGAGTCTGTTGCGGATTTCCGCTGTTGGCCGCGCTCTCATTGCTTTGCAAATAGGCGGTAAGTAGGGCTTGGGCGTGGAGTTCAAATCCGGACACTCCGGATGCGCTATTGAGTATTTCGTTGGTCGTTGTACCAATGCGATCAAGCCGGTTTAAAGGTGCAGTGGACAGAAATTCACCCTGCACGTTGATATTGGTCACCAGATTTGAATTGGGAATGCCGCCATTGGCCTGCCGCAATTGCAAAAAACTGGTCAGGCCGGTTAGCACCGCATCGCTGTAGATACGATTTCCATTGTTGTCGAGCTTGGCAGCTAGGTCACTTCTAAGTAGCGCCGCAACATCTGGTGTAAGCCCACTCAGTTCTGCCGAGTTGGCAAATGGGGCTTGGTCGAAAGTATGAGCCTCGATGCCGAAGAACACACCAACCAAAGAAGCCAAGCCGCCACCCAATGAATGGCCCGTGAGGGTGATGGTCGAACCAGGGTTAGCGGCCTTTACTTGCAAGTAGTACTCGGCGGCCTGCAAGAGTTGATACGATCCATTGCCGGTCCCTAAGCCAATATTCGCCGCTTGGTCTCCGAGGATATCTGTCGGGTAAGTGCCAGCAAACGAGATGACGATTTCGGTGCCGCGGGCGAAAGAGACGGCTTCGAAGCCACTATCGCGCGCTTGATGATTAAAGCTGATCCAATTTTGTGGGGTTGGAAAACGATTATTGGGGTCACGAGTATCAAAATATGAAGCACCAGCCATTAATGCATATTGGATGTCTGTGATCATGATTTACTTCCCCTGGAGTTTTTTGAATTGATTAGCCAAATCTTTATTT
The DNA here is from genome assembly GCA_043821985.1 of Pseudomonadota bacterium. Classification (GTDB taxonomy): domain Bacteria; phylum Pseudomonadota; class Gammaproteobacteria; order Burkholderiales; family Thiobacillaceae; genus Thiobacillus. The sequence continues at coordinate 86,874 of JBDRCF010000034.1, forward strand.
CTTAACATCACTTGAGGCGCTTGGCGTTACAGGAGTGGGGGCCCTTGCGCCGCCTGGTGAGACCCAACCATCTTTAACCCTAACCATCTCCTCACAACTGGTAATGCCCCCACCCTTAACTGGCTCCCGCAGAATGGCTCTGTATTCAGGCTGCTCCAACTCGCCGTTAAGCTCGCTGACAAGCTTCGCAGTGACCACTGGTTGTGCAGTGAGTGTGTCTTTGTGCCTTTTGGTGCTGACCACCAAATTGATTTTCTTGAGCACTGCTGGAAATTCAGTCAGCGAAATGCGCTGCCAGACCTTTCCGTCATATTTGAAGAAAACGTAAGGCGGATTGGGCCTGCCCCATTTGTTGTAGGCGAGACATAGGTTCGGCTCGGCGACGACGTAGGGTGTGTCATTCAACACATGCAACGCCAGCAGATTGAGATTGGCACGCCCGATGTCTTCGCTGTACTCGCTTTTCCAAGTGATGGAGCGGTTCGAATTAGGTAGCGTGAATGTCAACTCCTGCTCTTTGACGGGCGGTTTCTGTCCGATTTCATGCCGCCCCCCATAGCTCTGAGACCGCTTGACGATGATCTTGCTTCCGTCATGCAGCAGCACTTCCTCTTTCCAACTATCCCCACCGAAACCGAATAATCCCGCCTCTGCGCTCATGACGCCTCCCAGAACCATCAGTGAAATTGCCAGTAGTCCATACTTCATCGTTGTCTTTTTCTTCACGGCAAATAGGGTCAGACACGATTTCACACTCGCGCCTACCTCCCACACCAACCTCCCCTCACGCCCGGCGATATCAGCGGCCCCTTTCACCGCAACGGTGGGCCCGTCCTTCTTTATGCCGACTTGATCGTGTTTCACCATGACTAGTTGCTCGACGTCTTGGGGGATCGAGATGACGCCCGATGCTGGTCTTGGCTCTCCGTTTGCCTTGGAGCGTTCTGCCTCGCGATCTGTTGCTGTGGATGTGGATTCGGCCATGTCGTCCTCATTCGGGTAGGTGCATAAAACTCATCTCGCTCGCCTTACCGCTCCCGTGCAGCTTCGTGAAACGCCTTTTGCACCGGCGAGAGCAGGTATTCGAGTATGGTGCGCCTGCCGAGCTTCACTTCCGCCGTGACCTGCATGCCTGGGGCGAGATGGAATTTCTCGCCGTCCACCTCAAGGCTCTGCGTCTTGAGATTGATCAGTGCGCGGTACTTCGCCGGCGGCGCATCGTCCTTGCCAGTCGTCTCTTGCGCATTGGTTTGTTTGGCATCACTTGCATCGGCGCCGATGTAGGTCACCCCGCCGTCGACCATCCCGTATTTCTGAAACTGGTAAGAGAGGATTTTCACTTTGACGGGCTGATTGGTGCGCATGAATCCGGCGTCTTCGTTCTCGATCCAGACTTCGGCCTGCAACTGTTCATCTTTGGGCACCAGGGTCATGAGCACGGTGCCGGGGGAGACGACGGTGCCTTCGGTGTGGGTGCCGAGGTCTTTGACGATGGCAGCCTGGGGGGCTTTGAGTTCGAGCAGGGTGTTCTTGTGGGTTTGCTTGGCCCAGTCTTGTTCCAGCTTTTGATATTGGGCGAGTGCTTCGACACGTTCTTCCTGAAGCTTCTGGCGATAGGTAGAGGTGATTTGCGCAAGCTTCTTTCCGGATTGGGCAATGCTGGCCTGCAGGCTGGCGATATTGTAGGTTTGGGTGCGCAGGTCTTGTTCTTTTTCGATGCGTTCGCGGCTTTTGTCGGCGGCCTCCAATTGGCCAGCGTAGCCTTCTTTGGCGAGCTGTACATAGGCTTGCTCGTTGTGTTGATACATGGGCAGGGTTTGTTTGAGCTTGCCTTGTACTTCACGCGCGGCGGCGAGGTCTTCGCGTGCCTTTTCGAGCAAGGCTTGCTCCTGGCCTATGGCATCTTGGTAGGCTTGGCGGTTGGCGCGGTATTGCGATTCTGCTTGCAGGTAGAGGTCGGCCGGGTCGTTGGCTTGCTTGGTGAGTGGCTGGTTGGCCATCTCCGCATCGATGCGGCGTAGTTGGATGGTGCGGCGCTGGTATTCGGCGAGCACGGCCTTGCTATCGGCATCAGCCAATTTGGTGTCCATGCGCATGAGGATTTGGCCGGCCTGGACTTCCTGCCCTTCTTTGACGAGGATTTTTTCCACGATGCCGGCCTCGGCGGGCTGCACGATTTTGACGTAGGTCAGCGGCACCAGTTTGCCTTGTGCCACGGCGACGATGTCGAGGCGGCCGAATATGATCCAGAGTATGGCCACGGCAAAGAGACCAAGCAGGCCATAGAGCACCATGCGCGGCAGCGGTGAAGGCGGTTTGTTTTGTACTTTGAGTATGCCGGGGGCGAAATCCAGCATCTCGGCGTTGAGGTAGTCGAGTTTGAGGTTCTCCGCATAATTCTGGAGCTTCTTCAGGGAGCTTACGGCGCCGGCGAGGTTCATGCGCTCTCCTCCGGCATGGAATTCACCACACCCATTTGCCGCTCATGCTCGCCGGGCTGGGCGCCCAGCTGGACCACGCCATCGACCTGCAACCCTTTGGGTAAGTTGTGGGTGATGAAGAGGAGGGACACTTGGCCCTTGAGTTGGTTGATCGTCCTGGCCAAGTGCTCTGCGGTGGCGTGATCGAGGCTGCTCGTGGCTTCATCGAAGATCAACACCCTGGGGCGTTTGAGTAGCGCGCGGGCGATGGCGATGCGTTGCTTCTGTCCGCCGGAAAGGCCGACGCCGTGTTCGCCCAGCACGGTTTGATAGCCTTGCGGTAGGGCTTCGATGGTGTGGTGAATCTCGGCCATTTTGCAGGCGGTGATGATTTGTTCGAAGGTGGCGTGCGGGTTGGCGAGAATCAGGTTGTCGTACACGGTGCCGGAGAACAGCGTGGTCTCTTGCGGCACGACGCCGAAGTTGGAACGCAACTCGTTGGCAGAGAGATGGCGCAGGTCGCGGCCGTCGATCAGGATCCGGCCGTCGGCCGGGATATAGAAGCCCTGCAAGAGCTTGGCGAGCGTGCTCTTGCCTGAGCCTGATGGCCCCATAAGCGCCAGGCAGGCGCCGGGTTTGAGTGTGAGATTGAGATCGCTGTAAAGGTAAGGCAAATGCTCGTTGTAGCGGAAGCTCAGACCCTCAATCCTGATTTCGCCTTTGCCACTGGCTTCGCGCGCGGGCATGAGCGAGTATGGCTCGGCCGGGGCGTTCATGATGTCGCCCATGCGTTTGACTGCGATGTCGGCCTGTTGGAACTCCTGCCAGATGCCGACGATGCGCAGCAAGGGTTGGCTCACGCGACCAGCGAACATCTGGAACGCGACCAACATGCCGATGGTGAAATCGCTGCGGGTCATCACCAACCAGGCGCCCAGGGTGAGGATGACCAGGGTCATCATCTGCTCCAGGAAGTTGGCGATAGTGTTGTAGCCGTTGGCGAGTTGTTTGGTGTTGAAGGTCGCGGCGAGGTAGTCGGCCAGGTACTCGCCATAGCGGCGGCCGATCTGCGGTTCCATTTGCAGGGATTTGACGGTTTCCAGCCCCGAGACGTATTCAGTGACGAAGGCTTGGTTGCGCGCGCCAACCAGGAATTGCTGATTCAGGCGCTGGCGAAAGATAGGCGTGACCAGCAGGCTCAGTATGGCGATCAGACCGACAACAGCCAACACGACCAGGGTGAGCTGCCAGCTGTAATAGAACATGATGGCAAGAAAGACCAGCAAAAACGGCATATCGAGGAAGAGCGTCACTGCGGTGCCGGTGATGAAGTCGCGAATGGTTTCCACGCCATGCAGCCGCGCGACGAGCACGCCGGTGGAGCGTTGCTCGAAGTAGCGCGGCGGCAAGCGGAACAAATGCTCGAAGACTTGGGTGCCCAGCACCGCATCGACGCGGTTGCCTGTATGCAGCACGAGGTATTGGCGAATCCAGCTCATGCCGGCGCTGAAAGCCATGGCGAAGAACAAGGCAATGGCAACCACCACGAGCGTGCTTTGCGTGTGGTGGACGACGACCTTATCCACCACGACCTGCGTCATGAGCGGGGTTGCGAGCGCGAGGAGCTGGATCACCAGCGAGGTGGCCAGCACTTCGCGCCAGATCTTCTTGTGCTTGAGCAGTTCGGGGACGAACCAGCGGAACCCGAAGCTGGGTTTGTCCTTGGCAAGGTCAGGGTCGGTTAAGGCCTCGGGTTGCTTCGCCAACGCAACGACCAGGGGCTCGAAGCGAATGTCAAATTCTCCGACAGGGAGGACTTGCGGGGTATCGTTGCCGGGCTCGAAGAACATGAGCCGTTCGGCATCGGCCTTGATGAGGATCGCCAAACCGTGCGAGACGGGAGAAACGGGTTGCGCGGATGATTCGGGTAAGGTATCCGCGGAAGGATCAACGGCATCGGGGATAACGGCATCGACGATTTCTTCATATGCCTCGTCAGATACCCGAAGCACGGCGACGCATGGAAAGACCAGGCTGGCGAAGGAATCCTTTGTGACAGGCTTGGCTTCTGCCTTGAAACCATAGGCTTGCAAGGCATGCAGGAGCGTGCCGAGCGTGGCAGGTGGCGGAAAGTGTTGGCTCAATAGCCCCGCGTCAAACGGAACCCGATTGATCTGACACAAGCTGCCCAATGCCCAGACAAGTGCCTGCCTCCCGACAGGCGTGCTGATACCAACCACGTACTCCCCTTTTACGGTTTTTTGTGTTGGTTCTCCGCAGCCAGGCCGTTTAATACTTTTCTACTAACTTTTTTCTTGGCCCGAGGTCCTGATGGACCCGTGGATGCAGATAGCAAATGGCATGCCACATAGGGTAATTAATTGAACTCAAAAGAGTTGGTCCAATTCCCCAAGTGAACGGAATAACGAAGTGTAAAAATATCCGACAACCCTTTTCAAGTTGGGGGATACAGAAGTCCGAAGGCCTCGTTTTCAGCGTGGTATGCTCGCGGCTCCTTGGGGGAGGCGAATCCGACGTTGTCTAGAAGACTCGGATTCACGACACAATAAATGGCAACAACACGCTGGCACATTCCGTTGAAAATGGCTCGAGTTATTTCGCACGTATTGCGTCGCGGATCCTTCGTTCTCGGCCTGATGGCCGGGGTCATTATCCAACCGTGCCATGCGCTGACGCTTTCTGAAGCCTTGGTGCGCGCGCGCCAAGGCGACCCCACATACTTGACCGCACAAGCGAATCTGATTGCGGTACAAGAGCGGGCCAACCAGGCGTTCGCAGGCTTGCTTCCGCAAGTGAACGCTTCAGTCACTGCCAACGGAAATCATCGTGTCTACACGACGCAAACCACACCCAGCACCACCTACGATGAAAAATTCAAAAGCGATACCGCACAACTGACCCTCACACAACCGTTATGGCGTAGTGCGAATCGGGTGGCTGTGACGCAAGCCGATGCGGCCGTGATGCAGGCGCGTTATCAATTGGAAGCGGCTGATCAGGATCTATTGGTACGGCTTACCCAGGCCTGGTTCGATATGCTGCTCGCACACGATCAGTTGCTCTTCACCCAAGGCGAGGTTGCCGCAGCGAAACAGGAATGGGAACAAGCAGCGCGGCTTGCAGAGCTCGGCGTGTCCGGCACGCCGCTGCGGGAAGAAGCCCGGATGAAATTCGAACAAGCGAACGCAGAGCGTGCAGCAGCCGAATCCGAGCAGGCAGTTAAATTTGCTGCATTGGAGCAGATCATCGGTGCGACGCCGGTACCCCTTCTCCCCGCCCTGACGGAACAATATGTGCCACCCGACTTGGGAAGCGAGACGCTGGAGCAGTGGCTCTCGCAGGCGGAGGCGGAAAATCCCGCAGTGCGAGCCGCAATCTCGGCCCTGGAGATCGCGAATGAAGAAATTCGCAAACAACGCGCAGGACATGAGCCCACCGTCGATCTCACCATGTCTTATGGCAAAAACAACCAAGGATCTGGGACCTACGGAGGCCAGGTGGGCTACAACAGCACCACCGGCGTCATCGGCTTGCAATTCAATTTGCCGATCTATTCCGGCGGTGGGCAGAGTGCGAAGGTACGAGAGGCTGAGGCCTTGCGCGACAAGGCGTTGCAGGAACTGGAATCAGCCCGGCGCAATGCTCGCGCTCAAAGTAAACAGGCTTGGTACGGATGGCAAGCAAGCCAGTCGCGCCTTATCGCTGCGAAGCAAGCGATTGGCTATTCAAGGCTAAATTTGCAAGCGGCATTATCTGGTGTGGCCACGGGTGTCAAAAAGGAACTCGATGTGCTTCGCGGGCAGCAGGCGCTATACGGGGCCCTGCGTGATCTCGCGCGTGCGCGATACGAACTTACTCTGAACAACTTCAGGATGAAGGCAACAGTTGGACGGCTCACTGATGAAAATTTAACAGGGTTGGACAAGTGGTTCGTTGATCCCGCTAAATCGTCTGCGCTGTTCAGTTTGCCAACACGCACAAACTGAACCTTCAGACAAATCAGTGTTGACTTGTCTGGCTAGCATCCGACCATTCAGGAGCCGTGTGGACACCTTTGCCTTGCTGAGCGTAAGTCCGTTCGACCGATTACCGGACAGCCCCTCAATCCAGCTTTCCATCCCAATCGACAAGCTTATTTCAGCCGCCCCCCAAACTTCCCCTCCGCCTTCGCCACCTTCGGCGCCACCACGAACTGGCAATACGGCTGATGCGGGTTCTGCTCGAAGTAGCGCTGGTGGTAATCCTCGGCGGGGTAGAAGGTCGTCGCCTCGGTGACTTCCGTGACGATCGAGGCACCGAAGTGCCTTGATGCCGTCAGCTCGGCGATTGCGGTTTCTGCCTCGGCCTTCTGCTCGGGCGTGTGCCAGAAGATGGCCGAGCGGTATTGCGTGCCGACGTCGTTGCCCTGGCGATTGCGCTGGGTGGGATCGTGGAGGGTGAAGAAGACGTCGAGCAGTTCGCGGAACGAAATCACCTCCGGGTCGAAGGTGACCTGCACGACTTCGGCGTGGCCGGTGTCGCCATTGCAGATGTCCTTGTAGGTGGGATTTTCGGTGTGGCCGCCCATGTAGCCGGAGACGGCGGCGTCGACGCCGCGCAACCGGTTGAACACGGTTTCGATGCACCAGAAACAGCCGCCGGCGAGTGTTGCGGTTTGATGTGGCATGGTGTTGCTCCGTAATTGAGCTACTCAAGTCCTCCGACCAGGCCCTTCGACAGCACCCGCAAGGGGTACGCCGGTGGGTCCCCGCCGCTACGCAGCGACCCTTCCGCAGGCTCAGGGCGAACGGCAGTATGTCGATGCCGTTAGACGACCGGCACCGTTTCCATGAACGATGCGCGGCTCGCCAGTTTCTCGGCGAGCCTGGCCAGGTTGGGATGCGCGGTGCGCCAGTCGATTTCGGGGAAGCGCAGGTCCAGGTAGCCCAGCGTGCAGCCGCAGGCGACGTCGGCCAGCGTCATGCTGTTGCTGTTGCCGAGGAACCAGGGTTTCTCGCCCAGTGCTTCCGACAGTGCCTCGAGGCCACGGAACAGGGTCTTTTCCTGCAGCGTCATCCAGTCGCTGCTCTGCTTGTCGGCCTCACGCTTCCGTTCCAGGTTCACCGCCACGGCCGCATCGGTGACGCCGTCGGCCAGCGCCTCGACGCCGCGCACCATCATGCGGACTTTCGGTTCGCTGGGAATTAGGTGGGCGACCGGGCTGACGTGGTCGAGGTATTCGACGATGACGCGCGAGTCGAAGACGCTGATGCCATCCTCCAGCACCAGCACCGGCACCTTGCCGAGCGGATTGAAGCCGGGGACCGGGGTCTCCGGCGACCACGGGTTTTCGACCTGGAGGTGGAAGGGGATTTTCTTTTCCAGCAGGACCACGCGGACTTTGCGGCCATACGGGCTGGTGAGCGAGGTGATCAGTTTCATACGGGTTCGTATCCTGAATGCAGGTTGCTAGGTTGGACGATGTGCGCCGCCATTATCGCCTGTCGCACGCAGCGCTCCAACCCGTTCGCGCAGAGCCGGCAGCACGTCCTGCTCGAACCAGGGATGACGCTTGAACCATAGACGATTGCGCGGGCTGGGATGCGGCAGCGGAAAATAGTCGGGAAGGAAATCGCGCCAGGCGTGCACCGTGTCGGCCAGCGTTCGCCCGCGGCGCGTTCCCAGGTAATACGCCTGGGCATAGGCGCCGATCAACAGGGTGAGGCGGATGCCGGGCATGGCCGCGCGCAACGGCGGATGCCACAGCGGCGCGCATTCCGGACGCGGCGCCAGGTCGCTGCCCTTGACCGTGCCGGGATAGCACAGGCCGGTGGGGACGATGGCGATGCGGGAGACGTCGTAGAACTGTTCGCGCGTCATGCCCAGCCATTCGCGCAGCCGGTCGCCCGAGGGATCGTTCCAGGGAATGCCGGTTTCGTGCACACGCCGCCCCGGCGCCTGGCCGACGATCAGCAGGCGCGCGGTGGACGAGACGCGCAGGACGGGACGCGGGGAATGCGGCAAGTTCGCGGCGCAGACCGCGCACGCCTCCACCTGCTCGACCAGCCCGGCAAGACTCGTGGGCTGACCGGCGCGCCGGTCAGCCCGCGTGGTCGACGATGAACTGCTTGACCGCATGGACGTCGGCATCCATGACGTGCTTTTTCTGCGGCTGCGCTTCGAGGTTGGCGAGTTCGGCCGGACGCACCGGCTCGACGCCGAGCGCTTCGCGGATCGCATCCTCGAACTTGGCCGGTTGCGCGGTCTCCATGCAGATCAGCGGCACGCCCGGCTCGCGATGCTCAAGGCCCACTTTCAGGCCGTCGGCGGTGTGCGGATCGATCATCGTGCCGTACACCTCGTACACGGTGCGGATGGTGTCGATGCGGTTGGCGTGGCTGCTCGAACCGGAGACCATGCCGAAATCGGCCACACGATCGAACAGGCCATCGACATTCAGATCGAAGCTGCCGCCGGATTCCACGGCGGTCCACAGGCTGCGGACCTTGGCGGCATCGCGCCCGGCGAGGTCGAACACGAAGCGTTCGAAATTGGACGCCTTGGAGATGTCCATCGACGGGCTGGAGGTGTGCCTGGTCTCGGGGCGCGGACGGTAGACGCCGGTCTTGAAGAACTCGTCGAGCACGTCGTTCTCGTTGGTGGCGACGATCAGTTTGTCGATCGGCAGGCCCATCCGGCGTGCGATGTGGCCGGCGCAGACGTTGCCGAAGTTGCCCGACGGCACGGAAAACGAGACCTGCTGGTCGTTGTCGTGGGTCGCCGCGAAATAGGCCTTGAAGTAATACACGCTCTGCGCCGCGACGCGCGCCCAGTTGATCGAGTTGACCGCGCCGATGTGGTGCTTCGCCTTGAAATCGAGGTCGTTCGACACCGCCTTGACGATGTCCTGGCACTGGTCGAACACGCCGCGAATGACGAGGTTGTGGATGTTGGCGTCCTGCAGCGCATACATCTGCGCCTGCTGGAAACGCGTCATGCCATGCACGGGCGACAGCATGAAGACACGGATGCCGCGCTTGCCGCGCATCGCGTATTCGGCGGCGGACCCGGTGTCGCCCGAGGTGGCGCCGAGGATGTTCAGCTCGCCATGGGTCTTGTCGAGCACATACTCGAACAGGTTGCCCAGGAGCTGCATCGCCATGTCCTTGAACGCCAGCGTCGGCCCGTTCGACAGCGCCAGCACGTGCAGGCCGGGCTCGAGCGTCTTCAGCGGGGTGATGTCCTCGGCGTTCTCGCCGGGGTTGGTGTAGCGGTAGACGTCGGCGGTGTAGGTCTTGTCGATCAGCCTGCGCAGGTCGTCGTGCGGGATGTCGTCGATCAGGCGCGACAGCACGGTGAAGGCCAGCTCACGGTAATTCATGCCGCGCATCGCCGCGAGTTCGGCCTCGCTGAAGCGCGGGTAGGCTTCCGGCACGTAGAGGCCGCCGTCGCTGGCCAGCCCGCCTAGCAGGATTTCGGAGAAGCGGAGTTGCGGTGCCAGCCCGCGCGTGCTGAGGTAGTTCATTGCTTGCCTTTAAATTTACCGGGCTGCCAGCTCTTCGAGCCGGATGCGCATCACCTTGCCTGCCACGGTGTCGAGGGCTTCGATCTTCGCAATCGCCGCGTTGACGTTCTTTTCCACCGTGATGTGGGTCAGCAGGATGATGCTGACCTGCTCCTCGCCTTCGGCGGGCTCCTTCTGCACCATGGCATCGATGGAGATGTTGCTGTCGGCCAGGATGCGGGTGATGTCGGCCAGCACGCCGGGGCGGTCGAATGCGCGCAGACGCAGATAGTACGCGGTGCGCACCTCGTCCATCGGCAGGATGGGCGTATCGGCCAACTGGTCCGGCTGGAACGCCAGGTGCGGCACACGGTGATGGGGGTCGGCGGTGTGAAGCCGCGTGACGTCGACGAGGTCGGCGACCACGGCGGAGGCGGTCGGCTCGGCGCCCGCGCCGGCGCCGTAATACAGCGTCGGCCCGACCGCATCGCCCAGCACCAGCACGGCGTTCATCGCGCCGTCGACGTTGGCGATCAGACGGCGCTCGGGGATCAGCGTCGGATGCACGCGCAGCTCGATGCCATTGTCGGCACGCCGCGCGATGCCCAGCAGCTTGATGCGGTAGCCCAGCTCCTCGGCGTACTGCACGTCTTCCCGGGTGAGCTTCGAGATGCCTTCGGTGTAGGCGCGCTCGAACTGCATCGGGATGCCGAAGGCGATCGCCGACAGGATGGTGAGCTTGTGCGCGGCGTCGATGCCCTCGATGTCGAAGGTCGGGTCGGCCTCGGCGTAGCCCAGACGCTGCGCTTCCTTCAGCACGTCCTCGAAGGCGGCGCCCTTGTCGCGCATCTCGGTCAGGATGAAGTTGCTGGTGCCGTTGATGATGCCGGCCAGCCATTCGATGCGGTTGGCGGTGAGCCCTTCGCGCAGCGCCTTGATGATGGGGATGCCGCCCGCCACCGCCGCCTCGAACGCGACCATTACGCCCTTGGCTTGCGCCGCCGCGAAGATTTCGTTGCCGAACTTGGCAACCAGATGCTTGTTGGCCGTGACCACGTGCTTGCCGTTGGCGATCGCCCGCATTACCAGTTCGCGCGCGGGCTCCAGGCCGCCGATCAGCTCGACCACGATGTCGATGTCGGGGTCGTCGACCACGTCGAACGGGTTGGTCGTCAGCGGCAGGTCGCCGGCCAGTGCCTTCGCCTTGTCGAGGTTGCGCACCGCCGCGCGCAGTACGCGGATTTCGCGTCCGGCGCGGCGGGTGATTTCTTCGGCATTGCGGCGCAGCACGGTGAGCGTGCCGCCCCCGACCGTTCCCAGGCCCAGCAGGCCGACGTTGATGGGTTTCATCTCGTAATCTCGTTCAATTGAAAATCAGCGATGTGCACGCTGGCGGTCGAGGAACCGGCTCATGCGCGAAATCGCCTCGGTCAGGTCTTCCTCGTGGGGCAGGAACACCACGCGGATGTGGTCCGGTTGCGGCCAGTTGAAGCCGGTGCCCTGCACCACCAGGACGCGCTCCTCTTCCAGCAGGTTGAGGATGAATTTCTGGTCGTCGTGAATGTGATACAGCTTGGGGTCGAGCCGCGGAAACAGATACATCGCTGCCTTCGGCTTGACGCAAGTCACGCCGGGGATCAGGGTCAGCAACTCATGCGCCAGATCGCGCTGGCGCGCCAGCCGGCCGCTCGGCGCGACCAGGTCGTTGATGCTCTGATAGCCGCCGAGTGCTGTCTGGATCGCATACTGTCCCGGCACATTGGAGCACAGGCGCATCGACGCCAGCATGTTGAGGCCTTCCAGATAATCCTTGGCATGGCGCTTGTCGCCCGACACGATCAGCCAGCCCGAACGGTAGCCGCACGCGCGATAGTTTTTCGACAGGCCGTTGAAGGTGACGACGAGCACGTCCTCGGCCAGCGAGGCGATCGAGGTATGCACCACGCCGTCGTACAGCACCTTGTCGTAGATTTCGTCGGCGTAGACGATCAACTGGTGCTGACGCGCGATCTCCAGGATTTCCAGCAGCAGTTCGGTCGGGTACAGCGCGCCGGTCGGATTGTTCGGGTTGATGATGACGATCGCCCGCGTGCTGGGCGTGATCTTGGCGCGGATGTCGTCGAGGTCGGGCAGCCAGCCGGCCCCTTCGTCGCACAGGTAGTGACGCGGCTTGCCGCCGCCCAGGCTTACTGCCGCCGTCCACAGCGGATAGTCCGGCGCCGGCACCAGCACTTCGTCGCCGTTGTTCAGCAGTGCCTGCATCGACATCACGATCAGCTCGGAGACGCCGTTGCCGACGAAGATGTCGTCGATCGTCACCCCGGCGATGCCCTTGCGCTGGGTCTCGTGCATGATCGCCTTGCGCGCCGAGAACAGGCCCTTGGAGTCGCTGTAGCCCGACGCGTTCGGCAGGTTGAGGATCACGTCCTGGACGATTTCCTCGGGCGCCTCGAAATTGAACGGTGCCGGGTTGCCGATGTTCAGCTTGATGATGCGGTAGCCTTCTTCCTCCATCTGGCGAGAACGCGCCATCACCGGGCCTCGGATGTCGTAGCAGACATTGTCGAGCTTGGACGATTTGTGGATGGTGCGTAAGCGTGGTTTATTGTCAGCCGTCACGGCGGTCTTCCTGGTCAACCTGCGTAAAATCAAGGCAAAACAACACCTTGGGAAACGCCTGATTTTACCGGAGGCGCCCTCCCCCGGCAAACAAAACCGGGCGCCACGGCGCATGAACGGGCGCGCAACGGCTTACCGCCCGGCTGGAATCTGCTAAGGTTTCAGCATGAAACTGCACCTCAACACCGATGCCGGCCAGTTGTTGTTTACCGGCTATGGCAAAGACCACGTCCTCATCAACGGCCATCGCCATGACGCCAGCCTGCTGCTGACCGCCCGCGGCATCGAGATCGCCCCCTGGGCCGGCCTCGGTTTCGACGCCCTGACCGCCGCGCATTTCGAATGGATCGCACAACGCGAACTCGACATCCTCTTGCTGGGCACCGGCACACGGCTGCGCTTTCCCCACCCTTCGCTCACGCGTGCGCTGATGGACGCGCGCATCGGACTGGAGGTGATGGATATCGGGGCCTTGTGCCGCACCTACAACATTCTAGTGACGGAGGGGCGGAGCGTGGGGGCGGCGGTGTTGATCGAGTCTGTGGCCGGGGGCTGAGCCTGTCGTTGCGAGGCGCGGAGCACGTCTGAGTAGTTGGCGGTTTGCAGGACCACTGACCGTTGGCCGGGGGTAGCCCGGCAGGCTCGATTTCCGGCGGGACTGAGAGGGGCCGAAAGTCAAAACCAGTTTGACGATGAGCAACTGTCGCAACCGGATCGAGTGCTTCGCAGTGGGGCTATTGCGTCCTCACTCAAGTAGGCAAACCGCCCCGTCATCACTGCCCTGGTGTTGACGTTCTTCCCCTTACAGACCCGCCGAAGATCAAGTGCGTCGGGTGGATCAGCGGCAAAGGTGTTTGAGCCCCGCCCACGAAAAACAAAATCAAAGATAACAAGGCGGGGCGAGTTCTTTGCTGCCCACCCGGCGCGCTTGATCTTCGGGGTTTCGGGACTGTCGGGGTCGCCTTCTTTTGGTTACTTTTCTTGGCGAGACAAGAAAAGTAACTAGCCGCCGGGCTACCCCCGGCCAACGGTCAGTAGTCCTGCGAAGTTCCTCACTACTGTTGGCAGCCCTTCGACAGGCTCAGGGCGAACGGCGCGAGCGCAGGCGCTCGGCCCCCCATCACACCACCGGCATCACCTGCCCGAAACTCGTAATCGCCTGAAACGCCCCGCAATCCTTGTGCGGCTGCCGCGAATCCGGATTGCACACTGCCAACAGGTGCGCGATGCCATAGGCTTGGGCGCTCTCCAGCACCGGCAGGCTGTCGTCGACGAACAGGGTGCGCGTCTTGTCGAACGGTTCGATCGCCTGCAAACCCTGCCAGAAATCAGGATGCTCCTTGGGCAGGCCGACCTGGTGTGACGAGAGCAAGGCATCGAAATAGGTGTCGATGCGGGTCTCGCGCATTTTCAGGCCGAGGCTCTTGGGGTGGGCATTGGTCACCATCACCATCCTGCGGCCCGACGCGCGCACCGCCTGCAGGAACGCCGGCACGTCGGGGCGAACCGCGATCAGGTGCGCGACTTCCTCTTTCAGCTGCACGATGTCGAGTGCGAGTTCGCTGCTCCAGAAGTCCAAGCAGTACCAGTTGAGGGTGCCGGCGTGGCGGGCGTAATGCGCGTTGAGATGCGCACGTGCCGTTTCCGGCGCGAGGCCGTGGTATTCGGCATAGCGCCGCGGCATGTGCTCGAGCCAGAAATGGTTGTCGAAATGGAGGTCGAGCAGCGTGCCGTCCATGTCGAGGAAGACGGTGTCGATCTGCGCCCAGTCGATCATGGCAAGGGCACGCCGGTCCGGGTCAGAACAGTTCGTCCTTGGATACGCCGCGTCGCCGCAGCAGCTGCCGCAGCACGCGCAGGGATTCCATCTGGATCTGCCGCACGCGCTCGCGGGTGACCTGCAGTTCGAGCGCCAGGTCTTCCAGCGTGCAGGCCTCGCAGTTGTTCAGCCCGAAACGGCGCTCGATCACCCAGCGCTGCTTGTCGTTGAGTTGGGTCAGCCATTCGTGGACGTGGTGCTCGATTTCCTCGAGCTGCAGCATCTCGTCCGGCAGGTGCGCGTTGTCGTCGGCGATCGCCTCGCCCAGCGACAGCGTGGGGTCGACGTCGAGCGGCGCGTCGAGCGAGGCGACCCGTTCGTTCAGCTGCATGATGCGGCGGACGTCCTCGACCGCATGCCCGGTCAACGCGGCGATGTCGTCTGCGCTGGCATCGGTGACGCCATGCGTTTCCAGATGCCGTTTCGCCCGCAGGTAGATGTTGAGTTCCTTGATGATGTGCACCGGCAGGCGAATGGTGCGCGACTGGTTCATGATCGCGCGCTCGATGTTCTGGCGGATCCACCAGGTGGCATAGGTCGAGAAGCGGAAACCGCGCTCGGGATCGAATTTCTCCAGCGCATGGATGAGGCCGAGGTTGCCTTCTTCCACCAGGTCGAGCAGCGTCAGCCCGCGGTTGGAATAATGCTTGGCGATGTTCACCACCAGGCGCAGGTTGCGCTCGATCATGGTTTGCCGCGCCTCGAAATCCCCCTGCACGGTGCGCCGCGCCAGGGCGACTTCTTCCTCGGCGGTCAGCAGCGGCGCCAGTCCGATTTCATTGAGGTACAGCTGGGTGACGTCGACCTGCGGCTCGTCGAGGATGGCCGATGCCAACTCCTCGTTGGTATCGGCGGCGGTCGGCTGCTCCATGTCGGCTTCAGATTGCTCGGGGGTCAGGTCATCGGATTCGTCGCTGGGTTCGCGGCTCATGAGCGCTCCGGCAAATAGGTCAAGGGATCGAGCGGTTTGCCATAACGGCGGATTTCAAAATGCAGTTTGACCCGGTCGGCATCGCTGTCGCCCATCAAGGCGATCTTCTGCCCGGCCGTCACCATGTCGCCCTCCTTCACCAGGATGGTTTCGTTGTGCGCATAGGCCGAGAGGAATTCGCCGGCGTGCTTGATGATGAGCAGGCGTCCATAACCGCGCAGACCGCTGCCACTGTATACCACCTTGCCGGCCGCCACGGCCCTTACCGGCGTATTGCGCGCGCCGGCGATATCGATGCCTTTGCCGCCTGCCGCACCGAAGCGCCCGATCAGCGTGCCGTCCACCGGCCACAGCCAGGTCTCGACCGATGTGGCGGCGGATGTCGCAGGCGTAGGCGCAGGCGACGGCGCGGCTGCCGGGGCGGGGGCCGC
>JBDRCF010000035.1:0-139297 GCA_043821985.1 Pseudomonadota bacterium
CGTCGCGTCGCGTGGGTTTGCGGTACGCGGCAAAGCCCGTTTCTTGATCGGCGGCCATCGCTAGGGTCTGTTGTTTCATCATGTACCGCAGTTTAGCGGGGACTGATTCACGTAGGGGGACTTGTTCAGCGTTGCCTTAGCAAGGAGCGAGTCATGGCCACAGTTGAAAAAAATGTTCCCGGCACTGCCGATCGCTGGAGCGGTACCGACCTGACGCCGATTGGCGTACTCGAGGACGTCCGCGGCCGCGGACGGGTTTGGGAGGACCTGGCGGTGCAGTACGGCGTCACGAATCCCGATCCACCCTGGAAGATCGACCTGGAGGCAACGTGCGACATGCTCGCCGCCGACTCCTGCGTCAAGCCATACGATCAGGTCGAGCCGGGCTCTTGTGCCCTGCCTTCACTCGAGCGGCGCGCCGAAGAGGACGACTTGTCGGAAACGCTCTACGAGGATGTGCCGTTCCCCGAACGGCAGCTTCTGGCGCTGGCTCACTCGATGATCAAGCGTGGCCTGATCGACGAGGCGGAACTGGCCCGTCGTCTGGAGGAAGTTGGAAAACGTCTCAACAGCGCCTGATGGCGGGAGCCCGGCAACGTGCCGGGCAGGCCGCGGGCGAAGCGTCCCGCGAAATGAACAAGAATCCTGCCGTGAGTCCTTGTGGGCCGGGCGACGGAAATAAACAGAGGAATATGTAGATGGCAATACGTGGAACAGAAATCAAGATCCAGGGCCTGACCCACCGTTACGGTTCGCGGACCGGGGTGACCTTCAATCGGGTTGATCTGGTGTCCCCGCCCGGTGAGGCGCTGGCAATTATCGGCCGTTCGGGTTGTGGCAAATCCACGCTGCTCCATATTCTGGCCGGCATCCTGAAACCCACCGAAGGCAAGGTCCTGCTCAATGGGACGGCGATTACTGCACCGTCGCCCCGCTGGGTCATGATGTTCCAGGCGCCGCACCTGTTTCCCTGGATGACGGTTTCCCAGAACGTCGGCGTCGGCCTGAGCTTCGGGCGCTGGTCCAAGGAAGAAACCGAAGAGCGCGTGACGGAGGCGATCAAGCTGGTCGAGCTGCAGGATTTCGCCACGGCCAATGTGCAGGATCTCTCGGGTGGCCAGCAACAGCGTGTGGCACTGGCCCGCTCGCTGGTGATGGAACCGGAACTCCTGCTGCTGGACGAGCCGTTCTCCGCGCTTGACGCGTTCACTCGCGCTTCACTGCAAAAGGATGTGCGCAACATCGCCAAGCGCAAGGGCTTCAACATCGTCTTCGTGACGCACGATATCGACGAGGCCGTGATCATGGGCGATCGTGCCGTGATCATGGCGGGCTCGCCCGGAAACATCGTCCACGAACTGGATATCGACCTTCCCGATCCGCGTGATCGTCATGACACGGCGGTCCAGGCTTTGCGTACGCGCCTGATGGCGACGTTCCAGGAAGCGGCGAACTACAAGAAGCCGGAGTCGGCCACGCTGGCCGCATGATCCGAGATCTACAGAATTGCTCAAAGTGAAGAGGCAGGAAGAGCAAACACCGGTCGGGATACCGACCCTCACCTTAGGAGACCGAGAATGAAGAAATATCTATACGAAGAGCATAACCAGCCGCGTCCGCTGGTGCACGTTGATGGATGTTCATGCGGTACATGTGGCAAGGCCCATCCGATCGACCCGCGCATGCAGAGGATGATGCCCGACAACCCGGACATCGACGACGGCATGGAAGATCCCAATCTGGAACTTGCCTATGACCCGCTGTTCAGTTCCGTCCTCGGCTCGGGCGTCAGCCGGCGCGACATGCTCAAGATGGCCGGTCTCTCTGCCTTGGGGGGCATGGCTGGCATGGGCGGCATGCTGTCTTCGTCGGCTTTTGCTGCCGAAAAGAAATTTTCCAAGCCGTTCGATCCGGTGGTCAAGATCGGCTATCTCCCGATCACCGATGCAGCGACGCTTCTGGTCGCGCATGAAATGGGCTTCTTCAAGAAGCAGGGCATCCAGTCGGAACAGCCGACGCTGATTCGCGGCTGGTCGCCGCTGGTCGAAGCTTTCTCTTCCCAGCGTTTCAACCTCACGCACATGCTCATCCCGGTGCCGATCTGGATGCGCTACAACAACAAGTTTCCGGTGAAGATCACGGCCTGGAACCATACCAACGGCTCCGGCATCATCGTCCACAAGAGCAGCGGCATTTCCTCGCCCAAGGACTTCGGCGGCAAGCAGTTCGCCGTGCCGTACTGGTATTCGATCCACAACATCATCTCGCAGAAAATCCTGCGGGAAGCCGGCATTACGCCCGTAGTCCGGCCGCAAAACGCGAAGCTCGCGCCCAACGAGTGCAACTTCCTCGTACTGAACCCGCCCGACATGCCGCCGGCGCTTGCAGCGAGACAGATCGACGGCTATTGCGTCGCCGAACCGTTCAATGCGCTCGGCGAACTCAAGGCGGGCGGCGTGATGCTGCGCTTCACCGGCGACGTCTGGAAGGGCCACCCCTGCTGCGTGGTCATCATGCACGAGGACGACGCGATGGATCCTGCCCGTGCAACCTGGGCGCAGGGCGTCCATAACGCCATCGTCGAGGCGCAACTCTATATCACCAATAACAAGAAGGCGATGGCGCAGATGCTGTCCAAGGACGGCAAGAAATACATGCCGTTCCCCGCCGAGGTCGTCGAGCGCGCAATGCTGTTCTACAGCCCGGCCGATTATTCGACGCCGCCCGCCATCAAGCATCCGGAATGGGGCCAGAGCCGCATCAATTTCCAGGGCTGGCCGTACCCGAGTGCCACCAAGTACGTTACCGAAGAACTCAAGAAAACACTGGTCGGCGGCGACCTGGGCTTCCTGAAAGACCTCACCCCCGATTTCGTGGCCAAGGACCTCGTCAATTACACGTACATCAAGAAAGCGCTCAATGCCAACCCGGCATGGAAACGGGATCTGAGCGTGCCGCAAAAAGGCGATCCCTTTGTGCGTACCGAGGTGATTGAACTATGAATTATGCAGTCACATCCGCCGAGGAGGGCGGCTTTTGCCGCCTGATGAAGCATCGGGCGGTGCAGAGTCTTGGCTGGGCCGCGGGCGGCATCGCGATCCTGGCCATCCTTTGGTTGATCGGAGGGTACTTTATCGCCAACAACCCGACGACGAAAACCTTCGTCAAGTTCGGGTTGTTCCCGACGCTCGAGGCATTCCCGGAGTTGTGGGGGGCGGGCAAGATACAGAATGCGCTGGCTGCCAGCGGTTTTCGTTTGGGTTCGGGGCTTCTGCTCGCCATCGTGATCGGCGTGCCGATCGGCATCCTCATGGGGCGCATCAAGTGGTTCCGCGACTTCACCAACTCGCCGTTCCAGTTCGTGCGGATGATCAGTCCGCTCTCCTGGATGCCGCTTGCAGTGCTGGTGTTCGCAACGTGGAACGGGTCGATCATCTTCCTGATCGCGATCGCGGCGGTCTGGCCGGTGATGTTTGCCACCGCGGCTGGCCTGGCCAAGGTCGATCCGAACTGGTTCAAGGTGGCGCGTAATCTTGGCGCCCGGCCCTTGCACATCCTGACCAAGGTGATCATGCCGGCGATCACGTTCGACGTGTTGTCCGGCATCCGCCTTGCGCTAGGGGTTGCGTGGATCGTGCTCGTCCCGGCCGAATATCTCGGCGTGACGTCCGGCCTGGGCTACGCCATCGAGGATGCGCGCGAGACGCTTTCGTACAACCACCTCACTGCGATGGTGGTCACGATCGGTATCGTCGGTTATTTCCTCGACAGCATCCTGGTGGCGCTCATCAAACGTTACAGCTGGCATCGGGGAGGCTGATGAGCAAGGAATCCTACGCCTCGGCATGGCAGTTTCGGGATACGCCGGACTGCCGGCTGATGGCCACGCTCCATCTGGACACACATATGAACGTTGACAAGAAGTTACACGATATGAATGACACGTATTTGATCGAAGGAGTATTCCACGGCCAGGCGTTTTCCGCGCCGGTTGCGTGGGCGGGGGGGAATGAGCAATGAGCAGCCAAACCGCAACAGTGGGCGGCGGCGTAGTCAGTGCAGGCGTCAGTGGAAACTGTCTTTCCCGGGCCATTAAGAATACGGCGGACAAGTCGTTGCATTTCTTCGTGGGTCTGGCTGTACTGTTCGCGCTCTGGGGGGTCGGCATCTACTTTGTCGCGCTCAATCCCGCGACGTCGCAGTTTGCCGATTTCGGGCCCATCCCGGCCCTCGAGTCGCTGCCCGAGATGTGGGAAAACGGGATCATTCCCCAAGCCTTGTCGAGCACCGGCTACCGGCTGGGCGCGGGACTGGGTCTGGCGATCGCCATCGGTATCCCGCTCGGCATCCTCATGGGCCGCATCCGGTGGTTCCAGCGGCTGACCAACGTGCCGTTCCAGTTCCTGCGCATGATCAGCCCGCTGTCCTGGGAGCCGATCGCGGTTGTCGTATTCGCGGGTTGGGAGCAGGCGATCATCTTCCTGATTGCGATCGCGTCCGTCTGGCCGGTTGCGTTCGCCACCGCCTCCGGCCTCGCCAAGGTCGATCCCGCCTGGTTCAAGGTGGCGCGCAACCTCGGTGCGAAGCCATGGCAAATGGTGACGCGGATCATCATGCCGGCGATCACCTTCGACATCCTGACCGGTATCCGTCTGGCGCTGGGCGTCGCATGGATCGTGATCATCCCGGCAGAGTTTCTCGGGGTGACCTCCGGTTTTGGTTATGCCATCGAAGATGCGCGAGAAGGTCTGGAATATTCGCATCTCATGGGACTGGTGCTGGTGATCGGCGTCGTCGGCTTCGTGCTGGACAGCATCTGCGTGATGCTCATCAGGCGTTTCAGCTGGCATCGCGGTTGATCGGCTGAATCGTCGCCAGACATCGATCCGAACATGAATTCTCACAAAGTAAGGTAGAAGCAAATGTCTCAAAAAATCAACATCATCTGTGTCACGGGTACGCGCGAAAAACTACAGATGGCAGCAATGATCGCGTCGGTTGCCGCAGCGACGGGAGACGAGGTTTCGGTCTTCCTGTCCATGAATGCCATTCCGTATTTCGTGAAGGGCCACACGGAGGATGCGCCAGTTGAAGGTGAACTTGGCGCGCTGATGGCACAGGAAAAAGGCGTGCCGTCCTTCAAGGTGCTGTTCCAGCAGGCGGTCGAATTGGGCGATGCCAAGTTGCTGCCGTGCTCGATGGCGATGGACATCATGAAAGTCACGCACGATGACTTCGACGCCGAAATCGGACCTGCCACTGGGCTGACACGCTTTCTGAGCGACGCCGAAGGCGGGCAGATGCTGACGTTCTGAGCGGACGGCGAATTGAACCACATGTTTTCTGGAGAACTGCAATGAGTGATACCAAGATTGTCGACGCACGCGATACCTTCTGCCCCGGGCCGCTGATGGAACTCATCACCCACATGAAGCAGAGCAGCGTGGGAGATACCCTCGAACTGCTGTCGACCGACGAAGGCTCCGGCGCCGATGTGCCGGAATGGGTCAACAAGGTCGGCCACGAGATCCTCAGCAACGAAAAGATCGACGGGGTCTGGCACATCAAGATCCGCAAGGCCAAGTAATGCGCTACGGACTGGGCACGTTGTCGCGCCCAGGTACCAGGACGTCCTGGTAATTAATTTTGGATAGGAGAATGCAATGAGAATCTTAGTCGTCGGTGGTGGCACAGGCGGTACCATTGTGGCCAACAACCTGGCACGGCGGCTGTCTGCTGAGATTCGTTCCCGCAGAGTCCGGATTACGATGCTTTCGGCATCCGACAAGCATATGTACCAGCCTGGCCTGCTGTATGTTGCGTTCGGGCAAATGACCCCGGACCAGCTGTATCGCGATCAGGCGAGCCTGCTCGAAGGGGCCATCGATTTTCACGTGGACCCGGTCGAGAAATTCCAGCTCGACCAGAACAAGGTCGTCACCAAGAGCGGCAAGGTGCACGAATACGACATCCTTGTGATGGCCACCGGTTCGCGCATCGTTCCCGAGCAGATTCCCGGCCTGGTGGAGGGCGCGGAGACGTTCTACACCGAAGCCACCGCGGTCAAGCTGTTCAAGCGCCTGCGCGAGATCCAGGAGGGCACGGTTGCCGTCGTCGTCGGCGTGCCGCACAAATGCCCGATCGCGCCGGTCGAGCTCATCTTCGGCCTGCACGATTATTTCAAGGCGCGCGGCATCCGCGACAAGATCAAGATCAAGTACCACTATCCGATCGGCCGCATTCACACCATCAAGGAAGTCGCCATCTGGGCCAAGCCCGAGTTCGACCGCATGGGCATCGAGTACGAGACGCTCTTCAACGTCAGCGAAGTGGACGTGGAAAACAAGGTGGTGCGCAGCGAGGAAGGCACCGAGACCCAATACGACCTGCTCATCGCCATCCCGCCGCATCGCGGCATGGAAGTGATCGAGCAGAACAACCTGGGCGAGGGCGGATGGATTCCGACCGACCGTTTCAAGCTCACCATGAATGGCCACGACAACGTCTTCGTGCTGGGCGATACGACCAATCTGCCCGTCAGCAAGACAGGCTCCGCGGCACATTTCCAGGCAGAGGTGGTCGCAGAAAACATCGCCTCGATGATCAAGATCGGCACGCCGGTCCGCGACTACGACGGCAAGGTCTACTGTTTCATCGAAACCGGCCACGACAGTGCGACCTACGCGATGTTCAACTATCAGAACCCCCCCGATCTGAAGCCGCCGTCGAAACCTATGCACTGGTTCAAGATGTCTTACAACCAGATGTACTGGACAAGCGTACGCGGACTGCTCTGAGAAAGCCAAACCATGACAACACAAACTGAAACGTCTATCCCCGCAATGGCTACTGAAGATCTGCAGCGGCTCGTCGAAGTCGCGCAGCTCGTCACCGCAGCCCGGGACGCCATGTCGGACGAAATCGTCACGCGGCTGTCATGGGCGATGAGCGAGGGCCTGACCTTGCTCGACCGTCTGACGCGCAACGAAGGCTTGATGCATCTGCTCAAGGTCCTCGATCGCCAGGACACGCAATATCTGTTGATCGCTTTGTCCGACGCGATACATGAAGCGAGCCAGGAAATCCCGGCCAATCCGCCGGCAACGGGCGGCCTGGGATGCTTGATGCGGGTGGTCCGTGACCCCGGAACGCAGGAAGGCTTGCGCCTCCTGTCGGTGATCGGCAAGCACCTGAGCCACAGCATGCGCGAGCAGCACCGGCACGGCTAGGGACCGGGCGTCCAGAGAGTCAGGCGCAAGGCCTGGCACGCGGGACCCCGGATCCCGTTCCCTGGACGTAGCGTTTGATACGGCGTGACGCTTGCCGCGCCTGCGCGGCAAGAGCATCGATCAGGATAATTCGTCTTTCGGCATGAGGCTGGGCCTTGGACTTCTAAAAACGGTGCGTCTTGCAACCTGGGCGCCAAGGCTTCGCTGCCATTTCAGTCGAGGTCAACACTCAAAAAACTCAAACCAGCGGTCGATTCCAATGGCGCTTCCATGTGGCAATGGAAGGTTTCGCGGGTGGGACTGGCTGCATTAGACTTTTCCAGCCCCCCGGACTGGCCACGTCGACCGTCCGGCCGAAGGCGACACCAGCCTTACGATTGCCTGCGTCCACTCTGCTCTCAAGACCCGTAGTTGGAGAAGTGCCATGCGAGGGTACTGCAATGCACGGTGCGTTCTTCCATGCCGTCTACCTCGCCAACAACGAGTTGGCATTTCCTTCCTGATTCCCGATGTCCCGTGTGACAGCGGAAAGCCACGGGAGTGCTGAAAAACCTGATGCCTTACGGACAGTGCCTCCCACGTGTTCGCCATGACGCGCAAGCGAACCATCGAATCCGGAAGGTCTTGCTGATGTAACACATGGCCGCGACCGGTCAGGTTGCGTGGCCATCGGATTTACGGCTTCTTGGGCGTGGTGTATTTGACCTCTTTATGAAACGGGTCCCAGATGGTGTCGTATCCGACGTAACCCTTCTCGTTCGGCGCTTTTTGCCGGGTTGTCAGAAAGCGTGATCTGCCTTCCGGGACCGGGCGCTTGGTTTTGATGGGTTCGCTCATGTTTTACCTCCTTACGTTGGAAATTGGGGTCTGGAAACACCGATATCAGGCTGCCCAACGCGCTGACAGATCGAGCGATGTAGTTAACCCTGGCTACCGGCCCTGCGTTCCGGGCTCGCTGCACGTCATGTTGCGGATACAGTTTGCACACCATTCACATGGGAACGGCGTGACAGTTGTTGAGGTCGGGGGCCGCTTCCACCTTGCCGCCGTACCGGATTTCCTCGTCGGTGGCATCACGCACCATCAGGATCTCAAGTTTGAAAATCACTTCCCGGCCGCACAGCGGGTTGTTGCCGTCGATCGTCACCGTTCTGGCGTCCACCCGTGTCACGAGGAAACTTCGGGTTTGACCGTTGTCGTTTTCCATCAGGATGGCCGTGCCGACTTCACGGTAGGCCTCGGGGACGTTCGCGATGGCTTCGACGATCACCAGGGCTTCATCGCGGGGGCCATAGATGTCGTTGCAGTCGATGTGGACCTCGATGATGTCGCCCTCGGATTTGCCTTCGAGTGCGTCCATGACCCGAGGCGACAATATCTCGTTGACGCCATGGACATAGCCCAGCGGAAACTCGACCATCGTCAGCACCTGGCCTGTCTTCCGGTCGATGACCTTGTAGGTCAGTTCGACGTATTTGTTGGCTTCGATGACGGCTTTCATGGGGTGTCCCGAAGGTTCAGAAAATGGAGGCGGCAAAGATGCGCACCTCGCCCTGTTCATAGCCCAGCACCAGCCGGCCCAGCCATTCGCCTTCTCTCTTCTTGCTGCGGACCCGGTACAGTACCGTGACGTGCTGCCCTCTTCGGATGATGCCCAGGTAATCCCATTCCGGGCGCAGGCTTCGGGTCAGTTCGCTGTTGGCGAACTGTTTGCCGAGTTCGATTTCATTGAGGCCGAGCAGCAGGTCGTAGGAGAATTTGCGGATGAATTTTCCGTACAGCCCCTGGTTGGAGTATTTGATCAGGTCGCGCCACATCGGGTGGGCGATCTCCAGGATCGCTTCGTCGCTGTGCTCGACGATGTTCATGGTGGTCTTGGGTGTGGCCTGAACGACAGAAGTGGTCATGGGCAATTCCTGTTGGGGTCGCGAAAAAATCTGCGCAAGAAACGTGCGGGTCTTCAGAGCCGGCGGCGGCCATCCGGTGCGCCGCCGGGGCTGCGGCTTACTCGTCCTTGCCGACCAGGTGGTAGCACGGGGCCTTTTCCATGGTGTATTCGCCGGTCTCGGGATCGCGGCGTGATACGGTGAGAACGTGCCAGTTCGCGTCGTCGAGCTTCATCGCATCGCCGCGGTAATAGTAGCCCGGCCAGCGGGTTTCCTTGCGGAACAGGGTGTGTTGCATGACCGCTTCGGAGGTGAGGTGGCGATGCTTCAGTTCCCAGGCGCGCAGCAGTTCGTGGATGTCCTCGGCGGCGACCTTCTCAAGGTCTTCCTCCATGATCTTGAGTTTTTTCAGGCCGATCTGCAGCAGCTTGTCGTTGGTCATGTAGTTGACCGTTGCGCCCGCGCAGTACTCGTCCATCAGCTTCTGCAGACGGTCCAGGCCCTGTCGGGGGTTGATGTAGTTCGGGTTGACGCTGCCCGCGGTGATTTCGTTGCGGTAGATCCGGTAATGCTCCATCGGCTTGAAGATTTCCTCACCCCGGCGGTGGATCTGCGCGTCGGTCACCTGGATGCCTTCGGCCTTGCCGTCGTCGATGTACTTGCACGCCGCCTTGGCGGCCAGACGGCCTTCGGTAAACGAGCCCGACGAGAATGCGTGCGGCGTCCCGCCGACGGCGTCGCCCGCGCCGAACAGACCTTCGACCGTGGTCATGCGATTGTAGCCCCAGTAGTATTCCGGAGGGGAAATGTCCTCCGGACCTGAACACCAGGCGCCGCAGCCGGTCGCATGCGAGCCCATCACATACGGCTCGGAGGTGGTCAGTTCCGGGTTTTCGTATTTCGGATTGACATCGGTCGCCGCCCACAGCACCGCCTGGCCCACGGTCATGCCGAGGAAGTTATGCCAGCCGATCTCCTCAAGGTGCGGATCCTGGAACGCCTCCATCGTCACCATGTGGATAGGGCCGCGACCGGCGTTCACCTCGGAGATGAATGCGTGGTTGCGCAGACACGTCGGTATGGGTTTGTGGGACAGGTGCTGGCCTTCGGTATCCAGATATTCCTTGCCCACCATTTCGGTCAGCGCCGGGAACCACTTCGACTCGTACTCTTCGCCGTTGCCGTTCTGCGTGTAGGTTTTCAGGTGCAGGAAGTAAGCCCCCACCGGACCGTACCCATCCTTGAATCGCGCCAGCACGATGCGGTTTTCCATCTGGGTCATTTTCGCGCCGGCCTGGATCATCAGGCCGTAGGCCGAGCCCGACGACCACGGCGCATACCAGACGCGGCCCGCACCCTCGCCGACCGAGCGCGGCTTGAAGATATTGGAGGCGCCGCCCGCGCCGACGATCACCGTCTTCGACTTGAAGACGTGGTAATCGCCTGTACGGACGTTGAAGCCGACCGCGCCGGCCACGCGATTCTCCTTGGCGTCGTCCATCAGCAGATGGGTGATGCAGACCCGGTTGAAGACCTTGTCGGCAGATTTCTTGGCGGCCTCGGCGACGATGGGCTTGTAGGATTCGCCGTGGATCATGATCTGCCAGCGCCCCTCGCGCTGATAGTGGCCGGTCTTGGGGTCGCGCATGATCGGCAGGCCCCACTCCTCGAACTGGTGTACGGCGGAATCGACGTGACGCGCCATGTCGAACAGCAGGTCTTCGCGCACCATCCCCATCAGGTCCATGCGCGCGTAACGGACGTGATCTTCTGGCTTGTTCTCGCCCCAGCGCGTGCCCATGTAACAGTTGATCGCGTAGAGGCCCTGGGCCACCGCGCCCGAACGGTCCATATTGGCCTTTTCGGCGATGACGATCTTCTTGTCCTGTCCCCAGTAGCGCGCTTCCCACGCAGCGCCCGTGCCGCCGAGGCCTGCGCCTACGACGAGGACGTCGATGTTGTCCTCGACAACCGTCTTGTATGCCATCAGTAGTACACCCCTTCCTTCATCACGAGACCGTTCGATTCCAGCGTGTGCAAATCGCCTTCGTCCATGCGGATGTATTTGGGCTCGTTGAACAGCAACTGGCTGTCACGCATCGCCTGGCTCGGCGCGGGCACAGCGGAGAGTTGCGGAATGTGCTTGCCCCAGGGCTTGGTCGTGATCGGCGCCAGCAGCTCCATGTCCTTTTCGCCGTTGCGGAACTTGATGCGCCAGGCAATGGTGCCTTTTTCCTCGTCGCGGCGGACGCGCACCGAATGGCCCAGCGGAGCGAAGTCGGCGTAGCCGCGCACGTCGATCGCATCCTGCGGGCAGGCCTTGACGCACGAGTAGCACTCCCAGCACATGTTCGGCTCGATGTTGTAGGCGCGCCGCGTGACCTTGTCGATGTGCATGATGTCCGACGGACAGATGTCGACGCAGTATCCGCAACCATCGCAGCGCGTCATGTAGACAAAGGTGGGCATGGGGTTCCTCTCGATTCTGCCGGGGTGACCGGGCGGTCAAAAATGGTTGGGCGCTTCACGTTTGATGCCCAGTCCCATGTTGGGCGGATTGGCGCCCATGTAGGCCGGGATATCCGGAAACCTCGCCTGCACCTCGGGATCCGACACGTCGTAGACCGCGGGCATGTTTTCTCTCGAGCCATCGGCCTTGATGACGCGCTTCTGGAAAGCGGCCGCAGGCTTGAAGAACATGTGCGCGAACTTGGACCAGTACACCGAGCCGAAGAGCAGCGTGGTGAAGGCGACGAACAATACGAAGAACAGCCTGTTCAACGCGCCGGCGCCCATGGAGAAAGACCAGAGCAGCGCGAAGCTGGCCATGCCCAGCAGGCCGACAATGAAAAGGTCGCCGCGGCCATTCAGCTGATACCACTTGACGCCTTCGGAGGCGACGTCGACCCGGATGCTGAACCAGAACCAGTACCCGCCCAGGCACAGCATGGCCGCGCCCAGGTGCCAAAGCAGCGGCACAACGGTCGGCGCCGGATATTCCAGGGTCGGATAGGCAAAGATCAGGATCGCCGTGGTGACGACAAAAATGATAAAGCCGTACATGGTGAAGAGGTGCGAAATGCGGCGTTTGGGATTGTTGAATTCGCCCGAGGTCAGCACCTCCTTGGCGACGGTCTTCAAGGCCAGTGTGCCTTTTTCACCCGCGCTCAATGTGCGCGTCGCGTTCTTTCTGGCCTGCCTGGCATTCTCGAAAAAGTACTGGGCGCTTTTCTTGTGCAGCATGTCGAGTACCGTCCCGACCAACACCAGAACAACCATCAGCACGACGTAAGTTTGCATGGCAGCCGGGGGGATGAAGGCGGCGAGTTCGGCGAAAGGGTTGCTAGCGATCATGGGTTCAGGTCTCCTCAGGTCTCAAAAATTCGAACACGAGCCCTTCGTATACGAAATAGCTAAGCGATTACCGATGCATGTTGCAGAACACCCTACCCGATGCCCCCAATCGCTATTCGCTGTTGTCCGATGATTTGGCATTCCTCGGCCGCTCCACATAGCGCAAGCCAGTTCATGCACCATAGGGCTGGAAAATTTATTTTCAAGGGAAATTTGTCGGACGAGAAAAGGAGCAGCGAACGTAGGCGGTCCTCAAATAATGCGGAGGTTTCCTATTTGCGTCTTCGCATCTCGGCTGCCGGCGCCAGCCCGCGTTTTGTCAGACGAAACTTATGACAGTATCGGCATGCTCCGACCCCGCGTCAGCAAAGCGCGTGACACGCCGTTCAATCACCCTAAGGCCACAGGCAGCTCCGGCCGGTCAGGCGTCGCTAGGCCATGCCGCGCATTCTTACCTACATGACATGCGCCGGACTGGCCTGCACTCCCCGTGTCAGGGTGACGGAACGGCAGGCGCCGGGCTCGCGGGCGGCGTGACCGGAACCGGCAGCACCACGTTGGGTTCGAGATCCTCGGGGAAACCGCCCTGGTTGACCGGCTGCTTGACTGTCGGGTCGGCCTGGCTGGTGGAGCCGTCCGGCTTTTCCTTCAAGGGCGCGCGCGGGGCGGTGGGAACGGGAACGGGGGCCGGCGCCAACGTCGGTCCGGGCGTGGGTTTGGACGCAGACGGCGGGGTGGGCGGCTCCGGATACAAATGGGGCTGCAGTTGCGGCAGCAGGGTTTTCAGCATCTGCGCGGTGAGCGAACTGGTGAATCCGAATCGTCCGGCCTGCTCGCCTTCCACCACGGCGGTCAGCGTGCCGAAGTAGCGGTCGCCCATATAGAACACGAACGTGGCGGAGCGGCTGACGACGCGCGAATCGATGAGCTGGCCGCCTTTGCCATAGGTCTCGAAACGGTGGTCGCCGGTGCCGGTCTTGCCCCCCATGGTGATGGGCTGGCCGGCCGGGTCCTTGAGGGCGCCGGCCAGCCGCCCGGCGGTACCGCCTTCGACGACCCTGGCCAGCGCGCGCCGCACGGTTTGCGCCACTTCGGCCGGCAGCAGGCGCTCGCCCGGGGCCGGCTTGCGGGACAGGCGGGTGTCGTAGGGCGTGTGGGCCGCGAAGTGCATGCCGGTGAGGCTCGTCGTCGGTGCACGCACGCCGTCGTTGACCAGGATACCCATCAGTTCGGCCAACGCGGCCGGCCGGTCGCCCGAGGCGCCGATGGCCGTGGCGTAAGAGGGCGTGATGTTGTCGAACGGATAGCCCAGGCGTTTCCAGTCGCGCAGCAGGCCGTCGAAGGCCTCGACCTCGAGCAGCGACTGGATGCGGATGTCCTGCGCATTCTTGCGGCTGGTCTTGAACAGCCAGTTGTAGACCTCGCGGCGGGCGTCGGCGCCCCGGTCGTCGAGGGTTTTGAGACTGGTCCCGGGTGCGGCGCGCAGGGCTTTCACCACCCACAGTTCCAGCGGGTGGATCTGCGTGACGTAGCCGCGGTCGGCCAGGTTGTAGGCGTCGGGCGCGTGGGTCTGGTAGAGCGATTTGAGTGTCTTCGGGCTCAGGCTGGCACTGGCCGGCACGTTGGCGTGCAAGGCGGCGACATAGGCTTCGAATCCGGCCTGCGGTTCGAGATAACGGTAGGCCGAGGTGAAGCGGCGCGGGTTTGCGCGGACGCGCGCATAGACATCCTCCGCCATTTGTACAGGCGTCTGGCTCTTGTGATTTTGGTAAAAGCGGCGGATGAACAGACGGCCTTCCTGGTCGACGAAGCGCATCAGGTAGGTCTGGCGCATCGGGTTGCTGGCGTCGTCGAGGATGCGGGCGGCGGCACCAGGCGAAGCGCTGGCGTAATGCCGCACGATGTCGCGCATGATGCGGATGTAGACGAGGTTGACCGAGTTCTTCGTGGCCTCCCACACGTCCATCATGCGGCTATTGTCCTTGGCGTCGAAGTTGACGAAATCGTGCAGGCCGCCGCCGGTGAAGAACATTTCCCGCGCCGCCGAATACTGGCGACCCATCGCCGCCTCGAGCAGGGCGTCCCGCTTGATGTCCGGCTGGCTCAGCAGCGTGGCGGCCACCCATTGCGCCAGCACGTCGCGCTGCGGCTGCGCTTTTTGCTTGAGTGTCTTGGCGTCGAGCGTGCGGTAGGTGTCGTACGTTTGCGAAATGATCTGCAGGTAGGTGACCAGGGTACGCAGCTTGGCGGTGGAGCCGAGATCCAGCCGCGCCTGGCTGTTGATGTCGAACGGCTGGTTGAGGTTGTCGGCCTGTACGCGCAGCACGTTGCCCAGCGGCGTTTTCTCATACAGGGTGAAGCTGTAGATCACCTTGCCGAAGGCGTTGTCGGGCTTCAGCAGGCGAAATCCGATCAGCCCCGAAGCTGCGGCGGCTTCGGGGTGGGCCAGGCTTTGCAGGTAGCCGCTGACGATTTTTTGCGCCGGCTGGTTGATGGTGGTGTTGACCTGCAGATCCAGCCGGTCGAGGTCGTACAGGCGGGGCTCGCCCAGCATCTGCGCGACACGGATGCGTTGGGCGTTGGTGGCTTTTTGATCGACGAAGCGGGGTGCCGGCGGATCGACGCGCTCATGCGTGCTGCGCAGCTTGACCCGTTTGGCGCGATCGGCGAGTTCACGCGAAATCACGTTGGCGTTGGCCAGCAGGTCGAGATGGTCGTCGGTCAGGGCGTCGAGCGCCTTGCGGTTGGCGACCAGATAATAGGACGGGCGGCGCTCGGCGATGATCAGCGACAGCACATGCTTCAGCGCGCTTGCATAGGCGGTTTCGCCGACGCGTGTCTTTTTCTCCAGGATCGCGTTGATCTCGCCGAAATCCAGCCCGTACCAGGCCCACAGTCCGTCGGCGATGCCGTTGACCTCGCCGAAGCGCGGCGCGGCCGCGAGCGGTACGGTATTCAGGTAAGCCATCACCGTCTTCTTGCGCATCGGCAGCGTATTGGGTCCGTCGAGATAGGCCCGCAGACTGGCGGTGGCCATCTGGCGCAGCTTCTCGCTCATGCTGCTGGTCAGCCCCTCGGGGGAGTGGCGGTATTTCTCGATCTGCGTCGGCAGCGTGCTGCCGCCGGGCACGTTGCGGTGGGTGTCGATGAGGCTGATGCCTTTTTCCATCAGCGCCTGGGCAAGGCGATCCCATTCCACGGCCGGGTTGCGGGTGGGATACTGCTCGGTCAGCAGTTCGCGGTTTTCGATGTAGAGCAGCGAATCGACGAGGACCTTGGGGATGTCTTCGAAGCGGTGGTACACCCGGGTCGGATGCAGTGCCTGGTACAACTGCTTGCCGTCGCTGTCGAGCAGGCGGAGACCGGCCTGGTCTTTTTCGTGATAGGGCAGGAACAGGCCGAGGTCGCTGGCGCGCGCCATCTGGATGCTGATCCGGGCCTGCTGGTCGATCTTCCAGCCGGCCTTGTCCAGCTGCGCCAGGTAATGCGGCAGCTTGCTGTAGCCGAGCCGTACGTCGTACGGGCCCTGGCCCGGGTAACGGATGCGGTCGGACGGCCCGGGACGGATCTGCCAGGTCATCTTTTGCGCCGCCTGCGCGATGTATTTTGCTTCCAGCGCCGACGACAGCAATTCGTAGGCGATGAGTCCGGCCAGGACAACGAGCAGCAACAGGACGCCGAGGCCGATCAGGATGCGGCGCGGGATTTTATGCATGCCAGTCGCGCGCGGTCAGGAAATCGGCATACAGCGAGGCCTCCGGGGTGCCCGGCTCGGGGTGCCAGTCGTAGCGCCATTTCACGATGGGCGGCAGTGACATCAGGATGGACTCGGTGCGGCCGCCCGACTGCAGGCCGAACAGGGTGCCGCGGTCGTACACCAGGTTGAACTCGACGTAGCGGCCGCGCCGGTAAGCCTGGAAATCGCGCTCGCGCTCGCCGTAGGCGAGTTCCTTGCGGCGTTCGAGGATGGGCAGGTAGGCGGTAAGAAAGGCGTCGCCCACGCTCTTCGTCATCGCAAACGCATGGTCGAAGCCGCCTTCGGAAAAGTCGTCGTAGAAGATGCCGCCGATGCCGCGCGGCTCGTTGCGGTGCTTGAGGAAGAAGTAGCGGTCGCACCAGTCCTTGAAGCGCGGATGCAGGTCGGCACCGAACGGGTCGAGCGCCTGCTTGCACGTGACGTGGAAATGTCGCGCGTCCTCCGCAAAGCCATAGTAGGGCGTGAGGTCCATGCCGCCGCCGAACCACCATACGGGCGCCTCGCCGTCCTTCAGCGCGACGAAGCAGCGCACGTTCATGTGCACCGTCGGCGCATGAGGATTGCGCGGATGCAGCACCAGCGACACGCCCATCGCCTCCCAGCGGCGGCCGGCGAGTTCCGGACGATGCGCGCTGGCCGAGGGCGGCAGCTGGCTGCCGAGCACATGCGAGAAATTCACCCCGCCGCGTTCGAATACCCGGCCTTCCTCGATCAGTCGCGAGATGCCGCCGCCGCCTTCGGGCCGTTCCCAGGCATCGGTACGGAAGGGCAGGCCGTCGGCGGCTTCCAGTGCGGCGACGATGCGCGCCTGCAGGTCGAGCAGATAGGGTTTGACGGCAGCGGTATCGGGGGCGGTGGCAGACATCAGGGGCGAAGTATCATTCCGGTGGCAAGGTCGATCAGGGTGGAAGGACGGCGGCGGCGGCCGATGCGGCCGGCGACCACGCGTACTTGCGTGCCGAATATTCTGCGGCATTCCGCAGCGGTTTTGGCGGGTTTGCGGCCACTTTTGTTGGCGCTGGTGGAAACCAGCGCCATGCCGAGGCGGCGGCATAGGCGCGCGGCGGCGGGATGGGCGGTCACGCGGATCGCGACCGTGGCGCGGCCGCCGGTCAGTTCGGGCGGGCAGTGCGCGGAGGCGGGGACGACCCAGGTGACGGGGCCCGGCCAGACGCGCAGCATCCGTGCCCGGTCGGCTGCGTTCAAGGGCTGGATGAAGGGCAGCAGGGGCTTGAGCCGGTCGGCGATCAGCAGCATGCCCTTGGCGGCGTCGCGGCCCTTCAGGCGGAGCAGGCGTTTCAGGGCGTGCGGATTGCGCGGGTCGCAGCCGAGGCCATAACAGGATTCGGTCGGGTAGGCGATCAGGCCGCCGCGTCGCACATGCGCGCGTAGCGTGTCGGTCTCACCGTTCACTGCGCACCGCTTGCCGTCTCACTTTTTCCGGTCAAGCGCGCGCCAGCCGATGTCGCGCCGGTATTGCATGCCGTCGAAATGAATGCTGGCGATCGCTTCGTAGACGCGTTTCTGCGCCATGCGCACGCTGTCGCCGAGTACGGTCACGGCCAGTACGCGGCCGCCGCTCACCACGGTACGATCGTCTTGCGCGGCGGTGCCGGCATGGAAGATATGCAGGTCGTCGGCGGCGGCGGGCAAGGCACCGATGATGGCCCCCTTCTTCGGCGCATCGGGGTAGCCTTCGGCGGCGAGCACCACGGCGAGCGCGGTGCGGCGGTCCCATTCGGCTTCGATCTGGTCGAGCTTGCCGTTGACGGCGGCTTCCAGCAGAGCGACCAGGTCGGACTTCAGCCGCATCATGATGGGCTGGGTTTCGGGGTCGCCCATGCGGCAGTTGAATTCGAGCACCCTGGGCGCGCCGTCGGCGCCGACCATGATGCCGGCATAGAGGAAGCCGGTGAACCGGATGCCATCGGCGGCCATGCCCTCGACGGTGGGATGGATCACCTCGCGCATGATGCGTGCATGCAATTCGGGGGTGACCACCGGCGCCGGCGAATACGCGCCCATGCCACCGGTGTTGGGCCCCTGGTCGCCGTCCTGCAGGCGTTTGTGGTCCTGGCTGGACGCCAACGCCAGCACATGCTCGCCGTCCACCATGACGATGAAGCTGGCTTCCTCGCCGAGCAGGCATTCCTCGATCACTACGCGGTGGCCGGCCTCGCCCATGCTGTTGCCGGCGAGCATGGCGTCGACCGCGGCGTGCGCTTCCTCGGCGGTCGTCGCGACGACCACACCCTTGCCGGCGGCCAGTCCGTCGGCCTTCACCACGATGGGCGCACCGTGCTGGTCGATGTAGGCGTGCGCGGCAGTGGCGTCGGTAAAGGTGCCGAAAGCGGCGGTGGGAATGCCGTGGCGCGCCATGAACTGCTTGGCGAAATCCTTGGAGCTTTCGAGCTGGGCGGCGGCCTGGGTGGGGCCGAATATCTTCAGTCCGGCGGCACGGAAGGCGTCGACCACGCCTGCCGCCAGCGGCGCTTCGGGGCCCACCACGGTGAAGGCGATGTCCTCGTCGCGGCGAACAAACTCGACCAGCGAGGGGATTTCCGTCAACGGCACGTTGACGAGTCCGTCTTCGGTTGCCGTGCCGCCGTTGCCGGGCGCGACGAACACTCGCGAGACACGCGGGGATTGCGCGAGTTTCCACGCCAGTGCGTGTTCGCGTCCGCCAGAACCGATGACTAGGATTTTCATGATGGTGAGTGGTAAGTGGTTAGTGGTGAGTGGTGGGTAAGCGGCGAGAATTTTCCCACTCACCACTTACCATTCACCACTTACCCGCAATCAATGTCGGAAATGTCGCGTCCCGGTGAACACCATGGCAATGCCATGCTCGTTCGCGGCGGCGATGACTTCGTCGTCGCGCATCGAGCCGCCGGGCTGGATCACGGCCTTGATGCCGGCAGCACCGGCCTGATCGATGCCGTCGCGGAAGGGAAAGAAGGCGTCGGACGCCATCACCGAGCCGGGCACCGCGAGGCCGGCGTGTTCGGCCTTGATCGCGGCGATGCGGGCGGAGTTGACGCGGCTCATCTGGCCGGCGCCGACGCCGACGGTCATGCGGTCTTTCGCGTAGACGATGGCGTTGGACTTGACGAATTTGGCGACGCGCCAGGCGAACAGCAGGTCGTCCATTTCCTTGTCGGTGGGCGCGCGCTGGGTGACGACTTTCAGTTCGCCGTGCAGCAGCACGTCGGCATCCTGCACCAGCAGGCCGCCGGCCACGCGCTTCATGTCGAGCTGGGCGACGGCACCGGTCCACTTGCCGCATTCGAGCAGGCGCACGTTCTTCTTCGCGGCGACGGCGGCGGACGCTTCGGGGCTCACTTCGGGGGCGATGATGACTTCGACGAACTGGCGCTCGACGATGGCCTGCGCGGTTTCGCCGTCCAGGCGGCCATTGAAGGCGATGATGCCGCCGAAGGCCGATTCGGGGTCGGTCTGGTAGGCGCGGTTGTAGGCGTCCAGCAGGTTTGCGCCGTAGGCCACGCCGCAGGGGTTGGCGTGCTTGACGATGACGCACGCCGGGGCGGCGTCGAACAGCTTCACGCATTCGAGCGCGGCGTCGGTGTCGGCGATGTTGTTGTACGACAGTTCTTTGCCCTGGATCTGACGCGCCGTGGCGATGGTGCCCGCGGGCGCATGGGCCTCGACGTAGAACGCGCCGGCCTGGTGCGGATTCTCGCCGTAGCGGCAGGTCTGCGCGCGGGTGAACTGCAGGTTCAGCTTTTCGCCGAAGGCCTCGCGCTCGTTGCTGTCGTTGAGCGCGGTCAGATAGTTGCTGATCGCGCCATCGTATTCGGCAGTGTGGCTGAAGGCTTTCTTCGCCAGTGTGAAGCGGGTGGCATCGGTCAGGGCGCCGCCGTTGGCCTGCATTTCCGCGACCAGCGCCGGGTAGTCGGCCGGGTCGGTGACGATGGCGACATGGCGGTAGTTCTTGGCCGACGAGCGCACCATCGCCGGGCCGCCGATGTCGATGTTCTCGATGGCGTCGTCGAGCGTGTGCGGCTTCGACACCGTGGCGACGAAGGGATAGAGGTTGACGCACACCAGGTCGATGTAGTCCATGCCGTGCGCGGTCATGGTGGCGACGTGCTCGGGCAGGTCGCGTCGTGCAAGGATGCCGCCGTGCACCTTCGGGTGCAGCGTCTTGACGCGGCCGTCGAGCATCTCGGGGAAACCGGTGTACTCGCTGACGTCGCTCACAGCGAGGCCGGCATCGCGCAGCGCCTTGGCGGTGCCGCCGGTGGACAGCAGTTCGACGCCGGCGGTGGCGAGCGCGCGGGCGAAATCGACGAGGCCGGTTTTATCCGACACGGAAAGAAGCGCACGCTGTATTTTCGAGGTGGCGATGGTCATGATGGATTCAGTCGGAAAGGCCGTGTTCGCGCATTTTCTTGCGCAGGGTGTTGCGGTTGATGCCGAGCATATCGGCGGCGCGGGTCTGGTTGCCTTCGGCACGATCGAGGATGTAGGCCAGCAGGGGCTTTTCCACTGCACTCACCACCATGTTGTAGATCTCGCTCGGCGTTTCGCCGTCGAGATCCTTGAAATAGCGATTGAGCGACCGCCGCATGCACGCGGCGATTTCGTTTTCTTCTATCATGTTGAAGTTCCCCTTTTATGCCGCGAGCCTTGAGGCCGCCGGCATGTCTTCCGCGTTATTGTTGTCGTGACCGGTTTCATAGCGCAGACGGTCGTTTGCGCGTGCTGCCTGAGCAAAGTATTCGTTCACGACGGCGAGTTGTTCGGCCACCGAATCGAGCTGGTTCATGGTGTGGCGGAAGGCGCTGCTGCCGACGAGTCCGCGGGTGTACCAGGAAATGTGCTTGCGCGCCACGCGCACGCCGGTGACGTCGCCGTAGAATGCATACAGATCGTGAATGTGTCCGAGCAGCACGGCGTGGATTTCCGCGACTTCCGGTTGCGGCAGGTGCGTGCCGGTGACCAGGAAATGCTCGATCTCGCGGAAGATCCACGGGCGCCCCTGCGCGGCGCGGCCGATCATCACGGCGTCGGCGCCGGTGTATTCGAGGACGTATCGGGCTTTTTCCGGCGTGGTGATGTCGCCGTTGGCGATGACGGGGATGCGGGCTTCCGCCTTCACTGCGCGGATGGTGTCGTACTCGGCCTCGCCGGTGTAGGCGCAGGCGCGCGTGCGGCCGTGCATCGCCAGCGCCTGCACGCCGGCGTTCTCGGCGATCTTCAGGATGTTGAGTGCAT
This sequence comes from Pseudomonadota bacterium, assembly GCA_043821985.1. Taxonomy (GTDB): domain Bacteria; phylum Pseudomonadota; class Gammaproteobacteria; order Burkholderiales; family Thiobacillaceae; genus Thiobacillus. The sequence goes on from JBDRCF010000035.1 coordinate 21,465, forward strand.
TGCGGTGTTCGCGATCCCAGCCGGTGCGGATCTTCAGCGTGACCGGGACTTCGGGAACGGCCTTCACCACCGCATCGAGGATGCGGCCGACCAGCGATTCGTCCTGCAGCAGCGCCGAGCCCGCCATCACGTTGCACACCTTCTTGGCCGGGCAGCCCATGTTGATGTCGATGATCTGCGCGCCGCGGTCGACGTTGTGGCGCGCGGCTTCCGCCATCATCCCGGGATCGGCGCCGGCAATCTGCACGCTGATCGGGTCGACCTCGCCTTCGTGGTTGGCGCGTCGCGCGGTCTTGGCCGAGCCGTACAACAAGGAGTTCGACGTCACCATCTCGGACACGGCCATGCCCGCGCCCAGCTTCTTGCAAAGCTGGCGGAAAGGCCGATCCGTCACCCCGGCCATGGGGGCGACGATCAGGCGGTTCTTGAGATGGTGGCGACCGATACGCATAAGGAGTGGCATTTTACCCTCCTCGCGGGTCTCGACCAAGCGTGAAAATTTCCGCTTTTGTGGTGGTGCATCGGCGCGCGAGCGGCTACCATCAATGCGGCTGCATGGGGTCAACAATCAGGAGGATAGGTATGAGTTTCGTCACTGAATTCAAGGAGTTCGCGGTCAAGGGCAATGCCATGGATCTGGCGGTGGGCGTGATTATCGGCGCGGCGTTCGGCAAGATCGTCGACTCGATCGTCAACGATCTGATCATGCCGATCGTTGGCGCGATATTTGGTGGCTTCGATTTTTCCAACCTGTTCCTGCCGTTGAAGACCGTGCCGGAAGGCGTGGCGATGACGCTGGTGGAAGTGAAGAAAGCCGGGGTGCCGGTATTCGCCTACGGCAGCTTCCTGACCATCCTGCTGAATTTCATCATCCTGGCCTTCATCGTCTTCATCCTCGTCAAGCAGATCAACCGGCTGAAGAAGGAAGCGCCGCCTGCACCCGCCGCACCTGCTGTGCCGCCGGAAGACATCGTGCTGCTGCGCGAGATCCGGGACAGCCTCAAAAAATAGGTTTTATCGTCTTTGCGCGAGCCCAATCCGGTCGCCGGCCATCCATCGGCTACCGGATTGCCAGGCGCGCTGTCTGGTTGATGAATCCGATGTGCCCGTGTGCGCGTGGCTGCGGGTTCGGTTTATAGGGATGGGGTTCACATGAAACAATCCTGCGTAGTCTGGCTGCTGGCCGGCATGGGGGTATTGGGCGGCGCGGCCCATGCCGCGGACATGCCCGAGCGCGAACTGGGACTGCTGCTGGGCGGTGGCTGGGCAGACAAGAGCCTGGTCGGCGGCAAGGATGGCGAAGCCAGCCCGCTGCTCGGTCTGCGTTATGGCCAGCGGCTCAATGACGACTTCAAGCTCTTCGGCGATCTGGTGTACGGCGCGTATGACGGCGATCGCGCCGGGGTGGGTGATGCCGATGTCACCACGCTGCGGGGCGGCCTCGAATGGCTGTTTTCCCGGCAGCAGCGCTACAACTGGTTCCTGTCGGGCGGCCTGGGCCTGATGAACGTCAACACCGACGGCAACGTCGACTTCACCCGCCCCATGGCGTCGTTGGGCATTGGCCAGGACTGGGCCGTGGGGGCGAACGATGCGTTCCGCTGGGAGCTGCGTGCCGATCAGTCGTTCGGCAACAGCAGCCTGCCGAATGCCGGACTGACCAACGTCCAGGCGCTGGTGGGATATTCCTGGGGCTTGGGCGCACCGCTCGATTCCGACGGCGACGGCGTGGCCAACCGCCGGGACGCGTGCCCTCATACCCCGAGCGGCGCCCAGGTCGGCGCGCGCGGGTGCCCGCTGGACTCCGACAATGACGGCGTGTTCGACGGCCTCGACCGCTGTCCCGATACGCCGGCCGGCGTGAAGGTCGACGCCGGGGGCTGCCCGCTGGATTCCGATGGCGACGGGATTCCGGATCACCGGGACGCGTGCCCGGCGGTGCCCGCACCGGGTACCGCCGATGGCTGCCCGCCCCGGGCTGCCGAGCCGGCGCCGACGCCGGCACCTGCGCCTGCCGTCGTACCCGCGGCGCCCAGGAAGCTGATGCTGGATGGCGTGAACTTCGACAACGACAGCGCCAGACTGCGTCCCGAATCCATCACGATTCTGGACAATGCTGCCGCCACGCTGAAGGAGTGGGGCGAGGTCAAGGTGGAAGTAGGGGGGTACACCGATGCGGCCAGTTCCATTGCGTACAACCTCACGCTGTCGCAACGCCGGGCCGAGGCCGTGAGCGCCTATCTCATCAAGCACGGGATCGCGGCCGAACGCCTGACTGCCCGGGGATATGGCGAAGCCCAGCCGGTGGCCGACAACAAGACCGCTGCGGGCCGTGCGAAGAACCGCCGGGTGGAATTGATCCCGCTGCAGTAAATGGACAGGAGGAAAGCGGAACGGGCGCGCTGGCGCCCGTTTTTTATTTGGATGGAGGCGCCGTCGATCGAGGGTGGCCTCATGGATGGCTGGCGGCGAAATAGACCATCAGGCTGGCGATTTCCTCATCGGAAAACGGGTTCTTCAGGGTGGTGCGGGGAACCCCGTGAACCCCGCCCAGCATGCGTGCAACGAATTCCGCGGCGGGGGTCGAGCGTGCCATGTCGAACAGGTTCGGGGCAGGGTTGGCGGCATGCGGATCGGTGTATTGATGACAGCCGATGCACAGCGTCCGGTAAAGGTTTTCCCCGGTCCTGGCCCGCTGGGGCGTAGGGACGAGGGGAACGAAATAGGTGGTGTCCAGGGGCAGTGCCGCCGCAAGGAACGTCGCGCTTCGCAGGAATCGTTCCGGTCTGCCCTGGCGGAAATCGGCCCGGAGGACGGCGACGGCAGGGAGCGGGACTTGAGTCGAGGGATTGTGGTTGTTCCGCTCGCGGGCGGTCATGTCCAGGGTACCCAGAATGCTGGCGATTCGGGCCTGCAGTCCGGTGCGGCGGATCGCGGGGGTGGCCGGGTCGGCAAGCAGCCGGGCATCGCCCTGGAGCACGGCCACGTCGACCCGTAGCGCCCGGTCGTATTCTCCGGCGGCCAGCGCAGGCGCGCCAGCCGTCAGGAGTGCGAGGACTGCCAGGCTACGGCGCATGCGGCCTTTATTCGGCCTTGACCTTCTGCACCATGGGCAAGCTGGCGTTGGCCGACCATTGGCTCATCGAGCCATCGTAGACTTTGGCCGACTTGTTGCCGAGCAGTTCGCTGGAGACGAACCAGCCCAGGGAAGCCCAATGCCCGGTGTTGCAGAAGTTGATTTCCTTGCCCGTGACCGGCACGCCGGCTTCCTTGTACAGGGCTTTCAGTTCGGCCGGCGAACGGAAGCTGCCCGTGTTGTTGTCGGTGAGCCAGCTCTCCGGCAGATTCTTGGCACCGGGCAGGGTGCCGTTGCGTTTCACGGCCGGTACGCTGCGGTTGACGCCCAGAAACTGGTCGTTCGGCCGGTTGTCCACCATGACCACGCCTTCCTTCAGGGCCTGGGCCACGTCCGCTTCGCCCGGGATCATGTCCTTGCGGAGCTGGGCGGTGAAGCTTGCGGGCTTGGGCGTGTTCGCGCCGGTCTCGATCTTGTTGCCCTTCACGTCCGCATAGGCTGCGTAGCCTCCGTCGAGGATGGAGACGTTGTCATGCCCCAGCACCTTGAACGTCCAGTAGACGCGGGTGGCGCTGCCCATGTCGAGGCCGTTGAGGCCGGCGGAGTAGATCACCACGTGGTCGTTGTTGCTGATTCCCAGGCTGCCGATGAGCTTCTCCAGGTCCTTCGCGGGCGGCAGCATGCCGGGGATGTTGTTGACCTTGGTCCGCCAGCCGTCTTTCATGTAGTCGCTGTACACGGCGCAGGGAATGTGGCCCCGCAGGTAGTCAATCTTGCTGTGGCCGTCCAGCTGGTTGCGGATGTCCAGGATGACGACGCCCGGCTGGCAGGCATTCCCTTTGATCCACTGGGTGTTGACCAGGGGCGTGGCATCGGCCCAGGCCACCCCGCTACCCAGAATCCAGGTTGCGGTCAGTGCTGTCAATACGCGTACGTTTTTCATCAGTTCTACCTCCGTGATATTGATCTAAACAACAACGATCCGGTCTGCTGCCAGCAATGCCTGCAGTAGCCGGTCCCACCCCTCCTCGTCGTCTTGAGATGAGGGCATGACGGGTCGCCGGACCGTGTGGCACGCAGGCAAGGCCGCCAGGGCCTCGGTCAAGGTGGTCCGGTCCGGAAAAATCCCTGTTTCAAGCACGACGAATTCCATTAGCGTTCCTCCATCAGAAGCTCATCACCACGTCGGTCGACATGAGCGCCTCGGCCAGTCGGGACCGGTCCAGCCGAGGCAGATCCTCCGCCTGTACCGTGGTCTCCGGAGCGATCTCGGCCAGTTCCAGAAGCTCGACCTGCTCGGCGTTTTCCGGCGTGTCGGCTACGGGCCGGTCCATGAACACGAGCCGCACCTGGTGACCAAAGATGGTCAGGCCCGCGGCCACCCGCATTGCCTCGGCGTGGTCCCGGCGGGCCAGCAGCAATATTGATTTGATGGTGTCTGCCATGGCTCGCCTCACAGGGTCAGGATGTTGTCCGCAACGCCGACCATGGCGCTGTGATTGGTCTGGCTGCCCAGTTCCACCGGGCATGCCTGCTGCCCCATGAAGCGAAACCAGGAGTGCTCGCACGCCACCTGTTGGGCGGCCTGGCCAACCAGGATCGCCAGCGCCGGGTCGCCTAGCAGCTTCACGCCGTCATTGGTGAAGAAGCATCCCCACTGGATGTTGTTTCTCAGGCACGCCGACGCCAGGGGCGCCAGCAGCGGCCCGCCCTGGTCGGTGGAAACCACGATCAGCAATTTCATGCTTTGTTCTTTCTCCGTAAATACCAACCGCTTGTAATCAGGATCAACAGGCCGACGACCGTCGCCATGGCCGCGCCTGCGGGTTTCGCAGGCTGGGCGGCAGGCGTCGGTTGGGCTGCGACCGGTGCCGCGACGCGATCCGGATAGGTCTCCGCGTCCATCGGCAGCGCCGGATGGTTGGCCCACTCGACCCAGCCGCCCGGCAGGACTCTGGCATGGGCGCGCCCGCCCGCCCGGGCCAGGGTGAAATAGGCAACCGATTCGAAAGGGTCGTGCCCGTACACCACGAATGGCCCGGGCGGCAGCCGCGTTTGGCCCCGTCCGACTTCCGTCCGGAGTTCCGCCATGGGCAGGGATTGCGCGCCAGGCAGATGCCCGCCCCTGGATGCGCGGATGGTTTCGCCCCAGTACGCCGACTCAGGCCTGCCGTCCACCAAGGTCGGGGGATGACCGCGCTGCAGCTCGGCTGCCAGCTCGCTGCGCAACACTATGGCGTCCGCTCTGACCGTTCCCTCGTAGATGGGCTGGCGGAGCATGCCGCGGGCCGTCCCCGGCCCGAGGCTGGATACGGGTAGGCCGGCACCGTCCGAGATCGGCCGGTTCAGCACCGTGACTGCGGCCTGTCCGGACAGGTACAGCATGCCGGCCACGAAATCGCGTTCCCTGGGGTTGTCGCCGACCACCAGCACCGCATCCCCGGCGGCGATCCCGGCCGTGCCCAGCAGCCAGTAGATGTCGGTAAAGGCGGCCAGACGGCCATGCGGGCCGAGGAAATCCGATGCAGGCAGGCACTTGGCGTTTGCCACGCTACGATGCAGACACGCCGCCAGGGGACGCGCATCCACGACCGTGGCGTGACCGATCAACTCGCGGGCGTCGGCGGTGTAGACGAAATTCTCGCCACGCGCCGATCCCTGGACGACGATGCCCAGCGAGGCGGCCAGCAGCAGTACCTCGAAGCGGTTCATGCGCCGCGCCCTCAACAGCCTCCGAAACGATGGGGCGCTTCAGCCTGAGCCGACGCGGATTTGGGGGCCGGGGGATTCTCGATGTAGTAGCCCACGAGATCGGTAACCGAGACGGTGCCGTAGTCCTTGCCGAGGTCGAGGTCCGCCATGTTTTCCATGGGCTGGGGTGTCTTTGCTTTGGATAGCGTCGCGGCCGGCACGGCGGCGTAGGGGAACAGGATCGCGCACAGACCCAGGGTCGTCCCCAGGGCGGCAGCCCAAAACACCAGGATGTCTTTTTTCACGGGTGGCTCCTCAGAACACGTCCTGGGTCAGGCACAGGTAGATGAGATAGAAGGCCACGAAAAACATGACGATCTGCGCGATGGTTTCAAGATCCAGCGTCATGGCTGCCGTCCTTTCCAGTGAAATGGCGTACCAGCATGCCCACATCCAGGGGCGTGCCGTCGACCGGGTTGATGACGGGCGGCGTGAGATACGGCACGCCGTCCCGCGTGGCATGCAGATAGGCGGGACGGGCGATGAAGATGTAGGCAAAGCTGCCTACCGTGACGGCTGCCGCGACGGCGGCGAATAGCGCCATCTGAATCTTTCCGGGTGACATGGCGCGCTCCTTCAGTTCTTGCGGACAAGCACGCGCCAATAGCGATCGGCACGGACCGTGGCGAGGTGCGTGCTGGCCAGATCCTTCATCATGGGCGGGATGGCCTCCATGGAGGTCGGGTTGTCGATCATGACCTCGACCACATCCCCCGATGCCGCGCCTGTCAGGGCTTTCTTGGTCATGAGCTGCGGACGCGGACAGGAATCCCCGAGGCAGTTGATTTGCTGTGCGACGGTGACCGACGTTCCATCCGGCAGCGTGACGGTTGCCGCCGGGGCGGCGTGGGCGGTCGAGTCGTTCTTCTTGCTGAAAAGTCCCATCGTGGGTGTCTCCTGATTTGAACGTGCTTAGGTGGATTGTTCGGCCGTCACCCGGGCGGCGCCTTGCGGCACGGCCTTGTCGTTGTCGGCCCAGGCGTTGCAGGCGGCGGATTCGCTGTCGGCCTGTGTGTCGGCGCCGGCACCGGCGCGCTCCCGGCGCAGGATCGCCCGGTAGAGACCGTACAGAACCAGCGTTTGAATGGCGCCGAAGACGACCGCCGGGATCTTGGTCTTTTCCTGCAGGGTCGCGGCGTTGGCGAAGCCGAGCTGGAGACCTGCCAGGTTGAAATCCCCTGTCATGGTGTTGGGCGCCGGCGGCCAGTAGGTGAAGGACCACAGCAGGGAGAACAGGAACATGCCGATGAAGGTGAACAGCAGGGCCCAAATGGCCCCGACATTGCCCTCTCCGGCCTTGACCCAGGTGGAGACCGTACAAGCGCCGGCCAGCACCATGCCGATTCCGAACAGGAACAATCCGATGAAGGTATTCAGGCCCACGTCGAAGTACAGGGGTTTGCCCGCCCCCACGGTGATGAAGGCGGTGAATCCCATGGTAAGGATCATCATGGCGATCAGCAGTGCTTTGGTATTGCGATAGGTCTTGAACAGCATGGCATCCCGCAGGGCCGCCACGTTGCAATAACGGGAGCGCTGCACCAGCAAGCCGACCACGGAGCCGAAGACGAATGCAATGAGGCATTGGGCAATGACGTTCATCGTGTCATCCCTCCAGGCTTTTCTTGTAGATCCAGGTGCCTACCCAGGCTCCGGCCAGGATCCCGCTGATGGCCAGATACCCCCCCAGATTCATTTCCGGGGTGAGGCCATAGAAGGTGCTCACATTGCAGACGAAGGCCAGGCGGATGCCGATGCCCATGAGCAGGCCGCCGATGGTGATCATCACCCACTCGGACAGGCGGTGTGGCATGTGCCAGTTGAATTCCTTGCTGAGGACGGCGCCGACCACCGCGCCGAACAACATGCCGAGGCTGATGTAGATCTTCCAGTAGCCCGGGTCGGGCGGAAAGGCGACATTCCAGAACGGGATGCGGGAGAGGGAGTCGCCCATGACCATCTGGGCGATGAGACCGGTCATCATGGTTTCGCCGCCGCCCACGGTCCAGGCGCCCACGATCTGAAAGAGGAAAATGTTCAGTACCGCGATGATGGCCATGGCGGCCACCGGACTGAGGGTCTTCTTGAATAGCTCCATCCTGTTGCTCCGTAGTGGTTTTTGGAAACACCCGTGCGAAGGTGTTTGCCACTACGTTGAGCAACGGCTGTGCCAGGCAGTTTTATCGACGCCGTTTCAAGGGCTTGGCAAAAAACCGGCAACCGCGCCGGCCCTTGCCGTGAGTCATTACGCTACAGGGCTGGATCGGAATCGGCCACGGTCAGCACGCCCATGTCCTGCAATTTACGGCGCAGGGTCGAGCGGCTGATGTCCAGGCGGCGGGCGGCGGCCACCTGGTTGCCCTGGCAGGCATCCAGGGTCTCCCGGATGTAGTCCGCCTCGATCTCGGCCAGGGTCTTCCGCTTGTCGGCGGCGGGCTTCGAGGCATGCATGGTGATGGCAACCTCGTCGGCGCCCAGCACGGGCCCCGAGTACAGGGCGAAGCTCCGTTCGATGACGTTCTTCAATTCCCGCACATTGCCCGGCCAGTCATAGGCCAGCAGCTTTTGTTTCGCCGCCGGGCTCAGGCCCAACTCGGCATGCTTGAGACGCTGTCGCTCCATATCCAGGAAATGTTCCGCTAGCGGCAGGATGTCCTCCTGCCGTTCACGCAGTGGCGGAATGTCGATGCGCAGTACGTCGAGGCGGAACAGCAGGTCGCTGCGGAAGGTATTCTCCGCCGCCATGTGTTCGAGGTCCCGGTTGGTGGCGGCGATGATGCGCACATCTACCTTGACCGAGGTTTCGCCGCCCACCGGCCGCACCTCGCCTTCCTGGAGCACCCGCAATAGCTTGGCCTGCAGGCGCGGGCTGATGTCGCCGATCTCGTCCAGGAACAGGGTGCCGCCGTGGGCCTGCTGGAACAGTCCCTTGCGGTTGCTGGTGGCGCTGGTGAACGAGCCCTTGATATGGCCGAACAGCTCCGAGTCCAGCAGGTCTTCGGGCAGGGTGCAGCAGTTGATGGCCACGAAGGGACCTTTGCTGCGGTTGCTGATGCTGTGGAGGGCGCCCGCCAGGACTTCCTTGCCGGTGCCGGTTTCCCCGGTGATGAGCACCGGCAGCTCCCGATCCCGGATGCGCTCCACGATCGCCAGAATGCTGGCCATGCGCGCACTGCGGGCAACGATGTGGCCGAGCCGGTTGCGGCCCAGCAACTCGCCTCGCAACCGGGTGACCTCCTCGCGCAGCGAACTGCGTTCCAGCACCTTGCGGATGCGCAGTCGCAGTTCGTCCGGATTGATCGGCTTGGTCAGATAGTCATAGGCGCCCAGGCGCATGGCCTCCACCGCGGATTCGATGGAGGCATAGGCGGTCATCATGATGCTTTCCGCTGGATAGGCGATCTCCTTGAGATACGCCAGCAGCGACAGGCCGTCTTCCGGCCCGATCCGCATGTCGGTGATGACCAGATCCACGATATGGCGGTCCAACTGGGCCCGGGCCTCTGCGAGGTCGGCGGCTTCCAGGGCGACGTGGCCGTCGCCCTTGAGAAGCAGCCCAAGGGTTTTGCGTATGGAGAATTCGTCGTCGACGATGAGGATGGTCGCCATGCTTATCTGCCGCTGTCCAATTCAAAACTGATTTCGCTGCCCATGCCCAGTTCGCTGGAAACCGAAAGCTGGGAACGGTGCTGGACCAGGATGCGCTGGACGATGGCCAGGCCCAGGCCGGTACCGTCCCGACGCCCGGTAACGAAGGGCTTGGTCATGTCCTTGATGAAATCCGGTTGGATGCCGCAGCCGGTGTCGGCCACGGTCACAAGGATCTTGTCGCCCCGGCGGACGGTCCGGAAGGACAGCAGGCCGTCGTCGCCCATCGCCTGGACGGCATTCAGGGCCAGGTTCCAGACGACCTGGCGAATCTGGTCGTGGTCGAACACGGCCAGGCAGGCATCGGACGGGCATGTCACAGCTACCCGGATGTTTTTTCCGGGCGGCAGGTCCTGGCGCAGCATGCTCGCGATCTCCTCGATCAGCGCCGCCAGATTGCCTTGCGCCGGTTGGGATTCGCGGATCTTGGCGAAATCGAGAAAGTCGCTGAGGATGCGGTTCAGGCGATGGGACTCGTTGTTCAGAATGCCGATCACCTGCGACCGGTCTTCGCCCTGGAGCGTGTCGCCGCTCAGCAGGTTGACCGAATTGATCACCGCCGACAGGGGATTGCGGATTTCATGGGCGATGCTGGCGGACATCTCCCCCACGCAGGCCAGGCGTTCCGCCTGGGTACGCTGCCGGTGTTCCCGCAGCGCTTCCTCCGACGCCTGCTTGAGGGAGGTCACCATGTTGTTGAAGGCGATGGCGAGCATGCCCACCTCGTCGCGCGACGTGATGGGCAGCTGGATATCCAGGTCGCCCTTGCCGATCCGGGCGGTGGCCTCGACCATGTCATGCAGTTTCCGGGTGGTGGCCAGGGACAGGAGCCAGGCGGCGAAGCTGCCTACGACCAGCGCCAGCAGAATGAACAGGGAGCCGTCCAGCCAGGTTTTTCGCATGGCCGAATCCATGCGGGCCGTGGACAAGCCGAGCGTCACGGTGCCGACCGTCTGGCCTTCGACCTGGATGGCTTCCCGCAGGTCGAGCGTGGGGTCGCCAGGCGCCAGGGGAAAACTGTCGGATTGGTCGATTCGCGGCGAGAGGCGTTTTCCCAGTCGGTCCGGCAACGTGGTGCCGAGGATATAGCCGCGCGAATCGGCGATTTCGCAATACGCCACATCGGGTTGGCGCTCCACTTTCTGGATGATTTCCGCCAGGGCGCCCAGGTCTTCGGTTAGCACGGTATTGGTTGAGGCCACCGCGGTCATGGAGATCAGGGCGCGGCTCCGGTTCAGGAGTTCAAGCTCGATGCGGTCCGACTGCTCATGGACCGCGGCGGCGGCGAAGATGCCCATCAGGACCACGTGCACCAGGGCCACCGACAGGATCAGGCGGAAGCGCAGCGTCTGGAACAAGGCCGTGCGCAATGGCGCGCTGCCCATGAGCGGTACGGCAAGACCGGGGGGCGCTACGATACTCATTCGCCGACCTTTTCGTATTCCCGGTCGTTGGCGGCCACGAATCCCTGGGGCAGCGCCATGCCGCCCAGGATGGCCTGACCGCGAGGCGTTTGACCCAGCTCGGTCAGCACCGCGACGATGGCGTCGGCATCGGCCGGCGGCATGTCGTTGCGCACCGCGATGGGCATCTGCGGTTCCGGGGGCGTTTCTGCGATCACCCGCAAATCGTTGCGCACGTTCTTGGGCATGGAACGCAGGGAAGGCTTCCAGGTGCCGGCCACATCCACCAGGCCCGAGTACAGCGCCATCAGGGCGGAATCCTGGGAGCCGAAGTATTTGACCTGGAATCTTCGATCCACGTCGATCCCCAACTGGGACAGATAGCGCCGGGTCATGACCGTGGCCGCGTAGGCGCCGGGATCGGGAAAGCCGATGCGGAGTCGGGGCGGCAACTGGGCCGGGTCCAGATCCTTGAGCGGGCTGTCCCGGCGCACGACGAGAATGCCGGTGAAGGGCTCTCCGCCTACCTTGGCGACCACGTGATAGCCATGCTCCAAGGCACGCGAGCACAGCAGGGGATTCAGATAGAGAATGTCATAGTTCCTTGCCGAGACCCGGGCCATGAAGGCGGAAAAGCTGGGGGCGGTGACGAATTGCACCGGCCGTCCCAGGCGCTCGCTCAGGGCTTCTGCCAAAGGCAGGAACATGACGGCCAGCTTGTTCGGGCTCTGCAGGGGCAGCACGCCCAGGCGGTAGACGCCCTGATCGCCGCTCGCCGACGGCGTGCCGAACGCCATGAACAGGACCGCGAGCGCGCTGCGGACTGCCGCACCGGCCCGCTCGCGGGAGGCGAAAAGGAGAGGGCTGCATTTACCCATGGCGATCAATGGTATCCCGAGTGGCTTCGACAGGTTAATGCGCCCGGAGGGCACAAGGCAACGAGCCATTTGCGAAAGGCATACGCTTCAATGGGCGCGTTCCCAGTTGGGACCGACGCCCAGCTTGGCATCGAGTACGACCTTGAGCTGGGCAACGCCGCACATGAGTGCAGGGAGCACTTCGCAGATCGCGTTGCGTTCCGCCTCCGGCACTTCGAGAATCAGTTCATCGTGCACTTGCATGATCAGCTTGGTTTGCATGCCCTGACTGTCGAGGTGATTCTGCACCGCAATCATCGCCAGCTTGATGAGGTCGGCGGCCGTGCCCTGCATCGGCGCGTTGATGGCGGCGCGTTCGGCACCCTGGCGGCGCGCCGGGTTCTTCGCGTTGATCTCCGGCAGGTACAGCCGGCGTCCGAACACGGTCTCGACGTAACCCTGGCTGCGCGCGGTTTCGCGCGTGCGCTGCATGTAGTCGGCCACCCCGGGGTAGCGCGCGAAGTAGCGGTCGATGTAGGTCTGGGCGGCAGCGCGCTCGAGGTTGAGCTGGCTGGCCAGCCCGAATGCCGACATGCCGTAGATGAGCCCGAAGTTGATGACCTTGGCCATGCGCCGCTGGTCGGCGCTGACGTCGTCGAGCGGCACGCCGAACACTTCGGCGGCGGTGGCGGTGTGGATGTCGCAGTCTTCGGCGAAAGCCTTCAGCAGGCCGGCGTCGTCGGACAGGTGCGCCATGATGCGCAACTCGATCTGCGAATAGTCGGCCGACACCAGCACGTGGCCGGGCGGCGCGATGAAGGCCTCGCGGATGCGGCGGCCCTCGGCGGTGCGCGCGGGGATGTTCTGCAGGTTGGGGTCGGAGCTCGCCAGCCGGCCGGTCACTGCGGTGGCCTGCGAATAGCTGGTATGCACGCGCCCCGTCCGCGGATCGATCATCTGCGGCAGCTTGTCGGTGTAGGTCGACTTCAGCTTGGCCATGCCGCGATAGTCGAGGATCGCGCGTGCGATGGGATGGTCCAGCGCCAGCTGTTCCAGGGTTTCCTCGTCGGTGGACGGCGCACCACTCGGCGTTTTCTTGACGACCGGCAGGCCTTTTTGCGTGAACAGGATGTCACCGATCTGCTTGGGCGAACCGAGGTTGAACGGCTGGCCGGCCTCCTGGTAGGCGCGCTGCTCCAGTTCCAGCATCTTGCGGCCGAGTTCGCCGCTCTGGGCGGCGAGCAGGGTGCGGTCGATCAGCACGCCGGTGTGCTCCATGCGGAACAGGATCTCCGCCACCGGCAGCTCGATGTGACGGTAGACGAAACCCAGCTTGTCGGACGCATCGATCTGCGGCGCCAGCGCATCGCGCACGCGCAGCGTGACGTCGGCATCCTCCGCGGCATATTCGCTGGCGCGTTCGATCGACACTTGTTCGAAACCGATGCGCGCCGCACCCTTGCCGGTGACGTCGTCGTAGCTGATCGTTTCCAGTCCGAGGTGGCGTGACGCCAGATTGCCGAGCTCGTGCGACTGATGGGCTTCGATCACGTAGGACTGCAGCAGCGTGTCGTCGATCACGCCGCCGAGCGCGATGCCGTAGTTGGCAAACACGTGGCGGTCGTACTTGAGGTGCTGGCCGATGATTTTCGGTTCGCGGTTTTCCAGCAAGGGTTTCAGCTTGGCCAGGACGGCGTCGCGATCCAGTTGCGCGGGCGCGCCGGCGTAGTGGTGCGCCAGCGGCAGGTAGGCTGCCTCGCCATGCGCCGTGGCGAACGAGATGCCGACCAGTTCGGCCTGCATGGCATCGAGGCTGGTGGTTTCGGTGTCGAGCGCAAACGTCGGCGCCGAACTCAGCTTGGCGATCCAGGCGTCGAGCTGAGCTTCCGTGAGGAGGGTTTCGTAGCGGGCGCGGTGGTTGCCGCTGCTGTCCTGTTCGGGGATGGCGGGGTTCGCCGTCGCAGCGGCATCGAGTTCGCGCAGCCAGGTGCGGAACTCGTAGCGCTCGAACAGCGGCCGCAGCGCGCCGGTGTCGCGCGGCTTGAGGACGAGATCGTCGAAATCGAAGGGCAGGTCGACATCGGTCTTGATGGTGATCAGCACGCGCGCCTGCGGCAGCCAGTCGCGGGCGGCACGCAGGTTGTCGCCGACCACGCCCTTGATCTCGTCGGCATGCGCCATCAGCTTGTCAAGCGTGCCGAATTCGGTCAGCCATTTCACCGCGGTTTTCGGCCCGCATTTGGCGACGCCGGGGACGTTGTCGACCGCGTCGCCGACCAGCGTGAGGTAATCGATGATGCGCTCGGGCGGCACGCCGAACTTGGCGGCGACACCGGCCTCGTCGAGCGTCTCCGCACTCATGGTGTTGACCAGCGTCACATGGTCGTCGACCAGCTGGGCCATATCCTTGTCGCCGGTGGAGACGATGCTGCGGATGCCTTTCCGGGTCGCGTGCTGCACCAGCGTGCCGATCACGTCGTCGGCCTCGACGCCGTCGATGACGACGAGCGGCCAGCCTTCGGCGCGGATCGCCTCGTGCAGGGGCTCGATCTGGCTGCGCAGGTCGTCCGGCATGGGTGGGCGATGCTCCTTGTAGGCCGGATAGAGATCATCGCGGAAGGTCTTGCCCTTCGCGTCGAACACGCAGGCGATATAATCGGCCGCATGGTCCTTCCGCAGCTTGTGCAGCATGGAGAGCACGCCCTTGATCGCATTGGTCGGCTCGCCTGCCGAGTTGCGCAGGTCGGGCAGCGCGTGAAACGCGCGATACAGGTAGGACGAGCCGTCCACCAACAGCAGGATTTTTCTTGGCTGGCTTACATTAGAATCGTTCACGAGGCGCTCGAAAATGCACTTGGAAAAATTGCCCGCCGCCGCTGACCCGGGGCGCACCGCCGAGATTGACTACTCGGCACGCGAGTCATGGCGGATGCTGGGAATTATGGCAGAGTTCGTCGAGGCGACCGAACGGCTGGCGTTCATCCGCCCCGCCGTGTCGATTTTCGGCAGCGCCCGCACGCCACCCGACCACGCGTATTACATGTTGACCGAAGTCATCGCGCGCAAGCTGTCCGATGCCGGCTTCTCGGTCATCTCCGGCGGCGGCCCCGGCATCATGGAAGCCGCCAACAAGGGGGCCTACTTCGGCAAATCACCCAGCGTCGGCCTCAATATCCAGCTGCCGCACGAACAGAGTGCGAACACTTACCAGGACATCAGCCAGACCTTCCAGCATTTTTTCGCGCGCAAGGTCATGTTCGTCAAATTCGCCGCCGCCTATGTCGTCATGCCGGGCGGTTATGGCACGCTGGACGAACTGACCGAGGCGCTCACGCTGGTGCAGACCGGCAAGATCGCGCGCATCCCCATCATCCTGGTCGGTTCGAAGTTCTGGGCGGGGCTGGTCGACTGGGTGAAGGGCCGGCTGGTGGAAGAGGGCATGATTTCCCCGGAGGATGTCGACCTGATGCATGTCATCGACGACCCCGAACAGGTGGTCGATGCCATTTTCGGCCACTATGAGAAGCGCGGCTTCATCCCGTCGCTGGCCGAGCGCGACATCCAGTTCAATCTGTGAGTCGATGTGCCCCGTTCATTTAAATCCATTCTGTTTGCCTTGATTCCGGAGTCTGCCATGCGTTATCCCGTTTTGTTGTTGACCCTGCTGTTGAGCGGCCTGGCCGTCGCCGCTGGCCCGTCCGACCAGCCGCCTGGGCTCACGCCCGTCCCCGATGGCGCGCCGGGCCCCGGCGACGCGCCGCCCGTGACCATCAAGCCGAGCAGCCAGGGAGGGCGCGTGATCGAATATCGCGCCCACGGCAAGCTTTATATGCTGAAAGTGATTCCCAAGGTCGGCAAGCCGTATTACCTCATCGACGAAAAGGGCGACGGCCAGTTTGCCCGCCAGGACAGCCTCGATTCCGGGATGCGGCCGCCGATGTGGGTGATCAAGGAATGGTGATCACGGCGTTCTGAATCTTTGCATGCGGCGTCGGTTAAAATCGGCCGCATGAATACTGCTTCCAATCAAGACGTCCCGCGCAAGGTCGCGGCCAGCCAGGGTTTCCAGTGGGTGGTCGCGGGCTTTCGCCTGTACAGAAAAAATCCCCTGTTGTTGTCGGCCGCATTCGGCTTGATGTTCGGCGCGATCATGGCGCTCGGCCTCATTCCGCTGGTGGGCGGCTCGCTGTCGGACCTGGCCTCGCCCCTGATGGTGGCAGGCTTCATGGCTGCATACCGCGCACTCGACCGGAGCAAGGAACTCGAGTTGCCGCACTTCCTGGCAGGCGTGCGTGGACCGGTGATTCCGCTGATGACGGTCGGGGCGGTGCAGCTGCTGGGTGCGCTGGTGATCGGCCAGATCATGCTTGCCATGGGCTTCGACCCGCAGGCCGTGATGGACACCGCCAAAGGCGGCAAGGCCTCGCCGGCCGAGATGCAGGCCATGATGAATCAGGCCCTGCCTGCCGTGCTGGTCGGCATAGCGCTGTTTGTGCCGCTGATCATGGCCACCTGGTTCGCCCCCGCGCTGATCCTGTTCGGTGGCGCCCGCCCGGCCACCGCATTGGGCGTGAGCCTCAAGGCTGTCGCCCGCAACTGGCTGGCCATGCTGACCAACAGCATCGCGCTCGGCCTGCTGCTGTTCATCGCCGCGCTGGTGCCGCTGCTGCTCGGCCTGCTGGTTGCGATGCCGGTGCTGTTCGGTTCGCTGTATGCCTCGTACCAGGCGATTTTCGCGGTATGGGCGGACGATACCGCACCGGTTCAGGCAGGCGACAGTTTGGCGTAGGCCAACGCGAGCCACTTCGTCCCGGCGTCGCGGAATTTCACCTGTACCCGCGCGTCCGCGCCGCGCCCTTCGAAATCGATGATGATGCCGGTACCGAATTTGGCATGGGCGACGCTCTGGCCCACCTTGTAGCCGGTGTCGTTGCCGGGGTTGCGTGGCGCTGGCGTGCCATAGTGGCCGGTGGTCTGCTGGACGCCTGACGGATAGGCGGAATCGCGACGGTTGAGGTTGAGCAAGACCTGTTCCGGCAGTTCGTCAAGAAAACGCGACGGCAGGCTGTAGCGGATCTGCCCATGCAGCATGCGCGACTGCGCGTGCGACAGGTACAGACGCCGCCGCGCGCGGGTGATCGCCACGTACATCAGCCGCCGTTCCTCTTCCAGGCCGTTCTCTTCATGGGCGCTTGTGCCCTTCAGGGTGCTCTGCTCGTGCGGAAACAGGCTTTCCTCCAGGCCGGTGATGAACACCGCATGGAATTCCAGTCCCTTGGCGGCATGGACCGTCATCAGCTGCAGCGCGTCGTGCCCGGCGCCGGCCTGGTGTTCGCCGGCTTCCAGCGCGGCGTGGGCGAGAAAACGATCCAGTTCGGACGGCACCTCGGCGGGAACGGGGGCGTCCGGCGTTGCTTCGGGCGCATCCGAAAGCCCGCCTTCTTCCGAAAACAGGGCGGCGGCGTTGATCAGTTCGTTGAGGTTTTCCAGGCGATCGGCGCCTTCCTTGTCTGCGCGGTAATAATCCGCCAGGCCGCTGGCCTCGATGACATGGTCGATCACCTCGGCCAGCGGCAGATCGGCGGTGGCCTGCTTGATCCCCTCGATCAGTCTGGCGAAGCCGGCCATCTTCCCACTACTGATGCAGGCTGCCTGCCATAGACTCGTCCCCGAACGCGCGGCGTGGTCGGCCAGTTGTTCCAGCGTGCGCGCGCCGATGCCGCGTGCGGGAAAGTTGACCACGCGCAGGAAAGCGCCGTCGTCTTCCGGGTTGGTCAGCAGGCGCAGGTAGGCCAGTGCGTGCTTGACTTCCTGGCGCTCGAAAAAGCGCAGGCCGCCGTATACGCGATACGGCACGTGGGCGGAAAACAGCGCGTGTTCCAGCACGCGCGACTGCGCGTTGGAACGGTACAGGAGCGCCATGTCGGACAGCGCCACGCCTTCGCGGTTGAGCGCCTTCACCTCGTCGACGACGAAGCTCGCCTCGTCCTGGTCGGAGTAGGCCTCGAAGATGCGGATCGGCTCGCCTTCGCCCTCCGCGGTCCACAGGTTCTTGCCGAGCCGGTGGGCGTTCTGCGCAATCAGCGTGTTGGCGGCGGTGAGGATATTGCCGTGGCTGCGGTAGTTCTGCTCCAGCTTGATGACGTTGCCGTGCGCGAACTCGCGTTCGAACTCGGCCATGTTGGCCGTGTTGGCGCCACGAAAGGCGTAGATCGACTGGTCGTCGTCGCCGACTGCGAACAGCGCGGTGTGCGGGCCGGCGAACAGCTTCAGCCAGCGGTATTGCAGTGTGTTGGTATCCTGGAATTCGTCGATCAGGATGTGCTTGAAGCGATCCCGGTAATGCTGGCGCAGCGGTTCGTTGCGGTACAGCAGTTCGTAGGAGCGCAGCAGCAGTTCGGGAAAATCGGCCACGCCCTCGCGCTGGCATTGCGCGTCGTAGGCCTCAAACAGCTCGGCCATGCGCATCGAATATTCGTCGAAGGCCTCGGCGTCGCGCGCGCGCCGGCCGGCTTCCTTGTGGCCGTTGATGAACCACTGCACCTTCTTCAGTTCGTATTTCTCGGTGTCGACGTTCATCGCCTTCATCAGCCGCTTGATCGCCGACAACTGGTCCGAGCTGTCCAGAATCTGGAACGACTGCGGCAGCCCGGCCTCGCGCCAGTGGGTGCGCAGCAGCCGGTTGGCCAGCCCGTGGAAGGTGCCGACCCACATCCCGCGCGTGTTGATCGGCAGCATCGCCGAGATGCGCGTCAGCATCTCTTTCGCCGCCTTGTTGGTGAAGGTCACCGCGAGAATGCCGTGCGGCGACACCTGGCCGGTCTGGATCAGCCACACGATGCGCGTGGTCAGCACCCGTGTCTTGCCCGATCCGGCGCCCGCCAGGATCAGCGCAGACTCGTGCGGCAGCGTCACCGCGGCACGTTGCTCGGGATTGAGGCTTTCCAGCAGATGCTTGTGCCCTTCAGGGTAGGCGGACATACGGAGGTAGAATCAGACGGTCAATCGCAGATTATAAAGGGCTACAGATGGTGAAAATTTTGTTTTTCGGCGACCTGGTGGACACGCTCGGCATGGCCTCCGATGAAATCAGCCTGCCGCCCGATGTGACCGACGTCGAGCGCCTGTTGTTCGTGTTGTCCACACGCGGCGAAATATGGAAAAAAATGCTGCTCGGCAATCCCAAGCTGAACATCACCATCAACAAGCAGTTCGCTGAAAAGTCGGCGCCGGTCAAGGATGGAGACGAGGTCGCCCTGGTCGGGTTCGCGATGATCTGAATACGCAGCCCCGGTTTGCCGCCGCCCGTGCGGAAAGACCGACTATGATGTGGCAATTGGATAGCGTTACACCACGATTACCGGGGATCCTTATTCATGACGATGGGGTCGAGCGCAATGGCGGTTCCAGACACGCACCATCTCAGCCGTCCCCTGATTGTGGGCGTGATGGTTTTTCTCCTCTCCGCCATCGTGTCGGCTGCGCTCGCCTGGCAGTTTGAACAGAATTCCCTGGAATCCGAACGCGCGCGCGCGGCCCGTCTTGCCGCCGACCATGTGCATTCGATCGAATACGCCATCGAGCATGCGCTGTCTGCCAGCCAGACCCTGGCGGCCCTGGTGCGCCAGGGGAAGGGACACGTACCCGATTTCGCGCCCCTGGCTGCGACAATCCTGCCGTTATATCCCGGCGTATCCGCGCTGGCGCTGGCACCCGACGGGATTGTCCGGGACATGGCGCCCAGCAACCGGACCGGCATCGGCCTGGATCTACTGAATAACCCTGCGCTTCGCGATGACGCCTTGCGCGCCCGCGACAGCGGCAAGCTGACCCTCGCCGGACCGCTTGAACTGGCGATCGGCGGGACAGGGGTCGTTGGGCGTTTGCCGGTGTTCCTGGAAGACAGTGCGGGACATCCCTCGTTCTGGGGGTTCACCATGGTCGTGATGCGCCTGCCGGGGGCGCTCGATCAGGCCCACCTGAGCCATCTCGATGGAGAGGGCCTGGCATATGAACTGTGGCGCGCCGAACCGGGTAGCGGGAAAAAACAGATCATCCTCCGTTCCTCAAGCATGCCGCTCGTCAAACCCGTCGTGCAGGCCGTACAGGTCCCCAATGCCACCTGGATGCTGAGCGTGGCGCCGGTCGCAGGATGGGCGCAGCCGCTCAGGTTCTCGGGCATGGCGGTGCTGGCGCTGGCGTTCAGTCTGATGCTGGGCTACCTGGCCTGGCTTCTGTTTGTGTTGAAATCGCACAAACAGTTGCTCGAGGCGCGCGTCGCGCAGCGCACCGCCGAAATCCTGATGGCGCAGCGCAAGCTGCAGGCCACGCTCGATGCCATACCCGACCTGGTCTGGCTGAAGGATGCGGAAGGGGTCTTTCTGGATTGCAATCCGATGTTCGCGCGCTTCGTCGGGGCCAGCGAAGCCGATATCGTCGGCAAGACCGACTACGATTTCGTCGACAAGGAGCAGGCGGATTTCTTTCGTGCGCACGATCGCACGGCCATGGAGGCCGGAAAGCCGAGCGTCAACGAGGAATGGCTGAACTTCGCCGACGGTGGTGGCGGATTGTTCGAGACGGTCAAGACACCCCTGTTCGACACGGCGGGGCGGCTGGTCGGCGTGCTGGGCATCGCCCGCGACATCACCGCGCGGGTCGAGGCGGAACAGGCCCTGCGCGATTCGCAGGAGCGCACCCAGCAATACCTGAACGTCGCCGGTGTGATGCTGGTTGCGCTGAACATCGCAGGGTGCGTCGAACTCGTCAATCGCAAGGGCTGTGAAATGCTGGGCATGCTGGAAACGGAGATTCTCGGCAAGGACTGGTTTGAGCATTTTCTGCCTGAGCGCATACGAAACGAAGTCCGGGACAAGTTCGTCCAGATGCTGGAAGGGAACGTCACGCCGGTCGAATACGCGGAGAATGCGATCGTGGCCCAGGGTGGGGAAGAGCGTATCGTGGCCTGGCACAACGCGATCCTGCGGGACGCTGCAGGCAGGGTGAAGAGCGTGCTCTCCTCCGGCGAGGATATTACCGAACGCAAGCGGGCGGAGCAGGCGCTGCGCGACTCGCGAGAGCGTCTTCAACTGCTGCTCGATTCGATGGCGGAGGCCGCCTACGGCGTGGATTTCGAGGGCAAGTGTACGTTTGCCAACCGCGCCTTCCTGCACATACTGGGCTACCAGGATGAGCGGGAAGTGCTGGGCAAGTCCACCCACGACATGATCCATCATTCCTATCGTGACGGCCGTCCCTACCCGGAAAGCGAATGCAAGATGCACCGCGCCTACCTGTCCAACCAGGCGGTCAATGTGTCCGACGAAGTGTTCTGGCGCAAGGATGGCACGTCGATACCGGTCGAGTACTGGTCCAGCCCCATCGTCGCCGACGGCGTGACGGTGGGTGCGATCGCGACGTTCGTCGACATCAGCAAACGCAAGCAGGCCGAGGCGCAAGTCAGCCTCGCGGCCAAGGTATACGAGCAAAGCGGCGAGGGCATCATGATCACCGACGCCCAGCACAACTTCGTGATGGTCAATCAGGCATTCACCGTGATCAGCGGCTACAGCGAGGCCGACGTGCTGGGGCGGAACCCGCGCATGCTGTCCTCGGGACGTCACGACAAGGCGTTCTACGCGGCGATGTGGGCCGACATCGCCGCGCACGGCCGCTGGCAGGGCGAGGTCTGGAATCGCCGCAAGGACGGCAGCCTGTACCCGGAACTGCTGTCGATCATTCAGGTGCGCGACGAGAAGGGCGAGGTGAGCCACTACATCGGCATTTCAAGCGACATCACCCAGCGCAAGGCGGCGCAGGCGCACATCCAGCGTCTGGCGCATTTCGACCCGCTTACCGGATTGCCGAACCGCGCACTGCTTGGCGACCGCATCAGCCATGAACTCAGTGCAGCCCAGCGCAACGGCACGCAGGTTGCCATCCTGTTCGCCGATCTCGACCACTTCAAGAATGTCAACGACACGCTGGGCCACCGCATTGGCGACGAATTGCTGATCACCGTCGCCGGCCGTCTGAAAGACGCCATACGCGACGTGGATACGGTTTCACGCCAGGGTGGCGACGAATTCATCCTGATCCTGCCCGCTACCGATAGCGGCGGCGCGGCGCATGTGGCCGAAAAATTACTGGAAACCGTGGCGCAGCCTTACCAGATCGAGGGGTTTGAACTGGGCGTGACGCTGTCCATCGGCATTGCCATGTATCCCAGCGATGGCGAAGACTTCGAGGCGCTCTCCAAATGTGCCGATGCCGCCATGTACCGTGCCAAGCACGACGGCCGCAATACCTACCGTTTCTTCACCGCGGAAATGCAGGCGCGTTCGGCACGCAGTCTGCAGATGGAAAACGCCTTGCGTCGCGCACTGGAACGCAACCAACTGAGCCTGCACTACCAACCCCAGCTTTCTTTGCATGACGGAGGGCTCATCGGCGTGGAGGCGCTGCTGCGCTGGGAACATCCCGAGATCGGCATGATCGCGCCAGCCGAGTTCATCCCGATTGCGGAAGAAAGCGGCCAGATTCTGCTGATCGGCGAATGGGCCATGCGCAGTGCGGCACAGCAGATGAAAGCCTGGGTGGACAGGGGGCTGGCGCCCATGGCCGTGGCAGTCAATCTTTCCGCCGTGCAATTTCGCCATCCTCATCTGCCTGAACGGGTCAGCCGGATCCTTGAAGAGGTGGGACTACCGCCGCAGTACCTGGAACTGGAGCTGACCGAAAGCGTGGCGATGGACGACGCACCGGCGGCCATCGCGATCATGAACAACCTGTATGAGCGCGGTATTCGCATGTCGATCGACGACTTTGGAACCGGGTATTCCTCCCTGAGCTATCTGAAGCGTTTCAAGGTCCATCGCCTCAAGATCGACCAGTCCTTTGTCAGGGGAGTCGCCGAGGACCCGGAAGACCGCGCCATCGTCAGCGCCATCATCCGTCTCGCGGACAGCCTTGGGTTGCTCACCATCGCAGAAGGCGTCGAAACGGACGGTCAGGTGACTTTCCTGCGCGAACAGGGATGCCGCGAGGTGCAGGGGTATTACTTCAGCAAACCCCTTGAGGCCGGTCGGTTCGAAGCGTTTGCGCGCACAGCGTACCCCACGGCCTGGCTGGGCTGAGCCTCTCGACGCCCCCCAAATGAAAACGGAGCCAGGCGGCTCCGTTTTCGTTTGGGGCGAGGCCGGTCACAACCGGCTACCCCTATGTTTACTTGTTTTTGTTCGCGATCATGTCCTGGATCAGCGGCGCCAGGATCAGTTCCATGGCGAAGCCCATCTTGGCGCCCGGCACCACGATGGTGTTGCGGCGCGACATGAAGGAGTTCGGGATCATGTTCAGCAGGTAGGGGAAATCGACGCCCTTGGGTTCGCGAAAACGAATGACGATGAAGCTCTCGTCCGGCGTCGGGATGTCGCGCGTGATGAAGGGGTTGGAGGTGTCGACGGTGGAGACGCGCTGGAAGTTGATGTCGGTGCGCGAGAACTGCGGGGTGATGTAGTTCACGTAGTCCGGCATGCGGCGCAGGATGGTGTCGACGATGACGTCGGCGGAATAGCCGCGCTCGGCGCCGTCGCGATGGATTTTCTGGATCCATTCGAGGTTGACGATGGGCACCACGCCGATGCCGAGGTCGACGTGCTTGGCGACGTCGACGTCGTCGGTCGTCACCAGGCCGTGCAGGCCTTCGTAAAACAGTACGTCGGAGCCGGCGGGCACGTCTTCCCACGGGGTGAACTCGCCAGGGTTGAGGCTGGTGTTGAGGCGCTTGTTGTGCTCGGCGGCCTCTTCGTCGCTGTGAATGTAGTAGCGCTTCTTGCCGCCGCCGGTCTTGCCGTAGGTTTCGAACAGTTCGGCCAGCTTGGCGAAGTGGTTGGCCTCCGGGCCGAAGTGGCTGAACGACATGTTGCCTTCGGCTTCGGCTTTTTTCATGGCTTCCTTGAATTCCACCCGCGACAGGGCGTGGAAGCTGTCGCCTTCGATCACGGCGGCGTTGATCTTCTCGCGGAAGAAGATGTGCTCGAACGCGCGTTTGACGGTTGTGGTGCCGGCGCCGGATGAACCCGTGACCGCAATGACGGGATGCTTCTTGGACATGCTGGGACTCCCTGAAGAGGTATGAGAATGAAAGCGAAACGCGCCATTTTAACCGCAAGGCGTAGGCCGTGGTAGTAGCGGCGGCGCATGCGCGCGCGGGCGCCGATCCACTCGCGCTCGGGTGCGTCGTGGATCGTGGGTGCCGACAAACGCGCAGCCAGCGCGGGCGTCCCGCCGCAATGCGCTACGAGGCGAATTCCAGCCGTTCCTCGACTTTCTGCAGGGCGGCGGCGGCGCAGGCGGCGTCCTTGTCGCCGCCGGGCGCACCCGATACCCCGACCGCGCCGATCAGGCTGCCGGCAGCCCGGATCGGCAGGCCGCCTTCCATCACGATGAGGCCGTCGATATGGTTGAGTTCGGGGCGGATGTCGCCGCGAGCGGCGCGGAATTCGCCGGAATCGATGCCGGACATGATGCTCATGCCGGCCTTGCGTTCGGCGATTTCGAGGGTGTGGCGCGCCGCCAGCGTGTCGCGCAGCGTGGCCTGAACGTTGCCGGCGCGGTCGAGTACGACGGCGGATACGTTATATCCCTGCCCACGGCAGGCTTCGACTGCGCCCATGGCGATGTCGCGCGCGAGTTCGAGACTGATCTGCTTGACCGGCAGGACGTCGGGCTGGGCGGCGGCAGCCGGGAACGAGAGAGCGATCAATGTGGGCAAAAGCAGGTTTTTCATGAGGCCTCCTCAGGGGTAAAGGTTCTTGATGCGATAACCGCGCATTGCCAGCAACGCAGGCACCCCGTCCGCGCCGGTCAGGTGCAGGGCGCCGATGGCGACAAAGGGCTGATGGCCTGCTGCGAGCATGCGGTCGATGCTGGCGGCCATGTGACGGTTGCGTTCGGTAAACAGTTTTTGCTGCATCCAGCGTGCCGAGCGCGGGTTCTCGCGCATCGATGCCAGCGATTGCTGCTGCAGGGCCTGCGCATCGCTATCGAGCCAGGCATCGACGAGTGCCTGGGTGTCGCCGCGTAGCCGGCCTTGTTCCAGCATCTGGAGCGTTTCGTCGAGAAAGGCGAGTTGCTCCTGGCGCGTGGTGCTGTCGAAAAGCTCCAACTGATAGTCGATGCTTTCCAGTTCATCGATCGGCTTGTCGAGTCCTCTCGCCAGTGCGATCAGGTACAGATCGGTGGCATAGGCAGGTTCGAAGCCCGATGCCTGCATGGCGCCCATCATGAGCGATAACGAGGCCATCCAGGGTTTGTATGCCTGAAGCGCGTCGCGAGGGATTCCCAGGGCGTCGAGCTGGGTTTGCAGCCGTTTCCGAAGAGTAGGGGACAGCAGGGAATCGAGACGTTGGGAATCGGGCATGACGGCATGACGCTGCACGGCGGCCTGCATCTTGTCGCCCTGGGTGGCGTCGAGTTCGACCACCAGTTCGCTGGAGTGTGCCAGGGCCTGGGTGACGACGAGATCGAGTGGAAAGAAATCCGGCCTGCCGACGTGTATCGTGCCGAAAAGATAGGCGACCTTCCCGTCTCGGCTGACTTCGTAAAGCAGTCCCCGGCTGGGTGCAGACTTGAGCTGCTGCAGGACATCGGTTGCAGCGGCCGGAGCTTCTGCCGGCGGCGGATCCGCCCAGGCGAATTGCCACCCGGCCAGCAGCCACAGCAGAATCAGGCGAAAGGTTCGACAGGGCATGCGGTTTCTCCCGGGTGCACCGAAAATAGAGTCATCCTGCCATGCGGCGGCCGCATGAAGGCGATAGGTATAATCGCCCACCAGCATTTTCACTATTTTGAGCGGTTTTGATGCAAGAAAAATACCTTCCCTCGGAAATCGAGCGCGCCGCGCAGGCGCAATGGGCGACCCGCCAGGTCTACCGAGCCAGCGACGCGTCCGACCGACCCAAATACTATTGCCTGTCGATGTTCCCCTACCCGTCGGGCAAGCTGCATATGGGTCACGTGCGCAACTACACCATCGGCGACGTGCTGGCGCGCTATCACGCCATGCGCGGCTACAACGTGATGCAGCCGATGGGCTGGGACGCCTTCGGCCTGCCGGCGGAAAACGCCGCCATCGCCAACAACGTGCCGCCCGCCGCCTGGACCTACGCCAACATCGACCACATGCGCACGCAACTGCAAGCGCTGGGCTTTGCCATCGACTGGTCGCGCGAACTCGCCACCTGCAAGCCGGACTACTACCGCTGGGAGCAGTGGCTGTTCACGCGGCTATTCGAAAAGGGTGTGATCTACAAGAAGATGGCGACGGTCAACTGGGACCCGGTCGATGCGACCGTGCTCGCCAACGAGCAGGTGATCGACGGCCGCGGCTGGCGTTCGGGTGCGCTGGTCGAAAAGCGTGACATCCCGATGTACTTCTTCCGCATCACCCAGTATGCCGACGAGTTGCTGTCCGGCCTCGACAATTTGCCGGGCTGGCCCGAGCGGGTGAAGACCATGCAGGCCAACTGGATCGGCAAGAGCGTCGGCGTGCGCTTCGCCTTCCCGTATCAGCTGGATGGCCAGGACGAAAAACTCTGGGTGTTCACCACCCGCGCCGACACCATCATGGGCGTGACTTTCTGTGCGGTCGCCGCCGAGCATCCGCTCGCCACCCGTGCCGCGGCCAACAACCCCGCGCTCGCCGCCTTCATCGCCGAGTGCAAGCAGGGCAGCGTCGCCGAAGCCGACATGGCGACGATGGAAAAGAAGGGCATGGACACTGGGCTCAAGGTCACCCATCCGCTCACCGGCGAAGCCATCCCGGTGTGGGTCGGCAACTATGTGCTGATGAGCTACGGCGAAGGTGCGGTGATGGCGGTGCCGGCGCATGACGAGCGTGATTTCGGCTTTGCGCAGAAATACAAGCTGCCAATCAAGCAGGTGATTGGCGTCGAGAATGAAACCTTCTCGCACGACGGCTGGGCCGAATGGTACGGCGACAAGGCGCGTGGCCGCTGTGTCAATTCCGGCAAGTACGATGGTCTGGATTACGCGGCTGCGGTGGACGCCATCGCGGCCGACCTCGCCGCGTTGAACCTTGGCGAGAAGAAGACCCAGTTCCGTCTGCGCGACTGGGGCATCTCCCGTCAAAGATACTGGGGCTGCCCGATTCCGATCATCCACTGCGACAGCTGCGGCGACGTGCCGGTGCCGGCCGACCAATTGCCGGTGGTGCTGCCGGAGGACGTGGTGCCCGACGGCTCCGGCAACCCGCTCAACAAGCGCGCCGACTTCGTCAACTGCACTTGTCCCAAGTGCGGCGACGCGGCGCGGCGCGAGACCGACACCATGGACACCTTCGTCGAGTCGTCGTGGTACTACGCGCGCTACGCCTGCCCCGATTTCGCCGGCGGCATGCTCGATGCGCGCGCCAACCGGTGGCTGCCGGTCGACCAGTACATCGGCGGCATCGAACACGCCATCCTGCACCTGCTTTACGCGCGCTTCTTCCACAAGCTGATGCGCGACGAGGGGCTGGTGGAGAGCGACGAACCGTTCGCCAACCTGCTGACGCAAGGGATGGTGATCGCCGACACCTACTACCGCGAAACGCCCGACGGCAAGAAGACCTGGTTCAACCCGGCCGACGTCGAGTTGCGCGATGGCGTCGCCATTCTCAAGACCGACGGCCAGCCGGTGATCGTCGGCGGCACCGAGAAGATGTCGAAGTCGAAGAACAACGGCGTCGATCCGCAGGCGCTGATCGACCAGTACGGCGCCGACACCGCGCGCCTGTTCACCATGTTTGCCGCACCGCCGGAGCAGAGCCTGGAATGGTCGGACGCCGGGGTCGAGGGTGCGCACCGCTTTCTGAAGCGGCTGTGGAAGGCCGCATTTGACCACCTGCAAGCGCGCGGAAGCGTTACCGCCTATATGAGCGGGGATCTAGGGATTTTAAGTGTTGAAACTAGAGCCCTGCGCCGCCAACTGCACCAGACCATCCAGAAAGTCAGCGACGACATCGAGCGCCGCAAGCAGTTCAACACCGCGATTGCCGCGGTGATGGAACTGATGAACGCCCTGGCCAAACTGAACGACGACGATGTCACGGCCCGTAGCGTGCGGCAGGAGGTGCTCGAAGCCGCGGTCGCCATGCTCGCGCCCATCGTGCCGCACATCGCCGAGGCGCTGTATGCCGAACTCAAGCCGGGCGCCGTGATGACCTGGCCGGTGGTGGATCAGCGTGCGCTGGTGCAGGACGAGATCGAGCTGATGCTGCAGATCAACGGCAAGCTGCGCGGGCAGATACGCGTGGCGGCGGCGGCCGACAAGGCCGCGATCGAGGCCGCCGCGCTGGCGAGCGACGCGGCGCAGAAATACCTGGAAGGCCAGCCGCCGAAAAAAGTGGTGGTGGTGCCCGGGCGTTTGGTTAATATCGTGCTATGAACCGACGACTTTTCCTTGCGGCCGTGCCGGCACTCCTCGCGACCGGGTGCGGTTTCCAGCTGCGCCGCTACGACGGCATCCCGTTTGCCACCCTGTATGTCGATGCGCCGGCCGGCAGTCTGGTCGCGCAGCGCATCCGGAACAGCCTGACCTCGAACAAGAAAACCCGGCTGGCGGCGAATGCGGGCGAAGCCGAGGCGGTGCTCAAGATCAGCCAGGAAGAGCGCACCAAGGTCATCCTCTCGCTGTCCGGCGCGGGACGCGTCACCGAATACCGCCTGGGCCTGCGGCTGACGTATACGGTGAACGACAAGGCAGGGAAACGTCTGGCGGCGCCCGAGGTCCTTGAGCTTACGCGCGATATCACCTACGACGACACGAAAGTGCTGGCCAAGGGCGCCGAAGAGCAACTGCTGTATCGCGATATGGATGACAACGCCGCCCAGCGGATCGTGCGTCGTCTGCAGGCGATCAAGCCTGGTCCCGCAGCCGATGAACATCCCGGCTGAGCGCCTGCCCGAGCAGCTTGCACGCGGCCTGGCCGCGCTTTACGTGGTGGTGGGCGACGAGCCGTTGGCAGCGCAGGAGGCGGGCGACGCCATTCGTGCGGCGGCACGCGCGGCGGGACATAGCGAACGCAGCGTGTTTACGGCGCAGGGGCGCACCAATTGGCAGGGTATTTTTGCCAGCGGCGATAACTTTTCGCTGTTCGGCGAACGCCGCCTGACCGAGATCCGCATTCCGTCCGGCAAGCCCGGCGTCGACGGCGCCAAGGCATTGGAGACCTATGCCGGCCGCCTGCCGGCCGATACGCTTACGCTCGTCAGCCTGCCGGGGCTGGACTGGAAGACCATGCAGAGCCGCTGGTTCGCCGCGCTCGCCAAAAGTGGCGTGATCGTCGAGGCGCGGCCGGTTGATCGAGCCGCCTTGCCGGGCTGGATCGACCGGCGCCTAGTCCGGCAGGGCCTGCGTGCCGAACGCGCCGCGCTGGATTTCCTGGCCGACCAGGTCGAGGGTAACCTGTTGGCCGCCCAGCAGGAAATCGACAAACTCGCGCTGCTGCTGCCGCCAGGAACGGTGACGCTGGCCGATGTCGAACATGCGGTGGTCGATGTCAGCCGGCTCGAAGCCGACGCGCTGCAGGATGCGCTGTATGCGGGCGACGGCGCACGATTTGCGCAGGTGGTCGTCGATCTCAGGGATGCGGGCGAAGCCATTCCGGCCATTCTGTGGCAGGTGTCGTCGGCAGTGCAGTTGCTCCTCAGGCTAAAATTGGCGCTGGCACAGGGCGACAGCCTGCCCGGTTTGATGCGCACGCTCTGGGGGCGCGACAAGCAGCGTGCGCCGCAGATCGAGCGGGCGTTGAAACGCCTGGGCCTGGCGCAGGTCGAAACCGCACTGGCCGATCTGGCGCTGATCGACCGCCAGGCCAAGGGGCTGGAACGCGTGGGCGACCCCTGGGATACGCTGCTGCGCGTGGGCATGACACTGGCCGCACCCGATTCCGGGCGACCGGGCAACAGGACAAGATGATGGACGTGAAAAGCTATATGCAGACGGTGGGCAAACAGGCGCGCGAAGCTTCGCGCATGATTGCCCGTGCCGACACCAACCAGAAGAACCGTGCCCTGCAGGCCATGGCGACGGCAATCCGGCGCGACGCCGCAAAATTGCTCGAGGCGAATATGCGCGACATGGAGCATGCGCGCAGCTCGGGCTACGATACGGCGCTGCTCGACCGTCTGCAGCTGACTGACAGGACCATAGCCGGCATGGCCGATGGCTTGGAGCAGATCGCCGCGCTGCCCGATCCGGTCGGCGAGATCGACGGCCTCAAGTACCGTCCTTCCGGCATCCAGGTCGGCAAGATGCGGGTGCCGCTCGGCGTCATCGGCATCATCTACGAGGCGCGTCCCAATGTGACCGCGGATGCAGCCGGGTTGTGTCTCAAATCCGGCAATGCGGCGATCCTGCGCGGCGGTTCCGAAGCGCTGCACTCCAACCAGGCGGTCGCCGCCTGCGTGCGCGAAGGGCTGCAGGCTGCCGGGCTGCCCGCGGCCGTGGTGCAGGTGATCGAAACCACCGACCGCGCCGCGGTGGGCGAGCTGATCACCATGAAGGACTACGTCGACGTCATCGTGCCGCGCGGCGGCAAGGGATTGATCGAGCGCATTACCGGCGAGGCGCGGGTGCCGGTGATCAAGCACCTGCACGGTAACTGCCATGTGTACGTCGACGACCGCGCCGATCTGGCGAAAGCCGTGAAGATCGTCGAGAACGCCAAGACCCAGCGCTACGGCACCTGCAACACCGCGGAATCGCTGCTGGTGGCGCGCGGCGTTGCCGCGACCGTGTTGCCCGAGATCGGGAAAATGCTGGCCGACAAGGGCGTGGAAATGCGCTGCTGTCCGGCGGCGCTGGCGATCCTCAAGGATGCCGGCATCGCCGCCGACAAACTGAAGGCCGCCACCGAGCAGGACTGGTACGAGGAGTATCTCGGCCCCATCCTCGCGGTGAAAGTGGTCGACGATATCGATGCCGCGATGACCCACATCAACACCCACGGCTCGCAGCATACCGACGCCATCGTCACCGAGGACTACGGCCGGGCGCGGCGTTTCCTGCGCGAGGTCGATTCGGCCAGCGTGGTGGTCAACGCCTCCACCCGTTTTGCCGACGGCTTCGAATATGGACTGGGCGCGGAGATCGGCATTTCCACCGACAAGATCCACGCACGCGGCCCGGTCGGGCTGGAAGGGCTGACCAGCCAGAAGTGGGTGGTGCTGGGTGACGGACATGTGCGGGGCTGAGTCGGTGTCCACAAGGGATACCGTCCCTGGCACAAGCAGTGCCGGGGACATAAGCGGGGAACAGTAAGCAGTGAACGGAAAACCCGAGGCCGCGTTACGAACCGCTCACCGCTCACCGCTCACCGCTTCCCCCATCGGCATCTTCGGCGGCACCTTCGACCCCATCCACTTTGGCCACCTGCGTCTGGCGGAGGACATGGCCGATGCCC
Organism: Pseudomonadota bacterium; assembly: GCA_043821985.1. Taxonomy (GTDB): domain Bacteria; phylum Pseudomonadota; class Gammaproteobacteria; order Burkholderiales; family Thiobacillaceae; genus Thiobacillus. The sequence continues at coordinate 52,665 of JBDRCF010000035.1, forward strand.
TGGGCCTTGAGCGCGTCCTGTTCATCCCAGCCGGGCAGCCGCCGCACCGCGATGCGCCGCGCACGGCGGCCGGCCATCGGCTGGAAATGGTGCGCCGCGCGATCGGCGGCAATCCGCGCTTTGTGGCGGATGCACGCGAGGTGCAGCGCCCACAGCCAAGCTACACGGTCGATACACTCACGGCCTTGCGTGCCGAACTGGGCCAGACGCAGCCACTCTGGCTGCTGCTGGGGGCGGATGCGTTTCTCGGCCTGGCCGGCTGGCATGACTGGCGGCGGCTGTTCGAACTGGCGAATATTGCCGTGGCGACCCGGCCCGGTGCGCAGTTGCTGCAGCCGGGCGCCATAATAGAGCCCTTGAAAAGCGAAGTGACGCAACGTCAGGTCGCCGGCTGCAATCCGCCCGGCCAGCCAGCCGGTGCGATCCTGCTGCGCACAACCCCGCTGCTGGACATTTCGGCCACCGCGATCCGCGGCATGCTTGCCCGACACGACAGTGCGCGTTACCTGCTACCCGACGCCGTGCTGGATTACATTCACGAATACCAACTTTACGCATGCACATGAATATTGAAGACAAAGTTAAACTGATCGTCGCCGCCCTTGAAGACATCAAGGGCCAGGACATCGCCGTGCTCGATACCAGCAAGCTCACCTCGCTGTTCGAACGCATGGTGATTGCCAGCGGCACCTCCAACCGTCAAACGCGCGCGCTTGCCGACAATGTGCGCGTCAAGATGAAAGAGGCGGGCGAATACGTGGGCAACACGGAAGGCGAGGATACGGGCGACTGGGTGCTGCTGGACCTGGGCGAAGTGATCGTCCATGTCATGCAGCCCGCCGCACGTGCCCATTACAATCTGGAAGAACTGTGGGGCGCGGGCGAGGCGGCGCGCGCGCGGCACATACAAGCCGACCACTAGGATTGGCATGGCCCGATGAAACTCCATGTGATCGCCGTCGGCCACAAGATGCCTGGCTGGATCGATGCGGGCTACGATGATTACGCGCGGCGCATGCCGCCGGACATGCCGCTGCTCCTGAATGCGATCAAGCCAGGCCATCGGGTGGCAGGAGAGGATGGCACCCGCGCGCGCCAACTGGAGGCCGAGCGCATCCTGGCCGTGCTGCCTGCGGGCTGCCTGCCGGTAGTGCTCGACGAGCGCGGCACGCAGGCGACCACGCGCGAACTTGCGGCGTGGCTGCAAGGCTGGATGGCGGAAGGGGTGTCGCCGGCATTTGTCATCGGCGGGGCGGACGGTCTTGACGCCAGCGTGAAGACGCGCGCCGGCAAGCTGCTGGGCCTGTCGAAACTGACCTTGCCGCATGCACTGGCGCGGGTGCTGCTGGCCGAGCAGTTGTATCGTGCCGTATGCATCATCAAGGGCCATCCCTACCATCGGGATTAGAGGGAATAACGAGAATCATGCTGGTCGACAAACGAATCTATCTGGCGTCCCAGTCGCCACGGCGGCGCGAGCTTCTGAAACAGATCGGTGTGGCCTTCGACGTGCTGGCGTTGCGTGCAGTGGCGGGCCGCATGGACGTCGTCGAGGTTCCGCGCGCAGACGAGGCGGCATCCGATTTCGCACAGCGCATGGCAGTCGAAAAGGCCGCCTGCGGCTGGCGCGCGGTGGATGCGCGCCGTCTGTTGCGTTTTCCGGTGCTGGGTGCGGACACGGTGGTCGAGCTCGACGGCGCCATTCTAGGCAAGCCGGTCGATCGCGCCGGAGCCGAAGCCATGCTGATGCGCTTGTCCGGGCGTACGCATCAAGTACATACCGCCGTGGCGGTACAGCACGAAGACCGGATGGAAAGGCGCCTGTCTTCCAGCCAGGTCAGATTGACCGAACTCGACGCGGCGGCCATCGGCCGCTACCTGGAAACCGGCGAATACCTCGGCAAGGCGGGCGCGTACGGCATCCAGGGTCGCGCCGGTGCGTTCGTCGAGCATATCGACGGCAGCTACAGCGGCATCATGGGTCTGCCGTTATATGACACAGCCATTTTATTGAGGGCCTTCGGCCTCGTCGTCTGAGGATGTTTTAGCTGACTTCTTTCCTAAATCAAAACTGAGGCTGTTTTCCCGGGCGAGCACCGAGCTGTCATGGACGTTCGCGTCGGTTTCGATTTAGAAATGGATCAAGTATTTGCCATGAGCGAAGAAATCCTCGTCAACGTCACGCCGCAGGAAATCCGTGTCGCCGTGCTGCACTTGGGCGCGGTACAGGAACTGCACATCGAACGCGCCCAGTGTCGCGGCCTGGTGAGCAACATCTACATGGGACGCGTCGTGCGCGTGCTGCCGGGCATGCAGTCGGCCTTCATCGACATCGGCCTGGAGCGCGCCGCCTTCCTTCATGTGGCCGATATCTGGGAAGAGCGTCACAACGGCGAGGCGGAACGCCCGATCGAACAGATCCTGCACGAAGGGCAGAGCCTGATGGTGCAGGTGATCAAGGACCCGATCGGCACCAAGGGCGCACGTTTGTCCACCCAGATCAGCTTCGCCGGCCGTTACCTGGTCTACCTGCCGCAGGAAACCCACATCGGCATCTCGCAGAAGATCGAAGGCGAGGAGGAGCGCGAGCACCTGCGCCAGAAACTGCATCAATTGATGCCGGAAGACGCCACCGGCGGCTTCATCGTGCGCACCATGGCCGAAACCGCGCAAGACATCGAGATGCAGGCGGACATCGACTACCTGCGGCGGCTGTGGAGCAGCATCCAGTTGCGCGGCAACTGCGCAGTGCCCTGCCTGCTGTACCAGGATCTCGATCTGTCGCTGCGCGTGCTGCGCGACTTCGTCAACCGCGACACCAGCCGCATCCTGATCGACTCGCGCGAAACCTATCAGCGTATGGCGGAGTTCGCGAAGAACTATACGCATGCGGTGCACGACAAACTGCAGCACTATGGCGCCGACCGGCCGCTGTTCGACCTGTATGCCATCGAGGACGAGATCGCCAAGGCGCTGGGGCGGCGCGTCGACCTCAAATCCGGCGGCTATCTCATCATCGACCAGACCGAGGCGCTGACCACGGTCGACGTCAACACCGGCGGCTTCGTCGGCGCGCGCAATTTCGACGACACCATCTTCAAGACCAACCTCGAGGCCGCGCAGGCCATCGCACGCCAGCTGCGTTTGAGGAACCTTGGCGGCATCATCATCATCGACTTCATCGACATGGACAATGCCGAGCATCAGGATGCGGTGCTGACCGAGCTGAAGAAAATCCTGGCGCGCGATCCCACCCGGACCACCGTCAGCGGATTCTCCACGCTGGGCCTGGTCGAAATGACGCGCAAACGGACGCGGGAGTCGCTGGCGCATGTGTTGTGCGAACCCTGTCCCACCTGTGCAGGACGCGGCGAAATCAAGACCGCGCAGACCGTGTGCTACGACGTGCTGCGCGAAATCCTGCGCGAGGCGCGCCAGTTCGGCGCACGCGAATACCGCATCGTCGCCGCGCAAAGCGTGATCGACCTGTTTCTCGACGAGGAATCCGGCAGCCTCGCCCAGCTCATCGACTTCATCGGCAAGCCGGTGTCGCTGCAGGTCGAGACGACCTACCCGCAGGAGCAGTACGACATCATCCTGCTGTGAAAACACGGGTGCAACCGACCTACTGGCACCAGGCCTGCACCGAACTCGGCGCAGGCGATCCGGTGATGGCAGGCCTGATCGCGCGCTATCCCGACGCCGTGCTGGGCAACCGCGGCGACCCTTTCCAGACGCTCGCGCGCGCCATCGTCGGCCAGCAGATTTCGGTCAAGGCTGCCGACAGCGTATGGGCGCGTTTTGCCGGATTCGCCCGGCACGTTACCCCTGACCATGTCGCCACGCTGGAGCTGGAGGCACTCGCCGCGTGCGGGCTGTCGCGTCGCAAAGCCGAGTACCTGCGCGACCTCGCCGGGCACTTTGTCGATGGCCGCGTCGAGCCGGCACGCTGGAAGAAGATGGACGACGAAGCGGTGATCGCCGAGCTCGTCGACGTGCGCGGCATCGGCCGCTGGACGGCGGAAATGTTCCTGATCTTCAGCCTGCGCCGCCCCGACGTGTGGCCGGTCGACGACATCGGCCTGCAGAAAGCCGTCGCGCGGCATTATCTGGATGATGCACGTCCCTCGCCCCAGGCCTTGCGTGAACACGGCGTGCGCTTCGCGCCCTGGCGTACCGTCGCCACCTGGTATCTGTGGCGCAGTCTCGATCCGGCGGTGGTGCAGTACTGACACCGACCTGACGCGATCCGCCACGCCAGCGCCGAGGTAAACAGCGGCCCGTATCAGCCCAGATAGGCGGCGAGCACGCGCTCGTCCTCGCGCAGGTGGGCAGGCGTTCCTTCGATGGCGATGCGACCGCGGTCCATCACGTAGGCGTAGTCCGCCACTTCGAGGGCGCTCTTGGCGAACTGTTCCACCAGCAACAGGGTGATGCCGGTTTCCTTGAGGCGGCGGATGGTGTGGAAGACCTCCTGCACGATGATGGGGGCGAGGCCCATGGAAGGCTCGTCCAGCAGCATGACCTTGGGCTTGGACATCAGGGCGCGGCCGATCGCGAGCATCTGCTGTTCTCCGCCCGACAAGGTGCCGGCCGTCTGCTGGCGCCGCTCCTCGAGGCGGGGAAACAGCGCATAGATGTTTTTCAGGTCGGCGGCAGCCTGGGCGCGGAAGCCGAAGAACCGGGGCAGGCGGCCATAGGCACCGAGCAGCAGGTTGTCCTCCACCGTCAGCGGGCCGAACACCTTCCGTCCTTCCGGCGAATGCGCCAGCCCGAGACGGGCGATGTGGGCGGCATCCTGATCCTCGACCGGCCGGCCGTCCAGCAGCACGCGTCCGCGGTTCGGCCGGATCATCCCGGATATCGCCCGCATGGTGGTGGTCTTGCCCGCGCCGTTCGCCCCGATCAGGGCCACCACCGTGCCCGCCTTCACTTCGAGCGACACGCCGACGAGCACCTCGCTCGTCCCGTATCCAGCATGCAGATTCTCGACCGTCAGCACAACTCCGTCCTTCCCTTCATCCAGCCTGCGCGGGCGCGGCGGCGCCTGCCGGATCGTCCACTACACCCAGATAGGCCTCGATCACCTTGGGATCGCGCTTGACCTGCTCCGCCGTCCCGGCGGCGATGATCTTGCCGCCATCGAGTACTGTCACGATCCCGCACAATTCGCTGATCACGTCCATGTGATGCTCGATCAGGATGATGCTGACGCCGCGTTCATGAATGCGCTTGATGATGTCCATCAGCTTGTTCACATCGGGGTGGGCGAGCCCTGCCGCCGGCTCGTCCAGGATCAGCAGTTCGGGTTTGCGCGCCAGCGCGCGGGCGATTTCCAGGAAGCGCTGGTCACCGTAGGTCAGGTCCTTGGCCAGGCTGCGGGCATGGTCTCCGAGCCCCACCAGTTCCAGCAAGGCCAGGGCGGCGGCGCTGGCGCGTTTTTCCTCGGCCCGGGCCAGCCCCAGCAGGACCAGCGGCAGCGGACTGCGGTAAACGTCCTTGAGCGCGACCATGACGTTGTCCAGGGCGCTCAGTTCGCCGAACAGCTGAAGGTTCTGGAAGGTCCGCGCCACGCCTGTCCGCGCCACCTTGAACAGGCTGCCGACGGGCAGGGGCTTGCCTCGCAGCAGCATGTCGCCGCCGGTTGGAACGTAGAGACCGGAAATGACGTTCACCGCAGTGCTCTTGCCGGAACCGTTGGGGCCGATCAGGCCGTGGATTTCGCCGGCCCGCACGGTCATGGACACCCCGTCCACGGCCTTGACGCCGCCGAAGTACCGTTCCAGGCCGCGCAACTCCAGAAGCGCGCCGCCGTTCGCGGTCCGTTTGGGCAGGACGGTATCCAGCGAGGCCGGCGCCGGCAGGCGAGGCGGCTCGATGTGAAACAGCCTGGTCAGGAAACGGGCGGCGAAGCCCATCAGGCCCTCCGGCAACCCCACCACCACGGAAAACAGCATCAGGGCGAAAATCGCCTTGCGCCAGTCCTCGGTGTTTTCCACGATCAGGCTGCCCACCATCAGGACGCCCATGGCCACGACAGGTGCAAGGGCCTGGAACGGGCGGGTGGTCTTTTTCAGCAGACCTTGTCCGCCTGCCGCCAGGGCGATCAGCAAGCCGATCGCGGAAAAGATCTGGAACAGCCCCCGGTTGGACAGCAGGTTGGGCAGCAGGGCGATCAGGGACGCGCCTACCAGCGCGCCCCACAGGCTCTTGCGTCCGCCCAGCACCACGCCCAGGAGCAGGATCACCATCAGGTCCCAGCCGAAACTCTGGGGCTGGAGGTATTGAAAATTGAAGGCATACAGTCCGCCTGCCAGGCCGCCCAGCCCGGAAGCGAGGGCAAAGCCGGCCACCTTGTGGCGGTAGGTTCCCACGCCCATGGCATCGGTGGCGATGGGACTGTCGCGCAGGGCCTCGAAGGCCCGTCCCCACTGCGACGACAGCAGGTTGCGCATGGCCATCCAGACCAGGGCGAGCAGCAGCAGGCACAGCCAGAAAAATTCCGGCGCATCCAGGGTCATCCCCAGGAAGGGCGGCCGGCTGACCTGCAGGCCCTGAGCACCCAAAGTCAGCCCTTCCCACTCGTTCAAGACGGTCGCGCTCAGCGCCGAGAAGCTCAGGGTTGCCAGGGCGAATTGCGGGCCTTCCAGGCGCAGCGCGGGGAAGGCCAGCAAGGTGCCGAAGATGAGTCCTACGACAAGCGCCGCCGCCAGCGCCGCCAGCATGCCAAAGTCGAAGTTGGCCACGCAGAGCCCGGCCGCATATGCGCCCAGGCCGAGAAAGGCGGCCTGGGCGAGGTTCACCTGGCCGAGGTAGCCTACCGTGACGTCGAGACCGATCAACAGGATTCCGTAGATGGCGAGCAGCGTCAGCAAACCCAGGACATAGCTGTTGTCCACCATCAGGGGGATCGCGGCAAGCAGCGCCAGGGCGGCCAGTTCGGCGCCACGGATCAGAAGCAGGCGTTTCCACATGTCCGCTATACCTTCCGGATGCTGGCCTTGCCGAACACCCCGTTGGGGCGCACGGCCAGCGCAAGAATGAGCAGGACCAGCCCGGGCGCTTCACGCCAGCCGCTGCCGAGATAGAAGCTGGTCAGGCTTTCCAGTGCGCCGAGGAAAAGGCCGACCAGCACGATCCCGAACCCCGAATCGAGCCCCGCCACCACGGCGACCGAGAAGGCCTTGAGGATCAGCACCGAGGCCATGGTCGGCCCCACCGTGGTGATCGGCGCGACCAGGATGCCCGCCAGCGCCGCGACCAGGCCGGACAGGCCGTAGGAGAGCTGGATCGTGCGGGTGGCGGAGATTCCCATCAACTGGGCGGCGTCGCGATCCGCCGACACCGCTTCGAACGCCTTGCCCAGCAAGGTCTTGCGCTTGAACAGCTCCACCAGTCCCATGACCGCCAGCACGCCGATGGCCACCGACAGTTCCAGCGGGGTGACGTCGATGCCGAAGAAATGCAGGGGATCGGAAGAGATCGGGGTGGGGAAGGGCCGGTCGTCCCGGCCCCAGATGTTTTCCGCCGCCGAGAATCCCAGCAGGCCCAGGATGATGGTGAGCAGGATCCAGCCCTCGCCCTTCTGCTCCAGCGACAGGCGTACCGCCGCCCGCTCGACGAACAGGCCCAGTACCGCGCCGAACAGCATGCCTCCCGGGACCACCAGCCAGTAGGGCAGGCCGCTGTCGATGAGGGTCAGGCTGAAGAAGGCGGACAGCATGACCAGTTCGCCCTGGCCGAAGTTGATGCTCTTGCTGGTGGCGAAAGTCAGCTGGAAGCCGTAGGCGATCAGCGCATAGACCATGCCCATCAGCGCCCCGCTCACGGCCAGTTGGACGATCAAAAGGGTATACATAGCGTGTGTCGTATTGGCTGTCGGCAGCCGGGGAGGGAATGCCCCTCCCCTCCTTGTTTATCTTATTTGCCCGCTTCCTTTATCAGGCGCTGGCGATCGGCCTTGTTGGCGAACACCACCCGGCCGTCCTGGACCATTCCCATCACCACCTGAGCGCGGCGGAATGCCTCGTGGGTCTGCTCGTTGGCCGGATCCCATTTGCCGTAAGGCTGCTTCCAGGTGGCGATCACGCCTTTGACCGGATCGCGAAGATCCTCCAGGGCATCCTTGATCTTGTGCGTATCGGTGCTTTGCGCCTGCTTGACGGCGGCGGCGAAGACGTAGACGGCGTCATACCCCTGGGCGGCGGACATCGGCGAAGGAATGCGGGATACGCCGTAGGTCTTGTGGTAGCTGTCGATGAAGCTCTTGACCTTGGGTGTGATCGGATCCTCGATGAAGGTCTGCGGCATCAGGGTGCCATTGCCGTTCTTGCCTGCGTTGTCGATGTAGTTGGACATCGACAGGGTCCAGCCGCCGATCAGGGGCTGCTTCATCCGCAGCTTCGCCATGCCGTTGGACACGGCCGCCAGTTCCGGCCCGATACCCCAGATCAGGATGCCCTGGGCGCCGCCGAACTTGGCTTTCAGCAACTGGGCGGTCATGTCCTTGTCGCCGATGTTGAATTTCTCCGTGGCCACTACCTGCAGCTTGTTGCCCTGCTTCTTGATCTGGTCGAGCAGGTCGTCGCGTCCCGATACACCATAGTTGGTCGAGTCATGCAGGATCGCCACCTTGGTGAGCTTGCGGTTGATCGCGTCTTCCACCACCATGGCGCTCTGAATGCCGTCATCGGCCGAGAAGCGGAAAATGGACAGGTCCTTCACGCCGGCTTTGCTCCACTGGGTCATGGAAGCGGAACCGGCGGCCGGCGTGATGATCTTGGTGATGCCTTTTTCCTGGAAGTACTTGTCCCCCGCCAGGACGACCCCGGTATTTACCGTTCCGATGACGCCCGACAGGTCGCCCATGGATGAGAGCTCCTGGGCGATCAGGGCGCCGCGCTCGTTCTTGCCTTCGTCGTCCCGTTCGACCACTTCGATTTTCATCTTGTTGGCGCCCACCTGAATGCCGCCGGCGCGGTTGATTTCATCGATCGCCAGTTTGGCGCCATCCCGCATGGAAACGCCCATCGGCGCCGAGCCGCCGGTGAAGGGACCGGTCAGGGCAATCTTGACTGTATCCGCAGCGTACGCCTGGAATGTGAACACCCCCATCGTGAGAGCGGCCCATATCGTTTTTTTCATGATCTCAATCTCCGTCCTAAAGTTAAACACCGACCCAGTCCCCGACTTGGGCCGGGGTTGAACGGATTATAGGTCGAACATCGAAAGAAAACGGGGGCGGAATCCTGTGCAAGCGCCTGTGTCGCGCGCTCCAGTGGCATTCCGGCGGATATCGGCAGGCTGGACGCATGCGCATTACCCGTTCGCGCCAATCTCTGCGACCACCGGCGCATGGTCGGAGGGCCGTTCCAGCTTGCGCATGTCGCGGTCGATCATGCTTGAAGTGCAGGCGGCCGCCAGCGGTGCAGACAGCAGGATGTGATCGATGCGCAGGCCATGATTGCGGCGGAAGCCCATCATGCGGTAGTCCCACCAGGTAAAGCTTTTCTCGGGTTGCTCGAACAGGCGGTAGCTGTCCTTGAGACCCAGTTCCAGCATGGCGCGGAAGCGGGCGCGCTCGGGTTCCGAGACCAGCACGCAGTCTTTCCAGACTTCGGGATCGTGCACGTCGCGATCTTCCGGCGCGATGTTGTAGTCGCCAAGCACGGCGAGTCTGGGGTGGCGCGTCAGTTCGTCTTTCAGCCACGCGGTCAGCGCGTCGAACCAGGCGAGCTTGTAGGGGTATTTGTCGGAATCGAGGCTTTGGCCGTTGGGGCAGTACACGCACACCAACCGCACGCCGTCGACCGTGGCGGCGATCACGCGCTTCTGTTCGTCGTCGAACCCGGGGATGCCGGCCTGCACGTCGACCGGCTCGGTGCGACTGAGAATGGCGACGCCGTTGTAGGTCTTTTGCCCGGAAAACACGACGCGATAGCCCGCCGCGTCGAGGTCGGCCACGGGGAAGGCATCGTCGGTGAGCTTGGTTTCCTGCAGGCACACCGCGTCGGGCTGACGGGTGGCGAGAAAGTCCAGCAACTGGGGCAGGCGGACTTTGAGGGAGTTGACGTTCCAGGCGGCAATTTTCATGTCGCCGAGTGTAGCGCATACGATTCCACATGGGCTTTAGCCCATAGTGGATCGGCGTCCTGTCGGGCGGCCGCCAGGGCGGTGGCGCCCTGGATGCAAGCGGGTTCAGGGATGGGGCGCGGCGGGTGCAGGCTGTGACGTCGGTGCGGGTGCCGGTGCGGCGGCGGTCTCCGGCTTGCTGCCCGCGGGCGCTTTGGGATAGCCCGCACGATCGAGCGCGGCCTGCCACTGCCCGGCTTCGAAACCGTCGATCCGTTCGCTGCCGACGACGAGGACCGGCACGCTCAGGCGGCCGGTGAGCTTTTTCAGTTCGGCCTGGGCTTCGGGGCTGGCTTGGGGATCCTTGCCGCTGAACGGAACCCCGCGCTGGGTGAGCAGTTGGCGTGCCTGGTCACAGGGAATGCCACAGGCGCTGGCATACAGCGTGACGGGGTATTTCTCGCGTGCAGTCTTGGCGTCGTAGGATTCGCCGATCTCGATGACGTTGCCCTTGAAGGCCTTTTGCTGGGCATTCTTGATGCTGGGCGGGGGCGGCTGGTCGCTATACACCGTGCGGCCCTGCGCGTCCTTCCATTGATACAGCTGGGCGGCGCCCGCCGACAAGCTTGCCGCCGCCAGCCAAATCGCCATCAAGATGGATCCTGCTTTCATGCCGTGCTCCCTTAAGACGTAATCAACCGACTTAACGGACATAAGGGCGCCGAGCTTTACCCGTACCTGCAGAAGGGAATCCAAGAGCAGCCCGGGAAAACGAAGGCCGCTTGGACGGCTTTTGCCCCTTGCTCACGCCATGCCGTTGTGCCGCAGCAGGGCGTCGATGGTCGGTTCGCGGCCGCGGAAGGCCTTGAACGACTCGAGCGCCGGGCGCGCACCACCCTGGGCGAGAATCTCGCTCCAGAAACGATGGCCAACCTCCGGGTTGAGCACGCCGCCGTAGCCCTCGGCCTCGTCCTCGAACAGCGCATAGGCGTCGGCCGACAGCACCTCCGCCCACTTGTAGCTGTAATAGCCGGCCGCGTAGCCGCCGGCGAAGATGTGCGAGAAGTTGTTGGGGAAACGGTTGTAGGCCGGCGGGACAATGACCGCGACCTGACGGCGGATGTCGTCGATCAGGTCCTGCGCGGTGCGGTTGCCGTTGGGGTCGAAGTCGTCGTGCAGGTGCATGTCGAAGCTGGCGAACTCGATCTGGCGCAGCGTCTGCAGGCCTGACTGGAAGTTCTTGGCCGCCAGCATCTTGTCGAACAGCGTGCGCGGCAACGGTTCTCCCGTGTCGACGTGCGCGGTCATGTGCTTCAGCACGTCCCATTCCCAGCAGAAGTTTTCCATGAACTGGGAGGGCAGCTCGACCGCGTCCCACTCGACGCCGTTGATGCCGGACACGCCGAGTTCCTCGATCTGCGTCAGCAGGTGGTGCAGGCCGTGGCCGGTTTCATGGAACAGGGTGATGACTTCGTCGTGGGTGAAGAGGGCAGGCTTGCTGCCCACCGGCCCGGAGAAATTGCAGTTGAGGTAGGCCACCGGCGTCTGGATGCCGTCCGCCGTCTTGCGGCGGGTGATGACGTCGTCCATCCAGGCGCCGCCGCGCTTGGAGGCGCGGGCGTAGAGGTCGAGATAGAACTGGCCTACACGCTGGCCGCCATGGTCGGTGAGCGTGTAGAACTTCACGTCGGGGTGCCATACCGGCGCGCTGTCCTCGCGCACGTGCAGGCCGTACAGCGTCTCGATCAGCTTGAACAGGCCGGCCAGCACGCGCGGCTCGGGGAAGTACTGCTTTACCTCCTGGTCGGAGAAACTGTAGCGGGCGACGCTGAGTTTTTCCGACACGTAAGTGGTGTCCCAGGCCTGCACGTCGTTCATGCCCAGTTCGTCGCGGGCGAAGGCCTTGAGTTCGGCGTAATCCTTTTCGGCGTAAGGGCGGGCACGGACGCCGAGTTCGTCAAGGAATTTCAGCACCTCGGCCGGGGTGTCGGCCATCTTGGCTGCCAGCGATACCTCGGCATAACTCTTGAATCCCAGCAGCTGGGCGGCCTCGCGACGCAACCGGAGGATGCCGCCGATCAGCGGCGTATTGTCGAGCTCGGGCTTACCGAATTCGGAGGCACGGGTGACGTAGGCGCGGTAGACCTGCTCACGCAGGTCACGGTTGTCGGCGTACTGCATCACCGGCAGGTAGGACGGCATGTGCAGGGTGAGCTTGAAGCCGGCCTTGCCGTCGGCCTCGGCCGCTGCTTTCATCATCGCCAGCACGTCATCCGGTACGCCGGCCAACTGGGCGGCATCGTCGATATACAGCGCGAAATCGTTGGTGGCGTCGAGCAGGTTCTCCTCGAACTTGGCCGACAGCTGTGCCAGTTCCTCCTGCACCTGCATGAAGCGGGCTTTCTTGTCGGCCGGCAGTTCGGCGCCACCGAGGCGGAAATCGCGCAACTCGTTTTCCACGATCTTCTTGCGCGGCGCCGACAGTGCGGCGTAGCCGGGGCTCGCCTTGAGCGCCTTGAATTTGGCGAACAGCGCCTCGTTCTGTCCCAGTTCGGCGTAATAGACGGTGATCTTCGGAAGATTGGCGTTGTAGACCTCGCGCAGCTCGGGCGAGTCCATCACCGAATGCAGGTGCGACACCTGGCCCCAGGCTCGCCCCAGCTTCTCGTTCGCATCGTCGAGCGGCGCGACGAAGGCGTCCCATTCGGCCGGGGTGTCGGCCGCCTCCGCGCGCGCCACGGCCGCGCGGCAATCGGCCAGGAGCTGGTCGATTGCCGGCGTGACGTAGTCGGGTTTGAACTCGGCAAAGCGGGGCAGGCCGGAAAAATCGAGCAGGGGGTTGTTGCCCTTTGGGGTATTCATGGCGATAACCAACAAGGAAGAGAGAGGGGAATTATACTTTCGGGCTGGATACCTGATTTTCAAGCCCGGTTTGAAACCCTATGACTGACGATGTTTATGCCGACAGACTGGCGCCGCATCACGGCGCCACCCCCATGCTTGCCGCCGGCGCCTGGGTCCATCCGCGCGCCACGGTCATCGGCGAGGTCAGCCTGGGGCGGGACGCCTCGGTGTGGCCAGGCGCGGTGATCCGCGGCGACGTCAATTCGATCGCCATCGGCGAGGCCAGCAACATCCAGGACGGCAGCGTGCTGCACGTATCGCACAAGACCCCGCTCAGCCCGGCGGGCGGCCCGCTGGCCGTCGGCGCGCGCGTCACCGTCGGCCACACCGTGATCCTGCACGCCTGCACGATCGAGGACGAATGCCTGATCGGCATGGGGTCGATCATCCTCGACCGCGCGGTGGTCCAGAAACACGTGCTGCTGGGCGCCGGTTCGCTGGTGCCGGAAGGCAAGGTGCTCGAATCCGGCCATCTCTATCTCGGCCGCCCCGCCAAGCTGGTGCGCCGGCTCACCGACGAAGAAATTGCCTATTTCGGCTATTCCGCGCAGCACTATGTGGCGCTGGCGCGGTCGTATCAAGACGTTTAATTCCCGGGAATCCGTATGAAACTCGCCAAACCCCTCCTCATCGTCGTGACTGTGCTCGCCATTGCGGGCGCGCTGGCCTATGCCCTGATCGACAAACCCACGGCGCCTGCATCCACTTTCACCACGCTGGAAGGCAAGCCCATTACGCTCAACGACCTGCGCGGCAAGATCGTGCTGGTCAACTTCTGGGCGACGTCCTGCCCAGGCTGCGTCAAGGAAATGCCCGATCTGATCGAAACCTACAACCAATACAAGGGGCGCGGCTTCGAAGTCGTCGCAGTGGCGATGAGCTACGATCCGCCGAACTACGTCGCCAATTTCGTGAAGACGCGCCAGCTGCCGTTTCCGGTGGCACTCGACGTCAACGGCGAGCATGCGCGCGCCTTCGGCAACGTGCAGCTCACGCCCACCAGCTTCATCATCGACAAGGACGGCCACATCCTGGAACAGAAACTGGGCGATCTCGACTTCGCCAAGCTGAAAGCCCTGCTCGACAAGGAACTGACGTGATCCGGGCGCTTGCGGCAGGCGGCTTGCTGCTGATGCTGACCGCGTGCGACACGCTACCCGCCCAGCCCCATGCTCAAGGGAGCAGGAAACCGGCGCCGGCCGGGCCGCCGCCCCCTCCGATGCCCGATGGCCCGCTCGTCTGTCCGGCCGACGTCAAACTTTGTCCGGACGGGCGTTACGTCAGCCGCAGCCCCGCCAGGGAATGCGAGTTCGACGCCTGCTCCGGCGACCCTTCCCACTAAGTTTTCTGGATTGTTTATTTCATGGCGCAATACGTGTATTCCCTCAACCGCGTCGGCAAGATCGTTCCGCCGAAACGGCAGATTCTCAAGGACATTTCCCTCAGCTTCTTCCCCGGTGCCAAGATCGGTCTGCTGGGCCTGAACGGCTCCGGTAAGTCCTCGCTGATCCGCATCATGGCGGGGGTCGACAAGGACATCGAGGGCGAGGCCATCCCGATGCCCGGTATCCGCATCGGTTACCTGCCGCAGGAACCGCAACTCGATCCCGCGCACACGGTGCGCCAGGCGGTCGAGGCGGGATTGGGCGAGATCGTCGCGGCGAAGACGCGGCTGGACGAAATCTATGCCGCCTACGCCGAGCCCGATGCCGATTTCGACAAGCTCGCCGAGGAGCAGGCGAAGTGCGAGGCGATTCTCGCCACCGCCGGCGCCGACCTCGACACGCAGATGGAAATCGCCGCCGATGCGCTGCGCCTACCGCCGTGGGACGCGGTGATCGGCAATCTGTCGGGCGGCGAGAAGCGCCGCGTCGCGCTGTGCCAGCTGCTCTTGTCCAATCCCGACATGCTGCTGCTGGACGAGCCGACCAACCACCTCGACGCCGAATCGGTCGACTGGCTGGAACAGTTCCTGGTGCGCTACCCCGGCACCGTGGTGGCGGTGACGCACGACCGTTACTTTCTCGACAATGCCGCCGAGTGGATCCTCGAACTCGACCGCGGCCACGGCATTCCGTGGAAGGGCAACTACACCAGCTGGCTGGAGCAGAAGGAGGCGCGGCTGGAGACCGAGTCCAAGCAGGAGCTCGGCCGCATCAAGACCATGAAGCAGGAACTCGAATGGGTGCGGCAGAATCCCAAGGCGCGCCAGGCCAAATCGAAGGCGCGTCTGGCCCGTTTCGAGGAATTGAATTCAGTCGAATACCAGAAGCGCAACGAGACGCAGGAAATCTTCATCCCGGTCGGCGAACGGCTGGGCGACAAGGTCATCGATTTTCACAACGTGACCAAGTCGTTCGGCGACCGCCTGTTGATCGACAATCTCAGTTTTTCGATTCCGCCCGGCGCCATCGTCGGCATCATCGGCCCCAACGGCGCCGGCAAGTCGACCTTCTTCAAGATGATCACCGGGCAGGAGAAGCCGGACAGCGGCGAAGTCGAGATCGGCCAGACCGTGAAGCTTGCCTACGTCGACCAGAGCCGCGATGCACTGGCGGCCGACAAGACCGTGTTCGACGAAGTGGCCGAAGGCCGCGACATCCTTACCGTGGGGCGCTACGAAACGCCGTCGCGTGCGTATCTGGGCCGCTTCAACTTCAAGGGCGGCGATCAGCAGAAGCTGGTTGGCAACCTCTCCGGCGGCGAGCGCGGGCGGCTGCATATGGCGAAGACGCTGATCGCCGGCGGCAACGTGCTGCTGCTCGACGAGCCGTCGAACGATCTCGACGTGGAAACCCTGCGCGCACTCGAAGACGCGCTGCTGGAATTCGCCGGCTGCGTGCTGGTGATCTCGCACGACCGCTGGTTCCTCGACCGCATCGCCACCCATATCCTCGCCTTCGAAGGCGATTCGCAGGTGACCTTCTTCCCTGGCAACTACCAGGAGTATGAGGCCGACAAGAAGAAGCGCCTGGGCGAGGAGGGCGCGAAACCGAAGCGCATCCGCTACAAGCCGATCAGCCGGTGAACGCGCGATGATCCTCGCTACGCTCGCAGAGGCCGACCGCTACGCCGCGTTGCATCCGCTGTTTTCGCGCGCCTTCGAATTCCTGCGCAATACCGATCTGAAGACGCTCGCGCCCGGCAGACACGACGTGCGAGGCGAACAGCTATTCGCCATCGTCGAGGCGTGTGATAGCCGCACGCGCGCGGAGGCGAAGCTGGAATGCCACCGGCGTTACATCGACATCCAGCTGGTGCTGGAAGGCGTCGACGAAATGGGATGGAAGCCGGTCGCCGCCTGCGTGGATCCTGCGACGGATTACGATGCAGCGCGAGACATCCGGTTCTTCAACGACACGCCATCCAACTGGATCGCCACCCCGCCTGGGGCGTTCTGCCTGTTTTTCCCCGAGGACGCACATGCGCCGCTGGTGGGTCAGGGCAGGATCCGCAAGGTGGTGGTGAAGATCGCCGTGCAGCCGGATTAGGACGTCTCAGTAGTGCGGCGGGATGTCGTCGCGCGGCGTGCGCGACTCGTCGGGCCGTGCATCCTTCAGTCTGTCGTTCAGCAGGCGCAGCTGCTGCTGCAAGGAATCGATCTGATCCTGTTGCCGGACCACGGTCTGGTTGAGCGTGTCGAGCAGGTCTTCGGCGAAAGCGAGTTTGGTTTCGATTTCGGTCAGACGGGCTTGTGCCCAAGCTGCAAGGCTGTCGGGTGCTTGTGGCCAAGCCGTAGGATTGTCGGGTGCTTCCATCATGGGTGTCCTGCTTGTGCGGCGGCGCCCAGCAGCGGCGTGACCAGGGTTTCCAGCCGAGGGTAATGCAGCTGCCCGGCGACCTTGTGACGGATGTGGCCGTCGGCATCGAGGATGAACGAGGTCGGCACGGTCGAGACGTTGCCAAACGCCGCGGCCACCGAAGCATTGGTCGGCGCGGCCCGGAACGTATAGCCCTTGTCCTTCATCCAGGCGTCGATTTTCTCCGGCGGGTCGTCGACACTGATCGATACGACGTCGAATCCGCGGCTGCGGTAATCCTGCCAGAAGGCGTCGATCACCGGTTTTTCCTTGCGGCAGTAGGGACACCAGGTCGCCCAGAAGTTCACCAGCACGACTTTTCCCTTGAGCGCGTCGCTGGTCAGCGCGCTGCCATCGGTCAAGGTGACCTGCCAGGGCGGGACGGCATGATTTTCATCGCTGACCTCGGCCGGCGGGCGAAACCACAGCCAGGCGACCAAACCCAGTAAAATCAGGGTCAGCGGACTCGGTGTCCATTTTTTTACGAAGGCGCGTCTATCCATGTTGTGGCTGAAATCGTTTCATATCGTGATGGTGGTCAGCTGGTTCGCCGGACTGTTCTACCTGCCGCGCATCTTCGTCAACCTCGCAATGGAAACCCACGAAGCCGCCTATGACCGTCTGTTGCTGATGGCGCGCAAATTGTATCGGTTTGTCACGCCTATCATGTGGCTGACCCTCGCCACCGGCATCTGGCTGTGGCTGGCGTATTTCCCATTCAGCATGAACTGGATGTGGGCCAAGCTTACGCTGGTCGCCGGTCTGATCGGTTATCACCATGTCTGCAAAGGTCTGCTGCGCGGATTCGAAGCCAGACAGAACATCAAGTCGCACCTATGGTTCCGCTGGTTCAACGAAATCCCGGTGATCGTACTGCTGGTCGTGGTATTGCTGGTGGTGCTGAAACCGTTTTAAGCATTCTTGAAAGTATTTTTTGAAGCCCGAATCCCGTCGTAACAAAACGCCGCATCCCGCCCGCCCCGAGCGCGAGGCGCTGCCGCCTGCCAGCCACTTCGCCACCTGCCCACGCGGGCTGGAAGCGCTACTGGAAACCGAACTCGCCGCGGCCGGTGCGCAGGTGGTGCGCCAGGTGCCTGCCGGCGTGCTGTTCATGGCCGATGCCGCCGCCGAGATGCGCGCCAATCTTACGTCGCGCATCGCCACCCGCATCCTGCGCAAGGTCGGCTACACCCGCTATCGCAAGGAAGAACACATCTACCGTGCCGCGCTCGACCTGCCGTGGCCGGAGTGGTTCGACGTGACGAAGACCATCGCGGTGAAGGTCGGCGCGCAGAATGCGCCGCTGAAAAGCCTCAACTTCATCACGCTGAAGATCAAGGACGCGATCTGCGACCGCTTCCGCGAGGAAACCCGCGAGCGTCCGAGCGTCGACACCGACGCGCCTGACGTGCCGGTGTACGCCTTCTTCACCCCGGATGCCGTGACCTTCTACCTCGACACCAGCGGCGAGCCGCTGTTCAAGCGCGGCTTCAAGCGCGAGGCGAGCGCGGCGTCGATCAAGGAAAACCTCGCCGCCGGCCTCCTCATGCTGTCCGGCTGGGAACCCGGTACGCCGCTGCTCGACCCGATGTGCGGCGCCGGCACCATTCTGCTGGAGGCGGCCGACATGGCGCTGAACCGTGCGCCGGGGCGCAGCCGGCATTTTGCTTTCGAGCACTACCGCGACTTCGACGCCGCGCTGTGGAAGCACATCAAGGATGAAGCGAAGGCCAAGGAAAAACCGCTGAAGACGCTGCCGATCTTCGGCGCCGACCAGGATCGCTGGGTGCTCGACAAGGCCCGTAACAACCTCGACGCCGCGGGCTACGCCGACGCGATCGAGCTCAAGGTCTCGGACGTGCTCGAGCTCAAGGCGCCGACGCCGGTCGGCACCATCGTCACCAACCCGCCCTACGGCGAGCGCCTGGGCGAGGCCGAGGATCTGGCCGCGTGGTATCCGCTCTTGGGCGACTGGCTCAAGAAGAACTTCGCGGGCTGGGACGCCTGGATCATTTCGGGCGATCCGCTGCTGCCCAAGCTGTTCGGGCTGAAAGCCAGCCGCCGCATTCCGCTGTTCAACGGTCCGATCGAGACGCGGTTTTTGCAGTACAAGGTGATTGCGGGGTCGATGAAGGTGAAGAAGCCAGAGGCCTAGGCGGCAGGCGACAATGGTGTCTGACCCCATTCGTTTCATTCGTTTTTCGCCTCATGGACAAGTGGCGAGGCGCACGAAGCGAGTTTTGTTCGTTGAAGCAGGCAATCTTCGAACCGGTCGCGTTAAACTGGGGGCGACGTGAATTAGTCTCCCCACTGTCAAACTACGATGGGCCGCCCAGCGTGAGGAAGCGACTCCAAATCGAAATGTGATTTAACCTGTCTGCAGCTAAGCTGATCCCGACATGAGTGCCATTAAGCAAAGGCTATCAGCGCTAACACTGCCAGTGGCGCAAGCGATCGTTCGAAACGCACCTCCGAGCCGCTTGCGAGAGTGGGTGTGGCGCTGGGGCCAGTGGCGCTCGAAGAATTTCGTCACTACTGCGAACGGGATCATTGTCGCGGGGAATACCCTCGATATGATCCAGGGGTACTTGTACTGGTTCGGCGTCTGGGAGCCGAACCTTACCCATTTCATCACGCGCAGAATGGACGAGGCGCCTGATCGAACCTTTGTCGACGTCGGTGCAAACATAGGGTATTTCTCAGCCCTCGTTGCGAAGCGCTACCCCAGAGCGCACGTTGTGTCGATCGAGCCCTTCCCGCTGATCGTCGAGAAGCTCCGTTCGACTGTAGAGCGCAATGCGCTGACGAATGTCCGCATCGTCGCGGCAGCCGCGAGTGACGCGCCGGGCACGCTCGAACTTTTCTACGGTGGAAACCATAACGAAGGTAAAACGACATCGCTGCCTGGAAAGTTCAAGGCCGCAGCACTTGCAGTGCCGTGCAAGCCGCTAGTAGAACTGCTCACCGACAGGGAGATCGCTTCCGCGCGGCTAATAAAGATCGACGTCGAAGGCGCGGAGCCACGTGTCCTGATGGGCTTGGCGCCGAAATTGGCGGCCTTGCCGAATGACGTCGAGGTGGTAGTCGAGATCGCCGCCGGCTCGGCAGATTCAACGTTTATATTCGATACGTTCATAGCCCACGGCTTCCATGCCTATGAACTGGAAAACCGCTACGACGCGCTTTCATACTTGTATCCGCGTGCCCTGAGCAAACCTCGCAGACTCAAATCCGTTCCGTCAGAGCAGACCGACGTGGTCTTTTCGAGATGCGACGCTGCGACTTTGTAGCGGGGGGACCGCGGCCCAGTTCGGGACTCAAGTGGGTCCCTTGCAGCCTGGCCTTATTTCCTTCTCGTTAGCCGTGTCCGCGTAATTCGCAATAAAAAACGGGGTATTACACCCCGTTTTTTATTGCGTTGTCGAAACCTCAAACAATATCGAGGTGATCCAACCCCGCCATCATGTCGCGGCCCTTGGCTTCCTGGCCATGCAGCTTGATCTGCAGGCGCAGGTCGTTGAGGCTGTCGGCGTTGCGCAGCGCGTCCTCGTAGGAAATCATGCCCGCCTCGTAGAGGTCGAACAGCGCCTGGTCGAAGGTCTGCATGCCGAGTTCGCGCGATTTCGCCATGATTTCCTTGATCTCGTGCACGTGGCCCTTGAAGATCAAGTCGGCGATCAGCGGCGAGTTGAGCAGGATCTCGACCGCGGCGACGCGGCCGTTGGTTCCTTTGCGCGGGATCAGGCGCTGCGAGATGAAGGACTTGAGGTTCAGCGACAAATCCATCAGCAGCTGATCGCGCTTTTCCTCGGGGAAGAAGTTGATGATGCGGTCGAGCGCCTGGTTGGCGCTGTTGGCGTGCAGCGTCGACAGGCACAGGTGGCCGGTCTCGGCGAAGGCGATGGCGTATTCCATGGTGTCGCGGTCGCGGATTTCGCCGATCAGGATGACGTCGGGCGCCTGGCGCAGGGTGTTCTTCAGCGCGGAGAACCAGTTTTCGGTGTCGATGCCGACCTCGCGCTGGGTGATGATCGATTTCTTATGCTCGTGCACGTATTCGATCGGGTCCTCGACCGTGATGATGTGGTCGGCGGCGTTTTCGTTGCGGTAGCCCACCATCGCCGCCAGCGAGGTCGATTTACCGGTGCCCGTGCCGCCGACGAAGATGACCAGGCCGCGCTTGATCATGGCGACGTCGCGCAGAATGGGCGGGAGGTTCAGTTCCTCCATCTTCGGGATCTTGGTGTTGATGGTCCGCATCACCACGCCGACGCGGCCCTGCTGCACGAACACGTTGACGCGGAAGCGTCCGATCTCGGGCGGGCTGATCGCGAAGTTGGATTCGTTGGTCGCCTCGAAATCCTTCCATTGCCGCTCGTTCATGACCGAGCGCGCCAGTTCGCTGGTGTGCGCGGGCGTCAGGCTCTGGTTCGACACCGGCGTGATCTTGCCGTCGACCTTGATGGCGGGTGGGAAACCGGCCGTGATGAACAGGTCGGAAGCGTTCTTCGCCAGCATCAGGCGCAGCAGGTCGTGGATGGTTTTCTCGGCATTCATCGTTCAGTCCTCAGCCCATGAAGGCATCTTTGTTCTGCGCCGCGGCGCGCGCCACGCCCGAGGCGATGATGTTGCGCTTGACCAGGTCCTGCAGGCACTGGTCGAGCGTCTGCATGCCCAGGTTGCCGCCGGTCTGGATCGACGAATACATCTGCGCCACCTTGTTCTCGCGGATCAGGTTGCGGATGGCCGGGGTGCCGATCATGATCTCGTGGGCCGCCACACGGCCGTTGCCGTCCTTGGTCTTCAAGAGCGTCTGCGAGATCACGGCGCGCAGCGATTCCGACAGCATCGAGCGCACCATTTCCTTCTCTGCCGCGGGGAACACGTCGACGATACGGTCGATTGTTTTCGCTGCGGACGACGTATGCAGCGTGCCGAACACCAGGTGGCCGGTTTCGGCCGCGGTGAGCGCGAGGCGGATGGTTTCCAGGTCACGCAATTCGCCGACCAGGATGACGTCCGGGTCTTCCCGCAGCGCCGAGCGCAGGGCGTTGCTGAACGATAGCGTATGCGGGCCGACCTCGCGCTGGTTGATCAGGCATTTCTTGCTCTGGTGCACGAATTCGATCGGGTCCTCGACGGTGAGGATGTGCGCGTACTGGTTCTCGTTGACGTAGTCCATCATCGCCGCCAGCGTGGTCGACTTGCCCGAGCCGGTCGGGCCGGTGACCAGCACGATGCCGCGCGGCTGGTCGGAGATTTCCTTGAAAATGGGCGGCGCGTTGAGCTCTTCCAGCGTCAGCACCTTGGACGGAATCGTCCGGAACACCGCGCCCGCGCCGTACTGCTGGTTGAAAGCGTTGACGCGAAAGCGCGCCAGCGAGGGAATCTCGAACGAGAAGTCGATTTCCAGCGTTTCCTCGTACACCTTGCGCTGGCTGTCGTTCATGATGTCGTACACCATGCGGTGCACGTCCTTGTGGTCCATCGGCGGCAAGTTGATGCGGCGGATGTCGCCGTTGACGCGAATCATCGGCGGCAGGCTTGCAGAGAGGTGTAAGTCGGACGCCTTGTTCTTGACGGCAAAAGCCAGCAGTTCGGAAATATCCACGCGTGCCTCGTTCAGTATTGGAGGGGTTGACTTTATCGATCCGGAACGAAACCGCTTGAAACCACCGGGGTGGACGGCTTGGCGAAATCCCTTGGAAGCCGGATTGCGTTTCGGATCGATAACAATTTAATCATGGCTGTTATTGAACAGGGTTTGTGTTCAATAATAATCGCAATGGATAACGGCCCGGAAACACGAAAACTTGAGCCCGGCCTGCCACCTTGCGGCAGCACGGCAGGTGTCCGTTTGCAGGCCGTGCAGACGCGGATCGCGGGTGCGGCATCCGAAGCTGCGCGCGATCCGGCAGCGGTATGCCTGTTGGCGGTCAGCAAGACCTTCGATGCGGCGGCCGTGCGCGATCTGGCTGCCTGCGGCCAGCGCGAATTCGGCGAGAATTATGTGCAGGAGGCGCTGGAAAAGCAGGCGGCGCTGCGCGATCTGCCGCTGGTGTGGCATTTCATCGGACCGATCCAGAGCAACAAGACACGGGCGATCGCCGAAAATTTCAGCTGGGTGCACAGCGTCGACCGGCTGAAGATTGCCGAGCGCCTGTCCGCCCAGCGCCCTGCTGGTATGCCGCCTCTACAGATATGCATCGAGGTGAACGTCAGCAGCGAAGCGAGCAAGGGCGGCGTGGCGCCGGCCGAGCTGCCCATGCTGGCGGCGGCGGTGGCTGTGCTACCGGGCCTGCGCCTGCGCGGCCTCATGGCGATTCCCGCGCCGACCGCTGACGCGGCAGCGCAGCGTGCCGCATTCAGGCAGGTGCGGGAACTGTTTGACGATCTGAAAACGCGCGAGCATGCGCTTGATACCCTGTCGATGGGCATGTCGGGCGATCTCGAAGCGGCGATTCTGGAGGGTGCGACCACCGTTCGGGTCGGAACCGCCCTCTTTGGTGAAAGGACGTAGGTATGCATAAAGTGAGCTTCATCGGCGGCGGCAACATGGCGGCCGCCATCATCGGCGGTTTGATCGCCAGCGGCACCCAACCCACCGACATCGAAGTGGTGGAAATCAATGCCGACGCACGGGCACAGCTGTCTGCGCGCTTCGGCGTCGTGACCCATACGGACCTGTCGCAGGCGCGGCTGCATGCCCTGATCGTGCTGGCGGTGAAGCCGCAGAGCCTGCCGGAAGTGGCGGCTTCCCTGGCGTCACGGCTCGCGGGCCATCTGGTGATCTCGATCGTCGCCGGGATTCGAGTGGCCGATCTTGCGCGCTGGCTGGGCGGGCATCGCCGCATCGTCCGCACCATGCCCAATACGCCGGCGCTGGTCCAGGCGGGGGTGACCGGCCTGTATGCGCCGCCGGATGTCGACCAGGACGCGCGCTCGCAGGCCGAAGCGGTCTTGCGGGCCGTGGGCGGCGTGGTGTGGGTCGAGGACGAATCCTGGCTGGATGCCGTGACGGCGGTATCGGGCAGCGGCCCCGCCTATGTGTTCTATTTCATCGAGTCGCTGGAGGCCGCCGCCGTGGCACAGGGCCTGCCGGCCGCCACGGCGCGCCAGCTGGCCCTGCAGACTTTTTTTGGTGCGGCCAAGCTGGCGCTCGAGTCGGGCGAGGAACCGGCCGTCCTGCGCCAGCGCGTCACCTCCAAGGGCGGTACCACGGAACGCGGCCTCGCGGCCCTGGACGCGGCGTCCGTGAAGGCGGGCATTCGGCAGGCGGTGGAGGCGGCCAGCCTGCGCAGCGCCGAACTGGGCGATGAACTGGGGCGACTCGCATGATCGCAGGCGCGCTGACCTTCCTGATCCAGACGCTTGGCAACCTGTTCGTGATTGCCGTATTGCTGCGCTTCATGATGCAGTTGTACCGGGTGCCGTTTCGCAATCCCTTCTCGCAATTTATCGTGGCCGTCACCGACTTTGCGGTCAAGCCCTTGCGCCGCGTGGTGCCGGGCCTGTACGGCCTGGACTGGGCGTGCCTGTTGCTTGCCTGGCTGGTCGAGCTGGTGGTGGTAACGGCGGGCTACTGGCTGGGCGGTTTTCCATTCGCCCTGGCGGGCGGCAAGGTGTGGCCGGTCATGCTCGGCCTGGCGGCGGTACGGCTGGTCAGCCTGACGGTGTACATGATCATCGGCCTGACCCTGGTGCGCGCGATATTGTCCTGGGTGAATGCGAATACCCCGCTGATGCCGGTAGTCTATGAGTTGACCGAACCCTTCCTGCGCCCCCTGCGCCGCATCGTTCCGATGATCGGCCAGGTCGACCTGACGCCGCTGGTGCTGTTCATCCTGTGCCAACTGGTCCTGATGGTGCCGGTACTGGCGATCGAACGGGCCTTGCTTGGCGCACTCTGAGCAGGAACGCCCCCCGGTCTGGGCGCACCGCAACGGTGCGGACTGGCTGCTGGAGTTGCACGTGCAGCCGGGCGCGAAGGTGACCGCCGCCGTTGGCGAGCATGGCGGCCGCCTGAAACTAAAGATTGCCGCGCCGCCAGTCGATAATAAAGCGAATGCGCATCTGTTGGCCTGGCTGGCCGCGCAACTGGGGCTGCCGAAATCCGCGGTGCGCCTGGTGCGGGGCGAAACTTCGCGGCAGAAGACCGTAGTGGTGTGTGGCGCCGACGCACCCTGGCGTGATATCGAGACTAGCAGTCAAACATGAGCATCCACCTGGAACAGGAAGTCGCCGAGTACAGCGAGCGGCGATTGCGGCTGGCGACTGCGATTACCGACTATGCCGACTGGCTCGACCGCCAGCACGGTATCGATGCCGAACGCACCCTGCGCCTGGCCGATACCGCAGCGGGCCTGCGCCAGGACAAGTTGGTGGTGGCGTTCGTGGCAGAGTTTTCACGCGGCAAGACCGAACTCATCAATGCCCTGTTCTTCGCCGACCATGGCCAGCGTCTGCTGCCGTCCGACGCCGGGCGCACCACCATGTGCCCGACCGAATTGTTCGCCAATGCAGACGAACTCCCCAGCCTGAGCCTGCTGCCGATCGAAACGCGCCGCCGCAGCGACTCGCTGGCGCGGCTCAAGCACATGCCGATCGAGTGGTGCCGGGTCTTGCTCGATCCGGCCGATCCGCGCCAGTTGCAGGAAAGCCTGAAAAAACTGACTGAGACCAAATCGATGCCGGCGGTGGATGCCATCGAAATGGGACTATGGAACGGCGAGGACGCCAGCGAGCGCCACCTGCTGCGCGCCGACGGTACCGTGGAGGTGCCGGCCTGGCGCTACGCCATGGTCAATTATCCTCACCCGCTGTTGCAGGCCGGACTGACGATACTCGACACCCCGGGACTCAACGCACTGGGGGCCGAACCCGAACTCACCCTGTCGGTGATTCCGAATGCGCATGCGGTGATGTACCTGCTGGCCACCGATACCGGGGTGACGCGCTCGGATCTCGAAATCTGGCAGAAACACGTCCACCGCCATTCCAACTACCACGTGGCGGTCCTCAACAAGATCGACATGTTGTGGGACGAACTCAAGAGCGATGCCGAAGTGCAGGCGACCATCGAACGCCAGGCCGAGGAAACCGCGCGCGTCCTGAAGCTGCCGCGCAGCCGCGTGTTCACCGTGTCGGCGCAGAAAGCGCTGGCGGCCACCATTCGCGGCGATGCCGCCCTGCGTGTACGTTCCGGTATCGAATCGCTGGAATACCTGCTGGCGCATCAGGTGATCCCGGCGCGACGCGACATGCTCTACCATGCAGTCAGCCGCGAAGTGGCGGCGCTGCTCGACGAGAGCCGGGCGGATCTGGCCGCACGGCTCAAGCGCTCCAGCGACGAACTGATCCAGCTGACCCAGTTGTCGGGCAAGAACCGCGAGCTGATCGAGCAGACGCGCGCCAGCCTGCAGAAGGAAAAGGACAGTTACGACGCCACCGCCGACCAGTTCCGCTCGACCCGGAAAATGGTGCAGGGCCAGGGCGAGCATCTGCTGTCGCACCTGTCTGAAGATACGCTGGACGCAATCCTCAAGGCGGGTCGCGAGGCGATGGAAAACAGCTGGACCACGCGCGGGCTGACCGGCGGCATCCGCCACCTGAGCGAAGAGATGGGCAACCGTTTCCAGCAGGCGACCCGCCTGGCGGACAACATGCTGGATGCGCTCGACCAGGCCTATATGCGGTTTCACCGGCTGCACAATCTGCCGAAGATGCAGGTGCCGCGGCTCGACCTGGGGGCCTACCGCAACCGGCTCGATGCGCTGACGCGGGAGACGGAGGCCTTCTGCAAGGATCCCGCCAACCTGATGCTGGAAAAGCGTTTCATGATCCGGCGCTTTTATGCGGGCCTGGCCGAGGAGGCGCGCAAGGCATTCAAGCTCGCGCGGCTGGAGGCGGAGCGCTGGCTGCGCATTGCGCTCGACCCCATCATGACGCGCATCCGCGAACACAAGCAGTATCTCGACACGCGGCTGGCCAGCCTGCAGCGCATCCTGGAAAACATGGGCACGCTGCACAGCCGCATGGCGCAGATCAAGCAGGAGATCAGTACGCTGCGCCACGACAAGCTCGAACTCGCCCGCATGGCCGAGCAACTCACGGCTTAGGGTTCCGCCAGGCTCGGTTAGCCGTTCAGGCGGTTCAACAGCAGCGCGGTCTTGTCGGGGTCGGTGTTCTTCAGCAGCCGCTGCGTGGTGGCGGTCAATTCGTCCACGTGGGATTTCAGCACCTGCTGCTTGACCTGCAGCAGGCTGGCGGGCTGCATCGAAAACGTCCGCAGCCCAAGTCCCAGCAGCAAGCGCGTCAGCAGCGGATCGCCCGCCATTTCCCCGCATACCGAAACCGGCTTGCCGGCCTTGTCGCCGGCCCGGATGGTCAGTTGGATGAGGTTGAGCACCGCGGGATGCAGCGGATCGTACAGATGGGCGACGCTGTCGTCGGCACGGTCGATCGCCAGCGTGTACTGGATCAGGTCATTGGTGCCGATCGACAGGAAGTCGAGCTGCTCGGCGAAGAAACTGGCCGAGAGCGCGGCGGCGGGCACTTCGATCATGCCGCCGAGCGGGATGCCTTCGTCGAATTTCAGCCCGTCCTTGCGCAGCGAGGCCTTGGCTTCGTCGATGCGCTGCAGGGTCTGCCGCAACTCCATGAAACTCGCCAGCATGGGAATGAGGATGCGCACCTGGCCGTGGACCGATGCCCGCAGGATCGCGCGCAACTGGGCATGGAACAGGCCGGGTTCGGCCAGGCACAGGCGGATCGCGCGCAGGCCCAGTGCCGGGTTGTCGGCCACAGTGTGGCCCCACGGCGCCTGCTTGTCGGCGCCCAGGTCGAGGGTGCGGATGGTGACCGGCTTGCCGTCCAGCGCTTCGGCCACCGCCTTGTAGGATTCGTATTGTTCTTCCTCGCTCGGCAGGTCGCTGCGGTTGAGGAAGAGGAACTCGCTGCGGAACAGACCAATGCCGTGCGCGCCCGCGGCCTTCACCGCGTCGATGTCGGAGAGCAACTCGATGTTGGCCATCAGTTCGACCGGCGTGCCGTCCAGGGTGGCCGACTTGCTGGTCTTCAGCCGCTTGAGCTTGTCGGTGTCGATGCGCCATTGATTCTGCCGCAGCCGGTATTCGGCCAGCACGGATTCGTCCGGGTTGACGATCACCACGCCGTCGCGGCCGTCGACGATCAGCAGGTCGTGGTCGCGGATCAGGCCGCGCCCGTTGTGCAGCGCCATCACCGACGGCATGCCCATGCTGCGCGCGAGGATAGCCGTATGCGAAGTGGTGCCGCCGAGATCGGTGATGAAGGCGGCGAAATGCACGTTCTTGAAGATGACCATGTCGGCCGGCGACAGCTCGTGCGCGACCAGGATGCGTTCGCTGTCGAAATCGACGTCCAGCGGCAGGTGGCTGGGGTGGCCCATCAATGCCTTCAGCACGCGCTGAACCACCTGCACCACGTCTTCCTGGCGGCTGCGCAGATAGGCGTCGTCGATTTCCTCGAAGCGTGCCACCAGCGCTTCCATCTGCTGCGCCAGCGCCCATTCGGCGTTGCACTGGGTTTCGCGGATCAGGCGCTTGGGCGCCTCGGCGATCATCGAATCGCCGAGGAACATCAAGTGCATGTCGAGAAATGCCGACAGCTCGGCCGGTGCGTTGGGCGGAATGTGGCTGCGCAGGACCTCGAGTTCGGCTCGGGTGGCGAAGATGGCCTCGTCGAAGCGCGCCAGTTCGTCCTTGATGTATTTGCGGTCGAGCATGTATTGCGGCACTTCGACGCGCGCGTTGGAGGTGAGGTGCGCATAGCCGATGGCGATGCCGCCCGAGACGCCGATGCCGTGCAGCGAGAAGCTCACAATTCCTCCCCGAAACCGCTGGAAATCAGGCCGGCCAGTGCGTCGATGGCTTCCACCTCGTCGTCGCCATCGGTCTCCAGGGACACGGTCGTCCCCTTGGCCGCGGCCAGCATCATCACGCCCATGATGCTCTTGGCATTGACCCGGCGACCGTTGCGCGACATGAACACATTGCTCTTGAAGCTCGATGCCAGCTGGGTCAGCCGGGCCGACGGGCGCGCGTGCAGGCCCAGCTTGTTGACGATTTCAACGTCCCGTTGCTGCATGGCACATGGTCTCGGAAATATGGTTGATGCTGTTGCGTCCGCCTTCGACGATGCGCTCGATGAGCTGCGGCAATGCCAGGGTGTCGCGATAGTTCAGCGCCTTCAGCAGCATCGGCAGGTTGACGCCGGACACGCCTTCGATATGGGCGGGTTCGAGTAGGCGGCACAGCGTATTGCTGGGCGTGGCGCCGTACACGTCGGTCAGCACCAGGATGCCGTCGCCTTCATCCAGTTCGGCCAGACGGGACTGCAATGCTTTCTGCCGCTCGTCGGGGTCGGCGTGGCCGATGAAATCAATCGTGGCGAGGCCGCGCGGACGCTGCCCCAGCACGTGGGTGGCGCACTCGACCAGGCTGTCGGCAAGCGAGCCGTGGGCGACGATGAGAATGCCTATCATGGGGTGGATGTCAGGCCAAAACCAGCATTCTAGCGAAGCCGGGCCTTCATTGCTGGGGAGACATGGATTTGCCCGGCGGCGTCCACCGCCAGATAGTCGGCGATACCCAGGCGGGAGGCATGATCGGCCAGCCGGGCGGCGCCGTCGATGAAGAGCGGTTTGGACAGCGCATCCGAGCGTGTCCCGGCGCGATCGCCCGACACCAGGATCGTGACCGATTGCATGCCGGACGCCGGCCAGCCGGTGCGCGGATCGATCAGGTGGCAGTAGCGATGCCCGCCGGCCTCGAAATAGCGCTGGTAATCGCCCGAGGTACCGATTGCGTCGCCGTCGTGCAGATCCAGCGTGGCCAGCGTGCCGGGCTTGCGCGGGTGCTGGATGCCGACGCGCCATGGACGATCGCCGTGCTGCCCCAGCGCGATGACATTGCCGCCGATGTTCACCAGCGCGTTTTTGATGCCGCGGGATGTCAGGATACGAACGGCCTCATCCAGCGCGTAGCCTTTGGCGTAGCCGCCGAGATCCAGCTGGACGGCCGGATTGTCGCTCCAGACCTGATTGTTTTCGATATGCAGGTCTTCCATGCGCGGCGCCGCCTTCACCCAGCGTGCAATGGCGGCGGCATCCGGCACCTTCCCCTGTGGCGTGTCGGCATGGAATCCCCACAGTGCGATCAGGTTGCCAATGGCTGGGTTGAACAGGTCGTTCGACCGGGCCGAAGCCGTTTGGGCATCGCGCAGCATGGCGGCGAGCTCGGGGGAGACGGGGATGTGCGCCCCTTTGGCCAGCCCGGCGTTGAGCCGCGACAGTTCGCTTGGCTGCCAGGCATGCAATTGGTGGTGCAACGCGTCGAAACGCGCCAGCACGGCGGCGATCGCTTGGCGGGCCTGTGCTTCCGGCGCATCGTAGACGCTGACTTCGACCAGGGTGCCGAATACGTAGGATTGCTGCTGAACCAGCGGCGGCGAACTGCAGGCGGCCAGTGCGAGGGGCATGAGCAGCAGCCACAGAACGAGCCGTACGATGCGTCCATTCAGGGCACTGGTATTCGACATGACGCGGTTCACAACAGCGTTCTCAACTTGCGGCCACCGGCGACGGAAAACCCTTCGCGCTCATAAAACGCCAGGGTCCTGTCGAATTGTGGAAGCGGCGGGGTGGTGACTTCCAGTCGTTTCCATCCTCGCGCCGTGCCATATGCCCTGGCTTCGGAGACCAGCCGCATTCCCAGTCTGCGGGTACGGTATGTCGGGCGAACATACAGTTCCGGGATCGTGCCAAAAGCGCCTTCGGCATACAGCGCGTGGCATTCGCAGAGTGCCACGAAGCCGACCGGGTCGCCGCTGGCAGGCCGGGCCACGAAGACGACATAGGTCCCGTTGGCCAGATAGGTCTCCAGTCTGGCGGCGGTCTCCTGGAGATTGAAATTGAAGGCCTGAACGTCGATTGCGTTCATGATTTCCGCGAGCAATTCGCCGACCAGGATGGCAATCGCGGGGGCGTCCTTCGCTTGGGCCGGCTGGATCAGGATGTCGGCAGTCATCCCGGCGAATGTTCGGCGAGTCGGGCATGCTCGACCGCAGCAATGAAGAGTGCGGCAACGTCGTGCCCGGTCTGCGCGGCAATCTCCTGGAAACCGGTTGGGCTGGTGACGTTGATTTCGGTGAGGCAGTCGCCGATCACGTCGAGCCCGGCGAGGAAGATGCCGTGCGCCCTCGCCCACGGCGCGATGGTTTCGGCGATCTCGCGGTCGCGCGCGGACAGGCGTTGCGCGCGCGCCGTGCCGCCTGCGGCAAGGTTGCCGCGCGTCTCGCCCGCCAGAGGAATGCGCGCCAGCGCCCACGGCACCACCTCGCCGTCGATCAGGAGGATGCGTTTGTCGCCGTCCTTGATTTCCGGCAGGTAGCGCTGCGCCATGATGGCGCGGCGGCCGCGCTGCGTCAGCGTTTCGAGAATGGCGTTGCGATTGAGGTCGGATTGCGTGAGGCGAAAGATGCCGCTGCCGCCCATTTCGGTGAGAGGCTTGACGATGATGTCCGGGTGCTCGGCGAGGAAACGCCCGATATCCGCGGCATCGGCGGAAACCAGGGTGGGGGCGACGAATTGCGGAAAATTGAGGATCGCCAGTTTCTCGTTGAAATCGCGCAGGGCGGCCGGCCGGTTCAATACGCGTGCGCCATTGGATTCGGCAATGCCCAGCAGATGGGTGGCCAGCAGATAATCGGTGTCCACCGGCGGGTCGGTGCGCATCACCACGGCGTCGAAATCCTTCAGTGCGCGAACATCGCTTTGCGTGGCGCGGTACCAGTCGTCGTCGGTGCGTACTTCAAGCGCGACACAGGCCGTACAGGCGATGCCGCTTGCGATGTGCAACTGGCTGGCCTCGGCAGCGAACACGGCATGGCCGCGCGCCACTGCTGCGCGCATCATGGCCACCGAACTGTCCTTGTAGGGCTTGAGACTCGCCAGGGGATCGACGATGAACAGCAGTTTCATGCAGCGGCAACCGCGTTTTCGGTGTTCTCGGCCTGGTTGAGCGCCTCGTCGAGCTCGATACTGGCGGCCAGCATCGCCAGCCGCGCGATCACCCCGTAGGCATAGAAGCGGTTGGGCGCGGCGTCGGGGTTGGCGCTGCGGTCGGGCGTCAGGCAGGTGTCGTCGAACGCCAGGGGCACGAAATGCATGCCGGGACTATTGAGGTTTTCGTCCGACCCGCGCCCGGTGTGTACGCGGTAGAAGCCGCCGACGACGAAATGGTCGAGCATGTAGACCACCGGTTCGGCAACCGCCCCGTTGATGCTCTCGAAGGTATAGACCCCTTCCTGGATCAGCACCTCGCTGAAGGCAAGGCCTTCCTTGCCGACCGCCATCTTGTTGCGCTGCTTGCGGTTGAGTTCGCGCACGTCGTCCGGCGATTTCACCGTCATGATCCCCATGCCATAGGTGCCGGCGTCGGCTTTGACGATGACGAAGGGCGGTTGGTCGATGCGGTACTCGTCGTACTTGAGCTGGATCTTGTCCAGCATCTCGCCCACTTTCTCGGCCAGACATGCTTCGCCCTGGCGCGCCTGGAAATCGATCTTGCCGCAATGGTTGAAATAGGGGTCGATCAGCCAGGGGTCGATGCCGACCAGCCGGGAGAATTCGCTGGCGACGTGCTGGTAGGCCGCGAAGTGGCTCGACTTGCGGCGGGTTGCCCAGCCGGCGTGCAGCGGCGGCATGATGGTCTGCTCGATGCCCTTGAGGATATCGGGCACACCCGCCGAGAGATCGTTGTTGAGCAGCACCGCGCAGGGGTCGAAACCTTCCAAGCCGATGCGATCGCCTTTGCGTACCAGCGGCTCCAGCGTGAGGCGTCCACCCGCCGGGAGTTCCAGCGTGGTCGGCTGGGTGATCTCGGGAATCAGGGTGCCGATGCGCACGATCAGACCGGTCTGGCGCAGGATGTGTGCGAGCACCGCGACGTTCTGCAGGTAGAAGGTGTTGCGCGTGTGGTTCTCAGGGATCAGCAGCAGGCGCTGGGCGTCGGGGCAGATCTTTTCCACCGCGCCCATTGCCGCGTGGATCGACAGTGACATGAACGACGGGTTGAGGTTGTTGAAGCCGCCCGGAAACAAATTGGTGTCGACCGGCGCCAGCTTGAAGCCTGCGTTGCGGATATCGACCGAGGTGTAGAACGGCGCCGACTGTTCCTTCCATTGCTGACGAAACCAGTGCTCGATGGTCGGCTGGGCATCGAGCAGGCGTTTTTCCAGTTCCAGCAGCGGGCCGGTGAGTGCAGTGGTGAGGTAAGGAACCATAGAATAGGGCTTTCGAAGAAGGTTTTATTTTAGGCCAAGCCGGATGTTTGACATCGTTTTGTTTCAACCCGAGATTCCGCCCAACACCGGCAACCTCATCCGCCTTGCGGCCAACACCGGCTGCCGTCTGCATCTGGTCGAGCCACTGGGCTTCGACCTGTCGGACAAGCAGGTGGCGCGCGCCGGGCTGGATTACCACGACATGGCCTGCGTCACGGTGCATGCCGGCTGGGACGCGGTGCAGGCGGCCTTGTCCGGCAGGCGCTGGTTTGCGCTCACCACCAAGGGCAGCGCACGCTATGCCGATATCGCTTTCCGACCGGACGACGTGCTGCTGTTCGGCCCGGAGTCGCGCGGCCTGCCTCCGGATATCCTGGGGCAGTTCGACGCGGGCCATCGTCTGCGCCTGCCGATGCTACCCGGCTCGCGCAGCATGAACCTGTCCAATGCAGTCAGCGTAGTCGTATTCGAAGCCTGGCGGCAAAACGGTTTCACGGGCGGCACGTAAGCCTGCAGCGTGTAAGCGCTGCATCAACTCGCACACCTTGAACATCACCTGCCTCGATTGACCTGCCAGACGTCCCATGGTTCGGGTCTTGTCTGCCTGCGTGTGTAATCCAGATAGGTCGCGGCGCTAAAGTTTAAGCCTGGAAAGACGATATTAAGGATAACGTTATCTGTATATGTCATTTCTCTCGAATGGTCCGCCGGATAACGTATCGAGCAATAGCAGAGAGTTGAGGAAGGTATGCGCGTCAATTTGCCCATTACGAATGCTGAATATGAATTGAGCGACGGCGTGTCGCTGGTCTCCCGGACCGATCTGAAAGGGCGAATCCTCTACGCAAACCTCGCCTTCATCGAGGCCAGCGGTTTTAGCGAAGCAGAACTGCTCGGGAAACCCCATAATCTCGTCCGCCATCCGGACATGCCGGAAGAAGCGTTTGCGGATCTCTGGGCCACCGTGAAAGCTGGCCTGCCCTGGAGCGGCGTGGTGAAGAACCGCCGCAAGAATGGTGATTTCTACTGGGTGTTCGCCAACGTGACGCCGGTGCATGAAAACGGCATGGCCAACGGCTATCTGTCGGTGCGCACCAGGTTGGCGCGGCCGCAGATAGTCGAGGCCGAGCACCTGTATCGTCAGTTCAAGGAGGGCCGGGCGGATCATATGGCGATCCGGCATGGCATGGTCGTCCGTACGGGACTGATTGGCCGGCTGATGTCTTTCCGGCGTACCCCCGTCAATCTGCGCATTGCGTTGAGCACCGGAATCGGCGCGGCCTTGATGCTGGGAGTCGGCCTGTTCGGCGGATGGGAAACCAGTGCCCTGGCCAAGGCGGCCGGCGTGCAGAGTGCGCTTCCTGCATTCATGGTGACGGCGGGCGGAATCGGTGCGCTCCTGACGCTGTTGTTCGGCTATTTCATCTCGCGCACGATCCTGCGCCCGCTGGATCGTGCATTGGGCGTCGCACACGCGATCGCGGGCGGCGACCTGTCGCTTCAGTTCGAGGTGTCCGCCTGGGATGAGACCGGCCAGCTGATGCGTGCGCTGACCCAGATGAAGGCCAACATGGTCGGTGCGGTGTCCGACATCGGTTTGAATGTGGAGAGCATCAGGATTGCAGCCAGCGAGATCGCTTCCGGCAACGCGGACCTGTCTGGGCGCACCGAATCGCAGGCATCGAGCCTTGAGGAAACCGCCAGTTCCATGGAAGAGCTCACCAGTACGGTGAAACAGAATGCCGAACATGCGCGCCATGCCAACCAGCTGGTTGGCTCGACTGCCGAGATCGCTGCCAGAGGGGGGGCGGTGGTTGGGCAGGTGGTCGACACCATGGCCTCGATCAGCGCCAGTTCGAAGAAAATTGCCGACATCATCGGCGTGATCGACGGGATCGCCTTCCAGACCAATATCCTGGCGCTGAACGCCGCAGTGGAGGCCGCGCGCGCGGGGGAGCAAGGGCGCGGTCGCCGTCGTCGCGGGCGAAGTCAGGAACCTGGCACAGCGTTCCGCCGGGGCCGCCCGGGAGATCAAGTCGCTTATCGGCGATTCGGTGGAAAAAGTCGATCTGGGCAGCAAACTGGTGGGCGAAGCGGGCGGGGCTATGGAAGATATCGTCACCTCGGTGGAGTTGGTGGCCGAACTCATGAGCGGGATTGCCACGGCAAGCCAGCAGCAGAGCGCCGGCATCGAACAGGTCAATCAGGCAATCGGGCAGATGGACGAAATGACCCAGCAGAATGCTGCGCTGGTGGAGCAGGCAGCAGCTGCCGCAGAGAGCCTGCATGAGCGAGCGGACAAACTCGCCCAGGCTGTGAGCATGTTCCGCCTGCAAGGTGACGGAATGCCAGTCCGCATGCCGGTCCGCCCCGAGCGCGTCACGCGGCCGGTTTTGCACGTGCACCCGAGGGCGCCGGCCGCGTCCGTGGCCCTCCCGGAAAAGCGGGCGGTCGCGCGCTAGCCATGGCCGTCTGCTGCTGTCGGACGCCGGATGCTTAGTCGATAAGCGTGGCATCCTGCTCGCAGCGAGCCTGCAGCCAGGCGATCAGTTCGTTCAAAGGAAGAGGCCGGCTCAGGTGATAGCCCTGGGCTTGCTCGCATCCCATGCCGGCCAGCAGGGCGAGGGCTTCCGCGTCCTCCACGCCTTCCGCGATGACGCGTAGCCCGAGACTGTGGGCCAGGGCGACGGTGGATCGCACGATGATCGCGTCCTGGGTGTTGCTGTTCATACCCATGACGAATGAGCGGTCGATCTTCAGGGCGCTGAGCGGGAGACGCCGCAGATAGGCCAGGGAGGAATAGCCTGTCCCGAAATCGTCGACGGCAATGTTCACGCCCATGGCCGCGATTTCCTGCAGCAACGCGACCGAGCTGTCCGGGTCGTGCATCAGGGCGGTCTCTGTCAGTTCCAGTTCGACTTCCCGTTCGGGGATGCCGTGCCGGGTGATGGCATCCGCAAGCCGGGTCACGTAGTGGGCGTCCATCAGGTTGCGCACGGAAAGATTGATGGCCACGGGTTGCGTATATCCCAAGTCGTGCAAGCGCCGCTTGTCCGCAAGCGCCAGGTCCATGATGGCGGTCGTAAAGGGGTGGATGACGTCGTTCATTTCCACCAGATGGATGAAGGCGCCGGGATACAGCAGACCGCGACGGGGATTCTGCCAGCGCACCAGCGCTTCGAAACCGGTGACCTGCCCGCTCGCAATGTCCAGCTTGGGCTGGTAGTGAAGAACCAATTCCCCGCCTTGGACCGCCTGCACCAGTTCGCTGGCGAGCGCGAGGCGATCCGGGCTGTAATTGTCGAAACTGCGGTCGTAGACCACGACACCGGCCGTCAGCGTCTTCGCCTGATACATGGCCACGTCCGCCGCCCGCAACAGCGCATGGCTGCTCTCGCCGTGTTCCGGGTAATACGCCACACCCACGCTGACGCCCACCTGCAAGGCCATGCCATCCACCATAAAAGGCCGGCGCAGTGCCGTCGTCACGTGTTTGGCCAGTGTGACGGCATCGGTTCTATCGTGCAGACTCGTGAGCAATACGGCGAACTCATCTCCGCCCAGACGGCAGACTAGGGCATGCGTGCCAGACAGGGCATCTTGCAGCCGCGGACCGATATGCGTCAGCAGATGATCACCGACGTGGTGGCCCAGGGTGTCATTGATTTCCTTGAAGTGGTCCAGGTCCAGCAGCAGGAGTGCGGTCAGTCCGCCCGGAGCCTGTTCGATCCGGGTTGCAAATTCTTCATGCAGGACGGAGCGGTTGGGCAAAGCGGTGAGGCTGTCGTGTTTGGCCTGGAAGCCCAGGCTGACGACATGGCGCGAATTGGCGATGGCCAGGGCGACGGTATTGCTGAAGGCATTCAGGGTCTCCAGTTCCACATCGCTGAATGTCCGCTGCTCACGGTATGCCAGGTTGATGCAGCCCAGTGCCTGCTCGTGATAAATCATGGGAATGATGAGCGCCGAGTTCAGATTCGCTGCTGTCAGGACATTCTTCAGATCAGTCGGAATGCGATCGTCGTGGGAAAGATCGTTGCTGGCCAGCAGGCGCTTTTGAGTCACTGCCTGGCCGCTGTGGCTTCCAGCCACGGGCAGATTGACGATCAGCCGCAATATCCGTTCCTCAAAACCGCGATGGGCCACCAGGTCCAACCGGGCGGCATCCGCAGACAGCAGATAGATCGCGATACTGGGCGCATGGCTCAGGCCGAGCAGGGCCTCCATGGTTTCCTGGAGGATCGCGTCCAGTTTCAGGGAGGCATGTAGGCGATTGGACAACTGGTTGATGAGACGCAGGTGTTCGTTGCGTTCGATCAGGGCCTGGCGCGACAGCATCAATTCGGCCTCGGCTTTCTTGCGTTCGCTGATGTCGCGCACGGTCGCCAGGATGTGCGGT
This sequence comes from Pseudomonadota bacterium, assembly GCA_043821985.1. GTDB lineage: Bacteria > Pseudomonadota > Gammaproteobacteria > Burkholderiales > Thiobacillaceae > Thiobacillus. Next base: position 90,162 of record JBDRCF010000035.1, read on the forward strand.
TCGTCCCCGATCATGACGATGCTCAGGGTCACTTCCGCGTCGAAGGGCGTGCCATCGTAACGCTGGTGGCGCCACTCGAAGAACTGGGTTTCGCCGTGGAAGGCCGCCGCGATTTTCTCCTGCGCCTTGGTCTTGGATAGGCGGCCGTCCGGCTGGAACTCGGGGGAATACCGATAAGGCGTGGTGCCGACGATCTGATCGCGCGTGCAGCCGAACATCTCCAGCGTGGCCGGATTGCAATCCACGAAGTACTCCCCTTTCATCAGGAAGATGCTGTCGCCTGCACGTTCGAACAGGGTGCGATAGCGCGCCTGGCTGTCGCGCAGACTGGCCTGGGCCTGCTTTTGCGCGGACAGATCGGCTGCGATTCCCAGGAAACCTTCGATTTTTCCATCCGGGCCATGCAAGGGCGTGACCGACAGCCGCACCGGAATACGGCTTCCATCCTTGCGCAGGTAGGTCCACTCGCGCTCCTCGGATTGGCCGCGCCTGGCCTTGGCGACAAAGGCGTCAAACCCGGGCGGGATTGGTTCGCCCAGTTCCTGGGTGAGCGCTGCCGCGTGCTGACGTATTTCGTCCGCGTCGTGGAAGAGGGCCGGCGTTTGCTTGCCGATCACCTCGTCCGCGGCATATCCCAGCATGCGCTGGGCTGCCGCGTTGAAACTGACGATAAGGCCGGCGGTATCGGTGGAGATGATGCTGTAATTGGCACTGTCCAGGACGGCCTGTTGCCAGGCCGAGAGATGCGCGACGGCTGCGTCGGATTCGATTTGGCGCGCCAGCGAGCGCCGATAGACCCATGTGCCGCCCAGCAGGAAGACGCAGAGCAGCAGGCTGGCCAACAGCAGCCTCTGCAGCCAACTGTATACGATGGCATGCCAGGGGATTAGCGAGCCGGCCAGCAGGCCGTATTCGTCTATGCGTTCGTAGACGAGATAATGGAGGCCCTGGTTACGCGGCAGGTCGATGGCCATCGAGCCTCGTCCGTGCCTGGCTGCGGCAAGCTGCCGAAGGGTTTCCGGCGAGACCGGCTGGCCATACGTGCTTTGGACCGTGGCCCGTGTTTCGCCTGCGGGCAGCGGATAGAAATATTGCAGGTAATGGTCGTCGCGCAGCAGCCCCATCTGGATTTCCGGCGGCAGGGTCGTGTGCGCCCACAGGGTGGTGCCGCCCTCGATCGAATACCCTGCCGTCATGACCGCCACCAGCCGGCCCTGCGAATCAAGAATGGGCACCCGCACCGGGTTCACCCAGAGCTTCAGCGCCTTCATGTAGTACGGCCTGCCGAGTTGGATATGGCCGGAACGGATACAGGCAAGGAAACTGTCGCGGGTTTCGGGCTGGCTCAGCAGGTTGGGCAAGGGTTTGCCATCCGGGACGCCGCTGACCAGTACGAGCTGTCCATCGGGCCTGGCCAGCCCCAACCCGGCCATGCCCGGGTCGATCGATTTCATGCGTTCGATGAGTTCGCGCCCGCGCGAGGGCGACTGCAAGGCGGCCTGGGCGATGAGTTCGCTGCCCAGGCCGCGCAGGACCAGCTCATAGTTTTTCAACGTGGTGCGCGTGTTCTGCACCAGGATGCTGTTGAAATAACGCAATTGCCCCTCGACATCCCGTTTCGCGTCGAGCCAGTGTCGGGCAACGGCGATGAAATAAGCCAGCACGAAAAACCCGATCAAGGCATAGAACAGGCCGCGCAGAGGCCTGGGATCGTTTTGGGAGGGCGGATTGACGGAACTGCTCATGCTGAGGGAGGGCCTAGGCGGTGGCGGATCCTTTGTTCGTTGTGTTGTTGAAGGCAGCCTGTCCGGTGCCGGACGTCGTTGCATGATGATGCGGCCACGATGTCTGGCGTGTAACGGATATTGTCAACTGGACTGTAGCCGGGCGCCTGCACTACGACAAGTGCCGTTTTTAAGGTGGGCGTCGGGCCGATTCTGCCTGCGATGCAGGCAAGGTGGTTTTCGAAAGGCGTGAAGCGGGCGCTTTAAAACTCGGCCTTGATTTCCCGGTTCAGCAAGGTGTCGACCGCACGGTCGGCGGGCATGCCATCGAACAATACCTGGTAGACAGTGTGGGCGACCGGCATCTCCACACCGAGTTCGTCGGCCAGCGCGGCGACTTCGCGTGCAGTGGTGACGCCTTCGGCCACGTGGCCGAGTTCGTTTAGGATGGCATCGAGCGGCAGGCCGCGGGCAAGCCGCAGGCCGACCTGGCGGTTGCGCGACAGATCGCCGGTGGTGGTGAGGATGAGGTCGCCGAGCCCTGACAATCCCATGAAGGTCTCGAAGTGGCCGCCAAGCTTGACGCCGAGGCGGGTCATTTCGGCGAGGCCGCGGGTGATCAGTGCGGCGCGGGCGTTGTGGCCGAGCTGGAGGCCGTCGCAGATGCCGGCGGCAATCGCCATGACATTTTTCAGCGCGCCGCCGAGTTCGACGCCGATGACGTCGTCATGCGCATAAATGCGCAAGCGCTGGCCCGACAGACTCTCAGCCAGATGCTGCGCCAGCGCGGTGTCGTGACAGGCCAGCGTAAGTGCGGTGGGATAGCCTTGTGCGACCTCTTGGGCAAAACTGGGGCCCGACAGCACGCCGGTCTGTGTGTGCGCGGGGAGCAGCTCGGCGACGAGCTGATGGGGCAATTTCCGGCTGCCCGGTTCGAAGCCTTTGCTGACCCAGATCAGCGGTGGCAGGCTGGCATGGGCGGCCAGGGCGGCCAGCGTCGGACGCAGGCCCCCGCTGGGGACGGCGAGGACGATGAGGTCGGCTGTCTCGACGGCAGAGCCGAGATCGGGGTTGAAGTGCAGCGCGTCCGGTAATGGGCAGTCAGCCAGATAGCGTGCGTTGACGCGGGTCGTACGCATGGCGTCGAGTTCGGCCGCATTGCGTCCCCACAGGGTGACGGTATGGTGGGGAGCCCAGCTGGCTGCCAGCGCGGTGCCCCATGCGCCGGCACCCAGTACCGACAGCTTCATTGCCCCCAGACCTCTTGCACCAATATCCAGCCGGTCAGTCCGTTGGCATGTTTGACCGGCAACCAGCCGGTGGCGCCGGGCTTGCCTGTGACGTCGAGCAGGACGCCGCGTGTGGCACGAAACACGGGAGGCGCGTCGGCTCGCGGCTGTTGCCGGACGGTGCCGATTTCAGTCTTGACCATCACGCTCCGGGGGCCGTCGAGGGCCGATTTCTCGATCCATGCCAGACGGCCGGTGTAGTCGCGTACCTTGACCCAGGCCTCGGTGTCGACGACGACTTCGAAAGGCAGGCCGCTCCCCGCAACCGTCAGCTTGCCGGCTGCAGTCGAGGGGGCGTCATACAGCACGGCGGCATGTCCGGTGCTGCGGTATTCCAGTGCGCTGGCCGGCTTCGCCAGTGCAAACAGCAGGCTGCCTGCGAGGAACAGGCCGACGCGAAACCGTCGCACGGTCAGCACGTCCGCTTCAATGGGTTTGCGCCGGGGCGGCCTGCTGCTGCTGTGCCTGCTGTTGCTGCAGGAACAGGGCTTCGAAGTTGACCGGATTCAGCAGCAGCGGCGGGAAGCCGGCGCGGATCACCACGTCGGACACGGTCTCGCGCAGATACGGGAAGACGATATTGGGGCAGCCGATGCCCAGCACCATGGGCAGCTGGTCTTGCGGCACGTGTTCGATGCGGAAGATGCCGGCCTGGGTGCACTCGACCAGGAACATGGTCTTGTCGCCAGTCTTGGCGGTGACGGTGACGGTGATGCTGGCGTGGTACAGGTCTTCGCCGAGCGCGCGGCTTTCGGTCGACATGTTGACGTCGATCTGCGGGGCTTCGCGCTCCAGGTAGATGGCGGGCGCATTGGGCACTTCCACCGACAGATCCTTGACGTAGAGTTTTTCGATGTTGAATACGGGTTGTTGCGCGTCGGCCATGATGTCTCCCTGAATAAGAAAACCGGAGCCTGCGCTCCGGGGATGGGCCTATTTTACACGGGCTTTAAGTCGCCTCCATGAATCTGCCGTGCAATGGCGGGCCCTTCTTCGCGGCCTTATTGGATGCCTTGCGACGCCAGCCAGCGTTTCAGTGCATGGGCTTCCATCGCGCCCGAGATGCGCGCGGCCTCGGCGCCATTCCGGAACAGGATCAGGCTGGGGATGCCCTTGATGTGGTGGCGCATCGATACCTGCGGATGGGCTTCGGTATCGACCTTGGCGAAGCGCACGCGCGTGCCCATCTCGGCGGCCACCTGCTGGAACACCGGCGCCATCATCTTGCAGGGGCCGCACCAGCCGGCCCAGAAATCGACCAGTACCGGCAGGCCGGCCTTGGCGATGAAGCGGTCGAACGTGTCGGCGGTGAGGTCCACCGCTTTGCCCGGCAGCAAGGGTGTGCCGCATTGGCCGCATTTGGGCCCGTTGGACAGCCGGTCATCCGGCACGCGGTTGATGGCAAGGCAGTGGGGGCAGGCGAGTTCCATCGGGATTCCTTGAAGCGAATGATCTTCGCTTCAAGGTGGGGGGCGCCGCCGGAAATTCAAGCACGTTCCGGCAAGACGGAGCAATCAGGCGCGGTTCAGCAGGGGCACCAGTTCGCCCGCGGCGTCGAGCGCGGACGTGTCATCGAAGCCGCCGACGTGGGTGTCGCCGATGAATACCTGCGGGACGGTGCGACGGCCGCCGGTGCGCGTCATCATTTCCTCTTGCCTGATCGGATCGAGATCGATACGGATCTTTTCGATTTCGGTGACGCCGCGGCTCTTCAGCAGCCGCTCTGCGGCGACGCAGTAAGGGCAGACGGCGGTGCAATACATGACGACTTTGGCCATGGGGCCTCCTTGTTCGGGGATTACTTGGCGACAGGCAGGTTGGCGCGTTCCCACGCCAGGATGCCGCCCGCCTGGTTGTACACGGTCTCGAAACCGGCCTTTTTCAGCACATTGCAGGCGCGCGCCGAGCGCTGGCCGCTGCGGCAGGTGACGAGAATGGGCTTGGCCTTGAATTTCTCGAGTTCCTGAAGACGGCCGGACAACTGGCCGAGCGGAATGTGCTTGGCCTTGGGAATATGGCCGGCGGCAAATTCCTTGTCTTCGCGCACATCGAGGATCAGGGCGTCGTCGTTGAAAAGACGGGTGGCTTTCAGCGTGTCGGCTTCCTCGATGCCCGAGAGTTTGCCGCCGATGAAGGACCACACCAGCATGGCGCCGGATACTCCGGCCACGGCCACCAGCATCCAGTTCTGCTGCAGGAATTGAATATCCATGCCCCTCCCCCTTACAGCCCGCAGCCTGATTTGACACCGGCCTTCTTCAGCATGATGTCCATCGGACAGAAGCGGGTGATGCCGGACTGGAACAGGTTGAAGCCGACGAAGGCGGTAAACCACAGCCACGAGAGGCGGGTCATGTCGACGCTGCCGGAAAAGTGGGCCAGTGCCAGCGACAGCATGATGAAAAATCCGGCGATGATACGGACCATGCGTTCAACGGTCATGATGAAACTCCTGCTTTCGGTGAAGAATGTTTGCGGTAGTTGGCAGCGTAATACAGCACGGGAATCACCACCAGCGTCAGCAAGGTGGAGACGAAGATGCCGAAAATCAAGGATACGGCCAGTCCCGAGAAAATCGGATCGTCGAGGATGAAGAACGCGCCCAGCATGGCGGCCAGTCCGGTCAGCACGATGGGCTTGGCCCGGGTGGCGCCGGCCTGGATCACCGCTTCCTGGAAATCCATGCCGGCCGCCGCCTGTTCGTTGATGAAGTCGACCAGCAGGATCGAATTGCGCACGATGATGCCGGCCAGCGCGATCATGCCGATCATCGATGTGGCGGTGAACTGTGCGCCGAGCAGGGCGTGGCCCGGCATGACACCGATGATGGTGAGCGGGATCGGCGCCATGATGACGAGCGGAGTCAGATAGCTCTTGAACTGCGCGACGACCAGGATATAGATCAGCATCAGCCCGACCGCATAGGCGAGCCCCATGTCGCGGAAGGTCTCATAAGTGACCTGCCACTCGCCGTCCCATTTCAGGCTGAATCCGGTATAGGGGTCGGCGGGCTGGTGGATGAAATACTCCGACAATGTGCCGCCCTGCGCCAGCGGTTTGTCCTTCAGTGCGCCGCGCATTTCGAACAGGCCGTACAGCGGCGAATCCAGCTTGCCGCCGGTGTCGCCGACCACGAATACCACGGGCAGCAGGTCCTTGTGGTAGATGGTCTTCTCGCGTGAGCTCGGCATCACTTCGATCAGCTCCGACAAGGGCACCAGGTTGCCGTTGTTGCCGCGCACCGTCAGTTTCAGCAAATCGTCGAGCCCGCTCTGGCGTTCCGGCGGCAGGGTGATGCGTACCGGGATTTCGTACTTGGCGCCGCTGCCGTGGATGGGCGTGACATTCTCGCCCGACAGCCCCATCTTCATCGCCGCGACGATGTCCTTCTGCGCCACCCCGGCGACCGCGGCCTTGTTCTGCAACACGCGCAGCACGAAGCGCTGCGCGTCATCCTCGACCGTGTCGTCGATGGCGACGATGCCCTTGGTTTTCTCGAAGACACTGCGCACCTGCTTGGCCACCTGGATCTGCGCGTCGTAATCGGGACCGTAGATTTCGGCCACGATCGGCGACATCACCGGCGGTCCTGGCGGCACCTCGACCACCTTGACGTCGGCGCCGTGCTTCCGGGCGATGGCTTCGACCGCAGGGCGGATCGCCTGTGCAATTTCGTGGCTCTTGCGGTCGCGGACGTGCTTGTCGAGCAGGTTGACCTGCAAATCGCCTACCTCGGGGCCGGAGCGCAGGTAATACTGCCGCACCAGACCGTTGAAGTTGATCGGTGCGGCGGTGCCGGCATAGGCCTGATAGTCGGCGACCTCCGGGACCTGTGCAACTGCCGTGCCCATTTCGCTCAGGACCTGGGCTGTTTTTTCAAGTGGCGTGCCAACGGGCATGTCGACGATGATCTGGAATTCGGATTTGTTGTCGAACGGCAGCATTTTCAGGATGACGAGTTTGACCATCGGCAAGGCGATCGACAGCAGGATGGCGATACCGATCCCCAGCCACAGCTTGCGTCGTGCGCCCTTGCCCTCGCTGCCGCGCAGGAAGGGCGTGAGGCGGGCGCGGAACAGGGCGAGCAACTTGTTGTCGCTTGCCGCATGTGCGCCGTGTTCCTCCTGCTTGATCAGTTTCAGCGCCAGCCAGGGCGTGACGATGAAGGCGATGGCAAGCGAGATCACCATGCCGATCGAGGCATTGATCGGGATCGGGCTCATGTAGGGCCCCATCAGGCCGCTGACGAAAGCCATCGGCAGCAGGGCTGCGATCACGGTGAGGGTGGCGAGGATGGTCGGGCCGCCCACTTCGTCGACCGCACGCGGGATGATCGCTTCGAGGCCGTCGTGGTCCAGGTTCATGCGGCGGTGGATGTTTTCCACCACCACGATGGCGTCATCGACCAGGATGCCGATGGAGAAGATGAGTGCGAACAGCGACACCCGGTTGAGCGTGAATCCCCAGGCCCACGAGGCGAACAGCGTGGCCGCGAGTGTCAGCAGCACCGCGGCACCGACGATCAATGCTTCGCGCTTGCCGATGGCGAACAACACCAGCAGGACCACCGAGGCCGTCGCGAAAATCAGCTTCTGGATCAGCTTCTTGGCCTTGTCGTCGGCGGTGGCGCCGTAGTTGCGGGTGACGCTGACCTCGACGCCTTCGGGCAAGACGCTGTTCTGCAGGCTGTTGACGCGCGCGATGACCTTTCTGGCCACGTCGACCGCGTTCTCGCCGGGTTTCTTGGAAATCGCCAGCGTGACCGCCGGGTAGGTCTGGCCGTTGTCGGCCTTGTTTTTTCCGCCGGCGCCGGGACCGTGCCAGACGTAGCGAGTGGGCTGGTCGGGACCGGCCGTCACACTGGCCACATCGCTGATGTAGACCGGGCGGCCCTGGGCGACGCCGACGACGAGTTGACGGACGTCGTCGGCACCGGTGAGGAAGGTCCCGGTCTGGACGAGGATCTCCTGATTGTTCGAGACCAGCGTGCCGGAGGGCTGGGCGGCATTGGAGACCTGCAGCGCGTCGCGGATGTCCTTGGGCGTAATGCCGAATGCGGCCATGCGATCGGGGTCCATCATCACCCGCACGGCGCGGCCAGGGCCGCCGATGGTCGTGACTTCGCGGGTGCCGGGAATGCGCTTGAGCTCGATTTCGGCCGCGTGTGCGGCCTGCTCCAGTTCGTAGGCGCCGCGGGTCGGGTCGCGCGTCCACAGGGTGACGGTGACGATCGGCACGTCGTCGATGCCGAGCGGTTTGATGATGGGCTCGCCGACGCCAAGCTCGGGCGAGACCCAGTCACGGTTGGCCTGGATGGTGTCGTACAACCGGACCAATGCCTGGGTGCGGTCCTGGCCGACCAGGTATTGCACGGTCAAAATCGCCATGCCGGGCTTGGAGACCGAATAAATGTGCTCGATGCCGGCAATCTGCGACAGCACCTGTTCGGCCGGCGTCGCCACCAATGCCTCGACATCCTTGGCCGACGCCCCGGGGAAGGGAATGAACACGTTGGCCATGGTCACGTTGATCTGCGGCTCTTCCTCGCGCGGCGTGACCAGAATGGCAATCAGGCCCAGCAGGGCCGCGATCAATGCGATCAGCGGCGTGAGCTGGGACGTGAGGAAGAAACGGGCGATGCGTCCGGAGAGTCCCATGCGTCTGTCCGTTTACTTGGCGGGTTGGTTGGCGGCGCTTTTGGCGTAGATGCCCGCCTTGACCGGCTCGAGCGCAATGACGTCGCCCGGGTTCAGCCCGGCCAGCACTTCCACCTGCCCGCGTGCGTTCGGCGTGCCCAGCCGGACCTGCCGCAGGCTCACCCTGCCCTGATTGACGACATAGACCGCGGTGATTTCAGAGCGCCGGACGACGGCGCTGAGCGGGATGGTGAGCTTGCGCGCGCTGGCCATGGAGAAATGCGCACGCGCGAACATCCCGGGAATGACCCCTTCCACGTCCGCAGGCAGTTCGATGCGCACCTTGACGGTGTGGGTGGCTACATCGGCGGACGGCAGCACGGTAATCCCGGTGGCGGCAATCCACTTGTTGAGCGACGGAATCTCGACTGCGACGCGCGGTGCAGCCTTGACCTCGGCGAGCTTGTATTGCGGGATGTTGGCGAGGACCCGCATGTCCTTGGGGTCGAAGCCGGTCATCAGGGGTTTGCCCGGCGTAACGGTTTCGCCGACTTCGACATGGCGGGCGGCGACGATTCCGGAAAATGGCGCGGTGATGACGGTGTAGCTACTGACCGCAGCGGTTTGTCCCGCGCCGGCGCGGGCAGCGCGGGCAGCTGCCTCGGCTGATCGGTATTCGGCCGTGGCACGGTCGAGGGCGGCCTGGCTGATGAATTTTTGCTGGAACAGTTGCTGCTGGCGTTCGTAATTGGCGCGTGCATTCTCCAGCGTGGCGGTAGCCTGGGCCACTTGCGCCTGGCTGCCTGTCGCGGCCGAGGACAACTCCTGCGCAGACAGGCGCACGATCACCGATCCAGCCTTGACGTAATCCCCCGCATCGAAATTGACCGCGGCCACGCGGCCCGATACCTGGGCCGCGACGGTGGACTGCTTGACGGCCTCGACGGTGGCTTCGGTACTGTAGCCCGTATCCGTCATCTGATAATTCACAGTGGTGGTGGTGAACGGCAGCGCAGCCCAGACGGGTTGCGCAATGAGCACGGTACAGGCCAGTAGGCAGGCAAGCTTAGACACTGTCGCATCTCCAGGAAAATCGAGCATTAGTGTAATCTAATATATTATTTAATTCAATAACTTGTGTTTGGCGTTATGGCGTGTTTCTTCTCTGCGTTCCCGTGATGGGGGCAGAACGGAATATGAGCTTAGCCCGTCTCGCCGCAGAGGATACAGGCCTGATCCGCTCAGGCACTTCGCTTCTTCTTGCGGGCGGTCGCCAGAGACGGAATGTCGTGTGCCATATGCAAGGGCGCCACGAGCGGCGGCTTGGAGCCGCCCGTGATGTCCGACAGACGATAAAAATCCAGCGTGGCCAGGAAGCTTTTGCGCGCCTCGATCAGGATGGATCTCAGGGCGCATGCCGGCAGCATCGGGCAATCCTGGTGTTCGGCGCTGAAGCATTCCGCGATATCCATGTTGTCTTCGGTGTCCCGTACCAGATCGCCCACGTTGATCATGTCCGGCGATCTGGCGAGCCGCATGCCGCCGCCCTTCCCCCGCACCGTCACGATGTAGCCGCATTGCGCCAGGCGATGTACCACCTTCATCAGATGGGTGGACGGGATGTCGTACTCATGCGCAATGTCGGCAATGGTCGCCAGGCCGTCCGGGTGGCGCGCCAGATAAATCATCACGCGCAGGGAAAAGTCCGTGAATTTGGTCAGCCGCATGGCATCTCCTTCGGTCTGCGTTATGCCATGTGGCGTTGTGCGGGTTGTTCCGAGTGGCTCGTCATTATATCTGGCCGCGTCTGGCCCCGTGTCCGGCCCCGGATTGGCACTTTATAACCATTAGAAAATCGAAGGCCAGGTCCTTGTCATGTGACATTCATTAAGATATATTTCACATATATCTTATAAGGGAGGCCATATGAACAAAGGATTTCACCGTCGAATCAGCATTACCCGCGGCGCGGCCCTGCTGTGTCTGGGGGTGGCTTTGGGTCATCCCATGCCAGGGTATGCCGACAAGCGCACGTTCGAGATGACGATCGAGGACACCAAGATCACGCTGGTCGACAAACAGCAATTCCATACCTTCGCTTTCAACGGCCAGGTGCCGGGACCCCTGATCCACGTCAAGGAAGGCGATGAGCTCACCGTCAACGTCAACAACCTGACCACGCTGCCGCACACGATCCACTGGCACGGCATGCTGCAAAAGGGGACCTGGCGCATGGATGGCGTGCCGGACACCACCCAGGCTGCAATCAAGCCTGGCGATACCTTTACCTACAAGTTCGTCGCCGAGCCATCCGGCACCATGTGGTACCACTGTCACGTCAACGTCAATGAACACGCGGCAATGCGCGGCATGTGGGGGCCCTTCATCGTCGATCCGAAAACGCCGAGGCCGATCGAGAAGAAGGTGACAAAGGACTACATCCTGATGTTGTCCGACTGGGCGTCGAAATGGGCTTTCAAACCCGGCTACGGCGGCATCCCGGGGGATGTGTGGGATTACTTCACGCTCAACGGCAAGGCGTTTCCCGATTCGCAGCCGCTTCGGGTGAACAAGGGCGACGTGGTACGGATCCGCCTGATCGGCGCGGGCGAACTGACCCATTCCATCCATATCCACGGCCACGTCTTCCAGGTGGCCTTCAAGGACGGCCGTCCATTGCCCATGCCCTACGAGGCGGACACCATCATGGTCGGCCCGGGCGAACGCTACGACCTCATCCTGACCGCCGACAATCCCGGCCGCTGGATGGTGCATGACCACGTCGATTCCCACACGATGAACGGCGACAAGCCGATGGGCGGCCTGATGACGGTCATCGAATACAACGAAATCAACCGCAACGACCCGTTCTACGCCTGGAAAGACAAGGCGTTCGTGCCCGATTTCTATTACGAAGAGTCCCTGAAAAAGCCCTATGGCATGTATGACGCGCCTGCCTTCAAGGGTCAGGCCATTCAATAAGCGAAAGGATCGATGATGAAGTTATCTCTTCTGGCCGCATTGGCCATGGGGCTGGTCGCAGCCCCGGCATTCGCGGCAGACAGTGTCGGGGCTGGCATCCTGAAATCGCAATGCATCAGCTGTCATGCCATCGTAAAACCGGACAACACAAGCCTCGACCGCCTGTGGGAGCGGAAGGGATCGGACCTGTACTACGCAGGCAGCAAGTTCAACCGGCCCTGGCTGGAAAAGTGGCTGCAGAACCCGGTACGCATCCGGCCGGCCGGCGAGTTGTATACCAAGCATATAAAGGGCAGCGACAAGGAGGATGTCGTGGACGAGTCGACCATGGCGTCTCATGTGAAGCTGTCGAAAGCGGATGCCGAAGCGGCTGCCGAGGCGCTCATGGCGCTGACGGCCCCGGCAGATCTGCTGAGCAAGGGCGCGTTCAATGGCGAAAAGGTGAGCATGTCCATGGGCGCGATGTTCTTCAACAAGCTCCGCGGCTGCGCCGCCTGCCATCAAGCCAAGCCTGGCACTGGCGGTTCCTCGGGGCCTGAGCTCTACACCGCAGGCGAGCGCCTGCAACCCGATTACATCTACAGCTACATCAAGAACCCGCAGGCGATCGATCCGCACATCTGGATGCCCACGCTCAATCTGGCTGAACCGGATTTGCAGCGGCTGACGGGCTACATCCTGCAACTCAGCGCATCGGAGGGGAAATGAAAATGAATTTCGGTCAACGCGTGCCCGCATTCCTGCAGGCAGGGCTCCTCGTGGCCGCCTGTTTCGTGTCCGGCGGTCCGGCCTCGGCAGATGAGCCCTACACGCAGCGTGCGCTTCGAAACTACAACACCTACTGCGTTCAGTGCCACGGCATCAATCGCAACGGCCGGGGGATCAACAGTCGCGATATGTCCGTCCAGCCACGGGACCATAGCGACGCGAAGGGGATGGGCGACATTCCCAACGAGGAAATATTTCACGTCATCAAGGACGGCGGGCTGGCGGTGAACAAGTCGGTACTCATGCCGGCCTGGGGCAACGTCATGAATGACGAGGAAATCAAGGAGTTGGTGGCGTATCTACGCTTTGTCTGCAACTGTGGTTCAGGTAAATAACAAGGAGCTTCAAAATGAAACAAAACAAGATGCTAGGGATGGCGCTGGCTGGCGTGGCGGCATTGTCGATGCTGTCATTCCCGGCCGAGGCAAAAACGGTGCAAGTCACGCTGCACGCAACGGAAGTGGATTTGCCGATCGATAACAAGGGCACGATGTACCGCACCTGGACCTTCGACGGCAAGGTGCCGGGCCCGGTGGTGCGGGTCACAGAAGGCGACACCGTCGAGTTCACGCTGATCAACGACAAGGCCAACAAGAATTCACACTCCATGGATTTCCATGCGGCACGACTGGATGTGGTGAAGGACTTCGGGTCCATCAAGCCGGGCGAGGAGAAGCACTACACCTTTACCGCTGATTATCCGGGCGTGTTTTTCTATCACTGCGGCTCCGATCCGATGATCCAGCACATCGCACGCGGCATGTTCGGGACCATCATCGTCGACCCGAAAGATACCGATGCCATGCCGAAAGCCGATCGCGAATACGTGCTGATCCAGTCCGAGCTCTATCCGAATCCGGACGCCAAGGAAGACATGATGCAGAACAAGTGGAGCAACGTCATGTTCAACGGCGGCATCTTCAAGTATGACCCGGTGCACGATCCGGCAGCGACCCGTTGGCTGCAGGCCAAGCCGGGCGAGCGTGTGCGCGTTTACTTCGTCAACGCGGGTCCCAACGAGTTTTCATCCTTCCACCCGATCGCGGGCATCTGGGATGCCGTCTACCCCAGCGGCAACCCGAAGAACGTGGAGCATGGCCTGCAAAGCTTTGTCGTGGGACCGGGCGACGCAGCGACATTCGACCTGATCTCGCCCAAGGAAGGCGCCAATGCGATTGTGACCCACTCGCTGAAGGCCGCCCTCACGGGGGCCATCGCAGTGATCATGTTCAGCAATGATGCCGATCCCAAGATGGGCCACGGCGAGCAGATCCTCGTTCGCTGATTGCAGGAAAGTGATGGGCGCCGAGCACCCGGCTGAGACGGGTGCTCGGCGCCCACTCGACATAAGGAGACCCACCCCATGAATGTCAAACGACAGTCGAACCCCGTCGCACGCGTACTGGCGAATGTATCGTTCCTTGCCGTGCTCGCCGGCGTCGCGCCGGTTTATGTTGCTCAGGCGGCAGGCCAGGACGGAGGAGGGCCTGCAACGAATATCAGGACTGCCGGCAGCGACCGGCCGGATTCGCTCGCACCGCGTAATGCCGAGGACAACTGGACATGTCCCATGCATCCCGAGGTCCATCGCCACGAACCCGAAAAATGCCCCGTGTGCAAGATGAAACTGGTCAAGGCCAAGCCGAAGAACGTCTAGCCGTCCCGGTCCGGACGGCCTTCGATACACGTCAGCAACAGGCAGGATGCATCACATGACCCCGTCGTTTATTCGTGCGCTGTATTACGGTGTGCTGCTGTCCGTTCCTGTCTGCATGGCCGGCGTCGCGTATTTTGCAGAACGGGTCCCGGGCGCGAATGCGGACGGCCTCGTGCAATCCGCGCAGGCTGCTGAGCGCCTCGAACATCTGGATGGAACGGGGGGCGCCCAGAAAACGTGGGTCTGCCCCATGCATCCCAACATTCTCCAGGACCGCCCAGGATCGTGCCCGATATGCGGAATGGATCTGGTGGAGACAGGCGCTGCACATGACCATCGTGCAGCAGGTATGCAGGTCGACCCGGCATTGCAGCAGCGCATGGGCATGCGGCTGGCGGACGTGGCGATGCACCGCCTCAGCCGGGAGGTGCATACCTACGGCAATGTGGGAATCGACGAGACTTCCCTTTACGGCATCAGCCCCAAGATCGACGGCTGGATCCGCAAGCTGCATGTCAGCGCGCCGGGCCAGCGGGTCACCGCAGGGCAGATCCTGTATGAGATCTATTCGCCCGAACTGGTGCAGCGCCAGCGCGAATATATCGAGCTGCTGCAGCGGCGGGATCAGCTGCTGGAAAACATGACGGAACTTTCCGGCCAGAATGCCCAAATGGCCGCCAGTCTGGCGCGCGAACGCATCCGGACGCGGGAGAAGTTCGCCTATGCCGATGTCGGCGCCGCCACGCTCGCCACCATCGAGTCTACCCGCCGCACGATTGACCGGGTACCGGTGTATGCCGCCCGATCCGGCTTCGTCACCCAGATCGGCGCGCGGGAAGGAGACTACGTGACGCCGATGACCAAGCTGCTGACCGTGGCCGATGTCGCCACGGTCTGGATCGACATTGTCCTGTATCCCGACCAGCTCGAATGGGTCAGGGAAGGCGATCGCGTGACCGTGACGTTTCCTCATTCCGGGCGACCGCCGCTGACAGGGCATCTCGCGTTCGCCTTGCCTACGGTGGATGGCGCGACTCGCACGGCCCGGGCGCGCCTGACGGTGAAGAACGCGGATCGCCAGCTTCGGCCGGGCGCGTTCGTGGATGTCGTCATCGCCACGCATCCGCGAACGGCGCTCGCGGTACCGCGTTCGGCCGTGATTCGTACCGGCCGGGGCAACCGGGTCATGCTGGCGCGGGAAGGCGGGCATTTCATGCCGGTTCCCGTGGAAACGGGCATCGAGAGCGGCGACCTCGTCGAGATCACCGACGGGTTGCAGGAGGGTGCGCGGGTCGCCGTGAGCGGGCAGTTTCTGCTGGATGCGGCGGCCTCCCTGAACGATTCCGTGCAGCGCATGCAGAACAGCCACTGAGCATGATCCGGCGAATCATCGAGTGGTCGCTCGCCAACCGGCTATTGGTGCTGCTGGCCACGCTGCTGCTGGCGGCCTGGGGCGTGTATTCCGCGCAGAATATTGCGCTGGATGCGATACCGGACCTGTCCGATACCCAGGTCATCGTCAAGACGGCGTATCCCGGCCAGTCGCCGCAGCTCGTGGAAGATTCGGTGACCTATCCGCTGACGTCGAGCCTGTTATCGGTGCCGGGCGCCACGGCCGTGCGCGGTTTTTCCATGTTCGGCGAGTCCTATGTCTATGTCATTTTCAAGGACGGCGTCGATCCGTACTGGGCACGTTCCCGCGTGCTGGAATATCTGAGCCAGGCGGCGTCACGGTTGCCGGCGGGCGTGACGCCCACGCTGGGACCCGATGCATCCGGCACAGGCTGGATATTCGAATACGCGTTGGTGGATCGCCACCATCGTTACGATGCGGACCAGTTGCGGGCCATCCAGGACTTTTATCTGAAATACGAGTTGCAGGGCCTGCCCGGCGTGGCCGAGGTGGCCAGCGTCGGCGGCATGGCACGACAGTTCCAGATCGAGGTGGATCCGAACCGCCTGGCCGCCTACGGGATTTCGCTGGAACAGGTCAGCCAGGCGGTGCGCGACAGCAATCTCTCGGGCGGCGGGTCGGTCATGGAGATGGCGCGCGCCGAATACATGATCCGCGCCAATGGTTATCTCAAGACGCTGGACGATTTCCGCACGATTCCCCTGGGCACGGATACCGAGGGCGTTCCCATTCGGCTGCAGAATGTGGCACATGTCCAGACGGGACCGGAAGCGCGGCGAGGGGTGACCGACCTCGACGGCGAAGGCGACGTCACCGGCGGTATCGTGGTCATGCGCTATGGCAACAATGCGCTGGAAACCGCGGCACGCGTCAAGGCCCGCCTCAAGGAACTGCAGGCGGGCCTGCCGCCCGGTGTCGAGCTGGTGATCACGTATGATCGCTCCGGCCTCATCACGCGCGCCATCGACAATCTGCGCAGCAAACTGGTGGAAGAGACCATGATGGTGGCACTGGTCTGTTTGCTGTTCCTGTTCCACCTGCGCTCGTCCCTGGTTGCCGCGCTCACCCTGCCGGTCGGCATCCTGGCGGCGTTCATCGTGATGAAGCAGCAGGGCGTGAGTGCCAACATCATGTCTCTGGGCGGCATTGCCATCGCCATCGGCGCCATGGTGGATGCGGCCATCGTGATGATCGAGAACATGCACAAGCATCTCGAGCGGGCCGGGCCTGGCAGCGACTACTGGGCGGTCGCACGCGCCAGCTCGGTCGAAGTCGGCCCCGCGCTCTTCTTCTCGCTGCTCATCATCACGGTGTCCTTCCTGCCGGTTTTTGCACTCTCGGGCCAGGAAGGAAAACTGTTCGCGCCGCTTGCCTATACCAAGACCTATGCCATGGCGGCGAGCGCGGCACTGGCCATCACGCTGACGCCGGTGCTGATGGGCTATTTCATTCGCGGCCGCATCGTCCATGAGCGCAGCAATCCGCTCAACCGCATACTGCAGGCGCTTTACCGGCCGGTGCTGCTGGCGTCGCTGAATCATCCCAAACGGGTGCTGCTGCTGGCCGTTCTGCTGCTGGCCAGTGCGGCATGGCCCGTATCCCGTTTGGGCAGCGAGTTCATGCCGCCCCTGTATGAAGGCGACCTGCTGTACATGCCGACCACGCTGCCGGGCGTATCCATCGACGAGGCCGCCAATATCCTGCAGATCACCGATCGCCTGATCCGCCAGATGCCGGAAGTGGCGCGCGTGTTCGGCAAGGCCGGCCGCGCCGACAGTGCAACCGACCCTGCGCCGCTGTCCATGCTGGAAACCACCATCTTGCTCAAACCAAGGAACGAATGGCCGTCGGGTGAGACGGTAGAGGAACTGATCCAGAAGCTCGACCGCACCGTACGGTTGCCCGGGCTGACCAATTCCTGGGGCTATCCGATTCGTACCCGCATCGACATGCTGTCCACCGGCATCCGTACAGCGGTCGGCATCAAGATCACCGGCCCCGATCTGGCCGGGATCGCCGCGCTGGCGGAAACGCTCGAAGCCACGCTGAAGAAAATCCCCGGAACGCGCGCCGTATTCGGCGAACGTGTCACCGGCGGGCGGTATCTGGATATCGATATCGACCGCGCGCAGGCCGCGCGCTATGGCGTCACCGTCGCGGCGGTGCAACGCCTGATGCAAAGCGCCATCGGCGGGGAGAACATCGGTTCGGTCGTGGACGGGCGCGAACGGTTTTCCATCAACCTGCGCTATCCGCGCGCCTTGCGTGACTCGATGGAGGCGCTTGCCGAGAGCCGGATTGCCACCCCGTCCGGACTTCAGGTGCCGCTCGGGACAGTCGCCCGCCTGCGCATCGCCGACGGGCCGGCCGAAATCAAGAGCGAAAACGGACGCCTGACCGGCTACGTCTATCTCGACATCGAAGGTCGGGATCTGGGCAGCTACGTCGAGGCGGCCCGACAGGCGGTTGACGCCCAGGTCAGGCTGCCGCCCGGCTATGCCCTCGCCTGGTCCGGTCAGTATGAGAATCTGCAACATGCCAGGCAAAAAATGCAGTGGCTGATCCCGCTCACCGTGCTGCTGGTCCTGCTGCTGCTCTATCTGCACTTCCGCGAGCCAGGCAAGGTGCTGCTGGTCGCCGTCTGCCTGCCGTTTTCCCTGGTGGGCGGGTTCTGGCTGGTCTACTGGCTAGGCTACAACCTGTCGGTGGCGGTGGGCGTCGGCTTCATCGCGCTGGCGGGCGTGGCGGCGGAGTTCGGTGTCGTGATGCTGCTCTATATCGACAAGGCCGTCGAGGATGCCCGGCCGCCAGGCAGCCAGTCGGTTGATCGCGTCGCGCTCCGGCAGGCGATCGTCCAGGGCGCGCTCATGCGCGTGCGGCCCAAGATGATGACGGTGGCGGTGATCGTGGCGGGCCTGCTGCCCGTCATGTTCAGCGACGGTGCCGGCTCCGAAGCGATGAAGCGGATTGCCGCGCCGTTGGTGGGCGGCATGCTGACGGCACCGCTGCTGTCGCTTTTCGTTATCCCGGTGCTGTACTGGGGTTGGCAGGGGGCGTGGCGCCCATCCCCAGACAGGAAATGATTGAGCGGCGCATTCAAAACACAAGGCCCAGCACGCTTGCGAGCGGCCGGGCCTAGGGGTGCGAATCGAGTTATTTGGTGAAACCGCAAAAGACGTCGCGCATCATGCCCAGAAGCTTCAGGGTGCGGGTGTCGCCCACGCGATAGAACACGCGGTTGGCATCCTTGCGGGTGCGCAGCACGCCTTTGTCGCGCAGGATGGCGAGATGCTGCGAGATATTGCTTTGCGACGTACCGACATGGTCGACGATATCCTGGACGCTGACTTCCTTGTCGCCCAGTACACAAAGAATTTTCAGGCGCAGCGGATGTGACATGGCCTTCATCGCACGCGAGGCTTGCTCGATGTGCTCGTCCTTGTCCATGAGGTCCACTTGATCCCAGTCAGCTGCCATATTCATTCCTCAGTCCTACGGGTCGCGTAACGGCGCGGCCAACTTCGTCAAAATACAGCCGTGCGCTACTTATAATCTTACTTTTTGGATTGCGTATAGATTAGCAATCACGCATATATTAAAATATTTCCACGAAAACGAGTCAGGTTATATAAATTTTTTCATGAAAACCGTGCCGGTTCTCCTCATCATCCTCGACGGTTTTGGTTGCCGCAAAGAAAGCGCGGACAACGCGATTGCCCAGGCTACCAAGCCCAATTGGGACCGGTTATGGAAGAATAATCCCCATACCCTCATTCATGCATCGGAATCGGAAGTGGGGCTGCCCAAAGGGCAAATGGGCAACTCCGAGGTGGGGCATCTGAACATCGGCGCGGGGCGGGTGGTGTATCAGGAATTCACCCGCATCGACCGCGCCATCGAATCGGGCTATTTCTACACCAATCCGGCCCTGCTGAACGCCGTGCACCTGGCACGCGACAACGGCAGGACGCTGCATGTGCTGGGCCTGCTGTCGGATGGCGGTGTGCACAGTCACGAGTCGCATTTCCATGCCCTGCTCGATCTGGCGGCGCGCGAGGGGCTGCACAAGGTCTGTCTGCACGTATTCCTGGATGGCCGTGACACGCCGCCAAAAAGCGCCGAGATCTATTTGCGCCGCCTCAACGAGAAAATCGGGCAGACCGGCGTCGGCCATATCGCATCCATGATCGGCCGTTATTACGCGATGGACCGCGACCGGCGCTGGCAGCGGGTCAAATCCGCCTACGATCTCCTGACCCAGGGGCGCGCCGAGTTCATGGCGGAGAATGCGCTGGCCGGACTGGAAGCCGCCTACGCACGCGGCGAAACCGACGAATTCGTCAAGGCCACGGCCATTCTGCCGCCCGATGGCAAGCCGGTGAAAATGGAAGACGGCGATTCGGTCATTTTTCTCAATTTCCGTTCCGACCGTGCGCGCCAGTTGTCGCGTCCCTTCATCGAACCCGATTTCAGCGAGTTCGAACGCGAGGTCACCCCACGGCTGGCGACCTACTGCACGCTGACCGGCTACAGCGACGATTTCCAGGTGTCGGTCGCCTTTCCCCCCGAACGGATCAAGAATGGCCTGGGCGAATACGCCGCCAACCTCGGCTTGCGCCAGTTACGCATTGCCGAAACGGAGAAATATCCGCACGTCACTTTCTTCTTTAATGGCGGTGAGGAGGTCTCTTTCCCAGGCGAGGATCGCGTGCTGGTGCCGTCCCCCGACGTGGCAACCTATGACCTCAAGCCCGAGATGAGTGCCTTCGAGGTGACCGACAAGCTGGTCGCCGCGATCGGCAGCCAGCAATACGATCTCATCGTCTGCAACTTTGCCAATCCCGACATGGTGGGTCACACCGGCGACCTGCAGGCTGCGATCAAGGCGATCGAGACGGTCGACACCTGTCTCGGCCGGGTGGTGGACGCGCAGCAGGCACGGGGTGGGGAGGTGCTGATCACCGCCGACCACGGCAACGCCGAATTGATGCGCGACGCCGCAACCGGCCAGCCGCATACCGCGCATACCATGAACCTGGTCCCGCTGATCTACGTTGGACGGCGCCATGCCACGCTGGCGGAAACCGGCGCGCTCGAGGATGTCAGCCCGACCCTGCTGAAGATGATGGGCGTGGCGCAACCGCCCGAAATGACCGGCGAGGCCCTGGTGCAGTTTGAGTAAGCCCGTCCGGTTCGGGTAAGCTCGCTAGGGTGAACTTCAAACAACTCTTCGTCCTGCTGGCACTGTCCGGGCCGCTGTGTGTCAGCGCCAACCAGGCCGACCGCAAGCAGTCCGAGCTTGACGCCCTCAAACAACGTCTGCAAACCCTGCAGCAGGATTTTCGCGACACGCAGACGCATCGTCAGGAAGCGGCTGACGAGCTGCGTCAGTCCGAACGGGCGATCAGCCATGCCGTACGCCAGTTACGGCAACTGGATGGCGAACGCCAGCGGACCCAGAGCGATCTGCAATCGCTGACGCAGCAGGCCGATGCAACCTCGGCGCGTATCCGTGAACAGCAGACCCATCTGGCGCAGACGCTCAAGGGCGCCTACCAGCGCGGGCAGGGCGATGCGCTCAAGCTCATCCTGAATGGTGCGGATCCCAACCAGACCGCACGCGATTTGCGCTATCTGGCACACCTCTCGCGTGCGCAGCAAGCCATGATCGACACACTGCGTGCCGATTTGGCTCAACTGTCCGCCTTGCAGCAGCAAGCCTCGCAGAAGACAACCGACCTGGCGCAATTGCAGGCCGCGCACGAAGCCGAGCAGCAAAAGCTGTTGGCCGACAAGCACGCCCGCGAGCAGGTGCTGCAGAAACTCTCCGTGCAAATCCAGCAACAGCGGCGCGAGATTTCCACCTTGAAGCGCAATGAACGCAGCCTGACCCAGCTGGTCGAGCGCCTCAACCGGGTGATGGCGGAGCAGGCCGCACGTGAAGCCGAGCGCGCGCGCGCGGCCCGGCAGGCGCAGCAGCGGGAGGCAGAGCGCGGCTCAACCGGCCAGCAGCGCCGTCCCGTGGCGGTGAATACCGATACGCCGGTGGCCTTCCGGTCGAGTCAGCCGTTCTCCCGGTTGAAAGGAGCGCTACATTTGCCGGTCGCCGGGGAACTGATGAACCGCTTTGGCGCTCCGAGGGAAGGTGGCGGGCTGAGCTGGAAAGGCTTGTTCATCCGGGCCGCCCAAGGCACGGCAGTGAAGGCGATCGCAGCCGGCCAGGTGGTGTTCGCCGAGTGGCTGCGCGGCTTCGGGAACCTCATCATTGTCGACCATGGCGAGGGGTATATGAGCCTGTACAGCAATAATGAAAGTCTGTATAAGCAGGTGGGCGACCGGGTTAAGCCCGGCGACGCGATCGCTGCGGTGGGCAATAGCGGCGGCCAACCCGACACGGGCCTGTATTTTGAAATGCGGCATCAGAGCCGTCCTGTAAATCCCCTGGACTGGGTGAAGTGAGATGACACAAAAGGCAAAACTCGTACTGGTCGGTCTGGCTGGCATACTGGCTGGCGCCGCATTGACACTCAATCTGCCGGCGATTGCCGACAAGGACGCGGAAACCGCGCTGCCGGTCGAGGAGTTGCGTGCCTTCACCGATGTGTTCGCCCGTATCAAGAGCGATTATGTCGAGCCAGTGGATGACAAGAAGCTGATCGACTCTGCGATCAACGGCATGGTCAGCGGGTTGGACCCGCATTCGGCCTATCTCGATGCCGAAGGCTTCAAGGATCTGCAGGTGGGCACCCAAGGCGAATTCGGCGGCCTGGGCATCGAAGTCGGCATGGAAGACGGCTTCGTCAAGGTCGTGTCGCCGATCGAAGATACGCCCGCTTTCAAGGCCGGGGTCAAACCCGGCGACCTGATCATCAAGCTCGATGACGCTCCGGTGAAAGGCATGACGCTGAACGACGCGGTGAAACGCATGCGCGGCAAGCCCGGATCGCCGATCAAGCTTACCATCGTTCGCAAGGGCGTCGACAAGCCCATCGTGCTGACCCTGACCCGTGCAGTCATCAAGATACGTAGCGTCAAATCCAAATTGCTGGAAAACGGCTACGGCTACGTGCGTGTGACGCAATTCCAGGAACATACCGGCGAGTTGCTGGCCGAGGCCCTGGACAAGCTCTACAAGGACAACAAGGCGCCGCTCAAGGGCCTGATCCTGGATCTGCGCAACGATCCGGGCGGCCTGCTGAATGGCGCAGTGGCGGTGGCGGCGGCTTTCGTCAAGCCGGACAGCCTGGTGGTGTACACGGACGGGCGGACAGAGGACGCGAAGATGCGGTTGACCGCCAGCCCGGAAAATTACCTGCGCCCGATGCAGCTTGATTATCTGAAGGGCTTGCCGGAGGGCGTCAAGCAGGTACCGATGGTGGTGCTCGTGAACGGCGGTTCGGCCTCGGCCTCCGAAATCGTGGCGGGGGCGCTGCAGGATGACAAGCGTGCCGTCATCATGGGTACCCGAACCTTCGGCAAGGGATCGGTGCAGACCATCCTGCCGATCGGCAATGGCACGGCGATCAAACTCACCACGGCGCGCTATTTTACGCCGAGCGGGCGCTCCATCCAGGCCAAGGGCATCGAGCCGGATATCGTGGTGGAAGACCCGTCCATGCCGTCCGACGATCAAGGTCTGGGCATTCGCGAGGCGGATCTCGAACACCATCTGAGCAATCCCAATGGCGGAGATACGGCGCCAGCAAGCAAACCGGACGAGATGATCATCAAAGCCCCGCCTACCGACAAATCGAGCCCGGACGGCAAGGACAAGAAGCCGGTGCCGCTGGAGCCGGGCGAGATCGTGTCGAAGAACGATTTCCAGGTGAACCAGGCGCTGAACCTGCTTAAAGGCCTGCAGATTCTGCAGGGGCGTTGAACGGCTTCGCTGTGTGGCCCGCAGGGGTTCCACAGCACAAGCGGCGCGGTATACTGAGCTTGACCTAGCCTGCCGGGAGGTGCCATGCGTCCGTGCGACCTCGAGAAAAACCGCGAAATCGTCTTTCATGCCTTGCCTGCCGGCCAGGCCGAGCGCGCCTTGGCGCTTTTGGCCGGCCTGGAGGGGCTGAACGTGACCATCGGCGCAGACGTCTATCGCCTGCAGGTGCGGTATCACATCTGCGAGTACACGCTGGAAGGGTTGGAGACCGCGCTGGCGAGCCAGGGGTTCCATCTCGACAACAGTCTTCTCTGCAAGCTCAGGCGTGCGTTGGCGTATTATTGCGAGAGCGTGCAGCGACGCAACGTCGCAGCCAACGAGCCCGACATCAAATCCCAGCAAGCATTCATGAAGGTCTACGAGCGCCATCTGCATGGCGATTGTGACGAAACGCCGGAAGAGTGGCGGAGCTATAAATAGCCCATGGAGTTGAACGACACCCTGCTGCTGCGCTACAGCAGACACATTCTGCTGCCCGATGTCGGTGTGGACGGGCAGGCGCGCATCTCCGGCGCATCGGTGTTGATCGTCGGTGCCGGGGGACTGGGTTGTCCGGCCGCACTTTATCTGGGGGCGTCGGGTGTCGGACGGTTGTTCGTGGCGGACGGCGATACGGTCGACCTGACCAATCTGCAGCGGCAGATTGGCCATGCCACCGCAGCCATCGGCGAGAACAAGGCCGATTCGCTCACGCGCAGCGTACGCGCCATCAATCCTGAAATCGAAGTGCAGCCCATTCGGGAAGCGCTGAGCGGCGAAGCACTGCATGAAGCGGTGGCGGCGGTCGATCTGGTCGTCGACGCGTCGGACAACTTCGCTACCCGGCATGCGGTCAACCGGGCTTGCGTTCAGCTGGGCAAGCCGCTGGTGTCGGGAGCTGCGATCGGATTTTCGGGACAACTGGCAGTGTTCGATACCCGCCGTGCACACACACCCTGCTATCACTGCCTGTTTCCGGATCAGGCCGGCGAACCGGAGGTGCGCTGCGCCGAGGCGGGGGTGTTTTCTCCCCTAGTCGGCGTCATCGGCGCGATGCAGGCGATGGAAGCGCTGAAATATCTGGCTCAGGTGGGGGAACTGCTGATCGGCCGGCTGCTGCTATGGGATGGCCTGCAGGCCCAGGCTCGCGTGATGAAAGTGCCGCACGACCCGGCCTGCCCGGTGTGCGGGCAGGCCGCCCGTCAGGCGGGGTGAACGTCGAGCAAACGCGCCATCAGCAGTTCGATATCGCCACCGGGCGGGCGGCTGAATCCGCTCTTGGCGAACTGGTGCCAGCGCCCCACCACCATGCATTGCAGCAGATTGGCCAGCGGCCCGCTCAGCTCGGACTGCCTGTCGCCGCAAAAGCGCAGGCATTGCCGCAACTGGGCTTCAATGCGGTCGTGCAGTTGATTGATGCGTTTTTGCAGGCGCTCGTTTTCATGCACCAGCGCATCGCCGATCAGCACGCGCGTCATCCCCGGATTCTTCGCCGCAAAATTCAACAGCATGCTGAGGATGGCCTCGATCTGGGCGGACGGCGAGGGCGTGTCGGTGGTAATGCGCGCAATCAGGCCGAACAGGGTCTGTTCGATGAACTCGATCAGACCCTCGAACATTTGCGCCTTGCTGGAAAAATGCCGGTATAGCGCGGCTTCGGATACCCCGATGCGGGCCGCCAGCGCCGCCGTGGTGATTTTTTCAGGCTGTGGTTCCTGCAGCATCGCGGCGAGTGTTTGCAGAATCTGCAACCGGCGCTCGCCGGGTTTTCTGGCTTCCCCTTGCATCTGACACCCCCAGTTTTTATTAGGGGGTGATTATCGCTGATGTTGGGTAATTGGTGGGTCTGCACGGACTTGAACCGTGGACCAAGGGATTATGAGTCCCCTGCTCTAACCAGCTGAGCTACAGACCCGAAACACGGGCCCCGCCGCAGGCGGGCGGGGCAGGAGGCTTACACTTCGCCGCTGCCGGTAAAGCTTTTCAGCTTTTCGGAACGGGTCGGGTGGCGCAGCTTGCGCAGCGCCTTGGCCTCGATCTGGCGGATCCGCTCGCGCGTGACGTCGAATTGCTTGCCGACCTCTTCCAGTGTGTGGTCGGTGTTCATTTCGATGCCGAAGCGCATGCGCAATACCTTGGCTTCGCGCGAGGTCAGGCTGTCCAGCACTTCGCGGGTGGCGTCGCGCAGGTTGGCGTAGATCGCGGAATCGTCGGGCGACAGCGTGCTGGAATCCTCGATGAAATCGCCGAGGTGGGAATCCTCGTCGTCGCCGATCGGCGTTTCCATCGAAATCGGTTCCTTGGCGATTTTCATGATCTTGCGGATCTTGTCTTCCGGCATTTCCATCTTGATCGCCAGTGTTGCGGGATCGGGCTCGATGCCGGTTTCCTGCAGGATCTGGCGGCTGATGCGGTTCATCTTGTTGATGGTCTCGATCATGTGCACCGGGATGCGGATGGTGCGCGCCTGGTCGGCGATCGAACGCGTGATTGCCTGACGGATCCACCAGGTGGCGTAGGTCGAGAACTTGTAGCCGCGGCGGTATTCGAACTTGTCCACCGCCTTCATCAGGCCGATGTTGCCTTCCTGGATCAGGTCGAGGAACTGCAGGCCGCGGTTGGTGTATTTCTTGGCGATCGAGATCACGAGACGCAGGTTGGCCTCGATCATCTCGCGCTTGGCGCGGCGCGCCTTGGCTTCACCGGTCGACATCTGCTTGTTGATGTCCTTCAGGTTCTTGATCGGCAGGCCGACCCGATCCTGCATCGCGATCAGCGCTTCCTGGTGTGCCTTCACTTCGTACTGCACTTTGGAAAGCGTCGAGCAGTATGCCTTCTTCGCGGCGATCTCCCGGTCCAGCCAGGTCAGGTTGGTTTCGTTGCCGGGGAAGGTCTTGATGAAGTGCGGGCGAGGCATGCCCGAACGGGTGACGCAGAATTCCATGATCTTGCGCTCGTGCGAACGCACTTCTTCCACCGCACTGCGGATCTGTTCGCACAGGTTGTCCACCTGCCGCACCGAGAAGCGGATCGCCATCAGCAGTTCGGTGACTTCAGACTGGGCTTTCATGTGCTGCTGGCTGCCGAGGCCGTACTTGGCATGGGCGGTCTGTGCTTTCTTGTAGGCCTTGCGGATGAAATCGAACTGCACGAGGGCTTCGGCTTTGAGCTGTGCCAGATTGGCGGCTGCAAGCTTGGCGCTGGCCTCCTCGTCGTCGTCCTCGTCCGCATCTTCTGCGTCGGCAGACGTATCTTCCTCTTCGGCCGCGGCTTCGGTTTCCATTTCGACGAAGCCATCGATCAGTTCGTCGATGCGCATCTCGTCTTTTTCGACCTGTGCGGCCATGTCCAGGATTTGCTGGATGGTGAGCGGGCACGACGAGATGGCCTGCACCATGTGGCGCAGGCCTTCCTCGATGCGCTTGGCGATCTCGATCTCGCCTTCACGCGTCAACAGATCGACCGAGCCCATTTCTCGCATGTACATGCGGACCGGATCGGTCGTGCGACCGAATTCCGAATCGACGGTGGTCAGCGCCTGTTCGGCTTCCGCGACCACGTCCTCGTCGGCGACGGCCGGGGCGGCCTCCTGCATCAGCAGGGTTTCGGCATCCGGCGCCTCATCGTAGACCTGGATGCCCATGTCGTTGATCATGCTAATCACGCCTTCGATCTGATCGGCGTCCAGCACCTCGTCGGGCAGGTGGTCGTTGATCTCGGCATAAGTCAGGAACCCCCGTTCCTTGCCGAGGATGATGAGGTTCTTCAGCTGGGTGCGGCGCGCTTCCGCCTCCACCGGCGTCAGCTCCTTCAGAGGGAGTAGCGCTTCGGGTTTTTTGGCGCCACCACCTGGTTTTCTTCCACGTACAGCCACAGGTTATTCTCCGCTCAGGTTCCGCCCCCGCGCACCGCACGCGGACAGAAAAAAATCGTTCAAAAACCGGCAATTATACCGCAAGCCGGCACTTTGTCTTGCCGTTTCTGGCAAGCTAGGAACGTGCCAGTTCGGTCAATTCCAGGCGCTCGCTGGCGCTCAAGCTGCCGAGCGGGCGCATGGCCAGTTCCTGCTGCCTACGCCTGCGCCAATCGTCGCGTAACTGTTTGAGGGCGCCATCGAACTCCGCGTTCCAATCCCAGGTGTCGTCTTTGTCGAGCAAATCGGTCATCAACTCTTCGATCAAGGGCTCCAGCACACTGCCTTTGGCCGTTTCGCTGAGGGTCTGCGGTTTGAGCGGGCCAACCTCGCGCAGCCAGGCCATCAGTTCGCCCGCAGGACCGCTCAGCGGGTCGTTAACATCGAGCCAGCAGGGTTCGACCTCGGCAACCCGCTGTGGATTCATCAGCAGGGTGCGTGCCAGACTGCGCACCCGCGATGGCGCTGGACGGCGCTGCGGACGCGGGAGAGAGCGCCGCGCCGCGATGGGTTTGAGCCCGAGGCGGCTGAGTTCGTCAGCCTGGAGGTGCGCAAGTTCCGCAATCTGCCGCTGGATCAAGCTGGCCAGCAGGGGCGCGGCAATTTTCTCCAGCAGGGGTTTGGCGTCCTTGATCAGGGCGGCCCGGCCTTCCTGGCTGTCGAGTTTGCGGTTGCGTGCCAGTTCGCGCACCAGAAAGGCGGACAGCGGCAGGGTGTCGGTGTCCAGCAGGTGCAGGAACGCGTCGTGGCCGTGGGCCCGGATATAGCTGTCCGGGTCCTCGCCTTCCGGCAGGAACAGGAAGCTGACTTCCTTGCCGTCCTGCAGCGCTTCCAGCGAGTTCTCCAGCGCGCGCCAGGCGGCCTTGCGCCCGGCATTGTCGCCGTCGAAGGCATAGACCAGGCGGTCGGTGTGGCGCAGCAAGGTGCGAGCATGGATCGGCGTGGTGGCGGTACCGAGGGTGGCGACGGCGAATTCCACGCCGAGTTGTGCCAATGCGACCACGTCCATGTAGCCTTCGACCACAATGACGCGCCCGGCCGCCTTGATCGCGGCGCGCGCCTCGAACAGTCCGTAGATTTCCGAACCCTTGTGGAACAGCGGGGTTTCCGGCGAATTGAGGTATTTCGGTTCGCCCTGGTCGAGTACGCGCCCGCCGAAACCAACGATCTGGCCCTTGATGTTCCTGATGGGAAACATGATGCGGTCGCGGAAGCGGTCGTAGCGCCCGTGGTCGCCATCGATGACGAGGCCCGAGGCGGCGAGGGCCTCCGCCGCATAGTCGTCGAAGACCTGCTTCAGCGGAGAGCCCTCCGGCGCGTAGCCGATGCCGTAGCGGGCAGCGATTGCGCCGGTCAGGCCGCGGCGCTTCAGATAGTCGATCGCGCGAGGAGTCTGCTTGAGCTGTTTCTTGTAGAACTGCGCCGCCTGTTCGAGCGCGTCCCACAGCGCGGGCGGCGGTTTGGGGCGCTCGGGCTCGCCGGACTCGGGCACGGGCAGGCCGACGTCCTGGGCCAGTGCCGCCACCGCGTCGGGGAAGCTCATGTGCTCGTATTCCATCAGGAAGCCGAGTGCAGTGCCATGTGCGCCGCAGCCGAAGCAGTGGTAGAACTGCTTGGTCGGGCTGACGGTGAAGGAGGGGGTTTTTTCGCTGTGGAAAGGACAGCAGGCCTGGTAATTCTGCCCGGCCTTCTTCAGCGGCACGCGGCGGTCGATGACATCGACGACGTCGACGCGGGCGAGCAGGGTGTCGATGAAATCGCGCGGAATCATGATGACCGCATGATAAACCCGGGCGCGTCGCGCCGGATGGGATCAGCCTGCGAGACGGGTCTTGATCAGCGCGGAGACCTGTCCCATGTCGGCACGGCCGGCAAGGCGGGGTTTCAGCAGGCCCATGACCTTGCCCATGTCCTTTGCGCTGGACGCGCCGGATTCGGCAATGGCCGCGGCAACGGCGGCTTCAACTTCGGAGGCGGAGAGCTGTTCGGGCAGGTAGGCCTGCAGCACGACGAGTTCAGCCTGTTCGGCCGCCACCAGGTCGTCACGACCGGCAACCTGGAACTGGCTGATGGAATCCTTGCGTTGCTTGATGAGTTTTTCGACGATGCTGCTGACAGCGGCATCGTCCAGCTCGATACGTTCGTCGACTTCTCTCTGCTTGATGGCAGCCAACAGGAGACGGATCGTGCCGAGGCGCGCCGCCTCTTTGGCGCGCATGGCGGTTTTCATGTCGTCAGTGATGCGTGCCTTGAGCGACATGCGTGGGAGATTCCGCGTCAGCGCGGAATCAATACATCTTGGGGGGAAGTTGCTGGCTGCGCAGGCGCTTGCTCTGGCGCTTGACCGCGGCGGCGAGCTTGCGCTTGCGTTCGGCGGTGGGCTTCTCGTAGAACTCGCGGGCGCGTAGTTCGGTCAGCAGGCCGACTTTTTCGATGGAACGCTTGAAACGACGCAGAGCGACGTCGAACGGCTCATTTTCTTTGACTTTGACGTGAGGCATGTGACAGTGGCTTCCGGGAAACGGGAAAAACGAGAATAATAGCAAGCCCTCACGGATTTTTCCAGTCCCCTGTTTCCCCTATGCTGGTACTTGGCGTCGAATCGTCCTGCGATGAAACCGGTGTTGCGCTGTATGACAGCGTGCGCGGCCTGCTGGCGCACGCACTCTATTCACAGATCGCCATGCATAACGACTATGGCGGCGTGGTGCCCGAACTGGCGTCGCGTGACCATATCCGGCGCGTTTTGCCTTTGACACGCCAGGTTCTGGCTGAGAGTGGGTGCACACTGGCCGAGCTCGACGGCATCGCCTATACGCAAGGGCCGGGGCTTGCCGGCGCGCTGCTGGTGGGGGCGGGGATGGCGCGCGCGCTGGCGTTTGCGCTGAATATCCCGGCAGTCGGCGTACACCATCTGGAAGGCCATATGCTGTCGCCG
Organism: Pseudomonadota bacterium; assembly: GCA_043821985.1. Lineage (GTDB taxonomy): Bacteria > Pseudomonadota > Gammaproteobacteria > Burkholderiales > Thiobacillaceae > Thiobacillus. Next base: position 120,401 of record JBDRCF010000035.1, read on the forward strand.
CTGATTTCCGATACGCCACCGGAATTCCCCTTCGTCGCCTTGCTGGTGTCGGGCGGGCACACGCAGTTGATGCTGGTGTCGGGCGTTGGCCGCTACACGCTGCTGGGCGAGACGCTCGACGACGCCGCTGGTGAGGCCTTCGACAAGACCGCCCAATTGCTGGGCCTGGGCTATCCGGGCGGGCCGGCGCTGTCGAAACTGGCGGCCACGGGCGACGCCAGCCGCTTTGCTTTGCCGCGCCCGATGCTCAATTCGGGCGATTTCGATTTCAGCTTTAGCGGCTTGAAAACCGCGGTGCTGACGCTGGTGCGCAAGGTTGGGCTGGGGGAGGCGGCGGATATCGCAGCGGCATTCCAGACGGCGGCGGTGGAGGTGCTGGTGAGCAAGAGCCTGGCGGCCTGTTTACACAGCGGCGCCACGCGGCTGGTGGTTGCCGGCGGCGTGGGCGCCAACGTACATCTGCGCGAACGGCTTACCCGCGAGGCGGCAATACGCGGCATCAGCGTGTTCTATCCGCGGCTGGAATTCTGCACCGACAACGGCGCGATGATCGCCTACGCGGGCGCGCAACGGCTGGCGACGCATATGAAGACATCTGATCTGACGTTTGCGGTCAAGCCGCGCTGGGACCTAGCGTCGCTCGACGCCGCGTAAGCCCTTACCTGCGGAACATCGGGTAGGCCTCGCGCAAGCCCTTGAGCCATTTTTCACCCCCTGTGAAGTGGGCAATCTGATCCGGGAACAGCAAGAACCCCACCAGCACGGCCATCAGGCACACCAGGATTACCGTGCTGAAAATGCTTTCCGGGCGCAACACGCCCCAGTAGCGGCTAACCAGGAACAGGGTGTCCTTCTTGTGTTCCGACATCGACAGCCAGCGCCGCAACAGCTTGACCGCAAGGTAAGCTGCGTAGCCCCCGGCCAGCGAAGCGAACACGATGCGGAAGATGGCGAATACATCCAGCCCGCCGCCGAGATACTGGTGATACAGCCAGGAGACGAAACCGAGCGACAGCGACGCCAGAATGGCGATGGCCACGTTGATGAACAGCCGCCGCCGTTCGCGGGCGAGGTCACGCTGTCGTTCGATGAAGAAACTGTCGACTTCGCGCTTGAAGTATTCGACCTTTTCCTGCACCAGCGATGAAAACTCCGCCTTGGCGTGAACGATGCGGGCATCCATCAGGGAGCCCAGCCGTTCGCCGGCATAGTCGACCAGTTCGCGTACGTCGTCCTTGGTGAACTGACGCTGTTCATGCAGTTCGTCGGAAATCTTGTCGAGCTTGGCGTCGATCTCCTGGCTGGCGCGCCAGATGACGTCCTTCAGCTCGGTGCCGGCCTGCGACACGCCCTCCTTGACGACATCCGACAGGCGTTCACCCGCGTGGTCGATCGCTTCGCGCGACACCTCGGCGAGGCTTTCTTTTGCGTGCTCGATGCTTTTGTCGAAAAAGGCCATGTTCAGTGAGACGGGGTCAGGAGCGGGCGCCGATGCGTCCTTCCTGGCCGGTTACCAGTTTGATGAGATTGCTCTTGTGACGATAGACCAGCAGCAGCGCGACCACCAACACGGCCATGGCCGTATTGCCCCACCCCATCAGCAGACCTGAATAGATTGGGGCCAGCACGGCGGTGGTCAAGGCGGCCAGAGAGGAAATGCGGAATAGCCCGGCCATGAGCAGCCAGGTTGCCAGGCATGCCAGACCGAGCCATGGGTTGAGGCCGAGCAGCAGGCCGAGTGCCGTGGCCACACCCTTGCCGCCCTTGAAGCGGAAATACACCGGAAACAGGTGGCCGATGAACACGGCCAGCGCGCACAGTAGGGCAATGTCTTCAGACAAATCGAACTGCGGAGCCAGCATGCGCGCCAGCACCACGGCCACCCAACCCTTGAGCGCGTCGCCAAGGAGCGTCAGCGCGGCCGCGGCCTTGCGTCCGGTGCGCAGCACGTTGGTGGCGCCGGGATTGCCCGATCCGAAGCTGCGCGGGTCGGGCAGGTGCATGGCGCGGCTGACGATCACGGCAAACGACAGCGAACCAAGCAAATAGGCGGCGGCAATAAACAACAGCGAGGTCATAAGGGCTCGTTAATGGATAAATTGGGCATACGCTGGGGGCTCTTTGGGTGCAGGCCAAGACACAAGACGCGCGATTGTGTCATTCACAACAAGCGACTTGCAACGCAGGAATGCACCCAAAGAGCCCCCAGCGTATGCCCAATTTATCCATTAACGAGCCCTGAGTCAGTAAAATAGCGGGTTTTGGGCGGGCTTGTTGGCGAGCGCCGCCGTGGATGATCAAGACAATGGATATTCTATTTTTGCGGGACTTCCGTCTCGAGCTGATTATCGGCATATACGAGTGGGAACGCAAAGTTCCGCAGCCGGTTCGACTCGATCTGGAAATCGGCTTGCCCGACAGCAAGGCCAGCGGGACCGACAACGTGGCCGACACCATCGACTATGGTGCGGTGGCCGTGCGGGTGAAAGACTACCTGCACAATGCGCCACAGCCGATCACGCTGGTCGAGTCGGTCGCCGAGCATGTGGCGGCCATTATCCGCAGCGAATTCGGCGCGCCGTGGGTGAAGGTGTCGGTAACCAAGTTCGCCATCGTGCCGGGCATCAAGGAGCTCGGCATCACCATTGAGCGCGGCACGCGTTTGTGAGCGTTGAGCAGATCGCCCTCATGGCGGTCATCCTGCTGGCGGCGTATTTCATCCGCGGCATCACCGGCTTTGGGTCTGGGCTGATCTCGGTGCCTTTGCTGGCGCTGATTTTTCCGTTGAAATTCGTGGTGCCACTGGCCCTGCTGCTGGATTTCACCGCTTCGATGGTAATGGGTAGCTTCAATTTCGGGCGTGTGAAATGGAGCGAGATCGGTGTGCTGATTCCATTCAGCATCCTCGGCGTGGCGCTGGGAACCAGTCTCCTGGTCAATTTGCCATCCGGTCCCGTGATGATTGCGCTGGCCGGGTTCGTTTTTGTTTTTGCGGTACGTAGTGTATTCAATATCCGCGGCGACAAGCTGATCGCGCGCGGCTGGGCCGTGCCGGCCGCGCTGACGGGGGGGACGGTCGGCGCATTGTTCGGCACTGGCGGGCCTCCCTATGTCATTTACCTGACCCACCGCATCCGCGACAAAAGCGATCTGCGAGCGACGTTTTCTGCATTATTCTTCGCGGATGGCATGTCCCGCATCGTCAGTTTCCTGATAGCGGGGCTGCTGATGAGTGCCAAGGTGTGGACTGCCTATTTCGCCGCGCTGCCGCTCATGCTGGGCGCACTCTATCTGGGTGGACGCGCGCATGTCGGGTTGAGCCCATCGCTGATGACGCGCCTGGTCGGTGTAATGCTGCTGGTGTCGAGCGTGTCGCTTTTATTCAAGGCCTTGCATGCATGAATATGCTTGAATCGTTGCATTTCCAATCCGTGTCGTTCAGCGGTCTCGGGCCGGGAACGCGCCTCATCGTGCTGGGAGCGGTGCACGGCAACGAAACTTGCGGGACACAGGCTATCCGCCGCGTAATTGCCGAGATCGAGTCCGGACAACTGGACATCGTGGCTGGAAGCGTGACCTTCGTGCCGGTCACCAACCCGTTGGCCTATGCACGCCATCAGCGCATGGGGGACCGCAATCTCAACCGCAATCTCGTGCCCACTGAAACCCCGGTGGAATTTGAAGATCGCATTGCCAACTGGTTGTGCCCGTTGCTGGCACAGCATGACGCGCTGCTCGATCTGCATTCGTTTCACACCGCGGGCGAGCCTTTCGCCATGTTGGGGCCGGAAGACAATCAGGGCCTGCTGGAGCCGTTTGCACGTTCGCAGGAGGAAACCGCGCTGGCGTTGCGACTGGGCGTGCGCCGCTTCGTCGACGGCTGGCTCGATACCTATGCCGCAGGTGTCGTGCGCCGTCTGGCGGCCGGCGTGTCGGCACGCGAGGCCGACGTGCATTACGGCGTGGGCACCACCGAATACATGCGGGCGCAGGGCGGCATCGCGCTCACCCTGGAATGCGGACAGCACAACGATCCTGCCGCGCCTCAGGTGGCGTATCGCGCCATTCGCAATACGCTGGCGCATCTGGAGCTGTCGGCATCGGCCAAGCCGGCGGCCGTGGCCGATACCGAGGCGCTACGCCTGTATCAGGTCGTCGATCGCGCCCATGCCGACGATCGATTCGTTCGCGACTGGGCCAGCTTCGATCGCGTGCATGTCGGCGAAATCATCGGCGCGCGTCACGACGGGACGCCAGTGGCGGCTGATCGTGACGGCTACATCGTGTTTCCCAACCCCAATGCGCAGCCTGGCCAGGAATGGTTCTATCTGGCAAAGCCGAGTGCGCGCGTGTGACGTTCAACCGCGCGGGTGGTGTTGCGCATGCAACTGCTTCAGCCGCTCGCGTGCGACGTGGGTGTAGATCTGCGTAGTGGAAATGTCGCTGTGCCCGAGCAGCATCTGCACGACCCGCAGGTCGGCACCATGATTCAGCAAGTGGGTGGCAAAGGCGTGACGCAACGTGTGCGGTGACAGCGGACGGATGATTCCGGCGGCCAGTGCGCGGCGCTTGATGAGATGCCAGAATGCCTGGCGCGTCATGCCTGCGCCGCGCGCAGTGACGAATACGGCGTCGGAAAGACGCTTTTCCAGCAACTGCGGGCGGGCTTCCGCCATATAGCGCCGCAGCCACTGCACCGATTCTTCGCCCAGCGGCACCAGCCGGTCCTTGTTGCCTTTGCCGGTGACGCGCAGCACGCCGTCGTTGAGATTGAGCCCTGTCAATTTCAGTCCAACGAGTTCCGAGACCCGCAAACCGGTGGCATACAGCGTTTCCAGCATCGCGCGGTCGCGCAGACCCGGGGTCGTGTCGGAATCGGCACTGTTGAGCAGGCGTTCGACATCCGTTTCGGTCAATGTCTTGGGCAGCGCGCGCGGCAGTTTGGGACGGTCCAGATTGAGCGTGGGATCGCTGGCGATCAGGTTTTCACGCAGCAGATAACGGTAAAAGCGTTTCAGCGCCGAACTGTAGCGTGCCGCGCTGCTGGGCTGGCTGCGGCGGGCGAAACGCCACGCCAGGTAAGCTTCGAGATCACCCGGGACGACCGTGTCCAGGCTGCGTGCCCGTTCCTTTTCCAGCCAGGCAGCGAAGGTTTTCAGGTCGCGCCGATAAGCCGCCAGCGTGAGGTCGGCCAGCCCGTCTTCCAGCCACAGATGATCGCAAAACCGGTCAATCAGGGCGTCGCTCATGTGCCAGCAGCCAGGTTTTCACGTCGAGCGGCGCGCCGCTCGACGCGTGCATGAACCCTCCAAGTCCACTGGCCGCCACGACGCGATGGCAGGGAATGAGGATGGGCAAGGGATTGGATCCGCAGGCCTGCCCCACCGCGCGCGCGGCCGTGCCGAGCTGTTTGGCCAAGGCGCCGTAGGTTGTCGGTCGCCCGAGAGGAATCGCCATCAGCGCATGCCATACGCGTAACTGAAATGGGGTACCCAACGGTGTGTAGGGCAGGGCGAAGGCATGAGCGGGATTGCCCCAGTAGGCATCGAGTTCGCGGCTCAGTTGGTGGGCGCGGGCGTCCGGCCGGTCGGAGAGGGGCGTCTCGATGGGCAGGAAATCCAGCCGTGTCAGCACCTCGCCGGTGAAGCAGGCGCCGAGGCGGCACATCGGGGCGGGTAGGATGGCGTCATACGCAAGCATGGCTGCATTCTAAGCGGCGAGACGCAGCCTGTCAGGACAGCATCACGCTGCGAACGCGATTATCGCCGGCTTTCACGGGAATGGACGGGCGGCAGCAAGGTCGACCAGGCTGCAGCTTGTCTTGCGCGTGGCTTGGCAATCTGGCGTGCCCGGGACATATTCAAATGCACATGAACGTGCCTGCAACATGACCCAGTCCGCTTCGGAATAAGCCTGCACCGACAGGTTGGGTGGGTAGAACACGCAGCCGAGGCAATGGTCTTCGGTTGTACAGTCTGAGGGGGCGGGCATAGGGCTCCTTTAATCATTCGTCCGGCAAAACGCACGATGCCGGCATCTACCTATGGCAGGAAAGCCATTTCCCGTGGTTCGGCTTCGGCCCGGGCGAACAGGGGGGGCCATCCGTTCGTGGGACTGGTGTGGCGGCTGTCTTCCCTGTGTGCGACGTCGTCGATGGGGTGTTGCGTCCGGGTAGTGAAACAGGCCAATCTGCCCGGGGGGCCAACAACAACGCCCGCATGATGCGGGCGTTGTTGGGCAGCAGGGAAATGGCTTATTCCGCAGCTGTGGCCGCAGCCTTGCGGGCTGGCAGCTTTTCCTTGATGCGCGCGGACTTGCCGGAGCGCTCGCGCAGATAGTACAGCTTGGCGCGGCGGACGTCGCCGCGACGCTTGACTTCGACGCTGGCGACCAGCGGCGAATAGGTCTGGAAAGTCCGTTCGACCCCTTCGCCGGCGGAAATCTTGCGCACGGTGAAAGCAGAATTGAGGCCGCGGTTACGCTTGGCGATGACGACGCCTTCGTAGGCCTGCAGACGCTCGCGGTTGCCTTCCTTCACTTTCACCTGGACGACGACGGTGTCGCCGGGGGCGAAGGCGGGAAGGGTTTTACCCAGACGGGCGATTTCTTCCTGTTCGAGTTGTTCGATGATGTTCATGATGTTTCCTTACATCTGGCGGGAGAGGTGCACCCTGGCGGGTGGACGTCACGCCGTTTCACATTGGCCCTGGTGTTTGATGTAACCCCAGCGCCGCTCATTTCCCGCCTGCCAAGGCAAGCCGGTCAATCCGTTTACTTCTGCGCCTGCTTCAGCAGGTCGGGCCGCAGTGCGGCAGTCAGCCGCAGACTTTCTTCGTGCCGCCATTTTGCAATGGCCGCGTGGTTGCCGCTTTTCAGCACCTCGGGCACCGCCATGCCTTGCCACACCTCGGGCCGGGTGTAGTGCGGACAGTCCAGCAGCCCGTGGCTGAACGAATCCTGCGCGGCCGATTCGGCGTCGTTCAGCGCGCCCGGCAACTGCCGGATGATCGCATCCATCAGTGCCAGTGCGGGGAGTTCGCCGCCCGACAGCACAAAGTCGCCGACCGAGAGTTCTTCATCCACGCGGCGTTGCAGCAGCCGCTCGTCGATGCCTTCGTAGCGCCCGCACAGCAAAACCAGTGCAGGCTTTTCCTTCAGTTCCATCACCCGCCGGTGCGTCAGTGGACGACCCCGGGGTGAAAAATGCACCACCCAGGGTGCCAAATTCTCGCCGGCCAGATCCTGCTGCACGGCATTCAATGCGCGATCCAGCGGTTCGGCCAGCATCAACATGCCGGGTCCGCCACCGTAGGGACGGTCATCCACCGTGCGGTGCGGATCGTCGGTGAAATCGCGCGGATTCCACGTCTTGAACCGGTACAGCCTGCGATCCAGCGCCCGTCGCGTGATGCCGTAATCCAGTACGGCATCGAACATCTCGGGGAAGAGCGTGACCGCATCGAAGCGCATCAGTAGTCTTCGCCCCAGTCCACCTCGATCGTCCCGCCTGCCAGATCCACCTCGCCAACAAACGCGGCGACGAACGGAATCAGGTGCTCACGCGTACCTTTGACAACCAGCAGGTCGTTCGCTCCGCTTTCCATCAGGCTGTCGACCTTACCGAGTTCGATGCCTTCACGGTTGACCACGGTCAGGCCGATCAGGTCGGACCAGTAAAACTCGTTTTCTTCCGGTGGCGGCAACGCGCTTTTCGCCACCGAGATTTCCTGCCCGCGCAGGGCATACGCCGCGTCGCGGTCGTCGATGCCGGCCAGTTTGGCGACCAAGGCTTTGCCGTGGTCCTGGATGGTCTCGACGGTGTAATTCGTCTGCTGCTCGCCGTGCCCGACGCGCCAGGATTCAAAATCCATCAGCGTGCCCGGGTCTTCGCTGTAGGGCTGGACCTTGACCCAGCCCTTGATGCCGAACGGGGCGGCGATGCGCCCCATCACGACCCAGTCGCTGCCCTGATTCAACTCAGGCGGCAGCGGCGGGCTTGTTCTGCTTGACCAGACGGGCGACGGTGTCGGACATCTGTGCACCATTGCTCACCCAATAGCCAATGCGCTCCTGATCCAGGCGGACGGCTTCGGCGCCTTCAGCAGCGACCGGGTTGTAGAAACCGACGCGCTCGATGAAGCGGCCATCACGACGGCAGCGCGAATCGGCCACCACCACGTTGTAGAAAGGACGGTTTTTGGCGCCGCCGCGCGAAAGACGAATAACGACCATGATTCAACCCACCGGTAAACGGAGAAAACCGCGAATTATACCCAAAATCCCCCGGCTTGCCAGTGGGGAGGAATTACCGCATTCCCGGCAGCATGCCTTTCATGCCGCGCATCATCTTGCCCAGCCCGCCTTTGCCCATCATTTTCATCATTTTCTGGGCTTGTTCGAACTGGTTCAGCAGTTTGTTGACCTCCTGCACCTGGACGCCCGCGCCGGCGGCAATGCGGCGCTTGCGCGAGGCCTTGATGATGTCGGGTTTGCGGCGTTCCAGCGGGGTCATGCTGTTGATGATGCCTTCAACCCGGTTGATCGCCTTGTCGTCGGCGCCTGCGGGCATGGCCATCTGCCCCGCGCCGGGGAGCTTGTCCATGAGTGCGGAGAGGCCGCCCATTTTGCGCATCTGCTGGATTTGCGCCTTGAAGTCCTCAAGATCGAAGTCCTTGCCCTTCTTGACCTTGTCGGCGAGTTTCTTGGCTTCGGCCAGATCGACCGAGCCTTGCGCCTGTTCGATCAGCGAGAGCACGTCGCCCATGCCGAGGATGCGCTGCGCCATGCGTTCGGGGTGGAAGGCTTCCAGCCCGGTGGGTTTTTCGCCGACGCCGATGAACTTGAGCGGCTTGCCCGTAATGTGGCGCACCGATAGCGCCGCCCCGCCACGCGCGTCGCCGTCGAGCTTGGTCAGCACCACGCCCGTGAGCGGCAGCGCTTCGTTGAAGGCCTTGGCGACGTTGACCGCGTCCTGGCCCTGCATGGCATCGACCACAAACAGGGTTTCGACCGGATTGACCGCGGCGTGCAGCGCCTTGATCTCGTTCATCATCGCCTCGTCGATGGCCAGGCGGCCGGCGGTATCGACGATCAGCACGTCATAAAACTGTTTGCGGGCGTGATCCTGCGCGGCCCGCGCGATTTTCAGCGGGTCGCGCTCGTCACCGGCGTCGAAAAAGCTGACGTCGAGCTGCTTGCCGAGCTGGCGCAACTGGTCGATGGCGGCGGGCCGGTAGACGTCGGCGGAGGCGAGCAGGACTTTCTTCTTGCGGTTTTTCAGCAGCAGCGCGAGCTTGCCGCTGGTGGTGGTCTTGCCCGAACCCTGCAGGCCGGCCATCAAAATCACTGCCGGTGGCGTGGTGGCCAGGTTCAGGTCGGCGTTCTCGCCGCCCATCAGACGGGTGAGCTCTTCATGGACAATCCCGATCAATGCCTGGCCAGGCGACAGGCTGGTGAGCACTTCCTGGCCCAGCGCGCGGGTCTTGACCGCTTCGATGAAGTCCTTGACCACCGGCAACGCGACATCGGCTTCGAGCAGGGCGAGGCGCACCTGGCGCAGGGTGTCCTGTACGTTGGCCTCGGTGATGCGTGCCTGCCCGCGTAGGGATTTGACGACGCCGGCGAGGCGTCCGCTGAGATTTTCTAACATGGCTTCCTTGTTGCCGCTATGGACGGCATGGATAATGGGGCTGGCTGAATCCAAATTCCATTTTAACGAATGTCCCCGCTATTGCTGGTTACTTTGTGTGTGAGCGCGCTGTATGGCTGGATCGCCTGGCGCCTGCAGCGCACGCCATCCGCGGCCTCGGTGCGCGTGCTGACGCCGCTGGCCCTGCTGGCGCACGGTGCGTTGATCTTCAATTCGGCGCTCGGGCAGGGCGATATCCGGCTGGGATTCGGCAACTCCCTGTCGACGATTGTCTGGTTGACTGCGCTCACGTACTGGCTGGCCAGCCAGGGCGCGCCGTTGGCGCGCCTGCAGTCGTGGGTCAGCGGCCTGGCGGCGATATCGGTCCTGGTCATGGCGGTTTTTACCGAAACCCATGCCATACCCGATTCGCAGGCGCTGGCCTTGCGTGCGCACCTGGTGGTGTCCTTCCTCGCCTACGGTCTGCTGGCGGTAGCGGCCCTGCACGCGGTGATGATGACCATGTTGGAAAAACAGCTGCATCGCGGCGCGTTGCTGCAAGGGGGGACACCGCCCTTGCTGACATTGGAGGCCATGCTGTTCAAAACCATCGGCCTGGGATTTGCGCTGTTGACCCTGGCAGTATTCAGCGGGGTCTTCTTTTCGGAAGAGCTTTTTGGCAAGCCGCTGCAGTTTTCGCACAAGATCGTGTTCGCCATTCTGTCCTGGCTGGTGTTCGGTGGCCTGCTGTTGGGGAGACATTTCCGGGGCTGGCGCGGGCGTACGGCGCTGGTCTGGACGATTACTGGGTTTACCCTGCTGCTGCTGGCCTACCTGGGCACCCAGTTTGTGCTGGAAGTGATTCTCAGGCGTTGAGGCAATTCTGATTGGATAGTTTTTCCACCAGCACGCTTTTTATAACACTCGCCGTCCTGCTGCTGACTTCGGCATTTTTTTCCGCGTCCGAAACCGCGATGATGGCCATCAATCGCTATCGCCTGCGACATGCAGCGGACTCGGGCGTGCGGGGTGCGATGCGTACGCAGGCACTATTGGACAAGACCGACAAACTGCTGGGCGTCATCCTGCTCGGCAATAACCTGGTCAATTCCGCCTCCGGTACGCTGTCGGCCGTGCTGGCCATACGCTTGTTCGGGGCGGGCGAAATCGTGCTGTTCACGGCGACGCTCCTGCTGACCTTCCTGATTCTGGTGTTCAGCGAAGTGACCCCCAAGGTACTGGGTGCCTCTTTCCCCGAACGGGTGGCCTACCCAGCGTCGCTTCTGCTCACGCCCTTGCTGAAACTGGCCTATCCGGTGGTGTGGTTCGTGAACCTGTTTGTGCAGGGTATCCTGCGGTTGTTGCGGATCAGACAACCCGAACCGGGACAGGGCAATAGCCTCGGTTTGGAGGAATTGCGAACCATCGTGCTCGAATCGTCCGGCAGGCTGCCGCGCGAGCACCACCGAATCCTCATGAATCTGCTGGAGTTGGAAGATATCACCGTCGATGACGTGATGACGCCGCGCAGCCAGATCGAGGCGATCGATATCGAGGACGATCCCGAACGGATGCGGCAGCAGATTTCCACCAGCCATCACACCCGGCTGGTCGTGCATGCCGGCTCGTCCGACAATCTGTTGGGTGTGCTGCATGTGCGCCGGGTGTTGCATGCGCTGACAGGCGAGGAGCTGGATCCGGCCACCCTGAGGGACAATCTCGAGACCCCCTATTTTGTCCCGGCAGGCACGCCGCTGTTTACCCAGTTGCGCAATTTCCAGTCCAGCCGGCGGCGGCTGGCGCTGGTGGTCGATGAATACGGCGAACTCCAGGGGCTGGTGACGCTGGAAGATCTGCTGGAGGAACTGGTTGGCGAGTTCACCACGCAGGCGCCGTCGGATGCGGGGTATTTGCGGCGCGAAGAGGATGGCAGCTGGCTGGTCGAAGGCAGCGTTCTGTTGCGCCACCTGAATCGCAAGCTGGGCCTCTCGCTCCCTCTGGACGGTCCTAAGACGCTGAACGGCCTGCTGCTCGAGCAATTCGAGGACATCCCGGAAGCGGGTGTGAGCCTCAAGCTGGGCGACGTACCGGTGGAAATCGTGCAGACGCAGGACCGCGCAGTCAAGATGGCGCGCATTTATCTGCCGGTGGCGGATGACGTCTTGTCCGGAAACGCCTCAATTTAGTCGAGAAATCGCCGTTAAGGCCTGTGATTCCCTGTGTCTGTCCCCTCCGGGCAGGCGAAGGGACGATAATTTGACGCTGGACTTGTCTGGAATCGAGCTATGGCAGCTGTGACAAACACCAACAATTTAACCGGACTGGCGCGTGCCATGGTCAACCATGGCTGGCTGTCCGAGGACGACGCTGAAGGCGTCTGGAAACGTGCCAGCCAATCGGGCGATTCGTTCGTGACCGAATTGATCAAAGGGCGGCGGTTCAAGTCTGATCAGGTTGCCGAGTTTGCGGCTGCCTCGTTCGGTTTCCCCTATCTGGACCTGAATGCCATGGATCATGAGAGCCTGCCGCAAGGGCTGCTCGATCCGAAACTGGTGCAGAAACGGCGGGTGTTTGCCTTGTATCAGCGGGGCAACAAGCTGTATGTGGCGACGTCCGACCCCACGCATCTGCAGGCGCTGGACGAGGTGAAATTCCAGACCGGGCAGGCGGTGGAACCGGTGGTGGTGGAGGACGACAAGCTCGGCAAGCTGATCGAAAAGATGGGCGAAGCGAACGACAACACGATGGCTGTGTTGAACGCCGAAGACCTCAATCTGGATTTCCTCGACGAAGAAAGCGCAGCGGCTGCGCAACAGGATACCGGCGGCATCGAAATCGACGATGCACCGGTAGTGCGATATCTGCAGAAGATCATGCTCGACGCCATCAACATCGGTGCGTCCGACATTCATTTCGAACCCTACGAGAAGTTCTACCGCATCCGCTACCGGCGTGACGGCATCCTGTCAGAAATCGCCCAGCCGCCGATGGCGATCAAGGACAAGGTGGCATCGCGCATCAAGGTGTTGTCGCGGCTGGATATTTCCGAAAAACGCGTGCCGCAGGACGGCCGCATGAAAATGGTGCTGTCTAAGAACCGGGCCATCGATTTCCGGGTCAGCACTCTGCCCACCCTGTATGGCGAAAAGATCGTCATGCGTATTCTGGACCCCACCAGTGCACAGTTGGGGATCGAGGCGCTGGGTTACGAGCCGTGGCAGAAGGACCTGCTGATGAATGCGGTGCAGCGTCCTTACGGCATGGTGCTGGTGACGGGGCCGACCGGTTCCGGCAAGACGGTGTCGCTCTATACCTGCCTCAACATCCTCAACAAACCCGACGTCAACATTTCCACGGCGGAAGACCCGGCAGAAATCCAGTTGCCCGGAATCAACCAGGTCAACGTCAACGACAAGGCCGGACTGACGTTCTCAGCCGCGCTGAAATCCTTCCTGCGGCAGGATCCCGACGTCATCATGGTCGGCGAAATCCGCGACCTGGAAACCGCCGACATCGCCATCAAGGCCGCGCAAACCGGCCACATGGTGATGTCCACGCTGCATACCAACGATGCGCCCGGCACGCTGACCCGGCTGCTGAACATGGGAGTGGCACCCTTCAACGTGGCCTCCTCGGTGATCCTGATTACCGCGCAGCGCCTGGGGCGGAAGTTGTGCGGCTGCAAGCAGCCGACCGATATTCCACAGGAAGCGTTGTTGGCGGCGGGCTTTACCGAGGAACAGCTTGACGGAAGCTGGAGGCCTTATAAACCCGTGGGGTGCGATATCTGCGGCGGCACAGGCTACAAGGGGCGCGTAGGCATCTACCAGGTCATGCCGATCACCGATGAGATGACCCGCATCATCCTCAAGGGCGGCAACGAGTCCGATATTGCCGACCAGGCGCGGCGCGAAGGCGTGCTCGACCTGCGTCAGGCAGGTCTGTTGAAAGTCAAATCCGGGCTCACCTCGCTGGAAGAGGTCGAGGCCGTTACCAATCTCTAAGGAATTCCCTTTATGGCTACAGCGGCAAAAGCAGTCAAGGACGCCACCTTCCTGTGGGAAGGGATGGACAAGCGCGGCAAGAAGATCAAGGGACAGATGCAGGCCGGCGGCGAAGCCGTGGTCAATTCGCAATTGCGCAAGCAGGGCATCACCGTCACCAAGGTCAAAAAGCAGAGTGCCCTGTTCAGTGGCGCCAAGAAAATCACCGACAAGGATGTCACGCTGTTCACCCGTCAGCTGGCCACCATGATGAAGGCAGGCGTGCCCTTGCTGCAATCCTTCGAAATCGTGGCGCGCGGGCACTCCAATCCATCGATGCAGCGCCTGCTGATGGAAATCAAGGCGGACATCGAAAAAGGCAGCAGCCTGACGCAGGCATTCGGACGCCACCCCCTGTATTTCGACGCATTGTTCTGCAACCTGGTCGGCGCCGGTGAGGCGGCCGGTATTCTCGAAGGTGTGCTCGATCGTCTCGCGGTCTACAAGGAAAAGATCCTTGCCATCAAGAGCAAGATCAAGTCGGCCTTGTTCTACCCGGTCTCGATCATCGTAGTGGCGTTCGTCATCACTGCCATCATCATGATTTTCGTGATCCCTGCGTTCAAGGAGCTGTTCAGCAGCTTTGGTGCGGATTTGCCGGGGCCGACCTTGGTGGTTATGGCGATATCGGATTACTTCGTCAAATGGTGGTGGGCGATCTTCGGTGTGATCGGCGGAGGGCTGTATGCTTTCTTCCAGGCGTGGAGACGCTCGCGCAAAGTACAGATGTTCATGGACCGCCTCGTGCTCAAGCTGCCGATTTTCGGGCCGGTCATCGAGAAGGCGACGATTGCGCGCTGGACGCGCACGCTGGCGACCATGTTTGCGGCTGGCGTGCCGCTGGTCGAGGCGCTGGAATCGGTGGGTGGCGCGTCGGGCAATCAGGTGTTCGTCGAGGCCACGCATAAAATCCGCGGCGAAGTGTCGACTGGCACGGCGTTGACCGTGGCGATGCAGAACTCCGGCCGTTTCCCCAACATGGTGCTGCAGATGGCGGCCATCGGTGAAGAGTCCGGCTCGCTCGATTCCATGCTGGGCAAGGTGGCCGATTTCTACGAGGCGGAAGTCGACGACGCCGTCGAGGCGTTGTCCAGCCTGATGGAGCCGATCATCATGGTGGTGCTGGGCACGCTCATTGGCGGCATGGTGATTGCCATGTACCTGCCGATCTTCAAGATGGGTTCGGTCGTTTGATGGAACTGCTGCATAGTGAACCAGCCCTTTTCACCGGGCTGGTTTTTTTATTCGGGCTGCTGGTAGGCAGTTTTCTGAATGTCGTCATCCATCGGCTCCCCAAGATGATGGAAGCCGAATGGCAGGCGCAGTGCGCCGAACTGCGTGGCGAAACCCTGGCCGAAATCCCTCACTACAACTTGTGGCTGCCGCGCTCGGCCTGTACCCATTGCGGACACCAGATTACTGCGCTGGAGAACATCCCGCTGCTGTCTTGGCTATGGCTGCGCGGGCGTTGCTCGGCCTGCAAAACCCCGATCAGTGCGCGTTATCCGCTGGTGGAACTGCTGACCGCACTTTTGTCGGCAGCGGTCGTCTGGAAATGGGGCGTCAGCATACAGACGGTGGGCGCATTACTTCTGGTATGGACACTGATTGCGCTGGCGTTCATCGATCTCGATACGACCCTGCTGCCCGACAGTCTCACCCTGCCGCTTGTATGGCTGGGCTTGCTGTTCAATCTGAATGGGCATTTCGCCAGCCTGCCGGATGCGGTGGTCGGCGCCATGGCTGGCTACGGGGTGCTGTGGTCGGTGTACTGGTTGTTCAAGCTGGCAACGGGCAAGGAAGGCATGGGGTTCGGCGACTTCAAGCTGCTGGCTGCCATCGGCGCCTGGCTCGGCTGGCAGATGCTGCCGGTCACGCTGCTGCTGTCGTCGGTGGTCGGTGCGGCGATCGGCGTGGCGATGATCGTGCTGGTCAAGCATGACCGTCGCGTCCCGATTCCGTTCGGCCCATACCTGGCAGGCGGCGGCCTGGTGGCGCTGTTTTTTGGCGCCGACCTGACGCAGGCCTATCTCGCGCAATTCTGATGTTCAAGGTCGGCCTCACCGGCGGGATCGGCTCGGGCAAATCGACCGTCGCTGATTTGTTCGCCGGCCTGGGCGTGCCGGTGATCGACACGGATGTCATTGCGCGCGCCTTGACCGCCCCGAGGGGGATGGCGCTGGATGCGGTCCGGACAGCGTTCGGCGATCAGGTGATGCAGGCAGATGGTAGCTTGGATCGTGCCGCTCTGCGGCGGCGCGTCTTCTCAGACGCCGATGCCCGACACCAGCTCGAAGCCATTCTGCATCCGCTTATTCGGTTGGCGGTGGAACAGCAGCTTGTCACCCTGGCTGCACCTTACGTCCTGATCGTGATTCCCTTGCTGGTGGAAACGGGTACATACCAAGAAGTCTTGGATCGCGTACTGCTGGTCGATTGCCCCGAAGATCAGCAGATCGCGCGGGTGATGGCGCGCAGCGGACTCACACTGGACGAGGTGAAGGCCATCCTCGCGGCACAGGCCGTGCGCGCCACGCGCCTGGCGATTGCGGACGACGTGATCTCCAATACGGCGTCTCCCGAAGCATTGCGCACCCAGGTTGCGGTCCTGCATCGGCGTTACCTGGCGTTTTCTACTACACCGTCGTCTTGATTTTCCGCATGGATAGGCGACAATCGGTCCAACCAAACCAACGCGTTGCGGCGTGATCCACTACGAATATCCCCTGAGCGAACGCATCCGCACTCTGTTGCGGCTGGAAGACCTGTTCGACCGTTTCGATGCCTACGCCGCATCGCCCGATTCGCACGCGCATCATGCAGCCTTGCTGACCCTGTTCGAGATGGCCGAGGTCGCGGCGCGCGCCGACCTGAAATCCGATCTGCTGCAGGAATTGGACCGGCAGAAAGCAGTACTGACTGCGCTGCGCGGCAATCCGCATGTCCAGGGCACCACGCTGGAGCAGGTGCTGGCCGCGATCGAGGCGGCCCACCACGGCATGTACCAGTTGCCCGGAAAAGTGGGCCAGCACCTGCGTGAGGACGATTGGCTGATGGCGATCAAGCAACGCGCGGCGATCCCGGGCGGCATGTGCGAATTCGATCTGCCTTCCTACCATTACTGGTTGCATCAGGCGGCGGAGATGCGCGTGGACCAGCTGCACAAGTGGCTGGCGCCGTTTTCGTCGATTCGCGCCGCAGTCGAAATCGTACTCGGCCTGCTGCGCGACAGCGGCCAGCCCGACCTGCAGCATGCGAACAATGGCAGCTACCAGCGCATGCTCGAATCGCGCAATCCGCAACTGATCCGGGTCACCCTGGTCGACGAGCTGCCTTGCGTACCCGAAATTTCGGCCAACAAGTACATGCTCAACATTCGCTTTGTCCATGCGGGATCGGGTGCACAGCGAACCTGTACCGGCCAGTCGATCGATTTCGACCTGACCTTCTGCACTCTGTGAAACCCGCCAAGCCCCCTGTCGTGGCCTGTCCGACCTGCGGCGCGACCGTTCTGTGGACAGCGGAAAGCAAGTGGAAGCCGTTTTGCAGCGAGCGCTGCAAGATGATCGATCTGGGCCAGTGGGCCACCGAGAAATATCGCGTGCCGGCCGAAGAGCAGGAACCCGACGACGAGTCCCCGCAGCCGCAGTAAGGATTATTTCGTGTAGGTCTTGACGCCGTTGGGCGTGCCGAGCAGCAGCACGTCGGCGCCACGCCGCGCGAACAGGCCGTTGGTGACCACGCCGACGATGTGATTGATCGCGGTTTCCAGCGCCACTGGATCGACGATCGACAGGCCGTGCACGTCGAGGATGAGGTTGCCGTTGTCGGTGGTAAAACCCTCGCGCAGACGGGGCTGCCCGCCCAGCTTCACCAGTTCGCGCGCCACGTAGGAACGGGCCATCGGAATCACCTCGACCGGCAGCGGGAATTTCCCCAGCACGGCGACCAGTTTGCTTTCGTCGGCGATGCAGATGAACTGCTTGCTGCACGCCGCCACGATCTTCTCGCGCGTCAGCGCGCCGCCGCCGCCCTTGACCATGGCGAAATGCTCGGTGATTTCATCGGCGCCGTCGACGTAGATTTCCAGTTCGCCCACGTTGTTGAGATCGAGTACCTGGATGCCGTGGCTTTTCAGGCGGTTGGCGGTCGCCTCCGAACTGGCGACGGCACCGTCGATGCGGCCTTTCACGTCGGCCAGCGCGTCGATGAAATAGTTGGCGGTCGAGCCGGTACCTACCCCGATGATGCCGCCCTTGGCATAATCCACCGCGACACGTGCCACGGCTTGCTTCATTTCGTCTTGAGTCATGATGTTTTCGTCGTTTTCGATGCAGCCCGCTAAGATAGCGGCATCACCCTTTTTTTACAAACCTCGCATTCGCTGCCGCCATGAGCCAACCTGACGATTACCTCGAACGCATCCTCACCTCGCGCGTCTACGACGTGGCGATCGAGTCACCGCTCGACGTGGCCCACAATCTGTCGCGCCGTCTCAACAACCAGGTTCTGTTGAAGCGTGAAGACCTGCAGCCGGTGTTTTCCTTCAAGTGCCGCGGCGCCTACAACAAGATGGCCAAGCTGACCGCGGCGCAACTGGCGCGTGGCGTGGTCGCGGCGTCGGCCGGCAACCACGCGCAGGGCGTGGCGCTGGCGGCGCAGAAACTGGGTGCAACGGCCATCATCGTGATGCCGGCCACCACGCCGAAGATCAAGGTCGATGCGGTGGCCGCGCGCGGCGCGCAGGTGATCCTGCACGGCGACAACTACGACGAGGCCTGCGCGCATGCAACCCAGATCGCCAAAGAATCCAAGGCGACCTTCGTCCATCCTTACGACGACCCCGATGTGATCGCCGGCCAGGGCACGGTGGCGATGGAACTGCTGCGCCAGCATCCCGAACCGATTCATTCGGTCTACATTCCGGTCGGCGGCGGCGGGCTGATCGCCGGTATGGCGGCCTACATCAAGCGGTTGCGGCCGGAAATCAGGATCATCGGCGTCGAACCCGAGGACGCCGACGCCATGGCGCGCTCGCTGTGCAAGGGCAAGCGCGTCACGCTGCCGCGCGTGGGCATTTTTGCCGACGGTGTGGCGGTGAAAACGGTCGGCAAGGAAACCTTCCGGCTGGCGCAGCTGTATGTCGACGAAATCATCCGCGTCAACAACGACGCGATCTGCGCGGCGATCAAGGACGTGTTCGAGGACACGCGCTCGATCCTGGAG
>JBDRCF010000036.1:0-25267 GCA_043821985.1 Pseudomonadota bacterium
TCGGTGACCGAATATCCACGCTCGATCACCTGCCGAACGGCTTCCTCTTTAAACTCTGGGGTAAATCTCTGCGAACTCATGGCACTCCTCCCTATGCTCAAATCATAGGCCCGGAATGCCTACTGAACCCGGGGTAGTCCACAAAGAGCGAATACATGTATAGCAGATATGGAGTGACCAACAATCCCATGGTTCGGCTCACGAATGGCATGGGCATACTGAAGGGCGGCTTACCAGGCCCACCGACTGGGTATTAACAAATATTGGTCCCAATTTCTCCGCTGGTCGGCTGCCTCGGTAGTGTTCCGATTTATGTGCAAAAGCGTTTCCATCTGGAAACGTGTTGGGTGGTTATGATAAGAAGTCAAAGCCCCTCGTCGCGCATCTCGCGCAGCAACTCCGCGCTGGATTTGCGCCAACGGGGCATGCGGCTGCGAAACTCGGCGAGGGATTTGACGGCGTGCTTGGGCTTCTCGACCGGCGTGATGCGCGCAATTGGAAGACCGCGACGGGTGATAACCACTTCCTCGCCCGCTTCGACCTGGTCAAGAAGATGGCTGAGATGGGTTTTTGCTTCTGCCAGCGTCACGGTGCTCATATGCCCTCCGGTTGGTCATTCTGTTGGTCATATAGTAGGGCAATGCCCTTTCCTGGCAAATCTGCTACCTCAGTCATCCCAACTGTTGCCGATACGGCTAGCCGGCGCATCTGGGACGGCAACGTCTGAGGCCACGCGAACCTTTCGATAAAACTCTGGGGAGGAGCGGAAACACAATCACCCTGGTTCGTAGCAAGACCAACTCGGGAAACCAAACACAAAAAGACCCGCAACGATGCGGGCCTTTTTCATTTCCAGTTGCCGCCCTTCGCATGCACGCGTTCAGGGTCGACGTTCAGCCTCGGCTAGTTCTCTTTGATCTCGCCGAGCAACTGCGAGAATTTTTCCATCTGCTGCTGGGAAAAGCTTGTCCTTGCGAAGGCAGCCAGCATCATCGCTTTCTGCGGGTTCATGCCTTCCAGCGATATCGAACGGTTCGCTACATCTGCCAGTTTGCGCAGATTCGGGGTGGCGACACCTTTATGCTTGAAGAACGATTCAATTCTCGTTGCCCATTCTTCCGGGATCTTGCTTCGCCCTTTCTCGAGGTTACTCAAAAAAGCCGAGGTCACGCCCAATGCGGACGCCATTTCGCTCTGGGTCACCTTGGCGTCAAGCCTCGCTTTCCTCACGACTATCCCGAATTCCGTTAGATTGACCATATAGTTTCCATGCAAGCGTCCATCAACGATTAAGGGGATTCATTGATGCGTATCAAGGGGAGTAGCGTTAGCAGCTCGGCGAGGTTTCCCGTGGGGGAAGGCATGTCGATTCGTTTGATCGACACGCCATGAAAGACTGGAAAGACCGGCACCCCGAACATCCGGTAGTGGCGTTCGCTTGAGCTGGCGGGAGAATGCCTCTGTCCGGGGATCCCGGCTGGTTTGGCCAAAGGCCGTGGGCCCATATCCGTATCGCGGAAAAAGGCTTCACGCCATCGTTTAACGCATCCAGGAATCCTTAATTTTCAGTACGAAAACCTCCTTGCCCAGGGAGAATTTTTGTTTGATCCTCCAGAACATCAACGATCCTGGCGCCTTCGCATAGCGAGACCTTGCAAAACCGAGAGGCGCAGCAACACAAATTATTGCCGACCCCAATCATCAATCAAGCGATCGCCATTTTCAAAGACTTAATGCCAATGACTCATATAGGAAATGGCTATGGGTGAGCGGATGAGCGTTTTCATCCCGGTTTGAGACGGCCCGGAGGCGGAAGCGGCGCATTTGCGGGTGGCCAGTTCGTCGTCGAGTGGTCCAGGTTTCCGTTCATTCGGGCCACGATCGTGCGGGCCTTCTCCAAGGATCGCTACAATAGGCGCTGAACCGGCCCCGCCGCGCCCTCTCAATGTGCCATGACAACCCAGAAAATCGCGCGTAACGATCCGTGTCCGTGCGGAAGCGGAAAGAAATACAAGCAGTGCTGCCTGCTCACGGCGGGGCAACCCGTCCCCCCCGCTTCGGCGGCGATGGATCTCGCGAATGCCTTGCAGCGCGCCTCCGCCCACTACCAGGCCGGGCAGTTGCGCGAGGCCGACGCGGTTTGCCAGCAGATCCTGCAACTGTCGCCCAATCATCCGGATGCCTTGCATATGCAGGGGATGACCGCGTATCAGATCGGCATGCTCGATGTGGCGGCCGTCCTGCTCGGCAGTGTGACCGAGATCGCGCCGAACTTTGCCGACGGGCACAACAACCTGGGGGTGGTGCTCATAGCGCAAGGTGCGCTGGACGAGGCGATTGCCTGCTACCGGAAAGCCATTGCGCTGCAGCCCAACCATGCCAATGCCCATTACAACCTGGGGAATGCGCTCAAGGAGCAAGGCCGGCTGGACGAGGCGATCGCCAGCTACCGCAAGGCCGTCGCGCTCACACCCAACTATGCCCAGCTGCACAGCAACCTGGGCGATGCGCTGCAGACGCAAGGCAGGCTGGACGAGGCGATCGCCAGTTACCGCCAGGCCCTCAGGCTCGATCCGGCTCTGGTGGAAGTGCACTACAACCTGGGCGATGCGCTGAGGGAGCGGGAAGATCTGGACGAAGCGGCCGCCAGCTACCGGCGGGCCATCGAACTCAAGCCGGACTATGCCGACGCATACAACAACCTGGGCAACGTGCTGAAGGACCAGGACAAGCTGGACGCGGCGGCCGAGGCCTATGAGCAGGCCATCCGGCTCAAGCCGGATTTCGCCGAGGCCTACAACAACCTGGGCGTCATTTACCAGAAGCAGGACAAGCTGAATGAAACGATCGCCTGCTGCCGGCAGGCCGTTTCGATCAAGCCGGACTTCGCCGAGGCATACAGCAATCTGGGCGAGGCGTTCTATGCGCTGGGCCGGCTGGACGAAGCCATCGCCTCCAACAAGCGGGCGCTCGAAATCAGGCCGGACTCCGCCGAGACCTACAACAGTCTGGGAACCGCCCTCAGGGAACGCGGTCGGCTGGACGAAGCCGCCGCATGCGGCAGACAGGCACTGCTGCTCAAGCCGGATTTCGCCGAGGCCTACAACGGCCTGGGCAATACGCTCCAGGCGCAAGGCAGGCTGGACGAAGCCATCGCCTGTTACCGGGAGGTCCTGTCGCTCAAGCCGGATTCGACGATCGCATACAGCAACCTGCTGTATACGATGCAGTACATGGACACCGTCACGCCGGCGGAAGTATTCAGCGAACACCAGCGCTATGCCGAGCGTTTCGAAACCCCGCTCAAGACGGATTGGCGGCCCCACGCCAACAGCCGCGACCCCGAGCGGCGGCTCAGGATCGGGTATGTCTCCGCGGATTTCTACAATCATGCCGTGGCCTTCTTCATCGAGCCGATTCTGGCCAAGCACGACAAGTCCCAGGTGGAGATCCATTGCTACTACAACCACATCAAGCGTGATGCCCATACCGAGCAGATTGCCGCCCACGCCGACCACTGGCTGGCCTGTTCGAAAATGGGCGACGCGCAGCTCGCCGAACGCATTCGTGCGGACGGCATCGACATCCTGGTCGACCTGTCCGGACATACCGGCTACAACCGCCTGCCCGTGTTCGCCCGCAAACCGGCGCCCGTGCAGGCCACGTGGATCGGCTACGCCGGCTCCACCGGCCTGACCGCGATGGATTACCGGATCACCAATGCGGAAATGGACCCGCCCGGGCTGACCGAGCGTTACCACAGCGAGTCGCTGGTGCGCATGCCGGACTCGGGCGTGGCCTACCGGCCGGCACCGGGCTGTCCGTCCGTCAATCCGTTGCCGGCCCTGAGCGCCGACACCTTCGTGTTCGCCTCCCTGAACAACCTGATCAAGATCAACCCATCGGTCGTCAATCTGTGGGCACGGATTCTGAATGCGCTACCGCACGCCAGGCTGATGCTTGGCAACATAACGGACGACGGCGTCCGGCAGCGGGTGATCGAACGGTTCGGCCAGGCGGGCGTGGAAGCCGATCGCCTGATCCTGCAGCCGCGCATGTCGTTCAGCGAGTACCTGGCGCTGCATCACACGATCGACCTGGCGCTCGACCCTTTCCCCTACAACGGCGGCACCACCACGATGCACTCGCTGTGGATGGGGGTGCCGGTCATCACCCTGGCCGGCGAACACATGGTGTCGCGCTGCGCGGTTCCCTTGCTGTCGCGTGTCGGCCTGAGCGACTTCATCACGCACAACGAGGAAGACTACTTCCAGCTCGCCATGCGAATGGCGCAGGACTTGCCGGAGCTGGATCGAATCCGGCAGTCGCTACGCGCGCGGATGACGGCGTCGAACTATGGCCCGGAAACCGTCACCCGCCACCTGGAAGCCGCCTATCGGGAGATGTGGCGGACATGGTGTAGCAGCTGAGGCGCGCGCCTCAATCGACGCCGGTGCGGCGCAGGAACAGCGTGTCGCCGCTGACGAAGGCGGAATCGTACAAGGGGCTGCCGAGCAGTTCGTCGCCCACGCGCCGCGGTCCGTCGCCGAACGCCCACACATAGTCGTCCAGCAGCAGCCAGCCGCCCTCGGCGAGATAGGGGCTCCAGAGCGCGACGTCGCGTCGCACGTGGTCGTAGCGATGGTTGGCGTCGATGTGCAGCAGGCTCAGCTTCCCGCCGACCGGAATGCTGCCGAGTTCGGGACTGTGCAAAACGCCCATGCGGATGGCCGTGTCGTACGCGTCGCAGGCATGCTCGGACGTCGTGCGGATGTAGCCCACGTTTTCGAGCAGCGCGACGGCGTTGAGAAATACCCGGAAGATTTTTTCGCTGTCGATGTCGGTGTTGGCGAGTTCGGCATTGATGATCGCGGCGGCGGCGCCCTGGTCGGTCAGCTCGGCGGTATTCCACGGATCGACGCAGATCATGCTGCCGAGCGCGTATTGACTGGCGAGGTAGCCCAGCGCAAATGCCGAACGTCCATACAGGCAGCCCACCTCGAGCAGGTCGCCGGGCGGCAGCACGCGGGCGATGTCGCACAGCGCACGCAGCTTGCCGACGTCGGAATCTCCGGGAATGCTCAGGAACTGGCGATGCAGCGCGGAATAACGCGCGGGCGACAGGGCTGGCCGGATCGACTCGGGGGTTGCGAGCCCGGCGAGCGGCGTGCCGGATGCGAGCGAAGCCGCCCACGCCTCGTGTGGCGCAAAGCGTTGCTGCGTGGCCGCGAACGGATCGGGGGCGCAGAGCGTGAAGCGGAAGCGTGCCGGCTGGGTTTTGAGGAGCGTGGCGAGGTGGCGCCAGACGCCCTGGTGCGGCGCATGGACCGTCGTCACCGCGTGCTGCGCGATCGCATCCTGCAAGGCCTGGTCGAATGTGGGATCGGTGACGAAAGGCAGGCGGATGAAATGATCGACCGCCTTGTCACCCGGGCCGGGCATGGCCGAACTGGCGCCGACGGTCTCGATACCCAACGCCTTCGCGGTCCGGATGAAGGTGTCGGCGTCGTCGATGTCGAGCGGGAAGATCAGGATCTTGGTCTGGTTCATATCTAGCGATCAGCAGGCCTGATGCGTCCAGTCGAGGATGCATCGGAGGTCGCGCGCGTCGAGCTCGGCCCGCGCGAGGAAATCCCGGTCGGCCGACAGCCGCGCCACGATCTGCGCCTTCTCCGCGTCGCTGAGCAGCGCATGGGGATCGCAACCCATCAGCGCGAAGTGATCGAGGAAATATCGGCCCAGTTGATTCGCATCGGACAGCGCGAGCTTGTCAGCGAGTTGCCGTGTCCGCCGGGCATAGGCGGGATTGCCCGACAACCAGACGAGCCAGCCCGGCATGACGATACGGAGCGAGGCGCCATGCGAGATCGGGCGATGGGCGGCCAGCGCGTGCGTCAGCGTGTGCAGGATCCACGGGACTTTCTTGCCGCAGGAAAACAGATAGGACAGCGAGAGCGTCGACGCGAACATGGTGTTGGCGCGAAAGTCGTACGCGTCCTTCCAGGTGTGCAGGTCCGGCGTGTTTTTCAGCAGGTAGTGGATGGCTTCGAGAATGATCGCATCGACGATCCCCGTGCTGTCCTCCATCGAGAAATACTGTTCCAGAAGATGGGACAGGATGTCGGTGTAGTTGTCGGCCAGCACCTGCGGCGGCAGCGTGATCGTGTAGTCCGGGTTGCAGTATGCAAAGCGCGGACGCGTGGAGAGGCTGCTGAAGGCGACTTTCTCGCTGTCGGCGCGACGGCTGATGATGAAGCTGCCGTTGACCTCGGTGCCCGTGCCCGTTGTCGTCAGCACAACGCCGAGCGGCAATGCGGGCGCGGTGAAAGCCTGGCGCGCCGCATGAACCGCCCAGATGTCACGTGTCCCGTTGGCCGCCAGCAGGGCGATGGCCTTGGCGGCGTCGATCGCCGAACCGCCGCCGATCGCGAGGACGAAATCCACGCCATGATCGAGCGCGAGGCCCGCACCCGCGCCGACGAATGCGTCATCCGGGTCGGCGCGGCATCCGGAATGCTCGACGTACGCGATGCCGCGCGCTTCGAGCAGGCCGGTGACGTCGTCGTAGCTGCCGTTGTCGCGCGCGCTTGCGCGCCCGTAGACCAGCAGCGCCTTGGTAACAGGCTGTTGGTCGAGTTCCCTTTCCAGCAGCGAGCGGGCGCCGGACCCGAACAGGATCCGGGTCGGCATGGAGAACGCGAAATCAAGCATGGGCGGATCTGTCGTTGTCGGTCAGCTGCACTCAGACCGCATAAAGGACGGTTTCGATCGCGCTGATCGTGGAGTGATGCTTGACGTGCAGGCGGTAGCCATAGCGTTCGCTGATGATGACCGGAATCCTGAAGTAATCGTCGAGGTTGTGGTACAGGCACAGGCACAGACGCGGGCGGTCGCGTTCGATGGTGCGGTGCGCGCCTTGGACGACGCGCTGCTCCGAGCCCTCGACGTCGAGCGCGATCATCGACACCTTGCCCTCGATATAGTCGTCGATAGCGACGCCTTCGTGCTGGTAAGTGCTGTTGGCCGCGTCCGCAGTGACGTGCGCATCGAGCCCGGAATTGGACATGTCGTCGTCGAAGCTCAGCAGCGTGTTCTCGTTCCAGAGGATCTTGTTGTGGATCGTCACCTGCGGCGCGTCCTTGAACTTGTCCCGCAGATAGGCCGACCAGGTCTTGCTCGGCTCGAAGGCCGCGATCCGGATCGCCGGGTTGTTGTCGAGGGCGCGGTCGAGATGCTTGCCGTTGAAGGCGCCGGCAAACACGAGCTGGCCGGATGCGTCGAGCCGTTCGTTGATGTCGTTGCCGAAATACGGACTGGCGCTGAAAAGCGACTGGTCCCACAGCCGTCCGCACAGGATGTTCTCGATGCAGCCGCGGTAGGTCTTCTTCGACACCGGATCGGCCAGCAGGCCGATGGCCCGGTCGCACTGGTCCATGTTTTTCTGCAGGTAGTCGTAGACCTCGAAGGTCCGGCAATGGAACAGCGGGAAATAATAGAGCTCGCTTGCAACCACCCTCGCCTGCAGTTCCAGCAGGCCGGCCGTGATGATGATCACGGTGTCCTTGGGCAGCATGTTCTGCACGTCCTTGAAGGGCAGGACGGGAATGCCCCACAGCGTCTTCTCGGCAATCTCCCGCGTGCTGTCGCAGATGCCGTAAGGCGTGGGCAGGAGCTTGCCGTCGCCGCAGTAGTGCTCGACGAAGCCCTTGAGTCGCCGCCCGGCGCCCCACAGGATGAGTTTTTTCCCCTGCAGGCCCTTGATCGTGTTGGCCAGGTAAGTTGTGTCGATCTCTGAAAATAACATGGGGGTCGCTCGCTAGAGAGGTTGATCGAGTGTGGCCTGGAACAGGGCCAGCGTGGCCTGCAATCGGTCCGCAAAAAAATCGAAATCCGCCTCGGTCGCGGCGTAGTTCGGCAGCAGGCGGATGGTCCGGCCGAGATTGCAATGCTGGAGCAGCAAGCCGTTCTGCTGGGCCAGCCTGCAGAAAAGATCGCCCGCCTGCTTGCTGTCGAGCCTGCCGCTGTCGCGGATATCGAATGCGCACATCAGGCCTTTGCCACGCGCGCTGCCGATAAGAGGTGAGTCGGCCGCAATCGCGTCAAGTTTAGCCAGCAGGGTCGCACCCGACATGCGGTTGCGCTCGAGCAGGCCGCGGGTCTCGATCTCGTCGATCAGGTGCGACACCAGCGCGCCGGCGTAGGACTCGTTCTGGTGGGAGCTGAAATACTCCATCGCGAACCTGGCATGCGGAACGGTGTGGCCGTTGGCAATGACGCAGGAAACCGGGTAGCCCATGCCCATGGCTTTTGCGGACACGACGAAATCGGGCACGCACCCGAGCTGCTGATAGTAGAACCAGCTGCCGGTGCGGCCGAAGCCGGTCTGGCATTCGTCGAAGACCAGGAAGATGCCCTTGTCGTCGCAGAGTTGCCGGATCGCCTGGAAATAGCGGCGTGACGGAAAATAGAATCCGCCGCCCGAGATGATGGGCTCGAAGATCGCCGCGGCGATGTCGTCGGAGCTGTCGTCGAGGGTCTGGCGGAAGGCCTCGATGCAACGGTCGGTTTCCGCGTCGTCATCGCCATGGCTGCGCGGCGCCGGCGTGACGTAGGAATGCTCGACCGGCGGCCGGATCCGGTCGCGCGACATCGAATAGGCGGCACTGCCGTGCGTCAGCCCGTGATAGGCCTTGTCGAAGGCGATGACGCCCGACTTCTCCTTGATGTGCTTCGCATACTTGAGACAGCACTCGACGGCCTCGGCGCCGGTCGATAGGAACAGGATGCGGCCGTTCATTTCCGGCGCGCGGTCATGTATCTGTTTGGCGGCCAGCAACACCGACCGCGTCAGCGTGGAGGTGTCGGTGTCCTGCAGGGTCTGGGCGATCTCCTGCATCTTGCGGGCGACGCCGGGGTCGGAGTGACCCAGCACGGCGCAGAACTGGCCGCTGTTCAAATCCAGATACTGGTTGCCATCCGCGTCCCAGACGTAGCTCCCCTGCCCCCGCACCAGGACGATGTCGCGGAAGCTGAGGACGGGCAGCATGTAGCGCCCGTATTTGGCAAGCAGGGACGCGTTGGTGTCTGGCTGGTTCATGTCGGGTGGCTCAATGGAATCAAGGTGCGGGGGATCGATCGCATTTCTCTTCGATCAATGCAACCAGTCCACCGACGGTTTTTGCCTGGTCGCCCAGCATGTCCGCTTCCGAGAACTGGATGCCGAAGCGCTCTTCGATGCGAAAGATGAATTTGATGAAGGCGAGCGAATCGATATGGCCGACGTCGAGGTATCGGTAGGCGGGCAGCGCTGCAGGTTCCGGGACTGCGCCCTTTTCTTCGAGCAACTGCACGATGAAATCGTAAACGGGTGGGGACATGGCGTGGGTCTGGTCGGGGCGCGTCATACCGCTTCCCACTTTCGTGTCTGCGCCGATCGGGCAATGGCTTCCAGGAAACGCAAACCCTCTTCCGACTCCTGGGCACCGTAGACGAACGCATTATGCGTCACGGTGCCGGATTGATGCTGGCGCAGCTGGTCGGCAATGTCAGCGTAGAGATTGCCGAAGGCCTCGATGAACCCGGAGGGGTGACCGGACTTGAAACGGTTGTAGCGCAATTGCCTGGCCAAGTCGGCGTCGCCGGACCCGCGGTCGATGAGCAGCCTGCGGCCGTCCGCCTGGCTGAACAGCAGATCCTCGGGCTGCATCTGGAACCACTCGGCGCTGGCGAGACTGCCGTAGACGCGTATGCGCAGGCCATTGCGATTACCGAGCGCCGTCTTTCCGAACCAGGACTGCACCCGCAGGTCGTCCTCGTAGTGCGCGAGGCAATAGACGTTGTCGACGATGTCGCTGAACTGGCCATAGGTGGCCTGGTCGCCCATGACTTCGAGCGGCGCCTTGCCGCCGGTCAGGAAATGGACCAGATGGTGGGCATGCACGCCGAGATCGAGCGACACCGTGGGAACGGCATGATCCTTGAGGCGCCAGGCTTGCGGCGCAGCCGCCTGCCGCAGAAAGCCTTCCTGGGGGATTTCGATGTGGGTCTGCTGCAGACGCCCGAGCTCGCCGTCGGCAATCATGCGGCGCAATTCGCGCACCATCGGGTAGCCGGAGTAGTTGTAGGTCACCGCCAGGAACCCATGGTTGCGGGCCACGGCGTCGTCGATGCTGCGGCAGGCTTCGCTGGAGACGGCCAGGGCCTTCTCGCATATGACCGGGTAGCCTGCGTCGAGCGCGGCGATCACGCTCTCCAGGTGATCCGGCGTCGGCGTCAGCACCAGGATGGCATCGAGCGCTTGCTTCTCGCTTTCCAGCAGCGCGTGCCAGGTGGCGTGCGTGCGCTCGGTCGGGATGCCGTAGGTCCGTGCCGTCTCCTCGTTGACCTCGGCGCGCCGGCTGAAGCACCCGCTGTCCACGCGGAAATGGCCGTCGAGCCGGCTGGAATTGTAGTGCGTGTAGCCGACGGCCGAATTCAGGGCGCCGCCGATGAAGCCCAGTCGCAAAGGGGGAAGTTGGGTATGCGCCATGCTTATCCTTTATGCACGCCGGTTGAATAGGCCTGTCGCAGTGCAGGTTTGTCGAGTTTACCCATTGCGTTCCGCGGGAGCGCATCGACGACGAAGAATCGGCGCGGCTGCTGGAAATCACCCAGCTGCTGCATGCAAAGCCGTTGCAGGTCGCGCGGTTGCGCCGGCGCATCCGGCGCATGGAAGGCGACGACGACGCCGACCACCTCGCCGAGCTTCTCGTCCGGCAGCGGAATGGCCGCGCACTCTCTGACCGCCGGGTGGGTGGCGACCACGTCCTCGATGTCCTTCGGATAGATGTTGATGCCGCCGCTAATGATGATGTCCTTGATCCGTCCGAGGAAGTACAGAAAACCCTCGCTGTCCATCCTGCCGAGATCGCCGGTGCGGAAATAGTCGCCCCACATCGCGGCTTGCGTGGCGGCCGGCTGGGCGTAGTAGCCGCTGAACAGCATGGGCGTGCGGCACGCGATTTCGCCAGGCGTATCCGGCGGTACCGCCTGCCCGGTTTCGTCGAGGATCAGCACATCCGTTCCGGGAATGGCGGTGCCGACCGAGCCCAGTTTGCGGGACGCCGCGCTGGGCGCCAGATTGGTGGCAATGGCGATCTCCGACGCGCCGTAGCACTCGTGAAACGCGCAGGACAGGTGGGCCAGCAGCCTGGCTTTCGTTTCATCGTCCAGGAGCGCGGAAGACGACACCAGGCAGCGCAGCGAGGGCAGCGTTTCCCGGCTGGCGATCAAGGCGTCCAGTATTAGCCTGAGCTGGGACGAAACCGCGATGGAAAAAGTCACGCCGTGCTGGCGGACCGTGGCGATCCAGCTGGCCGGGGTGAAGTGCGCCATGACGATGCTCGTCCCCCCGGAAATCAGCGGCATCAGCACCAGCCGTTGCGCCAGCGAATGGTAGAGCGGCGTGGCGGCCAGCGTCACGTCGTCCGCGGTGACGCCATACAATTCGGCGGCCGCCGCGGCGCGCAGCCGCTTGGTCTGCTGGCTCAGGAGGATGGGCTTGGGCTGTCCGGTGGAGCCGGAAGTGAGGACCATGAGATACGGCAACGCCTCCGACAACACGGACGCCGTCCCGGGCGTGGCACGGCCGGTATCGATCAGCGCCGGCATGGGAATCCAGCCTTCCGGGGCACCGCCGACCGCAACATGAATACCGCCTGACGGAAGGCTCAGCCCGGCCAGACTGGAAATCGCGCCGACCCATACGATCAGATGCCGGACATCGGCGGCCTTGAAGGTGGCGGCCAGCGCTTCCGCGCCCAATCCCATGCTCTGGGGCACGATGACCACGCCGAGGCGCGCGCCGGCGAGTAGGGTCAGGACAAACTCGGCGCAATTGGGCAGCAGCACGCCGATGGGGTCGCCGGCATGTACCCCAGCAATCGACAGGCCATCCGCCAGCGCATCCACCTCCTGCAGCAGGTCGCGATAGGTGTAGCGGGCGTTGCCCACCACGAGCGCCAGTTTGTCGGGGCTGCGTTCGGCGGCATGCCGGAAGTGCCCATAGAGGGCTGCAGGGTGCGATGAAGTCAGCATGGATATGCTAACGGGTGGAGCGGGCGATAAATTGAAGAAAAGCCTGACTCGAGAGCGGAAAGCGCTCGCCGCTCGCCGAGACATACACCTCGTCGGCGAGCGTGTTTCGGGTCACCAGCGTATTGGCACCCACGAAACATTGCCTGCCGACCCGGATGTTGTCGCCGAGGGTGGCGTTGATGCCGAGGAAGCAGGCATCCCCGATCACGGTCTCGCCCCCGATGGCAACGCCCGAATTGATCCAGCAGGCGTCGCCGATGCGGCAACCGTGTCCGATCGACGCATTGCTGGCAATGAAGACGCTGTTGCCGATCTGCGTATAGGGGTGGATGGCGGCATGGTCGAGAATGATGGTGTTCTCGCCCACCGACACGCTGGCGTGGCGCACCACGGACGCGTGGACATAGCTGGCGAAGGCATAGCCCTTGGCCCGCCCTTCCTGGTACTTGCGGACCCGCAAGTCATTCATCTCCCGATAGCCGACGGCGATGATCAGGCAATGGTCTGCCGGCGGGTAGTCCGTCTCGATGTCATCGAACGGGATGACGGGAAGGCCTTCGATGAAGGGATCGGTCAGGACGGCGCGGTCGACGGTAAACGCCGCAACCTCGTACTCCAGTCGCGCAAACTCCAGAAACATGCGTGCCATCTGGCCGTTGCCGTAGATGATCAGTTTTTTATTTTCCATCGCAGCTGTCATGCCCCGCCCTTTTCGCGACGCTCTGTTCTAAATGCATGACTGCGCTGCAATCAGCCGGGTAATGGTGTCGATCTGCCTGTCATCCAGGTTCGGGTAAATCGGCAGGCACAAGATTTTTTCTGCAGCCTCGACCGCGACCGGGAGATTGTCGGGGTGCGCGGAGGGGAGCCCCCGATACATCGAGAAATCCGAAATCAGCGGATAAAAATAACGGCGTGGGTGGATGCCGTTGTCCTTGAGTGTCTGGTGAAGGTCGTCTCGGCTGATCGGGTAATCGGCCTCGACCAGAATCGGGAAATAGGCGAAATTGGAAATATCCCCCCGTTCCGCCGGCATGCATTGAATCCCGTTCACCGCTTCCAGGCGTTTGCGATAGGCGGCGTCGATTTCCCTGCGCCGCGCAAGCGCCTGGTCGATGTATTTCAATTGGAGCATGCCCAGTGCCGCATTGAACTCGCTCATCTTGCCGTTGATGCCGGGGGCGACGACTGCCACCTCGCTCACATGGCCGAAATTCTTCAGGTGATCGATCCGCGTTTTGGTCTTGGCATCCGGGCAGACGATCGCCCCGCCCTCGAAGGTATTGAACACCTTGGTGGCATGAAAGCTCAGCACCGACAGATCGCCATGCCTCAGGATGCTGCCGCCCGCGTCGCGCACGCCGAATGCATGCGCCGCATCGTAGATGACCTTGAGGTTGTAGTTGTCGGCAATGGCCTGGATGGCCTCGACATCGCACGGGCGGCCGTAGCAATGCACGGGCATGATGGCCGTGGTCTGCGGCGTGATGGCGGCCTCGATTCTCGCCGGATCGAGATTGAGCGTGTCGCGGTCGATATCCACGAACACGGGCTTGATGCCGTTCCAGAGCAGGGAGTGCGAGGTGGCCACGAAGGAATAGGGCGTGGTGATGACCTCGCCCGTGATGCGCAAGGATTGCAATGCCGTGATCAGGGCGATCGTGCCGTTGGTGAACAGGGCGATGTGCTCGACGCCCAGGTACTCGCCCAGCGCCTGTTCCAGTTGCTGATGGAAGGGACCGTTGTTGGTGAGCTGCTTGCTCTCCCAGATTTTTTCCAGGTACGGGATGAACTCGTCCAGGGGCGGCAGATAGGGTTGCGTGACGTAAATCTGTTCCGGATCAGTGCTCATCGATCAACCTTGGCATATCAATCGTTCGCTACAGGAGAACGCACGTGCCCATGAATCCATCATGGGGAGCCCGGGGCGGGCGTGATTTCCTGAACGGCTCAGGCCGGGCAATCTGAAGCCGCATGCAAGCTGAGAGAAGGCCCGATGCCCGATGATAATGGGTTCTTCGAAGGATTTGTTGGATTGGGAAGGCCGCCCTCCTCGGCACAGGCTTGCGGAAGCGTATTGCCTGTCCTGCACCCGGGCTCGATGAAACGGGCATGCCCGATGCAGCAAGGCCCGCATCGCTGCAGGCCTTGCTGTTTCCAGGTACGGGCGTTTCCGTCT
Source organism: Pseudomonadota bacterium (assembly GCA_043821985.1). GTDB lineage: Bacteria > Pseudomonadota > Gammaproteobacteria > Burkholderiales > Thiobacillaceae > Thiobacillus. The sequence continues at coordinate 14,255 of JBDRCF010000036.1, forward strand.
GCCGGATCAATACGTGGCCTCGTGGACCTGCGGCATGCCGTCGTCCACCCAGCGGGTATAGCCGCCTTCCATGTTCAGCACGTTCTTGAATCCCATCATCTGCAGCACGGCGGCCGCCATGGCGGAACGTCCGCTGGTGGCGCAGTAGACGACGATCTGACGGTCGCGGGCGGCGGCCAGTTCGGGCAGGTGCTTGGGATAGGCGGGGTCGGCGGCCGCCTCGATGATACCGCGCGGCACCAACTGCGCGCCCTTGATGTGGCCCGTCTCGAATTCGCCGTGTTCGCGCACGTCGAGCAGCAGCAGGTCCTCCCTCGCATTGAGTTTGTCCAGCAGCGCCTGCGGGGTGATTTCCCTGACGCAGGATTTGGCGGCGCGGACGAAATCCATCAGGCTCATGGGCTGTTCGGGTTTGAAGGTGTTGTACATCGTGGGCGGTCCAGGATCGGGGGGTTGAAAGGCCGAAAAATATCAGATTGCGGCGCCGGGCACACTCACGCCCAGTACTTCGCCTTGTCCGGCAGCACCCAGCGCACGCCGCCGCGCGGATCCTCCTTGTCGCCGCGGTAGCGCGGGATGAGATGGATGTGCAGGTGCGGGACGGTCTGGCCGCCGGCCGGGCCGTGGTTGATGCCGATATTGTAGCCATCGGGCTGGTGGTGCTTGTCGAGGATGTCCTTCGCTTGCGCCAGCATCCTGAGCAGCGCAGCCTGCTCGGCTTCGGTGGCCTCGAACAGGGTGGCGACGTGGCGGCGCGGGATGACCACCGTATGGCCGAGCGAGACGGGAAACCCGTCGCGATAGGCCACGGTGAGTTCATCTTCGGCGACGATGCGGTGCGGGTCGAGTTGGCAAAAGGGACAGGGTCTGGTTTCAGGTGCGGTCATGCCTTGGGTGTGCTCGTGTTGATGGGGCGGTCGGGATAGGACCGAGTTTACCCGATGCGTTCATGCTGACGGGAGGGCGGTCTCGCCCCGGGCGACACTATCCCTTGGGCAGGATTTCATCCCAGGGCGGTTTGCTGCCGATCCGCTGGGCCAGGTATTCAACCAGAGCCCGGACGCGGTGCGGCACGTAGCGATTGCTCGGAAAGACCGCATAGATTCCCAGTTCAGGCGCACGGAACGCAGGCAGCAGGATATCCAGGCTGTGTTCGCGTACCGCCGTTTCGACGATGAAAGTCGGAAGATAGGTGATGCCGAGCCCGCCTATCGCGGCGGCAAGCAGGGCGTCGCCGCTGTTGGCTTCGAGCCGGCCGGCGACGGGAAACCACTCGGTCTTGCCGTCAAGGCTGAAGGCCCAGCTTGTGCGCGTGGCGAGCATATAGCCGAAGCACGCATGCTGGATCAGGTCCTTCGGGTGACGCGGGCGGCCATGACGCTTGATATAGCCGGGCGCGGCCACCACGACGCTCCGGCTGCTGCCGATCTTGCGCGCCACGTCGCCCGGCTCCAGCCGGTCGGTGATGCGGATGGCCAGATCGAAGCCGCCTTCGATCAGGTTGGTGCGGCGGTCGCTGAATTCGAGTTCGATCGTGATCTCGGGATTCGCGGCCATGAAGTCGCCGAACATCGGCATCAACTGGCGGATGCCGAAGGAGAACGGCAAGGTGATGCGAAGGTGGCCGCGCGGCGCCTGGCTGTCTTCGGTCAGGCCGGCTTCAGCGGCATCCACCAGCCCGAGGATCTCGCGGCATTTTTCCAGGTAGGTCGCCCCGGCCGACGTGAGGCTGAGGCGCCGTGTGCTGCGGGCCAGCAGTTTCGTCCCGAGGTGCGCTTCGAGCGCCGCCACCTGCCGCGTCACCACCGAGCGCGCCACGTTCATCTGTTGCGCGACGGCGGAGAAGCTGCCGAGTTCGGCCACCCGCACGAAAAGCCGCATGCTGTCGAGTCGGTCCATGTACGTTCCCGTTCGATTGTTGCCTTCAGAGCAACAATAATTTGCCAAATGTAGCCTATTTCTCCAAGCCCGGCTTGCGTACAGTGAACCTATCGTCTTGTCCGCACTCTGGAGTTCAGTCATGAATCTCACCGCTCGCTCTTTTTCCTTGAGCCTGATGAAACCCGGCACACGGCATGTCGCGCCGGTCGTCGGCCTGGCCGCCCTGTTGCTGTCGGCGGGTGCCCAGGCCATCGAATTCAACCAGCTGCTGGCCGACAAGAGCGCAGTGAGCTTCGCGTACAAGCAAATGAACGTGCCGCTCGATGGCGGCTTCAAGCGCTTCAACGGCCGGATCAATTTCGATCCGGCCAAGCCGGCGCTCGCCAAGGCCGAAATCGATATCGAGCTCGCCAGCATCGATACCGGCTCCGAGGAAGGCAACGACGAAGTGGCCGGCAAGCTCTGGTTCAACACCAAGCAGTTTCCCGTCGCGCGCTTCGTGTCCACTTCGATCAAGCCGCTGGGCAACAACCGCTTCGAAGTGGCGGGCAAGATGAGCATCAAGGGCCGCACACTCGATACGAAAACGCCCGCCACGTTCAGGCAGGAAGGCAATCTCGGCGTGTTCGAAGGCAGTTTCGTGCTGAAGCGCGGCGACTACGGCATCGGCGAAGGCATGTGGGCCGACTACGGCACCGTCGCCAACGAAGTGCAGATCAAATTCCGGCTGGTTGCCGCTGCGGCAGCCGGCAAGAAGTAGTGCGTCCCATCCCTCATCCACACAGGAGCATCCCCATGAAGAAACTTGCAATCGCCCTTGCCTTCGCTTCCTTCGCCGCCAGCGCATTCGCCGCGCCGGAAACCTACGTCATCGACCCCACGCATACCCAGCCGCGCTTCGAGTACAACCACTTCGGCTACTCCAACCAGGTGCACAGCTTCGACAAGACCAGCGGCACGATCGTGTTCGACAAGGCCGCCAGGACGGGCTCGGTGGACGCCACCATCGACGCCAAGTCGGTGAACACCGGCTATCCCCTGCTGAACCAACACATCCAGGATGAGGATTTCTTCGATACCGCGAAGTACCCGACCATCACGTTCAAGTCGACCTCCGTGAAATTCGATGGCGACAAGCCGGTGTCGGTCGACGGCAACCTGACGATCAAGGGCATCACCAAGCCGGTGACGCTGACCATCACTTCGTTCCAGGCGATGCCGCATCCCATCATGAAGAAGGACGCGATCGGCGCCAACGCGGTGACCAAGATCAAGCGCACCGAATTCAACATGGGCAAATACGCGCCCTATGTGTCCGATGACGTGACCCTCGAGATCCCGATGGAAGCCGTCGCGGTCAACAAGCAGTAAACCGCCGCCGCGTCTGGCGGAGAATGGAGTCCGATATGTCTCGCCTGCCCGTCGTGTTCGTGTCCCACGGCGCCCCCGACGCCTTGCAGAAGGCGCCGGAGGCCGTGGCCTGCTGGCGCGATATCGGTCGGGCGATCCCGCGGCCGACGGCGATTCTTGCGATCTCGGCGCACTGGGAAGCGCGCCAGGCCACGGCCAGCCTGTCCGGTGCGCCGGAAACCATTCACGACTTCTCCGGCTTCTCGCCGACACTGCATGCCCTGCAGTATCCCGCGCCAGGTGCGCCGGCGCTGGCCGAACGGGCCGTCTCCCTGCTGACGACCGCCGGCTTGGCGGCGGAGCTGCACCCCAGCCGCGGGCTCGATCACGGCGCCTGGGTGCCGCTGTCGGCGATGGTTCCGCAGGCCGACGTGCCGGTCACGCAACTCTCGCTAGTGCGCAACGCCGGCCCGGCGGCGCATTTCGCGCTGGGGCAGGCGCTGGCGCCTCTGCGCGAGGAAGGCGTGCTCATCGTCGCCACCGGTTCGATCACGCATAACTTCGACTGGCTGGACTGGCAGGCGACCGCCGACCCGACGCCGGTTCCGCAGGCGAAGGACTTTGCCGACTGGGTCGCCGCACGCGTCGCGGCGCAGGATGTCGCGGCCCTGCTGGATTATCGTTCGGCCCCCCATGGTTCGGCATCGCACCCGACCGAAGAACACTTCCTGCCGTTTTTCGTCGCCCTGGGCGCCGCGAACGGCGACCGGCCCACGCGCTACCAGCCTCCTTTCACCTATGGCGGCCTCGCCATGGATGCCTATGTGTGGCGTGACCCGGCGGAAGCCCATTGATCCTTTGAAGGAATCCATCATCGTGAGCATCTTGTTTTCTCCCATCACACTCGGCGGGCAGGTTCTGGACAACCGCGTCGTCATCGCCCCCATGTGCCAGTATTCCGCCGACGAGGGCCGGGCGACCGACTGGCACCAGATCCACCTGGGGCACCTGGCCCTGTCCGGCGCCGGCCTGATGTACATCGAAGCCACGGCGGTCGCGCCGGAAGGCCGCATCTCGCCCGCCGACCTCGGGCTCTGGTCGGACGAGACGGAGGCGGCGCTGGCACACGTCCTCCAGTCGGTCCGCCGGCATTCCCCGATTCCCATCGCCATCCAGTTGGCGCATGCCGGCCGCAAGGCCTCCACCGAGGTGCCGTGGGCAGGTGGACAGTCGATCGCGCCGGCCAGCGGCGGCTGGCAGACCGTCGCGCCGTCCGCCCTGCCCTATGCGGCAGACGACACGCGCCCGCTCGCGCTCGACGATGCAGGACTCACGCGCATCCGCAACGATTTCGTGGCCGCGGCGCAGCGCGCGCAACGACTGGGCTTCAACGTGATCGAACTGCACGCGGCACACGGCTATCTACTGCACCAGTTCCTGTCGCCCCTGTCGAATACCCGCGACGACCGCTACGGCGGCACGCTGGAAAACCGCATGCGCTTTCCGCTCGAGGTGTTCGACGCCCTCCGCGCCGCCGTACCGGATGACACGCCGGTGGGCATCCGGATTTCCGCCACCGACTGGGTGGACGGCGGCTGGGAGATCGAGCAGAGCGTCGCGTTCGCACAGGCACTGCAGCGCCGCGGCTGCGCGTTCATCGACGTGTCCAGCGGCGGGCTCTCTCCCTTGCAAAAGATCCCGGTCGGACCGGGCTACCAGGTTGCCTTCGCCGACAGAATCCGGCGCGAAACCGGACTGCCCACGATCGCCGTGGGCCTGATCACCGAGCCCGAGCAGGCGGAAACGATCCTCGCTTCGGGCCAGGCCGACATGGTGGCGCTCGCTCGCGGTATGCTGTATGACCCGCGCTGGCCCTGGCACGCGGCGGCAGAGCTCGGCGACCAGGTCGATGCGCCGAAACAGTACTGGCGTTCCCAGCCGCGGGCATACAAAGACCTGTTCAAGCCGGGATAAAACAGCCTGCCGGACCGGCAGCGGAGACAGCACATGAGCGAACGCGACTTTCAAGGAATCGAATTGCTGCCCGCCACGCTGCCGGTCCGGCAGCTTTTCATTTTGCTGCATGGCGCTGGCAGGACGCCCCCGGACATGCTGCCGCTGGCCGACACGCTCGGTGCCGCCTTTCCCCAGGCCGCATTCCTGCTGCCCGAAGGCATCGCCGCGTTCGACGGAGACGACAGCGGCAGACAGTGGTTCTCCCTCGATGGCGTGAACGACGACAACCGGGCCGCCCGGGTAGCCGCGGCCATGCCGGCGCTGCACGCGCTGATTCGACAGGCCCAGGATCGTCTCAAGGTGATGCAGCCGGACACGGCGCTGGTCGGCTTCTCGCAGGGCGCGATCATGGCGCTGGAATACGGCATTGCGCATGATGGCGGCGTCGGCCGGGTCCTGGCGTTTTCCGGCCGCTTTGCGACGCTGCCCGACCGGGCGCCCGAATTCACGACCCTGCACGTGCTGCACGGGAAAGACGACCCGATCATCCCGATCGAGCATGCCTATGCCGCCTATGAACGGCTCACGCAGTGCCAGGGAGACGCCACGCTGGACGTGGCCTCGCCGGTCGGGCACGAACTCCATGCCGCGCTTGTCGACCGCGCCGTCCATCGCCTGCAGACGTGCATTCCGCTGCGCACCTGGAAAAACGCGCTCGACGGCGCCTGACGCGGACGCATCGTGACAGCCGAGACGCTCAAGCCCACCTCGCCCTGGACCCCCCTGCACAACCGCGTGTTCCGGACGTTATGGATTGCGTCGGTCACGTCGAACATCGGTTCCTGGATGCACGAGGTCGGCGCCGGCTGGCTGATGACCTCGCTCGCGCCCAATCCCCTGATGGTGGCACTGGTACAGGCCGCCACCACGGCCCCGGTCTTCCTGCTGGCGCTGCCGGCCGGGGCGCTGGCCGACATCGTCGACCGACGGCGCTACCTCATCACCTCCCAGGTGTGGATGCTGGTCATGGCGGCCACGCTGGGCGTCCTCACGCTCGCGGGCCTGACCACCGCACCGCTCCTGTTGCTGTTCACCTTCGCACTCGGCATCGGCAACGCCATGATGATGCCGGCCTGGGGCGCGATCACGCCGGAACTCGTGCCCCGCGCCCAACTCCAGGCAGCGATCGGCCTGAATTCCATGGGGCTGAACGTCGCCCGAGCCGTCGGCCCCGCGCTGGCCGGGGTAATCGTGGCCGCCGCCGGGCCGGGCGCGGTCTTCGTGCTGAACGCCGTGTCGTTTCTTGCCGTCATTGCGGCCTTGAAGCATTGGCAGCGCCCGCCCACGGCAAGCGGGTTGCCCGCCGAACGCCTTGCCGGCGCAGTGCGTGCCGGTCTGCGCTATGCGCGCCATTCGCCCGAGTTGCGCGCAGTGCTCACCCGCGGCGTCGCCTTCTTCGTGTTCGCCAGCGCCTCCTGGGCCCTGCTGCCGCTCATCGTCAGGCAGGAACTGCACAGCGGCCCCGGGACGTACGGACTCTTCCTGGCTTGTCTGGGCCTGGGCGCAGTGGCCGGCGCCCTGCTGCTGCCCCATGCGCACGCCCGCCTCTCGCGCGACCGGATCGTGGCCGGCGCGACCGGGTTGTACGCCCTGGCCATGCTGGCGCTCGCCCACAGCGGGAACGTGTATGCGGCCGGGACGGCCATGCTGCTGATCGGGGTTGCCTGGATCAGCGTGGTCTCCTCGCTGATGACCGCCGCGCAGACGGCCCTGCCCGGGTGGGTGCGTGCGCGCGGCCTGGCCTTGTTCTGGGTCGTCTACATGGGCGGGATGGCGGCCGGAAGCGCATTGTGGGGCCAGGTCGCCTCCTGGACGGGCATCCCGCTTGCACTGAGTGCCGCCGCCGTCGGCGCGCTGATCGGGATTGCCCTCACCCGCACGTATCGGGTCGGACAGCATGATGTCGCCGACCTTTCGCCCTCGCTGTTCTGGCCCACGCCGATGATGGCCGGCGAACGCGAAGCCGACCGCGGGCCGGTCATGGTCACGGTGGAATACCGGATCGATCCGGCCCAGACCGAAGCGTTCACCCGGATCATGCAGCCGATCAGCCGGATCCGCCGACGCGATGGCGCCTTCATGTGGGAGCTATTCTGGGACATCGAACATCCCGAGCGCATGGTTGAATGCTTCATGGTCGAATCCTGGCACGAGCATTTGCGCCAGCACGAACGGGTCACGGTTGCGGATCGTGACGTCCTGGAACAGACACGGGCATTTCATCGCGGCAGCGAGCCGCCCAAAGTCACCCATCTGGTCGCCGGCAAGTCGCGGCCGGCCATGACATCGCGCTTTCCCTTTTGAGATTTCGGGCCCGGACAACGGCACCTCGAACACGCTCGGCCAGCCTGCTGACGCGGATGCGGCCCGACCTCTTTAGGCTTGCGTAGCGGCCTGCAGGAAGCGCTTGCGCATATTAACGAGAACGATTATCGTTATACATATGTGAATTATTTGTAAGCACCCATGAAAGCCCTTGTCCTTGCCTGTTTGATGTTCCCCCTTGCCGCCCTTGCTGCCGATCTGGAAGCCACGCTGACGATCAAGGACCATCAGTTCACGCCGAGCGAACTGAAAGTGCCCGCAGGCAAGAAGGTCAAGCTGCTGGTCAGCAATCTGGACAGCACGCCGGAAGAGTTCGAAAGCCATGAGCTCAACCGCGAAAAACTGGTGGCCGGCAATGGCAAGGCCACGATCTACATCGGCCCGCTCGCGCCCGGCAAATATCCCTTCTACGGCGAATTCCACGACAAGACCGCGCGCGGCGTGATCGTGGCGGAGTAAGCATGTTCGGATCGGCCATCATCGTTTTCAGGGAAAGCCTCGAGGCCGCCCTGCTCATCGGCATCATCGCCGCCGCCACGCGCGGACTGGCCGGCCGCAACCTGTGGCTCGCCATCGGCATCGGCGCCGGCCTGGGCGGTGCCCTGGTGGTGGCCGGCCTGACCGAGACCATCGCCGAGATGGCCGAAGGCGCCGGACAGGAACTGTTCAATGCCGCCATCCTGGGCATCGCGGTGCTGATGCTGGGCTGGCACAACATCTGGATGGCCACCCACGGACGCGAGATGGCCGCACAGGCCAAATCGATGGGGAATGCCGTCCGAACCGGGCAGCGGGAAATGTCGGCGCTGGCCATCCTGATCGCCCTGGCCGTCCTGCGCGAAGGTTCGGAGACCGCCTTGTTCCTGTACGGACTGGCCGCGGGCGATGGCTCGAGCCGGGTTTCCATGCTGAGCGGCGGCCTGCTGGGCCTGGCGGCCGGCATCGGCGCGGGATGGGTGCTGTATTCGGGGCTCGCCCGGATTCCCCTGCGCCATTTCTTCACCGTCACCAGCGCCCTGATTCTTTTCCTCGCCGCCGGCATGGCCGGGCAGATGGCGCGCCTGCTGATCCAGGGCGATCTCATTCGCCCGCTCGCCAGCCCGCTCTGGGATTCCTCGTCCCTGCTGCCCATGGACTCGCTCCTGGGCAACCTGCTGCATATCTTCGCCGGCTACGAGGCCCGCCCCAGCGGCATGCAGGTGTTGTTCTACATGCTGACCTTCCTCGTCATCCTGTTCGGGATGCGCTGGAGTCGGCCCCGCATACCCCAGGCAACCTGAAAGGAAATCCCATGAAACGCAACGCAGTATTGATTGCTGCGATGGGCATGCTGTATCTGCAATCCGCCCTCGCCGGTCCCACCGACTACGTCTACACGCCCACCGTGGAGAAAGGCGAGAAGGAGATCGACTTCAAATTCGGCACCGTCGACAGCGCGCCGCGCCAATCCATGGCCTCGCTGGGGCTGGGCTACGGCGCCAACGACTGGTGGTTCACCGAAGTCTATCTGAAGTATGCAAAGACCGGCGGCAACGGCGTCAAGTACGATGCCTTCGAGTGGGAGAACAAATTCCAGCTCACCGAGACCGGGAAATATCCGGTGGACGTCGGCTTCATCACCGAGATCGAGGTGCCGAGCGATCACGACGAAGGCGTCGAACTGAAAGTCGGCCCGCTCTTCCAGACCGAATTCGGCAAGCTGCAACTGAACGGCAACCTCCTGTTCGAGAAGCGCTTCAACGCCGCCGTATCCAGCCCGACCGAAGCCGGGTATCAGTGGCAGGTGAAATACCGCTGGCAGCCTGCCTTTGAATACGGCCTCCAGGGCTTTGGCGGCACCGGCCCCTGGAACGACTGGGAAGCCTCCCGGGACCAGTCTCATAAGATAGGGCCGGCCGTGTTCGGCAGGCTGGCCACCGCCCACCACCACGCCATCAAGTACAACGCCGCCTGGCTGTTCGGCGTGTCGAATGCCACGCCCGACAATACGTTCAGGCTGCAGACCGAATACGAGTTCTGACTTTTCCGTCTCGACGCATAAAAACCGGATGCCCCTCAAGGCCTGCTGCATGCAGGCCTTTTTCATTGCATTCCGTCTCACGATGCCGCGTTCGCGGCCAGGCAAACGTTTGTCTAGGATGAGAGAAGTCATCATCGGGAGATCGTCATGGTTTTCGCCAACCGCCACCAGGCAGCCGAGCGTCTCGCGACGGCCCTGGCCTCGTACAAGGGCCAGCACCCTCTAATCCTCGCCATTCCGCGCGGTGCCGTACCGATGGGGCAGCAGCTCGCTCGAGCCCTCGAAGGCGAGCTCGACGTGGTGCTGGTGCGCAAGCTGCGCGCACCCTTCAATCCTGAATTCGCCATTGGCTCGATCGACGAATCGGGCTGGACGTATGTGTCCGACTACGCGGAGTCGGTCGGCGGTACACCAACCTATCTCGCGCAGGAAAGACAGGCCCAGCTCGACGTCATCAAGAAACGGCGGACACAGTACACGCCGCTGCGCCCACCGATCGACCCCGCCGGGCGCATCGTCATCGTGGTCGATGACGGGCTGGCGACAGGTGCCACGATGATTTCCGCGCTGCATGCGCTACGCGACAAGAAACCGGCACGCCTGATCTGCGCGGTGCCGGTGGCCCCGGCCGACACGGTGGAGAAGATCCGACCCTATGCGGACGAGGTGGTGTGCCTGTCGACGCCGCTGTTCTTCCAGGCGGTGGGCCAGTTCTATACGGACTTTCCGCAGGTGGACGACGCCGAAGTCGAGGCCATCCTCAAGCAGGCTTGAGCGTCAGCGCGGCTTCACGCGCACACCGTCACGGATCGTTTCGTCCGGATGCGCCACCACCCGGTCGTCGGCCTTGAGCCCCGACAGTACCTGGGTCGCCAGCCCGGCACGCTGGCCGATTTCGACCGGTGTCTGGCGGGCGTGTCGACCCTCCAGCCTGAATGCCGCCCACCCTGAGCCGAGCCGGAACAATGCGCTGGTCGGCAGTTGCAGCACGTCCCTGCCCTCCCACAGCACGAAACGCGCCTCCACCCGGTAGCCGTCACCGAGCCGTGCCCACGCCTCGCGCGGCGAAGTGAAATCGACGATGACGCGCACCCGCTGCTCCTCGACGCCGAGTGCCGAAATTTTCGGTGTAGCCGCCGGGCTCGACGACGCGCACCCTGCCCTCGATCGACGGGTCGCCACCCCAGCGATCCAGGATCACCCTCGAACCCGACACGATCTTCACCGCATCGGTGGACAGCACTTCCACCTCGGCTTCCAGGCTTTCGGGATTGCCGATCTCGAGCAGGGGCTGGCCTGCAGCGACCGGGCCTTCGCTTTCGTGCTGCACCCGGAGCACGCGCGCGGCCACCGGCGCGCGCACCTGCAGCGCGTCGGCCGCACCGCCGGCCTGCAGATGCGCGGTGCTGGCCGCCGCCGCG